>MERT01000012.1:0-144438 GCA_001770705.1 Burkholderiales bacterium GWF1_66_17 | reverse complement strand
GGCGGGATGTTGATCGTGCTGTCGAGCACCTTCTCGGCCAGCTTGCTGGTGTTGTCGGTGGTGGATGGCAGGACGATGGTGTCGGCCTGCTGGTCTTGGGTCTGGTTCTGGATCACCAGCTTGACCGAGTCGTCGATCAGCGAGAGCAGCATGGCGGCGCCGATGCGTTCGCCCCAGCGGTTGTCCACGAAACCATCAATCCCGGACTCGCCGAGCTGGCCGGTACCTGGAGACTCGATGTCCACCGTCACGCCGTGCGGCGTTCGCACTCGCGTCCACAACACTGGTATGCGGACTATGCCGGGCCGAACCGACGAAATGCGGTACTCACCGTCCAGGTGAGAACCGCGTTCGATCAGCAGCACGCGCCCGTTGTCGCCGTATACGTTGCGCTGGACCTGGCAGCCGACCAGACCCGAGGTGGCGCTGATCACCTTGGTTTTGAGCGCGCAGGTGAAAGCTGTGCCCTTGGGCAGGGTGAGGCTGCGGTCGCCCAGCGTGCTGGCCGCGACCTTGGGGGTGGCCGAGCCTTGCAACTGGCCGCCGAACAGACCCGCAACAGGAGCGGGAAGACCCGCGCCCGGCGAGGCACCCGCCATCGAGCCCATGGCACCGAGATTGGCCGTGTTGCTGCCTTGTCCGCTGGCCATGGCCGTGCTCTGAGTCAGGTTGTCGAGCAGTCCCTGCAGCTGGCGTTGGTAGGCCTGCAGGTTGCGGCCGGTGTTGGCGACTGGATCGTCTGGGTTCGCCGAGGCGTCGCCGGGCACCGTTGCATTCGGCATCCCTGACGTTCCAGAGAGCGCGCCAGGACGTAAAGACACGATCAGCACCGGGGCATCATCGGCCGAGGGGCCTTTGGGCGAAGCAGGCGCACCACTGCGGACTTCAATGGGCTCAGCGACCTCGTTGGTCGGCAGCAAAGCGGGTATGCGCGGCGTAGGTGGTGCCGTCATGTCCAGGGCGCGTGTCCCAGCGCTGGCTGCAGAAGGCTTGTCCCGGACCATCTTGGAATCTTCGTCCGCCGCCGAACCGCTGGTGAGGTAGCGGTTGATGGCGAAGCCTGCGAAGAGCACCAGGGTCAGCACCATCATGCCAAGCCCGAGCGCCCCTTTGCGCGACCAGTTGCTGCTGCGTGCCTCCGTCACCTGGGGGATGCCAGGCTCGCCTGGCAGCGGGGTGATGGTGTTGCCGTCCGAAGGCTCAGCGGTGGACGGATCTTGTGCGTTGGCTTGATCGTTCATGGCTTGACTCCGGTGGAGAGGTTGTCGAGAGACCCATGGCCCGCCTTGAGCATCCGTTGCACGCCTGGCACGGTGGTCGCGCCTTCCGCCGGGGAGCCTTCCAGGTCGAAGGCCTCGTTCCAGATGCCGACCACCGCTGAGCCCGCGCGCAGCATCAGTCGGCGGCTGACGCGGTCCACGACCAGTTGGTCGTCTTCCATTCGGGCGTTGACCAGGGTCTCGCTGCCGTCGCCGAGCACATGGAACACGGCGGGCACTTCGCGGTTGCCCGGGAATCGCAGATAGGTGAATCGCCCGTCGTCATAGACCAGGGTGGGTACGATGTCTTGCGACCCGTCGCCCTCGGCCAGCGAATACTGGGTATTCATCACATTGGGTTTGGCCTGCAAACGCTCGGCCACCACCTGTTGGGGTGTCGGCTGGGACGGCAGGGACGGCAGGGGGGGCAGAGCGGCGAGTGCTGCGAGGTCTTTCGCTGACAGGCCCGAGGCGGGTTTGGGTTGTGCCGGCGCCTTGACGGTCAAGCGGTAGACGGGCTGTTGCCGGTCGCCGTCGGGCAGGACCACGAAACGCAGCGCATGGGTGCGCCGGTCAGTGACGACGGCCAGGTTGTTGGGCGCGTCCGCACCAGACTTGGCCTTGACGAACAAGGTCCGGCCACCCGGCTGCGCCGCCACGCACCAAACGGCTTCCGCCTTGCTGCAGTCGCCGCCCTTGCCCACAGCCACTTCGGTGATCACCTCGTCGGTGTCAAACACCACCAGGGTCACCATGCCCCGTTTCACCGGAACGGTCACCACCGCCAGCGGGTCGTAGACCACGTCGCGCAGGCGCGGGTCGGGTGGTTTCGCATGTGGCTGCGCGAACAGGTTCGAAGACACGGCGCAGGCAACCAGCATCGTCAAGGCGGTGCGCTTCATGGCCGTGCTCCCGCTGGCTGGGTGTTGATTTCCGGGTCGGACCGGTAGGCGGTGACCACGAAGCCGAACGGGTTCTCCAGCCGGTCGGCCTCTTTGGCGAGTACCTTGGGCTGGTACTGGTAAACGATGCTGGCCACGTGGCGGGTGGTCACGTCGGGCAGGTTGCGGTCGGTCAGCCGAACGACCTTGTCGTAAGTGACTGTGGCGTCGCTCAGGTTGCCGCTGCGCCCGGATGCCCGTAGGCGCACCCCGACGATGTTGATGCGCCATTCTTCGGCAGCGCCGATCTTCTTTTGCAGCGCCCCGTCGCCTTCGAACTGTCGGTTGTATTCCGCGAAGACACCCGGCACGGCCATGCGCGCCACTTGGTCAAAGTCCCGCTGCAGGAACATCCAGCTGTAGCTCTCACGCGCCCGCACGAATGCCGCCAGGTTGTGTTTGTCCAGCGCCTCCATGGCGGGGATGGTTTCTTCGCTCAGCCGCTGCTGTACGGTGGTTTCGCCGGTGACGCGGTCTACCACGATGGGAATCTCCACCACGCGGCGCAGCGGCCCCTGCACGAACACGGCAGCAATGCCGATCAGCCCGAGCATCAGCCCGGCCACCGCCACGCGCCAGGCCCGGCGTTCCGACCGTTCAAGCATCAGGGCACGGTCGATTTCCCAGTCGCGGTTCGCTGTGAAAGCCAGCGATTCGGCATTGTTCGCAGGCTCAGGGGGCCGTTTTGGCCATGCGGCGGCTTTACCTGACAACAGGATGGCACTCATGGGGTTCTCCGTTGAGACTGGTTGGAGGCGGGACTCAGGCAGGGCTACGGCAGAAAATCCGCCACCTTGCCGGTGCGGCCTAGCATCTCGTACTGCCGTTCGCGCTCGCGCGAACGAGCGATGCGCTCTTCGCTGTCGGCCATGCCTTGCAGCATCTGCACTTGCGACACCTCGTGGGCGAGCAGGGCGTTTTCAGCGCCGATGCGGGCTTGGATTTCCAGCACCGACTTCTGGTCGGTGGTCGCGTTGATCTGGGTCATCAGCGACTGGATCTGGGTGAGGCGGCCAGCGGCAGCTTTCATTGCGTCCTGCAGCAGGCCCTTCTGTTGATAAGGCTGTGACAGCGCGGCCTGGCAGCTGGTGCGTGCGTCGCCGGTGAGGTCCATGCAGTTGTAGACCATGTTCAGATCGCGCAGCACTTTTGCGGTGGCGTTCAGCCCACTGTAGCCCGAGGTGTTGACCGCATTGACGAGCGTGAAGGCTTCGGCCGGGACATAGTTCTTCAGCAGTGGGTTGTTGAACACGTCGCCCAGGTTGCGGATGCCGTTGATGCTCTCGATCTGGGTTTGCAGTTGTCGAATCTGCTGAATCTGGTTGTTGATCTTGGTGATGTCGTTGATGACCTGTTGCACGGTCTGGACCAGGTTGGCCACATCGATCACGGGGATGCCGGTGGCTCGGGCCTGGGTGGCGCCCAGAGCAATGAGGACGGCAGCGGCAACTTTGAGGCGGGTTTGCATGGTGAACTCCTTGGTGGGTGGGGTGGTCAGGACCGGCCGCGTTGGGCGGCGAGTTTGTAAGCGGCGGAGCGGGCGGCGCCGTAGCCTCGGCGGGCCATGGACGCGGCGGTGTGTGGAAGACCGGCGCCCGCGCGGATGACGCCGCCAGCGCTTGCGGCGGCGCTGGCGCTCCGAGCGGACGAGGCAGAGCGCAGGCCAGAAACCATCATGGCGTTCTGGATCATCTGGATGCCCTGTTGGATGGCGGCACCTCCGGTAAGCGCTGAAGCCAGGCTGGGCGCCTGGAAGCAGATGATGGCCATGAGGATCATCACGACGCAGTACTTCAGGCTTTCCCCGACGACGTTGAACGTCGAACCTTGGAATCCGCCGTTGACCTGGACGGTCTGCACAATCGCATCGCCCATGAACGCACTGATGCCGAGGGCGAAGAAGGCGAACCAGGTCAGCACCACAGCGTTCAGAACCATCGACAACCAGCTGTCAAAGAAGCGCGCCGTGGGACGCCAGGCCAGACACAAGACAAACAGCGGGCCCACGGCGATCACGAACGTCAGGAAGAGCTTGGCCAGCGTGACGACAAAGAGCGCGATGCAAAGAAAGACGACGTTGCCGATGGAGCAGACCACGGCAGCGAAGAGCAGGTCCAGGCGTATGATTCCCGCGTCCTTCAGCAGATCGAGCACCAGTTGACTGGCGCCGTCGTTGAACCGGTCCAACAATGCGTAGGGTGAGGAGATCGTGGTGGGGTCTGCCGCTGCAGACAAAAACGTGTTGGCCACGCCCGTCGCCAGCGCGTTGGCGGTGTCGGCAACGTTGGTGATATAGAAGCCTGATTGCAAGGCAAACGCCAGTACCAGGCCGATCTTGAACACCTTCCAAAGGAAGGTGGGCACCGTTTCAGACACTTCATTCCGAAGAACTGCCCACCCATACAGCGCCACCCAGATCGTCATGGCCGTCAGTGCGATCGGTGCGATCCCGGTCATGAGCGAACTCACGACACCGAGCACATACGTGCTCAGGACCGCATCAAACTGTGAGCCGACCCAGGCGAACATGGGATTTCCTCTTGACTATTGAACGGCACTGACGGGCAGGCTCTTCAGGCTGACGCACTCCCCCGAAATGTCGGGTTGCACGCACTGCATCCACTGGCCCCTGACTTTCACGATCCATGCGCGTGACCGTTTTTCGACACCGTAGGTCGAGGGCCTGCAAGTCGTTGGACGGGCAAAGACTTCGGTGCACTCGACCAGACCCGAATCGCTCTCCAGCATCTTCCAGCCACCTCCTGTGCAACCAGGTTTGGCGGCTGGGCATGGCGAACCCAAGGCCACGGATGGGAGTGGTGGCACTTCCACCTTCTTGGAGCCATCGGTCATGACCTTGACGGCCTCGTTGCCTTTGACGAACTGGGCAGACGCGGCACTGGTGGCCAGCGCCAAAGCGATCAGCGCAAAAAATCGAGCGTGTGTCTTCATGGGGCTCTCCTGGAAGTACGGGTTTTGCGATCCTGAACCTCGCGCAGCAGCTCTGGAAGCCACAGAAACGGATCGTTACCGTGTCGTTCGCGCACGGCATCCAGCAGGGCCACGTTGTCGGTGGTGGCCGAAAGCACGGTGATGAAATCGTCCATCCCGCTGAGGTCCAGCTCGCAGATGGCGCTGCTGTGGCCTTGCTTGACGAGGAAGCGGCGCCCGCCTTGCGCGCCGAGGCTGCGCACAATGCCGAATTCAGCCTCGCTGAGGCCAAAACCTTCGACGTATTCCTCGCGTACCGCTTCCGGGTTGGCCAGGAAGATCTTGGTCACGCTTTGTTCGACCATGGTCCGCCCGATGGGGTGGCGCAGCACATCGGACGGGCTCTGTGTGTCGAAAATGCCCAGGCCGTTTTGCTTGCGGATGGTCTTCTGCTTCTGTTTGGCGAAGTCGCTGAAGATCTCATGGTCCAGCGCTTTCCAGAACTCCGAGATCACATAGATCAGGCGTTCGCCGTTGACCAACTCTTCCATCACCTGCAGCAGGTAGAGCATGACCGGCGTCCGTACTTCGGGCAGGTCCAGAAACTCCGTGGTGTCGAAGGCAATCACCGATGCCGCGTCCAGGTCCGCCAACTGGTCGTTGGCTTGGTCGAACACCCAGCCCAGGGCACCACCTTCGCACCAGCGCCCGAGTCGCTCGTACAGGCTGTTTTCGCCCGACTTCGGCAGGTTCTGGCGAACTGTCGAGAAGCGGCGCAGAGCGGTAGGCATGGTGGCCACCGTCTTGACGGCGTCTGCAATCGCGCGCTCATCGGCCGGCAGCAGGGGCAGGGCGGGCGTGGCGATGCAGATGCGAATCAGCTGTTCCCAGAACTGGATGCGTGCTGGCGTGGGGTCGCGCTGCAGCGGGTTCAGGTGGGTGGGCTTGCCGGCTTCGAGGGTGAAATAGCGGCCGTTCAAGGCGCGGATCGCGATCTCGCAGCCTCGGTCCAGGTCGAAAAGCACCAGGCGTGGCACTGGGTTCCACTTGCGGGTGAGCGTGAGCAGGAACATCTCCAGCGTGGTCTTGCCGACGCCAGTGGAGCCGATGATGAGGGTGTTGCCCGGCAGCTTCTTGTCGGCCGAGTCTTCGCCTTCTGGGCTGCTGTGCAGGTTCAAATAGAAGGGCTGGCCCGATGGGGTGCGCAGCAAGGCCAGCGCTTCTCCCCAGGGGTTGCCGTCCCGCTTGCCTCGGGCAAAGTTGTGACCGCTGGCCAGGGCCGCGAAAGCGCGGGACGACAACTTGGCATCGCGCGGGCGCCATTGCCAGTTGCCCGGCATCTGGGCAAACCAGGCTGCATCGGCCACCAGATCAACCGGCGACATCTGCAGGCTGGACGCCTCACCCACCGCACCGATGGCTTGCGCAGCCCGCCGCCCGGCATCGGCCAGACTGTCTTCGCCGGGCTGACCGAACACCACCAGGCTGTAGTGGTACTCGCCCATGCAGAACTGACCATCGCCCAGCTCATTGAGCGCTTCGTCCATGTCCGCGATCTGGCTCGCCACCACGTCGTCGCTGGCGATCAACTGGTCGCGCTGCAGCTCCAGCGCACGCATAGCCTCGCGGCGGGGAAGTATCGAAAAGCTCTGGGTTTCGATGAACTCGCTGTCTTCGTAGAGCAGCGAGTTCAGGATACCGGGCTCCACCGCGTCGGCGTATTCCTTGATGTCCACCAGGGCCGCGCAACGGCGCTGTTCGCCATAGCGAAGTTCCAGCTTGTCGCCACCGAAGGACAGGCGGGTGGTGGGCAAGGTGCGGTACAGCGGCCCTGCCGCAAGGGGCACCGGCCTCCAGCTGCCGTTGACCAGGTAGCCCAGAAACTCGGCCACTTCGGAATACCGGCGGGCACCTTGAGATCGAGCGCCCAGAAGTTGAGGGCCAAAGCCGCGCAGCACCCGGTGCACGAAGGCGGTTCGTTCTTCCATCACGCGCAAGGCTTCTGCGTGCGCTGCGGCGATGGCGGTCTTTGAACGCTGGGTCGATTGCAGTGCCCGGCTGAGGCGCGAGGTATTGGGCCGGAAGACGAGCGTCAGGTACAGCTCGTTGCTCATCATGGCGTGTTTGCCCACCCTGGCCTGGTAAGCCTGTGACAGGTCGCGCGCAAAGCCAGCTTGCGGCGGGTCTTCCAGTTGGTCCTGAATCTTTCGGTGCAGTCGGTGCGTCCACACGGCCCATTGGCCGCCCGCCAGATTGCGCAGCAGGCTGCACAGGGCTTCATGCCGTTCGGCGACCAGGTGTTCGTCGGCGCATTCAAAGGCCACGCCGTCGAGACGCCAGACTCGCATGAAATCGCCACCTCGCGTGATGACGTCGTGCTCGCTGACAAACGAGGAGAAGGGGATAAACCGCGTGAGCGGGTTTTCCTTCAGCGTCTGTGCCCAATGACGCGGTTTTGGCTGCCCTGCAGCAGGTCGCCCAGAGCGACGACGGGCCGCGCTGCCAGATCGGTCAAACATGCCAAACATCGGAGCCTCCCCGGTAGAGCGTGGGCGAGTAGCTGCGCGCGCGCCAGAACCGCCGGTTGTGGTCATGCAACTTCAGCTTGAGGGCCACAAAAATCTGCCGGAACCGCTGGTCATCGCGGGCCGTCAACCAGCGCATCCAGAGCAACACCGGTGCAATGGAAAGGACCACACCCAGCGCAAGCCACCAGCTCACCAGGATGCCGCCCCACATGATCAGCAACATGCCGGTGCCAAACAGGATCACCAGCGGCACCAGCGGGATGCCCAGCTTCATGGCCGGGCGCGTGGCGCCCTTGTAGATGGCTTCGGCCTGCATGGTCTGCACCTTCAGCCGTCAGCTGACGATGTAGCTGGCGAAGGCCGCCGCCCCGCCCACCAGCGTGCCGCCGATCAGCACATTGGCCACATCGGCCAGACGAGCGCCCTGGAAGATCATCTTGAAGCCGGCCCAGATGATCGCGATGGTCACCACCGCAATCGAGATCGTCACCAGGATGGTGTTGACATTGGTGACCGTGGTGTTGATCTTGTCGAAACCCTGCGTCCAGCCCTTGGACGCTGCAGCCAACAGCAGCAGCGCGGTTGCGGTGCGGCGCTGGGGTACGAAGAAATCAAAGCGGTTCATGACGGCTCCTTCACGGGGTTGGGTTGGCTGATGGGGAGAGGGTTGCGGGCTGCGGCGACCACCTTGCGCACGTAGCCATGGCGAAAGCCGGTGCTGAAGTTGCCGCTGTAGTAGCAGGAGAAGGCAGCGCGCAGGGCTGCTTGGTCTCCCGATGTGCGGGGCGACTTGCGTTGCGCCCGCTCGAAACACTCGCTCAACACCGTCTGCATGGCGGCCAGGTTGGAGCAAGGTTCGAAGGCCGATTCCAACGACAGGCCCAGGCGCTGGAAGTTGCCCAGGTTGATCTGCCCGAGGCCCACGCTGAAGTTGCGGCCAGCAGCCTGCAAAGCCTGCGCGGTGGACAGTGCCTCGGTGCGGTGGCGCGGTTGGCGTTGCAGATATCCACCTACGACGCCGATGGCCCAGGGGTTGAAGGCGCTTTCGACTGCAACGAGCGCGTGTGCGGTGGTCAGGTGGACCTGTGGCGCGCAGGCCAAGGCCAGTGCCGCGAAGGTGGAGGCTTCCATGGCGCAGCCCTCACGGACGGGGGCGAAGCCAGGTGGCGTGGTCGTTGTCGTACTGGGTGTCCCAAGTGCCCAGCTGAGACTTCGCGACCGGGCTGAAGTCCGTCACAGTGTCGCCACCCATGTCCCACCAGGTGCGTGTGAACGGCTTGCCGTCGATCGTGACCGTGATCGCCCCGGTGTAGTCGCAGGTGTAGATCGGCCCGCTCTCGGACTCATGCACCCGGGTGTACTGGGGTGGGCAGTTGCCCGGCGCCCGAGCCGACACATGCCGAGCCAAGTTGCCCGCGCCAGACATCCCGCACGTAGGGAAGGCCTTGCCCCGAGCCAGATCCCGAAGCACCTTTCGAACCGGTGGCACACACTGAGGGACTGACTTCCAGCTCGGTGCCGCAAAGCACAGCAAAACCATGCAGCCATCGACGGCGCGTGCCGCCGTTGGTGCGAGGAGCCCCAAAGAGAGCAACAAGCTGGCGGCGGCGCTCGCCAGCGTTGCAGCCATGCTTCTCGGCAAGTTTGCCGCTTTCGTAGAACGCCAGCACAGGGTGTCGGCGAGAGGTGGATGGTTCATGGTCAAGTCCTCGGTTCGACGTTGTTCTTGAGGCGGCAGTGCTTGCCGTTTCTCTGAACACCGTGAGGTCAATGTAGGACTTGAAACCCCCTGCGCTTCTGCTGGATTTGGGCTGTTTTCCAGCACATTTGCACCGTGCGAAGTCGGTGTCTGCTGGGCACGCCGAAAAAAGAAACCCGGCACAAGGGCCGGGCAAATTCAAAGTCGCTGTCACACGACTTTTCAGGGAGGAGGGACGGCTGTTTAGGTCGCCCCTTTTGCATTATCAAGTCAGGTCGCTTGAAACGTCTACGAATATTTGGGCCTTATGCACAGCAGTTCCCCTCATTTGAAATACGACAAGCGTGCATCACAGGCATGTCTTACCAGCGGGTCGTGTATCGCGATGTACGGCGTTACAGTTTCATCGACCACCGCCTGCGGTCGCCTTGGAGTCCTGTGCTGCAGTTCTTTTTTTTGGGGCCTCGCTGCCGCGGGCTGTGCGGGTCGCAGAAGTACACCGCAACGCCCCTTCGTTTGCTGAGCTCCCTGTGCATCGCCATCTCCCGCCCCTGGTCGTACGTCAAGCTCTGGCGCATGGGCGCTGCGATCCCCAGCAGTTTGTCGGAGAAGGACTACAACATGTTGGTCGCGCTGGCGGGCTTGAACTCGGGCAGCTTGATGAGCATGAGCAACCTGCTGGTGCACTCCACCAGGGTCCCCACCGCACTGGAGTTGGCCGCTCACTTGATCAAGTCGCCCTCCCAGCCCCCGGGAAACTGCCGGTCTTCAACCTCAAGCGGGCGCAAGTGGATGCTCACCATGTCAGGGATCTGACCTCTACGGTCTTGTCCTTTGCTGCGAGGCACGCGCTTGTTGTGGGCATCGCGCAGGTTGGCGATCAGTTCGCGCTTGAGCTCGCCCAGCGGCTGGGCGTAGATGCAGCTTTAGATGGTCTCGTGTGACACGCGATGCTCGTGGCCTTTGGGGAAGATGGCGGCCAGTGTCAGGGCAAGCTGTTCGGGCGACCAGCGCTGGCCCAGAAAGTGGCGTATCAGGCCGAAGAGGATGCCATCACGGTGGAGCTTGCCCGGTGCGCGGTTTTGCCGGCGGCGCTGATGGGCGCAGGCTCGTGCTGTGGTGCTGGCGTCGCCTGCGTGCTGAGCGTTGCGCCGCAGTTCTCAGCTGACGATGCTGGGTAAACGGCCCAAGACTCAGGCCATGGCGCGAACGCTTTCCTCCTGCTGGGCCAAGCTGGCCAGGGTCATGCGGTTTTCAGGCTGGAGCTGTTGATAGCGCTTGGCCGGGGTGCTTTGAATCTGCGGACCTTACTCGGTGGCAGGTGTTGCACTTCAGACTTTAATCCGCCCTGCTGGATGCAAGTCAGATGGATCAAGATGTTTGATATGTATCAGGATTTACCCCAAGCAGGGGCTGAGGTCACGGATCAAAGGATATAGTGAAGACTCAGTTACGAGGGTGCCAAGCTACGATAACCGTTCTCTGTCTACATCATATAGCCGTACATAGGATGCAGTGCCAAAGACATCAGTGTGGCAAACGTGAATATTGAAATTACAGCGCCCAGAAGCTGTTTGCACTGAGTACGATTTTTGTTGCCCCAAAGAATGACAACAAATAGTTCTATTATTAGGAGGATATTGAAATGAGTAAAGACAAACCAGATCTGGAATTGCTTCAATGGATTCGAAATATTGCTCCTGAGCAAGTAGAGGTACTCTCACGGCAGTTTGACGAGAAGCCCGATAGAATCACTAATGCATATAAAGAACTACTTTCCGCTTACTCACAAGAAACTCCTGATGAGATAATTTCCGTCACAGAAGAAATCGAAGATGGGAGCTTTAATGGTTTGGTAAGTGGACTGAGTATTGATTTTCTTTCTTTTTGCTCTCATCACTTTCTTCCATTCTTTGGTTCGGTAGATGTATTGTATCATCCAGGCTCAAAAATAATTGGAATTGGAAAACTGTCTAGGCTTGTGGATTATCGAACCAAACGGTTCACTATTCAAGAGCATATTGCAAAAGACTTGTGTGAAGATTTAATGTTGTATGCAAACGCAAAAGGCGCATTTGCCAAGGTGGTGGCTAAGCATACTTGCCTTTGTCATCGCGGACCGAAGAAGTATCAAAGTAAAAACGTTGTGACTTACTCACTAGGTACTTGTGCCAGTGGTCCTATGCAGTTTCAAGTTCCATCAGCATTGGATGGCAAATGAAGAAAGTCAAACTGCTCTATAATTTGAGGGAAGATCACCCTAAGTGGCATCAATCGGATTCATTTGATCAATGGGCTGACTGGGATATTGAAGAGACTGTGCACCATGTTCATGAAGCACTTAGAGAACTAGAAGTCAATGTAACTCCGATACGCATAAAGTATCCCGTTGACTTTCTTGCTTTTGATGGTCATACACCAATAATTAGTCTCTGCGAAATGATCGGTGGCTCGTTTAGGGAGGCCATCATCCCTTCAATCTGTGAGGCTGCGAGTACTGCGTATGCATTCTCGACACCTGAAGTAATGCTGACTACTTTGGATAAGGGGTTGTGTAACTATCTGGTTAGGGATTTAGGTGTTGTGAAAGTTCCACGGTGGAGCGTCTCTCGGGTAGGTTATCGAAATCAATCTGAGTTCGATGGCATTTATTTTCCCTGCATCATAAAACCACTTCATGAAGGAAGTGGTATTGGCATTTCCGATAGCAGTGTGGCTTATGACTTCGACACACTACAATCAACGTGTAGTTCAATCAAAAGTATATATATGCAAGATGTACTTGTCCAAGAGTACATACCAGGGAAAGAGGTAACGGTCGGCGTGATCGGTACAGGTAAAAATTCACAATCACTTGCGCCTATTGAAATGGATCTTAAGGGGCACTTGGTCTACGGGTTTGAGGCCAAAGAAAGACCCGCAGAAAAAATAATTGTCAGTTCAATCGCGGATAAAAGCCTTGAAGATAGAATTAAGCTTGCGGCTGTAAGTATTCACAATGGGCTCGGGTGTAGAGATTGTTCTCGGATCGATTTAAGGGTTTCAGAAAATGGTGAAATCCATTTTATTGAAATTAATCCACTTCCACATCTGCACCCGAAAATTGGTGACTTTTGTAGATCCGGAACATTTGCAGGTTTTCAATATACAGACTTGCTTAGTCGTGTCTTTGAAAGGATACTAAAGGCATGAGAGGTATTCAGTGAAAAAACTTGGCTCTTTTAATGAATGGGATCCTTTGTACGAGGTGGTCGTTGGGCGTGTTGAAAACGCTAGATTCCCTTCGTTTGATCAGATACTCAGACGTAGCATACCTCAAGAAGCACTATGCGATTACGACAAGTTATTCGGAAACAACGGTGATGCTATCCCACTCGAAATAGTCTCTCGGGCGCAGGATGATTTAGATACATTCATTAGTATTCTGGTAAAGGAGGGCGTGAAAGTCCTTCGTCCAGAAGTGTCTGACTTCTCCAAAGGCTTTTCAACGCCTGAGTGGTACGTAAAGTCTTCCGTCTCAACTGCAAATCCGAGAGATGTTTTTCTGGTTATTGGGGATCTTATTATTGAATGTCCGATGGCTGATCGTGGGCGCTATTATGAGGCCTTCCCATATCGAAAGATCTTGCTAGAACTTCATAGTCGTGGGTTTCGCTGGATTTCTGCTCCGAAACCTCAGTTGGATCAAAGTTCCTATAGTTCATCTGGTAAGTTTTGTGTGTCGGACTCTGAACCCTTGTTTGATGCTGCCGATTTTGTGAGGTGTGGAAAGTTAATCATTGGGCAACTTAGTCATGTAACAAATCAAAAGGGCATTGATTGGTTGAGGTCAATTTTGCCAGCGGGTTTTGAGCTTAAAATTATTGACTCTTTGTGTGAAGGAGCTTTGCATATCGATACTACAATAATCCCCCTTGAGGATGGATTACTGTTGGTAAATCCGGACTTCGTTGATCCGCAAAGCTTAAGTTGTTTATTGCCAGAGTGGCAGATCTTGATCGCACCCAGGCCGCATTCTTTCTACACGACGATCGGTGGTTATCGGATTGTTAGTGATTGGATGAGTATTAACCTACTCGGAATTGGTAACAAAAAACTAATAGTTGAGGAAAAACAAAAGAAACTACAGGAAATGTTGTCTTTGAATGGCTTTGAAATTATTACCTGCCCCTTTGAAAGTTATTACATTTTCGGAGGCTCATTTCACTGCGCCACTTTGGATGTGCAAAGGGGCTCGAATTAATGACTTCGTTTGTCGAAGATACCATGAGCTATCTCCGGCAAAATAGGGCTCTTCCAGAGTTGTACCATTTTTCTTGGAACGGACTTGAATTTATTGGCCTTAATAGTGTATTTGCGCCGAAAATTTTTGAAGACTCCTTCTTCTTTGCAGAATCATTAACATCGATAGAAACGCGACATTTTTTAGAGATTGGATGCGGAACTGGATTAATCTCTGTGCACAAAGCACTCCAAGGATCTAGGGTTACCGCTAGTGATGTCAATCCGGATGCAGTTCGTAATACTAGGATGAATAGTATCCTTCATGGGGTTGATGATCTGGTCACTTGTGTCGTTTCAGATGTTTTTGAGAAAATTGATAATTTGACTGCGTTCGACTGCATGTTTTGGAATATACCATTTCAATTTTCAGAATCCCCGGTAACTGATATGCTGGAGAGGTCTTGCTTTTCATTCGGCTATGATGACATTAGGACGTTCTTTGAGGGGGCGAAGGTAATAATAAGTTCGGGTGGACGTGCTCTATTTGGGTACTCTGCTGATAGCGGAGACAGTTCGAAGCTTGACGAATGTTTGGCCTCTCTCAGGCTTTGTAAGGTTTGTATATCTCAAAGAAATCTTTCAAAGCCTAGTGAGTCGCCATTTAGAGTTGGTCTGTATGAGGTTAGGGTTCAATAGATGTTCAATAAAGACAATCATCCTTTGGCTGCGCTCGAGTTTTTAGAGAAGAAATCAGACTGGTCTTCGCTTCCTGCGCAGTTTTCGGAGGAGAGGCTTACTATTAACGGCCATCCTGTTATGGAGGCCTGGGAGCATCCATACATGAAAGCGCTTGCAGACATCGCCTGTACAAACGGGGGGCGCATACTAGAAATAGGGTTTGGTATGGGTATTTCCGCACAATATATTCAATCCCACGCAGTGGGTGAGCATCGAATAATTGAGGCCAATGAGGATGTTGCTCGTTTTGCCTTTCAGTTTGCTGAGAAGTCCACCACCAAAGTTGTTGTAGAAGTTGGGTTTTGGGAAGATATTTCACGGAATTATCCCGACGAGTCTTTTGATGGGATACTATTCGATACCTATCCAATTACAAAAAATGAATTGCATTCAGCTCGCTTCGATTTTCTCCATGAAGCTTTTCGATTGCTGAAGCCGCGGGGAGTTTTTACGCATTACCTTGGTGAAATTGAAGTAACAGCAGAGTATAGAGGATTGGTTCAATCGGCTGGCTTTCAAAGCCTGAATACATTGTCCGTGAGTGTAGCTCCGCCGAAAGGCACACTCTATTGGGAGGATGCTGAAATTTTGGCGCCTATATTAATTAAGTAGTGCTTTTTGCTTTCTGTTTGAATTTATTAAGATTCAAGCTGACTTTAATTCCCGAATGCAAAATCACTCTTTGACCTAAAAGTATAATTGATGCCGTATATTCAATATACAGAACTCCTTGCTACTGCGAGAACTTTCCCGTTCGATGATGAGTGAGGGAAAGTTGAATAAGGTGGTATTTGTGGTGTATTGCCCCTTCCAATACTTTGGCTACCCCAGCTTTGGGTTAATTTGATGCAGATTGGAGTGCGGTGTGCTCAGAGATGTCCATTGCATGCAAACCAACGCATTTCGCGGCTTGCTCTACGAGTTGGGTATCGTGCTGCCGGAAGGGCATCGTATGTCGCTCAAGTGCGCTCAGGACGAACTGGCCAAGGCCCAAGAACGGACGCGACTGCCAGAGGTGGTGGTCGCCAGTGTTCAGGATCAATCGACAGCCTGCAGGACGACATCGACTAACTGGATAAATGTCTGGCCTCAATGGCCAAGCAGAACCAGCACATGCTTGCGCTGCAAGCCATTCCGGGCATCGGTCCGGTGACAGCGACAGCATTGGTGTCTACCGTGACAGACCTGTCCAGCTTTGAGTCAGGGAGGCAGTTTGCCGCTGGACTGACGCCCCGACAGATTGGCACCGGCGGGAAGACTCGCCAGTTGGGGACCTCTAAACGTGGTGACCCTTGTATGAGGGCCATATTGATGCACGGCGCCAGAAGCCAGCGAAGCGGCTGGATCGAGAGGTCGTTGCTTCACCGTCCACAATGGGTCGTGGTCGCAGCGCTGGACAACAAGCTTGCTCGAACAGTCTGGGCAGTGCTGGTCACAGGCAAAGCGTTTGACTAGGTGAAATGGAATCCGGTTGACCTTGCCGCAGTCTGAGACCTCAACGATGGTTTGAAAACAACAAACACCAAGAAACCGTTTTGAAGAAGAGCACGCAGGAAGCGATGGGATGGGTCAACAGGTCAAACCGGGGTGGGGGTAATCCGATAAGGAAGAAGGACATATAGCCCACTATGCAGACAGGAGCCTCACCCGAGGATGCCATCAGGGCCAGCAGGACGAACACCATGCGCCGACAGGCCGAATATAAGACTGCAAACTCTTTAGGCCTTCACGCCGCCGAGTCGTGCTCTTCTGGAAACTCCCATTTAATACTTCCTTAGAATGAGGCAGAGAGTGATTAAGCTTGGATTAAGTCAAAGTTCAACAATAGATCTTTTGAAGCCACTTCGCTTCATACACGATTTTCCTGGAAGTTCACCACTTCTCGAATGGGGTGAGTTGCAAAATATTTCCCGGGCTCTCCCCCCTGAATTTGTCGAAGGAACTGTAAACGGACTACATGTCAATCAGTGTCCCGACATTCTTTCTTTAGAAGGTCTTCATTCAAACAAAGTCTGGGTTATGCTAAGAAATGTAGAGCAGATACCGAGTATTCGTGTGCTGATCGAAAACATTCTTTCAGATCTAAACCAATTTGAGTTCGAGAATGCCGGGGGTGTCTGCTCGCCGATGTGCTATGTGTTTATTTCGTCGCCTTACACAATGGTGCCTCTGCATATTGATCCGGAGCATAATTTTCTATTTCAAGTCTCAGGCTCAAAAACTCTCTATATCGACAATGGGGGTTCTGATTTACTTGGCGGCAAAGTTTTGAAGTCTTTTTTTGAAGATGAAGTCGGCTATCGATTGCACCTTCCACAGCAGGTAATCTCGCGATTTGAGAGGTTTGAGATTTCTTCGGGTGCCGGAGTCTATATCCCAGTGGTTGCCCCGCATTTGGTTGAAAATGGGGGTTCAATTAGCGTTTCATTTAGTTTTACATTCCGCTCGAAAATATCGCAAGATATTCGGCGTAACGCATTGAAGGGCCCACTGTGAGCAACCTTGTTTTTACCTATTGGGAGGGCCAAGAGTATCCATTCACGAGGGTGTGTGTGGATTCGGTGAGACGAATTTTTGGAAATCGCCATGTGCATCTAACTCCACTCAATATTTCTCAATGGATCACATTACCAAAATATGTCGCCGTTTCAGATCATATTCTTTTTCGTTCTGATTTTATTCGCGCAGCCTTAATGAGGCGCTATGGTGGCTGGTGGTTTGATAGCGATGTACTGCTTTTGAAGGATCCGAGTAAACTTGTTGCTGACGGTCGTCCTCAAATTTGGAATCTCATATACAAGGTTGATGATGCATGGATCCCTCTTGTAAACTGCGGAATCTTGTATTCAAAGGCTGAGTCCGAATGGATTGTCAATATTATGTCCGACTTCGACTGTCTCAATGATATTCCCTCTTCCATCACAAGGGAGAACGAAGACATTGGACAAGATATCTTTGAGAAATGGTCTGTCGGAACTGGACTCTGTAATATTGGTCATGAGCACATTTTTAATTCTACGGTCAATGTTAATGCGGATTACAGGCCATTTTGGAATGGCGTAATTGGATTGGATTCCGTTTCCTATGGATTGCATATTGGCGCATCATTAAGTCGTTGGGCCATGTCTGATGGAGATTTGCAAGCCAAGCAAACTTTGGAGATGTCTGAGCTGCGGGAATTGTTAGAGAAATTTCCTAGGTCAGTCATATCTCAGTACTTGTGTCAACTTCGTGAGGGTTGATTTCACGTTTGGATTAAACGACAAAACACCTTGCGTGCGACAATGAGTTCTTTGTTGGATGCGTGTCTTAGGTGAGCCAATAAGGCTTACCAGCAAGTTGAGTTTTTGGATACAATTTTTTTAAAAATCGCTATGCTAATTAATGACTGGGTTCATATACCTGCATGGGCTAATGTTGATCGAAATTTATTTTTCAGCTCTGCATGGCAAGAAAAACACTCAATTACTAGTATTAAGCAACTTTCTGTCGTGCTTCAAGGACTGACTCCGGATTGTTTGCTTGAAACCGAAGAAAATTCAGTCCATAGAAGTATGGCAATTCGCGTTCCCCCCTATATTATTGCGAGAATAGACTGGAATAATTATCTCTTGGATCCATTGCGGAAACAATTTATTCCGCTGGCTTCAGATTTTGAATCCGACCATCCTATGAGCGATTTTGACTCATTGAGTGAATTGAATGATTCTCCAGTGGAGGGCGTTGTACATCGATACCCAAAGAAGGCATTGCTTTTGGCGAACGAGGCTTGTCCGGTTTATTGTCGATTTTGCACGCGCAGCTATCTTGTTGGTCCTTCTACTTTGTTGTTGAACAAAACGAAACTGACAAAGGCCAACCCTAGATTGAAGAAGGCAATAGAATACTTCTCTAACAATCCTCAAATCGAAGATGTGTTGGTTTCTGGGGGTGATGCTTATAGACTTAGTCCTTCTAGACTGTTTGAGCTTGGCTCCTCTTTGTTGCATATACCTTCAATTCGAAGACTGAGATTCGGAACTAAAGGTCCTGCGGTTCTTCCAATGAAATTGTTGGATGATGATGAGTGGATTTCGACATTGAAGGAGTTGGCTAAAATTGCAAGTGGCCTGCGAAAGAATTTAGATATTCAAGTTCATTTCAACCATGTCAATGAGATTTCTGATTTGAGTCGAGTTGCCATTGATGCTTTGCTCGATGCAGGTGTTCGCCTTCGGAATCAAACGGTTCTTCTGCGTGGGGTGAATGATAGTTGCTTCGAATTATTGAGACTTTTTAATAAGCTTGTGAAGTTGAATGTTGAACCATATTATGTATATGTTCATGATATGGTCGCTGGTGCTGAGGATTTGCGAACCACAATTAAAACGGCGTGCTCAATTGAGAAGCAAATACGCGGTGAGCTTCCTGGATATCTAACTCCAAGATTTGTTGTGGATCTTCCTGGTGGGGGTGGAAAACGCGATATTCACAGTTATGACTACTATTGTCGTGCTACAGGGATTTCTGTGTTTTCTTCACCTGCTGTTAAGCCAGGAAGGCAGTTTCTGTTTTTTGATCCATTGAGAGATTTGTCTGATGAGGTGAAGAATGCGTGGCTAGACAATGATTTACGGGCCGACATGATTCGATCCGTGTTGCATGCAGCATCCTTGGATGTAAATATGAATCCTCTTTGATGTACTGTGCTGATTAAGTTGTCTCAAGTTCCTAAGTCAGTCAGGAGTAGAGGTTGGAAACTCGGTTGAAACGCCACTTATAAGGTGAGGTTGGGCCGTTGTTCCAGGGCGACTTCATGCGACAAAATCCACGTTTCTTTGATCGCATCCCTGGGCACTGAGCGGTGCCTGCGCAAGACCCGATGACTCGCGATGCGCTCTCAATCTATAGAAGGCCGTAGAGATGTGCGATGCGGGCAGCGCTGCGCCGGTCGGGCGCACCCAGCTTGGCATTGAGGCGTTGAAACCGTGAATCGATGGTTTTGGCCTCAAGATTCATAGCCGCACCGATCACTTTGCTGCTGTTTCCGGCTGCCTCGCAACGCAGAAGATGCAAGTCGGCTTCTGTGAGACTCGAGCCCTGGAGCAGTTCTTCACGCATGGATTTTGCAATCGCGTGATGCAGTTCCATGGAGAGTGAGCGCGCCAACACCCGCACCTGTGGGTATTTCTCGCCCTCGAACCTTTCGGGATCAGCTGATCCCAGGTACAGGACCCCTACCCTTGAGAGCCCAACCGAGCTGGGGGCCGGTGCGATCAGAGCAGAGGCGAAGCCATGCTCTGCAGCTGCGCGGATGAAGGCGATTTCTTCGGGTGATGAACAGATCAGTTGTTTGGATCGCATGGGTTCCGCATCGCCCGATGCATACCGCAACCAGGGATCATGTTCGTACCTTCGGTGAAAAGCGTAGTCCGCGGCCCATGACGGATCACAGGCCCACAGCGAACGAAAAGAGGTTCGGGTTGCGTCGTCACGAAGGCAACTCAAGAAGACGCCAGCATCAGCACCGAGGCCCACAACGGCCTCGCGAAACAGTGAGATCACTTCGCCCGTGGACCTCGCATCTGGGATCAGTGGAAGGATCTGCAGAACGCGCGCGTTGTCGACCATCGCAGGCATGCCTGAAGCAGGCTCGATGCGATCAGACGTGGATTGCAAAGGCCGCATGACCCTCTCTCTCTAGTTTGTTGAACAGCAGCCCGTCATCAAAACGCAGCGGCTCAACCGCACACCAGAGGTCGAAGCTCTTGACGTCGTGAAAGACCATGGTCTGTACCAGCCGCATGCCCGAAGCTTGGCGTTGGGTGCGCTCCATCAGCAGGCCGTAGCAGGTGGCGCGCAGGAGGAAGGTCACGGTGCCATCGTGGCTTGCCAGCAAGGTATCGCCCGCAGCGATGCGGACTGCATTGCGATCTGAGGTCGATGCGGCAGCGTTGGTGCGCTTTGCAATCAGCGCCAAACGTTTGGAGCCCAGTGGGCGTGCGAGCGCGTCGATAGGGTCGACACGGCGTTTGACCGAACGGCGTGTCACAACCGCAGATGCCGACGGCGTCACCTCGGGAAGCTGAAGGTTGTTCATCCCCGCTCCTGCAGGTCTGGTTGACCGACAGGCCACGCAGTGCTGACACCGCGTAACCCAAGCACCAAGTCTCAAGAGACTGGATAAAGGGTAGGGTAGACAAGCGCGTCGCGCGATGTCAAAGGAAATCCGGGCAGGGCGCCCAAATCTGCAGCTGGTTCAGTCGCGCTAAACGACGAAGTCCCTGCATACGCAGCGCGTCAAATCGCTGCCGGTTCGCTGCTGTGGCTCAAAGCGTTGAGCAAAGAGAACGCGTCATCGGCTCGCTCAACCGGGATGAACAGGTGATCGTGGTGGAAGGCGGCGACCGCATTGCAAGGGATGCCTGCTTTGGCCAGTGCTGTGGCGATCATGGCCAGAAAGCCGATGGCTTCCAGCGACGAGTGCACGGTGAGCGTGATGAGTTTGGCCTCGAAGATGAAGGGCACCTTGGCCTGAATGGCTTGAGAACGCTCAACGATGGCCGTCAATCCTTCGGTCTCCCTGAACGTGCAGATGGGAGAGAGGTCAACAGGGAGGCGATGGTCCTGGAAAGTGCAGTAGACGTAAATCTCTGACCGAAGGTCAGGAGCCATCATTTTCTGCAGCCGAACTTGGTCTTTTTCTCCGCTCACTCCGATGTCCTCCTGCACAGGGAATTGGTGTTGGCTTTCGGCGTTGATTATGGGCGGCTGGCGTTGACCCGGCGTGTGCACAAGTGCTCAGGTGCAACGCAGAAGGGGCTGGTTTAGCTGAATTGACGCGAGGCCAAAGTTCCTAAACCACCGCGCGCTGCTGGCATCTCCTGCTACCGTTTGGCGCAGCCTGGGCCTTGTGCTTCGACATACTCTACCGTGCGCTGCGAGGTCGTCCGCAGCCGCACGCCGTGAGGAAGGAGTGTCCATCATGACAACGACTTCGCATGTCCTTTCGGACATGGCCGCGCTTCGATCAGAGCTGCGCCAACAGGGTGATCCGCACTGTGAACTGTTTCGGCTGACGCCTTGGCGCGCCGTGCTGGACATTGCCTTCGACTGGCTCATCGTTCTCAGCGCTGTGACGCTGGTCGTGTGGTGGAGCGAGCTTTTCGCGCCACTGGCTGTTGTGCTGATCGCCAACCGACAACGCGCACTCGGCAACATCCTCCACGATGCCGGGCATCGGAATCTGTGGCGGGATCGACGGCGAAACGCCCTGGTTGCACGCCTGTTCATCTCGCCCTTGTTGTTCGCGAGCCTGACTCGCTACCGCGAAACACACTTCAAACACCACATGGAACTGGGGACCGATGGTGGTGACCCGGACCTCTTGTTTTTCGTTCGAAGTGGGCCGACGACCTGGTTCTCGAACTACCTGGACCAGGTCTTCTCTTTGAGCGCTTGGCTGTCGTCGATGGGTGGGCACCTGTTTTCGCGACAGGTTCGCGCGGCCAGTCAGCTCTACATCCTTGGATGGTGGGTCGGGGCTGTGGCATTGATGTGGGTTGTCGCCGGCCCCGACTACACGATCACCTTCCTAGTGCTGTGGTTGCTGGCCAGGGCGACAGCATTCCATGTGATCACCACCTTCCGAGAGATGTGTGATCACTTCGGCCTTCTGCCAGGTGGCGTGTTCACCTTTACGCGAGACATGGTTTGCCACGGTGTCTGGCGCTGGCTGATCCACCCGCGCAACAACGGCTACCACCTCACCCATCACCTTTTGCCAGCGGTGCCTTACTACCGACTGCCCGAGGCGCACCGGTTGCTGAAAGGGCAAGAAATATTTCGAGATCGCGGAAAGGTCTGCTCTGCCTACTTCACCGGAACCGATCCAGTCACGGGCGCTTGGCAGGCGCAAGGGCAGGTTCCATGAACAGGGCGCTGGGTAGCTTTCAGGTTGCGGCACTTCTGGTATCGGCCAGCTATGGGATTGGATTCCTTTTTGGGTCGGGCGAACTGGCTCTTTCCCATGGCATGGCAGGCAGCATCTATGGGGTAGCCACCGGCTTTGGCATGCTGGTGTTGGCCGTGTTCGCAAGGCGACTGTGGGCAACTGGGCTTCCGGTCTGGGATCTGTTTGGCCGTGCCTATGGCAAGCAGCTTCAAGGCGTGGTGGCGTTGCTTTCATTGATCTGGATGTCGGGCGTGCTGGCTGCCCAGATTCAGGGTGGTGTTGCGGTGTTGGAGTTGTTGGGCCTTGAACAGGCAAACAGTTACCTGGCGATCTTGCTGCTGATCTACGGCGTATCGCGATTGGACCTGCGGTTCGCTTCGGCGCTGTTCGCCATGTGTCTTCTTGCGAGTGCTGCTGTCCTGGTCTACGCGCTGCTCGTCGCCAATGGCTTGGGCATCTACCTGCAGGCGATTCCCGCTTTTACCGAAGACCTGTCCACGTTCACTTCATCCCGCGTGGTGGCCATATCTCTGGCCGTTGGCTTGCTGGTTTCTACCGGTGCCGACTACCATCAGTTTGTGTTGGCCGCGCGCTCACCCTTGGCTGCCGTAGGCGGCTGCGTGCTGGCAGGCCTTCTGCTCATCGTGATCGCATTTCTGCCGTCGGCCGTGGTTGTCGCCATGCAGAGTGGTGGCATGTTGGGCGACTTGGCGGACGCCAACCACGTGGTTCCCTGGGTGCTGGGGCTAGTTGCTGGATCGGTGGGGCAGGGTGCTGACAAGCTGATGCTTGTCGCGCTGTCAGTCGCAGCGTTGGGTGCAGGCGCTGCGATCTTGCGCGCCATGACAGAAGCGCTGGCCTGTGCCGCTTCTGGCAGTCGTTCTGCAGGTCACCCGATGTTTGCACTGATCGCGCTGGGTTTGAGCGCGCTGCTGGCCTCGCGTAACCAGGGCATTGTGGACACCATGGTGTCGGTCAACGTGGTCTACATCGCCAGTATCGGCGTTTGCTTTGCCACCTTGGTTTCCGGCATCGTCGTGCCGCCGCAGCAGGCTCGGTGGATCGTGGCGGCTGGCTTTGCTGCGTCAGTCGCCGTGCATCTGGCGGGCTGGTTGGGGCAGCATGGTGAAGACACCGACGTGGTGTCACTGCTGCTCGGATGCTTCTTGTCCGCTGGCACCGCCCTGTGGTTCCGCTTTGCTGCCGGAGGCTGGACTGGCCGATTCTTTGGCCAGCGCCGTTGATGCGTCGTACCCCACTGTAGGTTCCAAACTTCGCCTTGCAACCTTGACGATCAGTGCTGTGATCTCATTGGCCATCGGCGGTTGATATTCCCAGTGGTGCCAGAACAAGTTCACCATCTGTTTGTCGCTGGGGCAAATGTCCACAAGCTGCCCCGCTTCAGCCATGGGCACCGCCTGCCAGGTGGGAATCAGGCCATACCCAGCACCCATCACCACCCCTTCGAGCAATGCGACGGGCGAGGGAAGGTAGTGTCTGGCGTACCGCTCTACTGCAAAGCCAAAACGCCTTTTCAGGAAATCATCGTGCAGAGAATCCTTACGGTTGTACAACACGGCTGGCGCGCCTAGCGCTGCGGCCACGGTGAGCCCGTTTGGAAAGTGAGAGGTGGCGAAGGCTGGGGTTGCGTAACAGCGGTATTCCATTGCGCCCAGGCATTCCGCAACGAACCCATCAGCAGGCTTGGCGGACGTCGAGACGCACCCGATGACATCGCCGCGGGCCAGCAAGGCAGATGTGTGATCCTGATCGTCTGCTATCACCTCAAGCGCAACCAACTGGCCCAGCAGCAACTCCTTGAGTACCTCAGGAAACCAGGTGGCCAGGGAGTCGGCATTCACCGCGATGGCCAGAGACACGGGCGCGTGTGGTTTGGCGGTGGGCGTCAACTCTTGAAGCGCAGAACCTTCAAGAATGCGCAATGCCTTCACATGACGCAGCAACACCTCGCCGGCATGCGTGGCCGCCACCGGCCGCTCTCGCTTGACCAGTACAGTGGACAGCGATTCTTCCAAGGCCTTGATACGCTGAGAGACGGCGCCGCGCGTGATGCTGAGCACGGTTGCCGCGCGGTCAAAGCTTTGCTGCTCGACCACAGTGGCAAACGTTTCCAACTGATCACGATCCAGCATGTGCGGGTGCTCCAGGAGGGTCAGCGACGACAGAATGCTGACTGCATCCATTTAGTGGGGCGCTGCGAAAACCTGTCTAGATGGCGCGGGTATCGTGCGCGTCTCAATGGTTTCCAGTCGTATCCGTCCATCGGAGCCTGTTGGAACGGTTTGATGGAGTTCGGCATTGCACGAACCAAGATGCATGGAGCCGAGCGCCCGCTGTGCGGTCGCCCTCACCAGCGATCTCCCCAAGGTGCCGCCCCAGATGTTTCGCTGCTCGCCGACTTGCGAACCGTAGCGCTGCCGGCGCAAACACCAAGGCCTTTCGCGGCATAAACGACTCCCTTCCCACCGCCGTTTCACTCTGGTGGGTCCCTTCCATTTTTTCCACGTTGCCCAGGCGCTCGCGCCTTGACGCAGCGCTTTGGGCGTCGCACGGCGACCGACGAATGCGGGGCAGGGAGCGCACCTGAGCAGACTCGATGACCGAGTGTGGATTCCCGATCCAACTCCCTCGGAAATTGGGGCAGTGTTTCTTGGGGATCAGACGGCTCTATTTTTTGGATCTTTGGGCAGGCCATGGACCCGCGAGGGATGAAACATCTTTTTCGGTTGGTTGCCGTGTGGATTCAATCATCAGGTTCGTTGTGGCAACCTTTCTGCGTTCGTCGGTTGCCTTTCCATTCTGGCCAGTGCCATTGGCCGAATGGACGAAGCGAACAGTGGATTGGTTGTGTGAGGCACGAAGTGACTGGAGGTTGGTATGTGGCTGCTTGTAGCGCGTGAACCCCGGGCCAATGCGCCGCACTGGGCCGGTCGGCGATGGCTGGCGGTCATCGATGCGGTGGTCTGGCCGCTGTTCGGGTTATTCCTGTTGAGCCGGATTGACGCGCCCGTTGGAATCATTGGCCCCATGGTCTATGCAATTGCTCTCCTGATTTCAGCAGAGCGAATCCATCGAGCGGTGTGGGTCAATCACCGTTACTGGTTCACCACCTGGTTGTGGGGTCGAGTTGTGGCAGTGTTGTTGGTGATCGGCTTGATGTTGAAGCTCGCTGCTTCGGTTTGACGTACCGCGTGGGATGGAGTACCGCCTTTGCTCAGCCCCGGCGGTTCATTTCGGTGGAACGGATACAACGCCCTTGATTCCAACGAGGTACAGCTTGGTTCGTCCTCCACACAATGGGAGACATCATGGGATCCTCAGCAAACGTCAGCCGCATCGAGCCAAAGGACGATGCCACTCGGGTCGGCTTACGCAGATGACATCATCATCGTCGCCATCGTCGCCATCTTCGCCTTGGCATATAGCGGCGCGCGAGCAATGGAGCTTGCGCGGCCAGGCACGCCCGCGCTTCGCCGCCGACCCCAAGCCCGGCCAGACCTCGTATCTTCGTCGATGACCTCAAAGCGCCTCGTCAGGTCCGACTTCGGCTCAATGGTGAGCCGCCGCACGGTGTTGGCCAGGATTCCGTTTGGCTGCCCGCGACGCGAGCGCAGCGACACGCCATGCCGTGTTTTTTGACGCACACTTTCAGCCGTGACAACCTACGTATTGATCACCGGTGCCATCGGCGGCCTCGGCCTCGAGACTGCCCGCGGTCTCGCGCGCGTCGGATTCGGGGTGATCGTGACCGGCCGCTCGCAGCAAGCGGCCGATGTAGTCGCTGCTTCGCTGGGGCCTATCCACTTGGGGCTCGGACTCGACGTAACAAGCGCGCCGCAAGCGAAGCTGCTCGTGAAGCGGCTCGAAGCGGAAGGTATCGCCGTCTCAGTTCTGGTCCACAACGCGGGAGTACTGCTACACGAGCCGAGCTTGGATGCGGCGCGTCTGACCCTGGAAACCAACCTGTTCGGCCCGATACGCATCACACAGGCTTTGCAACCCTTCTTGGCGGCCGAGACGCGCATCGTGCTGGTGTCTAGCGCCATGAGCGCACTGGACGGTGCTTCGAAAACTCTGAGGCGACGCATCGATTCCGCAAGAACGACGCGAGAGGTTGTGGTGCTGGCCGACGACTACCTCGCTTCCTTTGATCGCGTTGAAGGCCGGGGAGCGGTCTTGCCGGATGCCTACAGCATGTCGAAGGCGCTACTGAATGCGCTGGCCGTGGCGTGGTCGCTCGAATTTCCCGGGCAGGTCACGGTGGCCGTCAGCCCAGGGTGGATACGTACTCGCATGGGAGGCGCCAGCGCGCCGCATTCCGTCCGACACGGGGCATCCCGCATCGTCAGCGCGTGCATCGCGCCGGTGCATAGCGGCGGCTTCTATGGCGATTCCTCGGCGGTGCCCTGAGCAATCGGGCTTTGCACGCGGACAAGATGATGATTTAATCCATTGGAAAGCCCCTACACATCGATGCAACTCGCCATCATCGCTTCGGCGCCGGACACGCCAGCCTACAACTGCCATGGAGACATCGAGCTAGCGTTCGTGCATCTATGCCAATCTGACGCGCAGTACGCCACGTACTTTCGCGAGGCGGCGCGCAGCGGGCGCGAAGTCATTCTCGACAATGGCGTGATGGAGCTCCCCAATTCGGTCGCGGCGAAGGCGCTGGTCGAAGTGTGCTGGCAGATCCGTCCCACGTTGGTGACCCCGCCGGAAATCATGGGCGATGGACCATCAACGCTCGAAATGACGCGCGAGTTTGTCTCCCGAGGCGCCGACCTTCCGCCCGGAACTGGATTCCTCGGTGTTGCGCACGGTCGCAACTTTGAGGAGTGGATGGCGTCGTTTCGCGCGCTAGCGGACATGCATGAGATCGGCCGCATCGGAATTCCCTACGACCTACAGTTTGAAGTGCCCGGCACGCGCATGCCGGACAACGCATCGGT
This sequence comes from Burkholderiales bacterium GWF1_66_17, assembly GCA_001770705.1. Taxonomy (GTDB): domain Bacteria; phylum Pseudomonadota; class Gammaproteobacteria; order Burkholderiales; family Burkholderiaceae_C; genus Hydrogenophaga. The sequence continues at coordinate 117,212 of MERT01000012.1, read as the reverse complement.
CTGGGAGAGGATGCTGCAGAACCGCCTCCGCGTTGTCGAGCTGCTCGATCAGGCCGGCCTGAACTGCAAGCCGGTTCATTTGCTTGGGTGTGTCGATGCCATCGAACTGCGCACCCAGTCGCGCTTTCCGTGGATCGTGAGCAACGATTCATCGACGGTCTGGGTGACTACACAGCAGGGGCTCGAGTATGACCCGTCGCGCGGCATCGGTAGCGCCAAGAAGAAGATCGATATGTCCAGCCGCATGCCGCCTGACCGAATGGATCTCTTCCGGCGGAACCTCTCTGTCGTTCGAGGCTTCATCGCGGGAGGCGCCGGTGCGGGTCATTGACGCCGACAGCCACATCTTCGAGCCGGACGATCTATATCGGCGGTTTGCGCCGCCGCACCTGCGCCACCTCATTCCTCCGAAACCGGAATACGGACTTCTCGAAGGCTCAACACCTCTAGGACCACGCGATGCGGGACGCGCCGCGACCGCGCGACCTACCGAAACTGGTTCGGCAGAAGCTGACGCGGGCCACGATGCCGGGGCGCGTGTTCGTGACATGGCTAAAGAAGGCATCTCCCAAATGGTCTGCTTTCCTTCCGTCGCGACGAGCGTTTGCCGCTACTCGCCGGACGTCGAAGAGGCAATGCTCGCCGCGTACAACGCCTGGGTCGTGGATTTGTGCTCTGGCGCGCCGGGAAAGCTGTTCGCTGCGCTGACAGTCCCCTTGCGCGACACGGCCGCCGCCGTGCGCCAGATCGAGCAGTGGGCGCAGCACCCTGCCATTGTTGGCATCACCATACCTACGCGCATCGAAGGCATGAACCTCGATGCGGAGCATTTCGACCCGGTCTGGACCGCCGCTGCGCGGTTCGACCTGCCGATCCTCGTGCATTCGGGCACCGCCCGCCCGCCGTATCCAATCGGCACGGAGCTGCAAGGAGACAACTTCTTCCTGATGCACCTGATGCATCATCCCACTGAGCAGATGCTGGCCTTGTCCGCCCTCATAGGCGGCGGCGTGATGGAGCGGCATCCGCAGCTGCGCTGGGGCTTCTTCGAGGCCGGCTGCGGCTGGGTGCCTTGGTATCTCGAGCGTATCGAAAGTCACCTGAGATCGCTTCCGTGGCTTGTTCCGTCCGTCAAGTCGTGTTCGCAGGAATTCGTACTGGCCCGCAGCTTCTTCTCTTGCGACCCCGGCGAGTGCTCCCTTGCGCATTTCGTGCGGACGCTTAGCGCAGATTCGCTGCTGTACGCCTCGGACTACCCCCACTGGGACTCATCGTTCCCGCATTCAGTCAGACTGCTTTCGCGCAGTGAGACGCTGTCGCCGGCCGAGAAGGAAGGCATTCTCTGGAGAAACGCCTTGCGGCTGTATCCGAAGCTCGCGAGTGCGCTACTGTGATCAAGGCCGTCGTCTTGGACATGGACGGCACGGTTCTGCAGGGGAACTCCTGGCAGGAACTGCACCGTTGTTGCGGGCTACTCGACGTTGAAGACCAGGTCATGCTGCGCTGGTACGCCGAGGGGGCAGTCAGTTACCGACAATGGACTGATCTCATAGCGAGCATCTACAAGGCTCGCGGAGTGGCAACACGAGACGCGGTTCGAGCAGCCTTTGACCGGTGTACGTTAGATCCCCTGGCCGAGGAACTCGTCGCGGACATCAATCGTCGCGGGCTGCGGTTGATTTTGCTTTCTGACGGCGTGGACGAATTGGTCAACCGCGTTGCCGACCACTTACGCATCGAGGAGCGCGCCGCCAATCACCGGATTGAGTACGCAGCCGACGGCCGGTTTGAGGGGCTCAAAATGGAGGCTGATGATGCCCAGTTCAAAGCAGAGCGTCTCTTGGCGTTCTGCAGGAAACACGCGCTCGCTCCACACGATTGCGTATGTGTTGGGGACGGCTGCAATGAACGCCTGATCTTCGAGCTAACCGGGCGCGGCGTGCTTTACTGCCCGCCGGGCCGTGTGCCGCCTGATTTGCCATTCTGGCGGCGCGTTGACAGTCTAAAGGACGTCCAGATCATCCTGAAGGAGGAGACCTCGTGAAAGTGGCCTTGGTGAATCCACCATTCTCGAAGCTCGTTTATGGAGGTGAGAAATCCATTAAGAGCATCACGCCTTGCCTCGGACTGTTCTACCTGCAGTCCTACTGCGCTGATGTAGCGGACATCGAAGTTTTCGAAGGCGAGTTCTATAGCTCGCTTGAGGCCTTGATTGCGGCGGTGAACGATTTCGCACCCGATGTGCTTGGCGTGACGACAAACACCTCTACTTGGCCGTACTGCGTGGCAATATCACAGGCGGTCAACGCTGGATTGAAGCTCGCGGGTGGGCCTTATGCTGCCTTCCGAGTGAAGGAGTGCCTCGAATACTTCGACGCTGTCGCGCTCGGCGATGGCGAGGTGCCGCTGCGCGCGCTACTCCAAACGGGGCGAGTTTCGGAGGCACCGGGGTTTGCCTGGAGAGGTAGTGACGGGATCATCCGCACCAATCCGACGCCGCCGCTGCCGCCGCTGGACGATTTTCCGTTCCCGGATCACCACAAGATGCAACTCGGGCTGTACCAGGCTTCGCCGCATCGCGAATTGCCGGAACCGTTCGCAACCATGATGACGACGCGCGGCTGCGGCTTCCAATGCACGTTCTGCCTCTCCGCATCGGGCGGGCTGAACGGAGGGAAGTACCGCGAACGCTCGGTACAGAACGTCGTTTCGGAACTCACCGTACTTCGCGAGCGCTTCGGCGTGCGCAGCATCCAGTTCTGGGACGACACCTTCACCATGCGCAAGCAGCGCACCGCCGAGATGTGCGCCGCACTGAAGCCGCTTGGTCTGTCTTGGGTGTGCAATACCCGAACGGACAAGATGGACCAGGAGACGGCGGACCTGCTCGCCGATGCCGGTTGCCGCGGCGTATTCTTCGGCGTGGAATCAGGCCATCAGCCGACGCTGGACCGCGATCACATCAAGGGTGTGGAGAACATCCAGGTGCGCGGTGCCCTCGCGGCCTGCCGCCGGGCCGGCATCCGCACCACGGCCAGTTTCATATTCGGCTCGATCGACGACACCAGACAGTCGATAGAGGCTTCCGTCGATTTTTCGCTGCAGCTAGAGTCAGACTATGTGCTCTACAACATCTACACGGCCCATCCCGGAACCTCGGGATACCGGCGCGCGGTGGAAGAGGGCATCATCGATTCCTATGAAGTTGATGTCGCGCGGTGGAAGGGAGAGCCCGCTGGCGTTCCGACAGTGTGCCGCAACCTCTCGCGAAACGAGTTGCATACGCTGAAGGCGGAGGCCTATCTGCGCTACTACAGGCACCGCGATCCGGTAAAGCACGCGGACCTGATCGCAACCTACATCGAGGAGTTGCATTTGCTGACTGGCGGAAGCGCCGTGGATGCCCGCGTCAGCTGATTCACCCCTGGCCGCGATCTCCCAGGCCTTCGTTGCGCTGGAGATTCCGTACGAATGCCAGGCACTGGTCAATCCGGCGCTGGATGGCGACCAAGCGGTGGAAGCGGCCTTGCGGGGCACGATCGAAAACTACACGGTCCACTTAGAGGGCGTGCCGTTGCGCGGCATCACTAGGGTCTCGCAGCGCGGCGCACCCGCATGGCGGCTCGACGGGCCAGAAGGCCCTATTGCGAAGCTGAGACTCGCGACGGACGAGGACATGCCCAGGCGAGCGGTGGCGTTTCTGCAAAACGCCAATGCGCGGAACTGGAACCATTGCGCGCGCCTTCTGCGGCGCTGCGGACGAGTCCTCCTCAAGACGTGGGTACCGGGCACTCCATTCGACGAACTCTCGCGCGCGGACCGTGAGTACGCGATAGGTGAAACGGGAAGGGCTCTGGCGGATTTGCACGCACCCGATCCCTGCGCGAGCCCGCTCGTCTGCGGGGCTGATCGCTACAACACCGTGCTGCGCGCTGACGGAACAGTGGCCTTTGTCGATCTCGAGTGCTGCACGCACGGCGCCGGCTTGGTGGACCTCGCATGGTCAGAGGATCTTCTGTGCGAATCCGAGTTTGAGCTGAAAGTGCTGCGCGACGCTTACATCGAAAGAGCCGGCCGGCTGTATTCTCGGCAAGAAGGACGAGACGGCCGCGTCGCCTACCTGCGCTGGCTCATGGTGAATTTGCTCGCCGCAGCCGCACGGCACCCCTGCGACATGGACATCATGGCAGACTTGGAATTGACCGGTCACACGCTGCATGAGCTGGAGTACAACGTTGAGCGACCGTGACGTTGTGGCCGCTACACCAGCCGCCGGCGTGTGTCTTCGATGTCGTTCTTAACCTGGCGCATTCATTAGGACTTGGACGCTACCTTCGCGTCAGCGCTGGCGACTGTCTCGCGCACGAAAGTCGCGATCAGGATCAGCCCGCACTACTTGACAGGTCCGTCCGGTCTTTCATTGCCCAGTTCTACGACGCCGGGGAACCCATCGACGAGATCAACGGCACCTGATTGCTGCTCCGGCGTCAAGATGGGATCGCTGGCCGCTTACGTTCGAAGCACTCTGCTGCAGTGGGTCTTCTTTAGGCCATCTAAGTGGATGTTCACAAATCCTCGAATGGCGCGACAGGTTCCTGGGCTGACTACGTCCGCTTCAGTGTGATGCCGCAGGCCGTGTCTGGCTCCACACATCCAGTTCGCTGCGGCGCCAGGCCACTGCGCGCACACTGAGGCGAACCGGGCAGGGGAACTGTTGTTGGGCCATCAGCCTGTAGATCGTGGATCGGCCCAAGCCCGTCATCTGCATGACGGACGGCATGCGCAAAAACTCGGTCGGTATTTGATCGTGAGTGTCGATTTTTGAGGCGGAGGGCTGTTGCACGGCAATCTCCCGTTGGAGGCATGTTGGCAACTGTAGGGTGCGGCGGGCACCTCGGTCATGCTGGATTCGCCATTAAATCTTGTGCGCAGTGCTCTCGCAGCAAGCAGAGTGTCATTTGGAAAAGAACTTGGGGAAGTGCGTGCCTTGCTATGGTCCACGCTGACTCAATGATGCGGCGCTCGCGCAACAGATCGGCGTGACTTCCCGGAGCATGTTCATAGAACCTGAAACTGGCACCAGACTGGCACCAGCCAAACCCAGAAAGCAAAAAAGTCAGCAGGCGCTAACCTGCTGACTCTCATGTTTCTTGGCTCCCCGACCTGGACTCGAACCAGGGACCTGCGGATTAACAGTCCGTCGCTCTACCGACTGAGCTATCAGGGAACAGCCTCAAATTATAGTGTGATTTTTGCCATTTTTGGAGGTCAGTGCATTTTTGTCAAAAAATGTCGCCGCATCCAGCGATCGTTGTGCTCAGTCGAACACCGGTGATTCCACACCCAGCACCTTGTGCAGCTTCGGGCTGGTCGTCGTGTACTGGAGGAACACTTTCTTTTCGGGAAAGATGATGGGCATGGCGCCGAAGGCGGCCAGGGCGCATTCGTGGAAGCCGCAGAGGATGAGTTTCTTCTTGCCGGGGTAGGTGTTGATGTCACCCACGGCGAAGATGCCGGGGATGCTGGTGGAGAACTTTTCAGTGTCCACCACGAGCTGCTTGCGCTCGATCTCCAGGCCCCACTCGGCGATGGGGCCGAGTTTGGGGGACAGGCCGAAGAACACCAGCAGGATGTCCAGCGGGACCACGCGCGTGACGGCATCGGAACCGGTCACCTTGATGCCGGTGAGCCGGCCGTCCTTTTCTTCGCAGCCGGTCACCTGGCCGACGATGAATTGCATCTCCAGCTGCTCGCACAGTTCGCGCATCTTCGCCACGTTGGCGGGCGCGGCCTTGAAGCCGTCGCGGCGGTGGATCAGGATCACGCTCTCGGCCTTGTTCGGGCCCTCGGCGACGAAGTTCAGCGCCCAGTCGAGTGCGGAGTCGCCGCCGCCCACGATCACCAGGTTCTTGCCGGCGAAGTCGGTCGGGTTCTTCACCCGGTAAAACAGTTGCGAGCCTTCGAACGGATCCAGACCTTCGACCTTGAGCGTGCGCGGCTGGAAGGCCCCCACACCAGCGGCGATGAAGATGGTCTTGGTGAGGAAGCGCGTGCCCTTGGACGTTTCCACGAAGAAGCGGCCATCGTCCTGTTTCTGGACCGTGGTGACTTCCTGCCCGAGGTGGAAAGTGGCGCCAAAAGGCTCTATCTGCTTGAGCAGGGCGTCGGTCAGCTCCTGACCGGTGCAGACCGGAACCGCCGGGATGTCGTAGATGGGCTTGTCGGGGTACAGCTCCACCGGCTGGCCGCCCGGGTAGGCGAGCGAGTCGATCACGTGGGCCTTGATTTCGAGCAGCCCGAGCTCAAACACCTGGAACAAGCCCACCGGCCCGGCGCCGACGATGACTGCATCGGTTTCAATCGGCCCGTCGTGGGCCACCGCGGTGTCCACCACTTGCCGGTTCAGCTGGGGTTCCATGGCGGGCGCTGCTTCAGCGGATCAGCTGGCTCAGCTTGCCCGTGCGGTCTTTCCACTCTTCGGCGTCGGGCAGCGCGTCCTTGCGCTTGGTGATGCTCTTCCAGCCCGGCAACAGCGCCAGTTCGGCGTTGAGGGCCGTCATGTGCAACTGGTCTTTGGGCAGGTCTTCTTCGGCGTAGATGGCGCTCACCGGGCATTCCGGAATACACACCGCGCAGTCGATGCACTCGTCGGGGTCGATGGTCAGGAAGTTGGGACCTTCGCGGAAGCAGTCCACAGGGCAGACATCAACACAATCGGTGTATTTGCAGCGGATGCAGGATTCGGTGACGACGTGGGTCATGGTAATGGTGAGAAATCGGTAAGACCCCGGATTTTAGGGTTTCCGGAGCGTAAGGCAGGGCCTAGGCCCTTGCCTTGACATAAGTTAACCGGTTTGGCCGGCTGCGGGAGCCGGCCTGGCGTCAGTTCACGAGCAGTGCACCCGAGGTCCGATGGCTGGCCGTGTCGACCAGCACCAGCGAGCCGAGTGCACGCGATTGCGCGAATGGCAACGTGACCAGCGGCTCTTGCAGGGCCAGCTCGATGTGGCCGATGGCGTTGGGCTCCAGCTGATTTGCATCTTCCTCTGCCAGGGTGTTGATGTCCAGCTTGTGCACGATGCGTTTGACCTTGGCCTTGACCCAGCGGTGGCCGTGCAGCGCCCAGTACACGCGGCCGGCGACCAGGGTTTCGTCGTCCATCCAGGCCACGGTGGCGCAGATCTCGCGGCTGGCTTCGAGCGCAGCGCCTTCGCCGTCGGCGGCGAGCAGCCAGTCGCCACGCGACACATCGACCTCACGGTCCAGCACGATGCCCGCGCTGTGACCGGCCTGCACGGTTTTTGGGTTGCGCGCATGGTCGAGCACCTGCGCCACCGTCGCGGTCTGGCCGCTGGGCATGACCTTGACGGGTTGGCCGGGCACCACGCCACCGGTGGCCACACGGCCCCAGAAGACGCGACGACCCTGGCTGGTGTCGGACGATGACGAGAACTTCTCCACCCACTGCACCGGGAACGCGAACGGCAGCGAGGTGTCGGCCGCGGTCACCGGCAGGTGCTCCAGGATGTCCAGCAGCGTGGGGCCGGTGTAGCCGCACCAGGCGTCGTCGGCCGCGGCGTCCACCACGTTCCAGCCCTTCAGCGCCGAGACCGGTACGGTGGCGGAGACGGTGATGCCGGCTTCGGCGGCGAAGGCGGCGAGCGCTGCGCTGATGTGGGCAAAGGCGAGCGCGCTGTCGGCCACGGCGTCGAGCTTGTTGACCGCGAACACGATGGATGGCACGCGCAGCAGCTTCAGCAGCAGCGAGTGGCGGCGGGTCTGCACCAGCAGCTTGAGGCCTGCGTCCTGCCAGTCCAGCTTGGTGACATCGACCAGCACCACGGCAGCGTCGGCGGCGGAGGCCGCGGTCACCATGTTGCGGGTGTACTGCTCATGGCCGGGTGCGTCGCCGATGATGAACTTGCGGGTTTCGGTGTTGAAGTAACGGTAGGCGACATCGATGGTGATGCCCTGCTCGCGCTCGGCCGACAGGCCGTCGGTCAGCAGCGCGAGATCGGTCTCGCCCTGGCGCTGTACGCCGGCCAGGTGGTCCTGCAGCACCGCCTTGCTGTCCACCAGCAGACGGCCGATCAGCGTGCTCTTGCCGTCGTCCACCGAACCGCAGGTGATGAATTTCAGGGCGGGGCGGGTGTCGGAACCCACAGCGGAGGGAGCGGAAATGGTCGTGTTCATAAAAACTCTCGAATCGAAGTGTCTTAACCAAGAACACCGTGGAACCGGCTTTGCCGGGCCGCAGGTGTTGCCCCCCAGTGGGGGGTGACGCGCCGCTGGTGCGGCGCGGGGGGCGTCAGAAATACCCGTCTTTTTTCCGCTTCTCCATCGAAGCTTCCGAGGTCTTGTCGTCCATGCGCGTCGCGCCACGCTCGCTCACGTCGGCGGCCAGCGTCTCGATGACGATGTCGCCGGCCGTGGCCGCGAGGCTCTCCACCGGGCAGGTGCAGGTGATGTCGCCCACGGTGCGGAAACGCACGTCGCGCACCTGCACCGTTTCGCCGTCTTTCGGCGGGGTCAGCTCGGTCACGGGCACCAGCAGGCCACGGCGGTCCACCACCTCGCGCTGGTGCGTGTAGTAGATCGAGGGCAGGGCGATGTTCTCGCGTTCGATGTATTGCCACACGTCCAGTTCGGTCCAGTTGCTGATAGGGAACACGCGGAAGTGTTCGCCTGGGGCCAGGCGCGTGTTGAACAGTGTCCACAGCTCGGGGCGCTGGGCCTTGGGTTGCCACTGGCCGAAGCTGTCGCGGTGCGAAAAGATGCGCTCCTTGGCACGGGCCTTTTCTTCGTCGCGGCGCGCACCGCCGATCAGCGCGTCGAAGCGGAATTCTTCGATGGCTTCGAGCAGCGTGACCGACTGGTGCACGTTGCGGCTTTCGCCCGGGTGGGCCAGGCGCACGGTGCCGCGCTTCATCGAGTCCTCGACGTTGCGCACGATCAGCTCGGCTTGCAGCTCGGCGGCGCGGCGGTCGCGGAAATCGGTCACTTCGGGGAAGTTGTGGCCGGTGTCGATCATCAGCAGCGGGTAGGGGATGCGGCCGACGCCAAAGGCTTTTTCGGCGCAGCGCAACATCACCAGCGAATCCTTGCCGCCCGAGAACAGCAGGGTCGGGCGCTCGAAAGCCGCGGCCACTTCGCGCAGGATGAAGATGGTTTCTTCTTCGAGCGCGTCCAGGTGAGCGTTGCTCAGGTGGTGGCCGGCGGCGGCCTGCAGGGCGGTATGGATCACTTCGGGTTCGGTGCGTGCGTTCATGGTGTGTTCTTCTTCAGGCGGGCTGTTTCAGCGGGCTGGTTTCGCCGATGGGCTCGACGTGCAGGCCGCATTCCTTGGCGCTCTCCTGCTCCCACCACCAGCGGCCGGCGCGGAAGTCTTCGCCGACGCTGATGGCGCGCGTGCAGGGCTCGCAGCCGATGCTGGGAAAGAACTGGTCGTGCAGGGCGTTGTAGTCGAGCTGGTGCCGGGCGATGAAGTGCCACACGTCGCCCCAGGTCCATTCGACGATGGGGCTGATCTTCACGCGGCCCGGTTCCTGCACGATGTCGGCCACTTCGGCGCGGGCATTGGACTGCTCGCGGCGCAGACCGGTGATCCAGCCGTCCTTGCCGGCCAGGGCGCGCGCGAGCGGTTCCATCTTGCGGATGTCGCAGCACTGCTTGCGCAGCTCGATGCTGTCGTACATGGCTTTTTCGCCATGGTGGCGAACGAACTTGATCACCGATTCGTTCTTCGGGCGGTAGACCTCGACGCTGCGGGTGTAGCGCTTCTCGATCAGGCCGATCAGGGCCAGCGTCTCAGCGTGCAGCTTGCCCGTGTCGAGCACGAAAACGCCGGAGGAGATGCCAGCGAGGTGGATCAGGTGGGTGACGACGATGTCTTCGGCGCCCAGGCTGGAGGCCTGGGTCAGCGCGGGGTACTGCGCAGCGGCGCGCTGCAGCAGCGCGATGCTGTTCGCGACCTTGGCATCAAAGTCGGCCGAGGGCTTGTTGTAGAGGTCGATGGCGCTCATGGCTGACCTCCGCCGAGCCGCCTCAAGGAGGGCAACACCCCCTTGGGGGGCAGAGAACGAATGTGAACGTGGGGGCTCATGGTTTCTCCGTTCAGGCAACGACAGCAAAGTGCGGTTGCGTGTGCACCGCGTCGCCCTGGTAGAAGGCGGGGTAGTGGGCCAGCAGCTTGCGGCCGTGGTCCAGGCTCTGGTCGTTGCGCAGCACGGCCTGGCTGAAGCCGCTGCGCTGCATCTGCGCCAGCTGGTCGATCAGCACGTCACCGGTGGCGCGGATCTCGCCCGTGAAACCGAGGCGGCGGCGCAGCAGGAAGGCCTGGCTGAAGGCGCGACCGTCGGTGAATTTGGGGAACTGCAGCACGACGGTGGTGATGCCGTCGAGATCGGCCTCGCGTGGATCGGCATCGTTGGCCAGCGTCAGGGTGCCGGCTTCGTCTGCAGGGACGGCTTCAGCCTGGAAGAGTTGGAGCGTGGGTTTCATGCGGTTCTCGGATGCTGGGCTCAGGCGGCGACGGGTGTGCGGGCGGTGGCCACGCGCACCGCGTTGGCGGCGGTCTTGAAGGGATCGATGCCGACGCGCTTGACGGTCTGGGTGAAGGTTTCGGCCGTCTGGCGCTCTGCGCGGTAGGTGGTGAGCAGGGCTTCGATCACGTCGGTCATTTCATTGGCGGCGAAGGACGGGCCGATCACCTTGCCTGGCACGGCTTCGCCCGACAGGCGCGTGCCATCCGATCCGCCCAGCGTCACCTGGTACCACTCCTGGCCGTCCTTGTCGACGCCGAGGATGCCGATGTGGCCGCTGTGGTGGTGGCCGCAGCTGTTGATGCAGCCGCTGATGTGCAGGTCGATCTCGCCCAGGTCGTGCAGTTCGTCCAGGTCCTGGTAGCGCGCCAGCAGGGCCTGCGCGATGGGCAGCGAACGGGCGTTGGCCAGGTCGCAGAAGTCGCCGCCGGGGCAGGCGATCATGTCGCTCAGCAGGCCGATGTTGGGCTTGGCCAGGCCGAGGCGGCGCGCCTCCCGCCACAGCTCGGGCAACTGGTCGCAGCGCACCCAGGGCAGCAGCAGGTTCTGTTCGTGCGTCACACGGGCTTCGCCGGCGGAGAAGCGGTCGGCCAGGTCGGCGGCGCGCTCCAGCTGGTCGGCACTCGCATCGCCAGGGGCCGAGCCCAGGCGCTTGAACGACAGCGTGACGGCGCGCAGGTCGGGGTTCTGGTGCGGCTTCACATTCTGTGTGAGCCAGCGGCTGAACTCCACGTCGTCTTCGGCCGCGGCCTTCAGGATGTGGGCGATCTTGGCGTCGGCGCTCTTGCGGTCGCAGCGCAGCTCGGGCTGCACAAAGAACGCGCTCACGCGGTCCAGTTCGGCCTGGGTGATGGTGTGGGGCGCGCCGTCTTTCTCGATGATGTCGGCGTATTCAGCTTCTACTTGGTCGGTGAAGGCCTGGCCCTCGGCTTTCACGAGAATCTTGATGCGCGCCTTGTAGATGTTGTCGCGGCGACCGAAACGGTTGTAGGCGCGCACCACGGCTTCGAGGTAGTTGAGGATCTGGTTCCAGGGCAGGAACTCGCGGACCACCGTGCCGATGATCGGCGTGCGGCCCATGCCACCGCCCACGCGCACCTGGAAGCCCAGGTCGCCGTCCACGTTACGCAAGAGGCGCAGGCCGACGTCGTGCCACGGCGTGGCGGCGCGGTCTTCGCGGGCGCCGGTGATGGCGATCTTGAACTTGCGCGGCAGGAAGGCGAACTCAGGGTGCAGCGTGCTCCACTGGCGCATGATTTCGGAGAACGGGCGCGGGTCGGCGACTTCGTCCACCGCGATGCCGGCAAGCGCGTCGGTGGTGATGTTGCGGATGCAGTTGCCGCTGGTCTGGATGCCGTGCAGGTTGACGCTGGCCAGCAGGTCCATCACGTCGGCCGCGCGGTGCAGCGGAATCCAGTTGTACTGCACGTTCTGGCGCGTGGTGAAGTGGCCGCAGCGGTCGGGCAGGCTGGGCACATCGGCCAGGGCCGCGTTGGCCTTGGACACGTCGTGGTCTTCCTTGTGGTCGTAGTCGCGCGCGATCTTCGCCAGCACGCGCAGCTGGGCGCTGGAGATTTCGCCGTAAGGCACGGCCACGCGCAGCATGGGCGCGAAGCGCTGGATGTACCAGCCGTTCTGCAGGCGCAGGGGCTTGAACTCGTCGCCACCGAGCGTGCCCGCTTCTGCGCGTTCGAGCTGGTCGCGGAACTGGGCAGCGCGCTGCTGGACGAACTGGCGGTCAAAGTCGGAATACTGGTACATGGGCTTTGTGGGATAGAGGTATCAGAAGGCGATCAGCTTGGTGCCGGCATAGGCCAGCAGCAGCGAGAGCACCGAGCGCACCAGGCGCTCGGGGGTATGGCGCATCAGGCGTGTGCCGAGCCAGATGCCGGGCAGCGAACCCGCCAGCAACTGGGCGAGCAGTGGCCAGTCCACGGAACCCAGGCTGGCGTGGCCCAGACCGGCCACCAGCGTGAGCGGCACGGCGTAGGCGATGTCGGCCGCCACGATGCGCGGCAGCGGCAGCAGCGGGAACAGGATCAGCAGCACCGAGACGCCGATGGCACCGGCGCCGACCGAGGTGAGCGTGACCAGGGTGCCGATGACGGCTCCAAACAGCACCGGCAGGCTCCAGTGGCGGGCGCGGGTCGCGTCCTGCAGCTGGCCTTCGGGCAGGGTGCGTGGCAGCTGTTTGCCGCGGGCGGCTTTGTAGAGCATGGCGGCGGCGGTCAGCAGCAGGGCGATGCCCAGGGTGTGCGTCATGACCGACTGCACCTGGGGGTTGGCCGGGCCGACCCGGTGCAACACGACCAGTGTGATCAGTGCGGCCGGGATGCTGCCGGCGCAGAGCTGGCCCACCACGCGCCAGGGAACCAGGCGCTGCTTGGCCAGGCTCAGCGTGCCTCCTGCCTTGGTGACGGCAGCGAACAGCAGGTCGGTGCCCACGGCCAGGTAGGGCTTGATGCCGAAGAAGAAGATCAGGATCGGCGTCATCAGCGAGCCGCCACCCACGCCGGTCAGTCCGACGATGAGTCCCACGGCAAAGCCGGCAAAGATGATGGCGAATTCGGGCATGGACGCGACTGTAGTTTTGACTCCATATATTCCAAACGATTTTTTTCTCATTCGCTTATTCCAAAATCGAATAAGCGATCGACGCCACGTTTTCAATGCCCGCGCTCCAAGCCCGGGCAAGGGACGCATGCAGGCGGTTCAGACGACCTGCATCTGCCCAGAAAGACGGTGCCGAGGTACCATGACCGCCATGCAAAAACAGCGGATATTTGTCGGCGTTGTGGGCTTTTCGGATGTCGAAAGGCACGCACTCAACACCGTGTTCCGTCTGTCGGAGACCCGCGAGCTGTCGTATGCACCCTGGGTGCCGCTCGTCGCTCCCGGCGCCAAACCACCCGCCATGAACGCTGAAGTGATGCTGGTGGATGGTGAGAGCGCGGAAGCGGTGCTCTCTCATGCCAAGGGCTTGCCCACCGGGCAGCGCCTGATCTGGGTCGGCCCGGGTGCACCGGCCCATGCCTGGCGAGTGCTGGATCGCCCCATTCAGTGGGCCAGCGTGCTGAACGATCTTGACGCTGTGTACGCGGCGCGGCAGGCTGATTCAGGTCTTCTGGACCTGGATGTCACCCGGCCGGCCCCGCTGGATCTGGAACTCGAGTCCAGTCCAGAGCCCGTGCGGCGGGCATTGCTCGTCGGGCTCAACGGACAGGAGCGGTTGACTTTGCGTGCCGGGCTGACGGCGATGGCTGTGCCGGAGATCGATGAGGTCGACAGCACCGAGGCCACGATGAACCTGATGCGGCGCCATCCCTATTGCTGTGGCGTGTTCAACCTGGACGACCCGCATCTGGATGCCTGGTCGCTGGCCCGGTATTTCGGGCAGGGCAATCCACGGGCCCTGATCATGGGCATCAGCGAACACGCGGGGCCCTTGGCCGCCTGGTGGCGCCGTCGGCGGGTTGTGCGCGACGCCCAGCGGACCGGCATCCACGCGCTGCTGGGGCGGCCGCTGCAGACGACCGATCTGATGCGGGGCCTGGAACGCCTGCGCTGAGTTCAGGCCGGTTGGCGCCGGGCCTGTTTCCAGGCGAAACGCGCCGGGTCGAGTGCACGCAGCAGATCGGCCTCAAGGTTCGGGTCTTCGCCTTCGATCAGCCGGGCCAGCAAGTCGCCCATGGCGTGGGCCAGGGTCAGGCCACGGGAACCCAGCGCGCCCAGCATGAAGAGACCGGGCCAGCGTGGCGTGTCGGCCATGGGCACACGTCCTCGCCGTGCACCGGCTTGTTGCATCAGCGCTTGCAGATCCTGCAGATGGGGCGCCGCGCCCACCATGGGCACGCGGTCCAGCGAGGCGCAACGCACCTGCGCCCAGCCCAGCAACTCACCCCGGGCGGCGGTTTCGCGCTGGCGCAAGGCGGCCGCGGGACTGATGCTCTCCAGGCTGTGGGCGTTGCGCTCGTGCGCTGCAGCGTTCACATGGCTGGAGTTGTCGCCCCGCTCGTAGGTGGAGCCCATGGCCCAGATGCGTGCGGGCCATTGGGGTGGCAGGCCAGCGTCTTCATAAATGGGTACGAAAACACCATTGTTGCGCTGAGGCCGTTCGGCCAGCGGTTCGCCCTTCAGGGCGGCCAGGCTCATCTGCCCTTTCACCGGGCGCAAGGGCAGGGCCTCGGGCGCCATCGGGCCGTTTTCGTGCGTGAGCAGGGCATGGCTGCCAAACGCGGCGGCAATGACCACCACCGGTGCCTCGGCGAGCACCAGGCCCTCTGCATTCAGCGCCTGCCACAGTGGCTGGTCCGGGGTAGACCGGTTGACCAGGCGATCGACAGGGCTCTGCCAGCGCGTCGTGAGGGTTGTTAGCCGCCGGCATTCGTCGAGCCAGGCTTCAACCAGCGCGGAAGGCCGCACCAGCGCGGCGGGCCATCGCCCGGGGTCGTGCCCCAGGTTGTCGACTTCGCAGGGCTGCCAGCCCCGGCCTGGCGGAACCAGCTGCTCCAGCTGGTCGCGCATGTCGGACACACCCAGCGCGCACAGGCGGGAGAGCGGCGTGGGGGCGCGGGTGACGTGCGGGCTCAGCATGCCCACGGGCAGCGCCGATGCACCCAAGGAGGGCCCATCGGCCGCGTCCAGCAAGGTCAGTTGCCAGCCACGTCGGGCCAGCGCCACACAACTGGCGGCTCCAGCGAGTCCGGCCCCGATCACCAGGGCAGAAGGCATCGGCCTGCCTCAGCTGGCGTCAGCCGGCGGAACATAGCCCGCGGCGGCGTCGGCGCCCTCGCCGAAAAAGTGCTTTTCCATCTGGCGGGCCAGGTACTGGCGCGCACGCGCGTCGGCCAGGTTGAGGCGGTTCTCGTTGAGCAGCATGGTCTGGTGCTTGAGCCAGGCGGCCCAGGCTTCCTTGCTCACGTTTTCATACAGGCGCTTGCCCAGTTCGCCCGGGTAGGGCGGAAAGTCCAGGCCTTCGGCTTCTTTGCCGAGCTTGATGCAGTTGACGGTGCGTGCCATGGGGTTTCCTGTTTAAGATGGATTTCCGTATAACCGAAATGAAAATTTATTCTTTCCGGTTTTATAAGCTTGTGGGCATCATGCGAACGCCTGAACGTTTGAGACGCGCCGGGCGCGCTGGGTGCCCGAATCCCCGACTGTATCAACGAATGAAGGCCCTCGGGGCGACTTCCGGTCGTGGCCGATCCGGTTCCTGACATATCGCAAAAGGGACGGTTGGCAAGACTTTTACAATCGCTGGTTATCCGCGCGGTGATCGATCAGGGTTTTCCCTTTCCGCTTGCCCAGTTTTTTCACAGGCCAGCCAAGGGGCGGCCGTTCATCTGACCCAAGACCATGAGTGCATTTCTGGAAGAGCGCGTGTTGAGCGTGCACCACTGGACCGACCGCCTGTTCAGTTTCACCACCACCCGCGACCAGGCGCTGCGTTTCTCCAACGGGCACTTCACCATGATCGGCCTGCGCGTGAACGAGAAGCCGCTGCTGCGCGCCTACAGCATCGCCAGCCCCAACTACGCCGAACACCTCGAATTCCTGAGCATCAAGGTGCAGGACGGACCGCTGACTTCGCGCCTGCAGCACATCCAGGTGGGTGACAGCATCGTGGTGGGCCGCAAGCCCACGGGCACGCTGCTGATCGACTACCTGCTGCCGGCCAAGCGCCTGTACCTGCTGGCCACCGGCACCGGTCTGGCACCGTTCCTGTCCATCGTGCGCGACCCCGAGACCTACGAAAAATTCGAACAGGTGGTGCTGATCCACGGTGTGCGCGAGGTCAAGGAACTGGCCTACCGCGAGATGCTGGAACACACGCTCAAGCAGGACGAGTTCCTCGGCGAGATGGTGCAACAGCAGTTCCTGTATTACCCCACCGTCACGCGCGAGCCCTTTGTTCACCAGGGTCGCATTCCAGTGATTCTTGACAACGGTCAGGTGGCCAAAGACCTGGGCCTGCCTGAACTGAACCCCGCCGAAGACCGCGTCATGATCTGCGGCAGCCCTGAAATGTTGCGCGACCTGAAGGCGCTTTGCGAGAAGCGCGGCTTTGCCGAAGGCAACACGACACGCCCGGGCCAGTTCGTGATCGAACGCGCTTTCGCCGACAGCTGATCGCATCGGAACGGCTGGAACTCCGAGGTGCCGGCCGGGTCCACCGGGGCGCCTCGTTTAATTTTCAGGAGATCCCTTGACCACCGCTGCCCCCGTTCTTGCGCTGTTTGACCGCCACCCGCGCCGCCTGTTGACCCTGGTCTCGGTGGGCTGTGTGGGGTTGCTGGCCTTTGGCATCTACCTGCAGCATGTCGTGGGCCTGGAGCCTTGCCCCATGTGCATCGTGCAACGGTATGCGTTGATTCTGGTGGCCCTGACGGCGGGTGTGGCGGCGGCCAGCAGCGGGCGCAGCACCCGGCAGCTGGGTGTGGGCCTGATGGGGGCGCTCGCATTGGGTGGCGCCTTTGTGGCGGCGCGCCAGACTTGGTTGCAATGGAACCCTCCCGAGGTCATGACCTGCGGTCGTGACTTTTACGGAATGATCGAATCGTTCCCGCTCAAGCGGGCCATTCCCATGATCTTCAAGGGCAGTGGTGATTGTTCGGCCGTGGACTGGACATTCCTGGGCCTGTCGATCGCCAACTGGTCGTTCCTGTGTTTCTCGGCCATTGCCTTGCTGGCCCTGGTGTTGCTGGTGCGCCCGCGGTCTGCCTGATCGAAAGCCGGTGTGTCGCCTATGAAAAAGCCGCCCTCGGGCGGCTTTTTGTCTGCGCCTGAGCAGGCTCAGAGAATCGCGTTGCCCGGGCGCTCGCCGCGCTCGTAGACTACGTGCGCACGACCCACGATCAACGAATCCAGCGAACCGATGTTGGCCGTGTCCTTGTTGGTGTAGGGCAGCTTCTGCAGCACGTAACGCATGGCGTTCAGCCGTGCGCGCTTCTTGCAGTCGCTCTTGATCACGGTCCAGGGTGCGTCGGCCGTGTCGGTCTCGAAGAACATCGACTCCTTGGCCTTGGTGTAGTCGTTCCACTTGTCGAGCGACGCCAGGTCGATCGGGCTGAGCTTCCACTGCTTGAGCGGGTGGGCCTTGCGCTCCTTGAAGCGGCGGCGCTGTTCTTCGCGACTGACCGAAAACCAGAACTTGATCAGGTGCACGCCGCTGCGCACCAGCTGGCGCTCGAACTGGGGTGCCTGGCGCATGAACTCCTCGTACTCGGGGGTGGAACAGAACCCCATCACGCGTTCGACCCCGGCGCGGTTGTACCAGCTGCGATCAAACAGCACGATCTCGCCCGCGGTGGGCAGGTGCTGCACATAGCGCTGGAAATACCACTGACCACGTTCGACCTCGCTGGGTTTCTCCAGCGCGACCACGCGCGCGCCGCGCGGGTTCAGGTGTTCCATCATGCGTTTGATGGTGCCGCCCTTGCCGGCCGCATCGCGCCCCTCAAACAGGATCACGACGCGTTGCCCGGTTTCCTTGGCCCAGGCCTGCAGCTTCAGCAGCTCGACCTGGAGCAGGTATTTCTGCGACTCGTACACCTTGCGCGAGAGCAGGTTCTTGTAAGGGTAGGCGCCACTGCGCCAATCGGCTGCCAGCAACTCGTCCGGGTTGACGACGGCCCTGGCTTTGCTGCGCGCCACATCGGTTTCCTGGCGCAACAGCCGGCGGATCGCCCTGGCGTCGTCCGGGGCAGCGCCTTCGAGGATCGCGCGCAGGGATTCGGCCTTGGCTTTTTTGCTGGTGCCGGGCTTGCCCAGGATGTCGCGCACGGCGGCGAACTTGGCTTGTTGACGGGCTTCGGTGACCGCAGCCGTGCTGATCCTGGCGATCTTCCCGGGCTGCTGGCTCCCGGTGACGTCACCCAGACTCGTGCGGCGCGGCTTTTCGACAGGCGCAGCGCGCGTCTTGCTGGTTTTGACCGCTTTGGCGGCCACGGCGTTCTTCGGGAGTGCCAGGGCTTTTGCGGTTTTTCGGACCGCCGGTTTTGCAGCGGGTTTATGGCCGGAACCGTTGGCGGACACGGGCGTGGTGCCGGCGGGTGGGCTTCGATCGGTCATGTTTTTCAGCTCCTGTCATCAAACATTCCAGTATGGTGAGATGTTGATGGGGTGGCTTGATATTTGTCAAACCAGACCACCCAAAACCAGCGTCAGCCGATCTTTTTCACGAGCACCTGGCTTTTGCGATCCCAGTTGTATTTGCGCTTGCGCGCCTCGGGCAGCCAGTCGGGGTTGACCTGCACAAAGCCGCGTTTGAGGAACCAGTGCATGGTGCGCGTGGTGAGCACGAAGATGCTCTGCAGGCCCTGCGCCTTGGCGCGGGTTTCGATGCGCTTGAGCAAGCGTTCGCCGTCGCCCTGGCTCTGCGTGTCGGGCGACACGGTGAGTGCGGCCATCTCGCCGGTGCGTGCCTCGGGGTAGGGGTAGAGCGCGGCGCAGCCGAAGATCACGCCGTCGTGTTCGATGATGGTGTAGTTGCCGGCGTCGCGTTCGATTTCGGTGCGGTCGCGCTTGACCAGCGTGCCGTCTTTTTCAAACGGCTCGATCAGCGCCACGATGCCGCTCACGTCGTCCATCGTCGCCTCGCGCACGCTCTCCAGCTTTTCGTCCACCACCATGGTGCCGATACCGTCGTGGGTGTAGATCTCCAGCAGCAGCGCGCCGTCCACCGCAAACGGCAGGATGTGGCTGCGCTCCACGCCGCCTTCGCAGGCGCGGATGCAGTGCTGCAGGTAGAACGCCGTGTCGGTGGGCTGCGTGGCCTGGGGCAGGGCGGTGAGCAGCTTTTTGGCGTCCGCCAGCGGCAGTTCGGTGTCGATCTCACTGTCTTTGGCCGGGTGTGGCGCTCCCGCGTCGAGCGCGATGCCGGGCACCTCGGTCAGGAACATCAGCTTGTCGGCCTGCAGCGCCACGGCGATGGAGGTGGCCACGTCTTCCATGGTGAGGTTGAAGGCCTCGCCGGTGGGTGAAAAGCCGAAGGGCGAGAGCAGCACCATGGCGCCCATGTCCAGCGTGCGCTGGATGCCTTCGGTGTCCACCTTGCGCACCAGGCCGGAGTGGATGAAGTCCACGCCATCGATCAGACCCACCGGGCGCGCGGTGATGAAGTTGCCCGAGATCACGCGCACCGTGGCACCGGCCATGGGCGTGTTGGGCAGGCCCTGGCTGAAAGCGGCCTCGATCTCGTAGCGCAGCTGGCCAGCGGCCTCCTGCGCGCAGTCCAGCGCCACCGAGTCGGTGATGCGCATGCCGTGGGAGTACTTGGCTTCGTGGCCTTTGGCCTGGAGCTGTTCGTTCACCTGCGGGCGAAAGCCGTGCACCAGCACGATCTGCACGCCCATGCTCTGGATCAGCGCGAGGTCTTGCGCGATCAGCGGCAACTTGCCGGCCGCGATGGCCTCCCCGGCGACGCCCACCACCACCGTGCTGCCGCGCAGCTTGTGGATGTAAGGCGCGACCGAGCGGAACCAGGGCACGAAGGTGAAGTTGAAGACGTTGGACATGGGCAGCGGATCGGACAGACGTTGGGCGCGGCGCGGATAATCGCCGGTTGCCTGATTTTGACTGAAGTTCCCCCTTGTCCTCCACGCCGCTGCACATCGAATTCCCCGAGTCCCTGCCCGTCTCCGCCCGCCGGGACGAGATCGAGGCCGCCATGCGTGAGCACCAGGTGGTCATCGTCTGCGGCGAAACCGGCTCCGGCAAGACCACGCAGCTGCCCAAGATCGCGCTGCAGATGGGCCGCGGCAAGCTCAACGCGAAACCGGGCCAGCGCCCGCAGCTGATCGGCCACACCCAGCCGCGGCGCATCGCGGCCTCCAGCGTGGCCAAGCGCATCGCCGAGGAGCTGAAGACACCGCTGGGCGATGTGGTGGGTTTCAAGGTGCGCTTCCAGGACCGGCTCTCCAAGGACGCCTCGGTCAAGCTCATGACCGACGGCATCCTGCTCGCCGAGACGCAGACCGACCCGGACCTGCGCGCCTACGACACCATCAT
Source organism: Burkholderiales bacterium GWF1_66_17 (assembly GCA_001770705.1). Taxonomy (GTDB): domain Bacteria; phylum Pseudomonadota; class Gammaproteobacteria; order Burkholderiales; family Burkholderiaceae_C; genus Hydrogenophaga. The sequence continues at coordinate 96,663 of MERT01000012.1, read as the reverse complement.
CATCGACGAGGCGCACGAGCGCTCGCTCAACATCGACTTCCTGCTCGGCTATCTGCGCCAGCTGCTGCCGCGCCGACCCGACCTGAAGGTGGTGGTGACCTCGGCGACCATCGACGCGGACCGGTTTGCGCAGTACTTCGCCTCCCAACGCGGTCCAGCGCCGGTCATCCAGGTCTCGGGTCGCACCTTTCCGGTGGAGGTGCGCTACCGGCCCTTTGAAGAGAGCCGCGAATACGACCTCAACAACGCGATCGCCGATGGCGTGGACGAGTTGTGGCGCACACCACAGGGCGGCGACATCCTGATCTTTCTGCCCGGCGAACGCGAGATCCGCGAAGCCGCCGACCACCTGCGCAAGCACCTCAGCCACATCCCCACGCTGCGCAATGCCGAGGTGCTGCCGCTGTTCGCGCGCCTGTCGCAGGCCGAGCAGGACCGCATCTTCCAGGACCACAGCGGCCGGCGCATCGTGCTCTCGACCAACGTGGCCGAGACCTCGCTCACCGTGCCGGGCATCCGCTACGTGATCGACGCCGGCACGGCGCGCGTCAAGCGTTACAGCTTCCGGCAGAAGGTCGAGCAGCTGATGGTCGAGCCCATCAGCCGGGCGGCGGCCAACCAGCGCGCCGGGCGCTGCGGGCGTGTGGCCGACGGCATCTGCATCCGGCTGTACGACGAAGCCGGCTTCAATGGCCGACCCGCTTTCACCGACCCCGAGATCCTGCGCAGCTCGCTCGCGGGCGTGATCCTGCGCATGAAAGCACTGCGCCTGGGCGCGGTGGAAGACTTTGCCTTCATCGAGCCGCCGCAGAAGCGCGCGATCGTGGACGGTTACCAGTTGCTGTCCGAGCTGGGCGCGGTGGACGAGGCCAACGAGCTCACACCCATCGGTCACACCCTTTCGCGCTTGCCGCTGGACCCCCGCGTGGGCCGCATGATCCTGGAGGCGCAGCAACGCGGCGCGCTGGATGAGGTGATGGTGATCGCCTCGGCGCTCTCGGTGCAGGACGTGCGCGACCGGCCCATGGACAAGCAGACCCAGGCCGACCAGGCGCACGCCAAGTTCGACGACGAGAAGAGCGAGTTCAGTGGCACGCTCAAGCTCTGGAAGTGGCTGGAGGACACGAAAGGAGGGCACGGCAAAGACCACAAGCTCAGCCACCGGCAGTACGAAAACCTGCTGCGCGAGAACTTCATCAACGTGCGCCGCGTGCGCGAATGGCGGGACATCCACACCCAGCTGCACACCGTGGTGGCCGAACACAAGTGGATCCTCAACACCCAGCCCGCGAGCTACGAGCAGCTGCACCTGGCCATGCTCGCTGGCCTGCTCGGCAACATCGGCCAGAAGAACGAGGCCGAAGACTGGTACCTGGGCGCACGCGGCATCAAGTTTTACCGCCACCCTGGCGCCAACCTGAGCAAGAAGCCCGGGCGCTGGATCGTCTGCGCCGAGCTGGTGGAGACCACGCGCCTGTTTGGCCGTGGCATCGCCAACATCGATCCCACCTGGCTGGAACAGGTGGGCACGCACCTGCTGAAGAAGCAGCTGCTCGACCCGCACTGGGAAAAGAAGGCCGCGCGCGTCTCGGCGCTGGAGCGCGCCACGCTCTACGGCCTGGTGGTCTATCACAACCGCCGCACCGACTACGGCCGGGTGGACCCGGCGGGCGCGCGCGAGATCTTCATCCGTGAGGCGCTGGTCGCCGGCGACTGGGAAACGCGCCTGCCCTTCCTCGCTGCCAACCAGAAGCTGGTGAAGCAGGTGGCGGAACTGGAGCACAAGTCGCGCCGGCAGGACGTGCTGGTGGACGACGAGCTGATCTACGCTTTCTACGACCAGCAGTTGCCCGCCGACGTGTGCAGCGGCGCCAGTTTCGAGCGCTGGTTCCAGGGTGCGGTCAAGCTCAACCCCAAGCTCCTGCTGCTGACCAAAGAAGAGCTGATGCGCCACGAGGCGGCCGGCATCACCACGCAGGCCTTTCCCAAGACCTTGCGGCTCGGCGGCGTGGACTGCGCATGCACCTACCTGCACGAGCCCGGCGACCCGCGCGACGGCCTGAGCGTCACGGTGCCGATCTTTGCGCTCAACCAGGTGAGCGAAGACCGCTGCGACTGGCTGGTGCCCGGCATGTTGAAAGACAAGCTGCTGGCGCTGCTGAAAACCCTGCACCAGCGCCCACGCTCGCGCCTGGTGCCGCTGCCGGCCACGGCCGAGCGCTTCGCCACCGCGCTCACCGAGCCCGCGGTGTTCGGCGCCGGCAACCTGATGGACGCGCTGCTCAAGCTGGTGCGCGAAGCGACGCAGCTCGACATCGTGCGCAACGACATCAAGGTCGACATGCTGAACGCCCACCACTTCATGCACCTGCGCGTGGTGGACGAACATGGCCGCCAGCTCGGCCAGGGCCGCAGCCTCGCGGCGCTCAAGGCCGAATTGGGTGGTCAGGCGCGCGGTGCGTTCCAGGCGCTGGCTTCGCTCAAGCTGGAGAGTCTGCGTCCGGCATCTCCTGAGCCCAAGGCCGCGCCGGCACCGGCCAGCGCGGGTGGCGCGCGCCGCGTCTCGGCGGAAGCGCCCGCGGCACCCGCCGCCAGCGCCACCCAGCGCCACACCAGCTGGGATTTCGGGGAACTGCCCGAGTTGATGGAGATCCGCAAAGGCGGTCAGACGCTGATCGGCTTTCCGGCACTCATGGACCTGGGCGACGCGGTCGGCATCGAAGTGTTCGACGAACCCGAGGTCGCGATGGCACGCCACCGCGAGGGCCTGCGTCGCCTGTTCGCGCTGCAGATCCGCGACGCGCTGAAGTACCTGGAAAAAAACCTGCCCGGCCTGATGAGCATGGCCACGGCCTACATGCAGGTGGGCAAGGCGGAGAATGGGTCGGGTGGCGGCACGCTGGAAGAGCTGCGAAACCAGATCATCGAACTCGCGCTGGATCGGGCCTTCCTGGCCGATCCGCTGCCCACCGACGAGGCCGCGTTCAAGAAGCGGGTGGAAGAGGGCCGGGGCCGGCTCACGCTGATCTCATCCGAGATCGCGCGCAACGCCGGCCTGATACTCACCGAATACGCGGCCGCCGCGCGCAAGCTGAAGGACAGTCGCCCGCCCGCCGACGTGGCGACCGACATCGGTCAGCAGCTGCAGCGCCTGGTGACCAAGCGCTTTCTGCTGACCACGCCGTATGCGCAGCTGCAGCACTTTCCGCGTTACCTGAAGGCTGTGCAGCTGCGGCTGGACAAGCATCGCGCCGACCCGGCGCGCGACGCCGCGAAACTGGCCGAACTGAGACCGCAGGACCAGCGCTTCTGGCGCATGGTGGCCGAGCGCAAGGGCGTGCAGGACGCGCGGCTGCAGGAACTGCGTTGGTTGCTCGAAGAACTGCGCGTGAGCTTCTTCGCGCAGGAACTGCGCACACCGCAGCCGGTGAGCGTGAAGCGGCTGGACAAGGCCTGGGCTCAACTGAACACCTGAAGTCCTGGCCCATGCCGTGCCAGGGGCAAGCTTGACAGCGCATTCCCGAATGCGTTTCACTGCAAGGCGTGCCGGACCCGCGCAGGGACCGGGCGTTTCATGGGGGCCCATTCATGGATCGACGCGAATTCGTGGAAAGCTGTGCGCTGGGGACTGCAGCGCTTTCGGCCTCCTTGGCCAGCGGTGCCTGGGCGGCAAGCGCCGAACCCCGGGCTTACGGGCGGGTGCTGCTGGTGGACGAGCTGGGCGACCCGCTCAAGGCCTCTGCACTGAAGGCGCAGACCAACTACGTGTTTCACTACCCGTTCGAGGCCACGCCGGTGTTCCTGCTGGACCTGGGCAAACCGGCCATGCCGACGAGCTTGCGCACGCGCGGGCAGCAGACCTACCAGTGGCCGGGCGGCGTCGGGCCGGCGCGCAGTCTGGTGGCGTTTTCTGCCATCTGCGCCCACAAGCTGGTCTATCCCACCCGGGATCTGAGCTTCATCAGTTTCCGCAAGGGCGCCGCACTCAACCCGTTGACCCCGAGCAAGGGCAGCGACCTGATCCACTGTTGTGCCGACCACAGCCAGTACGACCCGGCCCGGGGCGCGCAGGTGTTGGGGGGGCCGGCGGAGCAGCCGCTGTGCGCGGTGCTGCTGGAGCACGACGCCAGAGCCGACACCCTGACGGCCACCGGCACGCTGGGCGGCGAGCTGTTCGACGATTTCTTCAGGAAATACGACATGAAGCTCAGCCTGGAGGTGGGCCCCAAGGCCCGCCAGGCCGTCGCTGCCCGCAGCACGGTGCGGGAACTGGACCGCTTCTGTCGCAACGCAGTGCGCTGCTGAGCGGTGTGGCAGGCGTCGGGATCGCCGCTTTCCGGATCAGAGGCGCGCGAGTCGCTGAAGCGCTTCGCGCAAGGTGTCGTCCTTCTTCGCAAAACAGAAGCGCACCACCTTCTGGTCGAAGCCGTTGCCATAGAAGGCCGAGAGCGGAATGGCCGCGACGCCGATCTCGCGCGTGAGCCACTGGCAGAAGTCGCCTTCGGGCAGGTCGCGCTCGGGCACCGCCAGGTCGCCGATGCCCACGCACTGGAAGTAGGTGCCCTGTCCGGGCAGCAGGGTGAAACGGGTGCCGGCCAGACCCTCGCGGAACAGGTCGCGCTTGCGCTGGTAGAAGGCCGACAGCTCCAGGTACGGCGCCGGGTTGGCCATGTAGGCCGCCAGCGCGTGCTGCACGGGCGTGTTCACCGTGAACACGTTGAACTGGTGCACCTTGCGGAACTCGGCCGTCATGGCGGCGGGGGCCACCACCGTGCCGACTTTCCATCCGGTGACGTGGTAGGTCTTGCCGAAGCTGCTGATGATGAAGGCGCGCGCCGCCAGGCCCGGGAAACGGGCCACACTCTGGTGCTGTTGACCGTCGAACACCATGTGCTCGTAGACCTCGTCGCTGATCAGCAGCACGTCGGTCGGGGCCAGCAGCTCTTGCAGCTGCAGCATGTCGGCTTCGGTCCAGACCTGGCCGCTGGGGTTGTGCGGACTGTTGACGATGATGGCGCGGGTGCGTGGCGTGATGGCCGCGGCGATGGCGCCAAAGTCGGGGCGGAAGCTGCCGGGCGTGAGCGGCACCCGCACCGCCACGCCACCGGCGAGCTCGATGTTGGGCACGTAGCTGTCGTAGCAGGGTTCGAGCACGATCACCTCGTCGCCCGGGTGCACCACGGCGAGAATGGCGGTCAGGATCGCCTGGGTGGCGCCAGCGGTGACGGTGATCTCGGTGTTCGGATCGCAGGCCAGGCCATACAGGGCCAACATCTTGGCCGCCATGGCCTGGCGCAGCGCTGGCACGCCGGGCATGGGCGGGTACTGGTTGTGGCCCGCCTGCATGGCGCGCGTGACGGCGTTGACCAGTTCCGGGTCGCAGTCAAAGTCCGGGAAGCCCTGACCCAGGTTCACCGCGCCGGTTTCGGCGGCCAGCGCCGACATGACGGTGAAGATGGTCGTGCCGACATGGGGCAGGCGGGAGGTGAGGGCGGGTGTGTGAGGCTGTGTCATCGGGCTCATCGGAAATGTTCAGAGTCGGGTCAAACCCGCCTGCCGGCGCGACATGCCAGCAGGCGCCGCGGAACCGGCTTTGCCGGGCCGCCCGCGCCGCCCCCTTGAGGGGGGATGCGGCCACACGAAGTGGGCAAGCAACGGGGGGGAGTCACAACTCATAGTCGTCCGGCGTGCCACTCATGGCCCGCAGGATCAGGTCGCGCGAGAGCCGGTCGCTGAGCAGTTCGGCAAAACGCAGCACGAAATGGCGCAGGTAGGTACCACGTTTGAACGCCACGCGCGCCAGGTTGTGGCCGAACAGCTGTCCCGCGGGTCGGGACGACAGATCGGGTGTCTGGTTTTCACCCTGCACGGCCATTTCGGCCACGATCCCTACGCCCATGCCGAGCTTGACGTAGGTCTTGATCACGTCGGAGTCGATCGCTTCGAGCACGATCTCGGGCTGCAGATGGCGCAGTGCAAACGCCTGGTCGATGCGGGTGCGGCCGGTGAAGCTGGGGTGGTAGGTGATCAGGGGCAGGTGGGCCAGATCTTCGAGCGTGATGCGCTCCTGCGTCGCCAGCGGGTGGTCGAAAGGAAACACAAGCACGTGCTGCCACTCGTAGCAGGGCAGGGTGACCAGCTCGGGGTAGTTCACGAGCGACTCGGTCGCCACGCCAATCTCGGCCACTTCTTCCAGCAGCATCTTGGCCACCTGGTCGGGCGAGCCCTGGTGCAGGCTGATGCCGACCTTGGGGTAGGCCTTGCGCAGTTTGGCCACCGAATCGGGCAGCACATAGCGCGCCTGGGTGTGTGTGGTTGCGATCGACAGGGTGCCGCTGTCCTGGGCCGAATACTGTTCACCGATGCGCTTGAGGTTGTTGACCTCGCGCAGGATGATCTCGATGCTCTTGAGCACCTGCACGCCGGGTTCGGTGACGCGTTTGATGCGCTTGCCGTGGCGGGCAAATATCTCGATACCGAGTTCGTCTTCCAGTTCGATGATGGCCTTGGAAACACCGGGTTGCGACGTGTGCAGCGCTTTGGCGGCTTCGGTCAGGTTCAGGTTTCGACGCACGGCCTCCTGGACAAACCGGAACTGGTGCAGGTTCATTGGGTGTTTTCCAGCGCGATCCGGGCCAGCAAGGCGGTGAGGCGCGGGTCTTCACCAGCCGCCGCCAGCTGTTCGAACCGCACCTCAGGGTGTTGGGTGGCCAGGTCGATCATCAGCTGCGGCAGGTCCTCCCGCGCGTGTTTGCCCATGCCGAAGAACAACGGGAGCACGCGGATGTGGGTGGCGCCTGCGGCGACCAGGCGTTCGGCGGCTGTGGGCAGGTCGGGCTCGGAGAGCTCGAGATAGGCGCAGGCCACGGGGGCGGACGGATCGGTCAGGGCGATCTGTGCCGCAACCGCCTCCACCGGCAAGCGCCACAAGGGGTCGCGCGAGCCGTGGGCAAAGACAATCACACCACGCATAACGTCAACGCCTTAAAACCAGCCAGCCAAACGCACCGAGCGACACCAGCGAGTAGATGATTGAAGGGGAGGCCGCGGCGAACCAGGGTTGCCACTGGTTGAGGTTGCCGATATAGCCGAACACGTTGTTGAGCAGGAAGAAGCTGATGCCGATCATGACCCCGCCAAACACATAGCCGGTGATCCCGCCGGAGCGGAAATGCAGGTACGCAAAGGGCAGTGCCAGCACCACCATCACCAGACAGCTCAAGGGGTAGAACACCTTGCGCCAGAACTCGATCTCGTAGCGCTGCGCGGTCTGCCCGTTGCTCTCCAGGTGCTGGATGTAGGCATACAGGTCGGTGGTGCGCATGCGCTCGGGCTTGAGCAGCGCGACCGACACCATTTCGGCGGTGATGGTGCTGGGCCAGCGGAAGGTCTCCAGATCGCTGCGCAGGATGCGCGCCGACATCTGGCCCGCGGTGTCGAACTCGCGGCGCAGGACTTTGCGCAGCGTCCAGGACTCGTCGGCTTCAATCTGACCTTGCGCGGCTTCCAGCGTCGACACCAGCAGACCCTGGTTGTCAAACTCGAAAACACGCACCTCGCCCAGCTCTCCCTTGGGCGACAGCGAGCCCACGTTCACCGAGAAGTTGCTGTAGAGCTGGCGCTCCTTGAGCCAGGCACCGGTTTGTCCCAGGCTGATGCGGCCCTGGTACCGGGCCTTGAGCAACTGGGCTGTCTTGTCGGCCAGGGGCGCCACGTAGTCACCCACGGCAAAGGTCACCACGACAAAGATCAGCCCCAGGCCCAGCAGGGTGCGCAGCGCCTTCCAGGGGCCCAGGCCACTGGTGCGCAGGATCGTGTACTCCGAGGTTTGCGCCAACCGGGCCAGCACCGCGATCGTGCCGATGAGCACCGAGATGGGCAGGAGCTCGTACACCCGGCTGGGCATCAGCAGCCCGACATAGAGCAGCGCGTGTCGTAACTCGTAAATCACATCCGGCTCCAGCCGCGATGGTTTGCCCAGGGACGAAAGCTCCTCGACGAAATCAAAGAAAAAGAACAACGAAAGAAACGCCAGCAGCACAAAGCCGGTCGCCAGCAGGATCTCCCAGTAGATGAGGCGACGGATGGTTTTCATGCCGTTTGCCCGATCTTTTCAACGGGTTCGGAGCGCAGGCGCCGCTGCAGCCAGCCTCTCAGGCTGACGTTGCGCTGGCGCTTGATCAGCCACACCGTGCAAATCACAAAGACACTGCCGTGCAACATCAGCAACAGCGAGGACAGCGACAGCTGGCCCGATCCCACCCAGCGTTGGCCGATGTTGAGAAAGTTGAAGTACAGGATGAAGGCAAACAAAGTGAACATCAGGTTGCCACTGCGTCCGGCGCGAGGATTGCTGACGGTGGTGGCCACGGCCAGCAGCACCAGGTTGAGCGCGGTCAGGACAATGCCGATGCGCCACCCCAGCTCACCCTGGTTGGCGGCGCTGGGTTCGGTCATCAGGGCCCAGGTGCTGCGCGCCTTGAGGGCTTGACTGCTGCGGGTCCGGGGTGTCGTGGCGCCAATCAGCGCACCATATTCCTCGAACTCGCTGACCTTGATGCGGCCCGGTTTCGTGGGCGTCTGCACTTCCGCTTCCAGTCGCTGGCCGTTGCGGAGCATGAGATACGACTGGTCACCGATCTGCTCGATGCGGCCCGAGTTGGCCGTTGTCACGGTTTCGGTGCCGTTTTTCTCGATGCTGGAAATGAACACGTTGCGGCCTTCGGTGCCATCGGCGGTGTCCTTGTCGATGAAGAACACGCGGCGTCCGCTGGAAGACTCCTGGAACTGCCCTGGTGCGATGCGCTGCAGATCGCCGCGGCTGGCAAACCGGTCACGCAGATCGGCGGTTTGCTGATTGGCCCAGGGCCAGACGAAAAAGACCATCACACTGATCACCAGCAACACCGGCCAGGAGAAGCGCATCACCGGGCCCAGAAACCCGGCGAGTGAGCGACCGCTGGAGAACCAGATGATCATCTCGCTGTCGCGGTACATGCGGGCGAGCGTGGACACGATGGCAATGAACAAGGCCAGCGTCAGGATGGTCTGCGTGTAACCCAGCACCGTGTAGCCCAGCACGAGCATGATTTCTTCCGGGTTGACGCTGCCCTTGGAGGCCAGACCCAGCGTACGGATCAGCAGCATCGTCAGCACGATGGTGAGCAGGACCACCAGCGTGGCCCCGAAGCTGCGTGCCAGCTCGGTGCGTAGGGAAGAATGGAATAACATCGAAAAGATACCCAGGAAACCTCAATTATGGACTTTGAACTCAAATCCCTTTCGCATCAGCAAGCCGCCAAGCTGCCCGTGGACGCCCTGCTGGTTCTGGTGCCCGACGGGGCCGATGTGTCCGGCACGGCCGGCGCCGCGCTGGTCAGCCTGATCCGCGAAGCCAACCGCCGAGGCGATCTGGAGCCGGGTGTCGGCAAGGCTTTGAGTTGCTACCGCCCGCAGGATATCAAGGCGTCGTGGGTGGTGCTGGTCCGCTCAGGCGACGGGTCGGCGTCTGCGGTGCGCAAGGCGGTGCTGGCGGGCATGGGCCTGCTCAAGCAGCCTGGTGTGAAAAAGCTGGGTTTGCTGTTGAGCCTGCTGGATCAGGATGCGCTGGCCGTGCGCGTGGCCATGATGGCCTGCGCCGATGCCACCTACTGTTTCACCACCACCAAGCCCTCGGCCAAGGCGCGGACGATCAGCCAGGTCGTGCTGGGTGTGAGCGATGCCGCTGCAGCGCGCGCTGAATTTGCCGCCGGCAAAGCCCTGTTCGCTGGCGTGGAGTTGGCCAAGGAATGGGCCAACCGTCCCGCCAACCACGCCACGCCCAGCATGCTGGCGGACGCCGCGCGCAAGCTGGGGCGCAAGCCAGGGATCCGGACAGAGGTGCTGGGTCCGAAAGAAGTTGCAGCGCTTGGCATGGGGGCTTTCCTCGCGGTGGCCCAGGGTTCGGCCGAGCCCTTGCGCTTCATCGTCATGCATTACAGCGGCGCGGCCAAGACCAGCGCGCCTGTGGTGCTCGTGGGCAAGGGCATCACATTCGATACCGGCGGCATCTCCATCAAGCCTGCGGCTGAAATGGATGAAATGAAGTTCGACATGGGTGGCGCCGCCAGCGTGCTGGGCACCTTTGCCGCGTTGGCCGAGCTGCAGCCCGCCATCAACGTGGTGGGCCTGATCCCGAGCTGCGAGAACATGCCGGATGGCCTGGCGGTCAAGCCCGGTGACGTGGTCACCAGCATGAGTGGTCAGACCATTGAAGTGCTCAACACCGATGCAGAAGGACGCCTCATCCTGTGCGATGCGTTGACCTACGCCGCGCGGTTCAAGCCGCGCAGCGTGATCGACATTGCCACACTCACCGGTGCCTGCGTGATCGCCCTGGGCGCCGTGCGCTCGGGTCTCTTTTCTGCGCGCAACGAACTCGCGCAAGCACTCGGCCAGGCCGGTGACCAGTCGCTGGATCTGTGCTGGCGCATGCCACTGGACGACGAGTACGCCGAAGGCCTGAAGTCGAACTTTGCCGACATGGGCAACGTGGCTGGTCGGGCAGGCGGAGCCATCACCGCCGCGAAGTTTCTGCAGAAGTTCACGGGCGATCTGCCCTGGGCTCACCTGGACATCGCCGGGACCGCCTGGAAAAGCGGCACGGCCAAGGGCGCAACCGGTCGGCCCGTGCCCCTGCTGCTGCAATACCTGATCAACGAAGCGGGCGTGGCGACCAAGGCGCCGGCACGGGCAGCCAAGGCGACGGTCAAGGCTGCGCGCCAGAAATAGCCAGACGGTATGGATGCACCTGCAACCGGGGCCAACCCGTCGAGGTGTCCGGCATGACCGAAGTGGCCTTCCACTTCAACGCACCGGACAAACTGGGTTATGCCTGCCGCCTTCTGCGAAAGGCCTACCTCAAGGGCGCGCGTGTGGTGGTGCTGGGTTCGTCCAGGGACTGTGCGTCACTGGACCAGGCGCTCTGGACCATGGCGGCGGGGGAGTTTGTGCCGCACTGTCGCGAGAGCGATGCGGCCTCGCTGTTCAGGGCCTCTCCCATCCTCATCGCCAGTGGCCATGTGCCGCCCGCTGATTTTCCAGCCGACGTGCTCCTCAACCTGAGCGACGAATGTCCTGTCGGCTTTGAGCGGTTTGAGCGGCTGATCGAAGTGGTCACGTTCGACGAGGCCGATCGCCAGCGCGCACGCGAACGCTGGAAGCACTACAAGGCAGCAGGATGTGAACCCCTGCGGCACGATTTGAAGATCGCCGGCAGCGCCAGTTGATTCACGCTGCCACCTGGCTGCCTCGCTAATGCCACATTTGTTGGCGTGATGCAGCTCGGGGCAAACCCTCGAAGCGGCCCCTGTTCTTCTGGCGCGCATGTAACAACCGGGATTTTTGGAGTATCTTTACGGATGTGGAGAAAAAAGTTCCCTCCGCATTCCAATCTTTGTTCCTTCCTGAGGATAACTATGCAACTGAACATGAAACTGGCCGTCATTGCTGCGGCTGTCGCCCTGGCCGCTTGCGGCAAAAAAGAAGAGGCAGCACCTGCAGCCGCTCCGGCCGCTGCTCCTGCAGCTGCTGAAGCCCAGGTCATCAAGATCGGTCACGTTGGTCCCACCAGTGGTGCCATTGCCCACCTCGGCAAGGACAACGAAAACGGCGCCAAGATGGCCGTGGAAGAGCTCAACGCAGCAGGTCTGACCATCAATGGCGCGCCGGCCAAGTTCGAGTTGCTGGCTGAAGACGACGCAGCCGATCCAAAGCAGGGCACGGCCGCTGCCCAGAAGCTGGTTGACGCCAAGGTTTCTGGCGTGATCGGTCACCTGAACTCCGGTACCACCATTCCCGCTTCGCAGATCTACAACGACGCCGGCATTCCCCAGATCTCTCCCTCGGCCACCAACCCCAAGTACACCCGTCAGGGCTACGCAGGCGTGTTCCGCATGGTGGCTGATGACGTGCACCTCGGTGGCACGCTCGGCAAGTACGCTGTGGAAACCCTCAAGGCCAAGAACGTGGCCGTGATCGACGACCGCACGGCTTATGGCCAGGGTGTGGCCGACGAGTTCGAAAAAGGCGTGGCCGCTGCAGGCGGTACCGTTGTCGGACGTGAGTTCACCAACGACAAGGCGACCGATTTCAATGCCATCCTGACCACGCTGAAGGCCAAGAAGCCCGACGTCGTGTTCTTCGGTGGCATGGACGCCGTGGCCGGCCCGATGCTCAAGCAGATGAAGCAGCTGGGCATCAACGCCAAGTTCATGGGCGGCGACGGCATCTGCTCCAGCGAGCTGCCCAAGCTGGCCGGTGACGGCATGGCCGACGACCAAGTTTACTGCGCGGAAGCCGGTGGCGTTGAGGGTGAGCAGAAAGAAGGCATGGATAAATTCCGCGCCGATTTCAAGGCCAAGTTCGGTTCCGACGTGCAGGTGTATGCCCCCTACGTGTACGACGCTGTGAAGGTGATGGCCAACGCCATGGTCACCGCCAACTCGTCCGATCCGGCCAAGTACCTGCCTGCGCTGAAGGCCACCACCTACAAGGGCGTGACCGGCAACATCGCTTTTGACGAAAAGGGCGACATCAAGAACGGTGCCCTGACGCTGATGACCTACAAGGCGGGTGCTCGCACCACCCTGGCCGTGATCCGCTGATCCGGCGAAAGGTCTCTTGATACAAGTCAGTCCCTTCGCTGGGGCTGGCTGGTCAAAAAAAAAGCACAAGCCGCCCTCGGGTGGCTTGTGCTTTTTTGCATGAAGACAAATGCCTCCTGCTGCAAGATGGTGTATGGGTCTGGCCTGCCCGGAGGGACTCGAACCCCCGACCTGCTGCTTAGAAGGCAGCTGCTCTATCCGGTTGAGCTACGGGCAGATGGGTGCCGGTCTGCTGATACAAAAAAGGCCCACAGAGTGGGCCTTTTTGTTTTTCGATGAATGGTCGGAGCGGCGGGATTCGAACTCGCGACCCTCTGCTCCCAAAGCAGATGCGCTACCAGGCTGCGCTACGCTCCGACTAAGCTGTCGAGTATACCCTGCGAAATGAGGTGCCCCGGTCGATGCGGCCGGGATTCATCGCTTTTTGTACTGATCTTTTCCAAACAGCGCCTCGCGCGCACGATCGTCGTTGAGGGGTTTGCGGGCATCGGCCAGCACGGCGACACCGCGCTGCACGGCTGGCCTCGCAGCGATGCGGTCAAACCAGTCCTTGAGCCGGGGATAGTCGGCCCAGTCAATACCCTGGTTCTGCCAGCTGCGCAGCCAGGGAAAGATGGCGATGTCGGCCACGGTGTACTGGTTGCCAGCGATGAACTTGTGGCCGCTCAGCTGTTTGTCCATCACGCCATACAGACGCTTGGCCTCGTTGGTGTAGCGGTCCACGGCGTAGCCGATCTTCTCGGGTGCGTAGATGCGGAAGTGGTGCGCCTGCCCGAGCATGGGGCCCACGCCGCCCATCTGGAACATGAGCCACTGCAGCACTTCAAACTTCTGCCGGTCCGTTCGAGGGAGCAGCTTGCCGGTCTTGGCCGCCAGGTACAGCAGGATGGCGCCCGATTCGAACAGGCTGATGGGTTTGCCATCAGGGCCCACGGGGTCCACCAGAGCGGGGATCTTGTTGTTGGGGCTGATTGTCAGAAACTCGGGCCGAAACTGGTCGCCCTGTCCGATATTGACGGGGTGGACCCGCCAGTCGCGACCCAGACGGAGCCCGCATTCCTCCAGCATGATGTGGACCTTGTGACCGTTGGGTGTGGGCCATGAATAGACATCGATCATTTCAGGTGCTTTCTTTTGGGGTGAAGCCGATAATTTCTCCACTTTACGGGAGTTCGCTGCGCCATGTTTGAACGTCTGAAGAATGCCTTGGGTGTCGGTTCGACCAAGGTGGAAGCCGACGAAGCGTTGGCCCAATGGGCCACCGAGCGCATGCTGGGCTACCGGGCCTTGGGCGGAGGCGGGTGCGTGCTGGAGGGGCGCGTGCTGGATCGTCCGTTCCGGGCGGGTTGTACCGCGTCCTCCCGGTCGTACATCCGCGGGATGGAACTGATGGCCCGGGCGGAACTGGGGTTGCGGCCCGATGTGCATGTGATCGTGATGAACCGTGCGCTCAAGCGTTCGCTCGAAACGCTGGCCCACACGCTGTACGCGGAAGTGACCGACGCCCTGCAGACCACCGACAAACCGCTGCCTGAGGAAGTCGGATGGATGTCCGCCTACCGCGATGCGGGGTGGCCGGGCCCGCCGGCCGACTTCTGGGCACAACACGCGGTGCTGACCGATGCACCGGAGGTTGCGCGCCAGTGGATGGACGAGGAGAGCATCGCCTTGTTGCAAGACACGCCGGACCAGCTGCATGCGGACACGCCGCGTCTTTTCTGGCTGACCCGGGGCAAAGCCTATCTGCGCATGCAGCTGGACCAGCCGGGTGACAACGCCAGCGCACTCTATGCGCTGGATGTTTTTGAACACCTCAGCGCCCGCGCGCTGCGCCTGTTTGCGCGCTGAAGTGCTGGCGCGAGCGTTCAGCAGCCGCGCGTGACGGGCATGTCCACGTCGGTCTTGACGACCATGTGTTTGGCCAGCTCCAGCTTGGCGATCGACTGGCGGTGCACCTCGTCCGGGCCGTCAGCCAGGCGCAGCGTGCGCTGGTTGGCGTAGCTGTAGGCGAGCGGGAAATCGTCGCTCACACCACCACCGCCATGGGCCTGGATGGCCATGTCGATGATGTCGCAGGCCATGTTGGGTGCCACCACCTTGATCATCGCGATCTCAGCCTTGGCCACCTTGTTGCCCACGGTGTCCATCATGTAGGCGGCCTTGAGCGTGAGCAGGCGGGCCATTTCGATCTTGCAGCGTGCATCGGCAATGCGTTCGTGCCAGACCGACTGGGCCGACACCGGCTTGCCAAAGGCCACACGGCTGTTGAGCCGTTTGCACATGAGTTCGAGCGCGCGTTCGGCGGCGCCGATGGAGCGCATGCAGTGGTGGATGCGACCCGGGCCGAGGCGGCCTTGCGCGATCTCGAAACCACGGCCTTCACCCAGCAGCAGGTTGCCCACCGGCACGCGCACGTCCTTGAGGCGGACTTCCATGTGACCGTGCGGCGCATCGTCGTAGCCAAACACAGAGAGCGGGCGCACCACGGTGATGCCCTTGGCGTTGGACGGCACCACGACCATCGACTGCTGCGAGTGGCGCGGAGCGTCCGGGTTGGTCTTGCCCATGACGATGTAGACCGCGCAGCGGGGGTCGCCCGCGCCGGACGACCACCACTTCAGCCCGTTGATCACGTACTCGTCACCGTCGCGCACGATGCTGCACTGGATGTTGGTGGCGTCCGATGAGGCGACCATGGGCTCGGTCATCAGGAAGGCGGAGCGGAACTCGCCTTTGAGCAGGGGTTCGAGCCACTGGTCCTTCAGCGCTTCGCTGGCGTAGCGTTCCAGCGTTTCCATGTTGCCGGTGTCCGGTGCCGAGCAGTTGAACACTTCGGCGGCGAACGGGACACGGCCCATGATCTCGCACAAGGGCGCGTATTCCAGGTTGGTCAGGCCCTCGGGCGCACGCGGGCTGCTCGGGAGAAACAGGTTCCACAGACCGGCCGCCCGGGCCTTGGGCTTGAGCTCTTCAATGATCGTGGTCGGAATCCAGGCGTTGCCCTTGGCGCGGTTGGCGGCGATCTCGGCGAAGAAGCGGCCTTCGTTGGGGTAAATGTGCTCATCCATGAACGCCAGCAGGCGTTCGCGCATGTCTTTTACTTTGTCGGTGTAATCGAAATTCATGGGGTGATCCTTGGGTGCGGGCGAAGCTGGTGGGTTGAATGGGGTCGGGGAACGCCGTTGTCAGGCCTGCTGCGCAAAGCGCCAGGCCATCTCGGCCAGCGGACGGGCACCGGCTGCGGATGAAACGGCCTGTGCGCTGGAGGCGGTGCCGGTCTCCACGCGCTTGGCGATGCCTTGCAGGATGGCGGCAAGGCGGAACAGGTTATAGGCGAGGTAGAAGTTCCAGTCGGCCTTGAGTTGCGCTGGCGTGGCAAAACCGGTGCGCTCGCAGTAGAGCGCGATGTAGTCGTCTTCGGTGGGGATGCCCAGAGCCTGCACATCCAGACCACCGATGCCGCGGAACGCGCCGGGTGGGATGTGCCAGGCCATGCAGTGGTAGCTGAAGTCGGCCAGCGGATGGCCCAGGGTGGAGAGCTCCCAGTCCAGCACGGCCAGCACGCGCGGCTCGCTGGGGTGGAACATCAGGTTGTCGAGCCGGAAGTCACCGTGCACCACCGACACCATGGATTCATCGCGCGCCATGGCGGGGATGTTCTGTGGCAGCCAGACCATGAGCTGGTCCATCTCGGGGATCGGCTGCGTGATCGAGGCCACGTACTGTTTGCTCCAGCGACCGATCTGGCGCTCGAAGTAGTTGCCCGGTTTGCCGTAGCCATCAAGGCCGATGGCCATCGGATCCACCGTGTGCAGCGCGGCCATGACGCGGTTCATCTCGTTGTAGATGGCGCCTCGCTGATCGCGGCTCATGCCGGGCAGGGACTGGTCCCACATCACCCGGCCTTCGACGCACTCCATCACGTAGAAAGCGCGACCGATCACCGATTCGTCTTCGCACAGCGCGTGCATATGCGCCACCGGCACGCCGCTGCCGTGCAGCGCGCTCATGACGCGGAACTCACGCTCGATCGCGTGGGCCGAGGGCAGCAGCTTCGCCACCGGGCCGGGTTTGGCGCGCATGACGTACGCGCGCTTCGGCGTGATCAGCTTGTAGGTCGGGTTGGACTGGCCGCCCTTGAACATCTCCACGGTGAGCGGACCGGTGAAGCCGTCGACGTGGGTCGCGAGCCAATCCCGCAGGGCAGGCACGTCGAAAGCGTGCTGTTCGGACACCGGGCGGGTGCCGGTGAAGTTCTGGGTATCGCTCATGCGAGGGGTCTCACTCGTTGGGGTAGGGCACGACCCTGCGCGGTGGGGCGCGGTGCCCCCTTCAATTGAACCCGCTGGTTCAGGTCTCGGCTTCGGCGATGCGCATCAGCATGTCGCGGTTGCGCACCACCAGACCACCCTGTTCGATGCGGATCGCGTCCTCGCGCTCCATCGATTTGAGTTCCTGGTTGACGCGCTGGCGCGAAGCGCCCAACAGCTGGGCCAGTTCTTCCTGCGCCAGCTGCAGACCGATGCGCATCTCGTTGCCGTCCGACAGACAGGGCACGCCGTAACTGCGCACCAGGTGCAGCAACTGTTTGGCCAGCCGGGCACGCAAGGGCAGGGTGTTGAGGTCTTCCACCAGACCGAACAGCGTGCGGATGCGCCGCGCCTGCAGTCGCATCAGCGCTTCGTACAGCTCCACATGCACGCTGAGGATCTTCTGGAAATCGTTGCGGGCCACGCAGAGCAGCGTGGTCGGTCCGTGTGCATAGGCATCGTGCGTGCGCTGGTCGCCGTCGAACATGGCCACGTCGCCAAACCACACACCCGGCTCCACATAGGTCAGCGTGATCTGCTTGCCCGAGAGCGAAGTCGAGCTCACACGCACCGCGCCCTTGGCGACGGCCGTCCATTCGGACGGTGGATCGCCGCGGGCGACGATGAGGTCGCCGTCCTTGAATCGCTTGACGTAGGCGCATCGGAGTATGTCGTGACGCAGGGAAGGTGAAAGGCTGCTGAACCAGCGACCACTGTTGATCGCCTCGCGTTCTTCCATTGTCAGAATCGGTTCGTCCATCGGCTGTCTTATGAGTGACTGAATTGACTGGCATTGTCGCCACTGGGACCCTGCGCTCGCATCAGGGTTTGCGTGACACCTGTCCCGCAGGCGTCCTTTTGCTGCACGACCCAGGGCACAGCTGGTCAGGGCCCTAGGGTCAGCGGTAGTTCGCGGGTCGCTTTTCGAGAAAGGCTGCGATGCCTTCGCCCGCGTTGGCGTGGTGCAGGTTGCGCACGAAGTGGTCGCGCTCGGCGCTCAGCTGTGCGTGCAGCGAACCCGTCAGCGCATCGTTGGCCAGTTCCTTGATGCTGGCGAGCGCGTTGGGGGCACGGCTGTTGAGTCGATCTGCCGCGGCCAGCGCAGCGGCCAGCGCCTCGCCAGGGGCACTCACTTGCGTGATCACGCCCATGGCGTGCAGACGTGTGGCATCGATGCGCTCGCCGCCCATCAGGATCTGCAGCGCGGTGGCGCGAGGCAGGGCACGCATGAGGCTCCAGGTGGCGCCACCGTCAGGCGACAGACCCACGTTGCTGTAGGCCATGACGAACACGCTGTTGTGCGCGGCCACGATCAGGTCGCAGGCCAGGGCGAGCGAGAAGCCCGCGCCAGCACACGATCCCTCCACCGCGGCGAGCACCGGTTTTGGAAACACGCGAATGCTCTCGATCCAGTTGTGCAGGCCTTCAATACTTTGCGCCTGGATATCGGGGGGCAGTTGGCGGTTGGCCAGCAAGCGTTGCAGGTTCCCGCCGGCACAGAAATGGCTGCCTTCGCCGGTGATCACCACGCTGCGCACCTCCGGGTTGTTTTCCGCCACGCTGAGCGCCTCCACACCGGCGGCGTAGATGTCCGGGCCCAATGCGTTGCGGTGGTCGGGGTTGCTGATGGTCAGCACCATGGTCTGACCATGGCTGTGGCTTTTGAGGCTGGCGGTCATGCGTGCGGTTGTATCCGTGTCGGCTGGTGGAGTTCAGGCTTCTTCGTGGAGCAGGCTCAGGCCCAGCGCGCCCCGGCGGCGCAGCCAGGGCGAAGGGCGGTAACGCGGGTCGCCGTACACGGTCTGCATGTTGAACAGGATCTCCAGCACATTGGTCGGGCCGATGCGGTCGCCCATGGCCAGCGGTCCCATGGGATAGCCCAGCCCGAGCGTGACAGCGACTTCAAGGTCTTTCGGTGTGCAGATGCCTTGCTGGCACATGTCGGCTGCGATGTTGACGATGGTGGCCACCACACGTTGTGTCACGAAGCCACCGCTGTCGCGCACCACGCTCACGGCCTTGCCGTCGCTGGCGAACAGCGCGTGGGCGGCATCGCGCATGTCGGGGCGGGTGGCCGGGTTGGTGGCGAGCACGCGCCGCTTGGTGGCCGCGTCGTCCAGCATCATGTCGATTCCGACAGTGCGGCTGGGGTCGAGGCGCTCCACGGCTGCAAGCGTGGTGACATCCAGTCCCAGCGGAGCCACCAGAATCAGCGCAGCGGAAGAAGGTGCAGCGGCGGTTTCGATGCTGGCCCCCAGGTTCTTCAGCAACTGGTAGATCTCGGGGCGCCGCGCCGCCTTGGGTGACACCCACACCGGTGGCATCGAGGCCACGCTGGGGACGGGCGGCTCGGCCGGCACCTGTGCCACACCATGGTCATAAGCGTAAAAGCCCTCGCCCACTTTTTTCCCAACCACGCCGCCGGCCAGACGCTGCGCGGTGATCACGCTGGGGCGGTAGCGCGGTTCGTCGTAATACTGCCGGTAGATCGACTCCATGACCGGATGCGACACGTCCAGCGCGGTCAGGTCCATCAGCTCGAACGGCCCGAGCTTGAAACCCATCTGGTCCTTGAGGATGCGGTCGATGGTGGCGAAGTCGGCCACACGCTCCCCGACCACGCGCAGCGCCTCGGTGCCATAACCCCGTCCGGCATGGTTCACGATAAAGCCGGGGGTGTCCTGTGCCGATACCGGGGTGTGACCAAACTGCCGCGCGTAGTCCGTCAGTTGCTGGCACACAACAGGACTGGTTTTCAGTCCGGCGATCACTTCGACCACCCGCATCAAAGGCACAGGATTGAAAAAATGAAAACCGGCGAGTTGGGCAGGGCGCTGAAGGGCCGCACCGATGGCGGTGACCGACAACGACGATGTGTTGGTGGCGAGCACGGCTTGGGGCGCTACAACTGCTTCCAGTTCGGCGAACAGCCGTTGCTTGACGTCGAGTTTTTCCACAATGGCCTCGACCACCAGCGCGCAGGGTGCGAGGCCCGTCACGGCGCTGGCCAGCGATACGCGTGCCAGGTACGCCGCTTGCATCTCAGGCGTGAGTTTGTTTTTGACCACCAGCTTCTGCCAAGTGTCCGCCAGTGCGGCGCGAGCCGCCTCGGCGGCCCCGGGCAGGAGATCGAAAAGCAGAACCTGACTGCCGGCCTGGACGGCCATCTGC
Source organism: Burkholderiales bacterium GWF1_66_17 (assembly GCA_001770705.1). Taxonomy (GTDB): domain Bacteria; phylum Pseudomonadota; class Gammaproteobacteria; order Burkholderiales; family Burkholderiaceae_C; genus Hydrogenophaga. The sequence goes on along the minus strand of MERT01000012.1, from coordinate 76,538 downwards.
GCGATGCCGCGCCCCATGGCACCCGTGCCCACGATGCCGACGGTTGGAAAAATTGGCTGCATATGAAAGTATTATTTCGAGAGGGACAGCGATAAGCTATGACAAAATGTTCCGACCTAGGAAAGAAGGGATTCTGACGTGCGCCAAATTCTGGTTGGCTCTATTTTGCTATCAACTGTCCTGAGCAGTCAGGCGGTGACCTTGGGCCGCCACAGTGGTGCGGCCGTGATTGGTCGCGGTCTTGACGTTCGGGTGCAGGCGCTGGTGGGGCCGGATGAAGACGCGTCGACCTTGTGTATCCAGGCCGAGGTCTTTTTCGGTGATGCTCTGGTGTCACCCGCTTCGGTTCGAACAAGCACGCAGCGGAGCGCACCGGATGCGGAAACCTCTGTGCGCATTCAGACGACGCAACCGGTGAACGAGCCCGTCGTGACGGTGCTGGTGCGTGCCGGCTGCACCATGCCGTTTTCTCGTCGTTATGTGTTGCTGGCCGACCCCCTGAGTGAGCCGGCCGTTGGTGCTGCCCCGGCATCGACCGAGACGGGCGGATCCGCAAGAGCCACGATCTCGTCCTTGCCGGCTGTTCCCCGAAGCGGTGTGGGCGCGCCATCCGCGAGCCCAGCTGCGAGTGCCGGCGGCAGGGGGGCTGAGACCGCGCCCGTTGCGGGGCCGCAAGCGGCCGGTGCGGCGCCTTTGCCCAGGGCTGCTGCTTCCCGGTCCCGGCCGCCCAGTGTGGTGCGCAAGCCCGCCGTCGCGGCGCCTCAGGCAGCGGTTCCCCGGCTGCAGCTAGACCCGGTCGATTTGAGTCTGAGCATCGAACGCGATCCGGTGCTCAAGCTCTCGCTGTCACTGTTGAGCGAGCCCACCACGTCAGAAGAAACGCGTGCCGCGGCCGGGTTGCTCTGGAAGGCCATCAACGCCTCACCCGAAGAGATCCTGCGCGATGCCCAGAAGCTCTCGGTGCTGGAGGCCGAGTCCAAGGGCTTGCGCGAGCAGGAGGCCCGCAACAAGGTGGCCTTGCAGGCGATGGAGGCGCAACTCGAAAAAGCCCGCTACATGACCTGGCTGGCCTATCTGCTGGGGGCGCTGCTGTTGCTGTCGCTGTTCGCCTTCCTGTTCGCCCGCCGTCGTCGCGGGCGCCAGGAGGATGTGCCGGCAAACGCGGCCTGGTGGGCGGGCACTGAAAAGCCGGGGAAAAGCGCCGCTGCGGCGAAAGCCGGCAGCGCTGACCGGTCCGATCCATCGGGGCTGGACATTGATTTCAACCTTGAGCGAGAGTCTTCGTTTGACGGATACCGTTCCCTTCACGACTCCGGCATCGACGTCAACAGCCTGCCTGCCATGGCCGACAGCGACCGTCGTGAATACCCGGCCAGCCAGATCGGCGTATCGCGGTCGGTGGCGACCGAGGAGCTGTTCGATGTCCAGCAGCAGGCCGACTTTTTCGTTTCTCTCGGGGAAGCCGACAAGGCCATCGGGGTGCTCAAGGACCATCTGATGGACAGCCACGAGCCCAGCGCGCTGGCTTACCTCGACCTGTTCAAGCTGTACCACCAGCTGAACCGCCGTGCCGAGTACGACGCCCTGCGCGTGGAGTTCAACCACCTCTTCAACGCTGGCGCACCGCCCTTTGACCAGTATTCAGACGATAGCCAGGGGCTGGAGGCCTATGAAACGGCTTTCAGCCGCATTCAGGCCCTCTGGCCGCAGCCCCGTGTGCTCGACGTCATTGAACAGTCGATCTTTCGCGAGGCGAACGAAGTCGACGGCGAGGTTTTTGACCTGGAGGCTTATCGCGAACTGCTGTTGCTGCACGCCATGGCCAAGGACATGATCAAGCGTGACATGGTCGACAGCGCATCACAGGTCGACTTCCAGCACACTGCGATCAAACCACTGAAGGCAGCGGGCAACAAGGGGCTCGCTGCTGCAGTGGCCGCAGCCTCGGTAGAAGGGCGAGTCACTCAGCCGCTGGACGACATCCCACCCGCTTCGCCGCGTCTGGGACTGGATGTCGATCTGGACGCGCTTTCCGAGATTTCTGCGTTCGAGGCCTCGTTGCCCGAGGTCCCTGTGCCGGTGGAGCCAACGGCCAAACCGGCGCCGCCACCGAACGCTTCGGTTCAGGAAGAGGGCAACCTGATCGATTTTGAGGTGCTGGACTTCATGCCACCCGACGGAGAAGAGGACAACCCACCGGCCAAGAAGGGCCGTTGAGCAGCCTGCCAGACCACCAAAAAAAAGCGCCCGGAAGTTCTTCCGGGCGCTTTTTTTTGGCCTGAGGATTGATCGTTTCAGCGGCGAACCTGCAGCGCGCCAGGGTTCAGGATGTGCGTGGGCGTGCCCTTGATGAAGTTGACCACGTTGTCGAAGGCCGATGAAAACAGGATCTCGTAGTTGTCGAGTTCCACATAGCCGATGTGCGGCGTGCAAATGCAGTTCTCCAGCCGCAGGAGGGCATGCCCCTGCAGGATGGGTTCGGACTCAAACACGTCGATGGCGGCCATACCAGGCCGGCCCCGGTTGAGCGCTGCCAGCAAGGCATCAGACTCCAGAATCTCGGCGCGCGATGTGTTGACCAGCAGCGATGTGGGTTTCATGCGGGAGAGGTCTTCCAGCGTGACGCAGCCGGCACTTTGTTCTCCGAGTCGCAAATGCAGGCTCAACACATCCGACATCTCGAACAGCGCCTCACGGCTGGTGGCGAGCTCGTAGCCGTCGGCCGCGGCCTGTGCCTGGGTTGGCTCGCTGCCCCAGACGATCACGCGCATCCCAAAGGCTCGGCCATAGGACGCGACCAGCTTGCCGATACGGCCGTAGCTCCAGATGCCCAGCACTTTGCCACTCAACACCATGCCCAGGCCAAAGTTGGCAGGCATCGATGCCGCCTTCAGCCCGGATTGTTGCCAGGCACCGTGTTTGAGGCTGGCCACGTATTGCGGAATCCGGCGCATGGACGACATGATCAGCGCCCAGGTCAGTTCGGCGGCGGCGATCGGTGAACTGACGCCTTCGGCCACCGCGATGCCGCGCTCGGTGCAGGCATTGACGTCGATGTGGGGCCCGACGCGGCCCGTCTGCACGATGAGCTTGAGGCGCGGCAGCTTTTCAACCAGCTGCCGCGTGATCTGCGTGCGCTCGCGGATCAGAACCAGCACATCGGTATCGCGCAGTCGGACCGAAAGCTGACCCACGCCCTTGACGGTGTTGGTGAAAACCTTGGCGGGATAGGGTGCCAGCTTGCTGGCACACGGTAGTTTTCTGACCACATCCTGGTAGTCGTCAAGGATCACGATATTCATGGTCCCTATTGTGCCCGCAGGAACCTCGTGATCTTTGAGTCACGACGGACTTGAACCCGCCGTGCGGCGCAGTCGCGCAGGGTCAGGCGCGCAGTTGCGGGTGGCTCGACTGGAGCTCCAGGGCCGCCAGCCGTTCGAGCTCTGCGCAGACATCGTTGATGCGACCGGAGATCACCAGCCGCCCATCGGCGCGTGGGCCGCCTGAAGTGTCCGCGGTTCTCAGCACCCGCACATGGCGGGCTCGAACGACGGCATGGCCGGTGACGCGGTGCCCGGTGACAGCGACCTTGTTGCCATCCACAGCGCACTTTGGCGGGCGCGCCAGCCAGCCGGCACGCACGAAACGTTGCAGGATTTGCGGAAGCGTTCGGGCAGCGCCCTCCCGTTCAAAGGAAGGAGGCAGCCAGCTGTCGATGAGCAGCAGCGGCGCGCGCCAGGTGTTGGTGTTGAAGCGGATTCCCATGCGAAACTCCAAAAAAGGGGTTGAACACAGGCAGGATTGCGAATGAAGTCGCCAGCGCAGGGATGTGCCTGACGCGTGTGAATCACGCACCAGACCAAACGCCCGCCACCTGCTGAGGCGACGCAGACCCGACGGGTCAGAGCTGGAAGCTGTTGCGGATGAGTCCCACGGCAAGGCCCTCGATTTCAAAGGGCTCACCCGGCTCGACAACGATGGTCTTGTAGTCCGGGTTTTCGGCGTGCAGTTCGATCAGGTGCTGGCGGCGCATGAAACGCTTGACGGTCACGTCCTCGCCCAGACGGGCCACCACGATCTGGCCATTCTTGGCTTCCTTGGTCGACTGCACGGCGAGCAGGTCCCCGTCCATGATGCCAACGTCGCGCATGGACATGCCGCGCACCTTGAGCAGGTAGTCGGGCGTGCGCTGGAACAGGCTGCGCTCGACGTGGTAGGTCTGGTCCACGTGTTCCTGGGCCAGGATGGGCGAGCCGGCGGCCACACGCCCGATCAGGGGCAGCATCAGCTGCGACAGACTGGGCAGCGGCAGTGTAAGCTGGCGCCCCCGCGATTCGTTGATGGATTGCAGGTCTTCGTTGCGCAGGCGGATGCCGCGCGAGGTGCCGCTCACCAGTTCGATGGCACCCTTGCGTGCCAGGGCCTGCAGATGCTCCTCGGCCGCGTTGGCGGACTTGAAACCCAGCTCATGGGCAATTTCTGCGCGCGTCGGTGGCGAACCGGTGCGGGCAATGGCGCTCTGAATCAGTTCCAGAATCTGCTGCTGGCGGGCGGTGAGCTTGGGAGGGTAAAGCGGCGACTCGATCATGGGGACCTCGTGAAGATGCGGGGGAGAAACTCACTCGGGTGAGGCTCGCCACCGGGACTGGTCAGAACAACAAGCTGTTTTCTTATCCAGTGCCTGTATTTTTAACCAGTTTTGGAGACTTGGCAAGTGGCAGATGCAATGGAAATCCGACGTCACGTCATATTGGGCACCGGCGGCACCATCGCCGGCCGGGCAAGCCGGCCCGGAGATGGTGTCGGGTACGTGGCGGGTCAGGTCAGTGTTGAGGACCTGCTGGCATCGATTCCGTCCATGGCGGGATTGCCCCTGGAAGTGGAGCAGGTGGCCCAGGTGGACAGCAAGGACATGGGCTTTGCACTCTGGCAGCAACTGGCCACCCGGCTGGCCTTTCACCTCAGCCGGCCCGAGGTGGACGCTGTGGTGATCACGCACGGCACCGACACCATCGAAGAGACCGCGTTCTTCCTGCAGACCGTGTTGCGACCGGCCAAGCCGGTGGTGTTCACCTGCGCGATGCGACCGGCCACGGCGCTGGTGCCGGACGGGCCACAGAATCTGGTCGACGCGCTGGCTGTGGCCAGCCATCCCGGCGCGCAAGGTGTCGTGTTGGTGTGCGCGGGGAAGATCCACAGCGCGGCCGACGTGAGCAAGGTGCACACCTACCGGGTGGATGCCTTCGACTCGGGTGATGCCGGACCGCTGGGTTGCGTGGAAGAGGGCCGGGTTCGGCTGTTCCGACCCTGGCCATTGGCCTCTGAAACGGGGGGCTGGGACCCGGTTGTTTTGCAGCGCATCCAGTCGGTTCAGGCGATGCCGCCGGTGGTGGTGCTGACCAGCCACGCCGACACCGATGGCACGCTGGTGCGCGCGCTGCTGTCCTGCAGCGATGCGGCGCAGGGCCCAGCCGTGCGCGGCATCGTGGTGGCCGGTACCGGCAACGGCACGGTGCACCATGCGCTGGAGGCGGCGTTGCTCGAAGCGCAGGCCAGGGGTGTGCGTGTGGTTCGAACCAGTCGGTGTGTGCACGGCCCTTTGTTGACGCATCCGGGGCAGTTGTTGGCGGATGCCCGCAGCCTCACGCCGGTCAAGGCGCGCATCGCGCTGGCGCTGGAGTTGCTGGAGGACTGAGCCATGTTCGAGGCGCTGGGCGCCCATCCCTGGGCCTATCCCATGCTGGAGGTGGCGCACATCCTGGGCATTGCGCTGCTGCTGGGCAACCTGATCTTGCTGGAGTTGCGCGTGTTCGGCTGGGGCGCGGCCTTGCCGGTGGTGCCGCTGGCCCGCCTGAGCCTGACACTGGTCGGTTTGGGTTTCGTGTTGGCGGCGGCGTCGGGCCTGTTGATGTTCTCGACACAGGCCGGGGAACTGTTGGCCAACCGGGTGTTCACAGCCAAGATGCTGTTGCTGTTGTTGGCAGCCTGTAACGCCGCCTGGTTCCATGCCCGGGGTTCGTTGCAGCGGCTCGATTTCACCGCGCGTGCACTCATGGCGGCCTCGACCGTGATCTGGCTGCTGGTATTGACCTGTGGGCGCTGGATTGGCTACATGTGAAGGAGACCGTGATGTTCAGACGACGCTTCCTCCAGACAAGCACTGTGCTGGGTTTTTCGGGTCTTGGCTCCGCCGCGTGGGCGCACCATGGCTGGAGCAGTTTTGACCAGAACCGTCCCATTTACCTGGAAGGGCGGGCGGTGGAGGTGAAATGGCGCAACCCCCACGCCGAACTGGTGCTGGAACTGCCCGAGAAGCTGACGCTGCCCGCCGACCTGGCGCAACGCGCCTTGCCCGCGCAGTCCGCCGGTGTGGACGGGCCGGCGCTGCTGGCGAAGACGGTGGTGCCCACGCGGCGCGATCGGCGCTGGGCGATCGAACTGGCACCGCTGTTTCGCCTGGGCCAGTGGCAGATGCCTGAAATCAGGAATGGGGCTGCACTCTCGATGGTCGGGTTCACGTTCAAGGACGAACAAGGGGCCGCGGTCCTGCGGGCTGAATACGTCTTTCTGGACGGCAAGGCGTACGGCTTGCGATCGGGTCCCGCCTGACACGACCGGACACAAAAAAACCCGGCACGTGGCCGGGTTCCTGTGGATCGCGGCGCGCGATTATTTCGAGAGGGCTTCAAAGGCGCGCGCGGTGATGTCGTCCACTGAGCCCATGCCGCTGATGGCGCGGTACTTCGGTGCGGCAGCGGCGTCGGCCTTGGCCCAGTTGCTGTAGTAGTCCACCAGCGGACGGGTCTGGGCGCTGTACACCTCCAGGCGCTTCTTGACCGTTTCTTCCTTGTCGTCTTCGCGCTGGATCAGCGGCTCGCCAGTCACGTCGTCTTGGCCGTCCACCTTGGGCGGGTTGAACTTGACGTGGTAGGTACGACCCGAAGCCGGGTGCGAGCGGCGGCCGCTCATGCGTTCGATGATGGCTTCGAACGGCACGTCGATTTCGAGCACGTAGTCGAGCTTCACGCCGGCGGCCTTCATGGCGTCGGCCTGGGGGATGGTGCGGGGAAAACCATCGAACAGGAAACCGTTGGCGCAGTCCGGCTGGGCGATGCGTTCCTTGACCAGGTTGATGATGAGATCGTCGCTGACGAGGCCGCCGGATTCCATCACGGCCTTGGCCTGCATGCCCAATGGGGTGCCCGCCTTCACGGCGGCGCGCAGCATGTCACCGGTCGAAATTTGGGGGATGCCGTATTTCTGGCAGATGAACGTGGCTTGGGTGCCTTTGCCAGCGCCGGGAGCGCCCAACAGAATCAATCTCATCGCTGTCCTTTTTTCAGAGTTTCAAATGGAGAGGCCGCTTGTCTCTGGCGGCTGCCCTTCCGGCCCGGGGCCCGGGGGCGACCGGTCGAGGATAGCATGCGCTAACCGGGCTCTGGCTTACAGCGTGGGCAGTCTCAAAGACGCTGAAAACAGCCCGTCAGCCGAGGGCAAAGAGCGCGCGCACCCGCGCCAGATCGTCGGGGGTGTCGACGCCCTGCCCGGGGGCCTGTGCACTCACATGGACCGCGATGCGTTCGCCATGCCACAGCACGCGCAGCTGCTCCAGCGATTCGGTCAGTTCCAGGGGCGCGGGCTCCAGCGTCGGAAAGTGGCGCAGGAATCCCGAGCGGTAGGCGTAGATGCCGATGTGGCGCAAAGGCGCGGGCGAGGGCAGGGTGTTCCGGTCCGATGCATCGGCCATGCCATCACGCCACCATGCAATGGGCGCCCGGCTGAAGTACAGCGCGGTCTGTGCGCGGTCGAGCACCACCTTGACCACGTTCGGGTTGAGGAAATCGGCCATCTGGTCGATGGCGTGCGCCGCGGTGCTCATCACGCAATCGCTGCGGCGCTGGAGATCCAGCGCCACGGCGTTGATCAGCGCCGGGTCCATCAGCGGCTCATCCCCCTGCACATTGACCACAACGGCGTCGTCTGTCAGACCCAGTTGTTCGCAGGCTTCGGCCAGGCGGTCGCTGCCGGAAGCGTGGTCGGTGCGTGTGAGCAGGGCGGTGATGCCGTGTGCTTCGCAAGCCGCGACGATGCGCGCGTCGTCCGCCGCGACCACACAAAGGCTGGCCTGGCTGCGCTGCGCACGTTGCGCCACGCGCACCACCATCGGCAGACCGCCGATGTCGGCCAGCGGCTTGTCGGGCAGGCGGCTCGACGCTAGCCGCGCCGGAATCAGCACGGTGAACGGACCCGGGGCCCCGCTCGGGCTCATGGGGCAGGCGACGGCTTGGGCGGGCGGGCCGCTTCCTCTTCCGTGATCGGGCGGGCTTCGTGCTCCAGCAGGATCGGGATGCCGTCGCGCACGGGGTAGGCCAGCCGCGCACTGCGGGAGATCAGTTCCTGTTTCTCCCGGTCAAAGATCAGAGGGCCCTTGGTGACCGGGCAGACCAGCAGTTCAAGCAATTTGGTGTCCATGCGGGAATGATAGTCGGCCGCTTGTCAGCGGGCGCGCGGGATCGACGCAAGGCGATGGTCCAGCGCCTCAAAGAAGGCCGCATCGGCACGCAATTCCAGCGGGACCGCCCAGGCCTGAGGAGCGTCGCCAGCGGACGGTTCAGGGCAGCAGGCGAACAGCTTGACCGCGTCCTTTTCGGTACACAGGATCGGCCCATCGCAGCCCTGCAGCAACGCGGCATACGTCGCTTGCTCGGCGTGATCGGGCAGTGCCAGGGTCTTGGTCAGGGTGAGCCCGCGGGCGCGCAGCATGTCAAAAAAAACCGAGGGGCGTGCGATGCCTGCCAGCGCCGTGACGGCTTGCCCCTTGAATTCGTGCAAGGGCCGGCGTTGTCCCTGCGCTCCGACGGCGTGATCGGCCAGGCGCCGCGTGGCTTCAAAAACAGGCAGATCGGACGGCCGCTCCAGCGGGGTGGTCATCGCGACCACGGGGGCGGATTCGCTGCGCTGGTTCAACACCAGATCGGGTCGAAAGGGGTTGCCCGCCCCCGGCGGCCAGGGCTCGCGCAAGAGACCGGCGGGCAGCAACCAGCCGTTGCCGGTGGCGCGGTCGTCGAACACCGCCACGGACAGGTCGCGGCCCAGCGCCAGGTGTTGCAGGCCATCGTCGCAGAGGATCAGGTCCACCCCGGGGTGCGCGGCCAGCAGGGCTTGGGCGGCATCGGCCCGGCGCGCCGCCACGAACACCGGCACGCCACCGCTGCGCCGGATCAGGGCGGGCTCGTCGCCGCTTTCGGTGGCTGGCGTGTCGGGCTGTACCTCCAGCACGCCCGTGCCCCGGCGACCATGTCCGCGCGACACCACGCCCGGGTGCCAGCCACGCTGTTGCAGATGTTGCAGCAGGGCCAGCACGGTCGGCGTCTTGCCGGCGCCGCCCACCACCACATTGCCCACCACGATGACCGGCACCGGCAGCCGGGTGATCTTCAGCATTCCGGCGGCATACAGCCATCGCCGCAGACCGGTCAACGCTCCGTACAGGACCGAAACGGGCCAGAGCACATGGGCCAGCGGACCGCGGGTCCGCCAGATGCCTTGCCAGCGGGCCTGCCCTTGGTCGAGGCGCTGTGGCTGGGCAGCGGGCACGGTCAGGACTTGCCGCGCGCGCGCTGGGAGCCGGACTGCTGGGTGGCGAAGGTGATCTGCACCAGGCCGGCACGGCGGGCGGCGTCCATCACGTTGATGACCGACTGGTGGGTCGCGGCGGCGTCCGCGCTGATGACGATGACCACCTCGCGGCTGTCCTGCGATGCCTGGGTGAGTGCGCGGGTCAGCATCTCCACACCCGAGCCTTCGAGCACGTCCTTGTTGATCGCATAGCGACCGTCGCTGCTGACGGAAACGATCACTTCTTTGGGTTCGGTGCGCTGCGCCTGGGCATCGGCCACGGGCAGGTTGACCTGCAACTGCGTGAATTTGCTGTAGGTGGTGGTGAGCATCAGGAAGATCAGCACCACCAGCAGGATGTCGATGAACGGGATCAGGTTGATCTCGGGTTCGTCACGGGAGCCGGGCCGGAAGTTCATGCGGCCTCCCGGGCAGGCCGCGCCGCGCGGTGGTTGCGAGCGGGGGTGTGAAGCGTCATTTGCGCAGGGTCAGCAGGTGGCGGGCGAAACGCTCGGAAGCGATCTCCATGGTCAGCAGGTAGTCATCGACCCGGGCGCGGAAGTAGCGCCAGAAGATCAGGGCCGGGATGGCCACCATGAGACCAAAGGCGGTGTTGTACAGCGCGATCGAGATGCCATGTGCCAACTGGCTGGGATTGCCCCCGCCGGGAACCGTGCCCATGCCGCCATCACCGGCTTGTGATCCGAAGATTTCGATCATGCCAATGACTGTGCCCAGCAGACCCAGCAAGGGTGCCGCCGACGCGATGGTGGCCAGGGCACCCAGGTAGCGCTGCAGTTTGGCGGCGGTCTGACGACCGGCACCCTCGAGGCTGGAGCGCAGATCGTCTTCGCTGACCCGGGGGTTGCTGTTGAGCGCGCGGAAACCGCTGGCGAGCACCTCGCCGAGTGCCGAGTTTTGCTCCAGCTGGTTGACCACATCGGCACCGGGCACCCCGTTGCGCGACACCATGATGGCTTCGTCGAGCAGCTTCGGCGGGGCGATCTTGACGGCTTTGAGGCTGATGAACCGCTCGATGACGAGGGCCATGCCCAGGACGGAACAGATGATCAGGGGCCAGATCGGCCAGCCAGCGGCTTGTATGATGGAAAACAAATCAGGGCTCCAGACAAAAGCCGCCTGCTTGGCGGCCAGAGTGCAATCTCCCGGATTATGTCTCACCATCCGGTGGTGAATGGCCGGAAAACCTCCAGCAAGGATCCGACTACCTGTCCGGCCCGATGCACAGATTCTGTGGATAACTTTGTGAAGAACCGGTATCCCAACGCCCGCCAGCCCGCTGTGGTCGCGGCTCCCGACAGTTCGATGAGAAAACAGGCAGTGCAAAACGCATTGAAATCAAGCGCTTGGCGTTCAGCCCATGCGCCATGGGGACTTTCAGGCTACAGGCCCAGAAATTCCGCGGCTTGTGGACAGATTGGGTCTGGAGAGCCCTGTGTCTGAGCCATTTCTGGATGCCGAAGCCCCATCGGCGCGGCGTGTGTGGGCGGTTGGTCCGCTCATGCGCGCGATTGCTGACACCCTGGCCGCGCGTTTCAATCCGGTCACCGTCCGGGGCGAGATTTCGGGTTTTTCCCGCGCGGCCAGCGGGCATTGTTATTTTTCACTCAAGGACGATACCGGCCAGGTGCGCTGTGCCCTGTTTCGCCGTTCGGCCGACCAGCTGGACTTTGCGCCGCGCGATGGCCAGGTGGTCGAGGCGCTGGGCAAGCTCGACGTCTATGGGCCCCGCGGTGATCTGCAGCTCATCGTCGACAGCCTCAAGCCGGCCGGGCAAGGGGCCTTGTTCGAACAGTTCCTGCGCTTGAAAGCCCGACTGGAAGCGGAAGGGCTGTTCGACGCGGCGCGCAAACGCCCGTTGCCTGCCCAGCCACGCAGCATTGGTGTGGTGACTTCGCTCGGCGCAGCCGCGTTGCGCGATGTGGTCACGGCGCTGCGCCGGCGTGTGCCCCACGTTCCGGTGGTGATCTACCCTGCGGCGGTGCAGGGCGCCCAGGCGCCGGCAGAGCTGTGTGCGGCCTTGCAGTCAGCCTACCGGCGCCATGCGACCACCGGTGAGAGCGAGGTGCTGCTGCTGGTGCGAGGCGGGGGCTCGCTGGAAGACCTTTGGTCGTTCAACGACGAGACGCTGGTGCGCACCGTGGCGCAGTCGCCGATGCCGGTGGTTTGCGGGGTGGGTCACGAAACCGACTTCACCCTGGCCGATTTTGTGGCCGATCTGCGTGCGCCCACGCCCACGGCTGCCGCCGAGTTGTGCGCGCCTGCGCGCGAGGTGCGGGTGGGAGAGTTGGCCTATTTGCAGGAACGGTTGAGCGAGGCGGTTCTGGGCGGCATTGACCAGCGCGCGCAACGGCTGGACCGGCTGGGTCAGCGCCTGGGGCGGCCTTCCGTTCGTGTGCACGACAGTCGCCAGCAGCTCACCGGCCTGCAGCACCGGCTGCGCGGCGCGCTGCTCCTGGCGGCCCAGCGCGCGAACAGCCGCCTGCAGGGCCTACAGAGCCTGATGCCCCAGGCGCTGCGTCGCGCGGTGGCGCAGCACGCCCAGCGCCTGCAGCGGTGCGAAAGCGCATTGGGCCACCTGGACCCCCAGCTCGTGCTCGAGCGGGGTTACACCTACCTCACAGACGCACAGGGTCTTGCCGTCACCCGGTGCAGCCAGACCCAGCCTGGCCAGTCGGTGCGAGCCCGTTTGGCCGATGGTGAGCTGGAACTCACGGTCAACCGCTGAGAAGATGAGGCGGTGGGCCAAGAAACCCTGAACGCACAAACAATAGCGTCCCTGCCTACAATGGCGCGGTTTCGGGCTGCCGGCGATCGCCTTCAGCCACCCGCCTTTCACAACGCCAACCGAACGAGGAACCCCATGGAACACACCCTGCCCGCATTGCCCTACGCGATCGACGCCCTGGCGCCACACTACTCCCAGGAAACGCTGGAGTTCCACCACGGCAAGCACCACAACGCCTATGTGGTCAACCTGAACAACCTGCAAAAGGGCACCGAGTTCGAAGCGATGGACCTGGAGTCCATCATCAAGAAGTCCAGCGGTGGCATCTACAACAACTCGGCCCAGATCTGGAACCACACCTTCTTCTGGAACTGCATGAAGCCCAACGGCGGCGGTGAGCCGTCCGGCGCGCTGGCCGCGGCCATCAACGCCAAGTTCGGCAGCTACGCCGCCTTCAAGGAAGCCTTCGTCAAGAGCGCCGTGGGCAACTTTGGCTCGGGCTGGACCTGGCTGGTGAAGAAGGCCGACGGTTCGGTCGACATCGTCAACATGGGCGCCGCCGGCACCCCGCTGACCACCGGCGACAAAGCCCTGCTGACCGTCGACGTGTGGGAACACGCCTACTACATCGACTACCGCAACATGCGTCCGAAGTTCGTCGAAACCTTCCTCGACAAGCTGGTGAACTGGTCGTTCGCCGAAGCCAATTTCGCCTGAGCGGACCTCCTGATCGCCGCACAAGGGCTCGAAGGCCATGCCTTCGGGCCTTTTTTGTTGGTGCGTCCAAGGGTGCTTCTTTTTGTGGCGCTCACCCAGGCTGTTGAGCGCTTTGGGCTGATGGTTCCGTACGAGAACAGGGGGGCAGACCCGCAGAGGTGAAAAAAACAGAAATTTTGTCTGCAATTTTCATATTGCAAGATAGGAGTTCAAAAAATGGTGTCTGGGTCAGAGCGATGAAAGCAAAATCCCAGACTATCCGGCGGTTCTGCGGTTGGCACCTACCGATCAGCGGGATTCCTACAACGATCTACGGAGCAAACACATGAGCACCCAGCAGCCCACCATCATCTACACGCTGACCGACGAAGCCCCGCTGCTGGCGACCAGCGCCTTTTTGCCCATCATCCGCACCTTCACCGCACCCGCCGGGATCAACGTCGAGTCCAGCGACATTTCGGTGGCTGCCCGCGTGCTGGCCACGTTTCCCGAATGCCTGACCGAGGCGCAGCGTGTGCCCGACACCCTGTCCGAACTGGGCAAGCTGACGCTGAAGCCCGAAGCCAACATCATCAAACTGCCCAATATCAGCGCCTCTGTCGGCCAGCTGGTCAGCGCGATCAAGGAACTGCAGTCCAAGGGCTACGCGCTGCCCGACTACCCCGAAGCGCCGAAAACCGAGGAAGAGAAGGCCATCCGCGCCCGCTACGCCCGTTGCATCGGCAGCTCGGTGAATCCGGTGCTGCGCGAAGGCAACTCCGACCGCCGCGCGCCGCGCGCCGTGAAGGAATACGCGCGCAAGAACCCGCACAGCATGGCCGAGTGGAGCCAGGCCTCGCGCTCGCACGTCTCGCACATGCACCACGGCGACTTCTACCACGGTGAAAAGTCCATCACCCTGGACAAAGCCCGTGACGTCAAGATGGAACTGATCACCCGGAGTGGCCAGACGATCGTCCTGAAGCCCAAGGTGTCGCTGCTGGACCGCGAAGTCATCGACAGCATGTTCATGAGCAAGAAAGCCCTGGAGGCTTTCTACGAGAAAGAGATTGAAGACGCCCGCAAGACCGGCGTGATGTTCTCGCTGCACGTGAAGGCGACCATGATGAAGGTGTCCCACCCGATCGTGTTCGGCCACTGCGTGAAGATCTTTTACAAGGAAGCGTTCGAGAAGCACGCCAAGTTGTTCGAAGAGCTGGGCGTGAACGTCAACAATGGCATGGCCGATCTGTACGGCAAGATCGCCACGCTGCCGCAGAGCAAGCAGGACGAAATCAAGCGCGACCTGCATGCCTGTCACGAGCACCGTCCCGAGCTGGCCATGGTGGACTCGGCCAAGGGCATCACCAACTTCCATTCGCCCAACGACGTGATCGTGGACGCCTCCATGCCCGCCATGATCCGCAACGGCGGCAAGATGTGGGACGCCAATGGCCGCCTGAAGGACGTCAAGGCCGTGATGCCCGAATCGACTTTCGCCCGCATCTACCAGGAGATGATCAACTTCTGCAAGTGGCACGGCGCCTTCGACCCCAAGACCATGGGCACGGTGCCCAACGTCGGCCTGATGGCCCAGCAGGCCGAGGAATACGGCTCGCACGACAAGACCTTCGAAATCACCGAAGACGGCGTGGCCAACATCACCGATCTGGCCACCGGCGAAGTGCTGCTGTCGCAGAACGTGGAGAAGGGCGACATCTGGCGCATGTGCCAGGTCAAGGACGCCGCCATCCGCGACTGGGTGAAGCTGGCCGTGAACCGCGCGCGCAACTCCGGCATGCCGGTGGTGTTCTGGCTGGACCAGTACCGTCCTCACGAAGCGCAGCTGATCACCAAGGTCAAGATGTACCTGCACGAGCACAACACCGCCGGTCTGGAGATCCAGATCATGAGCCAGGTGCGTGCGATGCGTTACACGCTGGAGCGCGTGATCCGTGGCCTGGACACCATCAGCGCCACAGGCAACATCCTGCGCGACTACCTGACCGACCTGTTCCCCATCATGGAACTGGGCACCTCGGCCAAGATGCTGTCCATCGTGCCGCTCATGGCGGGTGGCGGCATGTACGAAACCGGGGCCGGTGGTTCGGCGCCCAAGCATGTGCAGCAACTGGTGGAAGAAAACCACCTTCGCTGGGATTCGCTGGGTGAGTTCCTGGCGCTCGCCGTGTCGCTGGAAGATCTGGGTCTGAAGACCGGCAACAACGCGGCCAAGATCTTGGCGAAGACGCTGGATGCCGCCACCGGCAAGCTGCTGGAGAACAACAAGAACCCGTCGCCCAAGACGGGTCAGCTCGACAACCGCGGCAGCCAGTTCTACCTGGCCATGTATTGGGCCCAGGCCCTGGCGGCCCAGACCGACGATGCGGCCCTGGCTGCCCGTTTTGCGCCGCTGGCCCAGCAACTGGCCGACAACGAGCAAACCATCGTTGCCGAACTGGCGGCTGTGCAGGGCAAACCGGTCGACATCGGGGGCTATTACCTGCCGGACTTCGAGAAGCTGGCCGCGGTGATGCGTCCCAGCCAGACGCTGAATGCGGTGCTGGCCGCTGCTCAAGGCTGAGCATCCCTCTCGTCAGGCTTCGACACCCCGAAGCGATCCAGGCGGCGCGAGCTGTCCGGGTCGCTTTTTTCTTGCCTGGATGACGGACCTGCAGGGGCCGGCAGATCGCCCGCGAACTTACTTGCGTCCGTCGAACGGTGCGCCGCTCAGCCGGAAGCCAGCCTGGATGCCGCGCTTGGCGAACCAGCCCTGATTCATCTCCAGCACATAACGCACCGGTCGTGCCGAGCAGTGCGAGTCCAGGCTTTGCGGCTTCATGTCGACCAGGTTGACGATGGTGCCGTCATCGGCCACGAAGGCGGCGGTCAAGGGCAGCAGGGTGTTTTTCATCCAGAAACACTGGCCGGCGGGTTGCTCGAAGACAAACAGCATGCCTTCACCACCGGGCATGTCTTCCCGGAACATCAGCCCGATGGAGCGCTGTTCCGGGGTGGCGGCCACCTGGGCCTGGATCAGGTGCATACCCGCCGTGAGGGTGACGCGGGGCAACTGGAGCTGGGGCGCATCGCGGGACCACGCAGGCCCGGTCAACAGGGCCAGCAGGCAGGACAGGCAAACGAGCAATCGGTTCATGGGCAGACGATGTGATCGGGTGAAAAACGCATTGTCCGTCAAGCGCCGCTCACAAGTCAGTGATCGGCGATTTCCACGGATAGATCCGGCGTCCGGGCCGCTCGATCAGGACTAGAATTCTTGAGGTCCATCCCGGCGCCATGCCCGGGAACTCTGGATTCAGAAGCGTTCGACAATGCATCCCATACGGAGACCCGTTTCCATGTACCAGCACATCAAGGTTCCAGCCCAGGGTGAAAAAATCACCGTCAACGCCGACATGTCCCTGAACGTGCCGGATGAACCGATCATTCCTTATATCGAAGGCGATGGCACCGGTCTGGACATCACCCCCGTGATGCTCAAGGTGGTCGATGCGGCTGTGGCCAAAGCCTACGGCGGCAAGAAAAAAATTCACTGGATGGAGGTGTTCGCCGGCGAGAAGTCGACCCAGGTGTACGGCCCCGACGTCTGGCTGCCCGAAGAAACCCTGGCGGCGCTGCGTGAATACGTGGTCTCCATCAAGGGCCCGCTGACCACGCCCGTAGGGGGCGGCATCCGATCGCTGAACGTGGCGCTGCGCCAGGAACTCGACCTTTACGTCTGCCTGCGCCCGGTGCAGTACTTCAAGGGCGTGCCTTCGCCCGTGAAAGAGCCGGAGAAAACCAACATGGTCATCTTCCGCGAGAACTCGGAGGACATCTACGCCGGCATCGAGTACGAAGCCGAGTCCGACAAGGCGAAGAAGCTCATCAAGTTCCTGATGGAAGAGATGGGCGTGACCAAGATCCGTTTCCCGAACACCTCGGGCATCGGCATCAAACCGGTGTCGCGTGAAGGCACCGAGCGCCTGGTGCGCAAGGCCATCCAGTACGCGATCGACAACGACAAGCCCAGCGTGACCATCGTGCACAAGGGCAACATCATGAAGTACACCGAAGGGGGCTTCCGTGACTGGTCGTATGCCCTGGCCCAGAAGGAGTTTGGCGCCGAACTGATCGACGGTGGCCCGTGGTGCAAGTTCAAGAACCCCAGGACCGGTAAGGACATCGTCATCAAGGACAGCATTGCCGACGCCTTCCTGCAGCAGATCCTGCTGCGCCCGGCCGAGTACTCGGTGGTCGCGACGCTCAATCTGAACGGCGACTACATCTCCGACGCGCTGGCGGCCCAGGTGGGTGGCATCGGCATCGCCCCGGGCGCGAACCTGTCCGACTCCGTGGCCTGCTTTGAAGCCACACACGGCACGGCGCCGAAGTACGCCGGCAAGGACTACGTGAACCCCGGCTCCGAAATCCTGTCGGCTGAAATGATGCTGCGCCACATGGGCTGGACAGAAGCCGCCGACCTGATCATCAGTTCGATCGAGAAGTCCATCGCCAGCAAGAAAGTCACCTACGACTTCGCCCGCCTGATGGACGGCGCCACCCAGGTGAGCTGCTCGGGCTTTGGTCAGGTCATGATCGACAACATGTAACGCGCCAATTCCGCCCGGCGCCGGTCAATGAAGCCGGTGCCGGGCAGAACCCTTGGAAAAACCGCCCGGAAGCAGCCTTCCTCGGCGGTTTTCTTTTGCGTCGAAACGACACAATGGGACATGCCGCGCCGCGCCTTTGCCTCTGCCAATGTCGCCCCTTCACCGACTGGGTGGGCAACAACGCTGTGTTGTCACGGCAAATACATATCCCGAGCAGCACATAGGGACGCGCGCACCCCGCTAGAATGATTTTCATGGCCACCCAGAACCCCAAGAAACCCGAAAACCCCGTCGCGCCTCCCAGTGTGGGCAACGACGATTCGGTGGTGCTTGAGCGGCGTGCGCAGCGCACCAAACCCCCCCAGATGTTCCAGGTGGTGTTGCTCAACGACGATTTCACCCCCATGGAGTTCGTCGTGCACGTCATTCAGGAATATTTCAGCAAGGACCGTGAAACCGCGACCCAGATCATGCTCAAGATACACCTCGAAGGCAAAGGCATTTGCGGGATCTACACGCGCGACGTGGCCAGCACCAAAGTCGACCAGGTGTCGCAGGCCGCCCGGAACGCGGGGCATCCGTTGCAGTGTTTGAGCGAGCCGATTGAATAAAGCCAGATCCGCCCCATTTGATGGCCATCTACCCGATACACCTTACGTACCCGGACCCCAGCGTTTCAAACCACCACCAGCCCAAAGGATGTGTCCATGATTGCCCAGGAACTTGAAGTCAGCTTGCACATGGCCTTCGTCGAGGCCCGGCAACAGCGACACGAATTCATCACGGTGGAGCACCTGCTGCTCGCCCTGCTCGACAACCCGAGCGCTGCCGAGGTGCTGCGCGCCTGCTCGGCCAATGTGGACGACCTGCGCAAGTCCCTGACGAATTTCATCAAGGACAACACGCCCCAGGTCGCCGGCACCGACGAGGTGGACACGCAGCCCACGCTGGGTTTCCAGCGCGTGATCCAGCGCGCCATCATGCACGTGCAGTCCACCGGCAACGGCAAGAAGGAAGTCACCGGCGCCAACGTGCTGGTGGCGATCTTTGGCGAAAAGGACTCCCACGCCGTGTACTACCTGCACCAGCAGGGTGTGACCCGACTGGACGTGGTCAACTTCATCGCCCACGGCATCCGCAAGAGCGATCCACCCGAGGCGAGCAAGCCCGGCGAGAGCGCGGCCGAAAACGAAGAGGCTGGCGAAGCCAAGCAGAATGAAAAGGCGTCGCCGCTGGAGCAGTTCACCCAGAACCTGAATCAGCTCGCCAAAGACGGCAAGATCGATCCGCTGATCGGGCGCGACTACGAGGTCGAGCGCGTGATCCAGATCCTGTGCCGCCGCCGCAAGAACAACCCGCTGCTCGTCGGCGAAGCCGGCGTGGGCAAGACCGCCATCGCCGAGGGCCTGGCCTGGCGCATCACCCAGAACGACGTGCCGGAAATCCTGGCCGAAGCTCAGGTGTATTCGCTCGACATGGGCGCACTGCTGGCGGGCACCAAATACCGCGGCGACTTCGAGCAGCGCCTGAAAGGTGTTCTCAAGTCGCTCAAGGACAAGCCCAACGCCATCCTGTTCATCGACGAGATCCACACCCTGATCGGTGCCGGCGCGGCATCGGGCGGTACGCTGGACGCGTCGAACCTGCTGAAGCCCGCGCTGTCCAGTGGCCAGATGAAGTGCATCGGCGCGACCACTTTCACCGAGTACCGCGGCATCTTCGAAAAAGACGCCGCGCTCAGCCGCCGCTTCCAGAAGGTCGACGTGGTGGAGCCGACGGTGGAGCAGACCGTGGACATCCTCAAAGGGCTGAAGTCGCGCTTTGAAGAGCACCACAACGTCAAGTACGCCCTGGCGGCCCTGCAGGCCGCGGCCGAG
Source organism: Burkholderiales bacterium GWF1_66_17 (assembly GCA_001770705.1). Classification (GTDB taxonomy): domain Bacteria; phylum Pseudomonadota; class Gammaproteobacteria; order Burkholderiales; family Burkholderiaceae_C; genus Hydrogenophaga. Next base: position 56,985 of record MERT01000012.1, on the reverse strand, counting down.
CTCAGCGCCAAGTACATCAACGACCGTCACCTGCCCGACAAGGCCATTGACGTGATCGACGAGGCCGGTGCGGCACAACGCATCCTGCCCGCGTCCAAGCGCAAGAAAACCATCAGCAAGACCGAGGTCGAAGAGATCGTGGCCAAGATCGCGCGCATCCCGCCCGCGAACGTGTCCAACGACGACCGCGGCAAGCTGCAGACCCTGGAGCGCGACCTCAAGAGCGTGGTGTTCGGTCAGGACAAAGCCCTGGAAGTGCTGGCCTCCAGCGTCAAGATGGCGCGTTCGGGCCTGGGCAAAAGCGACAAGCCGATCGGTGCTTTCCTGTTCAGCGGCCCCACCGGCGTCGGCAAGACCGAAGCCGCCAAGCAGCTGGCCTACATCATGGGCATCGACCTGATCCGCTTCGACATGTCGGAGTACATGGAGCGTCATGCCGTGAGTCGCCTGATCGGTGCGCCTCCGGGCTATGTGGGTTTTGACCAGGGTGGCCTGTTGACCGAAGCCATCACCAAGAAGCCCCATTGCGTGCTGTTGCTCGACGAAATCGAAAAGGCGCATCCGGACATCTTCAACGTGCTGCTGCAGGTCATGGACCACGGCACGCTGACCGACAACAACGGACGCAAGGCCGACTTCCGCAACGTCATCGTGATCATGACGACCAACGCGGGCGCCGAGACCATGAACAAGGCGAGCATCGGTTTCACCAACCCGCGCGAGGCGGGCGACGAGATGGCCGACATCAAGCGCCTGTTCACGCCCGAGTTCCGCAACCGGCTCGATGCCATGGTCGGCTTCAAGGCGCTTGACGAAAACGTCATCATGCGCGTGGTCGACAAGTTCCTGCTGCAGCTCGAAGGTCAATTGACCGAGAAGAAGGTCGAGGTCACGTTCACCGACGCGCTGCGCAAGCACCTGGCGAAGAAGGGCTTTGATCCGCTGATGGGCGCGCGACCGATGCAGCGCCTGATCCAGGACACCATCCGCCGTGCGCTGGCCGACGAGCTGCTGTTTGGTCGACTCACCGACGGAGGCCGCCTCACGGTGGACCTGGAGACCAAAACCGACGAAGCCGGCAAGGAGACCCAGGAAGTCAAGCTGGACATCCAGCCGCTGCCGAAGAAAGAAGGCAAGGCCAAGCCAGAGGAAGCCACGGCGGGTTGATGCCGGGCGCCTTGGCGCACTCAAGAAGGCCCGGACATCCGGGCCTTTTTTTATTTCACAACCAGAAGGAGAAGGCGGCCAACCGGTCAGCGAGTCCGCCAGGCCAGCACGGTGTCGGCCCATTGATTCCCGAGTTTGGCCTCGCCAGTGGCGTTCGGGTGAACGCCGTCGTAGTTGTCTGCCACCGAGTAACCCGCCGCCTGGTTCACCACGGCGATGGGGGAGAGCACGGTGTTGCGCGACGCTGCCAGACCATCGATACCCCGGTTCAGGGCCGCTGTTCCCGCCGTGTCGGGGGCGGCGGGAATGATCTTGGCCAGCACGATGTGGGTGTCGGCCTTGCCGGCCCGGATGGCGTCGATCACGCTCCCCAGTTCCCCGATGATGCCAGCGGTGCTTTGGCCATCGAGCACGTCGTTGGTGCCCAGATGGAGGAGGACCACATCAGGGCGGGCGCTGCCGACCTTGCCGGCCACCTGGGGCGCCAGCTCGTGGGCCCGGTAGTCCCAGTAGCCCTCATGGTCCGGATCGAAGTCCGGGTCGGGGGCGCTGGTCTGTGGGCTGTCGCGGTAGCCGCTGGAGACGCCGGAGCGGCTGCCCACCAGGTCCACCGAACAGCCCGCGGCGTTCAGGCGTTGCCAGAGCACCCGGCGGTAGCTGTTGTGTCCCGCCTCGGCCTGGGTGATCGAATCGCCCAGGGGCATGATGCGCAGTGGGCCACCTTCGCGTCCACAGCTGGCGACTTTGAGCGCCGACGTGGCGTCACCCGAACCGTCGTCAGAGTCGCCACCGCCGCAGGCGCTGAGCACCGCGGTCAGCGCCAGCAGGGCGGCACGGGACGGGATCATTTTTCGAGGCATGGAACGTCCAGAAAAGTTGGTTGATCGGGCCGCCGATGGTGTTCGGCTGCACAAATGATTCATTGGCGCAGATAGGCCGCGCGGATGTTCTCCATGCGCCGGCGGTTCAGTCCGGCGTCTTCGCGACCCAGGCGGCTGGCACTGCGCACTTCGATCACGCCCCGCGCCGGGTTGAACCAGAACTCGAGGTCGTCCACGAACTTGAGCCAGCGCGTCTGGGCCTGTGCGTAGAGGTAGTCCGGTCGCTGTTCCACCAGCGTGATGCCGGGCTGGGTCTGCAGAACGGTGGCCAGCGTGCGCAGCGAGGTCATGGCGTCACCGTGCCTGAGGGGCAGGGGCGCTAGGAGCGCGTGGGTCCTTTGCGGGTGGTCCGGATACAGGTCGGCCTGGCTGGAGACGCTGTTGCGCGTCAGGGACGGTGGTTTCAAGCGTCCCTGTGTCACCCCGAGATCGGAAGGCCGATGGCCACTGAGCCCGCCGAACTGGGCCCCGATCAGGACCAGTACGACCAGGGCGAGCAGGCCGTACAGCAGCGCTTTGAGCAGACCCACGTGGGTAGCCGAAAAGAACGCGGGAATGGGCAGGGGCGCCGGTTCAGCGCTTGCCGCCCAGCAGGCTTCCCAACACCCCCCGCACGATTTGCCGCCCGATCCCACTGGCCACGCTGCGCGCTGCCGTCTTGGCCATGGTCTGCACCAGCCCATCGTATTGGCCACCGCGTGGGCCGGTGCGGCCGAACAGGGCTTCGTTGACCATGCCACCGAAGCCGCCACTCTCCGCTTCGGCTTCTTTTTTGGCCGCGCCGGGAATGCGCGGTGTCTTCACGCCGCCGGCATCCATGGGCGCGGTCTCGGCTGTGCGCGCGTCCACATGGGCACGCAGGATCTCGTGGGCACTTTCGCGGTCCACCGTTTTTTCGTACACCCCCGCGACCAGAGAGTCACGCAGCAGTTGCTGGCGTTGTGCGTCGGTGATCGGGCCAAGCTGGCTGCCGGGCGGCACCACATACACGCGCTCGGTCTCGCTCGGGCGGCCTTTGGGGTCGAGCAGGCTCACGAGCGCCTCGCCCACAGCGAGTTCGGTGATGGCGGCCTCGATGTCCAGACCGGCCTTGGGTCGCATGGTCTCTGCCGTTGCCCTCACGGCCTTCTGGTCGCGCGGGGTGAAGGCGCGCAGCGCGTGCTGGATGCGGTTGCCGAGCTGGCCGAGCACGCTGTCGGGAATGTCCAGTGGGTTCTGCGTCACGAAATACACACCCACCCCCTTGGAACGCACAAGGCGCACGACCAGCTCGATGCGTTCGACCAGCACTTTCGGCGCTTCGTTGAAAAGCAGATGGGCCTCGTCGAAAAAGAACACCAGCTTGGGCTTTTCCGGGTCACCGATCTCGGGCAATTGCTCAAACAGCTCGGACAGCATCCACAGCAGGAAGGTGGCGTACATGCGCGGCGAGTTCATCAGCTTGTCGGCCGCCAGGATGTTGATCACCCCTTTGCCGTCGACCGTCTGCATGAAGTCGCTGATGTCGAGCATGGGCTCGCCGAAGAACTGGTCGCCCCCTTGCTGCTCGACCTGCATCAGGCCGCGCTGGATGGCGCCGACGCTGGCAGCGCTGATGTTGCCGTATTCGGTGGTGAACTGTTTCGCGTTGTCTCCGATGTGCTGCAGCATGGCCCGCAGGTCTTTCATGTCGAGCAGCAGCAGGCCGTTGTCGTCGGCGATCTTGAACACCAGGTTGAGCACGCCGGCCTGCGTGTCGTTGAGGTTCAGCATGCGCGCCAGCAGCAGCGGCCCCATGTCGCTCACGGTCGCGCGCACCGGGTGACCCTGTTCGCCAAACACGTCCCACAGCGTGGTGGGACAAGCCTGCGAGGCGGGCAGGGTGATGCCGCGGTCCTTCAGGATGGCGCTGATCTTCTCGCCGAAGCTGCCCATCTGGCTGATGCCGGTGAGGTCGCCTTTGACGTCGGCCATGAAGACCGGCACGCCGATGTTGGAGAACTGTTCCGCCAGTGTTTGCAAGCTCACGGTCTTGCCGGTTCCCGTGGCGCCGGTGATCAGGCCGTGCCGGTTGGCCAGTCCGGGCAACAGCTGGCAGGTGGTGTTCGCGTTCTGGGCAATCAGCATCGGTTCGGCCATGGCGGCGTCCTTCCTGTGAGCAGGGGAATGGGAGAAGTGGGTAAAAGTAAAATCGCTGGTTATTAGACCAAATCCTGGTCAGACAGAAGGACTCTCTCGTGGCTGGACACAGCAAATGGGCCAATATTCAACACCGCAAAGGCCGTCAAGACGAAAAGCGGGGCAAGATCTGGACACGCGTCATCCGTGAGATCACCGTGGCCGCGCGCACGGGTGGTGGCGATCCGGCGATGAACCCACGCTTGCGCCTGGCGATCGACAAGGCCAAGGCCGCGAACATGCCGGCGGACCGCATCAAGTACAACGTGGACAAGGCTTCGGGCGCACTCGAAGGCCAGGCGCTGGAAGAGATCCGCTACGAGGGTTACGGCATCGGCGGCGCGGCCATCATCGTGGACACCATGACCGACAACAAGGTGCGCACCGTGGCCGAGGTGCGCCACGCGTTCAGCAAGTACGGCGGCAACCTGGGGACCGACGGCTCGGTGGCGTTCCAGTTCAAACACTGTGGCCAGATCATCTTCGCGCCCGGCACCTCGGAAGACAAGGTCATGGAGGTGGCGCTGGAAGCCGGTGCCGAAGACGTGATCACCGACGATGACGGTGCCATCGAGGTGTTGACCGCTTACACGGACTTCGAGGCGGTGAAGAACGCGCTGGAAGCGGCTGGACTGAAGCCCGAAGTGGCCGAAGTGACGATGCGTGCCGAGAACAGCATTCCCCTCACGGGGGAAGACGCTGCGCGCATGCAAAAGCTGCTCGATATCCTGGAAGACCTGGACGATGTGCAGGAAGTCTTTCACAACGCTGAGATCAACGAATGAAAGTCCTGGTGATTGGCGGCGGAGGCCGCGAACACGCGCTGGCGTGGAAGCTCAAGCAGTCCGAGGGTGTGGAGCAGGTGTTCGTGGCGCCCGGCAACGCCGGCACAGCGCGTGATGCGCAGTTGACCAACCTGCCCGTCACCGACAAGGTGGCCCTGCGCGAATGGGTGCAGGCCAACGGCATCGGTCTGACGGTGGTCGGCCCCGAGGCGCCGCTGGCGGCGGGTGTGGTTGACGAGTTCCGCGCCCATGACCTGGCCATCTTCGGCCCGACGCAGAAGGCGGCGCAGCTGGAAAGCTCGAAGGCGTTCAGCAAGGCCTTCATGCAGCGCCATGGGATTCCCACGGCCGAGTACCAGACCTTCACCGACCCGGTTCTGGCGCACGCCTACGTGGACGCAAAGGGCGCGCCCATCGTGGTGAAAGCCGACGGGTTGGCGGCGGGCAAGGGCGTTGTCGTGGCCATGAGCCTGGCCGAGGCGCACGAAGCGATCGACTTCATGCTGGTGGACAACACCCTGGGCGTGGCGCACAACGAGGGCGGTGCCCGCGTTGTGATCGAGGAGTTTCTGGAAGGCGAAGAGGCCAGTTTCATCGTGTTGTGCGACGGCGTGAATGCGCTCCCGCTCGCCACCAGCCAGGACCACAAGCGCCTGCTCGACGCCGATCAGGGCCCGAACACCGGCGGCATGGGCGCGTATTCGCCCGCGCCGGTGGTCACGCCCGCGGTGCACCAGCGCGCGATGGACGAGGTGATCCTGCCCACGCTGCGCGGCATGGCGGCTGACGGCATTCCCTACACCGGCTTTCTGTATGCCGGCCTGATGATCACGCCCGGCGGGCGCGTGAAGACGCTGGAGTTCAACTGCCGCATGGGCGACCCGGAAACGCAGCCAATCATGATGCGGCTCAAGAGCAATCTGGCGCAGGTGCTGCTGTCGGCCACCCGCGCCGAGCTGGACAAAGTGACGCTGGACTGGGACCCGCGCGTGGCGCTGGGCGTGGTGTTGGCCGCGGCGGGCTATCCGCTCAACCCGCGCAAGGGTGATGCCATCACCGGGTTGCCGACGGATGCGGCCGATGCCATGGTGTTCCACGCGGGCACCACCAGCGGCTCGGGGGGCTCGGTCGAAGTTGCGGGTGGTCGGGTGCTGTGTGTCACAGCGCTGGCCGACACCGTGGCCGCCGCGCAGAAAAAGGCCTATGGGGTGGTGGATGGCATCCGGTTCGACGGCATGCAGTGCCGCCGCGACATCGGCTTCCGGGCCGTCTGAGGCCTGCGGATCTTCAGACTCCAAAAGAACAACATGAGCCAACAGACGCAGCGCGTGCGCGACTACCTGACGGGTCTGCAAGACCGCATCACCTCGACCGTGGCCATGGTCGATGGCGGCCGCTTTGTGGTCGATCACTGGAAGAAGCCCGCCGGCGAAACCCTGCAGGGTCATGGCATCACCCAGATCCTGGAAGGGGGCGCCGTGTTCGAACGCGCCGGCTGCGGTTTCTCGCATGTGACCGGGCCGCGTCTGCCGCCCTCGGCCACGCAGCACCGGCCCGAGCTTGCCGGGGCACCGTTCGAGGCCATGGGCGTTTCGCTCGTGTTCCATCCGCGCAATCCCTATGTGCCGACGGTGCACATGAACGTGCGCATGATCGCGGCCAAGCCCGAAGGCGGGCAGCCCGTGTGCTGGTTTGGCGGCGGCATGGACCTCACGCCTTATTACGGTTTTGAAGAAGATGCGGTGCATTTCCACACCACCTGCAAAACCGTTCTCGACCCCTTCGGTGTCGACAAGTACCCCCGGTTCAAGCGGTGGTGTGACGAGTATTTCTACCTCAAGCACCGCGACGAACAGCGCGGTGTGGGCGGCGTGTTCTTTGACGATTTTTCCGAGTTCGGCTTTGATGGCAGCTTTGCCATGCTGCGCTCGGTGGGCGACGCGTTTCTGGACGCTTACCTGCCCATCGTGGCGCGCCGCCAGGACACACCTTACAGCGAACGGGAGCGCGACTTCCAGCTCTACCGCCGCGGCCGGTATGTGGAGTTCAACCTCGTCTGGGACCGCGGCACGCACTTTGGCCTGCAGTCGGGCGGGCGCAGCGAGTCGATCCTGCTGTCCATGCCGCCGCTGGTCAGCTGGTCCTACCAGCGCCAGGAACCGAAAGGTTCGCCTGAGGCGCGCCTGGCCACCGACTTCCTGGTGCGCAAGGACTGGATTTGACGGGCGATTCGAGTATTGCTGCGAAATCGGACCGGCTCCCCGCTGTTCCCCTGCGCGTGGGCATGTTCGGCGGCGCGTTTGACCCGCCGCACCGGGCGCACCGCGCGCTGGCGGAAACGGCATTGAGCCAGCTGGATCTCGACGTGCTGCACATCCTCCCGACCGGTCAGGCCTGGCACAAGTCGCGCCCGTTGACGTCGGCCGAGCACCGCCTGGCGATGTGTGAGCTGGCCTTCGGCGATTTGCCCCGCACCCGCATTGACCGCCGAGAAATCCAGCGCGACGGCCCGAGCTACACCGCCGATACCCTTCGCGAACTGTCGGTTGAATATCCCGGAGCTGAACTGTTTCTGGTGCTGGGCGCTGACCAGTTGCTGGCTTTCAAACGCTGGGTTCGGTGGTCCGAAGTGCTGGAGCTGGCTACCCTTGCCGTGGCGAACCGGGCCGCAGAGATCGGTGCCGATGCCTTGCGCGAGCATGCGCTTGAGGCGGACCTTTCCTCTGTGGACCTGCCTTTCCGGCGCCTTGAAATGCCACTCCAAAACATCAGCGCCACCGCAGTGCGTGCCCATGTGGGCCAGCCCGTAGACCGCAGCAACTCGCTGTCGGTTCTGGTGCCCGAAGCCGTCGCAAGCTATATTTCACTCCATCACCTTTATCAAGAGCCTTCATGACCAGCGAAACCACCGCCAAAAAAGACATCCAGAAACTCCAACGTGCCATTGTGGAGGGGCTTGAGGACGTCAAGGGCCAGGACATCGTGGTCTTCAACACGGAACACCTCTCGCCCTTGTTCGAGCGGGTGATCATCGCCAGCGGCACCTCCAACCGGCAGACCAAAGCGCTGGCGTCCAGCGTGCGCGATGCCGTGCGTGAAGCGGGCTTTGACAAGCCACGCATCGAAGGCGAAGAAAACGGCGAATGGATCATCGTGGACTGTGGTGCGGCCGTGGCCCATGTGATGCAGCCGGTCATCCGGCAGTACTACCGCCTGGAAGAAATCTGGGGTGCCAAGCCGGTGCGCCTGAAGCACGGCGCCGAAAAGGTCGCGGAAGCCAAGCCTGTGGCCAAAACCGCGGCCAAGAAGGCAACGAGCAAGACCACCAAGAAGGGCGAGCAGAAGGATGTGAAACCGATCGACGCGAAGTCGGTGGCCCGCAAGGCAGCAAAGGCGGTTTCCGCTGCGGCCGCTGCTGCGCCTGCCAAAACCGCCGCCAAACCCGGCACACAGGCCGGTGTCAAAGCCGTGGCCAAGACCGCGGCCAAAACAGCTGCCAAGACCGCCGTCAAGAAGACCGCGCCCACCGCCGCCCGCAAGACCGCAACCAAGGCAGCTCCCACCAAGGCGCCGTTGAAGACCGTGGTGGTCAAGCCCAAGACCGCTCGAACCGCAGCCAAGAGCGCGACCAAGCCGGTGGCCAAGCGCGCCCCAGCGGCCAAAGCGGCACCCAAGAAAAAGGCATGAAGCTGCTGATCGTCGCGGTCGGGCAGCGCATGCCCGACTGGGCCCAGACCGCCTACGACGATTACGCCAAGCGCTTCCCGCCCGAGTTGCGGGTGGAAATCAAGACCGTCAAGACCGAGCCTCGCGGGTCCAAGAGCCTGGAAACGCTGCTGGCTGCCGAACGCGAGCGCATCCAGGCGGCCTTGCCGCGCGGTTGCCGTGTGGTCGTGCTGGACGAACGCGGCACCACTTTCACAACCAAAGCCCTGGCCCAACAGCTGCAGCAATGGCAGCTGGAAGGCGACGACGTGGCCTTGGTCATTGGCGGGCCCGACGGTCTGGAGCCAGCGTTTCGAGCCGCGGCGCACCAGCGCATCCGTCTGTCGGATCTGACCTTGCCCCACGCGATGGTGCGGGTGCTGCTGATCGAACAGCTGTACCGGGCATGGTCCGTCAATGCCAATCACCCTTACCACCGAGAGTGAACGCGGCACCTGGCCGGGGTAGCCCGACGGTGGAGAGATCTCATTTGGTGACCGACATGTCTGAATTCATCTACCTCGCCTCCCAGAGTCCGCGCCGTCTGCAATTGCTGGAGCAATGGGGCGTGCGCTGTGAACTGCTGCTGCCCGATGCGGACGAAGACGTCGAGGCGCTTGAAGCGGTGTTGCCTGGCGAAGCGCCGGCCAGCTACGTGCAGCGGGTGACCGGGCTCAAGCTCCAGGCCTCGCTCGCCCGGCTCAAGCGACGGAGCTTGCCGCCCGCGCCCGTGCTGTGTGCCGACACCACCGTGGCGCTGGGACGGCGCATACTGGGCAAGCCGGGTGACGCCGACGAGGCATGCCGCATGCTCGCCGATCTGGCGGGGCGCCGTCATCGGGTGCTGACCGCCGTGGCCGTGGGCAAACCGGCGGGGCGTGGTCTTCGCCAGTGGGCCTCGCTGTCTACCTCGTGGGTCAGTTTTGCACCCCTGACGGCGGCGCAGATACGCCGCTACGTCGACAGCGGTGAACCCATGGGCAAGGCCGGCGCCTACGCGATCCAGGGCCGCGCGGCGCTGTGGACCAGCCACATCAGTGGCAGTTATTCGGGCATCATGGGCCTGCCTGCGCACGAGACGGCGCAGGTGCTCAGTGCGGCCGGTGTGCGGCTGGTCTGACACCGCCAACACACAGAATTCGAGACAAACGATCCCCATGAGCCAGGACATCTTGATCAATTGGGCGCCCCAGGAAACCCGGGTGGCGGTGGTGGAGCAGGGCGCAGTGCAGGAGGTGCATCTGGAACGCACGCTGGAGCGTGGCCTGGTGGGCAATATCTATCTGGGCAAGATCTCTCGCGTGCTGCCGGGCATGCAGTCGGCCTTCATCGACATTGGCCTGGACCGGGCGGCGTTTTTGCACGTGGCCGACCTGATGCCCAATATCGCCGCCAAGCACGCAGCGCCCCGCGACCGCAACCAAGTGCCAGTGTCTGCGGACGGGGGGGGTGACAACGTCCGTGCCGAAGGCGGCGCTCATGGCGAAAACGGATCCAGCAACAGGGTGCTCACACCCAACCCGGTGTTACCCATCGAGCGGCAGATCTTTGAGGGCCAGGCGCTCATGGTGCAGGTGCTCAAGGACCCGATCGGTACCAAGGGCGCTCGCCTCACGGCACAGATCAGCATCGCAGGGCGGTTGCTCGTGTTTCTTCCACAGGACAACCACATCGGTGTGTCGCAAAAAATTCCGCCGACCCAGCGCGAGGCCCTGCGCCAGCGTGTGCTGGGCCTGGCCGTGCCGCAGGATGGCAGTGCCACCGGTGGCTTCATCCTGCGCACCAACGCCGAAGACGCAAGCGACGAGGAGCTGAGGGAGGACATCAGCTACCTGCGCAAGACCTGGCAGCGCATCAAGGAGGCTGCCACGCGCCAGCCGGCGGCCACGCTGCTGCACGAAGACCTGAACCTGATGCAGCGCGTCTTGCGGGATCTGGTGAGCGCGCAGACGCAGTCCATCCGCATCGATTCGCGCGAGCAGTTTGGTTTGCTGCAGACTTTTGCCGCCGAGTTCATGCCGGACACCGCCAAGAAGCTGCAGCTCTACACGGGTGAGCGCCCGATTTTTGACCTGTTCAACATCGACGAAGACATCGCAAGGGCACTGAGCCGCCGGGTCGACCTGAAGTCGGGTGGTTATCTGGTGATCGACCAGACCGAAGCGCTGACCACCGTGGACGTGAACACGGGTGGCTTCGTGGGCGCGCGCAACTTCGACGACACCGTGTTCCGCACCAACCTGGAAGCCGCGCAGACGATCGCACGCCAGCTGCGGCTGCGCAACCTGGGGGGCATTGTCATCGTCGACTTCATCGACATGGTGCGCGAAGACCACCGGGACGCGGTGTTGACCGAGTTTCGCAAGCAGCTCGCGCGCGATCGGGTGAAAACCATGACGGGTGGTTTCTCACAGCTCGGTCTGGTGGAGATGACGCGCAAGCGCACGCGCGAATCGCTGGCGCACATGCTGAGTGAAGTGTGCCCGGCGTGCAGCGGAAAAGGGGTCGTGAAGACCGCGCGCAGTGTCTGCTACGACATCCTGCGCGAGATCCTGCGCGAGGCCAGAGCCTTCAATCCGCGCGAGTTCCGTGTGGTGGCGTCGGCCAAGGTGGTCGAGCTATTTCTGGATGAAGAAAGCCAGCACCTTGCGGGTCTGTCCGACTTCATCGGCAAGCCCATCTCTCTGCAAAGCGAGAACTCGATGACGCAGGAGCAGTACGACATCGTGCTGCTTTAGCGGTCTTCGTCGAACGGGTGGAACACCCGAAAAACAAGCTTTTCACCCCACTGTCTGTGCGATGGCGCACATCGTTGTGTTTTAGCTTTTGTTACCGTGATGGCGTACTGAAGCCTTGATAATCCGCCTGTGACAAGAGATGGGTGCATTTTCATCAAACATGTTTCATTTCGTTATTATTTTTTATCTTTTTTAGTCTGGAGAAATCATGAAACTCACACCATTGAATTCGGTGCTGCTGTCAGGCGGTTTGCTGGTAGCCTCGATCGGCCATGCCGGTATGGTCAATGACGGTCACGGGAATGTGGGATACGACACGGCCGCAGAATGCGATGCCGCGGTGCAGGCGGGCCAAGCCCGTTTCTACGAACCATCGACCACCATGCCCACCCTGCGCCGCAAGGGTGAAGCGACGGTTCGCACCGCGCGCCTGTCCGACCTCGGACCGCAATACAAGCTGGGTGCTTGTGACGTGGGCGTGAGTCGCCAGAACGGCCGCAATGGTGTGGCCAAGGCGCTGGTTGGCAAGTACGTGCCCTACAGCCCCGACATGCCCATCAACCTCTATGCCGACAAGTCGGGCATGGCCGTGCGAGCCAGCATGGCCAAGTGCGACAACCGCTTCTCGGACGTGATGCCGCGTGCCGTGCCGATGCCGGTGGTTGCGCCTGCTCCCGCACCGGTCGCCGTGGTTCCCGCTCCAGCGCCAGCTCCAGCTCCCGCACCAGCGCCGGTTGCAGCGGCCCCTGTTGCCGAACCCATGGTGGCTCCTGCACCACCGGCTCCGGGAATGACGCCCTACGTGTTCGGCACCTTGGGTGTCGTCAACGACAGCGTGGTGCACCGTGGTCAGAATGGCAGCATCCTCGTTGGCGACAGTGATCGTCAAATCGGTCTGCAAGCGGGCGCAGGTCTGCAATTCAACAGCATCCTGGGCGCTGAGGTTTTTTATCAAGCAGGCAAGAGCCATGAGTACACCGCGCTGAATGGCGTGGACTTGTCCGCGAAGGCCAAGGTGTTTGGCGCCCGTGTGACGGCTGGCAGCAACGTGACTGAAAAACTGCGGTTGTTTGGCAAGCTGGGTGTGGCCAGTGTGAAGCACACCAGTGGCCAGTTTGCGGATCTGCCGAGCCATTCCAGCTCACAGACCCGACCGACTGTGGGTGTGGGTTTCACCTACGCGCTGACCGAGAAGTTGATGGTGCGTGGCGATGCAGACCACTTCCCACTTCGCGGATCCAACAACCCACGCTGGGGTAACGTCGACTACTTCGGTCTGGGCCTGCAGTACAACTTCTGAAGTTGATGGCATCTCTGGATGCCTTGAAAGCCGGAAGCACCCATGAGGTGCTTCCGGCTTTTTTACGCACCGGCTTCGGGGCTGAGTTTTTGTGCATGCAGCCGGGCATACAGGCCGTCGCTGCGGAGCAGTTCTTCGTGGCTGCCCATTTCGCTGATCTGCCCGTCGGCCAGCACGACCACGCGGTCGGCATGTTCGATGGTAGAGAGCCGGTGGGCGATCACGATCGTGGTGCGCCCCTTCATGAGCCGCGACAGGGCATCCTGCACCAGCCGCTCGGACTCGTTGTCCAGCGCTGAGGTGGCTTCATCGAGGATGAGGATGGGCGCGTTCTTGTAGATGGCCCTCGCGATCGCCAGCCGCTGGCGCTGGCCGCCGGAGAGTTCGGCCGCGTTGTGTCCCACCGTGCTGTGCATGCCCCGGGGCAGGCGCTCCAGCAGATCGAGCAGGTTGGCCGAGGCCAGCGCTGCGCGCACGCGCTCTTCGTCGATCTGGTCGTCGGCCGCGCCCAGCGCCACGTTGGCCGCCAGGCTGTCGTTGAGCATGATCACCTCCTGGCTGACCATGGCGAACTGGCGCCGCAGGCTGGCCAGATCCCAGCTGGGCAGGGGCACGTCATCCAGCAGCACTTCGCCGCTTTCCACTTCGACAAAGCGTGGCAGCAGATTGGCCAGCGTGGTCTTGCCCGAACCCGAGGGGCCCACCAGGGCCAGTACCTCACCCGGCTGGATGCTCAGGTTGATGCCGCGAAGGGCACTGCGGCTGATGTGGCCGTCGTCCGGTTGCTCATCGCGCGTCGGGTAGCGCACCCAGACGTCGCGCAGGGTGATGGCACCCTTCACCTGATCGGCCCGGTGGGTGCCGGAAGCTTGTGGCGGGGTTTCATCGATGAGTTCCAGACCCCGTTCCAGCGCGGCGAGACCCCGGGTGATCGGGCCGGCGATTTCGGCCAGGTGCCGGATCGGCGCGATCAACATCAGCATGGCGGTGACAAAGGCCACAAAGTTGCCCACGGTCACACCGCTGCTCGCGCTTTGCCACAGTGCCACAGCAATCACGGCCGACAACGCGGCGGCAGCGAGCATCTGGGTCAGCGGGGTCATGGCGGCGTGGGCCACCGTGGACTTGAGGGCCAGGCGCCGCAGGGAAACGCTGAGTCCGTCAAAACGCTGGGTCTGGCGCTGCTGGGCACCGTGCAGGCGCACCATGCGATGGGCCAGCGCGTTTTCTTCCACCACATAGGCCAGTTCGTCGGTGGCCTGCTGGCTGGAACGCGTGAGGCGGTACAGACGGCGCGAGAGCACACGCATCACCAGAATCAGGCCTGGAAACAGCAGCAGCACGATCAGCGTGAGCTTTCCGTTCAGGTACATCAGATAGCCCAGCAGGGCCAGCAGCGTCAGGCTGTCCTTGGTCAGGCTCAACATGGCGTTGACCAACATGGTCGACCCCGTCTGCACCTCGTAGACCAGGGTGTTCGAGAGCTTGCTGGCACTTTGCCGGGCGAACAGCGTCATTTGGGCATCGTTGAGCCGGACAAACATGGCCCGCCGCAGGTTCAGAAGACCCAGGCTGGCCGTGTAGGACAACGCATACTGGGCCAGAAATCCCGCCAGACCCCGCACACCAAACAGCCCCAACAGGGCAACTGGCACCATCCACAGGTCGATGTTCCCCTCGGCAAAGCCCCGGTCCAGCAAGGTCTTGAGCAAAGCGGGAATCAGGGGTTCGGTCAAAGCACCCACGATGGTGCAGATGGCGGCCAACACGATACCGCTCTTGGCGGAGCGGAAGTATGGCCAGAACTGGCGCAGTCGGTGGGTGATGGTTCGGGCGGGCGGCGTGCCGGGGGCTTTGGAATCGGTCAAGTCTGCGCGGCCTGGGACGGCGGTGTAGGGTGGCTGGGCTGGGCACAGTGTGCCTGTGGGCACGGCCTGTACAGAAAAAGCACAACTTGTCACGGGTGCAGAAAGTGCTTCCGGTATTATCTGCTGGCAACCGGAAAACAGGATTCACAATCCGGTTTCCAGCCACATCACCCAACCTATCAAGAATGCAGGCATTGAATCGATCTGACTGGCAACCCTCGCGGCGGTCCCTTCTGGCCCACGCCACCGCACTCCCCCTGATGACCTGGCCACTGCAGGACGCACTGGCCCAATTCCGCGTCGAGGTTTCCGGTGCCGGGGTGACCCAGATTCCGGTGTCGGCGGTCAGCTTCCGCGACAACGGCCTGGTCAACCAGGACATGGCCGCGATCGTGCGGGCCGACCTGGAGCGTAGCGGGCAGTTCCGCTTTGTGGAGCCCTTGCCAGCGAGGCTCGACGAAACCTCGCGTCCCGAGTTTGCTTCCTGGCGCAGCAAGGGCAGTGACGCCTTGCTGACCGGTAGCGTTTCGCGTCTGGCAGATGGCCGCTTTGACGTGCGATTCCGGCTGTGGGATGTGGTGCGTGGCCAGGATCTGGGCGGGCTGAGCTACCCGGTGTCCACCGCGGATCTGCGTTTTGCCGCGCACCGGATCGCTGACTACGTGTACGAAAAGCTCACCGGTGAAAAGGGCGTCTTCTCGACCCGCATCGCTTATGTGGCCAAGGCCGGGCAGAGGCACACCTTGCTGGTGGCCGATGCCGATGGTGAGAACGCCCGCGCGACCCTGACCAGCCCCGAACCCATCATCTCGCCGAGCTGGGCACCGGGCGGTGCGCAGCTGGCCTATGTGTCGTTCGAATCGCGCAAGCCCGTGATCTACTCGCACGATGTCGCCACGGGCAAGCGCCGCCTGCTCGCCAACTTCCGGGGATCGAACAGCGCCCCAACGTGGTCGCCCGATGGCCGTCAACTGGTCGCGACGCTGTCAATCTCCGGCAATGCGCAGATCTACGCCATGGACGCCAACGGCAGCGCACCGCGCCGCCTGACCCAGTCGGGCAGCATCGACACCGAACCCGTTTTCAGCGCCGACGGCAACAGCATCTTCTTCGTCAGTGACCGGGGTGGTTCACCGCAGATCTACCGCATGGGGGTGCAGGGCGCGAATCCGCAGCGTGTGACCTTCACGGGCAACTACAACATTTCGCCGGCGCCCAGCCCGGATGGCCGCTGGCTGGCCTTCATCTCGCGTGTTGGTGGTGCGTTCCGCCTTCACGTCATGGAGCTGGCCTCGGGCAATGTCACGGCACTGAGCGAAACCAGTGCCGACGAAAGCCCCAGTTTTTCGCCCAACAGCCGACTGATCATCTACGCCACCCGTGACCGCGGGCAGGAGGCCCTCATGACCAGCACAGTGGATGGGCGCATCAAGACCCGCCTTGCCAGTGCCGGGGGAGACATTCGCGAGCCCGAATGGGGCCCGTTTGCCCGCTGACCTCGAAGCCCTCCGCACTGCTTCCTTCCTCCATTCAAACCTGCCCAGAAAGGGATACACCCATGAACAACAAATTCAAACCAGCTCCATCCACCGTCCAGCGCGGCAGCCGCGTGTGGCTGAACCGTTTCGCCGGCCTGCTGGTCGTCGCCTCGCTGGCCGCCTGCGGCTCCAGCGTCAAACTCGACGATGTGCCCGTTGAAGACCGCACCGGTGGTGCGGCCGGGCAGGCGGGTCAAGGCGGAGCCGGAAGCGGCGTGGACCCCCGCGGCGTCTCGGGCGTGGAAGTGCCTTCCATGGATTCGCAACAACCCGAGGCCATGGCCCGCGTGGTGTACTTCGATTACGACAGCTTCGAAGTGCGTGGCGAATACGCCGCAACACTGGAAGCCAACGCACGTTACCTGAAGGCCAACAGCAGCCGCAAGATCGCACTGGAAGGCCACACCGACGAGCGCGGTGGTCGTGAATACAACCTCGCACTTGGTCAGAAACGTGCCGAAGCAGTGCGCCGCTCGCTTTCCCTGATGGGCGTGAGCGAGTCGCAGATGGAGCCTGTGAGTTTCGGTGAAGAAAAACCCGCGGCACTGGGCATGGACGAAGCTTCCTACGCCAAGAACCGCCGGGTGGAACTGACCTACCGTTGAACCGATGTTCCTGATGAACCGTTCTGTTCCCTCGCTCCTGAGTGCCGCGGCCCTGCTGGTCGGTAGCCTGTGGCCTTTGCAGGCGCACGCCCTGTTTGACGACGATGAGGCGCGCAAGGCCATCATCGAGTTGCGCAACAAGTTCGATACCCATAGCCAGTCGACGGCCGCCAGCTTGTCTCGCATGGCCCAGGAGGTGAGGGACAGCCAGGCCACGACCCAGCGCAGCCTGCTGGAACTGTCCAACCAGAACGAACAGTTGAGTAGCGAGATCGCGCGGCTGCGTGGGCAGAACGAGCAACTGGCGCGTGAAGTTTCCGAGCTTCAGCGTCAACAGAAAGATGCACAGGCCGGCGTGGATGCCCGCTTGCGTCAGGTTGAACCGGTGCCCGTCTCTCTGGATGGCCGCGAGTTCACGGCTTCACCCGAGGAAAAGCGCGACTTCGACGCGACCATGGAGCTGCTGCGCCGTTCGGAGTTCGGTCCGGCCGCTGCGGGGTATGCGGGCTTGTTGCGCCGCTATCCCGACAGCGGCTACACGCCATCCGTGCTGTACTGGTTGGGCAACGCCCAGTACGCCAACCGTGCCTACAAGGAGTCGATCGAGAGCCACCGCCGTCTGGCGACCCAGTTCCCCGATCATCCCCGCACGCCCGAGGCTTTGCTGGCCATGGCCAACAGCCAGATCGAGCTCAAAGACAGCAAGGCCGCACGGCGCACGCTGGAAAACCTGATCAAGGTCCATCCCCGATCCGAGGCCGCAGCGGCCGGTCGCGAGCGCCTCGCCCGCCTGCGCTGATCGCGGCGGGTTTGTGCAGATGGCCTTCCGGTCCGGGCGACCGGAGGGCTCCTCCTACAATGTCGGCCATGATGGACATCGCCGATATTCAAACACTGCATACCCAAGTTCTCTGGGCCGCCTTCGCGGTTTCGGTGGTGTTTGGTTTTATTGCCCAGCGCACCCAGTTTTGCACCATGGGCGCCATCAGCGACATCATCAACATGGGGGCCTGGACGCGCATGCGCATGTGGGGCATGGCGGTGGGGGTGGCGTCGATCGGCTTTTACTTCATGGGCTGGCTGGGCTGGATCGACACCAGTCAGACCATCTACGGGTCTGGCCGCATCATCTGGCTGTCCGCCATCGTGGGGGGCACCCTGTTCGGCTTTGGCATGGTGCTGGCTTCGGGGTGTGGCAGCAAGACGCTGGTGCGCATCGGGGCTGGCAGCCTGAAGTCACTGGTGGTCTTCTTTGTCATGGGCTTTGCCGCATATGCCACGTTGCGCGGCGTGCTCGCGGTGCTGCGTGTCAACACCGTTGACCTGGTGGCCTTTGATATCGCGGCGGGTGGCACGCTGCCGATGTGGATGTCTGCAGCCCTGGGGCTGGAATCTGGCACCGCAGGTCTGCTGGCCGCATTGATCCTGGGCGGCGCGCTGGTTGTCTGGGCCTTGATGGACGAAGATTTCCGCAGCGCCAACAACCTGCTGGGTGGTGTGGGTCTGGGGCTGGTGATCGCTGCGATGTGGTGGGTCAGCGGTCACATGGCGTTTGTGGCCGAGCATCCGGAAACGCTGGAATCGATGTATCTCGCCACCAACACCGGGCGCATGGAGTCCCTGACCTTCACCGCACCCATGGCCTACGCCCTGGACTGGCTGATTCTCTTCAGCGACAAGTCCAACGTGCTGACCCTCGGCGTGGTCACCGTGGCGGGCGTGGTGGTCGGCGCCTTTGCACAGGCCTGGCTGGGGGGCAGTTTTCGCTGGGAGGGTTTTCGCAGCACGCAAGACACCGCTTTGCACATGGGGGGTGCGTTCTGCATGGGCGTTGGGGGGGTGACAGCTTTGGGGTGCACCGTGGGCCAGGGTCTTTCTGGGTTGTCCACGTTGAGCCTCACCAGCGCCATCGCGGTGGTGGGCATCGTGCTCGGCGCCATGGCCGGTGTGCGCTTTCAGCTCTGGTTGCTGGAGCGTGAGTGAGTGATCAGAACGGAACGACCGAGCCTGTCATGCCCCCCGATTTTGAACGCCGCTTCGGAGGTTTGCGCCGGCTCTATGGCCAGGAAGGCTCCCAACGCATCTTTGACGCACACGTGGTGGTGGTTGGCATCGGCGGTGTCGGATCGTGGTCCGTCGAAGCCTTGGCACGCAGTGGCGTTCGACGCCTCACCCTGATCGATCTGGACCATGTGTCCGAATCCAACATCAACCGCCAGATTCATGCCCTGGACGCTACCTTGGGGCAGAGCAAGGCACTGGCCATGCGCGAGCGCATCGCGATGTACCACCCGGCCTGTGTGGTGGACGTGATCGAGGAGTTTGTGACGCCAGAAAACTGGCCCATGCTGCTGGATGGTGCACGGGGCGAGGCGAGCATGCGACCCACCGGGCTCATCGATGCCTGTGACCAGATGCGGGCCAAGACAAGGCTGGCCGCCTGGGCCGTGGGCAACAGGCTGCCGTTCGTGACCGTCGGAGCCGCGGGTGGAAAGCGACTGGCTCATGCGATGGAAGTGGCCGATCTGGCCGTTGTCACGCACGACCCCTTGTTGGCGCAGTTGCGCTACCAGTTGCGCAAACACCATGATGGTGCTCGCAACGGTCCCATGGGCGTGAGCTGTGTGTTCAGCCGTGAGGCTGTGTCGCCGCCCGATGCATCGTGTGCACTGGCTGCCGCGGCAGACGGATCGTTGAATTGCCATGGTTATGGATCGGCCGTGAGTGTGACCGCCAGTTTCGGCATGGCTGCGGCAGGGGCCTTGATGAACGCGATCGCGAGCTTTTCAAAAAGTCCTGCGAGCCTTGAAAACAGCTCGAAAATAACGCTATAATTTGAGGCTTGGCGATGTAGTGAAAGCCAACTTTGCGGGGCCAGATGGGGCGTTAGCTCAGTTGGTAGAGCAGCGGACTCTTAATCCGTAGGTCGAGTGTTCGAGTCACTCACGCCCCACCAGACGCTGGTATCTGGGGTCTCGCATTCAGTTTGTCGTTGATGTTTTTTTGTATGTTGGGACGTTAGCTCAGTTGGTAGAGCAGCGGACTTTTAATCCGTTTGTCGTGGGTTCGACCCCCGCACGTCCCACCAGATTCCCCTCGCGGGAGTTGAAAAGCCTGCTACTGATTCGGTAGCAGGCTTTTTCATTTCTGGTCGCGTCACCAGCCCGTGCCAGTTTTATCTTGAGTGCACCCGCCAAAAAGCCAGATTCGCGCAGTGCTACCAGCGCGGGGTGGCAAACCGTTGCACCAGAAAATCCAGCAGGGCGCGCACGGCAGGCGACAAGTGCTTGCGTGACGGGTAGAGCGCATAGATCGCCATGTCAGGCGGTTGCCAGTCGGGCAGCACCGCCACGAGCGTGCCATCGGCCAGGTGCGGATTGGCCAGGTAGGTCGGTTGCAGGGCCACGCCGCCACCCGCCAGGGCGGCCTGCAGCAAAGCGGTGGCCTCGTTGGCGCTGAGCTGGCTGCGCACGCCGACCTGGCAAAGTTCTTCGCCCCGGTTGAGCGTCCAGGTGCTCCTGCCGAAGTTGGCAAAGCTCAGGCATTGGTGGGTTTCCAGGTCGGATGGTGTCTTCGGCACGCCGTGCGCGGCAAGGTAGGCGGGGGAGGCCACCAGCACCGAAGCGCAGGGCGCCAGCACCCGGCCGATCAGCGTGGGGTCGGGCTCCGCGCTGATGCGGATGGCCAGGTCGATGCGCGCCTCCACCAGGTTGAGCGCGCCCTCGCTGGCGTTCAGGTCGATCTTGAGCTGCGGGTGTTGCTTCAGGAAATTGGCCAGTGCGGCCGCCATCTGCGCGTAAGCGAGGGAAACGCTGCAGGTCACCCGCAGCTGCCCGCGCAGCGCCGTGTCGTGGCAGCTGGTTTCCTGCTCCACGTCGTCCATCAGCGCCAGCATCTGCTGGCTGCGGCGCAGGCAGGTCTCTCCGGCATCCGTGAGCGTGACGCTGCGCGTGGTGCGCTGCAGCAGGCGCGCACCCAGCCACTGCTCCAGCGCGCCCACATGGCGCGTGACCATGGCGCGCGACATCTCCAGCTTGTCGGCCGTGGCGCTGAAGCTGCCGCTCTCGGTCACCGCCACAAACACGCGCATGGCGGTCAACCGGTCCATGATTTGCTCTGTTTTTGAAACATATATGGCCGAATTATGCGGTTTATCTGTTCGGATATTGAAATTACAGTTCGTTCCAGCGCTGAACAGTGCCACCTTAAACACATCCCACAGGAGCCTTCCATGACCCGCACCACCGTCATCGCCGCCTCGCTGGCCATCGCCTTCACCAGCGCCCAGGCCGCCCAGCCGCTGACCGTCAAGGTCTACAACGCCGCCGGCAACAGCTTCAACGTCAACTCGACCCTGGTCTACGGCGAAAAAGAGGCCATGGTGATCGACGCCGGCTTCACCCGCGCCGACGCGCTGCGCATCGCTGCCAACGTGCTCGACAGCGGCAAGCAGCTCACCACCATTTACGTGAGCCAGGCCGACCCGGACTATTACTTCGGTGTCGAAACGCTCAAGGAAATTTTCCCCCAGGCCGACGTGGTGAGCACGCCCGCCGTGCTGGAAAAACTCAACGCCAAGATGGCGGGCAAGGTGGCGTTCTGGGGTCCCAAGATGGGCGCCAACGCACCGCACAAACCCGTGGCACCGCGCGCGCTGGAAGGCAACAGCCTGAAGCTGGAAGGCCAGACCATCGAGATCCGTGGTACGCAAGGCCTGCTGGCCCACCGTCCCTACGCCTGGATCCCGTCGATCAAGGCCGTGGTGGGTGACATCGGTGTCTTCGGCAACATGCACGTCTGGACCGCCGACACGCAAAGCGCCGCCGAGCGCGCCGCCTGGGTGGCCCAGCTGGACGAAATGGCCGCGCTCAAACCCGAGCTGGTGGTGCCCGGCCACATGAAGGCCGGCTCCGCCGTGGACGCCAGCGCCATCACCTTCACCAAGGACTACCTGCAGACCTTCGAGAAGAACCTGGCCGCCAGCAAGGGCAGCGCCGAACTGATCGACGCCATGAAGAAAGCCTACCCGCAGGTGACGGATGGCGCCTTGTCGCTGGACATCGGCGCCAAGGTCAACAAGGGCGAAATGAAGTGGTGAGGAGATAAACCATGAGCACCACCATCACATACCTGTTCGATCCCTTGTGCGGTTGGTGCTATGGCGCTTCGCCCGCGGTGCAAAAGCTGGGGCAGCACAGCGGAATCACGCTGGAACTGGCACCGACGGGGCTGTTTGCCGATGGTGGCCGCCACATGGATGCGGCCTTTGCCGAGTTCGCCTGGTCGAACGACCTGCGCATCGCCCAACTCACGGGCCAGCGCTTCACCGAGGCTTACCGCCAGAACGTGCTGGGCCGCCGCGGCAGCCCCTTCGATTCGGCGGCCATGACACTGGCCCTCATCGCGGTGTCATTGACCGAACCGCAGCGCGAACTTGACGCGTTGAAGACGTTTCAGGAGGCCCGCTACGTGGACGGTCTGGACACCGGGAATGCCCTGGTGGTCGGCGTGCTGCTGCGCGGTCTGGGTCTGGATGCAGCGGCCGACCGGCTGGCGGCGGCCGACGCCGAGCTGATGGAGCGCAACGCGGCGCGTCTGGGCCAAGCGCGCCGCGTGATGCGGTTGCTGGGCGTGCAGGGTGTACCGGCCCTGGTGGTGCACAGCGCGTCAGGCGACCGGCTGCTGAGCGGCCATGCGCTGTACGGCGATATCGAGCACCTGCTCGGTCAGATCGAGGCCGGCTGAAGGAGCGATTCCTGCGCGTTTTTCGAACCGTGCTGGACCACCTGAAAGGCCTACGGTGAAACACCGCACGGTCGACGGCTCACTTCTTCCGGATCAGGCCAACGACCACCAGCAGGATCACGGCGCCCACCACCGAGGCGATGAATCCCGCGGCTTGTCCCGGGGCGTAGAGGCCCAGCGCGGCACCCCCATAGCTCGCGAGGAATGAGCCTGCCACACCCAGCAAGGCGGTCATGATCCAGCCCATGTTGTCGTCGCCGGGTTTGATGGCGCGGGCGACGAAGCCTGCGATCAGGCCAATGAAGAGAGTGATCAGGATGGACATGTGCGGACTGCCTTTCGATGTGCCGGGTTGGACAATGGAGGGTCCCACTGTAGCGTCAAGCCCGCTTTTCCGCTCTCACCGCTCCCTTGCTGCACGCCTGCCTGTGAACGCCGTCACTGCGCCGTGCATTCCGCATACAGAACGAGCGCTTGTCACCCGTTGGCGCTGGCGCCTTCGATCTGTTCGGTGAGGTCCAGCCAGCGCAGTTCCAGCGCTTCGATCTCATCGTTCACCGCTTTGAGCTCGCGCCCCGCATCGGCCATGTCCTTGGGATTCGCGGGCTGGCTCAGGCGGGCCTCCAGCTGGTTTTTCTGCAAGTTCAATGCGGCGGTGCGTTTTTCGTTGTGCTCCAGCTCTTTCTTCAACGGGCGCAACTGCTCGGTGAGCTGCTGGCGGCGTTGGGAATCCTGCTTGCGCTGTTCGGAACTGCGGTTGGCCGCGGGGGCCGGCGCGGCCGCGGCCTCCACAGCGGGTGCCGCCGCGTTGCCCCGCTGCAGGTCTTTCTGCTCCTGGCGCTGCGCTTCTCGTGACTGTTTGGCCATGTCTAGCAGGTAGCGCTGGTAGTCGTCCAGATCGCCGTCAAACGGTGCAATGCCGCCACGGGAAACCAGCCAGAATTCGTCGCACACGGCGCGCAGCAGGGCACGGTCGTGGCTGACCAGCATGACGGTGCCTTCGAATTCGTTGAGCGCCATCGACAGCGCTTCGCGTGTGGCGAGGTCCAGGTGGTTGGTGGGTTCGTCGAGCAGCAGCAGGTTGGGGCGCTGCCAGACGATCATGCACAGCACCAGGCGCGCCTTCTCGCCGCCGCTCATGCTGCCGACCGCCTGCTTCACCTGGTCGCCGGTGAAGTTGAAGCTGCCGAGGAAGCTGCGCAGATCCTGCTCGCGCGTGGCCTGGCCGCTCAGGCGGCCCTGCGCCGTGCACTCGCGCACCAAGCGGATCATGTGCTCCAGCGGGGTGTCGGCCGGACGCAGCACGTCCAGTTCCTGCTGGGCGAAGTAGCCGATGTTCAGTCCCTTGCCCTCAATGATCTCGCCGCTGATGGCCTTCAGGTCGCGCGCGATGGTCTTCACCACGGTGGACTTGCCCTGGCCGTTGGCCCCGAGGATGCCGATGCGCTGCCCGGCCAGCACAGAGCGGCTGACGTTGCGCACGATGGTGATCGGTTCGCCGCCCGCGGCGGGTGGCGGATAGCCAAAGCTCACCTCGTTCATGGCCAGCATGGGGTTGGGCAGGTTCTGCGGCTCGCTGAATTCGAAGGTGAAGTCGGCGTCGGCCAGCACCGGGCCGATTTTCTCCATGCGCTCCAGCGCCTTGACCCGGCTTTGCGCCTGCTTGGCCTTGCTGGCCTTGGCCTTGAAGCGGGCGATGAATTTCTGCAGGTGCGCGACCTTGTCCTGCTGCTTGGAGTACGCCGTGGCCTGCAGCGCCATCTGCTCGGCGCGCATGTCTTCGAACTTGCTGTAGTTGCCACCGTAGCGCGTGAGCTGGGCGCGTTCGATGTGGATGGTGACGTCGGTGACGGCATCAAGGAACTCGCGGTCGTGGCTGATCACGAGCATGGTGCCTTCGTAGCGCTTGAGCCAGGCTTCCAGCCAGACCAGGGCGTCCAGATCCAGGTGGTTGGTGGGTTCGTCGAGCAGCAGCAGGTCGCTCGGGCACATCAGTGCACGCGCGAGTTGCAGGCGCATGCGCCAGCCGCCGGAGAAGCTGTTGACCGGGTTGTCGAGTTCGTCGGTGCGGAAACCCAGGCCCAGGATGAGCGCCTGCGCGCGGGCCGGCGCATCGTGTGCGCCCGCGTCGTGCAGCGCCATGTAGGCGTGGGCCATGCGCTCGCCATCGTTGCTTTCTTCCGATGCGGTCACTTCCTGCTGCGCGGCGAGCAGGGTCACGTCGCCTTCGATGACGAACTGCGTGGCGGGCATGTCGGTCTCGGGCATGTCCTGCGCGACCTGGGCCATGCGCCACTGGGCGGGCACATAGAAGTCCCCCTTGTCCTCGTGCAGCGTCTTGTTGAGCAGGCCGAACAGGCTGGACTTGCCGGCACCGTTGCGACCCACGAGGCCGACTTTTTCGCCGGGGTTGATGGTGGCGGAAGCGCCATCGAGCAGGACCTTCGTGCCACGACGAAGGACCAGGTTTTTCAGTGTGATCATGGGCGGGGCGTTGGCTGGGAAGCCAGTGCCGAAAGGGAATCGGAAGTGAGAAGAAGGACCTGGTCGTCGCCAGCGCTGGTGGACAGCCACACGGATTCGAGTTGCGGGAACGCGGCTTCGAAGTGTTCGCGTTCGTTGCCGATTTCGAGCACCAGCACGCCGTGGGGCGACAGGCGCGAGGGCAGGTCGTGCAAGAGGGTGCGGATGAAGTCCATGCCGTCGACACCGCCCGCCAGCGCGAGCGCCGGCTCGGCGCGGTATTCGGCGGGCAGGGCGTGCATGCTCTGTGCGTTGACATAGGGCGGGTTGCACAGCACCAGATCCCAGGGGCCTGGGCAGGCTTTGAGCCCGTCGGACTCGATGAGCGTGATCCGGTCCTGCAGGCCGTGCTGGTCGACGTTGATGCGGGCTACCGCCAGCGCATCGGTGGAAAGGTCGGCGCCGGTCACTTGCACCTGCGGCCAGGCCAGGGCCGCCAGCACGGCGAGACTGCCGTTGCCGGTGCACAGGTCCAGCACGCGGGTCGTGTGTTCGCCCAGCCAGGCGTCGAAGCCGCCGTCGGCGATCAGCTCTGCGATGAAGCTGCGCGGCACGATGGCGCGCTGATCCACATAAAACGGCACCCCCTGCAGCCAGGCTTCGTGCGTGAGGTAGGCTGCCGGTTGGCGGGTCTCGATGCGGCGTGTGATCAGCTCGGCCACGGCCAGCGCATCTTCGTCAGAGACGGGCGTTTCGGCCATCTCCTCCAGGTCGCCGTCCAGCGGCAGGTGAAGTTGCCACAGCACGAGCCAGGCGGCTTCGTCGCGGGCGTTGGTGGTGCCGTGGCCATAGGCCAGATGGGCGGCTTCGAGGCGTGCCGTGGCCCCGGCGAGCAGGTCTTGCAGAGTCATGGGTTCAGCGCGCGCAGGCCTGCTGTTGGGCGAGGTTGTGAAGCACGCGGCGGTAGATGTTCTTCAGGGGCTCGATGTCGGCCACGGCCACGTGTTCGTCGATCTTGTGGATGGTGGCGTTCGGCGGGCCGAGTTCGATCACCTGGGGGCAGATCTGGGCGATGAAGCGGCCGTCGCTGGTGCCCCCGGTGGTGGAGAGCTGGGTTTCTACGCCGGTCTCGGTCTGGATGGCGGAGCGCACGGCGTCCACCAGCGTGCCGGGCTGGGTCAGAAACGGTCGCCCGCCGATGGTCCAGGTGAGGTCGTGGTCGGCGCCCGCCTGCAGGCCGTGGCGCTGCAGGATGTCGACCACGCGCTGCTGCAGGCCTTCGGGTGTGGACTCGGTGGAGAAGCGGAAGTTGAAGTCGATCATCACGGTGCCGGGGATCACGTTGCTCGCGCCCGTGCCACCGTGGATGTTGCTCACCTGCCAGGTGGTGGGAGGGAAGTAGGCGTTGCCCATGTCCCAGACCGTCGCGGCGAGTTCGGCCAGGGCCGGGGCGACCATGTGGATCGGGTTCTTCGCCAGTTGCGGGTAGGCGATGTGGCCCTGAATGCCCTTGACCGTGAGCTTGCCGCTCATGGTGCCGCGGCGGCCATTTTTGATCATGTCGCCCGTGCGCTCGACCGAGGTGGGCTCGCCGACGATGCACCAGTCCAGGCGTTCGCCGCGTTGGCGCAGCTTGTCGCAGACGATCACCGTGCCGTCGTTCGCCGGGCCCTCTTCGTCGCTGGTCAGCAGGAAGGCGATGTCGATGGGCGGCTGGGGGTTGGAAGCCACGAATTCTTCGCAGGCCACCACCATGGCGGCGAGCGAGGTTTTCATGTCGCTGGCGCCGCGGCCAAAAAGCTTGCCGTCGCGGTGCGAAGGCACGAAGGGGTCGCTGCCCCAGGCGTCCAGCGGGCCGGTGGGCACCACGTCGGTGTGGCCCGCCCAGACCAGGGTGGGCTGCTGGCCCGTGCCCAGGCGCGCCCAGAGGTTGGTCACGCGGAAATCGGCCGGGCCGCTTTCGATGGTTTCACAGACAAAACCCAGTGCTCGCAGGCGGTCGGCGATCAGGGCCTGACAGCCTTCGTCCAGCGGCGTGACCGAGGGGCGTGCGATCAGTTCTTCGGTCAGGCGCAGGGTGGCGGTCATCAGAATTTGACGTCGAGCGAGAACTCGGTGAATGTGGCGTTGTCGCTCTGGTCGTCATCAGACGGCTTGGCGTCCAGGTTGGACTTGGAGGCGTTGAAGTCGTTCTGCAGGCGCCACAACAGGTTGTTGGGCGAGTCGGCGTGGGCCAGGCCCTCGTTGCGCGAGACGATGCCGTCGCGCACCAGCCGGGCCAGGTCCTGCTCGAAGCTCTGCGAGCCCACGGCCAACGATTTTTCCATGGCCTCGCGTACGCCGGAGAAATCGGCTTTCTGGATCAGGTCGGCGATCAGCGCGGTGTTGAGCATCACCTCCACGGCGGGCACACGGCCGCCCGTGTGGGTGCGCAGCAGGCGCTGCGAGACGATGGCGCGCAGCGCGGCGGCCAGGTCGCCGAGCATGGTGGGACGCACTTCGACCGGGTAGAAGCTCAGGATGCGGTTGAGTGCCTGGTAGCTGTTGTTGGCGTGCAGCGTGGCCAGACACAGGTGACCCGACTGCGCGTAGGCGATGGCGGCCGACATGGTTTCGCGGTCGCGGATCTCGCCGATCAGGATCACGTCGGGCGCCTGGCGCAGCGCGTTCTTCAGGCCGACTTGCAGCGAAGCGGTGTCGGGACCGATTTCACGCTGGTTGACGACCGACTTCTTGTTGCGGTAGACGTATTCGATCGGGTCCTCGATGGTGAGAATGTGGCCGGTGTTCAGCTCGTTGCGCAGGTCGATCATGGCCGCCAGCGTGGTGGTCTTGCCAGCGCCCGTGGCACCGACCATCAACACCAGGCCCCGCTTCTCCATCACCAGATCCGACAGCACGGGCGGCACGTTCAGGGAGTCCAGCGAAGGCACATCGCCCGGGACGTAGCGCAGGCACACGGCGTAGGTGCTGCGCTGGCGCATCGCACTGATGCGGAAGTTGCCCACGCCCTCCAGCGGCACGGCCATGTTGAGTTCCCCGGTATCCCGCAACTCCTCGATGCGCGTGGCCGGCACGATCTCGGACAGCAGGTTCAGCGGCGCCTCCGGCGGCATCACCTGGCTGTTGATCGGCAGCGTCTGCCCGTTGATCTTGATCATGGCCGGCGCATGCGCCGACAGGTACACGTCCGAAGCCTTCTTCTCAGCCATCAGGCGCAGGATGCGCTCCATCGTTCCGCTGCTCATGCCATGTCCTTAACAGGAGAAAAAAAACAGATACGTATCCGGCGACCGTGCACAAGCCCAGAACACCGTGGATCTGGCTTTGCCAGTCCGCAGGTGTTGCCCCTTGAGGGGCGGAGCGCAGCGACGGGGGTGGGTCAAATTCAATCCCTCAACAAGTCGTTCAGGCTGGTCTTCGATCGCGTCTGCGCGTCCACGCGCTTGACGATGATGGCCGCGTACAGGCTGTATTTGCCGCCGTCCTTGGGCAGGCTGCCGCTGATTACCACCGAGCCAGACGGCACGCGACCGTAGCTCACGGTGTCGGTCGTCCGGTCGTAGATCGGGGTGCTCTGGCCGATGTAGACGCCCATGGAGATCACCGAGTTTTCTTCGATCACCACGCCTTCGACCACCTCGGAGCGGGCGCCGATGAAGCAGTTGTCTTCGATGATGGTGGGGCCGGCCTGCAGTGGCTCCAGCACGCCACCGATGCCGACGCCACCGGACAGGTGCACGTTCTTGCCGATCTGGGCGCAGGAGCCCACCGTGGCCCAGGTGTCGACCATGGTGTTTTCATCGACGTAGGCGCCGATGTTCACGTAGCTGGGCATCAGGATCGCGCCCTTGGCGATGAAGCTGCCGCGGCGGGCCACGGCCGGTGGCACCACGCGCACGCCGGTGGCCTTCATCTCGGCTTCGCTCAGGTGGGCGAACTTGGTGGGCACCTTGTCGTAGAAGGCCAGGTCGCCACTGCCCATCATCTCGTTGTCTTTCAGGCGGAACGACAGCAGCACGGCTTTCTTGATCCACTGGTGCACCGTCCACTGGCCCACGCCTTCGCGGGTGGCCACGCGCAGCTTGCCGGTGTTGAGTTCGCTGATCACGTGCTCCACGGCGTCCAGCACTTCCTTGGGTGCGGAGGAGGGAGACAGGTCGGCGCGCTGGTCCCAGGCGTTGTCGATCAGGGTTTGCAGTTGTTGGGTCATGTTGTCTCGGACGGTCAGGAAAAGATGGATGGAACGAAAAGGGGTCTCAGGCGCGAGGCGAAAGGAACTCGACGATGCGGCCGGCGGCTTCCAGGCATTCGGCGGGTTCGGCCACCAGGGCCATGCGCACCCGGCTGCGGCCCGGATTGACACCCTGGGCCTCGCGAGCCAGGTAGCTGCCGGGCAGAACCGTCACATTGTATTGAGCCAGCAACTCGCGGGCGAACGCTTCGTCGGCGCTCAGGCCCGGAATCCGGTGATTGAAGGCCTCAGGAACGCCGGCCCAGAGGTAGAACGCCGCGTCGGGCAACGCCACCTCCATCACCGAGGCCAGCAGCGGCGTGACCTGGGCAAACTTTTCCCGGTATTGCCGGCGGTTGTCGATGACATGGTCTTCGTCGCCCCAGGCCGCCACGCTGGCGGCCTGCACCGCCGGACTCATGGCGCCACCGTGGTAGGTGCGGTAGAGCAGGAAGGCCTTGATCAGCGCCGCATCTCCGGCCACAAAACCGCTGCGCAACCCGGGCACGTTGCTGCGCTTGGACAGGCTGGTGAACATCATGAGGTTCTTGAAGTCGGTGCGTCCGAGCTTCACCGCCGCTTCCAGCCCACCCAGCGGCGGTTCGTCGCGGAAGTAGATTTCGGAGTAGCACTCGTCGGAGGCGATCACGAAGCCGTGGCGGTCGCTCAGTTCGAACAGCTTTTTCCACTCCTCCAGCGGCATCACGGCGCCGGTCGGGTTGCCGGGCGAGCAGACGAAGATGAGCTGCGTGCGGGCCCAGACGTCTTCCGGCACGCTGTCCCAGTCCACCGCGAAGTTGCGCGACGGCACGCTGGGCACGTAGTACGGCTGGGCGCCACCCAGCAGGGCCGCGCCTTCGTAGATCTGATAGAACGGATTGGGAAACACCAGCGTGGCACCGGCTTGGGTCGGGTCCAGCACCGTCTGGGCGAAGGCAAACAGCGCCTCGCGCGAACCGTTCACCGGCAACACCTGGTTGGCGGGGCTCACGGTGACGCCGTAGCGCCGCTGCAGCCAGGCCGCACAGGCTTCGCGCAGCGCTGGCTCGCCGGCGGTGGCGGGGTAGCCGGTCAGACCCGTGTCCAACGCGGCGGCCAGCGCGTCCTTGAGCATCTGGGGTGTGGCGTGTTTGGGTTCGCCGATGCCCAGGCTGATCGGGCGGTAGGCCGGGTTGGGCGTGATGCCCGCAAACAGCTGGCGCAGCCGCTCGAACGGGTAGGGCTGCAGGAGGGACAACTTGGGATTCATGGCGCCGATTATCCCAAGGCCGCTTCAGGCCCCCTCGGGGCGGGCTCAAGGCCAGGCGGACACGGTATCATGCGGCTTGCGGTCCGGCCCCGCTCGGGGGAGGATTATCGTTACAAATCAAACAGTTAGCTTCCCGCGACCGAATTCCCGTGCGCCTCAATTCGATCAAGTTATCGGGCTTCAAGTCCTTCGCCGAGCCGACCAACTTCATGCTGCCCGGGCAACTGGTGGGCGTGGTGGGGCCCAACGGCTGCGGCAAGTCCAACATCATGGACGCGGTGCGCTGGGTGCTGGGCGAGAGCAAGGCGTCCGAGCTGCGTGGCGAGTCCATGCAGGACGTGATCTTCAACGGCACCAACAACCGCAAGCCGGCCAGCCGCTCCAGCGTCGAGCTGGTGTTTGACAACGCGGACCACCGCGCGGGTGGCCAGTGGGGCCAGTTCCTGGAAATCGCCGTCAAGCGCGTGCTTACGCGCGACGGCACCAGCAGCTACTACATCAACAACCAGCCGGTGCGCCGCCGCGACGTGCAGGACGTGTTCCTCGGCACCGGCCTCGGCCCGCGCGCCTACGCCATCATCGGCCAGGGCACGATCAGCCGCATCATCGAGAGCAAGCCCGAAGAGCTGCGCCTGTTCCTCGAAGAAGCCGCCGGGGTCTCCAAATACAAGGAACGCCGCCGCGAAACGGCCAACCGCCTGGCCGATACACGCGAAAACCTCACCCGGGTCGAAGACATCCTGCGCGAACTCAACGCCAATCTCGACAAGCTGGAAAAGCAGGCCGAGGTCGCTGCGCGTTACAACACCCTGCAGGCCGGCGCCACGCTCAAGCAGCACCAGCTCTGGTTCTTGAAACGCAGCGAGGCCGAAGCCGACCAGATCAAGGTCAAGACCGATGCGGCCCAGGCGCTGAACGACCTGGAGTCGCGCACCGCCGACCTGCGCCGGGTCGAGTCCGAGCTGGAAACCATCCGCCAGGCGCACTACGCCGCGGGCGACCAGGTCAACCAGGCCCAGGGCAAGCTCTACGAAGCCAGTGCCGAGGTGGGCAAGCTGGAGGCCGAGATCCGCTTCGTGATCGAAGGCCGCACCCGGGTCGAACAGCGGCTGGTGCAGTTGAAGGAACAGATGGCCTCGTGGACCACGCGCAGCCAGGACGCCGGCGTGGAGCTGGAGCAGCTGGCCGAAGCCATGGTCGAGGCTGAAGAAAAGTCGGTGGTGCTCGCCGCCCAGGGCGAAGAGCAGGGCGCGGCCCTGCCCGCGCTGGAAGACGGCCTGCGCCAGGCGCAGAACCGCGCCAACGAACAGCGTGGCAGCGTCACACAGGTGCAGCAGCAGATCCAGGTGCTGGCCGCCGAACAGCGCAACATCGAAGAACAGAGCCGCCAGCTCAACCAGCGCCGCGAACGCCTGGCCGCCGACCGCAACGCCCTGGCCGCGCCCGACGAGGCCCGCCTGCTCGACGCGCAGAGCCAGCTGGTGGTGGCGCAGGAAGCCGCCGAACTGGCCGACGCGGTGCTGCACGAGCTGCAGGACAGCGTGCCCCAGCTCGACGATGACCGCCGCGCCGCCCAGCAGGCGGTGAACCAGGAATCCGCGAAACAGGCCGACCTGTCGGCCCGCATGGAAGCGCTCAAGGCGCTGCAGGAGAAGGTCAAGACCGACGGCAAGCTCCAGCCCTGGCTGGCCAAGCACGGGCTCGATAGCCTGCAGGGCCTGTGGAGCCGCATCCACATCGAGACCGGCTGGGAAAACGCGCTCGAAGCCGCGCTGCGAGAGCGCCTGGGCGCGCTCGAGGTGTCGCGGCTGGAGATGGTGCGCTCGTTCGGCAACGATGCCCCGCCCGCGAAGCTCGCGTTTTACAGCCCGTCTGCCGTGGCTTCGGGCACCGCCAGCGGCAGCGGGCTCAAGCCCCTGGCCGACTGGCTGCGCCTGAACGACGCCGGGCAGAAGGCCCTGCTGGGTGACTGGTTGCAGGGTTGCCTGACGGCGGCCAGCCTGGACGAAGCGATGGCGCAGCGCGCCCAGCTGCAGGCCGGCGAAGTGATCTACGTACCCAGCGGCCACGGGGTCAGTGCCCACAGCGTGAGCTTCTACGCACCCGACAGCGAGCAGGCCGGCCTGCTGGCGCGCGCGCAGGAAATTGAACACCTTGAGAAAGAGCTGCGGGCCCAGGCGCTGATCGCCGAGCAGGCCCGGACCGCGCTCGTACGCGCCGAAGCCGCCTACAGCGATGCTTCGCAGCGGCTCGTGAGCGCGCGCCGCGAAGGCGCCGAAACACGCGGCAAGGCCCACGAGCTGCAGGTCGAGGCCCTGCGTCTGACGCAACTCGCCGAACAGACCCGCGCGCGCAGCGAGCAGATCGCTTCCGATCTGGCCGAGGTGGATGCCCAGCTGGAAGATCTGCAGGAGCGTCGTGTGACGGCCGAGGCCCGTTTCGAAGAGCTGGACATGATGCTCGCCGACAGCCAGGAGCGCCACGCCCAGTTCGACGACAAGGTGATCGATGCCGAGCGCGCCTTGAATGCGGCGCGCGAGCAGCAGCGCTCGCTGGAGCGCAGCGCGCAGGAGGCCACCTTCGCCCTGCGCAGCCTGCAGGCCCGTCAGGGAGAGCTGCAGCGTTCGCTGGAAACCGCGGCCTCACAGGAAAAGTCGCTCGCCGACGAAGAGCAGCGGGCCGCCGAAGAACTGGCCCGCCTGAGCGACGCCGCGGCCCAGGCCGGGCTGCAGAATGTGCTGGCCGTCAAGCTCGAACGCGAGCAGACCCTGGGCGCCCTGCGCAGCCAGTACGACGACCTCACGATGAAGCTGCGCGCGAGCGACGAGCACCGCCTGAAGCTGGAGCGCGAGCTCGACCCGCTGCGCCAGCGCATCACGGACTTCCAGCTCAAGGAACAGGCCGCGCGCCTGGGGGTGGAGCAGTACAGCCAGCAGCTCGCAGAAGCGCAGGCGGATCTGGCCGCGGTGGCGCAGAGCATCACCGAAGGCAATGTGCGCCTGACGGGCCTGCAAGGCGAGATCGACCGCATGCACCGCGAGATCCAGGCGCTGGGTGCTGTGAATCTCGCGGCGCTGGACGAACTCACCGCCGCACGCGAGCGCAAGACCTTCCTCGACGCGCAGTCGGCCGACTTGGTCGAAGCCATGACCACGCTGGAAGACGCGATCAAGAAGATCGATGCCGAGACCCGCGACCTGCTGGGCAGCACCTTCAACACCGTCAACGAGCACTTCGGCCGCATGTTCCCCGAGCTGTTCGGCGGCGGCAACGCCCGGCTGGTGATGACCGGTGAAGAAATCCTCGACGCGGGTGTGCAGGTGCTGGCGCAGCCGCCCGGCAAGAAGAACCAGACCATCCACCTGCTCTCGGGCGGTGAAAAGGCGCTCACCGCCATCGCGCTGGTGTTCGCGATTTTCCAGCTCAACCCGGCGCCGTTCTGCCTGCTTGACGAGGTGGACGCGCCGCTGGACGACGCCAACACCGAGCGTTACGCCCGGTTGGTGACCAGCATGAGCAAGCAGGGCACCCAGTTCCTCTTCATCAGCCACAACAAGATCGCCATGGAAATGGCCGAACAATTGATCGGCGTGACCATGCAGGAGCAGGGCGTTTCGCGTATCGTCGCGGTGGACATGGAGTCCGCTGCCGGCATGCTGGAATCCGTCTGACCACGCCACCCACCGTTGAACACACATGAGCACTCTGCAAATCAGTCTGGCCATCATCGGAGGCCTCGTGCTGGCGGGCGTCGTGGCCTACAACGCCTGGGTCACGAGCAAGAATGCTCCGCGCACCGCCAGCGAACGCCCCGGACTGGACGGTGCGGGTGAACCCCAGAGCTTTGAAAGCCCGCTGACCGGTCCGGTGATCGAGCCCGACCACGATGGGATATCGGAGCGCATCGAACCGGTCATGGGACACCCCTTCGAGCCTGCGCCGGAGCCGGAGCCGCAGGTGGTGGTGGATGGCGAAGCGCGTGTGCCGGTGGTGGTGCCCGTCACGCTCAACAACGTCGTGAGTCCCCCCGAGAAGCGGCCCGGGCTGGACGCCCTGATCGACGTCATCACCCCGCTGGCGGTGGAAGGCCCGGTGTCGGGCGATGCCTTGCTGGCGGCGCTGCCGGGTACGCGCCGGGTCGGCAGCAAGCCGTTTGCCGTCGAAGGCCTGAACGAAACCAGCGGTGAATGGGAAAGCCCGCGGCCGGGGCAGCGCTACCACGCGCTGCAGGCCGGCGTGCAGCTGGCGAACCGTGCCGGCGCGCTCAACGACATCGAGTTTTCCGAGTTCGTCGTCAAGGCGCAGGCCTTTGCCGACGCGGTGGGCGCCGCGCCCGATTTTCCCGACATGCGCGCCGAGGTGGCCCGCGCCCGCGAACTGGACGCTTTTGCCAGCGGCCACGATGCCCAGCTGGGCTTCACGTTGCGTGCCCGTCGCAGCGCCTGGAGCCCCGGTTATGTGGCGCAGAACGCGGCCCGGCTCGGCTTCGTTGCGGGCGTGCTGCCCGGGCGCATGGTGCTGCCCGCCAGCGCGGCGGGACAGGCGCCCATCCTGAGCCTCGCCTTTGATTCGCAGGCCGCCATGGCCGAAGACCCGGAGCAAAGCGCGTTGCGCGAGGTCGCGCTGTCGCTGGAAGTGACCCACGTGCCGCGCAGTGAGCAGCCGTTTGTGCGCATGCGCCAAGCCGCCTCCGCGCTGGCCGAGGCCATGGAAGGCGTGATCACCGACGATGGTGGTCAGTTGTTGTCCACCGACACGATGGACGGCATAGGCGCCGACCTGGAGAGCCTGTACGACGCGCTGGACAGCCACGATCTGTCGGCGGGTTCGCCCCAGGCCCGACGGCTTTTTTCCTGACCCCCGCGCCGCGCTTTCAGCGCGTCACCCCCTTTAAGGGGGCAGCGCTGGCGGCCCGGCAAAGCCGGTTCCGCGGCGTTCTGGTATGACTCCCCCTCATTCTCAGAGTGATTTGTCCCAATGTGCCCTATTGATCTTTTTTCCTCTGAGCCCGCGCCGGCCGAACGCGCGGCCGAGTTGCGCGAGCAGCTGAACCACCACGCCCACCTGTACTACACGCTGGATGCGCCCGAGATTCCGGATGCCGAGTACGACCGGCTGTTTCGCGAGCTGCAGGCGCTCGAAGCCACACACCCGGAGCTGTTGACGCCGGATTCGCCGACCCAGCGTGTCGGTGGTCGGGTGCTGGATGCCTTCACGCCGGTGCGCCACGCCGTGCCCATGCTGTCGATCAACACCGAGACCGACACCCAACCCAGCGGTGCGCGCAATTTCGACGCCCGCGTGCGTCGCGCGCTGGGGCTGACCGAGGCCGACGCTCCCGTCGACTACGTGGCCGAGCTCAAGTTCGACGGCCTGGCCATGAGCCTGCGCTATGAAAACGGCGTGCTGGTGCAGGCCGCCACGCGGGGTGACGGTGAGGTGGGCGAGGACGTGACGAACAACATCCGCACCATCGGCCAGATTCCCCTGCGCCTGCCGTCCGACGCTCCGCCGGTGCTGGAGGTGCGCGGCGAGATCTACATGCGCCGCGACGATTTTGATGCGCTGAACGAGAAGCAGCGAGCCAAGATCGCCGCCGGTGCCAAGGGTGAAAAGACCTTCGTGAACCCGCGCAACGCCGCGGCCGGCGCGGTGCGCCAGCTGGACTCGGGCATTGCCGCCCAGCGCCCGCTGAGCTTCTTCGCCTACGGCCTGGGCGAGATCACGCCGCCGGAGCAGGGCGGCCCGGCGTTCGACACCCACTACGCATTGCTCATGCAACTCAAGGCTTGGGGCTTTCCGGTGGCCGAGCAGACAGCGGTGGCCACGGGGGCCGACGAGCTGGTCGCGTTCCACCAGCGCATCGGCGCCAGCCGCGACCAGTTGCCCTACGACATCGACGGCGTGGTCTACAAGGTGAATTCGCTCGTGCTGCAGCGCCGGCTCGGTTTTGTCACGCGCGAGCCGCGCTGGGCGGTGGCGCACAAATACCCGGCGCAGGAACAGCTCACCACCGTGCTCGCCATCGATGTGCAGGTGGGGCGCACCGGCAAGCTCACGCCCGTGGCCAAGCTCGCGCCGGTGTTCGTGGGCAACGTGACGGTGACCAACGCCACCCTGCACAACGAAGACGAGGCGCGCCGCAAGGACGTGCGCGTGGGCGACACGGTGATCGTGCGCCGTGCGGGCGACGTGATCCCCGAGGTGGTGGCCGTGCTGCCCGAGAAGCGGCCCGAAGGCGCCGAGGTGTTCACCATGCCGCGCCAGTGCCCGGTGTGTGGCAGCGATGCCGTGCGCGAAGAGGGCGAGGTCGACTACCGCTGCACAGGTGGCCTGTTCTGCGGCGCCCAGCGCAAGGAGGCGATCCTGCATTTCGCCCACCGCCGTGCGGTCGAAGTCGAGGGCCTGGGCGACAAGCTGGTGGAACAGCTGGTGGACTCGGGCGTGGTCAAGACCCTGCCCGACCTGTACCGCCTGGGCTTCACCGCGCTGGCCAGCCTGGACCGCATGGCCGACAAGTCGGCGCAGAACATCGTGGCCGCGCTGGAGAAATCCAAGCAGACCACCTTGCCGCGTTTCCTGTTCGGCCTGGGTATTCGCCATGTGGGTGAGGCCACGGCCAAAGACCTGGCGAGGCACTTCGGCCAGATCGACCGCATCATGGACGCCACGGTCGAGCAGCTGCTGGAGGTGAACGACGTGGGGCCGGTGGTGGCGCAGAGCATCCGGACCTTCTTTGACCAGCCGCACAACCGCGAGGTGGTGGAGCAGCTGCGCGCCTGCGGCGTCACCTGGGAAGAGGGCGAGCCCGCGGCGCAGGCGCCCAGACCGCTGGCGGGCAAGACCTTCGTGCTCACCGGCACCTTTCCCACGCTCAGCCGCGACGCGGCCAAGGATCTGCTGGAAGCCGCGGGCGCCAAGGTGGCCGGCTCGGTGAGCAAGAAGACCGACTACGTGGTGGCGGGCGCGGAAGCCGGCAGCAAGCTGGAGAAGGCGCAGTCGCTGGGTGTCGCCGTGATCGACGAGGCGTCCATGCTGGCCTTGTTGCAGGCTTGAATTCACCGCCGGGCCGCCCCAAGCTGAATTCGCACCCCCTCGGGGGGCAGCGACCCGCGTCAGCGGCGGAGCGTGGGGGCCTGGTTCAGCGCCGGGCCGCCCCAAGCTGAATTCGCACCCCCTCGGGGGGCAGCGACCCGCGTCAGCGGCGGAGCGTGGGGGCCTGGTTTCAGCTCACTTGAACTTGTAGTGATCCCGGTTCAGCACCGCGGCCACGGCGCTGACTTCCTCCGGGAACATGCCCAGATTCATGGTGGTGTTGCACATTTCCACCATGCCGCGCAGCAAGCCCGCGGAGTTGATCTTGCCTTTGGGCTTGTACATGGCGCTGCCGTCGCCGCCCACCTTGCTGACGTGACAGGCCACGCACTTGTGCTCGGCGATCATCTTTTCGCCCAGCGCGAGGTCGGCACCCTTGAAGATGTCGGCACCTTGCGCGTTGGCCGGCTGGCTGAAAAAAGCCAGCAAACCGCCCAGCAGCAAGGCGCTGGCGGTCCAGCGCAGCTGACGGGACATGAGAGGCAGGGTGGTCGGACGCGATTGCATGGAAAATCCTCCTGAACAGGCCAGACCTGAATGTAGCCTGCGAAGGCCTGAACACCCCACGGGGTAATCCATGACACCACCATGACCATTCATACGATTCTGAAAATGGGCGATCCCCGGCTGCTGAGCGTGGCCCGACCCGTGACCGAGTTCGACACGCCAGCGCTGCATCAACTCGTGGCCGACATGATCGAGACCATGACCGCGGCCAACGGGGCGGGCCTGGCCGCGCCGCAGATCGGTGTGGACCTGCAGCTCGTGATCTTCGGTACCGGCGCGGCGAACCCGCGCTACCCGGAGGCGCCGGTGGTACCGCGCACCGTTCTGCTCAACCCGGTGATCACACCGCTGGGTGACGAGGAAGAAGAGGGCTGGGAGGGCTGTCTGTCGGTGCCCGGTCTGCGCGGCGTGGTGCCGCGCTGGCGGCGGATCCGTTACCAGGGCTTCGACGTCCAGGGGCGGGTGATCGATTGCGACGCCGAGGGCTTTCACGCCCGGGTGGTGCAGCACGAGTGCGACCACCTCTGGGGCACGCTGTACCCGATGCGGATGCGAGACTTTGCGCGGTTCGGGTTCACCGATGTGTTGGCCCCCCAGATCGCCGGTGTTGAAAAAAACTGAAACAAAAATAGTTCAAAAACGGGGCGCAGCCTCGCTATGCTCATTTCCTTTGCTGCGCTGCAACGCAGCGTGAAACCCGCATGGAAATGAAACATCTCCTGATTCTGGCGATGGCATCGGGGCTGACCGCCTGTGCCGGCATGGGCCCACCGGTCGAGCACACGGTGCAGTCGGTCGAAACCACCCTGCCCAAGGTCTGGTACGCGCCTCCATTGCCGCATCAGGGCCAGACCGCATCGATGACCGACTGGTGGGCCCGTCTGGGCGATGCGCAGCTGCCAGCGCTGATCGCCGACGCCCAGCGAGGCAGCGCCAGCATCATGACCGCCCGTGCCCAGGTGTTCGCCGCGCGAGCGGCACTGGCCGGCGCCGACAGTGCCACCTTGCCGCAGGTGGCGCTCGAAGCTGGGGCCTACCGGGGCGTCAGCGCCAGTGCGCCGCTGGGTACTGGCATGAACGCCGGACTGCAGGCGTCGTGGGCACTGGATGTCTGGGGCCGGAACGCCTCGTCGGTGCGCCAGGCTTCGGCCCAGGTCGCTGCAGCGCAGGCGGGCTGGCACGAGGCGCGGGTGCTGATGGCCGCCGAAACGGCGCGGCTGTACCTGGGCTGGCGTTCCTGCCTGGCGCAGAAGGCCGTCATCGACAGCGACCGGGCCTCGCGCAGTGTGACCGCTCGGAGCGCTGCCGACACCGAACGCGCTGGCTTGCTCGCACCGGCGACCGCCGCGCTGGCCCGCGCCGGCCAGGCGGACGCAGAGTCCAGGCTGGCGCAACAGAACCGGCAGTGCGAACAACAGTTCAAGGGCATTGTGGCTTTGGTGGGTGCCGACGAGCCACGGTTGCGCGAGCGTCTGGGCACCACAACGGCGCTGCCCGACCCGACTGTTGCCGGATCGGTGCTCGGTGTGGCGGCGGTGCCGCTGGCGGTCATTCGTCAGCGTCCCGACGTGGCGCGTGCGCAGCAAGAGCTGGTGGCCGCGGCCGAGGGCGTGGGCGTTGCGCGCGCTGCGCTCTGGCCCAGCCTGAGCCTGACGGGCAACCTGCTGCGCAACCGCTTCACCACGGGCGGCGAGAGCACCACGTTCAACACCTGGTCGGCCGGCCCGCTGACGCTGAACCTGCCGCTGATCGGCCGAGCCGGACTGAATGCCTCCTCTGAGGCCGCGTCCGCACGCTACGAGGCCGCGGCGCTGGGCTATGCCAATGTGTTGCGGCGCGCGATCGCCGAGGTGGAGCAGTCGCTGGTGGCGCTGGAGGCGTTGCGCACCCAGCTCGCGGCGAGCCAGAAGGCCGTGGCCGGCTACACGCGCTCGTTCGAGGCCACCGAAGCCCGCTACCGCGTCGGCCTGGCCAACCTCAACGAGCTGGAAGAAGCGCGCCGGCTCAAGCTCAATGCCGACAGCGGCGCCGTGGCGCTGCAACTGGATCACCTCAACACCTGGATCGCCCTTTACGTCGCCCTGGGCGGCGGCTTCGATCCGCAGATCGCACCGGAGCCGGTGCGCAAAGACTCATGAAGACCCTGCGCCATTTTTCCGCTGACCCGACGACCCGGCTGGTGGCCGCCGTGTTGCTGACCTCGGTGCTGGCCGTGGCCTGCGGCAAGGACGAGAAGGCCGCTGCCGCCGAGGGCGCCGCTGCTTCGCCGGCAGCGACAGCGGCCGAACCCGGCGCCGCGCCGGCTGCCGCCAAACCCGCGATGACGGTGACGACGGCCAGACCCGAGACCGCCAGCCTGGCCCTGCAGCTGCAGGCCAACGGCAACATCGCGGCCTGGCAGGAGGCCAGCGTGGGCGCCGAAGTGCCGGGTCTGCGGCTGGCGACGGTGAGCGTGAACATCGGTGATGTGGTGAAGAAGGGCCAGGTGCTGGCCACTTT
Source organism: Burkholderiales bacterium GWF1_66_17 (assembly GCA_001770705.1). Classification (GTDB taxonomy): domain Bacteria; phylum Pseudomonadota; class Gammaproteobacteria; order Burkholderiales; family Burkholderiaceae_C; genus Hydrogenophaga. The sequence continues at coordinate 16,449 of MERT01000012.1, read as the reverse complement.
TGCCCGCGAGACCGCCGAGGCCGAGAATCTGCAGGGCAAGGCCGCGCTGATGCAGGCAGAGGCCGCTGCCGAGAGCGCGAAGGCGGACGCCGATCGCGCGCGCTCGATCGAAAACACCGGGGCGCTGTCCAAGTCGCAGATTGCACAGTACCAAATGCAGGAAAAGGTGACCCGGGCGCAGCACGAGGCCGCCAAGGCCGCCTACGCAGCCACCCAGGTCCGGCTGGGCAACACCCAGGTGCGCTCGCCGGACGAAGGCGTGATTTCGGCTCGCACGGCGACCGTGGGGGCCGTGGCCGGCGCCGGGCAGGAACTGTTCCGTCTGGTGCGCCAGAGCCGCATGGAGTGGCGTGCCGAGGTGACACCGTCCGAGGTGGGACAGGTGAAGGTGGGCCAGAAAGTCGAAGTCACAGCCGCCAGCGGCCTGAAGGTGGCGGGCACGGTGCGCGCCATTGCGCCGACGGCCGATCCCCAAACCCGCAACGTGCTGGTGTTCGCCGATCTGCCGAAACATGCCGAACTCAAGGCCGGCACCTTCGCACGCGGGCTGTTCCAGATCGGCGCCAGCCAGGCGCTGACGGTGCCGGCGCAGTCCATCGTGGTGCGCGACGGCCACAACTATGTGTTCGTGATCGACGCCGCCAGCAAGGCCAGCCAGCGCAAGGTGATGACCGGGCGCCGTGTGGGTGAGCGGGTTGAGGTGCTGTCGGGGCTCAAGGCCGACGAGGCGGTGGCCGTTCAGGGCGCCGGCTTCCTCAACGAGGGTGACCTCGTGAAGATTGTGCAGTGAAGGACCCACGATGAACGTTTCCGCGTGGTCCATCCGCAACCCGATTCCGGCGGCGATGCTGTTCGTCATGCTCACGCTCGCCGGCCTGTTTTCGTTCAAGTCGATGAAGGTGCAGAACTTCCCCGACCTGGACGTGCCCAACATCACCGTCGTGGCCAGCCTGCCGGGTGCCGCGCCCAACCAGCTGGAAAACGACGTCGCGCGCAAGATCGAAAACAGCCTGGCCTCGCTGCAGGGGCTCAAGCACATCTACACCAAGGTGCAGGACGGCACGGTGTCCATCACGGCCGAATTCCGCATCGAAAAGAACACGCAGGAAGCGCTGGACGACGTGCGCTCGGCGGTGGCCAAGGTGCGCGGCGACCTGCCGACCGACCTGCGCGAGCCCATCGTCAACAAGCTGGAACTGGCCGGTGGCGCTGTGCTGGCCTACACGGTGAGCTCGGACAAGATGGACGACGAGGCCATCTCCTGGTTCGTCGACAACGATGTGGCCAAGCTGCTGCTGTCGGTGCCCGGTGTCGGCGCGATCAACCGCGTGGGTGGGGTGAACCGCGAGGTGCAGATCCTGCTCGATCCGCTCAAGCTGCAGTCGCTGGGCGCCACCGCGGCCGACATCTCCCGGCAACTCTCGCTGGTGCAGATTGAAAGCGCGGGCGGCCGGGCCGACATCGGCGGCAGCCAGCAGCCGCTGCGTACGCTGTCGGCCATGAAGTCGGCCGAAGAACTGGCCGCGCTCGAACTCTCGCTGTCCGATGGCCGCCGCATCCGGCTGGACCAGATCGCCACGGTCAAGGACACCATCGCCGAGCCGACCGCGGCGGCCTTCCTCGATGGCAAGCCGGTGGTCGGTTTTGAGGTCGCGCGCAGCAAGGGCGCCAGCGAGGTCGAGGTGGGCCATGGCGTGCGCGCCAAGCTCAAGGCGCTGCAGGTGGCGCGCCCGGACCTCGCGATCACCGAGTCGTTCGACTTCGTAACACCTGTGGAGGAGGAGTTCAATGCCTCCATGACGCTGCTGTACGAGGGGGCCATCCTGGCGGTGCTGGTGGTCTGGCTGTTCCTGCGCGACTTCCGCGCGACGGTGGTTTCAGCCGTGGCGCTGCCGCTCTCGGCGATCCCGGCCTTCATCGGCATGCACTACATGGGCTTCACCATCAACGTGGTGACGCTGCTGGCGATGTCGCTGGTGGTGGGCATCCTGGTGGACGACGCCATCGTCGAGGTCGAGAACATCGTGCGCCACATGCGCATGGGCAAGACCCCGTACCAGGCCGCGATGGAAGCGTCCGACGAGATCGGGATGGCGGTGATCGCGACGACGTTCACGCTGATCGCGGTGTTCCTGCCAACAGCCTTCATGTCGGGAATCCCCGGCAAGTTCTTCAAGCAGTTCGGCTGGACCGCCGCGCTGGCGGTGTTCGCCTCGCTGATCGTGGCGCGCGCCCTCACGCCCATGATGGCGGCCTACATCCTCAAGCCCGTGGTGACCGCGAAGGAGCAGCCGGCCTGGGCGCGCAGCAACCGCTTCTTTGGCGCCATCTGGGCCTGGATGAGCAACCAGAACGAACCGGGCTGGCTCGACACCTACCAGCGCTGGGCCGCGGCCTGCATCCGCCACCGCTGGCTGACGCTGATCGGCGCGGTCGCTTTTTTCATGGGCTCGCTGGCGCTCATCCCCTTGTTGCCCCAGGGCTTCGTGCCGGCTGACGACAACTCGCAGACCCAGGTGTATCTTGAGCTTCCCCCGGGCAGCACCCTGGCCCAGACCGTCGCAACGTCTGAACGCGCGAGGGTGATGGTCAATGGGGTGAAGCACGTGAGGTCGGTCTACACCACGATCGGCTCAGGCTCCGCCGGTTCCGATCCGTTCGCGCCCCAGGGCGCGCAGGAGTCGCGCAAGGCGGCGTTGACCATCCAGCTTGACCCGCGTGGCCAGCGCCCGCGCAAGCAGGTGATCGAAAGCCAGCTGCGCGAGGTGATGTCCGAGCTGCCGGGCGTGCGCTACAAGGTCGGTCTTGGCGGCTCGGGCGAGAAATACATCCTCACGCTCACCGGCAGCGATGCCAACGCCCTGTCGACAGCGGCCCGCGCCATCGAACGCGACCTGCGCACCATCAACGGCGTGGGCAGCATCCAGTCCTCGGCCGCCCTGGTGCGCACCGAGATCATCGTGACGCCCGACCTGCAGCGCGCGGCCGACCTGGGTGTGACCAGTTCCGCCATCGCCGAGACACTGCGCATTGCCACCGTCGGCGACTACGACAGCGCCTTGCCCAAGCTGAACCTGCCGCAGCGCCAGGTGCCGATCGTGGTCAAGCTCGACAGTGCGGCGCGCGAGAACCTGGATGTCCTGGGCCGCCTGTCGGTGCCCGGCGCCAGGGGGCCGGTCATGCTCAGCCAGGTCGCCACGCTCACCTTCGGCGGTGGCCCGGCCGTGATCGACCGCTACGACCGTTCGCGCAACATCAACTTCGAGGTCGAGCTGGCCGGCATCCCGCTGGGCGACATGAAGACGGCCGTGGACGCGCTGCCCAGCATCCAGAACCTGCCGCCGGGCGTGCAGGTGCTGGAGATTGGCGACGCAGAAGTGCAGGGCGAGCTGTTCGCCAGTTTCGGGCTGGCGATGCTGACCGGCGTGCTGTGCATCTACATCGTGCTGGTGCTGCTGTTCAAGGCCTTCCTGATGCCGGTCACCATCCTGCCGGCGCTGCTGATGTCCTTCGGGGGCGCCTTCGTCGCGCTGCTGCTGACCAACAAGAGCTTCTCCATGCCCTCGCTCATCGGGCTCGTGATGCTGATGGGCGTGGCGTCGAAGAATTCCATCCTGCTGGTGGAATACGCGATCGAGGCGCGCCGCCAGCGCGGCATGCCTCGGCTGGAGGCGATCCTGGACGCCTGCCACAAGCGCGCTCGGCCGATCGTCATGACCACCATCGCCATGGTGGCCGGCATGCTGCCGGTCGCGGTCGGCTCGGGGGCGGCGGACGGCAGCTTCCGTTCCCCGATGGCGGTGGCGGTGATCGGGGGACTGGTGACCTCAACGCTGTTGAGCCTGCTGGTCGTGCCAGCGGTGTTCACCATGGTCGATGACCTGAGCATCCTGTTCGCCCGCCTGGTCGGCCGCAAGGTCCAGGACGAGCGGGCCCATGAACGGGATCCGAACGCTCTGTCCGCGTCCTACCCCGCCTGATGCCAGGAGGGCGCTCAGCCCTCCAGCGTCTCCAGCAACTCGGTTTCGATCTCGATCTGCCGTTTGTTGACCTGCAGTTGCGGGCCGCTGATGAGGAAGGTGTCTTCCACGCGCTCACCGAGCGTTGTGATCTTGGCCAGTTGCACGCTCACGTCGTAGCGCGCGAGCACACGGGTGATGCAGTACAGCAGGCCGGCACGGTCGCTGGCCGAGACGCTGAGCAGCCAGCGCTGGGCTTTTTCGTCGGGGCGCAGGTCGACGCGCGGCGTGATCGGGAAGCTCTTGACGCGGCGCGACAGCCGGCCCTTGCTCGGCGCAGGCAGCGGGCCACGCTGGTCAATGGCCTGGGCCAGATCGTTCTCCACCATCGCGGTCAGCGCACGGTAGTGCTCGGACAGTGTGGGCGCCACCACCTGGAAGGTGTCGAGCGCGTGGCCGGTGTGCGTGGTGTGGATGCGGGCGTCCAGGATGCTGAAGCCGGCGTTGTCGAAGTAGCCGCAGATGCGGGCAAACAGGTCGTTCTGGTCGGGCGCGTACACCAGCACCTGCAGGCCCTCGCCCTCGGGCGACAGGCGGGCGCGCACGATGCTGTTGTCCGGTTCCTGCGCTTCGCGTTCGACAGCTTCGGGGCTGGCAGACTTTGAAGCCGCGGCCCGAACCGCCAGCTCGCGGGTCAACACCCGCGTGTGCCAGGCGATTTCGTCGGCCTGGTGGCGCATGAAGTAGCTCACGTCCAGCGTGTCCCACAGCGCTTTGTGGGCCAGGTGGGGCAGGGCGTGCAGGGCCAGCATCGACAGGGCTTCGCGCTTGCGCGCCTCGATCACGGCGTCCGGGTCGGGCGCGCGGCCACCGAGCGAGCGCAGGGTGTAGCGGTACAGGTCTTCCAGCAGCTTGCCCTTCCAGGCGTTCCAGACCTTGGGGCTGGTGCCGCGGATGTCGGCGACGGTGAGCAGGTAGAGCGCGGTCAGGTAACGCTCGTTGCCCACACGCAGGGCAAACGCGTTGATCACGTCCGGATCGCTCAGGTCTTCCTTCTGCGCCATGCGGCTCATGGTCAGGTGCTCGGCCACCAGGAACTCGATCAGCTTCGCGTCTTCGCGCTCGATGCCGTGCTGGCGGCAGAAGCTGCGCACGTCCTTGGCGCCGAGGTCGGAGTGGTCGCCGCCGCGGCCCTTTGCGATGTCGTGGAACAGCGCAGCGATGTAGAAGATCCAGGGCTTGTCCCAGCCCGCGGCGAGCTGCGAGCAGAACGGGTATTCGTGCGAGTGGTCGGCGATGAAGAAGCGGCGCACGTTGCGCAGCACCATCAGGATGTGCTGGTCCACAGTGTAGACATGGAACAGGTCGTGCTGCATCTGGCCCACGATGTGGCGGAACACCCAGAGGTAGCGCCCGAGCACCGAGGTCTGGTTCATCAGGCGCATGGCGTGCGTGATGCCCTCGGGCTCCATCAGGATCTGCATGAAGGTCGCGCGGTTGACCGGGTCGTTGCGGAACTTCGCGTTCATCACCGGCCGCGCGTTGTACAGCGCGCGCAGTGTGCGCGCCGACAGGCCCTTGATGCCCACCGTGGTCTGGTAGATGTGGAAGGTTTCCAGGATCGCGTGCGGGTGCTGCACGTAGAGGTTGTCGCTGGCCACTTCCAGCATGCCCGCCTTGTCAAAGAAGCGCTCGTTGATCGGGCGCATGCGGTCCACGCCGAGGTCGTCGCTGGCGAGTCGTTCTTCTATGTTGAGCAGCAGGATCTGGTTGAGCTGGGTGACGGCTTTGGCGGCCCAGTAGTAGCGCTTCATCAGCACTTCGCTGGCGCGCCGCATGCCGCGCACCACCGGTGCTGCGTGCGGGCCTGGGCCGCTGGGGGTGATGACGGCGGGATGGTGGGGCTTGAAGCCGAACGATTCGGCCACTGTGTTCTGCAGGTCGAAGACCAGCCGGTCTTCGCGCCGGTTGGCCAGCAGGTGCAAGCGCGCGCGGATCAGGTTGAGCAGCGCCTCGTTGGCCTTGATCTGGCGCGCTTCGAGCGACGTGGCCAGGCCCTTGCGCGCCAGTTCGTCCCAGCTGCGGCCGAGCCCCGCCGCCTTGGCCACCCACAACACGATCTGCAGGTCGCGCAGGCCACCGGGCGATTCCTTGCAGTTGGGTTCCAGCGAATAGGGCGTGTTTTCAAACTTGTTGTGGCGCTGGCGCATCTCCAGCGTCTTGGCGACGAAGAAGGCCTTGGGGTCCATCGCCTCGTTGAGCTGGTTCACGAGCGTGGTGAACTGCGATTTGCCGCCGCAGATCAGCCGGCATTCGAGCAGCGAGGTCTGCACCGTCACGTCTTTGGACGCCTCGGCCACGCAGTCGGCGGTGGTGCGCACGCTGGAGCCGATTTCCAGGCCGACATCCCAGCAGGCACCGATGAAGCCTTCGAGCCGGCTCTTGAGCGCCTCGTCCTGATCGGGTTCGCTGCCGTCGGGCAGCAGCACGAGCACGTCCACGTCCGAATACGGAAACAGCTCGCCGCGGCCATAGCCGCCCACCGCGATGAGCGAAAACGTGGGCCCGAAGCCCGATCGGGTCCAGAGTTCGCGCAGCGTCTGGTCGGTCAGGCGCGACAGTTTCTGCAGGGCGCTGCGCACCCCCCGGGTAGAGGTCCCCTGAACGCCCAGCCGGTTCATCAGGGTGGCTTTGTCGCTGCGGTATTGCAGCCGCAGTGCGCTCAGATCGCCCATGGCGCTTTCCTGTTGGCCCGTCACGGGTCAGGCGGCGGTGGAAACCGCTGGCGAGACGAACGCGGGCAGCGGGGGGCTGCCGGCCGAGAGCGTGAGCACCTCATAGCCGGTCTCGGTGACCAGGATCGTGTGTTCCCACTGGGCAGACAAGGAGCGGTCCTTGGTGACGATGGTCCAGCCGTCGCCCATTTCCTTGATGTCGCGCTTGCCGGCGTTGATCATGGGTTCGATGGTGAAGGTCATGCCGGGCTTGAGCTCTTCGAGGGTGCCTGGCTTGCCGTAATGCAGCACCTGAGGTTCTTCGTGAAACTTCTGGCCGATACCGTGGCCACAGAACTCGCGCACCACGGAGAAGCCGCTGCCCTCGGCAAACACCTGTATCGCGTGGCCGATGTCACCCAGGCGCACGCCGGGCCTTACCATGACGATGCCTTTCCACATGGCGTCGTAGGTGATGGCGCACAGGCGTTTCGCCGCGATCGAGGCCGCGCCTTCGCCACCGATCATGAACATGCGGCTGGTGTCGCCGTGCCAGCCGTCCTTGATGACGGTCACGTCGATGTTGAGGATGTCGCCCTTCTTGAGCGCTTTTTCGTTCGGGATGCCGTGGCAGACCTGGTGGTTGATCGAGGTGCAGATGCTCTTGGGGTAGGGGATGTAACCCGAGGGCGCGTAGTTCAGCGGGGCCGGAATGGCGCCCTGCACGTTCACGATGTAATCGTGCGCCAGCTTGTCCAGCGCGTCGGTGGTGACACCGGGTACCACGTGGGGTGTGAGGTAGTCCAGCAGTTCGGAGGCCAGTCTGCCGGCGACGCGCATGCCCGCAATGCCGGCTTCGTCTTTGTAGGTGATGCTCATGGGAAGCGATTATCCCGCGGACTGCAACGCTTTGAAACGAAGGGTCAAAGCGGGCCCGGACCGCCGGGTGCGCACCTATACTCGCGCGCAGTTCCATCCATCAACAGAGGTTTCCGATGAAAAAAGTGCGCGCAGCGGGTCTGGTTTTGGCTTTGTTGTCGGGTTCGGCGATGGCCCAGGGCGTCGGTGTGTATGGCGTGGCCGGCACCGGTGGCCTCGGCCTGGGCATCAACCTGCCGGTGGGACCGGCTTTCGGTCTGCGGGGCGAACTGGCGCAGCTGACGACGTCCGACACCTACACCGAGGACCAGATCACCTACAAGGGCGACCTCAAGCTGCGCGGCAACGGCGTGTTCGCCGACTTCCGCCCGTTCCTCGGCACCTTCCGCCTGGTCGCGGGCGCCACGTTCACCGGTTCTTCCGCTGCGTTGCAGGCCCAGACCACCGACGGCACGGTGACCATCGATGGCCAGACCTTCAGCGCGACCGGCAACTCGCTGCTGGCCACCATCAAGTACCCGAACACCATGCCTTACCTGGGCGTGGGTTGGGGCCATGGCCGCTTCAACCAGCCGGGCTGGACCTTTGGTCTGGACCTGGGCGTGTCCATTGGCAAGCCCAAGGTCACTTTGACCGGTTCCGGCGGCCTGCTGGCGCAGCCGGGCGCCTCCGCCGCCATCGCGGCCGAAGAGCGCAAGGTGCAGGACGATCTGGACAGCGCGAAGGTGCTGCCGGTGATCAAGGTCAGCGTCGGCTACAACTTTTAACCCCCCTGCGCCGCTGCGCGGCTTCCCCCCGAGGGGGACCACGCCCTTGGACCGGCGGAGCCGGATCCCCGGCGTGTGCTGGAGGATGCACGCGTTCCGCAAGTTGAGTTCATTGCACTCTCGGCTCAGCGGGCGGCAGGGCGCCCCGGGTAAAATCCCGGGTTTCCTCCCATCCCCCGGGCCACTCTGCGCCCGCCAGCCCCAAGGCCACCCACCGTGACCCTGCACCTGCGCTTCTTCGAAGGCGGCAACGCCGTCAGCAACTTCAAAGTCCAGCAAATCCTGCCCCGTCTGCAGGGCATTTCCGACAAGATCACCGGCCTCTCGGCCCGCTTCGTGCACCTGGCGTCGTTCGACGCCGAGCCCGACGCGGCCACGCTGGAGCGCGTGGGCCAGCTCATGGCCTATGGCGAGCCGGCCACCGAGGCCCATCTGGCGCTGGAAAAAACCGGCGCTCCAGCCTTGCTGGTGATGCCGCGCCTGGGCACCGTGTCGCCCTGGGCCTCCAAGGCCACCGACATCGCGCACAACTGCGGCCTCGCGCTGCACCGCGTCGAGCGCCTGGTCGAATTCCGCATCGGCCTGAAGAGCGGCCTGCTGGGCAAGGCCAGCCTGAGTGAAGACCAGTTGCGCGCCGTGGCCGATGTGCTGCACGACCGCATGACCGAGGCCGTGACCACCGAACGTTGCCAGGCACAAGCCCTGTTCACCGAACTGCACCCCGCGCCGATGGAGCATGTGGACGTGCTGGCTGGCGGCCGTGCGGCACTGGAAAAAGCCAACATCGAATGGGGCCTGGCCCTGGCCGACGACGAAATCGACTACCTGGTCAACGCGTTCAATGGCCTCAAGCGCAACCCGACCGACGTCGAGTTGATGATGTTCGCGCAGGCCAACAGCGAGCACTGCCGGCACAAGATCTTCAACGCGCAGTTCACCATCGACGGCGTGGCGCAGGACAAGAGCCTGTTCGGCATGATCCGCCACACGCACCAGACGGCGCCGCAGCACACCATCGTCGCGTACTCCGACAACGCCTCCATCATGGAAGGCAGCGCCGTCGAGCGTTTCGTGGCGCGCGCCGGGCAGGGCGCTTCGCCGGCTTACGCCAGCCAGACCGCGACCAACCACATCCTGATGAAGGTGGAGACCCACAACCACCCGACCGCGATTTCCCCGTTCCCCGGCGCCGCCACCGGCGCGGGCGGTGAGATCCGCGACGAGGGCGCCACCGGCCGTGGCTCCAAGCCCAAGGCGGGTCTGACCGGCTTCACCGTCTCCAAACTCTGGGGTGGTTTGAGTGACCAGCCGGGCGGCAAGCCCGAGCACATCGCCAGCCCGCTGCAGATCATGACCGAGGGCCCGCTGGGCGGCGCCGCGTTCAACAACGAATTCGGCCGGCCCAACCTGCTGGGCTATTTTCGCGAATACGAGCAGGACGTGGCCGGCGTGACCCGCGGCTACCACAAGCCCATCATGATCGCGGGCGGCCTGGGCATCATCGACTCGAACCAGACCAAGAAAATCGATTTCCCGGCCGGCACGCTGCTGATCCAGCTCGGTGGCCCGGGCATGAAGATCGGCATGGGCGGCGGTGCCGCCAGCTCCATGGCCAGCGGCACCAACGCCGCGTCGCTGGACTTCGACTCTGTGCAGCGCGGCAACCCCGAGATCGAGCGCCGCGCGCAGGAGGTCATCAACCACTGCTGGGCGCAGGGTGATCAGAACCCCGTGCTGTTCATCCACGACGTGGGCGCGGGCGGCCTGTCCAACGCCTTCCCCGAGCTGGTGAACGACGCCGGCCGGGGCGCGCGCTTCGATCTGCGTGCCGTACCACTGGAAGAGAGCGGCCTGGCACCGAAAGAAATCTGGTGCAACGAGAGCCAGGAACGCTACGTGCTGGCCATCGCGCCGGAGTCGCTGGAACAGTTCAAAGCCTTCTGCGAACGCGAGCGCTGCCCGTTTTCGGTCGTGGGTGTGGCCACGGAGGAACGGCATCTCTCGCTGGTCGATGAAGGGAACGAGAGTCCCGTCGATATGCCCATGGACGTGCTTTTGGGCAAGCCGCCCAAGATGCACCGCGACGTGAAAACCGTCGAACGCGCCGGCCAGCCCATGGACCTGACCGGCGTGGACCTGCAGCAGGCCGTGATCGACGTGCTGAGCCACCCGACCGTGGCGTCCAAACGTTTCCTCATCACCATCGGCGACCGCACCGTGGGTGGCTTGTCGCACCGCGACCAGATGGTCGGCCCCTGGCAGGTGCCGGTAGCAGACTGCGCCGTGACCCTGGCCGACTTCCAGGGTTTCGCAGGCGAAGCCATGAGCATGGGCGAGCGCACGCCGCTGGCGGCGATCAACGCCGCGGCGTCGGGCCGCATGGCGGTGGCCGAGGCCATCACCAATCTGCTGGCCGCGCCCATTGAACTGCCGCGCGTGAAGCTCTCCGCCAACTGGATGGCCGCTTGCGGCGAGCCGGGCGAAGACGCCGCGCTGTACGAAACCGTGAAAGCGGTGGGCATGGAGCTGTGCCCGGCGCTGGGCATTTCCATCCCCGTGGGCAAGGACAGCCTGTCCATGCGCACGCAGTGGAGCGCCGGCTCGGACAAGAAAAAGGTCACCTCGCCGGTGAGCCTGATCGTCACTGGCTTCGCCACCCTGGCCGACGTGCGCGGCACGCTCACGCCGCAGCTGAACAACCAGATCGAAGACAGCACGCTGGTGCTGATCGACCTCGGCAAGGGCCAGAACCGCATGGGCGGCAGCGTGCTCGGCCAGGTGCTGGGCCAGTTCGGTGACACCGTGCCCGATCTGGACGATGCTCAGGACCTGGTCAACCTCGTCAACGCCATCAACACCTTGCGCGCCCAGGGCCGCATCTTGGCCTACCACGACCGGAGCGACGGCGGCCTGCTGGCCACCGTGGCCGAAATGGCCTTTGCCGGCCATGTGGGCGTGGCGCTGAACGTGGACATGCTCGTCACCGAAGGTGACGGCATTTCCGACAGCCGCATGGACAGCGGCGACGCCAAGAACTGGTCCACCCAGGTGGCCGCGCGCCGCCAGGAGCTCACGCTCAAGGCCCTGTTCAGCGAAGAGCTGGGTGTGGTGCTGCAGGTGGCCACCGAGCACCGCAACGCCGTGATGCAGACCTTGCGCGAGCACGGCCTCTCCAAACACAGCCACTTCATCGGCAAGACCCGTCCCGCCGCCTCCAGCATGGACGTGGGCAAGGGCCAGCTGCAGGTCTGGCGCGACACCAAGGCCGTGTTCAGCGCCGACCTGTTCGACCTGCACCAGGTCTGGGACAGCGTGAGCTGGAAGATCAACCAGCAGCGCGACAACCCGGCCTGCGCTGACAGCGAGCACGCCGCCGCTGGCCTGCCCGCCGATCCGGGCATGCACGTGTCGCTGACGTTCGACCCCTCGGACAACGTGGCCGCGCCGTTCCTGAACCTGAGCCGCCCGAAGGTCGCGATCCTGCGGGAGCAGGGCGTGAACTCGCATGTGGAGATGGCCTACGCCTTCACCCAGGCCGGTTTCGAGGCTTACGACGTGCACATGACCGACCTGCAGACCGGCCGCGCCAAGCTGGCGGACTTCCAGGGCGTGGTCGCCTGTGGCGGTTTCAGCTACGGCGACACGTTGGGCGCCGGCATCGGCTGGGCGCGCAGCATCACCTTCAACCCGCTGCTGTCCGAGCAGTTCCAGGGCTTCTTCGGCCGCGCCGACACCTTTGGCCTGGGCGTGTGCAACGGTTGCCAGATGTTTGCCGAGCTGGCCGACATCATCCCCGGCGCCGAAGCCTGGCCGCGTTTCACCACCAACCAGAGCGAGCGTTTCGAGGCGCGTCTGAGCATGGTGGAAGTGCTGGAATCGCCCAGCCTGTTCCTGCAGGGCATGGCCGGCAGCCGCCTGCCGATCGCGGTGGCGCACGGCGAAGGTTTTGCCAACTTCAAGCACCGCGGCAACCCGGCCCAGGCCATCGCCGCCATGCGCTTCGTGGACAACGCGGACGCCGCCACGGAGCAGTACCCGTTCAACCCGAACGGCAGCCCGGGCGGCCTGACGGCGGTGACCACCGCCGACGGCCGCTTCACGGCCATGATGCCGCACCCCGAGCGCGTGTTCCGCAACATCCAGATGAGCTGGACCAGTGGCGATATCAACGCCCACAGTCCGTGGATGCGCATCTGGCGCAACGCCAGAAAGTTCGTCGGCTGAACGCATGCCGCGTCAACACCCGATCGCCGCCGATGCCGTCCAGGCCTATGCCCGCGACGGCGCGGTGGTGCTGCGGGGCGTGTTGAACGCCGAAGAGTTGCGCAAGCTGGAAGCCGGCATCGAGTACAACCTTGCGCACCTGAGCCCGCTCGCGCTGGTGGCCAGCGAGCCCGACGATCCGGGCCGCTTCGTTGAAGATTTCTGCACCTGGCAGAGCAACCCGGCCTACCAGCAGATCCTGTGCGACTCCGCATTGCCGCACATCGCCGCCCAGCTCATGCAGAGCCGGGCGGTGCGTCTGTACCACGACCACCTGCTGGTCAAGGAAGCCGGCACGCGCCAGCCCACGCCCTGGCATCAGGACCAACCCTACTACAACGTGGGTGGCGCGCAGAACGTCAGCTTCTGGATCCCGGTGGACCCGGTGCCGCTGGCCAGCACGCTGCGCTTCGTGGCGAGTTCGCATACGGGCACCTGGTACATGCCCCGCACCTTCCGCGACCAGCAGGCCAGGTGGTTTCCGGACGGCACGCTGGCCGAACTGCCGCCCATCGATGCCGAGCCGGACCGGTACAAGCAGCTGGCCTGGGCGCTGGAGCCGGGCGACTGCGTGGCCTTTCACATGCTCAGCCTGCACGCCTCCAGCGGCACGGGGCCCGGTTCGCGGCGCCGGGTGTTTTCGGCCCGCTACCTGGGCGACGATGCGGTGCATGCACCGCGACCCTGGCGCACCTCGCCGCCGTTCCGGGGACTGGAAGAGCGCCTGCCCGACGGTGCCTCCATGGACGCACCGAGCTTTCCGCTGGTCTGGTCTGCCGCCTGAGCGGTGTCCCTGTTCTGCGGCGCTGCATCCACCGTGCGGCGCTGATAGAGTCACGCTTTCACATTCTTTTCTGAGAATCATCCACCATGGCTTCCAGCCTCCTCCTGCTGCTCGACGACATCGCCACGATCCTCGATGACGTGGCCGTCATGACCAAGGTCGCCGCCCGCCAGGGCATCTCGGCCGCCGATGACGTGGCTGCCATGACGCAGATGGCCGCCAAGAAGACGGCCGGTGTGCTGGGTGACGACCTCGCGCTCAACGCCCAGCAGGTCACCGGTGTCAAAGCCGACCGTGAACTGCCCGTGGTGTGGGCCGTGTGCAAAGGGTCGCTGCTCAACAAGGCGATCCTCGTGCCGGCGGCGCTGGCCATCAGTGCGTTCGTGCCCTGGCTCATCACGCCGCTGCTCATGCTCGGTGGCCTGTTTCTCTGCTTCGAAGGCGCTGAAAAGCTGTTGCACAAACTCTTTCACAAGCCAGAGGAAGTCGACGCACACCATGCCGAACTGGTGAAGGCCGTGAGCGATGAAAAGGTGGATCTGGTGGCCTTCGAGAAGGAAAAAATCAAGGGCGCGATCCGCACGGATTTCATCCTCTCGGCCGAGATCATCGTCATCACGCTGGGCACGGTGACGGCCGCCAGTTTTGGGCAGCGCGTGTCGGTGCTGGTGGGCATTTCCATCCTGATGACGCTGGGTGTTTATGGCCTCGTGGCCGGTATCGTGAAGCTGGACGACGCTGGCCAGTACCTTGCGCGCCAGGCTGCCAGCTGGAAGCAGGCCTTTGGCCGCGGCCTGCTGGCCTTTGCGCCCTGGCTCATGAAGGCCCTGTCCGTGCTCGGCACCGCAGCCATGTTTCTTGTGGGTGGGGGCATCCTGGTGCACGGCATACCCGCCATCGGTCACGGCATCGAACAGTTTGCCGAAGGCCTGGGCTGGGCCGCCGGCCTGACGAACAGCCTGCTGGGCGGCGTCGCCGGTTTCATCGCCGGCGCTGCCGTGGTGATGGTGTTCAACGCCTGGAACCGCATGCGTGGCAAAGCGGCCGTCGGTGCGCACTGAGACGGTGCAGCCCTTGACATGCGTCAAGGTCGACAAACCGCCAGTCTCTAGACTGGCGCCTGCACCGTGAGTATGCTGTCGAATTTCCGCGGCAGATTCACGGCACAAAGCCCTTGAGGAGCCACCATGAACACCACCGTCAACACCGACGAGCCCCTGAACAATTTCTCTGACTGCCACGCCGGTATCGTCAAGCGCCTGACAGCCCTGGATGAACTGCCCGCCTTGCTGGAGCCCGCCGCCAGGGCCCGCCAGATCGCCGAAGAGTCGCTGGAGTTTTTCCGCGAAGCCATCTTCGAACACCATCTGGAAGAGGAACGTGAACTCTTTCCCGCGGTGATCGCCAGTGCGCAACCGGGCGCCGAGCTGGAGCGCGTCAAGGCCATGGCCAAGCGCCTGACCGACGAGCACCGCGCCATCGAGGTCCTGTGGAAACAACTTGAGAAGGGCCTGAAGCCGGTGGCCAAGGGCCAGAGCACCAAGCTCGATGTGAGCGAGTTGCACCGGCTGGTGACTGAATACAAGGCGCATGCCGCCTACGAAGAGACCGAGTTCCTTCCCTTGAGCGAAGAGATCCTGGGCCGCAACAGCAACCACATGGCCGCGCTGGGCCTGTCGTTGCACATGCGGCATGCGAAGCCGGTGAACGCGTACATCTGAACGGGGTCAGCAGAAGGGGGCGGCTGCCGGCCAGCGGCAGGTCCACAGCACGGAGCCGCTCCTGAGTCACCGCCTTGGGCTGTGGGCCTGTGACACAAAGTCCCGGATGGCCCGGGTCAGTTCGTCGGTGCGGTCCCGGTGCGGTGAATGGCCGCAGCCCGCCATGACGTGCGTCGTGGCCAACGGTGCCAAGGCGCCGATGCGCTCAATCTGGGCCAGCGTGCCGTACTCGTCGGCGCTGCCCTGTACCGCCAGAACCGGGCAGCGGATGAGCGACAGCAGGCCGTCGATCGACCAGCCGCGGAACGCCGGTGACAGCCAGACGTCGTTCCAGCCCCAGAAGGCCGAGTCCGGGTCCTGGTGGTGCCGGGCCAGCCGGGCTTTCAGGTCGGTCTGGAGGTAGGCCTCGCGCGCCTGCTGGATGCTGCTGACGGAGATGTCTTCCACCATCACATGGGGCGCCACCACGATCAGGCCCTGCACCGACTCAGGGTGGCGCGCAGCGTGGATCAGCGCGATCGACCCGCCGTCGCTGTGGCCCAGCAGCCAGACTTCGCGGTAGGTCTGGTGCACGCCGAGTTCGCGCAGCAAGGCCGGCAACACCTCGCTCGCCTGGCGCTCCAGAAAGTCGGGTTGCCAATGCTGCTCGGCGGGCCGTGGGGTCGAGTGGCCGTAGCCGGGCCGTGAATACACCAGGCCATGCCAGTCCAGCGCCTGGCAGAGCAGGGCGGGGTAGTCCCGCCACATGCTGACCGAGCCCAGCCCCTCGTGCAGGAACACCAGCAGGGGCCGGTCAGCGGTGCTGGCGGGAATCCATTGGGTTTCGATGTCGACGGCGCTGCCGGCCCAGTCCACGCGGCAAAGGGTGGTGGTGTTCATGGATTTTTTTTGCGTTGGGTAACGGCTCACCGGATGCATTCGATGAGGCCTTCGGGCAGCAGGTCGACGGTCTGGCCTGTCCCGTCTTGCATCTGGGTCTTGAATGCGTCGGGGTTCACGGGAGTCTCCGGGTAGCTCATGAGGTGTGCACTATTGTGCAGTTCGGCAAGATTATCGGAATGTGGTGATCTGTCAAGCAGTATGTTGCATTTCTGGATGGTGCGAGTCGCGCTCATGTCGTGATTGATGGAGTGGTTGGTGCATTAAAATGCTTGACCTGGCGCAATATAGTGCACTATGATGCATCGAGCCCAGCTTGCAACATCTTGCATTTACCAAGGAATGGTCCCATGAACGCTCCCGATCCCTTCGTCACGCGCCAGGCTCAGATGGTCGATTACCGCACCGCCCCCAGCGAATACCGCCACTGGAAACTCGCCTTCGATGGCGCCATCGCCACCCTGTCCATCGACATCGACGAAG
>MERT01000011.1:0-41950 GCA_001770705.1 Burkholderiales bacterium GWF1_66_17 | reverse complement strand
TGGCGCTGGATGACTTGAACGTTGGCCATAGTGGAACTC
This sequence comes from Burkholderiales bacterium GWF1_66_17, assembly GCA_001770705.1. Lineage (GTDB taxonomy): Bacteria > Pseudomonadota > Gammaproteobacteria > Burkholderiales > Burkholderiaceae_C > Hydrogenophaga. Next base: position 41,911 of record MERT01000011.1, on the reverse strand, counting down.
CTTGCAAGAGCGACCAGCCGGACCCCGATCCGGGCTCCTCAAAACCGATCCTCTTGCTCGGACTCCCTCGCTCCCGCCCACGGGCGGGCGGGGGGTGGGCATGGCCCCTTCCCTGGGGAAGGGGTGGGGGATGGGGAAACCTTGCAGCACGAAACAGTGAGCCAGTCACCCGGCCCACCGCTGAAAGATCCCCCCACAAGTCCCCCTCACCTGTGGATGGGGGCGCTGTGGGGGGATGACGGTGGGCCCAATGGCGCACGCGCTGCCCAGAGCCTCTTCGGGCGACCAGCGAAGCGCAGACGGCCGAGTGAACCGAGCAGCGGCGGCTCTGCGAACGGCGTGACACCAAGCGCAGCGACTGGCGCGGCGTTCGAGCCGCTGCGATCACTTTTGGAGTTCAATGAATCCAGGATTTCCAGCGGCCCGGCTTCGGGCATGGCGGGTGACCGGGGAGACGATCTGGTGGGCGGGACGGGACCAGAGCGCAGCGGCGGGAGCGGACCGAACGCCAGTTCGTCCAGCGGGCTTCGTTGTCGCGCAGCGGCAAGGAGACAGAGCCCGCGATCCCCGGGCACGGGCAAGGGCCGCGACACCATGCCGCCGGCTGTGCCGGCCTGATCAACCGCTCTTCGATGCCCGCGCACAGCGCGCACTTCAACGAAGAACAAAAGGGGCCGTAGGCCCCAAGCTCAAACGAGGCCGATTTCCGCCATTGAGCAGACAACCTCCCCCGCTACGATGAAGTGGTCAAGCACCCGCACATCGACCAGCGCCGCCGCCTGCTTGAGCGTCTGTGTCAGATATTCGTCGGCACGCGATGGACGCGCTGCCCCGCTGGGGTGGTTGTGCACCAGGACCAGCGCGCAGCTGTTCCGCATAAGCGCATCGCGCACCACCTCACGTGGGTACACCGAAGTCTGGCTCACCGTACCCCGGAACATCTCGACGTAGTCCAGCACGCGGTTCTGCGCATCCAGGTGCACCACGGCAAACACCTCGTGCGGCAGATGACCCAGGCGCGAGCGCAGGAAGTCCTTCACCACCGCGGGCGAGTCCATCAGGTCGCTGCCACGTACCTGGGCCGCCAGCAGCCGCTGCGCGGCCAGCAGCACCTCGTCGGCCTCGGCCGGCCGGTACTGACCGGTCACGTCGCGAATGAGTAAACCGCCCGAACCAGCGGGCACCGACAGGAAAGAATCGAGGGAAGAGAATAGATCGTGCTGCATGACCAACTCCGGTGATCGGGCGGGATTGCCCGAGACCGGAACCGGCACGCCGCAGCGCAGCGGTCACAGGTTCGAAGACGGCCGACAGGCCGCCAGCGCCCACAGGGCGCGCAGACCTTGACGGCGAGAACGGTGTGCAAGGATGAAGGGGTCAGCAAGCCAGCCCCACCACAACTGCAGGCGCGAGGGAGGCAAGCGCAGCGCGCAGGCCGGGGGCCCACCGACGGCCGGAGGCGTCAAGGGATCGGAGCCGAATGGCCGTGACCCACAGGGGCGCGGGGCGTAGCCCGCAGAGCCCGACGGCGGAACGCCGGGACGCACCTTACGCATGGATCCGCCTTTGCAAAGGGTGTGAGGGACATAGTTCCAGAATTTGTCGCCACCGATCAACGGGCAGCGACCAGCAAATGCATTTCAGCCAATGGTCGAGCATCGTCTGCACACACCATTTGAAGCCGCACATCGCGCAAGCGGCCGGCGCACCGATCTTCAAGCAGGTTCACCTGAACCGTCTCTCGCTGCGTCACAGTGGAGAGGAAAAGGCTTTCCCTTCGAACCACCCTGTCTGTGGGCGCGAGCCTGCCCCAACCCCACAAAGCCCGATCGGCGAAGGCGCAAAAGGATGGAAAATACAACAAGCCAGCGCCGTTGAAATCGGACCTGGGGCACGGCTTGAACTGGCTGGATGGCCCGGCAGGTACACGGCCTTCGGCTGCCTGCCGCCACTGGCGCAAGCGCGCCAGCAACGCCGTGGCCTCCGGGTCAGCGCCAGCCAGCACCGCCACTGGCATGTCGGCCCGCCGCACCGTGTGATTGTTGCCGCAGACATGCCGACTGACGAACACCGACAACATGTCCAGGCCGGCCAGGGTTTGGCCGCCAGAGAACAACTGGTGCTGGCTCCAGGCCTGTGAGCGCCCCAACCAGCGCAAGCGACTGTCGATCTGGAGCGCCTGCCCCTCCTCCACCTGGTCCAGTTCTGCGTCGCGCATGCGCAGCCAGCCAAACGCGGCGTAAACCCGCCGTCCCTGCGTGTCCACCCAGCGCTCGGGTGGCTGACCAAGGGATCGGCTCAGGCTTTGCCAATGCTGCGATCCGCAGGCTTTCTGCAACCAGGTCTCAGACAGGCCACAGGCGTTCAGCTCCGGCATGCCGGCCACGAAGGGCATGGACAACACCGGGTGCAGGCGGACTACCTCCCCAGCATGGGTCGGCATTTGTTGTTCAGCAAGCGGGCGCTCCTGACAAAGGTCCAGCACCTGCATGCTCAGGCCAACGAAGTCTCGGCACGGTACGCAGCTCCCGTGCGGGTTTCGGCCTGGTGGGCCTGGTGGTGTGCGATGCGCTCGGCAATGAACTTCGCATCACGCGCCACGCCCGAGAAACGGCCGGAGCCCCAGGTGTGCAACCAGGGCAGCCCAACGAAATACAGGCCCGGCACCGAGGTCACACCGCGCTCGTGCACGGGATGGCCGCGCCCGGTGAACACCGGCGCATTGAGCCAGCGGAAGTCGGGTGCGAAGCCGATGCACCAGATCACCGAGGTGATGCCGGCATCCGCCAGCGACAAGGTGGCTCGTTCTTCAGCCGGCGCCCACACCGGCTCGTAAAACTCACCCGCAGGCGCTTCAAACCCTTTCTCGGCAATGTGCTTGTCGATGGCTGCGTTGATACCGTTGTAGGTGCGATCCGCCTGATCCAATGCGGCGCCTAGGTTGGTAGAGAAGCGCAGCGTGTCGCCTTCCAGGCCTTCGAGCAATCCGTACAGCTCCATGCCCTCAAGCGCAAAGCGGCGCAGGTCGATGTCGCGCCCTCCGTCGCGGCCCGTGACATAGTGGTTGGTGTTGTCGCGCACGCCCTCGCGCAGCGGGTGCTGCGACACCGGCATGTCGTAGTAGCCCATGTCGGCCAGCCAGTCCACCACATCACGGCCCCGGTAGAAACGCGCGCACCGGGGAGCGTCGCCCACCGCCAGCACCACCTGTCGGCCCGCCAGGTGCAGATCCTCAGCGATCTGCGCGCCGCTCTGGCCCGAGCCGACTACCAGCACCTTGCCCGGTGGTAGCTGACCGGCGTTGCGGTAGTCGGCCGAATGGATCTGACGGATGCGCTCGGGCAGGCGTTCGGCCAGGCGCGGCACGATGGGCTGGTGGTAACCACCCGAAGCGACCACGACCTGTTCGGCCAGGCACTCGCCTTCGCTGGTGCGCACCAGGAAACCACCCGCCACCGGCTGGACCAGCTCCACCGCCACGCCTTCGCGCAGCGGCGCGTCCACTGCGGCCTTGAAGTCCGCCAGGTAGTGGTTGATCTGGTCCTTCTTCATGAAGCCGTGCGGGTCATCGCCCTGGTAGGCATGCCCCGGCAAGGCGCACTGCCAGTTGGGTGTGACCAGGCAGAAGTTGTCCCAGCGCTGGGTGCGCCAAGCGTGGAGCGCCTCGTGTTTCTCCAGCACCACGTGGTCGATGTCCAGGGCCTTCAGCCCGTGGCTGACCGACAGGCCGGCCTGGCCGCCGCCCACGATGACCACGCTGTGGCGGGGAATGGAAGATGAAGACATGGGGAACTCCTTGGTGGGATCGGGTGGGGTGGATCAGGACTGGGCCGGTGCAAAACCGACGATGCGAACGGAGGCGCCGGGCTGCCCGGCAAAGCTGGCGGCGCGGGCTTCGGTGTCCACCAGCTGGTCGCCGGCACGGGAACACACGAAGCCGAACTTGGCGTGAACCCGCTGGTTGGCGATGGCCGTGGCTTCGCGCACGCGGCGCAGGAAGTCGTCCAGCGGGTAGTCGGCGCCGGGCGTGAGGAAGTCTTCGATCACCAGCGAGGGCGAGTACGCCACACTGTGTGAAGCGTCGGGCCACTGGATGGTGTAGTGCATAGCGGGCATGGGGGTCTCCGGTTCAGTTGCAAAGGTTTTGAGGTTCCAGGTCCGCGTCGGCGTGGCGGGCAGCCAGCAGCTCGGCGTACCAGGCTTCGTGCAGGGCCGCGCTGCGGCCCCAGCTGTGCTCCAGGCAGACCTGGGGCGCGGCCGTGAGACGCGGCAGGCGGGCGGCGGTCTGCAGCCCGGCGGCGATGGACGCGGTGTCTTCCGGGTCGCACCAGGCGACGCCGGGCGAGGCCGCGAAATGTTCGGTGAAGGGCTGCCGGCTGGACACCAGCACCGGCGTTCCGCAGGCCAGGCCTTCCAAAGCCGCCAGACCAAAACCCTCCATCAGCGAAGGCATGGCCAGCACGGCCGCGCGCCGCATCAGAGCCGGCAGCAGATCGTCGGGCACGGTACCGGTGCACAGCACGGGCTGGCCGGGGCCTTCGCTCAGACCGTTCTCTGCCAAGGCGTTCACCCAGGCGCGCTGGGCGGCGCTGTGGTCGAGCATGCTGGAACCGCCCACCACCACCAGGCGCGCGTCGGCCCAGGCCGGGTCGCTGCGGCGCAGGTGGGCAAAGGCCTGCAGCAGGCGCACGCTGTTCTTGCGATGTTCAACGCCCCCGACCAGGAGACACACCGGGCCAGCCTGCGGCGCCAGCCCCAGCGCGACCAGGCGCTCGCCGTCGCCCGCAGCCGCTTCAATCTTGTAGCGGCCGAGGTTCACGCCGTTGTGCATGCGCCGCGCTGGGTGGCCCAGCACCTCGCGAAAGTGAGCGGTCCAGAGGTCGCTCACGCAGGCGACGCCATCGGCGGCGCGCCAGGCGCGTTCTTGCCAGGCCATGAGGGTGGCGTTCTGAAACACGTCGAGGTGGTGCACGGTGCGCACCCAGGGCGGCACGTCCATGCCCTGCTGCCGAAGCAGCGCCAGGGCATTGCCGCTCAGGCTGTCCTGCGCGTGCAGGATGTCATACCGCCCGGCGTTCAGCAGCGGCGGCAGGCCCTGGACCAGGGTGTCAATGCGTTGTGCCACCTGCGCTTGCAGATCACCAGTCAGGTGCGGCAGGCGCAGCACCTGCAGCGGGAAATCCACGTCGCGAAACAGCTGTTCGCCTGGCTCGGCAGACGCCATCACCGTGACGGCGTGTCCACGTTCGACCAGCGCCTGGGCGAGTTCCAGCGTGTGCACCACGCCACCGCGCGCACGCACCGAGTGGGTCAGCAGCCCGATGCTCAAACGTGTGTTCATGAACGCTCCCGGTCGGCGATGAAGGGGGTTAGCGCGTGGTCCCACAGCAGGGCTTGCTTGCCCCCGAGGCTCACATCCAGGCGACTGCCATCGCCCACCGCGCCGACGTCGGCGCAGGCGATGTCGCGCGCCCCGAAATGCGCCAGCACCTGCCCGACATGTTCGGGCCGAACGCTCAGCACGTGGCCAAAGCTGGGGAAGGCGCACAACCAGCGCAGGAGCTTGGTGTTGTCCGGGTCCGGCCCGGTGTCGTCCACCGGGCGCGGCAGGCGGTCCATGTCAATCTCGGCGCCCACACCGGAACACTCCAGCAGCATCAGGATCGACCCCAGCACGCCGGCCATGCTGATGTCTTTCCCCGCATCGCACCAACCCGCTTCGGCCAGCTCGGGCAGCAGGGCCATGTCGCCGCGCAGGCGTTCTGCCGGTGACTCGGTCGAGGCGTTCCAGAACGGGTACGGCGCCTGCCATTGGCCGCGCAGGTCCACCGCCACCAGCAGGCGGTCGCCGGGCCGCGCGGCAAAACTGCTGATCAACCGCTGCGCCCGCCCCAGCACGGCCACCGCCAGCTGCCCGCTGGCGCTCTGCAGGTTGGTGTGCCCGCCCACCAGCGGCACGCCGTAGCGCTCGGACGCCGCGCGCATGCCGGCCAGCACCTCGCGGGCCTGGGGCTCGCTGCTGGCCCACAGGGCGTCCACCACCGCCACCGCGCGACCGCCCATGGCCGCCACGTCGCTCAGGTTCACCATCACGGCGCTGTAGCCGGCGAACCAGGGCATGGACTCCACCAGGTCCTGCACCAGGCCTTCGATGGCCAGCAGCAGGTGCCCGGTACCCGAAGGGTCGGGCAGCACGGCGCAGTCGTCCCCGTTGGGCACGGCCGTCACGCCGGTGGTGGGTGCGAGCTGCGCCAACACGCCGGCAATGTCGCGCTTGTGGGTGAAGCCGCGACTCACCCGCAAGCGGGCGACCAGGTCTTCGACGGTTGTCACTGGTATACCTTCTCCCTGCGGGCTGAGGTGCGAGCTGGCTTGGGAACGGCCCGGCGCGGCGCTCATGTGCCCACCCCCTGGGTCAGCACGAAGCCGGCAAACGGCGTTGTGCACGGCGGGTAGTGGTTCAGGTCCGCGCGCATCAGCGCGTGCACGCGGCCGTGCAGCACCATCTCGTCCAGCACCTGCCAGTGCATGCGCTGGAACAGTGGCACGTTCTGCGCCTGCACGTGCGCCAGGAACTCGGTGCAGCCCTGCGCATGGGCGCTGCAGACCGCCAGGCGGATCAGGGTGCTGCCCAGTTTGCCGTGCTGGCGCCAGTCGCGGCGCACCGCCAGGCGCGAGCCCCACCAGGTTCCGGGCAGCGCTTCGTGGATGCGCACCGTGCCCAGCACCTCGTCGTGCTGGCCGGCCAGGCAGGAGAGCGCCACCAGTGAGCGCACCGAAGGCTCGTGTCGGTCGATGCCGTCCTCATCGTCGCCGTCAAACAGGCACTGCTCCTCGCAGAACACCTGTCGGCGCAGCGCATGCGCCTGCTGGTTCATCCAGGGGCCGCTGGCCCACTGAACGCGGAAGGCCTGCGGCCGGTAGCTGTTGCTCAGGTCGCACCAGGGCTCCTGGGTCGCGCCCATGGCGGTCATCACCTGGGACAAAGCGTGCATGGCTGGGGTTTCCATGGTGATCAGTCGGCCAGCGGCGTTTCGTAGCGCGAGAGCGTCGAACAGGCGGCACACCGGCCACAGCCGGCTTTGATGTCGTCGGCGCGCAAACCGGCAGCGGCAACCATCTCGCCCAGCGGCGCCAGCACGCTGCGCATGAAGTCGGCGCTCGGCGCGGACCGGTCTTCCAGCGGCGTGCCGCTGATGGGCACAAACGGCACGACAAAGGGATACACCCCCAGGTCCAGCAGACGCTGGCTGGTGGTCAACAAGGTCTCGGCGCTGTCGCCCAGACCGGCGAGCAGGTAGGTGCTGACCTGGCCGCGCCCGAACACGTCCACCGCGGCGGCGAACGCGTCCCAGTAGCGCGCCATGGGCACTTCGGCCTTGCCGGGCAGCATGTGCTGGCGCAGCGCGTCACCCACCACCTCCAGGTGCATGCCCAGCGTGTCCACGCCCGAGTCCTTGAGGCGCTGGAACCAGGCGTCGGTGTCGGGTGGCTCGCACTGCGCCTGCAACGGCAGGTCCACCGCCGCGCGGATGGCCGCTGCGCTCTCGCACAGGATCAGCGCACCCCGGTCAGGTGTGGGCGGAGTGCCCGTGGTCATGACCATGTGTTTCACGCCGTCGAGCTCCACCGCCGCCTTGGCCACCTCGGCCAGCTGGGCCGGGGTCTTGCGGGCGATGGTGCGTCCGGCCGCCAGAGACTGGCCAATCGCGCAGAACTTGCAGGCCTTGCGCCGACTCTCGTAGCGAATGCAGGTCTGCAGCACGGTCGTGGCCAGCACGTCGGCGCCGTGAAGGGTGGCGATCTGCTGGTAGGGAATACCGTCGGCGGTGCTCAGCCCGTAGAAGCGCGGCTGGGTCGGGAAGCGAATGCTGGCGATGGGGATGCTGCCGCGTCGCAGCACGCTCAGTCCATCGGCTCCGGGCGCGTCGGCCACGAAGGGTGAGCTGAAAGCAGTGGCCGTGTGCACCGGCACCATCAGCGTGACGCCGTCCACCGTAACAGCCTTGTGATCCGACGGCCCCGCCCCGCCCCGTCGGCTGGCAGCCCCTGCCGACGGGTCCACCAGGCGCAGGCCCTGGGACTGCAGTTCGGTCATCAGTTGCCGGCTGTTCGGCGCATCCGCCAGGCGCGGCGGCATTTCGGTGGCGATCGCGGTCATGGTCATCTCCGTTCAAAGGGGGTTGAGGGCTTCGTTGGCCGTGCCGGTGGCAGGCTCGGCGGCGAGGCCAGCGTCCGTGTCGGCAGCGGGCCAGGGCCGGGTCGTTCGGTTGGGCTCGCGGCGGACCGCCAGGCTCAGCAGCTCGGGGCGCGCGTAGTGGCCCACCGAATCCATCATGCGTTTGCGCTTGTTGATCAGGGCCATGTCCAGGTCCGCGATCACCAGGCCTTCGCCCTCGGTCAGCGGATCGGCCAGGTACTTGCCTTCGGGCGAGACGATGGCGGTGTGGCAACCACCACGCAGCGCACCCTGCAGCTTCTCGTCGGGCGTGACCGAGCGGATCTGCGCGTCGGTCAGCCAGCCGGTGGCGTTGACCACGAAGCAGCCCGATTCGAGGGCGTGGTGGCGGATGGTCACGCCCATCTGGTCGGCAAAGATGGGGCCGACCAGCGAGCCGGGAAATTGCGCGCAGTGGATCTCTTCGTGTTCGGCCATCAGCGCGTAGCGGGCCAGCGGGTTGTAGTGCTCCCAGCAGGCCAGAGCGCCCACCCGGCCGACGCGGGTGTCCACCGCGGTGAGGCCCGAACCATCACCCTGCCCCCACACCATGCGCTCGTGGTAGGTGGGCGTGATCTTGCGGCGCTTCAACAGCAGGCGGCCGTCGGCGTCGAACACGATCTGCGTGTTGTAGAGGCTGCCGTGGTCGCGCTCGTTGACGCCGAGCACCACCACCATGCCGGCCTCACGCGCCGCGGCCGCCACGGCATCGGTCATCGGACCCGGCACCGTGGGGGCGCGCTCCATGAGCAGCAGGTGCGCGGGGCCCTGCAGTACAGGCGGCTGGATGAAGGAGAAGTAGGGGTAGTAGGGAACGAAGGTCTCGGGAAAGACGATCAGCTCCACCCCCTGTTGGGCCGCGCTGCGGATCGTCTCCAGCACGCGCGCCAGGGTGCCATCGGCGCTCTCCAGGTCGGGGACGATCTGGGCGGCGGCCGCCCGAACGGTTCGCTTCATGTCAGCCATCTTGTGCTCCCGGGGCTCAGAGCGTCCAGGTGTCGAGGATGAAGGCGCCGTCCTTGCGATGCAGCAGCACGATGTCCAGCACGTCCAGCGGGTTGATCGGGCGAATGCCTTCGATCAGTGCACCTTCGCCGTGGCCGTAGAGCGCCTGCAATGCAAAGCGGCAGGCGTAGACCTTGCCACCTTCGGCCATGAACTTGGCGATCTGCTCATTGAAATTCTGGTGACCCGGAAACGCTGAATCGCCCAGCTTGGGAAAGCCGCGCTTGACCCCAAGCGTCACGCCCGGGCCGTACAGAAGGATGGAGGTCTCGAAGCCTTTGCGCTGCAGCCGAGTGGCCTGCAGCAGGTTGACGAAACCGATGGAGCCTTCGAAAGCCACGGTGTGGAAGGTCACGAGGGCCTTCTCGTCGGGTGCGGCTTTCACGTCTTCAAATACCTTCTCATCGTAGTCGACCAGAAAGTCGCCCTTCTGAGCTGCGGGGTGAGTGACTTGGGGCATGTTGATCCTATGGCGGTGGGTTGAAAGGCGGGCTCTGTTGAGACCCAATCAGTGCCAGCCTGGGCTGGTCACCTGCCTTCACATAGCCAGCGACGTGCCACGCCAGCACCACCTTCAGCGATCAACATCCGATCAAAGGGGCGTAGTGGAAGCCACGGCTATGCAGCGATGGGCCAGTGCCGTTGACGGCTGGCCGGGGCCCGCACCAAAACGAACGGACGGCCATGCAATCAATGCACCCAATCAATGGCGGACGCGCACCGTTTTGCCCTTGCAAAGCCCCCGCCAGCCATGCAATCTGCCTGCCGCGCAGGCACACTCGGGTGATAGTTTTGAAGCCTTTGCGCCGCCCGCACAGACACCGCCATGCCGTTCACCCACTGGATCGCCCGCCTCAAGAGCAGCACGCTGCCGGCCTACCAGCTCATTCCCGAGCTGATCGCGCAGGACCTGCAGCAAGGCCGGCTCGCGCCCAGGGAACGCCTGCCCCCGCTGCGGGACCTGGCTCTGAAGCTAGACCTCAACTACACCACCGTGGTCCGGGGTTTTGCACAGGCGCGGGAACGAGGCCTGATCGTCTCCCGGCCGGGCCTGGGCTCGTTCGTGCGCGGCTCGTTCATCGGGCTGCCGCTGCGCGCCGGCACGGGTGCCGAGATGACCATGAACCTGCCGCCAGAGATGGCCGACCACCCCGCCTGCCAGCGGGCCCAGGAGCAGGCGGCCGGGTCGATGGCGCTGGCGAACTTTCAGGACCTCATGAGGTACCAGGACTTCGGTGGCACCGCCAGAGACCGCCACCTGGCTGCGCAGTGGATGGCTCAGTGGGTGCCCGACGCCGTGCCGGAGCGGCTACTCGTGGCCCCGGGCATACACAGCGTGCTGCTGGCGCTGACGAGCCTGCTGGTCAAACCCGGGCAGTCGCTCTGCGTGGAGCCGCTGGTCTACCCTGGAATCAAGGCCATCGCCGCCCAGCTGGGCACCCGGCTGCACCCCCTGGCCATGGATGAACAGGGCTTGATCCCCGAGTCCTTTGAGGCCGCCTGCAAGAGCACACCTGTGGGCGCGCTCTACCTGTGCCCCAACCTGCACAACCCCACGACCGCCACCCTGCCCATTCGCCGCCGCGAACAACTGGCCGACATCGCGCTGCGGCACAGCGTGCCCATCATTGAAGACGATGCGTACGGCATGTTGCCAACCGCCGTGCCGCCGCCCCTGATCGAGTACGCGCCCGAACTGACCTACTACATCAGTGGCCTGTCAAAGTGGTTGGGCGCCGGGGTTCGGACGGCGCACGTGTTCGCGCCCACCACGGCCACGCACCAGCGCCTGGCCGGTGCCTTGCGGGCGACCACGGTCATGGCCTCACCACTGACCAACCACCTGGTGTCCGACTGGATCGAGCACGGCATTTGCCAGGAGGTGCTCACTGCCATGCGGGAAGAATGCCGCTGGCGCAGCGATCAGATCCGGCAGCGCCTCATGCCCTTCGACGTGCGGACCCAGCCGAACGGCTTCCACGCCTGGCTGCCGCTGCCCCTGCCCGAAGACGGCGCCAGCCTGGCCTCCGACATGGCCAACCAGTTGAGAAGCCTGGGGGTCGCGGCGGTGGCCGGTAGCACGTTTTCTACCGACCGGAATCCGCCAGAAGGCCTGAGGATCTGCCTAGGGGGATCGCTCACCCGCGACGACTGTGGCCGGGCGCTGCAGGCCGTGGTGGATGCGCTGGAAAACAGGGTGACCGACCCAGCGTCCAGACTGAATCCGTCGGCCGCAGGGCCGTTCAGCGGCCCACCATCAAATCCCCCGCCAGCCGCCCCAGCGTCTTGATCGCGCCATCAAACCGCGCATCGCCCGGGTGCCCCACGTTCAGTCGCAGGTGGTGGGTGAAACGGTGGTCGGCCGAGAACAAAACGCCCGGCGCGGTGCTGATGGCGCAGGCCCGCGCCCGCTGGTGCAGCGCCAACGCGTCCACCACGGGCGGCAGTTCCAGCCAGAGGAAGTAGCCGCCTTCGGGCCGCGTCACGCGGGTGCCGGCCGGGAAGTGCCGCTCCACCAGCTTCAGCGCATGGGCCTGCTGCCCGGCCAGGGCTTCGCGCAGGCGCCGCAAATGCCTGTCATAACCGCCCTGGGCCAGGTAGTCGGCCACCGCCAGCTGCGGCGGAATGGCCGTGGCCAGCGAGGTCATCATCTTCAGCCGCTCGACCTGCGGCGCGTAGCGCCCGGCCGCCGCCCAGCCCACGCGGTAACCCGGCGCCAGGCATTTGGAGAACGACGAGCAGTGCAGCACCCCGCCCTGCTGGTCGAAGGCCTTGGCCGGCGGCGGGCGGCGCACGCCGGCGTGTAGCTCGCCGTACACGTCGTCCTCGATCAGCGGCACACCGTGCTGCGCCAACACCGCCACCAGGGCTTGCCGCCGCGCCACCGGCATGAGCGCGCCCAGCGGGTTCTGGAAGCTGGGCATGAACCAGCAGGCCGCCACCGTCTGCCGCGCCAGCAGCTCGCCCAGCGCGGCCAGGTCCACGCCCTCCTTCGGGTCGGTCGCCACCTCCACCGCCTTCAGGTGCAGGCGCTCCAGGGCCTGCAGCGCGGCGTAGAACGTGGGCGACTCCACCACCACCACGTCGCCGGGTTTCGTGACCGCCTGCAGGCACAGGTTCAGCGCCTCCATGGCGCCGTTGGTGATGATGAGTTCGTTGTCGGCCAGCGGCACGCCCTGCAGCGCGTAGCGTTTGCGCAGCGCCAGGCGCAGGCCCTCGTCGCCCGCTGTCAGCGCGCCGGTGATCTGGCTGGCCTTCAGGCGCCGCATGGCGCGCGCGCCGCTGCGCGCCAGTTCATCGAACGGGAACAGGTGCGCGGCCGGAAAGGCCGAGCCCAGCGGCACCACGTCGGCATCGCGTGTGCTGCCCAGCAGGTCGAACACCAGTTCGCTGATGGCCACCGGCGTGGCCTCGCTGCGCGGGGGCGCCGGTTCGGGGCCGGCCCGCAGCGGGCGGCGCGTGGCGCGCACGAAGTAGCCGGAGCGCGCGCGTGCTTCGATGAGCCCCAGCGACTCCAGGTGGCCGTAGGCCTGGAACACGGTGGACGGGCTCACGCGCCGCTGCTCGCAGGTGGCGCGCACAGACGGCAGGCGCTCGCCCGAGCGCAGCAGGCCGGCGCGGATCGCGTCGGCCATGTCTTCGGCCAGCTGTTGGTATCGGGTCAGGCGGGTGCCGTTCATCTGATCTTCCCAGGTCCAGGTTCCCGGGAATGCTACAGCGCAGATGGCGGGCGTGGCCGGAACCCCACCCGGCGCCAGCGGTGGGTCCTCCGGCAGGGCATCCCGCAGCGGCCCCCTCACAGCCAGCGCGACAGCACAGCCAGCACCATCGCGGTGGCGACGCCATTCAGGCCCATGGCCAGGGCCGCCAAGGCCACGCTGCCGGGGTGCGTCTGCAAGACGCGCGCGACGCCGATGGCGTGCGCCACCAGGCCGAGCGTGAAGCTGCGCACGACCTCGCCGTCCGCACCGCCCTCGGGCCCTTCCTCCACCCGCAACCAGCGCAGCAGAGGCCCTTCCAGCAAGGGGCCCAGCACGCCGGTGGCCACCACGGCCATCGCCGCCACCGCGGGCACACCGCCCGCGCGCTCGGCCGCCAACAAGGCCATGGGCATGGTCGCGGCCTTGGGCGCCAGCGACAGCGCGAACGACATCGGCGTGCCCAGAAGGACGCACAGTGCCACGGTGCCCAGCACCGACACCAGGCAACCCGCCGCCAGCGCTGCCAGCAAGGGCAAGGCCAGCCGCCGCAGCAGGGTCGCCTGCCGGTACAGGGGCACGGCCAGGGCGATGACGGCCGGCCCCGCCAGCCAGCGCAGCACGCGCGTGGCCTCGGCGTAGACCGGGTAGCCGGTGCCGGCCAGCGCCAGCGCGGCCAGCACCAGGCCCGTGCCGGTGAGCACGGGCAGGCACAGCAGGTGGTGGCCGCTGCGCCGGTACAGCCACAGCGCGGTCAGGTAGGCCGCGAGCGTGATTGCAGACCAGAGCATCAAGGCCGCACCCGCTTCAGCAGCCGCTGCAGGGTCCAGGCGGTGGCCACGATGGTCAGGGCTGTGACCCCCACGGACACCAGCAGGAACGCGACCGCGTGTTGCACCAGCAGGCCGGCGTACAGGCCCACCGCAGCCACCGACGGGATGAGCAGAAGCATCAGGTGGCGCAACAGCGGCGCACTCACATCGTCCAGGGCCTGGGGCACGCGCCCCCACAGCGCCAGCCCCGCCAGCAGCACCAGCAAGCCCAACAGCGAACCGGGCACCGGCCAGCCGGTTCGCGCCACGAAGGCATCGCCAAGCCATTGCAGCGCCACCAGACCGGCCATGGCCAGCAAGGCTTTGAAGGGCCGGGCGGGCCAGGGCCGCCGCGGAGTGGGTGAATCAGACATGGAACGAGTATCCGCGCGCCACCCACGGCCACCCGGCACAGAAGCGGCTCTTTTTTCCGAAACAGCGGATCAGATGCGAAGGACAGCCCCATCTGATCCGGTCTGATTTCATTTCAACTGAATCTGTGCAATCAGATCATCACGAGCGACCATCGTGCCATGCTCACCGACACCGGACTCCTTGGCACCGCTCCCGTTGTGAACGTGCTTCAGGCTTCACGCGCTCCCCTGCAGCGGGTGGTGGACTCCGGCCTGCTGCGCTGTGCGGTGCCCCGCCATCTGGGCGGCAACGGCGGCGGCCTCGACGATCTGGCGCATGCCGCCGGGCTTCTGCAACGGCAGGACCCGGCCGCCGCAGCGGTCCTGTGGGCGCAGCGCCTGGCCATCGAGGCGCTGGTGCAGACCTTCAACGTAGGATTGCGTGAGCTCTGGCTGCCCGAATTCCAGATGGGTAGCCGGGCGGCAACGCTGGCCCCGGGCGGTCGGGAACTGAGCGCTGAAGACACCGGACGTGGCTGGCTGCTCAGCGGGCGATTTCACGGGGTGCCCAACCTGCCCTGGGAGGGCTTCTCGCTGGTCGCACCGGTGCGTCTGGGTGACGGCAACGCGGGCTGGGTGCTGCTGCGCAGCGAGGAAGACGGCTTGTCGGTTCATGCCACACCAGAAACCCACCCGCATGAACACGAATCAGCTCAAGCCTCGATCCACCTGAACCGTGTCTTCTTCCGCGAAGACGAATGGCTGGGCGAACACGATCTGGCGACGCTCCTGACCCCTGTGGCTGAGGCTTTGGCGCCCTGCCGGCCGCGCGCGCTCACCACGAACACCTGAACCCCATGACCCCCCGCACCATCCCCATCGTCCCGGTCAACCACCGGCCCGCCGCAGACAAGATCCAGGTGCGCTCGATCACGGGCCTGTTCACCCGCTGGCGCTGGGCGATGGTCTGGATCACGCAGCTGGTGTACTACGGCCTGCCCTGGCTCAGCTGGAACGGTCGCCAGGCGGTGCTGTTCGACCTGGAAGCCAGCCGCTTCTTCCTGTTCGGCGCGGTGCTTTACCCGCAGGACCTGATCTACCTCGCCGGCCTGCTGGTGATCAGCGCCCTGCTGCTGTTTTTTGCCACCACCGTGGCCGGGCGCGTCTGGTGCGGCTTCGCCTGCCCGCAGACGGTGTACACCGCGCTGTTCCAGTGGATCGAGCACCGCGCGGAGGGTGACCGCCAGGCCCGCCTGCGGCTCGACCGCAGCCCGTGGACCGGCCAGAAGCTGCTGCGGCGCGGCGGCAAACACCTGGCCTGGGCGCTGCTCGCCCTGTGGACCGGCTTCACGCTGGTGGGCTATTTCACGCCTATCCGCGAACTGGCCCTGGCCGTGCCGTGCCAGCTCGGTCCCTGGGAGAGTTTCTGGATTGGCTTCTACGGCCTGGCCACGTATGGCAATGCGGGCTACCTGCGCGAGAGCGTGTGCCTGCACATGTGCCCTTACGGCCGCTTCCAAGGCTCGTTGATGGACCCACGCACGCTGAACGTGGCGTACGACCACCGCCGGGGCGAGCCGCGCCGGGCGGGTGCCGACAACGACAGCCGTGACAAATCCGCCGGGCACTGCATCGACTGCACGCTGTGTGTCCAGGTCTGCCCGACCGGCATCGACATCCGCCAGGGGTTGCAGGCGGCCTGCATCGGTTGCGGGCTGTGCATCGACGCGTGCAACCAGGTGATGGACAAAATCGAGGCGCCCCGGGGCCTGATCCGCATGGCTTCGTTGATGGAACTGGGTGGCGGCGCGTCGGCGCAGGGGACGTCCTTCAAGCGGTTCTGGAGACCGCGCGTAGTGGTCTACGGCACGCTGCTGCTGATCGCCATAAGCGCTGTGGCCACTGCCTTTGTGACGCGCCCGGAGGTCCGGCTCAATGTGCTGCGCGACCGCAACATCATGGCCCGCATGGTGGAAGATGGCGCGGTGGAGAACGTGTACACCCTGCAGCTGATGAACGCCTCGGACCGCGTGCAATCGCTGAACGTGGCGATCGAACCAAACAGCGATGTCAGCTTGCTCCACCGGTCCACCGTGGTCCTGCAACCGGCCCAGGCCACCAACCTGACCGTGACCGCGCGCATGCCCAACGCGATGGCCGCGACAAAGGCGGGCGACATCCTCAACATCCACTTCATCGTGACCGACATCGATCACCCGTCGGCCAAACCCGTTCGCGAGCCTTCGACGTTCATCGTGTCGCGATAAGGCTGCGGCAGAGCGCTCCATGTCCAGCCGCAGTGCAGATCCGCCAACGGTGCCGGAACCCGACGCGCCCACCAGCGATAACGTCTGGGTGATCTGCCTATGTGCCCAGTGGTGCCACCAGTGCCGCGATCTGCAGCCGGCGTTTTCCATGCTGCGCCGTCAACAGCCCGATGTGCGCTGGGTCTGGGTTGACATCGAAGACCACAGCGAGATGGTCGAGGCGCTGGACATCGAGACGTTTCCCACATACATGGTGGTGGCGGACGATGAGGTCAAGGTGCTGGCACCCGGTCCGACGAACACCGATGCACTGAACCATTTCGTGCGGCTGCACGCATCCAGACGATCAGGCCAGGGCCTGAACAACCCGCCGCTGTGGGCCGTGTTCCAGGCCATCCGATCATGGGCACAAGGCACGTGAAACCACCATGAGTCAGCAACTGGTCGTCTCCCATTCGCACCGATTTACAAGGTCCCCGCTTACGGCCATTCAGCTGGTCCCGAAGCTGGCTAGATTCCTGGCTAAAAGCTACATCTATCAGCAGGGCGAACCTTCCTCGACCGCGTTCGTGATCCGATCGGGCATCGCCTGCCTGGAGAGCGTCAATCACCGGGGCGAGCGCTGCATTGTTCATTTCCTTGGCCCGGGGGCGCTCATTGGCCACGAAGCCTGTCTGGGCGAGCCACGGTATTTCGATGCCCGTGCCTGCAAAGACATCGTGTTGGAGCCATTCGCCAGCCAGGCCAGATCGGGCGCGGGTCGCCACGCGGGCATCCAGTCACGGTCCAGTATGGACGTATCACACCTGCTGCGGGACATTACGAAGTTTCGGGTGGAGCTGCACCGATCAAGCGCCAGGCGCCGCGTGCTGTTGCTGCTGGATCAGCTCAGAAAAGCCCACCTCTCGCAAGCTACTTCCATCTGGTTGCCAAGCCGCCACGAGATGGCCGACACGCTCGACGTCAACCACGTGACGGCCAGCAGAGTGGTCGCCCATCTGTTCCGCGAGAACGTGCTGATCCGAGGGCCTCGAAGCGACGAAGTGGGCGTCGACTGGCACCAGGTGCACCGCCTGCTGCAAGCGGAACCCTGAACCTCACGCCAACACCTGTTATGTCGGTTCGGCGCGGTTTCGAGACTAAATTTAATCCATCGATATGCAACAACGTTTGCATTGATAGGACAACTTTCGCAAGACACCTAAGCTCGCGCTAACAGTCAAAGCCCAGCCACCGAGCGGCTGGAAAACACAACAAGTCGAGGTGTCAGACACCATCGACAGGAGACAAACATGGAGCGTTCGTTCGCTGAAGAGATCTCACGCCTGTCGCTGGGCGCCGGAGAAGAATTTCATGGTGAAGGCATCCTCGCCGTCACCAAAGCCCTGCTGCAATCCGGTGTGAGCTACATCGGTGGCTACCAGGGCGCGCCGGTTTCCCACCTGATCGACGTGCTCGGCGATGCGCGCGAGCTGCTGGACACGCTGGGCATCTACTTCGAGAACAGCGCCTCCGAAGCTGGCGCCGCCGCCATGCTGGGCGCCTCAATCAACTATCCGGTTCGCGGGGCGGTCACCTGGAAGTCCACCGTGGGCACCAACGTCGCGTCGGATGCCCTGTCCAATCTGGCCTCGTCCGGTGTCCAGGGTGGAGCACTGGTGATCCTGGGTGAGGACTACGGTGAGGGCTCCAGCATCATCCAGGAGCGCACCCACGCGTTCGCCATGAAGTCGCAGATGTGGCTGATGGACCCCAGGCCCAACCTGACGTCCATCGTCGAGGCAGTTGAGAAGAGCTTCGAACTCTCCGAAGCCAGCCACACGCCGGTCATGCTCCAGCTGCGCATCCGTGCCTGCCACGTGCACGGTTCCTTTGTCTGCAAAGACAACCGTGCCCCCGCGATATCGACCCGCGAGACCATCAGCCAACCCAAGTTCGACTTCTCGAACATCAACCTGCCTCCGTCCATCTACGCACACGAGCGGCTGAAGATCGAGTCGCGCTGGCCTGCAGCGGTCAAATTCATCAAGGACCATCAGCTCAACGAGCGATTCGAGGGCGACTGCACCGACGTGGGACTCATCATTCCTGGCGGCCTCTACAACGGCACGATCCGTGCGCTGCAGCAGCTGGGGCTGGCAGACACCTTCGGCAACAGCCGCATTCCGCTGCAAGTGCTCAATGTGGTGTACCCGCTGGTCCCCGATGAGCTGGTCGAGTTCTGCGCCAACAAACGCGCGGTCCTGATGGTGGAAGAAGGTCAGCCCAACTACATCGAAGAATCCCTGCAAGCGATTCTTCGTCGCGCCCAGAGCGACACGCGCTTGTACGGCAAAGACATCTTTCCGATGGCGGGCGAGTACACCGGCGAGGTTCTGACCAAAAGCCTGGCTGAGTTCATCAAGCAGGCCGCACCGGCCGCGCTCGCCGAACAAGGGGCCGCCGAGGTGTCGGAGGCCGCCGCTCCGCTGGCCCAACTCAAGCCGCAAGCGGTTGAAGCGCTGGGAGTTCCGGTGCCTGCCCGACCGCCGGGCTTCTGCATCGGTTGCCCGGAGCGCCCTGTCTTTGCCGCGTTGAAGCTGATGCAGAAAGAACTGGGCAACGTCCACGTGAGCGCCGACATCGGGTGCCACACCTTCGGCACCCTGCCCCCTTTCAACACGGGCAGCACCGTGCTGGGCTACGGACTGGGCCTGGCCAGCTCATCGGGCGTCGGCCCCTTGATGCAGAACCGCGTCATCAGCGTCATGGGCGATGGGGGCTTCTGGCACAACGGCTTCACCAGCGGGGTGGTGAACGCGGTCTACAACAATCAAGACTCCGTGCTGGTGATCCTCAAAAACGGCTACACATCGGCCACAGGTACGCAGGCGATTGCGTCTTCTCCCACACAGCCGGCGGGCAAGACCCTGACGCTCGACATCGAGACCGCCCTCAAAGGCGTGGGGGTCCAGTGGATACGGAAAATCACCAGCTACAACGTGGCTGAGATGCGGGACACGCTGCACGATGCCATGACGACAAACGAAGGTGGCCTAAAGGTCATCATCGCGGACGGCGAATGCCAGCTGGAACGGCAGCGGCGCGTAAAGCCCATCAACGCGGCCAAGCTCAAGCGCGGTGAGCGCGTGGTGCGCACCCGGTTTGGCATCGACGACGATGTGTGCACGGGCGACCACTCGTGCATCCGTCTGTCCGGCTGCCCTTCCCTGACCATCAAACCCAATCCCAGTCCCCTACGGACCGACCCTGTCGCCACCGTCAACCAGGGTTGTGTGGGCTGTGGCCTTTGCGGCGAGAACGCACACGCCGCCATTCTTTGTCCTTCTTTCTACAAGGCTGAAATCGTCCAAAACGCCAGTGCGTGGGAACGGTGGCTGTACCGCCTGCGGAAAGGTGTCATCAACGCCATGGTGGGTAAACCCCAAGTGCCCGCCGCGCAGGAGGTCAGCGCATGAACACGTCGCAAAAGGAACCCCACATTGTCACCATTCTGGTTGCAGCCATGGGCGGGGAAGGCGGTGGGGTGCTCGCGGACTGGCTGATCTCGGCCGCAACCGCACACGGCTACCCGGTGCAGAGCACATCGGTGCCAGGCGTCGCACAGCGCACTGGTGCGACGAACTACTACATTGAAATCTATCCTGTTGCACGTGCTGACCTGGGTGGCCAGCAACCCGTTTTCAGCCTGACACCCAGCCAGGGCGATGTGGACATCGTGGCCGCGTCCGAACTGGTCGAAGCGGGTCGGGTTCTTCAAGGCGGCTTTGTGCACCCGAAGCGAACCACCCTGGTCGCGTCGACCCACCGCGAGTACGCGGTGGCTGAAAAGATGGCCATGGGCGATGGTCGCTACGACGGCACGCGGGTGATCAACGCCGCCAGGGACCTGGCCATGCACAGTCACCTGTTCGACATGCGCGCCTTGGCCTGGAAGCACGGCACGGTCATCAACACAGTGATGTTCGGGGCCATGGCGGGTAGCGGCGCGCTGCCGTTCTCACGGGAAGCCTGCGAGCAGGCCATCCGCGAATCAGGCAAGGCCGTTGACGCGAGCCTGAAGGGCTTTGCCGCCGGGTACGACCACGTGACGAAAAAGGCGGTGACCGGTCAAGGTCAAGCAGCCCCGTCAACCGCTTGGAAAACCGTTCATCCGAAGCTGGCATCGTTCGCGGAGCCGCTGCGCAGCGTCGCCCAGTCCGGCGTCGAGCTGACCACGGACTACATGGATGCCCGATACGCCGACCTGTACCTGGAACGGATTGAATCCATCCAGCGGCTGGAAAGCCACAGCGCCGGGGACTACCCGATGTCGACCGAGACGGCGCGCTACCTGGCCCTCTGGATGAGCTACGAGGATGTCATCCGGGTGGCCGATCTCAAGACCCGCTCAGACCGACTGGAGCGGGTTCGCAAGGAAGTGGGCGCCCGTGCGGATGAACCGGTTCACCTGACGGAGTACCTCAAGCCTGGCCTTGATGAAATCTGTTCGCTGCTGCCCACCGGTGCCGCCACCTGGCTGAGAAAAAAACTGGCCCACAAGGCGCACAAGCTCAACGTGGGCTTGCACGTGCGTACCGACACCGTGCGGGGCTTTGCCATGCTTTGCGTTTTGCGCTCGCTGCGCGCCTGGCGTCGCAAAACTTCGCGCTTTGCGTCGGAACAGGCGCTCATCGATCGTTGGTTGGAGGCCATTCGCCAGGCGCAATGCACGGGCTCCAGACTGGCCTACGAAGTGGCCCTGTGCGGCAACCTCGTCAAAGGTTACGGGGAAACCAGTGAGCGTGGCCACAGCAGCCTCACCACGGTGCTAAAGGATGTTGAAGCCTGGCTCAGTCTCACCATTGAAAAGCGTGACGCGCATTCGATCGAACAAGCGGTCGCGCGCGTTCGCTCCGCACGCGAGGCCGCGCTGGTGGACCCGGAAGGCCGGGCGCTGGCCCGCTCGCTGGGCCTGCCGCCTCCCCCAGTAAGGTCCCACCCGATTCGCATCGTTCGACGCCCCAAACCGGCGAAAGAAATGACGCTCTAACGCCCCAATTCAGCACTGCCAGTTTTTTCAACGCCCGAATCAATGGGCACCCATAAAGGAGACAGACAATGAACTCACGCAACCGCATCAACGTCGTGGCAGGCGCCGCACTGGCGATGGCTTTTGGTATGCAGGTCCATGCCCAGGACAAACCCGTCGAGATGAAATTCGGCTTCTGGGTGCCCGCCCAGCACTCCCTGGCCAAGACGAGCATCGAGCCCTGGGCCAAGTCCATCGAAGCGGCCTCCAAGGGCAGCATCAAGGTGGCCCTCTTCCCGGCCCAGCAACTGGGCAAGGCAGCCGACCACTACGACATGGCCCGCGACGGCATCTCTGAGATCTCCTGGGTCAGCCCGGGCTACCAGGCTGGCCGTTTCCCCATCTTCGCGGCCAGTGAACTGCCGTTCCTCATCTCGCAGCCGGGCACGGGCTCTGCCGCAGTGGATGCTTGGTACCGCAAACACGCCGAGAAGGAAATGAAGGATGTGAAGTATTGCTTTGCGCACATCCACATCGGCACGCTGCACTCCAAGAAGCCGATCACCGAACCAGGCCAGATCAAGGGTATGAAGATCCGTCCCGCGAACGGTACGGTCGCGCAGACCATGGTGCACCTGGGTGCCAGCAATGTGCAGGTGTCCGCGCCCGAGTCGCGCGACGCGCTGGAAAAAGGCGTGGCCGATGCCATCACCTTCCCGTGGGATTCGCTGATTTCCTTCAATATCGACAAGGCGGTGAAGTTCCACCTGGACACCAAGCTGTACGCAGCCTCTTTCGTATGGGTCATCAACAAGCCCTGGTTTGAAGGGCTTTCGGCGAACCAGAAGAAGGTGATCAACGACCACTGCAGCAACGAATGGGCTGCCAAGGTCGGTGAGGGTTGGGGTGGCGCCGAAGACGCGGGTGAAGCCAAGCTGGCAGCCACTGCCGGTCACACCATTGTTCAGCTCACTCCTGAACAAGTTCAGACCTGGAAGAAGGCCGTCGAACCCATCACGGCGCAATGGAGCCAAGGTGCACAAAAGAGCGGCGCAAATCCAACCGAGGTGCTCAATGACCTCAAGCGCGAACTGACGGCACGCAAAGCGGCGTACTGATCCCATGAAGAAGATTCTCGACACGACCGAATCGGTCGCGGCCTTCTTTCTTCTGGCCATCGCCTTGCTGACCGCTGGCAATGTCTTCATCCGGAATGTGGCGGACGTGCAGGTGCCTGACTGGTACGACGGATCCAGGCTGCTGTTGGGAATCTCCATCTTCTGGGGCATGGCCATCGCTACCTACCGTGGCGGCCACATCTGCGTGGACGCGCTTTGGGAACACTTGGGACCACGCAACCGGATTCGCATGGACATGCTGGCGACAGTGTTGACGTTTGCCTTTCTCGGCCCCCTGGCCTGGATGGTGTGGATCAAAGTCAGCGGTACCGGCGAACAGGCCACCTCGGACCTCCGCCTGCCCATGAGCTGGTTCTATGCCGTGGCCGCACTCGGCGCCACGGCCGCCGCCATCCTCTCTGCAGCCCGGGTGGTGCAGATGTGGCGGCGCGCCAGCGGGAACGGCGACCCACTGGAGTTTGAACATGGATCGTGATCTCGTCGCCCTGCTGGGTTTCGTGCTGATGCTGGTGCTGATGGTGCTTCGTGTGCCGATCGGCATTGCCATGGGCATCGTGGGTGTGCTGGGTTTCGGGATGCTGTCCACCTGGACGGCTGCCTTCAACCTGCTGGCCAACGTGCCCTTGTCCGTGGTCACGGACTACGACCTCGCCGTCATTCCCATGTTCATCCTGATGGGTGCGTTTGCGTCTCAGGCCGGGATGAGCAAGGAACTGTTCACCGCCGGTCGGGCATGGTTCGGCCACCGGCGCGGCGGCCTGGCCCTGGCTTCCATTGCTTCGTGCGCGGGCTTTGCCGCCATCAATGGCTCGTCGGTGGCCACGGCCGCGACCATGTCACAAGTCGCGCTGCCAGAAATGCGGCGCGCCGGCTACGACCCGGGCTTTTCGGCCGGTCTCATCGCAGCAGGTGGCACCCTGGGGATCATGATCCCGCCGTCGGTCATCTTCGTGCTGTACGGCATCATGACCGACACGGACATCACCCAGCTTTTTGCAGCGGGCGTGGTGCCCGGTCTTCTGGCGGTGGTTGGATATTCGATCGTCGTCCACCTCACGGCATTGCGGTACCCCGCCATGTTGCCTGTGGGCGAACAGCACACCTGGCGGGAACGCTTCAGCAGCCTCAAAAACCTGTGGGCCGTCATCCTGCTGTTCATGTTCGTGCTGGGCGGCATCTATGGCGGGTTGTTCACCGTTCAGGAGGCGGCGGGCGCGGGCGCCATCGGTACCTTGCTCATCGGGGTGGTCCGCGGTCAGCTTCGCAGCAAGACCATTCGCCTCGCGCTCATCGATGCATTGCGGGTCTCCTCCGCCATCTTGTTGATCGTGGTGGGCGCCTTCCTGTTTGGCTACTTCCTCACTATCACGCAGTTCACCCAGAAGGCGGTCGATTTTCTTGTGCACCTGCCCGTTGGGCCCTACGGTGTGCTGGCGCTCGTGATGCTGGGCTACCTGTTGCTGGGCGCGGTGATGGACGAGCTGGCCATGATTCTCCTGACGGTTCCCGTCGTCTTCCCTGCCATGGTTCAGCTGGGGTTCGACCCGGTCTGGTTCGGCGTGATCATCGTTATGGCGGTCACGTTTGGAATGATTTGCCCCCCGGTCGGCATCAACGTGTTTGTCATTAACACGATTGCCGGTGACATACCACTGGGACGCATCTACAAAGGCACGATGCCTTTCATCGCAGCCGACGTGATTCGCTTGCTGCTGCTGTGCGCATTTCCGGCGCTGGCCCTGTGGCTGCCCGGACTCATCGCTTAGCCGCGTGGAGCACACGACATGCTGTTAAACGTTGAGGACTACCAACACCGTGCACGGGCCAAGCTGCCCCGGTTTGTGCGCGACTATGTGGATGGTGCTGCGGAAAGAGAAATCTGCCTTCAAAGAAACCGCACGGCCCTCGAACAGCTGGTGTTGACGCCCAGGGTGCTGAGGGACACGGCGGCGGTGGACACCTCGGTGGAGGTGTTTGGCCGGCGCTGGAAACACCCCATTGCCATCGCACCGATGGGGCTGAATGGATTGATCAGGCCCCAAGGTGATGTGCTTATCGCGCGGGCAGCTCAGCGGCATGGCATTCCGTTCATCCAGTCCACGGCGTCCAACGCCCGGCTTGAGGCGGTCGCCAAAGAAGCTGCCCCGCCCTGGCTGCAGCTGTACGTCATGGGTGACCGCGGCATGGCCGAGCAACTGGTTCGCCGCGCTGCACGCGAGGGCAGCGAGGCCCTGGTGCTGACGGTCGATGTCCCTGTCAGCGGCTACCGCGAGCGGGACGAACGCAACGGGTTTCGACTGCCGTTCAAGCCGACCTTGGGCACCGCACTTGAAATGCTCACTCACCCGGCCTGGTTGTTTCGCGCCGCCTTGGCGGGCGCACCCGAGTTCGTCAACCTGTCTGAGACCGAAGGCAAGGGCTCTGCACAAGCCCAGGCGGCCCTGCTGAACCGGACCATGGACCGCTCCATGGTCTGGGACAGCCTGCGGTGGCTGCGAACCCTTTGGAGCGGCCCCTTGTTGCTCAAAGGTGTTCTGCACCCCGATGACGCGGCCATGGCCCTGCGCCACGGCGTTGACGGGTTGATCGTGTCCAACCACGGTGGTCGCCAGATGGACGCGGCGCCCGCCGCCATTACCGCGCTGCCCCCGGTGCTGGACGCGGTGGGTGGGCAGGTGCCCGTGCTGGTGGACAGCGGCTTCCGTAGTGGGACCGACATTGCCAAGGCCCTGGCCCTGGGTGCCCAAGGCGTGCTCATCGGGCGCCCGGCGCTGTATGGCCTGGCGGTTGACGGCGAAGAAGGCGTGAGCGCTGTGCTGGAGTTGCTGGCCCGCGAGCTGACCCGGACGATGACCCTGCTGGGAGCGGCCCAGGTGTCCGATCTCTGCCACGCCGCCCCTCTAGTTGCAGGTCGCACTTCCTGAGAACACCGTTCATAAAAGGAGAACTCCGCATGGACATCCTAATCACTGGCATCTCCACCCGATCGGTCAATGTACCGCTGGAGTACCCGGTCAAAACCTCGGTGGGCGTTGTGGCCACCGCACCGCTCGTCCTGATCGACCTGACGACGTCCACCGGCGCCGTGGGACGCGCCTACGTGTTCACCTACACGCCGATGGCGCTCGAAGCCACGCGGCAGATGGTGCTCTCGCTCGGCAACGCGATTCAGGGGAAACCGCTGTCGCCTTTTGACATCGACCAGTTTTTCTCGCAGAGGCTGCGCCTGCTAGGTCGCACCGGCATCGCCTTGATGGCCTGCGCAGGCATCGACATGGCCGTCTGGGACGCGCTGGCGGTCGCGCAGAAACTGCCGCTGGTACAGGTCCTGGGTGGTTCGATTCGACCCATCAAAGCCTATGACAGCCACAGCATGGACGGTCTGGAGGTGGGTCTGCGCCGCGCCGAACAGTCCATGGCCAACGGATTTGAAGCCATCAAAACCAAGATCGGCTACGCGACGCTGGACGAGGACCTGGTGATCGTCCGCGCACTTCGCAAGACCATCGGCCCACAGGCGCAGCTTCTCGTGGACTACAACCAGGGCCTGAGCGCTCCTGAGGCCGTTCGCCGCATCCGTGCGCTGGAAGACGAAGGCATTGCCTGGGTGGAAGAACCGACGCTGCAAGAAGACTACAGCGGTCACGCCATGATCCGGAGCCAGGTTCGTTTGCCCATTCAGATGGGCGAAAACTGGTGCGGCACCGACGAGATGCACAAAGCACTGACGGCAGGGGCCTGCGATCTGGCGATGCCCGATGTCATGAAGATTGGTGGCGTCACGGGCTGGCTGCGCGCTGCAGCGCTGGCCCAGGCACACGGCGTGCTCATGTCCAGTCACATCTTCCAGGAGTTCAGCGTTCACCTGTTGGCGGTCACGCCGACCTGTCATTTCCTGGAGCGCATGGACCTGGCGGGGCCCATCTTGCAGGAGCCCCTGAAGTTCACCAACGGATCGGCCACGCCGCCGGATGTTCCAGGTGCCGGCATCTCATGGAACGAAGAAGCGGTGAACCGCTACGCGGCTTGACGGCTCCCGTCAGGCATTGGACCAGCCCTTTCTGGAGGTCATTGCGCCGTCAACGGAGCCCGGCCGGCTCGCCCTCTTCCACCGCTGACACCCGTTGGCGTTGCATTCACTTTGCCTGTAGGAGCCCGATATGACGTCCCCTGTTGAAACCAAGTACAAAGTCGCCTGCGTTCAGGCGGCACCCGAGTTTCTCGACCTCGACAAAGGCGTCGCCAAAGCGGTGCACCTGATCGAAGAAGCTGCCGCTCAAAAGGCCTCGCTGATCGCATTCCCCGAAGTCTGGCTCCCCGGGTACCCGTGGTGGATCTGGCTCGACTCGCCGGCCTGGGGCATGCAGTTCGTCCAGCGCTATTTCGAAAACGCCCTGGTCATCGGCAGCCCCCAGTGGG
This sequence comes from Burkholderiales bacterium GWF1_66_17, assembly GCA_001770705.1. GTDB lineage: Bacteria > Pseudomonadota > Gammaproteobacteria > Burkholderiales > Burkholderiaceae_C > Hydrogenophaga. The sequence continues at coordinate 14,989 of MERT01000011.1, read as the reverse complement.
AGCGTTTGTGCAAGGCCGCCGCTGACAACAACATCCATGTCGTGCTCGGATTCTCCGAACGGGATGGCAGCACGCTGTACCTCGCACAGGCCATCATCGACAACACCGGCAAGGTGATCGCCACGCGGCGCAAACTCAAGCCGACACACGCCGAACGCACGGTTTTCGGTGAAGGCGACGGCAGCCATATTGCAGTGCATGAAACCGCTCTGGGCCGCATGGGTGCGCTCTGCTGTGCAGAGCACATTCAGCCGCTGACCAAGTACGCCATGTACTCGCAGAACGAGCAGATTCACATCGCCGCCTGGCCGAGCTTCTCGGTCTACCGGGGCGCGGCCTTCCAGCTCAGCGCCGAAGCCAACAACGCCGCGAGCCAGGTCTATGCGCTGGAGGGCAGTTGCTATGTGGTGGCCCCTTGCGCGACGGTGTCCAAGGAGATGATGGACATGCTGGCCGATTCGCCGCAAAAGAAGCAGCTCCTGCTGGAGGGCGGTGGCTACGCCATGATTTATGGGCCCGACGCCAAGCCCCTATGCGATCCCATTCCAGAGACGGAGGAAGGCATTCTCTACGCCGATGTGGACCTGGGTTTCATCGGTGTCACCAAGGCGGCTTATGACCCCGCTGGTCACTACTCCCGCCCCGACGTGCTGCGCCTTCTGTTCAATCGGAAGCCTGCCCCTCGGGTTCACGATTTCGATCCCGAATACATGGCCACCGAGCAGAAGACAGACCCGGCCTGACAGCAGACACCTGGACCCGCGCCACCTCATGCAGTCGATCGATAGTTAACAGCGACAGCACAGATGGATCGCGGGCTCAGCGATCTCTACATTCAGACCATCCATTCCATCAAGAGGTACTTATGTCCAAATTCTTGTCACGTCGTGAGTTTGTCGTCGCTTCCGGAGCGCTCACAGGATCCGCTCTCGCGGTCGCCAGTTTGAGCGGATGCGCCGGGGTTGGAGGAGGTGGTGGTCTGAGCGTCGAAGAACAACTCGCGCTGACGGCCACCCAAGCCGTCGATGCCATTCGAACGGGCCGAGTGACCGCCTCCCAGTACACCGAGACGCTTTTGGCCCGTGCCGAACGTTTGGCGGGTCTGAACAGCATGATCTCTTTGAATCGCACCAAGGCGCTGGCCGCTGCCCGGTCCATCGACGCCAAGCGTTCCCGAGGAGAGACGTTGCCCGCCCTGGCCGGTCTGCCCATCGTCGTAAAGGACAACATCAACACCGTTGACCTGCCCACCACGGGCGGAACGCGCGCACTGAAAAACGTGCAACCGACCAAGAATGCGCCAGCGCTCCAACGCTTGATCGACGCAGGCGCCATCGTGTTGGGCAAGGCAAACATGCACGAGTTGGCGTTTGGCACGACCAGCACCAACCTCACCCCCTTCGCCGGTGTGGTGCGCAACCCATACGACCAGACACGCGTACCAGGTGGCTCTTCGGGTGGCACGGGTGCTGCGGTCGCGGCGCGTATTGCGCCGGCGGGCCTCGGCAGCGACACCGGTGGCTCTGTGCGCATTCCGGCTGCACTGTGCGGCATCGCGGGGCTGCGCCCCACCGTCGCCAATGGCGGCCCGCAAAAGCGCTACGACGGTTCTGGCGTATTGCCCATCAGCCACACGCGCGACACCATTGGACCGATGGCACGAACGCTGGCCGATGTCGCCTTGCTGGACGCCGTCATGAGCGGCAAGCCTGCGCCTGCCTCGGTGGCGCTGAACGGTCTGCGCATCGGTGTCCCTGCCAGCTTTTGGGCAGGCGTGGACACCGAAGTCGTGGCGGTCGTGTCAGCGGCGCGAAAAAAGCTGCAAGGGGCCGGTGTGACCTTTGTCGATATCGATATGCCGGGCATCTGGCCGCTTGATGACAAGGTTTCGTTCACCGTTGTTCTTCACGAAGCCGGCATCGACATTCCGGCCTATCTGGCCGATACAGGCGTTCAGGGAATCACCTTGGCGGACATTGCAGCCGGCGTGTCGAGCCCCGACGTGAAGGGGCCGATCTCTGCCGTGCTGACCGACCCAACGGCCGCCGCCTACGACAACGCGATCAAGGTCCTGCGCCCGCAGATGCAGGCGATGTACGCCAGCTACTTTGCGGACAACAAGCTCGACGCCATGATGTTTCCGACCACCTCGATACAGGCTCCGGTGATCGACCCCGTCAAGGGATCGTCAACCGTCTCCATCAACGGTGGACCACAGGTGGACACGTTCGCCAACATGATCCGCAACTCCGACCCTGGCAGCAACACCGGCGTGCCCGGGCTGACCTTGCCGGCGGGTCTCACTGGCGCCGGTATGCCGGTAGGGATGAGTCTGGATGGCCCCATGTTCGGGGACAGCCGCTTGCTGGGCATCGGCATCGCGATGGAGGCGATGCTCGGGCTGGTGCCGGCTCCGCGCGTCTGAACCGCTGCGCATTCACCACGGAGAACAGACAAAAGCCACCCTGCTACCTGACCCAGTCAAGGGACTCGGAGGCTCGGGGTGGTTTGGGGGCGCTCAGCCAGAACCCACTCAGGGTCCAAGGTAGTTAATCGTCCTCTGCCTTCTCATGCAAATGCGTTGAAACAAGCGTCATTCCGTATTCAACAAGAGACAAGCATGACCGCTACCACTACCACCCCCCGCAGCAATGCTAAAACTAACCTTCGTGTTGCCACCAAATGCAGATCTCCGTTGACAGCTCAGTCGCCAGGCTGCCGTTGGCTATCAACGAAGACGACAATATCAGCCCATCGCGGCTGCGCAAAGCCCGCAGTGACTCGATGTGCGCCAGGGAGCACATGAGCGAGGCTATGGTTCATCGATGCCTTGTACCGACAACCGAGTCGGTGCGCTGGACGCCGGACCAGTTGCCTTCGGCGCATTCGATGCCCCTGGGCCGTGTGCTCGAACTGCTCACCGCAGCGGAAGATAATCAGGCCACCGAGCGCATGCTGAGCCTGTTGTGTTCCACCATCAATGCAGGCCCGGCCCTGGCCATCGAATACGTGCTGCACGGCGGTGTGCTGAAAGTGCGGAAGGTTGTCGCGCCCGCGTTCGGTCGTCTGTCAGCGGGCGAGATCGGTCAGGGGGTTGCCGACTCCATCACCGACCCCGCGCACGGCCACCTTGTGGCGCTGGCCAGAGGCGTTTGTGACGACGCCATGTTCGGCCTTCGTAGCGCCGTCGCGCCTCCGGCCCGCTGGCTCGGCCACTTCCCCCACGGAAACGGCCTCTGCGAACGGATCAGCGTGCTGTACGCACTCGCACCGAACACTGCCTGGGCCATGCATCTGTTTTCCGCCACGTTGGACGACCGCTTTCGGGCGGACGCGCTCCAGGCACTTCAACCCTTCGGGTTGCTGGTGCGCGAGGCGCACCGAATTGTCAGCCCCGCAGATTCAGGGAACGGGGAACGCATGGACTCGGCCGAGGTGCGTCTGAGTTTGCGCGCCGCGTCTCTGTCCAGGCGCGAACGCCAGGTCTGCGCGCGCATTGCTGATGGCCAGAGCGCGATATTGATCGCCGCCGAGTTGGGAATCTCTGCCTCGACCGTCACCACACTGCGCAAGCGGGCCTATGGCAAGCTGGGCATCCACGACCGGCTGGACCTGCGCCACCTGGCAGCCTGAGGCGGAGCAATGACGAGTTCCTGGCAACTGGGCACTGTGCCCCTGGACATTGGAGTGCCCACAGGAGCGACGCTGCGCCTACTGGCAACGCTGCGCCAGCGCCAGCTGGCAGTCGGTCTGTTTGATTGGTTGTCCGGCCGGGCAATGCTACGCCGACTGGCCATCATGGAACACCGCCCGGGCATCTGCCGGCTGATCGACCGAATGGGCGTTGCAGAGGACGCAGCATCCGGAGGCACCCGGGGATGGCCTCTGGGGTGCGAGGGTTCGCAGTGGTCAGTGATCGACCGCCAACTGGTGCATTGGCTACATGGCCGCGGCGCTACCGGCTGTCGTGTGGCCATCGCCCACGAAGGTGACGAGGCCTGCCTGCTCGTGGCAGGTGAGGCCTCGTCGGTGTATGCCATTCACGCTTCGCGGGCACCGGGTCTGGGAGGATTTCCGGACGACGAGCTCCAGCGCTGGGCAAAGGCCACCATGCTGCTCCGGCAGGTGATCTGTCAGCACCCGAACACCCGCCCGCACGCGACGGTGCCCGAACGCGTACAGCGCGCCGAAGCGCTCCTGCAAGCGCGTACCAATTCGTTGTCCGGTCGCGAGCAGCAAGTGGCTGCGCGCATTGCCTGCGGCATCACCAGCGACGGGATCGCCGCCGATCTGGGTATCTCGCCAGCGACGGTGCTCACGTTTCGCCGACGAGCCTACGCCAAGCTGGGCATCCGCAGCTGCATCGAGCTGTCGTGGCTCGCCAACTGAGATCGCCGGCTTCGTCTTCCTCTGTGCTAACCCAGAGGGACATCCTCCCGGGCGAGCGGCATCTACAGTGCAACGGTCCGCATGGGCACCGCCCGTGTTCCCAACAAACACACCGTGAGCAGCAGCCCGAATGGATTCAGGATCGAAACCCTCAGTCGCCGCGTGCGCCTTCAACAATGACGACGCTGCAGACAGTGGCCTTTCCGTGCGCCAAAAGGCGACGCTGACCACCGGGGCCAACTACTGGCTAACGCAGACGGAGCCGACCATCGGTCTACCTGCCATGCGGCTGTCAGACGGCCCTCATGGCCTGCGCTTGCAGGACGACAAGAACCCCGATCACCTGGGCATTGGTGCGAGTATTCCGGCGACCTGCTTTCCCCCGGCCGTTACCCTGGCTTCCTCCTGGGACCTTCCGTTGATCGAGCGGGTCGGGGCTGCGCTGGCACGCGAAGCGAAAGCACGGGGTGTACAGGTCATCCTAGGGCCCGGCCTGAACATCAAGCGCACGCCCCTGTGCGGACGCAACTTCGAGTACTTCTCGGAGGACCCCTTGCTCAGCGGACTCTGCGCAGCGTCGCAGGTCCGGGGCATCCAGAGCCAGGGCGTGGGCTCCTGTGTGAAGCACTTCGCCGCCAACAACCAAGAGTACGACCGGCATCGGATCAGCGCCGATGTGGATCTGCGCCCGCTGTGGGAGATCTACTTGCGAGGTTTTCAGACGGTCGTGCAACAGTCATCTCCGTGGATGATCATGACCTCCTACAACCGCCTCAACGGTGTCTACACCGACGAGAGCCACTGGCTGCTCACCGAGGTGCTCAAGGGCGAGTGGGGCTACGACGGTGTGGTGGTGTCCGACTGGGGTGCGGTCTACAACCCGGTGGCCGCCGTGCGGGCTGGACTGGACCTTCGCATGCCGGGACGGCCTGAGGACGACACGGTCCACCAAGCGGCCTTGCGGGGAGACATTTCTGAAGCGCGACTGGATGATGTGGTTCATCGCCTTCGCCGCCTGGCCGGACGGGTCGCCTTTGGCGGCAACGACGAAGTGGACATGGCCGCACAGCACGCCCTGGCGCGACAGGCTGCTGCGACCTCGGCGGTGCTGCTCAAAAACGAGCACGGCATCCTGCCGCTGCGGCCGGATGGCGTGGGGACGGTAGCCGTCATCGGCGAGCTCGCACGCTCGCCGCGCTACCAAGGAGCGGGCAGTTCGCGTGTCAATCCACGCCGGCTGGTCCATGCGCTGGATGCGCTGCGCGAACGCATGGGTACATCAGCGGAAGTGACCTTTGCCGCCGGCTACCGCCTGGATTCGAACGAGCCGCAGGTCGACCTCGTGGCCGAGGCTCTCCAGCTCGCTGGCCGTGCTGACACTGTGCTGCTCTTCCTGGGGCTTCCCGATGCTGCCGAGGCAGAAGGGCGCGACCGCAAACACATCGACCTGCCGCACAACCAGATCCACCTGATTGAAACCCTGACCGGTGTGGCGCGGAACCTCGTCGTCGCGCTAAGCAATGGCTCCGTGGTGACAACGGCACCGTGGCGCCACCACGCGAACGCCATCGTCGAGTTCTGGCTCACGGGTCAGGCGCACGGCGAGGCGGTGGCCGATGTGCTGCTGGGCGATGTCAATCCGTCCGGACGGCTGGCCGAGACCATCCCATGCCGCCTGCAGGACACACCGGCCTATCTGGACTACCCTGGCGAGAACGGCCACGTCCGCTATGGCGAGGGTCTTTATGTCGGATACCGCTACTACGATGCACGGGACATCGAGGTGGACTTTCCGTTTGGCCATGGGTTGTCCTACACCAGTTTCGAGTATGCCGACCTGAGCGTGCTGCCCCATTCCGCAAGCAACGACTTGGCGCTCACCGTACAGGTGTCGGTCACGAACACCGGCGCGCGCAGCGGCAGTGACGTCGTACAGGTTTACCTCCAGGACCGCTCGGGTCTTGTGGTGTGTCCGCCCCAGGAGTTGCGCGGCTTTGCCAAAGTGGCGCTGGCCCCAGGCCAGACCACCCGGGTCGAGATCGGCATCCCGCGCGAGCGCATGTGCTACCGGCTGCCGAACATGGGGTGGGCCTTCCATGGGGGTGTGGTCGAGGTGCGTGTTGGGGCGTCGTCGCGCGACATTCGGCAGGCGCAGGTGGTCGAACTGGAGCGCACGCCGGTTGAGCGACCGCTCACCGGCTGGTCCACGATGGAAGAGTGGGTGGCCCACCCGGTGCTCGGGCCCCGGCTGCAGAAGCTGTTGGAGCAACGCGGCGGTGCTCAAGGACGCGCTGGGCAGCTGCTGAGTGATCCAGTGGGGCGCCAGTCGATCCTGGCTGTCCCGCTGCTTGGTTTGGCCCAGTTCCCCGGCTTCCCGCTCGACGTTCACGATGTTAATTCGCTGCTCGACGGTGATGTCTGACCCGTCCTCAGGACCTCTCATAGGCACTTACCCGTGCTAATCGAAGGGGACATGCACGAGGTACACACCACTCGAAAATTGGTTCCGCGCCGATGCATTGCTCAAGAGCATTGGCGCTATCTACAACCAAACCAATGAGGAGCTGCCTGATGAAAAAAACCATTCTCCTGACCGCAATGCTAGGTGCTGCCACGCTCGCGCACGCCGATATCAGCTACGAGATCAACGAGACGAGCAAAGTGAGTGTTGGCCTGTGGTTCGACCTTGGCCTGCAGCGCGTGGGTACGCCTGATGGCAGCGACTGGAAAGTGGCGTCGTCGGGACCTCCGATGAACCGCGTCATGTTCAGGGGCCAGAAGACCTTCTCCCCCGACCTGGAAGCCTTCGCCTACCTGGAACACCGGTTCCGCCCCAACACGGGCGAGAACGCGCCGGGCGCCAACACGTCTGCGCCCACCGAGGTGCAGCTTTACCGTCACTCTTGGCTGGGATTGCGCGGTGATCGCTGGGGCGAACTGCGCGTAGGCAAGATGCTCAACGCCCTGCAGGAGTTCAATGGCGGCTACGAGCCTTGGAAGGGCGGGACCACCGTGGCCAACGTCCACACGGGAGGGATCAACAGTGGGGTGCGACAGAACAATACCGTTTACTACAAGTCGCCAGACCTCGCTGGCTTCAGGGCGCATGTCTCCGTCAGCGATGACGAAGGCAACACAAACAACGCCACCATCGCCGATCCGAAGACGCTGTGGGCCGTGGGCGGTCAATACAAGTCGGGTCCGATATCCGTCGCTGCTGCCTTTGACCAGGGTATTCGTCAGCAGGAGACCAAGGGGCTGTACGGCAGCTATAACTTTGGCTTCGCAACACTCATGGCGCAATGGGAAAACGGCGATAACGGCGTGGGCACCGATAGTGTGACGCGTCGGTCCATCGGTGCGGTGATCCCGTCCGGCAAGTTCACCTATCTGCTCGGTTACCTCAACCAGCCCGATGAAAAGAAAAACCGGTTTGGTGTCGGTCTTGAGTACTGGGCCGACAGCCAGCTCGGCTTCTACACCAACATGGGGCTCAACCGCGGCGACGGCTGGACCGCAGCCCAGCGCAAAGCGCAGTTCGACGTCGGCTTCCGCGTCAAGTTCTAAACAACACCACCAAGGAGACACCGTATGCGATTCGCTCGCCTTTTCTCCGGCCTGCTGGTCAGTGCCGTCACCACCCTCGCAACGACGGGGGCCTGTGCAGCGGACGTGACCGTCCGCTTGCTGCACATCGATCAATCCCCTGCGGTCAACGCCTTCTACAACGATATTGCCAGACGCTTTGAAAGCTCTCGCCCCGGCGTGAAGGTGGAGATTCAGTCGCTGGAGAACGAATCCTTCAAGAAAAAGGTGACCACGCTGCTTCAGTCACCCGAAAAGCCCAACATCCTGTACAGCTGGGGCGGTGGTGTGTTGCGTGAGCAGGTCAAAGCCGGCGTGCTGCAGGATTTGAGTGGCCCGATGAACGCTCAGTGGAAGGACCGCTTCCTGCCGGCTGCTGTGCAGGCCTATGACGTGGACGGCAAGCTCTACGGTGTGCCTTTGCGTATGTCGGTAGTGGGCTTCTTCTACAACAAGGACCTGTTCGCCAAGGCCGGGGTCGATGGCAACACCATCAAGACTTGGGACGACCTGCTGGCCGGTGTGAAAAAACTGCAAGCCGCAGGTATCACGCCGCTGGTGGTCGGTGGCGGCGACAAGTGGCCACTCTCGCTCTACTGGTCGCACCTGACTATGCGCACCGGTGGCAAGCCGGCGCTGGATTCGGCCATGCGCGGCGAAGGCAAGGGCTTCGCGTCTGATCCCTTTGTGCGCAGCGGCGAGCTGTTCAAGCAACTGGTAGACCTCAAGCCCTTCCAGGCCGGCTTCCTGGCAGCCAACAATTCGCAAGCGTCGGGCCAGTTTGGTGACGGCAAGGCGGCGATGATCCTCACGCTCAACGTAGTGCTCAACATCATGAAGGACAACGCGGCCGACAAGCAGGGCCTGCCCGACGACAAGATCGGCTGGTTGCCCTTCCCGACGGTGGCTGGAGGCAAGGGTAACCCTGGCGATGTGATGGGCAACCTCAACGGCTGGATCGTCACCAAAGACTCCCCGAAAGAAACTGTCGACTTCTTGCGCTTCTTCTCCGAAGCAGACAACCAACGTCTGGCCGCAGAGCGCGGGCTGTACATCCCGCCGGTGACCGAGAGCATGAAGGCCGTCAGCCGCCCGCTGTTGCAGCAGACGCTGCAGAGCGTGAAGCACGCTCAAGTGGTTCAGGTCGGCTTCGACCAGGCCCTGGGGCCCCTGGCTGGTGCTGTGTTCAACGACATGGCATCGAACTTGGCGGCGGGCAGAACCTCGCCAGCGGACGCGGCCAATGCGATCCAGCAGGCTTGGCGTCGCGCTGGTCTGAACTGACACGCCAACAACGATGGAGCAAGGTTTGTGAGCGACACGACCACACCAGCGGGCACCACCTCGGCAGCCAGCCCCCGTTCCTGGTCGGCGCCACGCCGCCGATCAGCCCGCGACAGCGGCAACACTGCCGTCGCATGGCTGTTTCTGCCGCCTGCACTGTTGCTGTTCACGATCTTTGTGGTCGTGCCCATGGGCGAGGCGGTTTGGTACAGCGTCTTTAAGTGGAATGGCTATGGCGTTCCTACCCAGTTCGTGGGGACGCTGAACTTCGAGCTGCTGTTCGAGGACCCGGTGTTCCGGCTCTCGCTGTTCAACAACGTACTGGTCATCCTGGCCACGTTGCTGATCCAGCTGCCCTTGGCCCTGGGGCTAGCGGTGCTGCTGGTTGACCGTGTGCCACTGACCACCACGTTTCGCCTCATCTTTTTCCTACCCTACATCCTGGCAGAAGTAGCGGCGGGCCTGATCTGGCGCTTCGTCTACGACGGCGACTACGGCCTGTTCGCCAAACTGTGGGAGATGTTCGGTGCGGTCGGTCCGCACGTGCTGGCCGAACCCGACATGGCCATCTACGCGGTGCTGGCGGTCTCGGTGTGGAAGTACTTCGGCTTCTACATGATCCTGTACATCGCCGGCCTTCAGCAGATCGACCGCAGCTTGTACGAGGCCGCGCGCATAGACGGCGCCTCGCGCTGGCAGGTGTTCAGCCGCATCACGATGCCGCTGCTGGGTTCGACCGTGCGGCTGACCATCTTCTTCGCCATCCTGTCGTCGATCCAGAAGTTCGACCTGATCATGGCGCTGACCGGCGGTGGCCCCAACGACAGCACGCAAACCATGGTGAGTTTCCTCTACAGCTACGGACTCACGCGGATGGACATCGGCTTCGGCAGTGCGGTGGGCGTCGTGCTCTTCGCCATGTGCGTCGCCTTCGCCTTTGGCTACAAACGGACCGTGATGCGCCATGACTGATCTTCACTCTTCTGAAATGGCCGGCTCGGGCCGAATGCCGCCAGTCCTGCGCTACACACCGCTGCTCGTGATAGCCCTGATCGTGCTCGTGCCGATGGTCGTCACCGTGCTGGGCGGCTTCAAGACGCTGGGGGAACTGCGCGTGAACCCCTTCGGCCTGCCCTCTGACTGGGAATGGAAGAACTACTGGGACATCCTGGCCGGGGCGCGCTACTGGCAGTTGATGGGCAATTCGCTCATCATCGCCACGCTGACCGTCGTGCTCACGCTGATCGTGTCGTCCATGGCCGCCTACGTGTTTGTCCAGGTGCGCTTCGTCGGATCGGGCTACCTGCTGAACTACATCCTGCTGGGTCTGATGTTTCCGGCGGCGACAGCCATACTGCCACTGTTCATTAAGATCCGCGATCTGGGCATGCTCGACACCTACTGGGGCGTTGTGCTGCCGCAGGTTGCTTTCGGGCTGGCCACCAGCATCCTGCTGTTCCGCAACTACTTCAAACAGCTGCCTGGCGAGCTGTTCGAAGCGGCGCTGATCGACGGATGCGGGTACTTCCGATTCTTCTGGCACATCACCTTGCCCCTGTCCAAGCCCATTCTGGCCACGGTCGCAGTGATCGTCTTTGTGGCCAGCTGGAACGCCTACCTGCTGCCGCTGGTGGTGTTCAACCGCGACACGCTTTACACCTGGCCGCTGGGCATCATGGCCTATCAGGGCGAGTACTCCACCGATTGGAACCTGGTGCTGTCATTCATTGCGTTGACCATCCTGCCAGCGGTGATCATCTTCTTCTCGGCTCAAAAGCACATCGTAGCCGGTCTGACCTCAGGCTCGGTCAAGGGCTGAGGTCACAAAACCATCGAACAAGAAAGAGAAACAACATGGCTTCGGTCACTATCCAGGACGTGCGCAAGAGCTATGGCGGCGTCCACATCATCCGCGGAGTCAATGTTGATATCCGCGATGGAGAATTTGTAACCCTCGTAGGTCCATCGGGCTGCGGCAAGTCGACCTTGCTGCGCATGGTGGCCGGTCTAGAAGACATCAGCGAGGGTCAAATCCACATCGGCTCCAAGGTGGTCAACGACATGCCGCCCAAGGACCGCGACATTGCCATGGTCTTCCAAAGTTACGCGCTGTACCCGCACATGACGGTCAAGGAAAACATGGCGTTCTCGCTCAAGATGAAGGGCACACCACAGGCTGACATCGCGCCCAAGGTGGACAATGCGGCCAAGATCTTGGACTTGGAACATCTGCTCGAGCGCTACCCGAAGCAACTCTCTGGCGGCCAGCGCCAGAGAGTTGCCATGGGCCGGGCGATCGTGCGCGATCCCCAAGTGTTTCTGTTCGACGAGCCGCTGTCGAACCTGGACGCCAAGCTGCGGGTGCAGATGCGCACCGAGATCAAGGCGCTGCACCAGCGCCTCAACACAACCATCATCTACGTCACCCACGATCAGGTGGAAGCTATGACGATGGCTGACAAGATCGTGGTGCTCAACGATGGCGTGGTCCAACAGGTGGGAAGTCCGCTGGAGGTGTACGACCACCCGGTCAACCTGTTTGTCGCGGGCTTCATCGGCAGCCCGGCGATGAACGTTCTCAAGGGACGCTTGCAGGCCGACGGTCTGCTGCTCAACGGCCGCCATGTACTTCCCTGCGCGTCGGTGCCCGGCGCGCGAATCGGCTCAGAGCTGGTCTATGGCGTTCGTCCGGAGCACTTCCGGTTTGACGACTCAGGCTTCGAGGCCACGGTCAAGGTGGTCGAGCCCACAGGATCTGAAACCCAGGTGATTGCATCTGCGGGGGGACAACATATCACGGCCGTGTTCCGCGAGCGGGTGGCCGCACAACCTGGCGACACCATTCGGCTGGCGGTGGACGGTGCGCGTTCGCATCTGTTTGACCCCGCCAGCGGGCAGCGCGTCTGATCACCCAGGGTCCAAGTGAGCCTGTGTCGTTTGCCCGGTATCGGTATCGGGCCATCCATCAGCCCTATCAGCAGGAAACCGTAGCCTTCACCTGCAGTACTTCCATAGCGATGCGTCAGGCCTAGAAGCGCGTACCACCGTCATCGGCATTTAGCGACATCGCTGTCCGTGCCCAAGATTGCTGACTGCAACCAGCCACCGATGGAGCAGCAGCCATCCGAAGTTGGGAGCCCCATGCGCCGGCAAGCGTTGCAGAGCGTCCTTCAACCATGCGATGGATCCCGCCACGGCCATTGGTAGACACCTTGCGATACAGTCAGCAAGCCCAAAAAAACAAGGGCCAGACCACACCATTCTTTGGGCTACAGATGGCCCAGAGTTTTCGCCACCTCGTCAATCAGCCACTGGTGAGCCACACTCGTGTCTTGCCGTCGGTGCCAATGGACCTGCACGTGAAAATCTGACAACTTCACCGGAAGTTCGACCGACTTGAGAGCACCCTGGGACACATACAGATTCGCGACCCGCGATGGAAGAATCACCAGGAGGTCGCTCTGAGACAGAAGCTCAGGCAACACCGTGAACTGCGGTACCTTGGCGACGATGTTGCGATGGACCCCCAGCTCGGCCAACCCGTCTTCGACCAGCGCATGACCGGAACGGGGCGAAGAAACCATCACATGCCGCGCTGTCAAAAACTGCGACAGAGACATGTCTTTCCCGATGCTCGGGTGAGTCGCTGACATGAGGCAGACATAATGCTCTTTGAACAGCAGCGAGCTTCGGGTTTGGCGGTTCAGCTGTGGGATGTTGCCCACCGCCAGGTCCAGCCGCCCGGCAGCCAAGTCCTCGCCGGTGGTCTCTGAAATTTGGACCACATCGATCTCTATGCGAGGTGCTGCCTCCTGAAACCGCTTCAACAACAAGGGGACGAAGATAAGCACCCCAATGTCGGACATGGCCAGTCTGAATCGGCGACCCGACACCAGCGGAGAAAACGCGGCCCGCTCTTCCAGCGTGTTGTCGACGGCGGCCAACGCATCGCGAAAAACGGGATAGAGCTGCTCGGCGAGGCCGGTGGGTGAGACGCCCGCACCGCTGCGCAGGAACAGACGATCTCCGTAGGCCTTGCGAAGTTTCCCCAGCCCGTAACTGATGGTCGGCTGCGTGACGTCCAGCCGCTCTGCGGCGGCCGTGACACTCTGCGTTTCATAGATCGCCACGAGCACACGAACGAGATTGAGGTCCAGCTGACTCATGGATTTTTCCAGGTTGAAAGGCGAATGCTGCCACGCTCGCGCGCTTCACACAAACACGCGGAAGCACACCTGTGAATGACCCGAAACCGTCCACTCGGGTGACGGCTGCTCGGTTCAGCGGCTGAACTCAATTCGCCCTTCTGGCAGTAGGTATAGGACCAGAGACCGCCCCTGCGTCACGGTGGGTGCATGTGATGTGCCTGGTCCGTAGACCAGCCATCCCGCGCTGTGACCGTCGAACTCGGCCGTGCTGTCCTGCGGGAGGATGAGGTCTATTTCACCCAGGGGATGCTGGTGATGTGGGCCAGCCAACGACGTCATGTCCACCACGTCAACGGAGAACCTGTCCAGCCCCTCGTCGGCTTTGAAGATACGCCCGTATTTCACGCCAGCTGCCTCGCGCTGGCACAACCAACCGTCCATAACGCCGGTCTCGCAGGTCTTCTTCAGTTGCTGGAACGCCTGCGAAGTGTGCCCAAAGTGCTCGTTAAGCCATGTCTGCAGCGACGGATCCAGTGGCCGCCCGGCAATCTGGGCGGTGATGCTCTTCAGGAGGTCTTTGAGTGTTTGTGGGGTCATGGTCATTCCTTTTCTCTGGGGTCAGGGTTAGGCAATATAGATGCGCACTATGTTGCTCATTCATAAATTCACATTGAACTGCAGTTCAAACACATTGGAGAAGAGCTTTCGTCTCCAATCCGTTCGATCGCAGCAACCAGCATCAAGGCCACCTTAAAAAGTCGAGGTCATAAAAACCTCAATAAATCATTGTCTTATATGCATTTATTCAGAAGAGATTACGTAGATCCGCAGCCATATCATCGAAATCATAGTTTCAAAAGCAGCAGAACACCACCTCTGAACGAGTCTGAAGCAGCGTTCATTTGAGAAGAATCCGCTATCGAAAGACGCATTATTATGCTTGCAAAACACAGCGCCGGTTGATATCATGCACACAAACATGCATTATTTTGCACATCACAGGAGACAACCATGACCACCGCCATCACCACCGTCGATTACCGCACCGACCCCAGCCAGTACCGCCACTGGAAGCTCAGCGCTGATGGCGCCGTGGCCAACCTGTCGCTGGACATCGACGAAAACGCCGGCATCCGCCCGGGCTACAAGCTCAAGCTCAACAGCTACGACCTGGGCGTGGACATTGAATTGCACGACGCGCTGAACCGCGTGCGTTTCGAGCACCCCGAAGTGCGCACCGTGGTGGTGACCAGCGGCAAGGACCGCGTGTTCTGCTCGGGCGCCAACATCTTCATGTTGGGTGTCTCCAGCCACGCCTGGAAGGTGAACTTCTGCAAGTTCACCAACGAAACCCGCAACGGCATCGAAGACACCAGCAAACACTCCGGCCTCAAATTCCTGGCCGCGCTGAACGGCGCCTGCGCCGGTGGCGGCTACGAGCTGGCCCTGGCCTGCGATGAAATCCTGCTGGTGGACGACCGCTCCAGCGCGGTGAGCCTGCCCGAAGTGCCGCTGCTCGGCGTGTTGCCCGGCACCGGTGGCCTGACCCGCGTGACCGACAAGCGCCACGTGCGCCACGACCT
>MERT01000010.1:0-91685 GCA_001770705.1 Burkholderiales bacterium GWF1_66_17 | reverse complement strand
GGAAGAAGGTCTGCGTTTCGCCATCCGCGAAGGTGGTCGTACCGTCGGCGCCGGTGTCGTTGCCAAGATCATTGCGTAAGGAGCACACACATGTCTTCCAAGCAAAAGATCCGCATCCGCCTGAAGGCGTTTGACTACAAACTGATCGACACCTCGGCCGCCGAGATCGTCGACACCGCCAAGCGCACCGGCGCCATTGTCAAGGGCCCTGTGCCCCTGCCGACGCGCATGAAGCGTTTTGACATCCTGCGTTCGCCGCACGTCAACAAGACGTCGCGCGATCAGCTCGAAATCCGCACCCACCAGCGCCTGATGGACATCGTGGACCCGACCGACAAGACGGTTGACGCCCTGATGAAGCTCGACCTGCCGGCCGGCGTGGACGTCGAAATCAAGCTGCAGTAATGCACGCATGGCAAGCCTGACGAGAGTCAGGCTTGCGCAATTTCAGCCTGCTGGTTATACTCGTAGGCTTTTCAGGCCTTTGGTCTGAGAGATGATCGTTTTTTCGGTGCTGCCCGGTGGGTCCGGAGCGCCTTAACAATGTGCCGCAGCGCTGCCTCAGGGTGGAGGCGGGCACAACATCAGCCCCGGCCAATTGAAGTCGGGAACGGAGAAAACAATGAGTCTTAGCAACTCCCTCGGGTTGTTGGGTCGCAAGGTGGGCATGATGCGCCTGTTCACCGATGATGGGGACGCAGTTCCTGTCACGGTGGTCGACGTGTCCAACAACCGTGTGACACAAGTCAAAACCCAAGCCAACGATGGCTACGATGCGCTGCAGGTCACCTTTGGTGCCCGCCGTGCCTCCCGCGTCACCAAGCCCGAAGCGGGCCACCTGGCCAAGGCCGGTGTTGAAGCGGGTGAAATCATCCAGGAATTCCGCGTCGCCTCCGACGTTGCTGCCCAGTACCAGCCCGGTGCCGTGGTGGCTGCCAACGCGATCTTCGCGGCTGGCCAGAAGGTGGACGTGCAAGGCACCTCGATCGGTAAAGGCTTCGCCGGCACCATCAAGCGCCACAACTTCAAGTCCCAGCGCGCGTCGCACGGCAACAGCCGTTCGCACAATGTGCCGGGCTCGATCTCCATGGCACAAGACCCAGGTCGCGTGTTCCCCGGCAAGAAAATGACCGGCCACATGGGCGATGACACCAAGACCATCCAGAACCTCGACATCTTCCGCGTTGACGAAGCCCGTCAGCTGCTGATGATCCGTGGCGCTGTGCCGGGCTCCAACGGCGGTTTTCTGACCGTTCGCCCCGCCATCAAAGCCAAAGTCAACAAGGGAGCTAACTGATGCAAGTTGAACTCCTGAATGACCAGGGTCAAGCGTCGTCCAATGTGGACGTGCCCGAGACCGTGTTTGGTCGTGACTACAACGAAGCGCTGATTCACCAGCTGGTCGTGGCCTATCAGGCCAATGCCCGCCAGGGTACGCGAGCCCAGAAGGACCGTGAGCAGGTTCATCACTCGACGAAGAAGCCGTTCAAGCAAAAAGGCACGGGCCGCGCTCGCGCCGGTATGACCTCCTCCCCGCTGTGGCGTGGCGGTGGTCGCATCTTCCCGAACAGCCCGGACGAAAACTTCACCCAGAAGCTCAACAAGAAGATGTACCGCGCCGGCATGGCCTCCATCTTCTCGCAGCTGGTCCGTGAAGGCCGCCTGGCTGTGGTCGATTCCATGAAGGTGGATTCGCCCAAGACCAAGCAGCTCGCCGACAAGTTCAAGGCCATGAACCTGAAACATGTTCTGGTGATTGCCGAGGAAGTGGACGAAAACCTGTACCTGGCTTCGCGCAACCTGCCCAACATCCTCGTTGTTGAGCCGCGTTACGCCGATCCGGTGTCTCTGGTGCACTACAAGAAGGTGATCGTCACCAAGGGCGCCATTGACCAGCTCAAGGAGATGTTCGCATGAGCGTCACGAAATACGACGAAGGCCGTCTGATGCAGGTGCTGGTTGCACCGATCGTGTCGGAAAAGGCCACACAAGCTGCCGAGCAATCCAACGCCGTGCTGTTCAAGGTGCTGCGGGATGCTTCCAAGCCTGAAATCAAAGCCGCTGTGGAATTGATGTTCAAGGTGGAAGTCAAGGGCGTGTCCGTGCTCAACCAGAAAGGCAAGTCCAAGCGCTTTGGCAAGTCTGTTGGTCGCCGCGACCACGTGCGCAAGGCCTACGTGACGCTGATGCCGGGTCAGGAACTGAACTTCGGCGGGGAGGCTGTTTAATCATGGCAGTTATCAAGATGAAACCCACCTCACCAGGCCGTCGCGGCATGGTGAAGGTCACGCGTGATCACCTCCACAAAGGTGAAGGTTATGCACCGCTGCTGGAACCACAATTCCAGAAGGCCGGTCGCAACAACAACGGTCACATCACGGTTCGCCACAAGGGCGGTGGTCACAAGCACCACTACCGCGTGGTCGACTTCCGTCGCACCAAGGACGGCATCCCGGCCAAGGTCGAACGTATCGAGTACGACCCCAACCGCACCGCCCACATTGCGCTGCTGTGCTACGCCGATGGCGAGCGCCGTTACATCATCGCCCCGCGCGGTGTTGAAGTCGGTGCCACGCTGTTGTCCGGTTCGGAGTCGCCGATCCGTGTCGGCAACACCCTGCCGATCCGCAACATCCCCGTCGGTTCGACCATCCACTGCATCGAATTGCAAGTTGGCAAAGGCGCGCAAATCGCCCGTTCCGCTGGTGCTTCGGCCGTGTTGCTGGCCCGCGAAGGCATTTACGCCCAGGTGCGCATGCGCTCGGGTGAAGTGCGCAAGATCCACGTGGATTGCCGCGCCACCATCGGTGAAGTGTCCAATCAGGAACACAGCCTGCGTCAGCTGGGCAAAGCCGGTGTGAAGCGTCACATGGGTATCCGTCCGACCGTTCGCGGTACCGCGATGAACCCGATCGACCACCCGCACGGTGGTGGTGAAGGCAAGACCGGCGAAGGCCGTGCTCCGGTGGATCCATGGGGCAACCTGACCAAAGGCTACCGTACGCGCAACAACCGCCGTACGCAGTCGATGATCGTGTCGCGTCGCAAGAAGTAAAGGGTTGACAACATGACTCGTTCACTCAAAAAAGGCCCTTTCATTGACCATCACCTGATGGCGAAAGTGGAAAAGGCCGTGTCCACCAAGGACAAAAAGCCCGTCAAGACCTGGTCGCGCCGCTCCATGATCCTGCCCGAGTTCATCGGCCTGACCATCGCTGTGCACAACGGCAAGCAGCACGTGCCCGTGTACATCACCGATCAGATGGTGGGTCACAAGCTCGGCGAGTTTTCGCTGACGCGCACGTTCAAAGGCCACCCGGCCGATAAAAAAGCGAAGAAGTAAGGACCAACCATGAATACAGAAACTCGCTCTGTCGTTCGCGGCGTGCGCCTGTCGATGGACAAGGGCCGCCTGGTTGCGGACCTGATTCGCGGCAAAAAGGTTGACCAAGCCCTGAACATCCTGGCGTTCACGCAGAAGAAGGCCGCTGGCATTGTCAAGAAAGCGCTTGAGTCCGCCATCGCCAATGCTGAACACAACGACGGCGCCGACATCGATGAATTGAGGGTCAAGACCATCTACATCGAACAAGGCACCACGCTCAAGCGTTTTTCGGCCCGCGCCAAAGGCCGCGGCAACCGCATCAGCAAACCCACCTGTCACATCTATGTGACGGTTGGCAACTGAAGAGGTCACTGGAATATGGGACAGAAAATCAACCCCACCGGGTTCCGCCTCGCCATTTCGCGCAACTGGGCAAGCCGCTGGTACGCAAGCAATCGCGACTTCGCCGGCATGCTGGCAGAAGACATCAAGGTGCGCGAGTACCTCAAGGGCAAGCTGAAGAACGCCGCGGTTTCCCGCGTCGTGATCGAGCGTCCTGCCAAGAACGCCCGCATCACCATTTACTCGGCACGTCCGGGCGTGGTGATCGGCAAGAAGGGTGAAGACATCGAGAAGCTGAAGAAAGAACTGGCGGCCAAGCTGGGCGTGCCGGTTGCGGTCAACATCGAAGAAGTGCGCAAGCCCGAAATCGATGCCAAGCTGATCGCCGACAGCATCACGCAGCAGCTCGAAAAGCGCATCATGTTCCGCCGCGCCATGAAGCGCGCCATGCAGAACGCCATGCGTCTGGGTGCCCTGGGCATCAAGATCATGTCGTCCGGTCGTCTGAACGGTATCGAAATCGCCCGTTGCGAGTGGTACCGCGAAGGCCGCGTGCCGCTCCACACCCTGCGCGCCGACATCGACTACGGCACGTCCGAAGCCAAGACCACCTACGGCATCATCGGTGTCAAGGTCTGGGTCTACAAGGGCGACACCCTGGGTCGCAACGATGCGCCTGTGGCCATTGAAGCACCACGTTCTGAAGAAGATCGTCGTCCGCGTGGTCCGCGCCGCGAGCGTCCGGCAGGTCCTCCTGCCCGCGCTGCGGTTCGCCGCCCTGGCGCCAATGCCGCCCCGGCCGATGGCAGCGACAAGCCTGCCGAAGCCACGGGTGGTGACACCAAACCCGCCGTTAAGCGCGTTCGTAAAGACGCACCCGCATCTGCAGCTGCGGACGGCAAAGGAGAATAAACATGTTGCAACCCGCTCGTCGCAAGTACCGTAAAGAGCAAAAAGGCCGCAACACGGGCGTCGCTACCAGTGGCGCCACCGTGGCTTTTGGTGACTTCGGTCTCAAGTCCACCGACCGCGGCCGCCTCACGGCCCGCCAGATCGAAGCCGCACGCCGTGCGATTTCCCGTCACGTCAAGCGTGGCGGCCGGATCTGGATCCGCGTGTTCCCGGACAAGCCGATTTCCCAGAAGCCTGCCGAAGTCCGCATGGGCAACGGCAAGGGTTCGGTCGAGTACTACGTGGCTGAAATCCAGCCCGGCAAGGTGCTCTACGAGATCGTCGGTGTGCCCGAACAGCTGGCGCGTGAAGCCTTCACGCTCGCTGCCGCCAAACTTCCTTTGCGCACCACGTTCGTGACGCGCATGCTGGGTCAGTGATTCAGGAGAACATGAGATGAAAACTGCTGATCTGCGCAAAAAGGATGTGGCCGGCCTCGAAGCCGAAGTGAAATCGCTGCAAAAGGCCCACTTCGGCCTGCGCATGCAAAAAGCCACGCAACAACTCAACAACACCGGTACGCTGGGCGACACCCGCCGTGCCATTGCCCGCGCCAAGACCATCCTGGCCGAGCAACAGCGTGCAGCGGCTGCTGCCAAATAAGGAGCGAAACCATGACGGAAGCTAAAACATCCCTCAAGCGCACCTTGATTGGCAAGGTCGTCAGTGACAAGCGTGCAAAGACCGTGACGGTTCTGGTTGAGCGCCGTGTGAAGCACGAGCTCTACGACAAGATCGTTGCCAAGTCGAGCAAGTACCACGCGCACGACGAAGCCGGTGAATACAAGACGGGCGACGTGATCGAGATCACCGAAAGCCGTCCGCTGTCCAAGACCAAAAACTGGGTTGCCACCCGCCTGGTTCAAAAGGCCGCACTGGTGTAAGCCTGTTTTTGCGCCCTGCAGCGCAACTCGAAGAAGCGACCGACAATTCGGTCGCTTTTTTCATTTCTGGCGCCGCGTTTCTCGCGGGTTGGCCAATCCGGCCCTGCGGGGCTTTATCCAGTACAACGAGGAGCCCCCATGATTCAGATTGGCGACAAGATTCCTGCAACCACCTTGATGGAATTCATCGAGGTTGCGGGAGAAGGCTGCAGCATTGGCCCCAACCCGGTGGACACGGCCAAGGCCAGCGCTGACAAGACCATCGCTATTTTTGCCTTGCCCGGTGCGTTCACCCCTACTTGTTCTGCCAAACATGTGCCCGGCTATGTGGCGCAGTTCGATGCCCTCAAGGCCGCGGGCGTTGACGAAATCTGGTGCCTGAGCGTGAACGACGCCTTTGTGATGGGTGCCTGGGCGCGCGACCAGAAAACCGGCGACAAGGTGCGCATGCTTGCCGACGGCAGTGCGGAATTTGCCAAGGCCACGGGCCTGACACTGGATCTGACGGCGCGCGGCATGGGCCTGCGCAGCAACCGCTATTCCATGCTGGTCAAGGACGGCGTGGTCAAGGCGCTGAACATTGAAGGCCCGGGTCAGTTCGAGGTGAGCGACGCCGAAACCTTGCTGGCACAGGTCAAAGCCGGTCTCTGAGATCGGCGGTCCGGATCAAGGGCAGGCCGCCAGCGGGTGGACTGCCTCTTCCGTTTCCCCAACCACTGATCATTCACACCAAGCTAGAGCACTGCCTTGAGGTAGTGGGCCCCGGCCAACGGGTTGTGGTAGTAGGGGGGCACCTCGACAAAACCCGCTTCCTGGTACATGGCCCGTGCTGTCTCCATGTCGCTCAGCGTGTCCAGCAACATGGTGGTGTAGCCCGCGAGTTGGGCCAGGGTCATGATGCGTTCGACCAGTTGGCGGCCCAGGCCAAAGCCACGGAACGCACGCCGGACAAACAGGCGTTTCATTTCGCAGGCGTTGAGGTGGTCACTGCTGATCAACGGCCGAAAGGCGCAGCAGCCGGCGGGTGCACCGTCAACACAGGCCAGCAACAAACCGCCACCAGGCGCCGCATAATCACCGGGTAGGGTCGCCAGCTCGTCGGCAAAGCCCTGGAAGCACAGGTCCACACCCAGATCGGCCTGGTACTCCAGAAAGAGCGCACGAACGGTGGCCACATCTTCGCCAGAGTGAACCAGGCGCAGGGTGACTTCGGCAGGGGACTCGTTCATGGATTCAAGGTGCTCGGGCGATTCCGGGTCACGACTATACGACAAGCTACTTTTCGCAGCCGACAGTCAAAACCCGGAGGCGGCACCCAGACCCACCAGCCCATACACCGCCAGCGCACACAGGCACAACACGCCCAGCGCCAGCAGGCGCGACTGCGTTGAATCGCGGGCATTCGGCACGGCGGTGGGGAACTGCTTGTCGCCCACGATCATGGGCCTCACCAGGCTTTCCTTTTTTGCGAACCTGTAGTAACCAATGGCCAGAAGGTGCAGTACAACAAGAGCGAGCACGATGAATTTGCCAACGTTCTTGTGGTAATTGGTGGCCAGGCTGACCGCCTCGCCGGAGACCAGGCTCACGAGCGGACCGGTGAACGCAATTTCGTCGTCGCTGAAAAGGCCGCTCCCCACCTGCAACAGCAAGATGGCCAGCAAAGCGAAAACAGAAAATGCGCCCAGCGGGTTGTGGCCCACACGGTGTTCCGGGCGGGCCTGGCCCCTGAGGTAGTTCAGCACGGCGGAGGGGGCATACAGGAAGCTGGAGAAACGCGACCAGTGCCCGCCCACAAAGCCCCAGACCAGCCGGAACAGCAACAGCGTCAAAACGGTGTAGCCCAGCCGCAGATGCCAGTTCATCCAGTTCCCGCCCACGTTGGCTGTGACGATCTGGCCGATGACGCAGACCACCAGGGCCCAGTGGAACAGGCGGGTGGGCAGATCCCAGACGCGGACGGTGTGCATGAAAAGACCTCCAGCGGTGACAAGTGGATTATGGACAAGAACAGATGGTCAGCGGTTCCTGCGGAACTTAGGCACCCGACGTAGACTCAGCGCGTTGTAGCACGCAAGAGCTACAACAACACCTCCAATCCACTTGCTCAGGAGTCCCCATGAAAATGCTTGCCTCAATTGCGCTCGCTGCCGCTGCGATCAGCTTGTCCGCCCCCGCTGCGGCCCAGTTCCAGAAGCCCGAAGATGCGGTGAAGTACCGCAAGGCCGCTTTCACTGTGATGGGTGCCCATTTCGGGCGCATTGGTGCCATGGCCAGCGGCAAGGTGCCCTTCGATGCCAAGGTGGCGGCGGACAACGCGGCCATTGTGGAAACCATGAGCAAGCTGCCCTATGCGGGCTTCGTCCCGGGCACCGATAAAGGCGACACGCGCGCGTTGCCCGCGATCTGGACCGAGCAGGCCAAGTTCAACGCGGCGGCTGAAAAAATGCAGGGCGAAGTGTCGAAGCTCGCCGCGGCCGCGAAGACGGGTAATCTGGACGCGGTGAAGACGGCGTTTGGTGCGGCGGGGCAGTCGTGCAAGGCCTGTCACGACGACTTCCGCAAGGACTGACGCGTAGAGTCTTCCGCTTGAAGGGCGGATGACGGCGGCAATGAACAAAAAAAGCCGGCGCATTCAACGCCGGCTTTTTCATGCGCGAACCTGCGAGGTCGGGCCTCAACCCTTGGCAAGCAACTCTTCGATCAGGTTGTGCAGCGCCGTCATGTCGGGTTCGCCGACGAAGCGCTTGACGATGTTGCCCTGCTTGTCCAGCAGGTAGGTGGTGGGGGTGAGTTTCACATCGCCCCAGGACTTCGCCAGCTCCCCGGTGTTGTCGAGTGCCACCTTGAAGGGCAACTGCCGGGTCTTGGCAAAATTGAGCACGTAGGCGGGCGGGTCGTAGCTCATGGCCACGGCCACGGTGTCGTAGCCGCGGTCCTTGTATTTGTTGTAGGTCGCGGTCAGGGCCGGCATTTCCTTGACACAGGAGACGCAGGTCGTCGCCCAGAAGTTCACCAGTGTCACCTTGCCCTTGAGGTCGGCGGTGGTGGACTGGCTGCCGTCAATCAGCACAAAAGTGGAGGCGGGCGCGGCGTCACTGGTGCTGCAGGCACCCAACGCGAAAACAGAGCCGATGGCCGCCACAGCGAACAGCGCCGCCATCGAGCGGCGGCGGGTGGGCAGAACGGGCAGGGTGGAACGGGATGGCATGGGGTGCGGGTCGCTCAATGGGGTGGCGCGGATGGCGGCCGGAATATCTGTGGGGATGGACCTGTTTTCTGGACCAGAGTTCAACGGAATCGCTGAAAGTTTAACGGGCAGGGGCCTCAGGCGGTGTGTGCCAATTTCAAGCGCTTGCGCGCTTCCATGAGACGGGCATCGAGGTAGTCACCGTAAAAATCGGGCACCGCCACACCGACCAAGCGTTCCGCCAGTTCCTGTCCTTTGGGGCCGAGGAAGAGCACGGTCGGCGCAAAACGCGCTTTCCACAGCCGGGCCTGTTCGGCCGGGGTGGTGTTTTCGCCCATGAAGCCTTGCAGGTTGCTGCTGCGGTCACGGATATCGATCTGCACCGCCTGCACCTTGCCCTCGCGGCGCATGGGCAGCAGGTAACTGTTTCGAACCAGATCGCAATACGGGCAACCACTCAAAGTGGTCATGACCACCAGCGGTTCGCCGAGCGCTGCAGCGGCCTGGGCTGCGCCACGCAAGGAAGCCGGACTGGGCAATGCGCTGGATCGGATGACCGCAGCGGGTACGATTTCGGACTTTGTGGCGGTGGAACTCATGGCAGATGGGGCGTCAGAGACAGAAACAGGGGCTGTGCAGGCCAACGTCAGACGATACCGCGGCCGCGGAGTTCCGACAAGCGTTCGGACGTGAGCGCCAGCCAGTCGCCCAGCACCCCCGCCGTGTGTTCGCCCAGCAGGGGCGGTGGGAGGTCGTTGCGCACCGGCGTGGCGCTGAGCTTGAGCGGGCTGGCGACCAGGTCTACCGCGTCGGCCAGCGGGTGCTGCCAAGTCTGCACCATGCCGCGCTGCTGCACCTGCGGGTCGGCAAACACCTCGGCCAGGTTGTTGATCGGGCCGCCGGGCACCTTGGCGGCTTCCAGCGCGGCGAGCCAGTCGGCCTTGCTGCGCGTCTTCATGATCGCTTCGAGCAGCGGCACCAGCACGTCTCGGTGGCGCACGCGGTTCTGGTTGCGGGCGAAGCGTTCGTCCTGCGCCAGTTCCGGGCGGCCCGCCACCTCGCAGAATTTGGCGAACTGGCCGTCGTTGCCCACGGCCAGGATGATGTGCTGAGGCCGCCCCTGCGCATCCGGCGCGACCTCGAACACCTGGTAGGGCACGATATTGACATGCGCGTTGCCGGCGCGTCCCGGCACCTTGCCGTCTTCGCGGCCGCGCACCAGGTAGTTGGCGCCGAGGTTGGCGAGCATGGCGACCTGCGTGTCGAGCAGGGCCATGTCGATGTGTTGTCCCTCGCCGGTGCGCTCGGCGTGGCGCAGCGCGGCCTGGATGGCGACCGTGGCGTAGAGCCCGGTGAACAGGTCGGCCACCGCCACGCCCACCTTCTGCGGGCCGCCGCCGGGCAGATCGTCGCGCTCGCCGGTCACGCTCATCAGGCCGCCCATGCCCTGGATGGCGTAGTCGTAGCCCGCGCGGTCCTTGTACGGCCCGGTCTGGCCGAAGCCGGTGATGGAACAGTACACGAGCTTGGGGTTGATGGCGTGCAAAGAGGCGAAGTCGAGTCCGTAGCGCGCCATGTCGCCGACCTTGTAGTTCTCCACGAACACGTCGGCCTTGGAGGCGAGTTCGCGGATCAGCGCCTGGCCTTCTGGCTGGGCGATGTCGCAGGTGATGGAGCGTTTGTTGCGGTTGGCGCCCAGGTAGTAGGCGGCCTCGGCGGTGTCGGCGCCGTCGCGCCCCTTCAGGAAGGGTGGGCCCCAGCCGCGGGTGTCGTCGCCACCGGGGTGGTTGGGGCCGGGCGGGCGCTCCACCTTCACCACGTCGGCGCCCAGATCGGCGAGCGTCTGCGTGCACCAGGGCCCGGCGAGCACGCGGGACAAATCGAGTATGCGGATACCATCCAGAGCGTTCATCGGGCCATTGTGCCCGCCGCGGCGGCGCCACGCTGTCGCGCATTTCGGAGACACCTTTGTCGCATTCTTCTCGCGCCGCTGGCCTGGCGGCGCTGCTGGCCGTGAGCGCCTGCAGTCCCACCTTCAACTGGCGCGAACTGCGCCTGGACGGCACGCCTTTGCAAGCACTGTTGCCCTGCAAACCCGAAAGCGCTACGCGAGCGGTGCCGCTGGCCGGCACGCCGACCGAGCTGCACATGCACAGCTGCGAAGCCGGGGGGCTGCGCTTCGCTGTGGCCTGGGCCGATGTGGGAGATGTGGCCCAGGTGCCGGTCGCGCTCGCAGCCTGGCGCAGCGCCAGCCTGCAGGCCATCCGCGTGGTGCCCCCGCCAGTCGATGACCCGACCACCCAATGGGGCGTGACCGTGGCCGGTGCACCCGCCGCGCAAGGCGTCAGCGCGCAAGGGCAGGACCCGCAGGGCCAGCCGGTGCAGACGCGTGCGGCCTACTTCGCTCAGGGCACTCAGGTCTACCAGGCTGCGGTTTACGGCGCGAAATTGTCGGACGAGGCGGTGGACGGATTCTTTGCCGGTCTGCGGCTTTCGGGCCCATGAGCGCCGCGTCGGGTCGTTCCCAAGCCAGCACACCGGTGCCCGAAAACGAATGGCTGGCACCGCGCACGGCGGTGTGGGTCTTCATGGCCTTTGCACTGGCCTATTTCCTGTCGGCGCTGGTGCGCGCCGTCACGGCCACACTCTCTCCTGTCCTCAGTGCCGAACTCGCGCTGCAGGCGAGTGACCTGGGCCTGCTGGCCGGCGGCTACTTCTTCGGTTTCGCGCTGACGCAGATGCCGCTGGGCACCTGGCTGGACCGGTATGGCCCGCGCCGCGTCATCCTGGCGTTCCTGTGTGTGGCGGTGCTCGGTTGTGCCGCCTTCGCCATGGCCACCAGCTTCGCCGGGCTGCTCGCGGCGCGGGTACTGACCGGCATGGGTGTGAGCGCCTGCCTGATGGCGCCGCTCACCGGCTACCGGCGCTGGCTGAGCCCGGCCACGCAGATGCGCGCCAACTCCTGGATGCTCATGACAGGCTCCTTCGGCATGGTCGCGTCCACCCTGCCCGTGCAGTGGCTCATGCCGCTGCTGGGCTGGCGGGGTTTGTTCTGGTTGCTCGCCGGGCTGGTGGTGGTGTCCATGCTGGGCATCGCCGCGCTCGTGCCGGCCTGGCGTCACCACGGGAGCGCCGGTGCGCCCGCTGCGGGCAGGGCCGTTGGCTATGGCGAGATCTGGCGTCACCCGTATTTCCGCCAGATGGTGCCCATCGGATTCGTGAACTACGGCGGCATGGTGGCGGTGCAAACCCTCTGGGCGGGTCCCTGGATGGTCAAGGTGGCCGGCTACACGCCGGACCAGTCGGCACTGGGCCTTTTTGGCATCAACCTGTGCATGCTCGCGGCGTTCTGGCTGTGGGGCGTGATCAACCCCCACCTTGCCCACCGCGGCCTGTTGCCCGAACGCCTGATCGCGTGGGGCCTGCCGCTGAGTTTTGTGGCGCTGGGCGCCATCGTCGGACTGGGTGCGGATGCGGGCTGGCCCCTGTGGGCCGCGTTCTGTGTGGGCAGCACCTTTGTGGCCTTGTCGCAGCCGGCGGTGGCGCAGGCGTTGCCGCCCCAGGCGGCTGGTCGGGCGCTCTCGGCCTTCAACCTGGTGATCTTTGCCGGGATCTTTGTGGTCCAGTGGTCCATCGGTCTGGTGGTGGACGCCTTTGGCGCGATGGGCTGGAGCACCGAAGCCAGCTTCCGCGGCGCAGTGGCCGTGTTCGGTCTGTGCTGTTTGTTGGCGTATGGGGGTTTTTTGCGCGGCTACCGGCGCCATGCGATCGCGTCGCGGGGCTAAACTGCACCCATGAACGGCATCCTCATCATTGCGCACGCCCCGCTGGCTTCGGCCTTGCGCCAGTGTGTGCTGCATGTGTTTCCCGACAGCGCGGAAGCGGTGTCGGCCCTGGATGTCCAGCCCAACGTACCGCCCGAAGAATCGCTGGCGCAGGCACGAGCGCTGTTGCGCCAGCTCGACAAGCCCAACACCCTGGTCGTGACCGATGTCTTTGGTGCCACCCCATGCAACGTGGCACAGAAGTTGGTGGACGGTGTGCGCTCCAAGCTGATCGCCGGTGTCAACCTGCCCATGCTGCTGCGCACCGTGTCCTACCGCCACGAGTCGCTCGACGCCCTGATTTCGCGCGCCATGATCGGTGCCACGCAAGGGGTCATTCAAGTGGCGGTCACCGCACCCCAGAACCAGGCCCGAAGAGCCACCCATGATCAAGACCACCGTGACCATCAGCAATAAGCTCGGGCTGCACGCACGCGCCTCGGCCAAACTCACCAAAATCGCCGGCAGTCACAGCTGCGATGTCTGGATGTCGCGCGGCGAACGCCGCATCAATGCCAAGAGCATCATGGGCGTCATGATGCTGGCCGCCGGGCTCGGCAGCACGGTCGAAATCGAGACCAACGGGCCAGACGAGCAGCAGGCGATGGACGCCATCGTCGCCCTGATCAACGACAAGTTCGGCGAAGGAGAGTGATGACGCCCCCTTGCGTTTCCCCTCCTGCGGTGTGGACCCGGGGCTCCGCCGCTGCGCGGGTCGCTGCCCCCCGAGGGGGCTGTTTCGCCTTGGGGCGGCCCGGCGGCGAAACGGCCGCTGACCTCGAACGTCTCCGCTCGAGGTCAGCATGAGCTTCACAGTCCATGGCCTGGCGGTCTCCCGGGGCATTGCCATCGGGCGGGCTGTCATCGTGGCGTCGAGCCGCGTGGACGTGGCGCACTATTTTGTCAAGGTCGAACAGGTCGAGGCCGAGATCGAGCGTCTGCGCTCGGCGCGCAAGGCGGTGGTCGAAGAGATCGGCCGCGTGCAGCACAGCCTGGGTGAACTGGGGTCCAACGACGCCCACCCGGAACTCAGCGCCCTGCTCGATGTGCACCTCATGCTGCTGCAGGATGAGCAGCTCACCAACGGTGTCAAGCACTGGATCGTGGACCGCCACTACAACGCCGAATGGGCGCTGACCACCCAGCTGGAGGTGATCGCACGCCAGTTCGACGAAATGGAAGATCCCTACCTGCGCGAGCGCAAGGCCGATCTGGAGCAGGTGGTTGAGCGCATGCTGCGCTTCATGCGCGGCGTGGCCTCGCCTGTGGCGGCGCCGCGGCCCGCTGCGGCAGACGGCAAGAGCGACACCCTGTTTGATCCCTCGGTCGAGGTGCCGCTGGTGCTGATCGCGCACGACCTGTCGCCGGCCGACATGCTGCAGTTCAAGCAGAGCGTGTTTGCGGGCTTCGTGACGGACGTGGGCGGCAAGACCAGCCACACCGCCATCGTCGCGCGCAGCATGGACATCCCGGCCGTGGTCGGGGCGCGTTCGGCCAGCCACCTGATCAACCAGGACGACTGGGTCATCATCGACGGCGACGCTGGCGTCGTGGTGGTGGATCCTTCGGCGATCCTGCTGGCCGAGTACGGCTTCAAGCAGCGCCAGGTGGAGGTCGAGCGCGAGCGCCTCTCGCGTCTGAAAAACACACCGGCCGTCACGCTCGACGGACAGAAGATCGAACTGCTGGCCAACATCGAGCAGCCCGATGACGCGATCGCAGCGCTCAAGGCGGGGGCCGTGGGTGTCGGGCTGTTCCGCACCGAGTTCCTGTTCATGGGGCGCAATGGCAAGCTGCCCGACGAGGAAGAGCAGTACCAGGCCTACCGCCGCGCGGTCGAGGGCATGCAGGGCCTGCCCGTCACCATCCGGACGGTGGACGTGGGCGCCGACAAACCCCTGGACCGAACACCCGTGCGCGCCGGCGAAGACCACCTGAACCCTGCGCTGGGCCTGCGCGCCATCCGCTGGAGTCTGGCCGAGCCGACCATGTTTCTTGCGCAGTTGCGGGCCATCCTGCGCGCTGCTGCGCACGGCGCGATCAACCTGCTCATACCGATGCTGGCGCACGCCAGCGAGATCCGCCAGACCCTGGCACTGGTGGACCGCGCCCGGGAGCAGCTCGACGCGCGGGGCCAGGCCCATGGACCGGTGCGCCTGGGCGCGATGATCGAAGTGCCCGCTGCTGCGCTCACCATTCCGCTGTTTTTGCGGTACTTTGACTTTCTGTCCATCGGCACCAACGACCTGATCCAGTACACGCTGGCCATCGACCGCGCCGATGAGGCCGTCTCCCACCTGTACGATCCGGTGCACCCGGCCGTGCTGCAATTGCTGGCCAGCACCATCGCGCAATGCCAGGCCCAGGGCAAGGGTGTGAGCGTGTGCGGCGAGATGGCGGGCGATGTCGCCATGACGCGACTGTTGCTGGGCCTGGGTCTGCGCAGTTTTTCCATGCATCCGTCGCAGATCCTGGCCGTCAAGCAGCAGATCCTGCGCAGCGACACCGTGCGCCTGCAGACCTGGGCACAGAGCGTGCTCGTGGCCGAGGATCCTGCGGCGCTGATGGCCGATTGAGCGGATGGAGGGCGGCATCGTGTTGTTGCGCATCCACCATGCTGCGATCATCTGCTCGGACGTGGAGCGGTCCCGGCGGTTTTATACCGGGGTGCTGGGACTGCAAGTGATCGGTGAGCATTTCCGTGAGGCGCGCCAGAGCTGGAAGCTCGACCTGGCCCTGCCCGACGGTTCGCAGATCGAACTGTTTTCGTTCCCGGGCGCACCACCCCGGCCATCCTATCCGGAGGCGCAGGGTTTGCGTCACCTGGCCTTTGAAGTGCTCGACGTTGAGGCCACCAAGCGCACGCTGGAGGCGCAAGGCGTGGAAGTCGAGCCCGTGCGGGTGGACGAATACACGGGACGGCGGTTCGCCTTTTTCGCCGATCCCGACGGCTTGCCGCTGGAGCTGTACGAGGCAGCGCCGCCTGGTCGGGTCGATTGATCCGCGCAGCGGCGAGCGAGCCGGGATGGCGCGTTTCAGCGGATCCGCGTCGCCATCACCGCAGCGCCGATGATCATCACCGCGGCCAGGACCACGGAAGCGCTCGGGGCCTCCCCACGCACCCAGAGCAGCGTGAGGGTGGACAGCAGTGGCGTGAGGAAGCTCAACACCCCGATCTGCCGCGCATCCCCGCGCTTGAGCGCCGCGTCCCACAGGAAGAACGCGCCACCCAGCGGCCCCAAGCCGAGCAGGGCGATCAGGCCCCAGTCTCGCGCTGACAGCGCGGTGGCGGGTTCCAGCCAGGCGTGGCACAGGAGCGAGAGCAGCCCCGAAACCAGCGCAAAGCTGCCGATGGCCGCGGTGGGGAATGCCCGCACGCGTTTCGTCAGCAGCGAATAACTGGCCCAGATGAAGGCCGAGCCGAGCGCCGGGATGTAACCCCAGGCCCAGACCGTTTCACCGGTGCCGCCGCGTCCGAGTATGGCCAGCACCGCGCCGGCAAAGCCGATCAGCGCGGCCAGCACGTGGCGTGCGGTGAGCGAAACGCCGGGTAGGAACAGCGGCGCCATGACCACGATGCCCAGCGGCCAGAGGTAGTTCACCAGGTTGGCCTGCACCGGCGGTGCGTGGCGCAGCGCGATGAAGAACAGGAAGTGGTAGCCGAAAAGGCCGTAGACCCCCAGCACCAGTGTGGAGGGTGGGATGCGCCATTGGCGCCAGTCGAAGCGCGACAGCGGCAAGGCGATCACGCTGCCCACCAGCAGAGCCAGCCCGGTGAGCAGAAAGGGTGGCACATGCGACAGCGACACCCCGAGCGCGGCCAGGGACGCCCACAGTGCCATGGCACCAAGGGCCAGCAGATGGGCCGTCATGCAGGCACGCGGAGCGCTGCCACGGGGCTTTGATCCACGACAAGGCAGCGCGTGCGCTTCATGATAGATACTCCACAGGGTATTTTTCTTCGAAGGATTTCAATTGAGCACGTTCAATCACAGCGACCTGATGCGCGACATCAACGAGAGCCTGGCGCCTTTCCGCAAAGCCCAGCCCAACGCCATGGCCGGCTTCGGCCAACTGGCGAGGGCCGCCATCACCGATGGCGAACTCAGCGCCAAACACAAGGAGCTGATCGCGTTGTCGATCGCGGTCACGCAACGTTGCTCGGGTTGCATCGGGTTCCACGTCAAGGCGCTGGTCCAGCTCGGTTGCACCCGGCCCGAACTGGAGGAAATGCTGACCGTCTGTGTCTACATGGGCGGCGGGCCCGCCCTGATGTACGCCGCGGAAGTGATCGCGGCGTGGGAAAAGCTCAGCGTGAAGGCTTGAGAACCCGAACGCATGGGCGTTCGCGGGTGGACCGATCGAGGGGCGTTGACACATGGCGTCAGCATAGTGGCCGCGCCATCGCGAGCGGCGGGTGGATCGTCGCGATCAACGGGTCTCGTTGCGGTTCAGCGACCCGCTGGCCTGCGCAGGGCGGCGGTCAGTGCCGAGGGCGAGCGGTAGCCGGTGCGCCGGGCCACTTCGGCCACCGGCAGGCCCTGGCTCCTGAAGCGGCGCGCTGCGGTCAGTCGCAAGTCGCGCAGCCAGGCCATCGGGCTTTGACCCTGTTCCTCGCGGCAACGGGCGGTGAACTGCGCTGCACTCAGGTGCACGCGCATCGCGAGGTCGGCCACCTGCAGAGGCTCGCGACCGTGGGCCTGCGCCCAGGCGGTCAGTGCGGTCCAGTCGATAGCGCGCCGCGCCCGCTGCGGCACGGCCGGTGGCGCCCAGGCTTCCAGCAGCAGAGCGGGGCCGAGCAGACGAGCGCGCGGCAGATCATTGTCGCAGGCCGCCGCGAGGTAACTGGCCAGGGGGGCCAGCGCCCGGGGCGCGGGGCTCTCGCGGGCGTATTGCCAGCGCGCGTCGTGGGAGTCCAGCACCAGGCAGCGCGCCGAGCCGGTGGCTTCAAAGTCGTGGCGATCCCCGGGGATGATCACGGCGCCGTCGCCGGCCGCAAGGCGACGACCTCGGCCATCCACCTCCAGCTCCAGCACGCCGTCCAGTCCGAGCAGGATCTGGAAGTGTTCGTGCGCATGGCTGCCGTGCGAGGCGCCGTAGCACCGGACCGACAGGGCATCGGCCGGGAGGCGCATGGTCAGCCCTTGGTGGCGCCAGCGTTCAGCACGCCGTGCGCCTGCTGGTCGGCGTGGTACGAGCTGCGCACCATGGCGCCCACGGCGGCGTGGGTGAAGCCCATCTTGTAGGCCTCGGCCTCGAACATCTTGAAGGTGTCCGGGTGCACGTAGCGGCGCACCGGCAGGTGGTGGCCGCTGGGCGCGAGGTACTGGCCGATGGTCAGCATCTCGATGTTGTGCGCGCGCATGTCACGCATGACTTCGAGGATTTCTTCGTCGGTCTCACCCAGGCCGACCATCAGGCCGCTCTTGGTGGGCACGTGCGGGAACAGCGCCTTGAATTTCTTGAGCAGGTTCAGGCTGAACTGGTAATCAGAACCCGGGCGTGCTTCCTTGTACAGGCGCGGCGCGGTTTCCAGGTTGTGGTTCATCACGTCGGGCGGTGCAGCCTTCAGGATCTCCAGCGCGCGGTCGTCGCGGCCGCGAAAGTCGGGCACGAGCACCTCGATCTGCGTTTGCGGTGAAAGCTCGCGGGTTTTTTCGATGCAGGCCACGAAATGGCTGGCACCGCCATCGCGCAGATCGTCGCGGTCAACGCTGGTGATCACCACGTACTTGAGCTTGAGCTGGGCAATCGTCTTGGCCAGGTTCTCGGGTTCGTTCACGTCCAGAGGGTCGGGGCGGCCGTGGCCCACGTCGCAGAACGGGCAGCGGCGCGTGCACTTGTCACCCATGATCATGAAGGTGGCCGTGCCCTTGCCGAAACACTCGCCGATGTTCGGGCAACTGGCCTCTTCGCACACGGTGACCAGCTTGTTTGCACGCAGCACGTCCTTGATCTCGTAGAAGCGGGTGCTCGGCGAGCCGGCTTTGACGCGGATCCACTCGGGCTTTTTCAGCACCTCGGCCGGTACGATCTTGATCGGGATGCGCGAGGTCTTGGCCTGGCTTTTCTGCTTGGCGGTGGCGTCGTAGCCGGCGGCGGGCTGGGCTTCGCGGACCGTGTTCGTGTCGGCGGCCGTGGGGGTGTCGGGGCGGGTCATGGCGTGGGCGCGGTGGCGCGTTGGGGTTCAGGGGCTGAGGGTGGTGCCGAGCTTCTGGCTCAGGACCCGGGCCGCTTCATCCCATGAAACGGCGATCCCGATTGTAGAAAGGTCCACTGTCTGCAGGCCGGCATACCCACAAGGGTTGATGCGCCAGTAGGGCTGCAGGTCCATGTCGACGTTGAGTGCCACGCCGTGGTAGGTGCAATGGCGGCTGACCTTGATGCCGAGCGCTGCGATCTTGCCCAGGCCAGTGAAATCGGGGTCGGCGGCGGGTTCGCCCTCCACTTTTTTTTGTGGCCGCTGCGGCAGCAAGGCGTGGCTGAACGGGTCATCCAGCCGCACGTAGATTCCGGGCGCACCGCCGACGCGGTGACCGGTCACGCCGAAATGGATCAGCGTGCGGATCACCGCCTCTTCGATGCGGTAGACGTATTCCTTGACGAAGTAGCCGGCGCGTTGCAGGTCGATCAGCGGGTAGACCACCACCTGGCCCGGGCCGTGGTAGGTCACCTGGCCGCCGCGGTTGGTCTTGACCACCGGGATGTCGCCCGGCGACAACAGGTGGTCGTCCTTGCCGGCAATGCCTTGCGTGAACACAGGCGGGTGCTCGCAGACCCAGAGCTCGTCGGGCGTTTCGGAGGTGCGTGCCTCGGTGAACGCCACCATGGCGTCGTAGGTGGGGGCGTAGTCCACCCGGCCGAGGCTGCGAATCTGCATGCTCAGAGAACGATCTTGACCATCGGGTGCGTGGTCAGTGTGCGGTACAGCTCGTCGAGCTGCTCGCGACTGGTCACATACACCGACAGCGTCAGACCCATGTAGTTGCCGGCCTTGCTCGGGCGCAGTTCGATGGTCGAGGCGTCGAAGCTGGCGTCGAAGGCTTTGGCCACATGGGTCATGGCCGTGACGTATCCGTCCACATTGGCCCCCATCACCTTGATGGGAAAGTGGCAGGGGTATTCGATGAGCGATTGCTCGGGCGGGATTTCGCGGGGCTGGTCCATGGGGCGCTCCTTAAACCGATTGGCTGGCCTTGGCCTGCTGGTAGGCGGCGTACAGGCGGGTGTAGATCGGACCTGGGCGACCACGCGCGGCGCCGTGGCCCACCGGCTGGTCGTCCAGGGTGGTGATGGGCAGGACTTCCTTGGTGGCGGACGACAGCATCAGTTCGTCGGCGTCCAGCACCTCGGCGCGGGTGATGCGCCGCAATTCAAACGGGATTCCCTGCGCCTGGCACATTTCTTCAATCAGGCCGAAGCGTATGCCTTCGAGCAACAGGTGGTCTTTGGGCGGACCCATCACCACACCGTTCTTCACCACCCACACGTTGCTGGATGAAGCCTCGCTGAGGTTGCCACTGCGAAACATCACCGTCTCGACTGCGCCTACGTCGGCGCTGATCTGGCGTGCCATCACCGCGGCGAGCAGGCTGGTGGTCTTGATGTGGGCCATTTGCCAGCGGAAATCGTCGGCGCTCACACAGCACACACCCTGTTCGCGCTGGGCTGGCGTGGCTTGCTTCATCTCGCTGACCATCACAAACACGGTGGGGCGCAGGCCGGGCAACATCACGTGGTCGCGAGGCGCCACGCCGCGCGTGATCTGGATGTAGACCAATTGATTGGGCGCCCCGGTGGACGCCACCAGCGCGTCGATCAGGCGCCGGGCTATCACCAGCCATTCGGCGTGAGTGTGCGGGTTTTGAATGCGCAATGCGCCGAGCGAACGGTCCAGCCGCGCCATGTGTTGCTCGAAGCGAAAAATGCGGCCACCGTAGGCGGGCAACACCTCGTAGACCCCATCGCCAAAAATGAAGCCGCGGTCCAGAACGCTGACCTTGGCGTCGCACAACCGGAGGTACTCGCCGTTCAGGTGGCACAGCGATTCGGGCAGGGGAGGTGGGAAGTCGGGTGCGGTGCCCGGCATCGGGATGTTCATGCCGAGGAATTATCCGTCGCCGCTGGCGCACGCACTCTCTCGCTCACAGACACCTTGACGAGAGGATGGGGTTTCTACGTATAATCAACGGCTGTGCCAAATCGCATACCTTTGTAACCTGTCAGTAATTTGCCATGTCGACAATACCGCCGGTGGGGTCGACTTCGCGAACCTCTGATGCTTGGGAAGATGGGGCGGTTGATCCCGAGTTCAAGCCCCTCACGCATGAAGAAGCGTTGCAGTGGCGGCGCAGCCAGCCCGCGTTGTCGGCCTGGCGCGTGGTCGGTGTGCAAGTGCTGGTGGGGCTGTTGGCCGGGGTTCTGGGGTGGTTGTTCACCCGTTCGGTACCGGTGGCTTCTTCGGTGTTGTACGGCGCAGCTTCGGTGGTGATCCCGACGGCCTTGATGGCCTGGGGTATGACGTCGAGTGCCTTGTCCCGTCGATCGGCGGGGCATGTGATCTCGATGTTCATGAGTTTTGTTTTGTGGGAGGGGGTCAAGATTCTGTTGACGGTGGCCATGTTGTGGTCGGCGCCCAGAATCGTTCCCGACCTGAACTGGCTGGCCCTCGTGGCGGGCCTGGTGCTTGTGTTGAAGGTGTACTGGTTTGGATTCTGGATCCAGACCCGTCGTTGAATAAATCGGTTGATGGACGCAAACAAACATGGCTGCTGAAGGTAACGCAATCACCCCGGGTGAATACATCCGGCACCACCTGGTTCATTTGAACAACTCGGGTGAAAAGCAGCAATCCATTGTGGATTTTTCGATCATCAACCTGGACTCCGTGGTGTTCAGCGTGGTGCTCGGCGCCTTTGTGTGTTTCCTGCTCTGGCGCGCTGCACGCAAGGCTTCGTCCGGTACGCCGGGCCGCTTCCAGGCTGCCGTGGAAATGCTGGTTGAAATGGTGGATGGCCAGGCCAAGTCGGTGATCCACAACGCCAAGAGTCGCAAGCTGGTGGCTCCCCTGGCGCTGACGGTGTTCGTCTGGATTTTCATGATGAACTTCATGGACATGCTGCCGGTCGACCTGCTGCCGCGTCTCTGGGCTGAGTACTACTCGGCTACCGGCCACGATCCGCACCACGCCTATCTGCGCGTGGTGCCCACCGCCGACCTGTCGACCACGCTGGGCCTGTCGATCTCTGTGCTGTTGCTTTGCCTGTTCTACAACATCAAGATCAAGGGCCTTGGCGGCTGGTCGCACGAGCTGGTGACCGCTCCTTTCGGCACCAGCAAAAACCCGATCGCGGCCCTGCTGCTGGGCGTGGTGAATTTTTCTATGCAAATGATCGAGTTCGTGGCCAAGACGGTTTCACACGGCATGCGGTTGTTTGGCAACATGTTCGCGGGTGAGCTGGTGTTCATGCTGATTGCGTTGCTGGGTGGTTTTGCCGCCTTCTCGCTCAGCGGTGGACTGTTCTTCATCGGACATGTGATCGCAGGCACGGTGTGGACCATCTTCCATATTTTGATCATCACCTTGCAGGCGTTCATTTTCATGATGCTGGCCCTGATTTACCTCGGGCAGGCGCATGACGCTCACTAAGCGGCGCGGGTTTCCCGTTCGCTGAGTTTTCTCTCTCCCTTTCTCTTTAATCTTTTCTCCATCTCAAAGGAAACATCATGGAAAACGTTCTGGGTCTCGTCGCACTGGCTTGCGGTCTTATCGTCGGTCTGGGTGCCTTGGGCGCTTCGGTTGGCATCGGCATGATGGGCGGCAAGTTCCTTGAGTCCGGCGCCCGTCAGCCTGAGCTGATGAACGACCTGCAAACCAAGATGTTCCTGCTGGCCGGTCTGATCGACGCCGCCTTCCTGATCGGCGTGGCCATTGCCCTGCTGTTCGCCTTCGCCAACCCCTTCACGCTGGCCTGATGGTTCTTGCTGCCGTGCGCGGCGGCCAGAGGTGACCGGGCTCTGAGCCCGGTCGCACCAGCGCCGTCCATGCCGCAGCAAGCGCGTCTACTCCCTTGTCAACACACAGAAAGGCGTTGCGATGAATATCAATGCAACCCTCTTCGCGCAGGCCGTCGTTTTTGCGATCCTGGTGTGGTTCACGATGACCTTCGTGTGGCCACCCATCGCCAAAGCCCTTGACGAGCGTGCGTTGAAGATTTCCGAAGGCTTGGCCTCGGCTGAAAAAGCCAAGTCCGAGCTCGCTGTCGCCAACAAGCGCGTGGAAGAAGAGTTGAGCCAATCGCGCAACGAGTCCGCCATCCGTCTGGCCGATGCCGAGCGCCGTGCACAGACCGTGATCGAAGAGGCCAAGGCGCGTGCGACCGAAGAAGCCGCCAAGATCGTGGCCGCTGCTCACCAGGAAGCACAGGCTCAGGTCGTCAAAGCCCGTGAGGCGCTGCGCGAAGAAGTGGCTTCCCTGGCTGTCAAAGGTGCCGAGCAGATCCTCAAGCGCGAAGTCAACGCCGGTGTTCACGCCGAGTTGCTGGGCCGCCTGAAGACCGAACTCTGATCCCGCGATCCTCCACGCTTCCCCAGCAGGCATCCACAGGTAGACCATGGCCGAAATCGCAACCATCGCCCGTCCTTACGCGGACGCGCTGTTCAAAGCCGCTGGCGCAGATGCCGCCGGCACCGCTGTCTGGCTTGATGAGCTGGCAGCCATCGCCAGCAACGAGCAGTTGCGCCAGTTCGCCGACAGCCCCAAGGCTTCCAGCGAGCAGGTGTTCGGTGTCATCACCGGCGTGCTCAAAGCCGGCTTGTCCACGCCGGCGCAGAATTTTCTGCGCATCGTGATCGAGAACGGTCGTCTGGCCGCTTTGCCCGAAATCGCCGAGCAGTTCCGGGCGTTGAAAAACGCCCAGCAAGGCAGTTCCGACGCTGTGGTCCACAGCGCCTTCGAGATGGACAGCGCTGCGCTGGCCGATCTTTCGGGTGTGCTGGAAAAACGCTTTGGACGCAAGCTCAACCTGAAGGTTGAGCTCCAGCCCGACCTGATCGGTGGCGTTCGCGTGGTGGTGGGTGACGAGGTGCTCGACACTTCGGTCAAAGCCCGCCTGGAACAAATGAAAGTTGCGCTAACGGCTTGAAGCCCGTTGGTCGAATCCCGGGCGCGCCCTCATCCCATTTAACGAAAGAAGGAAAGAGTCATGCAACTCAATCCCGCCGAAATCTCTGAACTGATCAAGTCCCGCATCGAGGGTCTGGGCGCATCGAGTGATGTGCGCAACCAGGGCACCGTGGTGTCGGTGACCGACGGTATCGTCCGCGTGCACGGCCTGTCCGATGTGATGCAGGGCGAAATGCTGGAATTCCCGGCCAACAAGGATGGCGTGCCCTCCTTCGGCTTGGCCCTGAACCTCGAGCGCGACTCTGTCGGCGCCGTGATTCTGGGTGAATACGAACACATCTCCGAAGGCGAGACCGTCAAGTGCACGGGCCGCATTCTGGAAGTGCCGGTCGGCCCCGAGCTGATCGGCCGCGTGGTCAACGCCCTGGGCGCTCCGATCGACGGCAAAGGCCCGATCAACGCCAAGATGACCGACGTGATCGAAAAGGTCGCTCCGGGCGTGATCGCCCGTAAATCGGTGGACCAGCCGGTGCAGACCGGTCTGAAGTCGATCGACTCGATGGTGCCCGTCGGCCGTGGCCAGCGCGAGCTGATCATTGGCGACCGCCAGACCGGCAAGACCGCCGTGGCCATCGACGCCATCATCAACCAGAAGGGTCAGAACATGACCTGCGTTTACGTCGCGATTGGCCAGAAGGCCTCGTCGATCAAGAACGTGGTGCGTGCCCTGGAGCAAGCCGGCGCGATGGACTACACCATCGTCGTGGCCGCTTCGGCCTCTGAATCCGCTGCCATGCAGTACCTGTCGGCCTACTCCGGCTGCACCATGGGCGAGTACTTCCGCGATCGCGGCCAGGACGCCCTGATCGTTTATGACGATCTGTCCAAGCAGGCTGTGGCCTACCGCCAGGTCTCGCTGCTGCTGCGCCGCCCGCCAGGTCGCGAAGCCTACCCCGGCGACGTGTTCTATCTCCACAGCCGCCTGCTGGAGCGCGCCGCCCGCGTGAACGCCGACTACGTCGAAGCCTTCACCAAGGGTGAAGTCAAAGGCAAGACCGGTTCGTTGACCGCACTTCCCATCATCGAAACGCAAGCCGGCGACGTCTCCGCGTTCGTGCCCACCAACGTGATCTCGATCACCGACGGCCAGATCTTCCTGGAAACCAGCCTGTTCAACGCCGGTGTCCGCCCCGCCATCAACGCCGGTATCTCGGTGTCGCGCGTCGGTGGTGCTGCCCAGACCAAGCTGATCAAGAGCCTGTCCGGCGGTATCCGTACCGACCTTGCCCAGTACCGTGAACTGGCTGCGTTCGCGCAGTTCGCTTCCGATCTGGACGAAGCCACCCGCAAGCAGCTGGACCGCGGTGCCCGCGTGACCGAACTCCTGAAGCAGGCCCAGTACAGCCCGCAGTCCATCGCCTTGATGGCCTCCACACTGTTCGCCGTGAACAAGGGCTACCTCGACGACATCGAGATCAAGCAGGTGCTGCCCTTCGAAGCCGGCATGCACGCCCACCTCAAGGACAAGTACGCGGCCCTGCTGGCCAAGCTGGAAAACGACAAGGCCATGGACAAGGATGCTGAAGCCCAGCTGGCCGCTGCCATTGCCGAGTTCAAGAAAACCGGCACGTACTGAACCGGCCCATTGACCCGATAAAGGAGCAGCAATGGCAGCAGGCAAGGAAATACGCGGCAAGATCAAATCGGTGGAGAACACCAAGAAGATCACCAAAGCCATGGAGATGGTCGCCGCCTCCAAAATGCGCAAGGCGCAGGAACGCATGCGTGCGGCCCGGCCTTACGCGGAAAAGGTGCGCCAGATCACCGGCAACCTGAGCCGCGCTAACCCCGAGTACACGCACGCCTTCATGAAGGTCAACGACGCCAAGACCGCTGGTTTTGTCGTCGTGACGACCGACAAGGGTCTGTGCGGCGGCATGAACACCAACGTGCTGCGGGCGCTGACGACCCAGCTCAAGGATCTGCAGGCCAAAGGCGTGGGTGCCGAGGCCGTGGCCATTGGCAACAAGGGTCTCGGTTTCCTCAACCGCATCAACGCCAAGGTGGTGTCCAGCGCAACCGGACTGGGCGACACGCCGCATCTGGACAAGCTGATCGGTCCCGTGAAGACGCTGCTCGACGCGTACACCGAAGGCCGGATCAACGCGGTCTACCTGTGCTACACCCGGTTCATCAACACGATGAAGCAGGAAGCCGTGACCGAGCAGTTGCTGCCGTTGAATGCGGGCACCTTGCAGGACGGCGCTGGCGGACGCGACTGGGACTACATCTACGAACCCGACGCACCTGCCGTGATTGACGAGCTGCTGCTGCGCTATGTGGAAGCCCAGGTCTACCAGGCCGTGGCTGAAAACATGGCCTCCGAGCAGTCGGCGCGCATGGTGGCCATGAAGGCCGCCACCGACAACGCCGGCAGCGTCATCGGCGAACTCAAGCTGGTCTACAACAAGACCCGTCAAGCCGCGATCACGAAAGAACTTTCGGAAATCGTCGCAGGCGCCGCAGCGGTCTGAAGCAGCCGTTCAACAGAATCCAGAGAATTTAAAAGGTATCCATCATGTCTCAAGTACA
Source organism: Burkholderiales bacterium GWF1_66_17 (assembly GCA_001770705.1). Lineage (GTDB taxonomy): Bacteria > Pseudomonadota > Gammaproteobacteria > Burkholderiales > Burkholderiaceae_C > Hydrogenophaga. The sequence continues at coordinate 65,452 of MERT01000010.1, read as the reverse complement.
AGGCAAGATCGTCCAATGTATCGGCGCCGTGGTTGACGTGGAATTTCCGCGCAACCAGATGCCCCACATCTATGACGCCCTGAAAATGGAGGGCTCGGCCCTGACGCTGGAAGTTCAGCAACAGCTGGGTGACGGCGTGGTGCGCACGATTGCGCTGGGCTCGTCCGACGGCCTGCGCCGCGGCATGCTGGTGACCAACACCGCAGAACCCATCATGGTGCCGGTGGGCAAGGCCACTCTCGGCCGCATCATGGACGTGCTCGGCACGCCCATCGACGAGCGCGGCCCGGTTGACCAGACCCTGACCGCCTCCATCCACCGCAAGGCCCCGGCCTATGACGAACTCAGCCCCTCGCAAGAGCTGCTGGAAACCGGCATCAAGGTGATCGACCTGATCTGCCCCTTCGCCAAAGGCGGCAAGGTGGGTCTGTTCGGTGGCGCCGGTGTGGGCAAGACCGTGAACATGATGGAACTCATCAACAACATCGCCAAGGCCCACAGCGGTCTGTCGGTGTTCGCCGGTGTGGGTGAACGTACCCGTGAAGGCAACGACTTCTACCACGAGATGGCCGACTCCAAGGTGGTGGACCTGGAGAACCTGCCCAACTCCAAAGTGGCCATGGTCTACGGCCAGATGAACGAACCCCCGGGCAACCGTCTGCGCGTGGCCCTGACCGGTCTGACCATCGCCGAGTCCTTCCGCGACGAAGGCCGCGACGTGCTGTTCTTCGTAGACAACATCTACCGTTTCACGTTGGCCGGTACCGAAGTTTCCGCCCTGCTGGGCCGCATGCCTTCCGCCGTGGGCTACCAGCCGACACTGGCCGAAGAAATGGGTCGTCTGCAAGAGCGCATCACGTCGACCAAGGTCGGCTCGATCACCTCCATCCAGGCCGTTTACGTGCCAGCCGATGACTTGACCGACCCGTCGCCCGCCACGACCTTCGCCCACCTGGATTCCACCGTGGTGCTGTCGCGTGACATCGCTTCGCTGGGTATCTACCCCGCCGTGGACCCACTGGACTCCACCAGCCGCCAGCTCGACCCGCTGGTCGTGGGCCAGGACCATTACGAAACCGCCCGCGCCGTGCAGAACACGCTGCAGCGCTACAAGGAACTGCGCGACATCATCGCCATTCTGGGCATGGACGAACTGGCGCCTGAAGACAAGCTGGCAGTGGCCCGCGCCCGCAAGATCCAGCGTTTCCTGAGCCAGCCGTTCCACGTGGCCGAAGTGTTCACCGGCTCGCCCGGCAAGTACGTGCCGCTGTCGGAAACCATCCGCGGCTTCAAGATGATCACGGCCGGCGAATGCGACCACCTGCCCGAGCAGGCCTTCTACATGGTCGGGTCTATCGACGAAGCCTTCGAAAAGGCCAAAAAGGTGGCGTAAAGCGGCGCCTCGGGGCGTCTGGCGTTGTTGCCGTGCTCGCCGTACCTTTAGTACGGCTGTGCGCGGCGCCTAGCCAGCCACCCCGCTGCTTGCTTTCCACTCACCTTTTAAACTGGAGTATCTATGAGCACCATCCACGTCGATGTGGTCAGCGCCGAAGAGTCGATCTTCTCGGGCGAGGCCAAGTTCGTGGCCCTGCCGGGCGAAGCGGGTGAACTGGGCATTCTGCCCGGCCACATTCCGCTGATCACCCGCATCAAGCCCGGTGCCGTGCGCATCGAGAAGGCCGATGGCGGCGAAGAGTTCGTGTTTGTGGCAGGAGGCATTCTGGAAGTGCAACCCCACTGCATCACCGTGCTGTCCGATACCGCCATCCGAGGCAAGGACCTGGACGAAGCCAAGGCCAGCGATGCGCGCAAGCAGGCCGAAGAAGCCGTCAAGAACGCCAAGAGCGATATCGACCTGGCCAAGGCCACGTCCGAACTCGCGGTCATGGCCGCGCAGATTGCAGCGCTGCGCAAGTACCGCCAGAAAAAGTAAGACGCCCTGCGCGTTGGCTCCAGAAAGACCGGCCGTTGGCCGGTCTTTTTTTTGCCGATTGTTGGTGCGCGCCCGCACAATACAAGCATCTTGTCGAACCACTTCAACCCTCACCGCTGCCATGTCGTCGATTTTTGAAAACCCGGACCTGGCACCGGAGGAAGTGGCGGCGCGCCTGCTGGTCACCGCATCTGCGCTGGACGACCTGACTTTGGCGGACGCCATGAAGGTCGTGGCGTACATGCGACCCAAGCGCATCAAGTCCGGAACGGTGTTCATCCAGGAAGGCGAAGTCCGTCAGAACGACTACATGTTGCTGGTGCTCGAAGGTGACATCGCCGTGGAGAATGCCCTGCCCGGTCTCAACGAAAGCATGGTGGTCAACATCATGGGTCCAGGACATCTGATCGGCGAAATGGGTGTGCTGGATGGTGCGCCCCGCTCCGCCACCTGCACCGCCACCACCGACATCTACGCGGCGGTCCTCTCCCGAACCGCACTCATGCGACTGCTCAAGGACGAGCCGCGGGTTGGTGCGCGCCTGTTGCTGGCGATCTCCAAGCGCATGGCCGACCGCTTGCGTGAGACCACCCGCAAGCTCAAGACCTTTGCACAGATGAACAAGGCCTTGCAGCAGGAGTTGCAGGTGGTCATGAACAACCGCACCGGACTCGAGGCCCAGAAACGCAGGTAGGTAGGCCGATCTACGGACCAGCCGGCGTCAGGCGCGCACGACGCTGTTGCTCAGCTGGTTGGGGCGCCAGGTCTCGGACGGGGCAGGGAAGTGCTCCACCAGCAGCGCCGAAACCTCCTCCAGCGCCTGCGTCAGGCCATCTTCTACTTCACCCCGGTGCAGGCGGGCACCGAGCCGGTCTACGATGGCCTGCCACTGCGCCTGATCCACCCGTTGGGCGAGGGCACGGTCGGCGACGAATTCGATCGCGTGCTCGGCGAGCAGCAGGTAGATCAAGACGCCGTTGTTGTGCTCGGTGTCCCAGACGCCCATGCGGCCAAACCAGCTCACCGCGCGTTCGCGCACCAGGGCCTTGATCGGCCGGTCCGGCTGCAGGCGCCACAGGTAGGACAACGGCAGCGCCGCTTCGACGCACAAACGCACTTCACCGGTGTGTCGGGCTTCGCTGGCGCCCACCCGCTGGGCCAGGCGCTCGGCCATGTCGTCGGGCACCGCGCGGCGGGTGTCCGAGGCGTCGAGCCAGCGGTGTTTGAGGATGCGCAGCCATTTGTTCATCTTGCTCACCAGCCTCCGGACGCACCGCCACCGCCAAAATTGCCCCCGCCGCCCGAGCCAAATCCGCCGCCGCCACCGAACCCACCCCCACCGCCGAAACCGCCGCCGCCCCAGCCGCCATGGTGTCCACCCCGGGAGCTGCGCCCCGAAGTGGCCGACGTGGGCAGAAACTGGATGAACAATGCCGCCAGCATCCCGAGCAGGCCGGCGCCGATGGCGATCCAGGCCACCGAGGTGATGACCCAGGCGAGTCCGCCCGCTGCGCCGCCGGTCAACAGGGTGCCGAGCTTGTTGCCAAAGATGCCGCGCAAGACCCCCGAGGCGATCGGTACGGCGAACACCAGGAAGATCAGCACGTCCATCCACTCGAAGTCATTCACCGCGGTGGGTGCGGCCTGTGGCAGCGGGAGGTCCTCACCCGCGATGCGCGCCAGGATCTGGTCCACGCCGGCCTGGATGCCGCCCGCATAGTCGCCTTGGCGGAAAGCGGGCGTGACCGCCTGATCGATGATGCGGCGCGCGATCAGATCGGGGATCGCGCCTTCCAGTGTCTTGGCGGTCGCGATGCGCAGACGGCGGTCGTCCTTGGCGATGACGAACAGCACCCCGTCGCCCACGTCCTTGCGCCCGATCTTCCAGGCGTCGCCCAGGCGCTGGGTGTAGTCGGCGATGTCTTCCGGGGCCGTGGTCGCCACCATCAGCACCACGACCTGCGAGCCGCGGCTCTTCTCGAACGCTTCCAGCCGGGCTTCGAGGGAGGCGAGGCTGCCGGCATCCAGCGTGCCGGTCTGGTCCATCACCCGCGCGCGCAACTCGGGCAGTGGCTGCAGGCCTTGGGCCCAGGCCACCGCGCCCAGCAGCCAGAAGACCGCCGCCAGCAGCAGGCGATGCCAGCGCACGGTCATTGCTTGTTGAAGTCCACCTTGGGCGGGCTGGAAATGGCGGCTTCGTTTTCGACCTGGAAACCCGCCTTGGGCGCGTAGCTGAACACCATGGCGGTGAGGTTGGTCGGAAAACTGCGTGCGAGCACGTTGTATTCCTGGATCGCCTGGATGTAGCGGTTGCGGGCGACCGTGATGCGGTTTTCGGTGCCTTCGAGCTGCACACGCAGGTCGCTGAAGGCCTGGTTGGCCTTGAGGTTGGGGTACTGCTCGACCACCACCATCAGGCGACTCAAGGCACTGCTCACCTCGCCCTGGGCGGCCTGGAATTTCTGCATCGCGGCCGGGTCGTTCAGCATCTCCGGCGTCATCTGGATCGAGGTGGCCTTGGAGCGTGCCTCGATCACCTTGGTCAGGGTCTCCTGCTCGAAGTTGGCTTCGCCCTTGACGGTGGCGACGATGTTGGGGATCAGGTCGGCGCGGCGCTGGTACTGGTTCAGCACCTCGGACCAAGCGGACTTGCTCTGTTCGTCCAGGCGCTGGAAATCGTTGTAGCCGCAGCCGGTGAGACCGGCCGCCAGGAACAGGGCCAGGGCCCAGGTGGTCAGGGGTTTGAACAAGGTGCGCATGAGTCCTCCGGGGGCGTTGACCAGAATGGTGGCAGGCCGTTCGGGCCTGCTGTCGGGCAACTATACCTGTGGCGTGTGGCAAGCCTGTGCCCTTGCCAGCGGGCGCCAGCGCGGAACCGGCAGGTGTTCACGAAAGCGTCGGGCAGGGGGAACAGGCGCCCGCTGCCCCCGGGCGCACCGGTCAAGCGGCAAAATGGCTGCCATGCGCAAAACCAAACTGCCCCCCGGTTCCCCCGACGACACCGAACACGCGTTCTACGACGCCCTGCAAAACGGCGACCTCGAACGCCTCATGGCCTGCTGGGCCGACGAGGACGACATCGTCTGCGTGCACCCTGGTGGTCCCCGGATGGTGGGGCATGCCGCGGTGCGCGCCGCGTTCGAAGCCATGTTTGCCAACGGCAGTGTCAAGGCCCACCCGGAAAAGGTGCGCCGCCTGGAGGCGGGCAGTTGCAGCGTGCACAGCGTGGTCGAGCGCGTGGAGGTGTTGAGCGACGACGGGCTGCAGCACGCCTGGGTCGTGGCCACCAACGTCTACGCCAAGACGGCACAAGGCTGGCGCCTGGTGGCCCACCACGCCAGTCCGGGCTCACGCACCGAGCCGCCCGAGGTCACGACCGCGCCGCCGGTCCTGCACTGAACGTTCCACCGACATGAAACGCGAGCCGCTGCCCACTGCGATGGACGGCTACCGCGCGCCCTGGTGGCTGCCCGGTGGCAACGCGCAGACGCTGTGGGCGGCGCTGTATGCCCAGCGCCATTTCGGGCCGACGCCCCGTTGGCAACGCACCCGCTGGGACACGCCCGACGGCGACTTTATCGATGTGGACCTGAGCACGCACACAGTCCCGCCAGGCGCCCCCTTGCTGGTGTTGTTCCACGGACTGGAAGGGTCGTCGGCCAGCCAGTACGCGGTGGCTTTCGCCGACTTTGCCGCGTCGGAGGGACTGGCCTTTGCCGTGCCTCATTTCAGGGGTTGTTCGGGCGAGATCAACCGCGCACCCCGCGCCTACCACTCGGGCGACTTCCAGGAGATCGACTGGATACTCAAGCGGCTAGCGGCGGACCACCCGGGCCGTCCCTTGCTGGCGGTGGGCGTTTCGCTGGGGGGCAATGCGCTGCTGCGCTGGGCGGGCGAGATGGGCGAGGGCGCCGCACACACGGTGCGTGCGGTTGCCGCCGTGTGCTCGCCGCTGGACCTCGCCGCAGGCGGGCACGCCATCGGCCGCGGTTTCAACCGACTGGTCTACACCCGCATGTTTTTGTCGAGCATGGTCCCCAAGGCCCTGCGCAAGCTGGAGCAATACCCGGGCCTGTTCGACCGCGAGGCCTTGCTGGCGGCGCGCGACCTCTACAGCTTCGACAACCTGTTCACCGCGCCCCTGCACGGGTTTCGTGACACCGAGGACTACTGGGCGCGTGCGTCGGCCAAGCCCGTGCTGGCGCAGATCCGCGTGCCGGCGCTGGCGCTCAATGCGCGCAATGACCCTTTTGTGCCCGCTGCATCGTTGCCGACGCCGCGCGACGCCGGGCCCTGCGTGACCCTGTGGCAAACGGCGCAGGGCGGACATGTGGGTTTCCCGGCCTTGCGCCCGCCGTTGCGCAGCCATGTGCGCGCCATGCCCGAAGCCGTCGGCCGCTGGCTGTTGGCGAACATTTGATCCACCCCGCCGCGCTGCGCGGGACCCCTTCCAGAGGGCGGCACAGGCGGCCCGGCGAAGCAGTTTCGCAATGCCCTTGGAATCACTTCCCCTCTGCTGACATTGACTTGTGTCTCGCGTGCCTGAAACGGGTTGTAATCCACGGTATGGATGACATCGTCAAAGCCGCCCTCGCCAAATGGCCCAACGTGCCGCACTGTTACGGCTGGCTGGGGCTCGACGCGCGCGGCAACTGGTACATGCGCGACGACCGCTGCCAGGCGGCCGGACCGTTTGCGCGGGCCGAGGGCGACGATCGCGTCGCCAGCAAGGGTTCCCTGCTCAAACACGAGAAGCTGATCGAATTCATCCACCGCAACTACGCCGCGGATGAACAGGGGCAATGGTTCTTTCAGAACGGGCCGCAGCGGGTGTACGTCGAGCTGGAAAACACGCCCTTCATCTGGCGCGTGCAGCCTGATGGCCGGGTCTGGTCCCACACCGGACTCGATGCGGGCGAGGTGCGGCAGAGCCTGCTGGACGAGCAGGGCCGTCTCTATCTTGTGACCGCGATGGGCCTGGGCCTGGTGCACACCAGCGACATGGCGCTGGCTGCCGATGCGGTGGAGTCTGGGCGCTGGGTGCCTGAGCCGGTGCAATGGTCTGCGCTGCCGGTCGACCAGGGTTTTGTGCGCAGCCCGCAGCGTTTGCAGGCCAGAGAAACCCAACCAGTCGACAAGACCTGACGCGTGGTCGACAACACACGTAAAAAAAGCCGGTCAGCGACCGGCTTTTTCGTGAAAGGCACAGAGGCCTTCCAAGCTTACTTGACTGCGGCGAGGATGAACTCGACGGCCGACTGAATCTCGGCGTCCGACGCAGCGGAACCGCCCTTGGGTGGCATCGCGCCCTTGCCGTTGATCACGCTGGCGGTCAGTGCTTCCAGACCGAGGCCGACGCGCGGGCCCCAGGCGGCCTTGTCGCCGAACTTGGGCGCACCGGCCACACCGGCCGCATGGCAGGCCACGCAGGCCTTGTTGTAAAGCGCTTCACCGCTGAGTGCGGCGGTGGGTGCGCCGGCGGCGGCGCCGTCAGCGGCTGGGGCTGGAGCTGCGCCCGAAGCCGCCATGGCGGCAGCGATCGTTGCGGCATCACCCAGCACCACGGTGCCCACGCGCTGGATGCGCTGGGCGGTCGCGAGCTCGGGGTCCACCGCGCCGGCGGCCGGCTTGTCGCCGGAGGTGACGTAGTACACCAGGCCGATGATGATGAAGATCGGGGCGACAAACGAGAAAAACGACGTCCAGAGCAACTGGGCAGGGGTTTTGATCGGGCCGGTGTGGGAATCGTGCGCGTGGTCGCTCATGGTGTCCTCAAGAATGGCGGAACGGGGAGCCAGGATGGGTGGGGCAGGTCGTGCCCGGCCAAGCGCCGGACAGCCCGCGATTATAGCCAAACCCCTCTTGACGCAGACTTGCAGCTGGGCCCGCCTGATAGAATCGGTCGCTGTTGCGGCTGTAGCTCAGTGGATAGAGTATTGGCCTCCGAAGCCTATGGTCACGGGCCCGGCATGCAACAATTCGATTATTGGTCTCCTTACAGCATGCGGCTGTAGCTCAGTGGATAGAGTATCGGCCTCCGAAGCCGAGGGTCGTGGGTTCGATCCCCGCCAGCCGCACCAAAATCAATGACATACGTGGGTTTCTTGTGGCCCACGTGACTGTCAAAGTTGTCCCGATGACGCAAAAGCCGTGGTGGTACTGGGCCACAGGGCAAATGGACTTGTGGTCACGGCAAGAAGCTCTACATCACCATGGCCCGTCTATGGCCCACGCGTAGCCCATGACTTTGATCAGCTGGCATATCTGGGCTGACTATTGACGATAGGCTCATGGCCCCGGATGTTGACCTGACTGACAGGCAACTTTGCAGCGACTCCGGCCGTTGGTGGCCGCGCCCGCAGCTCACGGTCATGTTCACAGAGCTGTCATCCAGGAACCTGCGATGTCGCTGGCCCGATGACCGTTCAAGGTGGTAATGTTGACGTTGCCCGCGACCATGAGACCGAGGCTGGCCGAGCGTCCGCTGACTGATCTGTTCAACAGGCACTGCAGACCCGTTGCTGTCATCCGGCCACGGGCCTCATTGTGGCCATCCCGCTTGCAGTGATCAGCAAATCCTTTGGAGTCAAACGCGAAGGCCATCGTAGACTCGCTAGGTGATCCATTCTTCTGTCCGGCGATCTCGGTTGATGTTTCGGACTTGATCAGGTTTGTCGAATCTATTCGACCTGCTAACGTACCCGCCAGCCTGAGCCAACTGGTTGATCTCAGACACTTTGGGAGGTGCCATACAACTTTGTTTAACGACCGCGGTTGCGGGTATCCGGTGTTTGGTCAGGTGAACCAAAATTTAGGTCAACCGTGAGCAAGCCCAAGTTGCCGCAATTTCCCCCATCTTTTCTGCTGCTCCAGCAGGAAGGCGAGCTTATGTCTTCCTGTTTGGGCCTAGGGCTATCGGAAATTCGAGCCGCGCATGTTCATAACAAGGGCGCTTTCTATGCCGCTATGTTTAATTTTTCAGCGGGGATGGAACGCTTGCTGAAGGTCATATTCATAATTGATCACATGCTAGAGAACCAGCTTCAAGCGCCTACCCGTAAGCAGCTGAAGGCATATGGACACGGCTTAGCTGATCTTTACGAAAAATGCGCAGAGATTGCTTCGAAGAGAAAAATCTCGTTTGCTGGCAGAAACGCACTAGATGCAATCGATCAGGACTTGATTAAACTCCTTAGCGATTTTTCACAAATCTCCCGCTACCACAATTTGGATGCCTTGAGCGCGTCCGCAAAGACGGAGGATCCTTTAGTTTGTTGGCAAAAGTTGATATCGGCTGTGCTCTCCACCGATGTTCCAAAGAAGAAGCGCGAGAAAGCAATTGCGCACGGAGCGGAACTTGGTTCAGTACTAGAGAAAAATTCATTAACCATAATGCACGGTCTTGATGGAAATCCTCTCACCACAACAGACGCGGTCACAATTCCATCGCTTCACGAGCTCGCTTCACCTTTTATCGTGTTGCGTTTGATAAAATTACTTTCAATGATGCGCGATGTGCTTACTGAAGTAAGTCACAGTGCGTACAAATTGCGTAACCGAATTCCTCCCTTTCCACAAATGCAGGAGTACCTTGAGTGGGTTTTGGATGATCCTCAGTACGTTTTGAGGAAAAAGAAGTGGCCATAGAAAAGCCTAACAAATTCTTTCAGACGGACTAAATCGTACTGTTATGCCTTTTGCAAAGTGCGTAAAAGCCACGCCAGCACGCTTTGGCCGCTGGAAAAGGTGCTAGAGGTTTCATGACACCGGAGCAAACCTTTTGGTTCGGTGCGGCGTTCACAGCCCTAGGCGCGTTGATCGGCGCCTTGGCAACCCTCGCGGCAGCGAGACTGACTTGGCAACGTCAGAGCTTCAACGAAGCCGCCGCCGTCTTCAGGGCTGCATTCGTCGAGGAGACATACCGCCTTCGCAAAGGAGATGTCGATGCGTTTCGAGTTCTAACTGAAGAAGTCTTGGCGCGTCAGACACGTGCCAAGATTACTTTCGAGCCATTCCTCTCCGCTCATGAGCGCGTCACCTTCGAAGAAGCGTGGGTCAAGTACTCAACCATCCCGAACACAATGGCGCCCGGAAGCCTGAACAATCGCCCAGCTGAAATCAGGGAGGCACTTCGTCAAATCGAACTTCTTCTCAAGAGTGCGCAGCCGAAGTGACCTAAATATTCACCATACGGTTTTGGTTCGGAAATACTCTCAGAAACGGCTCGAGTTTCGGTCGGTGCCAACAACCTCACCACCAAGTCTAATTGATAAATGTTGCCACCCATTGAAATACCGCTCATGGCGACACATCAAATATCTTGGCAATTTCAGAAGCCGACATGCCTTGATAATGCATCCTCACGGCTTGCATTCGGTTGTGCTCCTGCTCTTTGCGCTGTCTGATTCATGCTATTTGTGTCAACGGGCTCATCTCTTTACTGCCCGCATCTTCGCAACGCGCTTTTCCAGCAAATCAGCCTCTGAACCTCGCTGTGTAGCCCGATACAGCGTAGCCAGACCGTCTAGGGTCGTGCCCACGTCAGGGTGGTCTGGGCCGAGCGCGTTCTCTCTGATTGCCAGCGAGCGCTCGTAGAGTGGCTCCGCCTTGGCGTAGTCACCCATGTTTTGGTAGAGCGCGGCCAAATTACTCAGGCTCGTTCCCATGTCAGGATGGTCGGGGCCAAGCGCCTTTTCCGTGATCGCTAGCGAGCGCTTGTAGAGAGGCTCCGCCTTGGCATAGTCGCCTTGTTTGAGGTATATGACGGCCTGATTGTTCAGACTTACCCCTACATAGGGATGCTCTGGACCATACACTTTCTCCCAGATTGCAAGCGAGCGTGAATAGAGTGGTTCCGCCTTGCCGTAGTCGCCGAGGATTTCGTAGAGACCGCCTAGTTCATTTAGGCTTGTCCCCACGCTGGGATGATCTGGGCCGAGCGCCTTCTCTCTGATTGCCAGCGAGCGCTCGTACAGCGGTTCCGCCTTAGCATAGTCTCCCAACGATCGGTAAAGTGTGGCCAAGGTGTTCAGGCCTGTCCCTACATTGGGATGGTCTGGGCCAAGCGCCTTCTCCCATATTGCGAGCGAGCGTAGATAAAGTGGCTCCGCCTTGCCATAGTCACCCAGGGTTCGGTAGAGTTCGGCTAGACCGTGTAGGCTTGTCCCCACGTCAGGGTGGTCTGGGCCGAGTGCCTTCTCTCTGATTGCCAGCGAGCGCTCGTACAGCGGTTCCGCCTTGGCGTAGTCACCCAATGTTCGGTATAGCCTGGCCAAATTGCTCAGGATTGCCCCCACACTGGGATGGTCTTGGCCAAGTGCCTTTTCCGTGATCGCCAGCGAGCGCTCGTAAAGAGGCTCCGCCTTGGCATAGTCGCCCTGGTTTCGGTAGAGCGTGGCCAAATTACTCAGGCTCGTTCCCAGTTCAGGATGGTCTGGGCCAAGCGCCTTTTCCGTGATCGCTAGCGAGCGCTTGTAGAGAGGCTCCGCCTTAGCATTCTCGCCCTGTTTGTTATATAGGACGGCCAGATTGTTCAGACTTGTCCCTACGTTGAGATGCTCTGGACCATACGTTTTTTCCCAGATTGCAAGCGCGCGTAAATAGAGTGGTTCCGCCTTGGCGTAGTCACCGAGAGTTTCGTAGAGACCGCCTAGATCATTTAGGCTTGTCCCCACGTCGGGATGGTCAGGGCTGACATTGTCTTCGGCGAATTGCAGCGCTTTTTGAGTGACCAAAATAGCACGGTCATACTTTCCGGCGCGGTACAGTTCTCGCGCTTCATTGTTGAGCATGTGCCATTCGTTGCCGGCACCTTGCGCACTCACAGCAGGGGTCAACCCATACAAGAATGCGAACAGAAAGACAAGTAGTTTTTTGCATCTTGAGTTTTTCATCTGCACTTTTTTCCAATGAGTATTAATCTTTTATCCCCTTTGACGGACTTAGGCCGCAAAGATGGCGAGGACACCAGCCACTCTACACCCCGAGTGCCCGCCGGATGCGATAGGCAACAAAACGATTCCCGAGCTTTGCGGCTGTCGTCCTTGTCTAGCGACCGGTCCAAATGGTCGAGCGGTCGCTTGAGAACCGGCATGGTGAACGGCCGGTTGCGACGCCTCGAAAAGCCCAGTTGTCCAAATCGAATGTCGGGACGCAGCCTCGAGTGCCCTTTGAAGTTCATAAGCTTTGCAGCGTTATCGCCATCCGAGCAAGCGCTGAACGAAAGCTCAGCGTCAAAAACCGCCGTTTACTCAGGAGTTGTTGTCTTCAACATACTCGAAGAGTTCGTTGATGGGAATTTGAAAGTACTTGCACAGCGCGTCGACGGCATCCAGTTCGATGCGGTTGGCAGTCTCCTGATAGAGCAGCGTTATCGTGTTGCGATGTAGCCCGGTGTCTCTGGCGACGTCACTGATCTTGAGCTTTCGCTCTCCCATCAGGCGGGACAGGTGGCACTTGATCACGACACTCTCCGTGTAGAAATATCACTCAGGATGGCAAAAAGTCCTTGACAGTGGCATATTGGCGCCCATAATGTCACTCAGGATGAAAAAAAAGCTTTATGAATGGCTTTTTTCAATCCTGATTGTCCCACCATCGTCAAGGAGTGAGAAGTGAGCACCTGTACCTATCTGACGACAGATGAACTGTCGTCCCGCATCAAGTACGACAGCCGGACCATACGGGACCGACTCAAAGACAGTGTGTTGCTCGAAGGACGGCATTACATCCGGCCCTTCGGCGGCCGCAAGACGCTCTACATTTGGGAGCATATCGAGTCCGACATGGCGCAGCACTCTGCGGTGAGCAGCGACGCCATTCCTCTGGCCAATGGAGGAGTTCTCCATGGGTAGCATTCGTCGTCAAGAGAGCAAAGGGACGCTCTTCATGGATTTTCGGTTTGCAGGTCAACGGCTGCGCGAATACACCTCGCTTGCCGACACCCCCACCAACCGCAAGCGCCTGCTCAAGGCCTTGGATCGCATCGAGGCGGACATTGCGCTGGGCGCCTTCGACTACCAAAAGACCTTCGGCAAGCCGCTGCCGGTCAAGTCAGACGAGGCGAGGGCTGAGGAAGAGCAGGTAGGAAGCGAAGCGCTGGCACCCAAGCCCGCGACACCACTGTTCAAGGACTTCGCTGAAACGTGGTTCAAAGAGGCTGAAGTGAGCTGGCGCCGCAGCTACTCCATCACCCAGCGCGGTGCACTGGACAAGTACCTGATTCCGTTTTTCGGAGAAAAAGAGGTCGGCCAGATCACCAAAGCAGACACGCTGGCCTTTCGGGCTTCACTCGCCAAAGTTCCCGTCCGAAAGTCCAGCAAAACCTTGTCCAACCGACGCGTCAACTCCGTGATGAAGCCTCTGCGACAGATCCTCAATGAAGCGGCCGACCGGTTCGAGTTTACGTCCGCGTTCCGCAACATCAAGCCGCTGAAGATCAAGCGCAGCGACGTCATGCCGTTCACGCTCGATGAGGTGCAACGCATCCTGACGACGGCCAGGCCCGACTACCGCAACTACTTCACGGTGCGCTTTTTCACCGGGATGAGAACGGGGGAGGTGCATGGCCTGAAATGGAAGTACATCGACTTTGAACGTCGCCTGATCCTGGTGCGCGAGTCCATCGTGCTCAACGAGGAAGACGATCTCAAGACCGATGGCAGCATGCGCGACATCCAGATGACTGAGATGGTGTTCGAGGCGCTGCAGTCGCAGTTCCGCGCCACCGGTCCGCTCTCGGAGTTCGTGTTCTGCACCCGCGGTGGCAAGCCCATCAACAACCAGAACTTCCTCAACCGGGTCTGGGCCCCGCTGCTGCGCCACCTGGAGCTCCAACACCGGCGGGCCTACCAGATGCGGCACACGGCTGCGACCTTGTGGCTGGCCAGTGGTGAGGCACCCGAATGGATTGCCCGCCAGCTCGGCCACACCAGCACCGAAATGCTGTTCCGCGTCTACAGCCGCTATGTGCCCAACCTGACGCGACGCGATGGATCGGCCATGGAGCGCTTGCTCAAGCAGCACATCTCGCTGGCTCCCGTGACCGGTGCGATCACGCCGATCCACCTGGCGATCGAAGGACCGCCCAGCGCGCTGCCGGCCACCTAGACCACCTCCATGGAACGAACAGCCAAACGCCCAACGAGCAGGGCAGGGCGAAGCCTTGCCTGAAGCCTGCCCATGGACCCATTCATTCACCCATTCACCTACATCCCGGAAAGAGACACCCCCCATGACTTCCAGCCCACGCCCATCCCGAACCACCGGGCCCACAGTGCCCCGGCGCCTGCTCAAGTCAGCCGCCCGGAAGAAACTGAACAAGAAACCGGTCCGACACGGTCGGCGGTTCAAGACGGCTGTCCAGCCCGTCATTCCGGCGATCCCCGCACGGCGCACCGGTAGCGAAACCGTGCAACGCCACCACCTGCAGGCCCAGGGCTTCCTCTACTTGGATCAGGCGCTCGCAGCAGGCATCAGCCCCGGTGTGATGGACACCTTCTGGGGCGAGGTGAACCGCTACGCCTGGACCATCTGCCTGCAAGCACCGCACGATGTCTTTGATCTAGTGATCGCGCCCTCGGATCTCCTGCACAGCCTGCGGGTCGGGCCGCCCTCTGCTGACCCGAACCCACGACCTGCCGTGCATGCCGAGAGCGCGCCGGCACCAGACGTTGTTCAGTCCGACGTCGACGCGCAGCCAGACCCCGGGCCGCACCCCATCGTGTGTTTTTCAGGCCTGGATGGCATCGTGCTGCTGCCGGTGCACGAGGGGCTGTGGATCCTTCTGCACGGGCTGAACCCAGACGTCAACGACGCGTTGCGCGGCCTTGCCGGACAGGTGGCCACGCCCGACGTCGTGGGCAGTCTGTTGCCGCAGTGGATGGAGCTCATCTGGACCGATTCGAAGCGGCCGGGTTCACCACCGGGTGAATGCATGGCGAGCAACGACGACTGCGTCATCAGCCTGCTGGCCCGCCCTGACCAGCAGGCCACCCCCCTGGATGTGCGCCAGCGCTTCTTCGTCTGGATGGTCCGCACCCAGCCGAACAGCTGACCGAACCCACATTGCCCCTCATTGCCGTTCGCCGACCGATTCCCTTTCCAGAAAGCAACCGATGAACACACCCACCGACGACACCCCACAACCCGAACCCCGTCCGCGCAAAGGAGCAGGAGGGGGAAAGGGGTCTGGCAACGCCGCGCAGACCGCCTGGGAGCAGGCCCACTGGAACCACAGCCGCGTGCCCAGCGCCAGCGAACTGTTGGCCATGGGCGAGCTGTTCCAGGGTCTGACGCCACACCGCATGAAGCAGCGCCAACTGGCGATGCTGCGCGAACACGTGCTGCAGTACCGCATCCGTTGCGGTCATCTCGAGATCGACCGCTTCGTGGAGTCGATCTTCCAGGCCGACTTCAACCTGGAGTGTTACTTCAAGGTGCACGAAGCCCGCTCCAGTCCATTCCTCCATCCCTTGAGCAGGGGCTCGGGCAAGGTCACGCCGTTCGAGCTCGCCAGCCAGCTGGCCTGGCAGTGCTCGATCGCTCCGGGTGTGCTGCTGGACGAAGCGCCTGTCATGCACGCCGCCGGGTTCTTTCACGCCAGTGGGCATTTCTGGTGCGCACACCCGCTGGAAGTGGCCAAACGCGGAACGCCACAGGTCAGCCTCAGCGAAGTCCGGCAGGCCCGGCGCCGGATGTTGCGAGTCGACCTGGATTTCCTGATCCGGCAGGTGCCCAAGGAGGGGCGCCTGCTCCGGTCGCTGCTGCTGGGCGCCGAGGCGGGCGACGGTGTCGACGCCGAGCAGCACGCCCGTTTGTTGACCGTGCTCCACCTGTGGGGCGAGCGCATCACCTTCCCGTGGTGGACGCTGGTCAACGGCTTGAAGAACTGAAACCCACGACCTGAAGGACATGAACATGAATGCGAACAACCCACTCACACAGGGAAACGGCCGCAAGCGTTTCCGAGATCTCGCCGTGCTGACGGCCCTGACCGGCACAGGCATGTACCGGACCGACCAGGATGACCTTGCCAGGGACGCCGCGGTCGTGGCCAGCGAATCGTCGGGCGCATTAAATGTGATGCGCGTGGACTGCTCAGCTGGTCCGCTTCCGCTGTCAGAGATCCCCGTGCTCAACAACCCGATCAACCATGGCCATGCAGGCGCCCAGGTGGTACAGCTGGGTGAGAAGCTGATCCCGAAGCTTCGCGCCAACGCCAGTCGGTATGTCGGTGTGTTTACCCGGAGCCACAGTGCCAAAACGATCTCGCGCACGTCAAAGGAGTGAAGGCCATGTACAAACTGATGCCCCAATCCCGCATGAGCTGGCACTTCGAGGAAGCGCAGCTGCCCAGCTGTGAGCGTGGTTCGCGCCGCGCACCGGATAGAAAACCGGTGCGCACGACCCGTCCGACGCCGTGTTACGTCTACCTGCTGGTTCACCGCCTCTCGCCGCGCTTCAAGATCGGTGTGAGCGTGGACCCGCAGGTGCGTGCACGCGGCCTGCCGGACGCCGAGCACATCGCTGAAGAGAGTTCGCTCAAGGCCCTGTTCTCGGACCGCCGGCGTGCGATGGAGATCGAGAAGAGCCTGCACAAGCTACTGAGCGGTTTCCGGCTTCACATCCACGGGGAGGGGCCTGAACGCTGGGATGGTGGCACCGAATGGTTTTCGATCGATGGACTGAGCCACGCGGTCAACCTGCTGTCGCAGACGCCGCTGGGCGATGAGCAGACCACGCTGGTGACGCTCACCACCCTGGCCGACGAGAGCTACACGAGTGGGCAGCGCCGGCTCTGTCACCGCGAAGCCCAGACCCGGCGCTGGTTCGAAGCGACGCATGCCAATCTGCGGCAGATGAACGAGATCGTGAAGGCCCTGCGCAAGCTCAACGACAACCTGGACATCGTCCTGCAGTCGGCACAGCCCGCTCAGCAAACACAACGAGGCTTTGCTGAGCAGGGAGAGACAGGCGCCTCAGGCGAACCCCTGGCGGCACAGCCGGAGGTGGTCTATCTCTACGGCCTGGGAGACCTGTGGGAGAGCGAGATGCTGTCCAGCCGATTTCAGATGAGCGACTCGGCGTTCTGGATGTTCAGGACCGGGCGCCTGCGCCAGCTCGGAGATCAGCGGTCCTGGCTCACCCGCATCCACTTCGATCCCGATTCCCGTGGCACCCTGGCACTGTGGGTGGAGGACCGCTTGGTGCTGAGGGCGCTGCCCGGCGGACCACGCATGCTCGCCCTCTGGGATGGGCTGTGGGAGGGGTGACCGCAAGCCTCAACAGGGGTGACAGCGCCCTCTGCCCATCCAGCCCAAGTCCTGCACGACGGCCTTGGGCTCCGCTCATCAACCACAGTGAAAGATGGCAGGTTTCGATGACGCCGGGTATCACAGGTTCATCCTGTGTGAAGGACAAAGGGGCGCCAAACAGCCGAACAAAACCACCGGGCGAATGCCTTGACATGGCGAAAAAGCATGAGATCTTGGTTGTGATGAAACACGCGACCACCACCGACAACAGCTCGCACCCTCCGTAGCGCGGGTGACATCGACCTGCCGAGGCAGGAGACCCCATCACTCAACCACCGAAGTACCAAAAGCCCAAGGAGCAGGGCAGGGCGGAGCTTTGCCTGATCACACCAGCGAACGCCTCACTCACTACTTCGCTATGGCATCCGCCAGGCGATGTTTTCAACAACCGGAACGAAACCCGCATGAACCGCAAGACCAACCAAAATCCCAAGACCGTTGCAGCCGAGAAACCCAAAGGCAAGGCCTCAACCCAAGCTGCGACCAAAGCCAGGGCAACGACGAAAACAGCCAACCCGCGCAAGACGCAGCAGGCCGATGCGCCGCAGAACCATGTCCGGCAGCGCCCGACCAGTGTGAGCCGCACGGTGCAGCTGCACCAGTGCAACGGCATCTGCGTGATCTTTCTCGATGCCGACAAGGTGATCACAGGCGATCCGCACTTCAAGGATCGATTTCGCCATGCGTTGGAGACCACAAACATCCGCCTGTGCTTCAGCACGGAAACCGAGGTGTACGACTTTGAGCTCACGCCGTTCTACCTCGAGGGTCCCGACGCAGAGGAGGGCGGCGAGGGGTAAGTGCCGGGCGATGCCGACAAGGGCAACGACGGGGCTGCTGCACGTTGACGCTTCTTCATCACTCGACCCACACCAATAGCCTGTTTCAAGCTCAAGGAGTTCTGCATGCAAAACCCATCCGCGCCCTTTCAGCCTCGCCCCAAATTCCGTCCACAGCGTCTCAGCCCATATGTCGAAAGACGCCGTGACATGGCCAAGCTCGCCAACATGTCGGCCCCGCTGCAGCCGAACATCGCTCGCTTCCCCAGCGGGACCGAGCCGCTGCGATTGCATCCCTATTGCGTCGAGCCCATGCGAGAAAACCTGCACAACCGGCGCAAGCGCATGGATGACCCGGTGCTCGAACGTTTTGTCCAGCGGGTCTTTGCAGACGACCTGATGGTGGAGTGCTACTTCCAGCCCCGGGCGCTCCATTCCCGATCTTTGCCACTGGAACAACGGGGTCTGGAGCAGTTGCCGCTGGACGCTGCGTTGCGCGCGGCATTGCGGGCCTTTTACATGGACATCGTGACCCAACCCCACGAACGACAACTGGCGTACGCGGCGTCGCTGATCTTTTCTTGCGGACTGTTTCATTGCCAACACCCGTGGGTGGTCAAGACCACAGGCCTGAACGATGTGGCCTTCAACCGGGTCGACGGCGTTCGCGCTCATCTGCTGGAGTGGCCCTTGCATCAACTGCGCCTGGAAAACGCCGCCATGGGCGATACCTGGGGCGAGGTGTTCGATCAGGGCATCAACGAAGACATCGACCCCGAACAAGTGAGCCGCATAGGCACGGCCGTCTGGCTGGCCAATCGGCGGGTGGCCGAACTGTGGACCGCCTGAAAAGTGGAGAGCCGCCATTGCGCCGAGCAGATCTTGGCTGCTGCGCCACACCGCCAAACCGGATAGACCCACAAAAGCGTCCTGCCGGCAAGGCACGCGTGCCGTCATTGCTCGAAGGGCTCGCCCATGACAAACACACCCTCTGAACCACCATCACCCATCCAGGTCAAGCATTTGCCCAACACCAAGCCACTCACAAGAAGTCGGCAGCGCGACGGGTGCTCGGAGACCGGTCCGTTGGATCGTCGGTCGCGTCGGCAAGTGCAAGCCTTGCAGGCGAAACTGGAGAACAACTCAAAACACTTGGTGCACCTCTTTCAACTGCTGCTTCTTTTGGTGACCATCCAGATCGCTGTGTGGGTGTTGGGCGCATAGCGGGAACAGCAGCTAATGTCTGCAGAGCCGATAGGCAACGTGCAATGAAAGTCTTTTGGTCTGGGTAGAGCGACGGCAGAGAAATCGAGGTGCACTTGGACCCCAGGGGGTAAGTGCCTAGCCACACAGTCGCACCCAAGGTCGGGACAAGGCTGAACTGAGTCACTCTCGGTTGACCTCTTGCACGACAGTGGCGGCCGTCAACGGTCATTCGACGGTCGACGTTACGTATGACCGCTTCACGCTCGAGACCGGGTACTCGCCCATCAATGCCCGCGTACCGGCAGCGAACGACCGGATGGGCTCAAGGCGACCAGGCACTTCCGCCACCCTTTGCTATCTTTCGTCAGGCTTGGCTGCATTGCCGCTCGGAACCGAACCAGGCACTAAGAACTTATCCGTAAATAGTAAACTATCGCCCTGAGCCGTACTTCACGCGGTGAGGAGCCAATGCATGGTCACACGCAAGCGGGTCGAATCGTGGGAGGTGAGTGATGAGTTCTGGCGCCGGGTCGAACCGTTGATGCCGGTGCGGGAGCGCAGCACGGACAAGGCGTATGTGCGTAAGGCAGGAGCGGGGCGCCCGCCCAAGCCTGCGCGACAAGTGTTCGAGGCGGTCATGTACGTTTTGCGCACTGGCTGCCAATGGAAAGCGCTGCCCAAGGAGCGCTTTGGCAGTGCAAGTGCGGTGCACAAGCGCTTCCTGGAGTGGGAGGCTGCGGGCGTGTTCGAGGCCCTGTGGAAGGCTGGGCTTGCCGAGTACGACCAGATGGAGGGTATCGCTTGGCGATGGCAGAGCATTGACGGGGCCATGCTCAAGGCCCCACTGGCGCAAGGGGCGGTCGGGCGCAACCCGACTGATCGGGGGAAAAAAGGGGAGCAAGCGCCACCTGCTGGTGGACGGGCGTGGCGTCCCGTTGTCGCTCGTCGTGACAGGAGCGAATGCGCATGACGTCACGCAACTCGATGCCGTTCTGCAGGCCATCATGGTCAAGCGCAAGGCACCAAGCACGCGGCGCAGCAAGCACCTGTGCGCCGACGCAGGGTACCGAGGGCGACCTGCCTTGGGAATCATCGAGGGCCACGGCTACATCCCTCACGTCGTTGATCGCAACAAGGAAGCCGATGCCAAGCGGCGCGACCCGACCAGGAGGGTGCGGCGCTGGGTGGTCGAGGTTTTCCACAGCTGGCTCAACCGCTTTCGCAAGCTGCTCGTGCGGTATGAAAAACTCGAACGCAGTTTCGTCGCACTCAACCACATTGCCGCCGCCATCATCGCGTTTCGCAAAGTGAAGCTCGCGACAAACATAATTTACGGATAAGTTCTAAGTCCGAGCCGTTGAATGCGATCATTCAGGGCCAGCGTCGAGAGTTGCGTTACTCTTCGCTCACGCCAACTCTAGTACGAGTGGCCAGGAGACTGCTGATGGAAGCCCAGGTCGCGAACAATTCGCCCCTGTATCTGTTTGAGAGATTTGAAGTCGGCGTGATCCACCTCAACGCCGAACGCAACGTGGTGGCAATGAACGATTTCGCCCGCAAGGTGCTGCCAGTGGGGGAGAAGCAGCCGTTCGACAAGCTGGTGACCTCGTTCCACCCCGAACGATCCAAACCCAAGGTCGACTTCCTGCTCGACCAGGCCTCGGGCTGCCCGGTCGCCAGTTCCACGCCCATGACCATGATCATCAACATCCCCGAACAGGTGTTGCTGATCAAGGTGACGCGGCTGGGCGACCACCTGGGCGCGACCACCGGGTTTGTGCTGGTGTTCTACGACGTGACCCAGGTCGTGAGCCAGGAGGCGCCGGTCACGGCCGAGCTGCCGGCGCCCGTGAACCTGCGGCTCAACCGCATCCCCATGGTCGCGAACCACAAGGTGGCGTTTGTGGACACCGCCGACGTGCTCTGCCTCGAATCGCAGGCGCACTACACCCGCGTGCACGCGCGCGACGGTTTTCACTTCTGCAACCTCAGCATCGGCGACCTGCAAGCGCGCCTGGACCCGGCGCAGTTCATGCGCGTGCACCGTTGCTTCATCGTCAACCTGCAGGCAGTGGCCGAGCTGGGACGTGAGGGCAGCAAGACGCAGGTCGTGCTCAAAGGCAAACACCGCGAGCCGATCCCCGTGGCGCGCGGCGAGGTAACTCGGCTGCGAGAAGCCCTGGGTCTGCTGACCAGGCACTGAATCAAGCTGGTTTCAGCACCCTGGGACTTACCCGGATTGCCAGGCCAGACGCGCTTGATCTAAGCGTTTCGTGCAACGCAGCGTGCGGTTCGTGCGGAAAACAAGTCATTTTGTGAACCGATGAGTTCATAACCCGACTTTATTGTCGGCATACGGTTCTCCCCCAGACTGAGTTGTCGTTGACAAATGTCAATCGCGCCACCCCATCAAGAGGAGACAAGCATGATTCCACCACGTTTCGAGTACCACGCACCCAAGTCGGTCGGCGAGGCCGTGGCCCTGCTGGGCCAGCTCGGCTCCGAGGCCAAGTTGCTGGCCGGCGGCCACAGCCTGCTGCCCATGATGAAGCTGCGCTTTGCCGAACCGGCGCACCTGATCGACATCAACCGCATCCCCGAACTGCGCGGCATCCGCGAAGCCGGCGGCACCGTGGTGATCGGCGCCATGACCACGGAGAACGAGCTGATCAACTCCCCGGTGGTGCAGGCGAAGCTGCCGCTGCTGGCCGAGGCTGCCAAGCTGATCGCCGACCCGCAGGTGCGCAACCGCGGCACCATCGGCGGCGACATCGCCCACGGCGACCCGGGCAACGACCACCCGGCCCTGTCCATCGCTATCGAAGCGTCCTTCGTGCTCGAAGGCCCCAGCGGCCGCCGCACCGTGGCGGCCGACGGCTTCTTCCTCGGCACCTACATGACGCTGCTGGAAGAGAACGAGGTGATGTGCGAAATCCACGCCCCGGCGTTCGCGCAGGGCACCGGCTACGCCTACGAAAAACTCAAGCGCAAGACCGGTGACTGGGCCACGGCCGGTTGTGCGGTGGTCATCCGCAAGAGCGGCAACACCGTGAGCCACGTGCGCATCGCGCTCACCAACGTGGCGCCCACCGCGCTGCGCGCCGAGGCCGCCGAAGCCGCCTTGCTCGGCCAGTCGGTCAACGCCGCCACGCTGCAGACCGCCGCAGACGCGGCCACCGCCATCTGCGACCCCGCCGAAGACCTGCGCGGCGACATCGAATACAAGACTGCCATGGCCGGCGAAATGGTCAAGCGCGCCCTGGCCAAGGCCTGGGCCCGTTGCGTTTAAACCCAGGAGACAACCCCATGGCCAAAAAACTCATCACCGTCAACGTGAACGGCAAGGCGCAGGAAAAAGCGGTCGAGCCACGCACCCTGCTGATCCACTTCCTGCGCGAAGAACTCAACCTCACCGGCGCCCACATCGGCTGCGAAACCAGCCACTGCGGCGCCTGCACGGTGGACATCGACGGCCAGTCCGTCAAGAGCTGCACCCACCTGGCGGTGCAGTGCGACGGCTCCGAGGTGCTGACCGTCGAAGGCCTGGCCAACAAGGGCGTGCTGCACGCCGTGCAGGAAGGTTTCTACAAAGAGCACGGCCTGCAGTGCGGCTTCTGCACCCCCGGCATGCTGATGCGCGCATACCGCTTTCTGCAGGAGAACCCCAACCCTAGCGAAGACGAAATCCGCCACGGCATGGCGGGCAACCTGTGCCGCTGCACGGGTTACCAGAACATCGTCAAGGCGGTGCAGTACGCCGCCAAGAAACTGCAAGAACCCGTCACGGCCTGATCAGGAGAACCCCACATGAATGCACCGGTACAAACCGCCGAAGCCCGTGAACTCGCCCTGGCTGGCATGGGCGTCTCGCGCCTGCGCAAGGAAGACGCCCGCTTCATCCAGGGCAAGGGCAACTACGTCGACGACATCAAGATGCCCGGCATGCTGCACATGGACATCGTGCGCTCGCCGATCGCCCACGGCCGCATCGTCAGGATCAACAAAGAAAAGGCCCTGGCGATTCCCGGCGTGCACGCCGTGCTCACCGCCGACGACCTGAAGCCGCTCAAGCTGCACTGGATGCCCACGCTCGCGGGCGACGTGGCCGCCGTGCTGGCCGATCAGAAGGTGCACTTCCAGATGCAGGAAGTGGCCATCGTCATCGCCGACGACCGCTACATCGCCGCCGACGCGGTAGAGGCCGTGGAGGTCGAATACGACGAACTGCCGGTGGTGCTCGACCCCTACGCCGCCCTGCTGCCCGACGCTCCGGTGCTGCGCGACGACCTGGCCGGCAAGACCAGCGGCGCCCACGGCCCGCGCGAGCACCACAACCACATCTTCACCTGGGACGCGGGCGACAAGGCCGCAGCCGACGCAGCGTTCGACAACGCTGCCGTGAAGGTGAGCCAGCACATGTACTACCCGCGCGTGCACCCCTGCCCGCTGGAGACCTGCGGCTGCGTGGCCAGCTTCGACCCGATCAAGGGCGAGCTCACCACCTTCATCACCTCGCAGGCACCGCACGTGGTGCGCACGGTGGTGTCCATGCTCTCGGGTATCCCCGAATCGAAGGTGCGCATCGTCAGCCCCGACATCGGCGGCGGCTTCGGCAACAAGGTAGGCATCTACCCCGGCTACGTGTGCGCTATCGTCTCCAGCATCGTGCTGGGCCGCCCGGTGAAATGGGTCGAGGACCGCATCGAGAACATCTCGTCCACCGCCTTTGCGCGGGACTACCACATGGACGGCGAGATCGCCGCCACCGCCGACGGCAAGATCACCGGCCTGCGGGTGAACGTCATCGCCGACCACGGCGCGTTCGACGCATGCGCCGACCCGACCAAGTTCCCGGCCGGCATGTTCCACATCGTCTCCGGCAGCTACGACATCCCGGCCGCGCATTGCAGCGTCAAGGGCGTCTACACCAACAAGGCGCCCGGTGGCGTGGCCTACCGCTGCAGCTTCCGCGTGACCGAAGCGGTCTACCTGGTCGAGCGCATGGTGGACGTGCTGGCGCAGAAGCTGAACATGGACAAGGCCGAGATCCGCGCCAAGAACTTCATCAAGAAAGAGCAGTTCCCCTACACCAGCGCCTTCGGTTTTGAATTCGACAGCGGCGACTACCAGACCGCGCTCGACAAGGTGCTGCACGCGGTGGACTACAAGGGCCTGCGCGCGGAGCAGGCCGCCAGGCGCGCCGACCCGAACAGCCCGACGCTGATGGGCATCGGCCTCGTGACCTTCACCGAGGTGGTGGGCGCCGGCCCGAGCAAGATGTGCGACATCCTGGGCGTGGGCATGTTCGACTCCTGCGAGATCCGCATCCACCCGACCGGCTCGGCCATCGCCCGCATGGGCACGATCACGCAGGGCCAGGGTCACCAGACCACCTACGCGCAGATCATCGCCACCGAGCTGGGCATTCCTAGCGAGGTGATCCAGGTTGAAGAAGGCGACACCAGTACCGCGCCCTACGGCCTGGGCACCTACGGCTCGCGCTCCACGCCGGTGGCCGGCGCCGCTATCGCACTGGCCGCGCGCAAGATCCACGCGAAGGCGCGCAAGATCGCGGCCCACATGCTGGAGGTGAACGAGAACGACCTCGACTGGGAAGTGGACCGCTTCAAGGTCAAGGGCGACGATGCCAAGTTCAAGACCATGGCCGAGGTGGCCTGGCAGGCCTACCACCAGCCGCCCGCCGGGCTGGAGCCGGGCCTGGAAGCGGTGCACTACTACGACCCGCCGAACTTCACCTTCCCGTTCGGCATCTACCTCTGCGTGGTGGACATCGACCGCGCCACTGGCGAGACCAAGATCCGCCGCTTCTACGCACTCGACGACTGTGGCACCCGCATCAACCCGATGATCATCGAGGGCCAGATCCACGGCGGCCTGACTGAAGGTTTCGCGGTCGCCATGGGCCAGCAGATGCCGTTCGACGCGCAGGGCAACCTGCTCGGCAACACGCTGATGGACTACTTCCTGCCCACCTTCGTGGAGACACCGCACTGGGAAACCGACCACACCGTGACCCCCTCGCCGCACCACCCGCTGGGCGCCAAGGGCGTGGCCGAATCGCCGCACGTGGGCTCCATCCCGACCTTCACCTCCGCCATGGTCGATGCCTTCGCCCACCTGGGCATGACGCACATGGACATGCCGCACAACGCCTTCCGCGTCTGGAAACAACTCAAGGCCCACGGGGTGAATTTGTAACCCCCGCCGCGCTACGCGCAACCCCCCAGGGGGGGCGCCGCTGGCGGCCCGGCCAAGCCGGTTCTGCGGCGCCTTGGGGTGGCGCGATTTCATGCGCCATTCATCGGGCTCCGTCTCTCAGGCTCTGTGTTCACAGCTTCAAGAAAAGGTACTCCGTCATGGAAGTCAAACTCGACAAACGCTACCCGCTGGACGTGGACCCAGCGCGTGCCTGGGCCATCCTCAGCGACCTCAAGGCTGTGGCCGGCTGCATGCCCGGAGCAGAACTCACCGAGCAGCTGTCTGACACCTCTTACAAGGGCGGCGTGAAGGTGAAGGTCGGCCCGGCCGTGGCGCAGTTCGGCGGCACCGTGGACGTGCTCGAAAAGAGCGAGGCGGACCGCAAGATGGTGCTGCGCGGCAAGGGCGCCGACAAGGGCGGTTCATCCGCCTCGATGGACCTGATCGCCCACATCGAAGCCGACCCGGCCAACCCGGCGCACAGCGTGCTGCACGGCGACGCCTCGGTCATCGTCAACGGCAAGTTCGCGCAGTTCGGTGGCCGCATGATGGTGCAGGTGTCCGAGATGATCCTGGTGCAGTTCGTCGAGAACTTCCGCCAGGCCGCTCTGGCGTTGCCGTCGCCGGCTTCGCAGGCCATGGCGGAAGATGCAGCGGTGGCTTTCGGTGGCACGGCGGAATCAACCCCGATTGCGCCCGTGGCCGTGGCGGCACCCCGCACCGCCCCGCCGGTGGCCCAGGAAATCAACGGCCTGGCCATTGTCTGGGCCTTGATCAAGAGTTGGTGGATGGGCCTGTTCGGTAAAAAAACATGACCCCCCGCGCCGCTTCGCGTCACCGCGGCACCAGCTGTCTGGCGAAGCCAGCCCGGCGGTGCCTCTGCGCTGAGTGTGTGGCGTGCGGTGCGGGTGAGGCACCTTGATCAAGGATGCTGACATGAACATGGGCACCGCCCACCAGAACAACGACCGCCTGCTGCGCGAATCGTTGCAGCAGGTGGGTTACCTCGCCGACGCCGACCTGGCCACCACCGTGTGGCTGGCCGGTGAACTGGAGCGCCCTCTGCTGCTGGAAGGCGACGCGGGTGTAGGCAAGACGGCGCTGGCCACCGCGCTGGCGCAGGCGAAAGACGCGGTGCTGGTGCGCTTGCAGTGCTTCGAGGGCCTGGACCTCGCGCAGGCGGCCTACGAGTGGAACTACGGCCGCCAGCTGATGGCGATCCGCCTGCACGACTGCCAGCCGGGCAGCGTGAAAGAAGCCGACGTGTTCAGCCGCGACTTTCTTCTGGAGCGACCGCTGCTCAAAGCCATCAGCCAGGACGGCCCCTGCGTGCTGCTGATCGACGAGATCGACCGCGCCGACGAGGCCTTCGAGGCCTTCCTGCTCGAAGTGCTGGCCGACTACCAGATCACCGTGCCCGAGATCGGCACGCTGCGCGCGCGCAACATCCCGCGTGTGATCCTCACCAGCAACGGCACGCGCGAGCTCAGCGACGCGCTGCGCCGCCGCTGTCTCTACCACTACCTCGACTACCCCACGCTGGCGCGCGAGATCGCCATCGTGAAGACCGCCCTCCCCGAGGCCGACACCAGGCTGGTGGAAGAAGCGGTGCAGTTCGTGCAGCGCCTGCGCAACGAGGACCTGTCCAAGATTCCCGGCATCGCCGAGACGCTGGACTGGGTCAAGGCGCTGCACCGCATGCACCACCACGCCCTGCCCGAAGACATGGCGGTGCTGCTCACCACGCTGGGCTGCCTGCTCAAGACGCGGGAAGACCGCTTCGGTCTGGGCGCCGACCGCGCACGCCAGTTGGTGGAAGGCCGACGCACCGTGGGTGTGGCCGAAAAGGCGCCAGCCAACGCAGCGCCTTCATGAACCACACGCCCGCGCTCGCCCCGTCCGAAACCCTCGCCGGTTTCGCGGCGCTGCTGCGCGACCACGGGCTGGCGGTGGGCGTGGCCGAGCAGCGGGCCATGTTGCAGGCGGCATTGATCGTGGGCGGTTTGCAAGAGCAGCGCCTGCGGGCCGCCTGGCGCGCCATCGCCTGCCACAGCGCGCGCGAGTGGCGGCTGTGGCCCGAGCTGTTTGACCGCTACTGGCACCCCGAGCGCCTGCGCGGCACGGTGCGCGTGAGCGGGCAGACGCGGCCGGGTCGCGACCTGCGCCAGGCCGTGCAGCAGATGCGCGAGCAGATGGACACGGCGCAACAGCCGCCCACCACAGGCAAGACCGCGCCGCAGACCGCCACCGATGCGCCGCACGCGGTTGCGGGCGACAGCGAGGCCGGCACGCCTCGCGCGCAGGGCGGCGCCAGCCGCAGCGAGCCCCAGATGGAAGCCCTGCACCAGCGCGACGGCCAGATGTGGCTGCCGCAGGAGCTGGGCGCGCTGCAGCGCCTGGCGCGCCAGATCACCGCGCGCCTGCGGCCACTGCCCACACGGCGCTGGAAAAACGCCCACCCGGGTCAGCGGCTGGACCTGCGCCAGACCCTGCGCCGCAGTGTGGCCTGGGGCGGCGAACCGCTGGCGCCGGCCTGGCAAATCAAGCGCGTGGTACCGCCGCGCCTGTTCATCCTGGCCGACGTTAGCCGTTCGATGGAAAGCCATGCCGCGCTGTTCCTGCGAATCGCACGCGCCTTCGCGCTGGAGGCGCAGGCGCGCGTGTTCGTGTTCCACACCCGGCTGGCCGAGGTCACACCGCTGATGCAACGCGACTCCGCCGCCGTGCAGGAAAAGATCAACGCCGTGACCGCCGGTTTTGGCGCCGGCACCCGCATCGCCAGCAGCCTGGGCGAGTTCGCCCGGGTGCACGCCCGCGCCCAGCTGCGGCGCGGCGCCCGCGTCTGGGTGCTGTCCGACGGCTTCGACACCGACGAATCCGAAAACCTGGCGATCGCCCTGCAAGCCCTGCGCGCCCATGGCGCCCGCATCACCTGGTTTCACCCCACCCGCGAGGTCCCTGCCGCCGCTGCGCTGCAAGGCGCGCGCCGCCACATCGACCGCTTCATTCCGCTGGCCAGCGTGGCCGATCTGGCCGCCGTGCGCCACGCTTTGCACTGACCACACACCGATTCCCCAAGGAGTACGACGATGACCCGAAACGACTGGATTGCCTATGCCACCCGCCTACAGGCGGCGCAACAAGCCTTTGCCCTGGTGACCGTGTTGCGCGCCCAGGCGCCCACTTCAGCCAAGGCCGGCGACAAGGCGCTCGTCACCGCCGACGGCCAGATCCACGGCTGGATCGGCGGCGGCTGCGCCCAACCCGCCGTGGTGAAAACCGTGCGCCAGGCGCTGGCCAGCGGCCAGCCACAGAGCATCCGCATCGCCCCGACCGACGAGACCGCCGAGCGCACGCTGGGCGACGTGCTGGAGTTCGGCATGGCCTGCCATTCGGGCGGCACATTGGAGCTCTTCATCGACCCCGTGTTGCCCGCCACCCAGCTCACCGTGTTCGGTGATTCGCCGGTGGCGCGGTCGCTGGCCGAGCTGGCGCCACGCGTTGGCCTGCGCGTGGCTTTGGTGGCCGAAGGCGCACAGGGCAGCGACCACCCGGACGCCGCCTGCGTACTGGACAGCGACGATGCCGCCCGCGTGCGTGAGCAACTGAGCAGCGGCGGCTACGCGGTGGTGGCCACCCAGGGCCGCCGCGACCTGCAAGGCCTGAAGGCAGCGCTGGCCTTGTCGCCCAGCCACCTCTGGTTCGTGGCCAGCGAGCGAAAGGCCGGTGTGCTGCGCCAGAGCCTGATTTCGGCGGGTGAAGATACCGACAGCGTGGCCCGCATCATCGCGCCCGCTGGTGAGTCCATCGGTGCGCACACGCCAGAAGAAATTGCCTTGGCGGTTCTCGCCGCCGTGATCGCTGCGCGACGCGGCCGTGTGCCGGTCGCTCAACCCAAGGGCCCAGAAGTCGCGCTCGTGGCCGCCAAGGCCTCCGCCCCGGTTGAAGCTGCAACGGGCGGTGGCGGTTGTTGCGGCGGCGCAAAGAAAGAAGCCGCACCGATACCGGTCGAAACGACTGCTCCTGCTAAAAATTCCTGCTGCGGAAACTGACATGGGCTGCATTCTCAAAGGTGGTGGTGGTCTGTACAGCCGGCTGGTGGTGGGCGCGGTTTTGCTGGCTGCGGGCTCGGGCTCGCGCATGGGCAACCGGCCCAAGAGTCTGCTGGAGCTGGGCGGCGTGCCGCTGATCCGGCGCCAGCTGATCGCGCTCTCGGGTGCTGGGGTGGACGAACTGGTGGTCGTGCTCGGCCACCACGCCGAACGCATCGAACTCGCCGTGCGGGACTTTCCAGTGACCGTGGTGCGCAACCCCGATCCGGACGCCGGCCAGGTCTCATCGCTGCGGCTGGGCCTGCAGGCACTCTCGCCCAAGATCGACACCGTGCTGGTGGCCCTGGCCGACCAGCCGCTGATCAACTCGCAAGACATCAACGACCTCATCGGTGCCTACAAAAAACGGCCCGCAGGCGCCCAGGTGGTGCAGCCCACAGTGGACGACCAGCCCGGCAACCCGGTGATGTTCAGCGGCGAGGTGCGCGAGCAGATCCTGGCCGGTGAAGCCCGTATTGGCTGCAAACAATGGCAGTCGGCCCACCCCGAAGCGGTTCATCGCTGGGCCAGCACGAACCAGCGCTACCGCACCGATGTGGACAGTCCCGAAGACATCGAGGCCCTGGCCACGCGCACAGGCCACCGCTTGCGCTGGCCGACCGACCTCACCGAGCCCGCCTGAGCAGCTCAACGCCGTGACACCCGAGCCCCTGCTGCAACACTGGCCCACGCCCATGGGCGTTCACCGCTTTGCGCAGGCGCATGAAGTGAACCCGCTACTGGTGCGCGTCTTCCAGTCCATGCGCGCCACCGATCCAGAGGCCCGAACCGGCGCCGCCTTTTACGCCAGCCGCGACGACCTTCTGCAGCGCGTACGCCTCGCCGAGTGGGAACAACTGATCGCCTTCCTGGTGGACGGCCTGCGCCAGACCGTGGTGCTGACCAACCAGGGTGCCTGGCCTGAATCCAGGCCAGGTCTGCAGATCGCGCTGCGTGGTATCTGGTTCCAGATCAGCCGCCAGGGCAGCCACCACGACGTGCACACCCACGGCAACTGTTCTTGGTCGGGCGTGTATTGCGTGCAGGTCGATGACGAATTGAAGCGCGCTGCGCACCCAGTTCTGGGTACAGCCAACGGCGTCACCCGTTTCTATGGCCCGCACTTCAACCACCTGGGTGGCGCCCACATGGATTTCGGCAACGCCTACCTGCAGTCGGCGCATGTTGATGTCGCTCCCCAGCCTGGCCAGATGGTGGTATTTCCCTCATGGCTGCCGCATCAGGCCATGCCCTACCAGGGCGAGGCCGATCGAATCATCGTGTCGTTCAACGCCAGCGTGCATGCTGCGTCAGGCTCAGACCAGTTGCATGTTTATGCCCATGTCTGACTTGCTGCACCTTCGCTTCACCGGCTTGCGCGCACCCGCACTGGCGCTGGCGCGCTGGACCGCGCTGCTCATCGGTTGGGTCTGGCTGGGCGCGGAAGGGCAACGCCTGGGCTGGTCGCTGGCCAGCGGCGTGCTGGCCGTGGCGCTGTGGTGGGGCTTGCGTCTGGTGCTTGCTCAGCGGATGCGACATGGAGCGCCAGCGCGAGGCACGTTGCTGACATTGGGCGGATTCACTGCTGCCGGTGCTGGCTTCGTCGCCCAGGCCGATGGGGGTCCGGCCTCCTTCTGGATGCTCATGGCTCTTGCCGTGCTGTGGGCCGCGTGGTCGGTCGCGCTAGATGCGTCTGCCATCACCAGCAAACGTTGCCAGTGCCCTTGGGTGGGCTGGCCGCCGGTGCTCGCCGCGCTCATCACCTGGACGGTGCTGAGCGTCCCCGTTGATCAAGCGTTGACTGGCTTACCCATTGGGTTGGTGCTGCTCGCGGCGTCCCTGCTCGCCAGCGCCACTGTCACCGCTGGTCCTACCGGGTCGCGCCATCTGCCCCCATCCCGGTTGGCCTCGGGCACCCTCCCTCAGACCTCCATGGGCCTGATGATGGGATCGCTCTGGCTCGGTAGCGCCTGGTGTGCCAGCGCCGGCTGGTCTGCGCAGACTGTGGTCGGCCTGCATCTGCTGCTCATGGCCGCGTTGCCGGGCCTGGTGCGCCTCGATGCCATTCCACGCCAGTTGCCGCCGCTGGTGAGCCGCGCACTGCCGCTCACATTGGTCCTGATGGGCGCACTGCTTCTGTATGCCGGCCAACAACCGGCCCATGGACTGGTGGGCATGTTGCTGCTCGCCCTGGCCTGGGCACTGCCCGTGCCATCCAACCGGATCGCCACACCGATGCTGCGCTGGGCGCCTTTGGGCGGCCCGCTGCTGCTGTTAGCCGTCGGCGTGTGGAGCCCATCGCTCGGCCCACAAGCCCTGGCTCTGGCCTATGGAGGTCTGTCCGCGCTGGCCGGGCTCACCCTGATGACCGTGCTGGTTCGGCACTTCGCTCACCAAGTCCGACCGGAACAAGCCGGGACACCCCGAAAGGGAGACGCATCCTCATGAACAGCATCGACATCGACGTCATCCGCACCGCCCTCGACTGGCTCGGCCGTGGCCACCGCGTGGTGCTTGGTACCGTGGTGCGCACCTGGGGTTCGGCGCCGCGCCCTCCCGGCTCGCTCATGATCATCCGCGACGACGGCCAAGTGGCGGGCTCCGTCTCGGGTGGCTGTATCGAAGACGACCTGATTGGTCGCGTCGCCCGCGGCGAGCTGGCGCTTCGCCTGCCCGAAGCCACCACCTACGGCCAGACCGCCGAAGAGGTGCGCCGCTTTGGCCTGCCCTGCGGTGGCACGGTGCAGATCGTGCTGGAGCCGCTCTCGCCGCAATCGCAATTGCGCGAACTGCTGAGCAGCATCCAGAACCACAAGCGTGTGCAGCGCAGGCTCGACATGGCCACCGGCCTGGTGCGCCACGAGCCCGCCCTAGAGGGTGACCGCGTCGGCTTCGACGGCGCCACGCTCACCACCGTGCACGGTCCGCGCCTACGCCTGCTCATCATCGGCGGCGGCCAGCTGTCGCGTTACCTGGCAAGCATGGCCGTCATGCTCGACTACCAGGTCACCGTCTGCGAGCCGCGCACGGAATACCACGAAGGCTGGGAGTCCGTGGTGGGCGTGACGCTGTCCACCACGATGCCCGACGACCTGGTGCTGGCCATGCACCTGGACCACAACAGCGCCGTGGTCGCAGTCACCCACGACCCCAAGCTCGATGACCTTGCGCTCATGGAGGCGCTGCGCACCCCCGCGTTTTACGTGGGCGCACTTGGCTCGCTGCAAAACAACGCCAAGCGCCGCGAACGCCTGCTGGAGTTCGACGTTAGCCCAGAAGAAGCCGATCGCCTGCACGGTCCTGTGGGGCTGAACCTCGGGGCCCTCACGCCTCCCGAAATCGCCATGAGCATCGTGGCCGAGATGACTGCATTGCGTCGTGGCATGGACTTGAGCGGCCCGCTGAGCAACTGGGTGGGGTCCCAGACGATTTGCAAATCCTGTTAGGTGGAGCTGGCATATGGTGGCCCCTGTTGTTTGAACAGCAATCCCCGTTCTTTGGACTTCCCTGGTCAGATAGACAACCTGTCCCTATCCTTTGAGCGTAGGAAGCAGAGATCACGCTCTACGGATTGGTAGCCTGCCCGAAAGAGTACCTGGAGCGCAGACAGTGAGGCGGCGCCGACCGGGTCGCGCAAACCTATGGCCGCAGTCCCTCCTATAGAAGCCGTTCGAGCCAGTGTACGTCGCCACACCGAAAAGCCGCTTCGAGGCAGAAGGCGTGAACTCACCTAGGCGCACCCACCAGCAGCACTCGCTGCAATGACGCAAGTGGAAAATCGAAGGTCGCTTCAAGGCCGGTTGCTGCCGGTGACTTTGCACTCGTGAATGTCGGCCGCCGCGGTCACCTGTCTTTCGAGGATGGAAGGGTCGAACGACCGCTGCGCCTCGGTCACAGGTCTCTCAACACATGCCAGACTGGTCGCGCTTCGAGAACGTATCCTCGCGCCCGGGGTGAGCGGCTGTGCCCGACCCATTTCAGTCACAAAGTGCTGAACACCTGACTGCCAGTCGCACCGCTCAGTCACCAACGGCAATGGCGACGGCGTTTAGACTGCCGCCAGGCGCGATCGACCTGCAGCCGAGCCCTCTCCGTCGCTTCGCTGGTCCTTCGGCCTTCAGGGCGTACGGTCCAATCATTGCTATGTCCAGACATCAGCAAAGCGTGATGCAGCTCGTGCTCAACGGCCAGGCGGGGCCATAAGCGCCTGCGCGACACTCCATCCAACCTCAACATCAACTGTCACTCAGGGACCACGATGCAGATACTGACGAGCTTGCTGACTTTGATCGTACTGGCGCGGGTGCTCGGGCATCTGTTCACTCGGTGGGGCCAGCCGGCCATCGTTGGCGAAATGATGGCCGGCATACTGCTCGGGCCGGCGATTCTGGGGCTGGTCGAACCTAATCCCGCATTGTCAGGCATTGCATCCCTGGCGATCTTCCTGGTCGTCCTTGATGCTGGCCTGGAGATGAGCTTCCTAGATGTGCAGGCCGCCATGCGCGGCCGTGGCTTCATCGTCGCCATGATCGCTTTCTTCCTGCCTTTCGGCGCGGGTGCAGCTGTGGCCTGGGCCTTTGACCTGGACCTCATGCGGACCATCTTCCTGGGACTGTGCATTTCCATCACCGCGATGCCAGTGGCGGTGAAGATGCTCGACGAAATGGGTCTGCTGCAAACCGCCATCGGGCGCTATTCGGTGTCAACGGCGGTCATCAACGACATCCTGGCGCTCTTCATTCTGGGCGTGCTGCTGGCTCTGCCGGCTCAGACAAGCTGGGCCGCGATCCTGTCCACAGGCGGTATGGTGACGCTCAAGCTGCTGGTGCTTGCACTGGCCGTGCTGGGCATCAATGCGCTGCTCGACCGGCTGCATCGGCGTGGTGTCGACGTCTCGGCGGGGCCAGAGAAGCTGGCCGCGATGTTCGGCACCGAGGCCGTGTTCGGCATCGTCATCGTCTTCGTGCTGGCCTTCGGTTCGCTCAGTGAGAGCCTGGGCTTCCACTTCGTCATCGGGGCGTTCTTTGGTGCCTTGCTGCTGGACAAGCGCCAATTCGTGCCTGAGCGCTATGCTGACCTGCGCCGCACGCTCAGCTCGATCACAGGCGGTTTCCTCGCGCCGGTGTTCTTTGCCTACCTGGGGCTGGAGTTCCAGATCTCGGCATTGGCCGAGGTCGGCTTCGTTGCCGCTGTGCTGATCGCAGCGATCGCGTCGAAGGTGCTGGCCGGCTGGCTTGGCGGACGCGCCATCGGCATGTCAAACCGGGAGGCACTGGGCCTGGGCTTCATCCTCAACGGCCGAGGTGCGATGGAGTTGGTGGTGGCCAGCATCGCGCTGGAGCGCGGCTTCATCAATCAGGGTCTGTTCTCAGTGCTGGTGTTGATGGGTGTGGTGACCACATTGCTAGCGCCCATCTCGTTCAACGCTGCTGTCGACCGGAAGATGCGAGAACGGTATCGTGAGACGGGCCAGCTGTGAACGCGTCCCCGGGCACTTCGTCTCCAAACTTTTGGTACGGGTTCGTCGTGTGATTGCATCGCAGTGGGTTGCCCGGAATGCCAAGGTCACTACATTGCCTGCAGCGATAACAGATGCGATCACCCGGCGGAACGGAAATTCACGGGCTTCCCGGATGAGGTTTCCATGACCGTTTGTGTGCGAGAGAACCAGGTGGTGATGACGTGCAACGATCCAAACTGGAAGTCGACGCTGCACATGTGAATCCCCGTAGAGCGGACGGTCAACGTCCGCTCGATGGGTTAGCGAAGTAATCGGCCCGCCCGCGCCGAAAATCGTTCCGAAGAAACACGTGGCGTTGGCCTGCTGAATATGGCAAGGTGGAACGCAGCACCGGCGAAGACCGATGTAGCAATGGTGCACATTGCCCGCAGGTTAGCGTGGTCATGGGCTGCGTCATCGACATTGGTGAGCCGGTTTCGGGCCGCTTTGGCCTGGTGCAGGCATCCCGTTTGAGAGAGTGATCAAGACGACGTACCCGAGCCGGTGCCACGTTCTACTTCTCATGATGGAGGATGCCATGGCACAACGCAAGCGGCCCACCACACAGGCGGCCATCACCCTGACCCACCCCAACGCCGCCGGTGTCGACATCGGCAGCGCCGCGCACTTCGTAGCCGTGCCGCCGGACCGCGACGATGAGCCCGTGCGCGAGTTCGCCAGCTTCACTGCCGACCTGCACCGCCTGGCCGACTGGCTCGACGCCTGCTGTGTGGACACCGTGGCCATGGAGTCCACCGGGGTCTACTGGATTCCCCTGTAGGAACTGCTCGAATCGCGCGGCTTCACTGTGCTGCTGGTCAACGCCCGCCATGTCAAGAACGTCTCGGGCCGTAAGAGCGATGTGCTGGACTGCCAGTGGCTGCAGCAGCTCATGAGCTTTGGCCTGCTGCACGGCGCCTTCCGACCGGCCGATCAGGTCTGCGTGTTGCGCTCGCTCACGCGTCAGCGCACCATGCTGCTGCGCAGTCAGGGGCGCTTCGTGCAGCACATGCAAAAGGCCCTGACCCAGATGAACCTCCAACTTGCCAACGTCATCTCCGACGTGGCTGGCGAGACGGGCCAGAAGATCCTTCGCGCCATCGTCGCCGGCGAGCGTGACGGGCAGGCCCTGGCCCAACTCAGGAACGCGCGCATCCGCGCCAGCGAGGACGAGATCGCCAAGAGCCTGCAAGGCACCTGGCGCGTTGAGCACCTCTTTGCCTTGAAGCAGGCCCTGGACGCGTTTGACTTCTGTGGCGCCCAACTGGCCGAGTGCGATGCGCAGGTTCAGGCGCAATTGCAATCCCTGCATGTGCGTGAGGATGAGCCGACCAAAGGCAAGAAGCGCGGGCGCGCGCGCAATGCCCCAAAGTTCGATCTGCGCACGCAACTCTTCCAGATGTGCGGCGTGGACCTCACGCGTATCAACGGCATTGATGTGACCACTGCACTGGTGGTGGTCTCCGAGGTGGGTGCGGACATGGGCAAGTTCCCCAGCGACAAGCACTTCGCCTCCTGGCTGGGTTTGTGTCCGGGCACCAAGATCACCGGCGGCAAGGTCATGAGCAGCAAGACCAAACGCTGCGCCAACCGCGCGGCCCAGGCGCTGCGACTGGCGGCAGCGGCCTTGCGTTCGAGCCAGTCGGCGCTGGGCGCGTACTACCGGCGAATGTGCGCGCGCATGGACAAGCCTAAGGCCGTCACCGCCGCTGCCCACAAGCTGGCCCGACTCATCTACGCCATGCTCACCCACGGGCAGGAATACACCGATCAGGGGCAGGACTACTTCGAGGAGCGTTACCGCCAGCGCGTCTTGCACAACCTCGCCAAGAAGGCCAAGGCCATGGGCATGCAGCTCGTCTCCGCCGACAACCCCGCTTGAAAACACCTTGGAAATAAATCAGCTGTCTGGTGTTTCTTGAGAGCCGCATTGACCATGACCCAGCCACCGCCGCAAGGACGGGTCGCCGGGTCGGCAGCGCTCGTCTAGGCTTCGATGCACACCACCACGGTCTCGGGCAGCACGCCGTCATCGGACATCGCATCGGCCGCGTCCTTGGACTGCATCGCGGCGCCAAACTTCTCCATGTCCGGAACGTCCATCATCAACGCCACGGAGGTCGGATCCGTCGGGTTGATGAAGGTGCGGATGTTCGTTACGCCGATCAGTCCGAAGAACTCCTTGCGCTTGGGCGAGGCCAGCCAGTGCTTCTGATCCTTGACCTTGTGGTGGGCGACGATGGTGGGCATCGAAGTCTCCTTTAGCGTTTCGGAAAACAAACACTGTTTCACCGATAGCGCCGCGGCCAAGCTAGCGCCTCTTTGAGGTATACGCTCATCGTTCGCTCATGTCCAGCGCGCTGCGTTCAGATTCGCGCCCGTATCGGCCGATGACCAAGCAATAAGCCCGCAACCACGAGCGATGCCGTAGTCGCCCGTGATGGGGCCAATTGCAGGTGCGAAATACAGACGGGGTGTCAGCCTGTGATTCGAGTCATCGGCCTTCCCTTAAGCTGACTTTAGCGAGCGGCACGTGGTGGCCGACAACGCAAGTAGGCCGAGGCGCTCAAAACCAGCCCTACGGGCCAGTGACTGCTTGGAAATGCAGTGCCCGAATTCCGCTTCGGGTTGGTGCCGCCAGTCCAAGTAATGGTGAAGCGGTCGGTGGCGCGGCGGCAGCCTAGTCGCTGAAGCCCTACGACCGTAGCACCTCGTACAGCCGCCACTCGGACCAGGGCAAGTCGAAGCGCCCAACAGCCGCTTTGTTGCAGTCAGCGGGAGCACGCCTTGCCGCGCCCATTGACGGCTCTCGCTGGCGAAGTTGTACTCCAAATCGCGAATGACGCTCCAGGCGGGGTACGGACATTCGAAACTGGCGCCTGAACGTTCGCAGGTGTCCCAAGCAATCATTCGCCGAGCAAGAACGCAAGCGACCGCCATGCCACCCAGACCGGTAGCTGACCGGGGTCGGCCAGACAAGGTCCCTGGAGCGACTGCTCGCGCCAGGGAAGCACTGGTGCTCGGCTCTCCTCCTTCATTCGTGTTGTCCATTTGAACGACCGGTTTGAGCAAGTAGGTGCAATGACTTCCTTTGCTTCATGCAGGTGTCAACCCCTGAAACTGGCAGGCGTACGCCTTGTATCGAAGACAGTCCGCTGCATGTGGAATGACTTGCGACAGCCTCGAATGGCTTCAGCCCAGCCAGGCCTTCACACGGTCCGACAGCGCTTGGGTGCTGATGCCGTAGCGGTCGTGCAGCGTGGGCAAGGCGCCGGCGTCCAGGTAGGCATCGGGTAGGCCCGCTAAGCGGAAGCGAGCCGGCTGAACGCCGTTCTGCAGCAAGCTGCTGGCCACGGCTTCGCCCAGACCGCCCACGACCGAGTGGTTCTCGGCCACCACCACCAGGCGCGGCTTGCGCAGCACCTCGGCGAGGATGGTCACTTCGTCCAGCGGCTTGATGGTCGGGCAGTGCAGCACCGCCACACCGATGTTGTCGGCTTTGAGTGCCTGCGCCACTTCCAGCGCGCGCATGGTCATGAAACCGCTGGAGATGATGAGCACCTCGTCACCGTCCACCAGGCGCTTGGCCTTGCCCAGCTCGAAGCTGTAGTCGTATTCGTCCAGCACCAGGGGAACGTTACCGCGCAGCAGGCGCATGTAAACCGGGCCGTTGTGCGCGGCCATCTGCGGCACGGCCTGCTCGATGTCCAGTGCATCGCAGGGGTCGATGATGGTCAGGCCGGGGATACCGCGCATCATGGCGATGTCTTCGGTGGCTTGGTGGCTGGGGCCGTAGCCGGTGGTCAGGCCAGGCAGGGCCAGACACATCTTCACGTTGAGGTTTTCTTCAGCGATCACCTGGTGGATGAAGTCGTAGGCGCGGCGGGTGCCGAACACGGCGTAGGTAGTGGCGAACGGAATCAGTCCCTCTTTGGCCATGCCGCCGGCAGCGCCCATGAGCAGTTGCTCGGCCATGCCCATCTGGTAGAAGCGCTCGGGGTAGGCCTGCGCAAACAGGTGCAGGTCGGTGTACTTGGCCAGGTCAGCGGTCATGCCCACGATCTCGGGGCGGCTGGCAGCCAGCTCAACCAGGGCCTTGCCAAACGGCGCGGCCTTCACGCGCTGCCCTTCGCCTGCGATGGAGGCGATCATGGCGGAGGTGGTCAGGCGCGGTTTTTTCTCGGCAACGGTGTTCATGCGGCTGCTCCTTCGGGGGCGTTCTGGTCGAGGATGGCGAGGGCCTGCTGCCACTCGGGCGGATCGACGCGGATGAAGTGGTTCTTGTCGCGCGTTTCCAGGAAGGGCACGCCCTTGCCCATCAGCGTGTTGAACAGGATCACGCGCGGCTTGGCTTCCTTGAGGTTGCGCGCGGTGTCAAAGGCGGCGTGCACCGCGGCCAGGTCGTTGCCGTCGATGCGCTGCACATGCCAGCCAAAGGCCAGCCACTTGTCGGCCAGCGGCTCGAAGCCCAACACCTTGCTGGATGGGCCGTCGGCCTGCTGGTTGTTGATGTCCACCAGACAGATCAGGTTGTCCAGCTGGTGGTGCGCGGCCGACATGGCGGCTTCCCAGGTGGAACCCTCGTCGAGTTCGCCGTCGCTCATGGAGTTGTAGACGAAGGCCGGGTTCTGCTTCTGCTTCAGACCCAGCGCCATACCCACGCCGATCACCAGGCCCTGGCCCAGCGAGCCGCCCGACATCTCCATGCCCGGCGTGTAGGTGGCCATGCCCGACATGGGCAGGCGGCTGTCGTCGCTGCCGTAGGTTTCGAGTTCCTCTTCCGGGATGATCTTCGCCTCGATCAGCGCGGCGTAGTGGGCGATGGCGTAGTGGCCGTGCGAGAGCAGGAAGCGGTCACGGCCTTCCCACTCGGGGTCCTCGGGTTTGAAGTTGAGCGCGTGGCCGTAGGCAGCGGCGAGCACGTCGGCCCAGCCCAGGGCCTGGCCAATGTAGCCCTGGCCCTGGACTTCGCCCATGCGCAGGGCGTAGCGGCGGATGCGGTGGGCGCACTGCGCGAGCGCAGGCAGTTTGTCAGCGGATGACGTCATGGAAATGCTCCTGAAAGGGAAAGGGGTGCTCAGCGCAGGATGGATGCGGGCACGTAGGACACGATGGCGAGAACGAGGAAGGCCACGAGGTAGAAAGGACCCATGGCGCGCACGGTTTCGCCCACCTTCACCCGGGCCAGCGCGCTGGTGATGAACAGCGTGGTGCCCACCGGCGGCGTGTACAGGCCGACGGCGAGATTGACCACCATCATGATGCCGAGCTGGACCGGGTCCATGCCGATGCTCTGGGCCAGCGGGAGGAACACGGGGGTGAGCAACAGCACGGCAGCCGGCAGGTCCAGGAACATGCCGATGAACAGCATCATCAGGTTCATCAGCAGGATCACCATCCATTTGGCGCTCACGTTCTCCTGCACCCACTGTGCGATGTGCTGGGGCATCTGGTCGAAGGTCAGCAACCAGCCGATGGCGGCCGAGGCCATGATCACCAGCAGCACCACACCGGTGGCCAGGCCCGCTTCCAGCACCGCGTGGTGCAGCCGCTTGAGGCTCAGGTCGCGGTACATCAGGGCCGAGACCAGGCCTGCGTACAACGTGGAGAGGATCGACACTTCGGTCGGTGTGGCAAAGCCGAAGCGCAGGAAGATGACGATCAGCACGGGCAGCGCCAGGGCCGGGGCGGAGTGCCACAGGTTGCGACGGAACGCCACACGGTCGCGCGGAGCGGTCTCGCGCGGCAGGTTGCGCCGCTTGCCGACCCACCAGCAGGCGAACATGAAACCGCCGCAGAGCAGCAGACCGGGCAGAACGCCAGCGTAGAACAGCGCTGCGATCGACGCATTGGCGCTCAGCGCGAACAGGATCAGCGGAATCGAAGGCGGGATGATGATGTCGATGGTGGCCGCCGAAGCCAGCGAGGCGGCCGAAAACGCCATCGGGTAGCGCAGCTTGCGGTGCCAGGGCATGACGAGCGCGCCGATGGCCGAGGCGTCGGCCACGGCCGAGCCGGAGACACCGCCGAACATCGTGGACGACAACACGTTGACCTGTGCCGGGCCGCCATGCCAGCGGCCGACGGTGGCGGTCAGCACACCGATGATGGCCTGGCCTAGGCGGCCACCCATCATCAGCGCACCGGTGAGCATGAAGAAGGGAATGGCGATCAGCGGGAAGCTCTGCACCTGCGCCACCATCTGCTGCACCAGCAGGTCCAGCGGGATGCGGTCACTGGTGGCAGCCGCCGCCATGGCCGCGATCAGCAGGGCGTGTGCGATGGGCACCGCCGCGACGGCGCCACACAGGAAGACAAAAAGAATGAGTGCGCTCATGATGGGCTCCGGGCGGGTTACCAGTGAACTTCCTGGGGGTCAATCGACGCAGCCGGGAGGGCGCCGTCGGACTGGAAAACGCGCCAGGCCGACTGCGCGGCCAGCAGCGCCAGCATCACCATGCCGCCCATGACACAGCCGTAGGTGACCGACCCCGGCACCTGCAAAATCGGCGACTTCTCGTCGTGCACGATCTCCAGCATGGACAACGTGGCCCAGGCCAGGGTGGCGTACAAACCGGCCACGACCAGCCAGCCGAGCACGCCAATGACGCGACGGGCGGCGGGCGGCACCGCCTCCACCAGGAACACCGTGGCGATGTGCGCGCCTTTTTCGGCGGCCATCACCACACCGGCCATCACCAGCCAGGGGAACAGCAGCTCGGGCAGTTCGTTGGCCCACTGCAGGCTCGACCCGCTGACGTAGCGCAGCACGGTGTTGGCCGTGAGGATCAGGAAGATCACGGCCGTGGTCAGCCACAGCACCAGGCTGCAGACGGCCACGATGGCGCGTTCCAGGGGATTTCGTCGCACGGTTTGCATGGGATGTCTCCAGGGCGCCGGCCCGTACCCCAAACAGGGCACGAACCGACGTCATCAGGTGTATCGGACGGTGACGGTCAGAGGGCACGGGCCGCCGCGATCACCTTCTTGACGTAGGCGCCGATGGGCGAGGCGACCCACTTGGCGTCCACGGCGCTGGTGGCCTTGGCAAAGACCGCCTTGTCCACTGTGGTCACTTGCACGCCCTTGGCCTTGAGGTCGTCCAGCAGCTTGGCGTCGGCGTCGGCCGATAGCTTGCGCTGCAGCGCGGTCGCTTCTGTGGCGGCTTCCTGCACGGCCTTCTTATCCATGTCAGACAGCCGGTCCCAGGTGCGCTTGCTCATCAAAAAGGGCGTCATCTGGAACATATGACTGGTCAGCGCCAGGTGCTTCTGCACTTCGTACAGTTTGCTTGCGTGAATGTTCACCAGCGGGTTCTCCTGA
Organism: Burkholderiales bacterium GWF1_66_17; assembly: GCA_001770705.1. Classification (GTDB taxonomy): domain Bacteria; phylum Pseudomonadota; class Gammaproteobacteria; order Burkholderiales; family Burkholderiaceae_C; genus Hydrogenophaga. The sequence continues at coordinate 23,087 of MERT01000010.1, read as the reverse complement.
CCGTCCACCACACCCTGCTGCAGCGCGACGTACAGCTCAGCGAACTTGATCTGCTGCGCCTCGGCACCCAGCGCCTGCATGATGTCCACCAGCACCGCGTCGGGCGGGGTGCGCATCTTCAGGCCCTTCATGTCCTCGACCTTGCTGATCGGGCGCTTGCTGTTGGTCATGTGGCGGATGCCGTTGTCCCAGTAGCCCAGCACGACCATGCCCTTGTCGGCCGACTTCTGCGCCAGCTCCTGGCCCAGCGGGCCGTCGAGCACCTTGAAGGCCTGCGTGGGCGTGGAGAACATGAAGGGCATGCCGTAGGCAGCGTACTCGGGCACGGCCACCGAAACGGCGCCTTGCGAGTTGGCCGTCATGTCCAGCGCGCCAGTGCGAACGGCCGTCACCATGGCGGCGTCGTCGCCGAGCTGGCCCGAGGGCGCTACCTGCACCTCAATGCGGCCACCGCTCTTGGCCTTGACCACGTCGGCGAACTTGACGGCGGCTTCGTGGCGCGGGTTACCAACGGCGGCGCCGTGTCCGAGGGTCAGCTTCGTGGTCTGGGCCTGAGCGGCCAGGGGCAATGCGGCGGCCAGCGCGCAGGCGGCGAGCAGGGAGCGGGTGAAGGTCTTGCGTTGCATGGTTTGTCTCCAGTCGGTTTGTGGTGGGAACGAAAATTTCAGTGAATCAGCATGCCGCCGTTCACGTCGAGCGTGATGCCGGTGCAGTAGGTCGAGAGGTCGCTGGCCAGAAACACACAGGCACCTGCGATGTCGTCGGCGCGGCCGAGGCGGGCCAGCGGGATGGTCTCGGCGATCTCGGCTTTCTTCTCTTCGGTGAGCTTGCCCTTGATGATGTCGGTGCCGATCAGGCCGGGCGTGATGCAGTTGATGCGGATGTTCTCGGGGCCGAACTCGCGCGCCATCGCGCGGGCCAGGCCGAGCACGCCAGCCTTGGCGGCCGAGTAGTGCGGGCCGCCCAGGATGCCGCCGCCGCGCTGCGCCGACACCGACGAGATGCAGATGATGGAACCGCCTTGTTGCGAGCGCATGGCGGGCAGCACAGCCTGTGACATGTAGAGCGTGCCGCGCAGGCTCACGTCGAGGATGCGGTCGTAGTCAGCGCCGGTGATCTCCAGCGTCTTCACCGGCTGGGTGATGCCGGCGTTGTTGACCAGCGTGTCGATGCGGCCGAAGGCCTGGAGCACTGCGGCAGCGGCGGCATCGCACGAAGCCTTGTCGGTCACGTCGGCCACCAGACCGATGTGCCCCGCGCCCAGCTGGGCTGCAGCGCCAGCCGGGTCGGCGCGTTCGAGGTCGAGGATGGCGACCCTGGCGCCCTGAGCGGCCATCAAGCGGGCGGTGGCGAAGCCGAGGCCATTGACGCCGGCACCGCCGGTGATGATGGCAACTTGGTCTTTGAGCAGCATGAGTCTTGTCTCCTGTGGATTGAACAACGGCAGGAGACGCACCGCCCAGTGGGCTTGTTGGTGGTGGCACTGGGCGTGCCTTGTCTCCTGTTCTGGGAGCGGATTTTGAAAGCCGTCCAAGATGATGACAAGCGATTAAATGTCAGCGTAAGATGACAAAACGTCATCTAACAGCAGGGTTGACCCCATGGCCGCATTGCCCCCCATTGCCAATCTGCAGGCGTTCGAGGCCGTGGCGCGGCGGCGCAGTTTTGCGCTGGCCGCGGCCGAGCTGAACCTCACCGCATCGGCCATCAGCCACCAGGTTGCGCGGCTTGAAGCCATGCTCGACATCCGTCTTTTTGAGCGTAGTGCGCACGGTGTGCGCCTGAGCCCGGCGGGCGAGCACTACCTGTTGCATGTGGGGGCTGCGTTGTCTGCAATCGCCACCGCCACCGACGACCTGCGCCAAGGCATCCGCAACAGCTTGTACGTGCATTCGGCCCCCAGCATCGCCAGCCTGTGGCTCATGCCGCGCCTGCACCACTTTGCCCAGGCCTACCCCGACATCTCGATGAACCTCTCGGCCGCCCACACGCCCAGCGACTTCGCGCTCGGCCAGTCGGACATCGACATCCGCTACGGCATCCCGCAATGGGGCGATCTGGTGGTGGAGCCTTTGTTCATGGAGTCCATCGTGCCCCTGGTCAGCCCGGCCTTCATCAAGCAACACAAGCTCAAACGGGTCGAGCAACTGCTGGAGGTGCCGCTGATCCAGAGCAACGTGAGCATCGTGCAGTGGTCCGACTGGTTCGGCCGCTTCACTAAGCTACGGGCACCCGACCGCTTCTCCCTGCGCTTCGACCGCGCCCAGATGTCGCTGGACGCTGCAACGCAGGGCCTGGGCGTGGCGCTGGAGAGCGCCATGAACGCGGGAGGGCACCTAGCCGAGGGCAAGCTCAAGGCGCCGTTCGGCATGGACCAAGCCATTTGCGTGAAGGCACACTTTGCCGTCTATCCCGAGCGACACGCCAAGCGCCCAGCTGTTAAGGCGTTTCTCTCATGGTTGCATGGCGAGGCCGCGAAGACTCCAACTTCGCGTTGACACCGACAACCTAGGTCGCGTCAAGGCTGGGTCCGGACGCTTAATTTTGGTTACTTGGCTTTTGCATGGCCTCGCGAGCGGTCATTCATCTGGCTGGATTTCAAATGACCGCTCGACCACCTGGCACGGACGTTCAACCCAGTGCGCCTCCGTGTCGACATGGATGATCGAGCCAGTCAGTGACTCATGGCGCATTGCCGGCACAACAAGCGCCACAAGCAATGTACGGAGCACGTGGATCAAAAGAAACGGTACCAAAGCGCCAACTGTGGCACGTAGGTGATCAAGGCCATCACGACCAGGCACGCCACTAGGAACCACCCGAGGTTTCGAAGCAGTTCGATGATCGGCACCCGATTCGTTCGTGCCGCCACGTAGAGGTTCGCTGCCAGCGGCGGCGTCAACAACCCGAGCTCAATGTTGGTCACCAGGATGATCGCAAAGTGAATCGGGTCGATGCCGTACTTCGCCGCGGTTGGCGCCAGCAAGGGACCCATCAGCAGCGTCGCCGCGTTCGTCTCCATGAACATGCCGACGACCAGCAGGATGACGTTGACCACCAGCAGGAAGATGATCGGGCTGTCGGTCACGGTGACGGCCCACATCGCGATCGATTGTGGCACCTGCTCCAGCACCATCGCACGGTTGAAGATGCTGGTAAATCCGATGATGACCAGGATCGCCGCGGCGGACAGGGCTGCGCTCAGGAAGATCTTCTCCAGGTCGCGCACGCCGACGGCCCGGCTGATGAGCGTGATCAGCAGTGCGTAGAGCGCCGCGATCGCCGCCGCCTCGGTGGGCGTGAAGATGCCCGAGTAGATACCGCCCAGCACCAGAACCGGCAACATCAACGCAGGCAAGGCTCGAACGAAGATGCGCGCTCGTGGGGCCGCGGCGATGTCCGTGGCGGGCTTCGGTTCACCTGAAGGCGCCGCTGCCGGTTTCTCTTTGCCGCCGGGCAGCACCCGACGCGCGAGCGAGGCGTGCACGATCATGAAGGCCACGATCATGACCATGCCCGGCCCGAGCGAAGACAGGAAGAGTTCCGTGATGGATACGCCAACGATCGAGCCGTAAAGGATCAGCGGGATCGAAGGCGGGATGAGCACGCCCAGCAGGCCGGCAGACGCATTGAGCGCCGCGGTGTAACCGGGTGAGTAGCCGCGTTCGATCATCTCCTTGCCCACGGTACTGCCCATCGCCGCCACCGTCGCCACCGAGGAGCCGGTGATGGCGCCCATCAGTGCGCTGGCCAGGACCATTACATGACCCAGGTGGGCCTGCAGCCGCCCGATCAGCACGTCACACACGGCGGTGAGCTGACGGATCAGACCACCCTGGCTCATCAGCTGCCCGCCCAGCAGGAACAGCGGAATCGCCAGCAGGGGGAAGACGGTAATGGTGTCGTAGGTGATGGAGGGCAGCACCGACCAGTCGATGTTCCATCGTTCGGCGTTGACCATCACCAGCAAGGTGAAGGCCACTCCGACGGGTACACCCAGCAAGAGAAACAGAATGAGAGCAGGGCCAATGATCATGAATATTCCTCGCCGACCGAAGGTTCATTGGTCGCGCCACGGATCAGCTCGGCGACGGCGTGCAGCACCACCAGCGCCATGCCGATCGGAAAGAACAAAGCCGGAACCGCGATGGGCGTTCCCAGGTCGAGGCCACGCTCGCCGGAACTGAGCGCGGTCTGGAAGAACTCAAGCGCAGTCCAAAAGTACACCGCCCCGAAGACGATCATCGCCAGCGCGGTGATCACTCGGCCGATCCGGCGGACCCATGGGCTCTTGACTTGCTGGATGACGTCCACGGCGATGTGCGTTCCGGTGTAGGTGCACATCGCCGCACCCACGAAAGTCAGCGGCGCCATCGCGAAGATGGCGATCTCGCCGGTATCTGGCAGGTGGAGGTTGAAGTACCGCACCGCCACGCTGAAGGAGACGCCCACCAGCATGGCGACGAGCGAGAGGATACAGATCCACTTCTCGGCTCGGAACGCGTGGCGTTCCACCGAGAAGAGCCACGAGCTGGCGCGTGCGCTGACTGACATGGGCAACTCCATCACTTACTTACTTGCGTGCGGCCGCGGCCTCTTGGCGCAGCGCAGCGATGCGATCAGCGCCGTAGGTGCCCGACAGCTTTTCCCACACACCCTGGCCCACCTTCTCGAATTCGGTCATGGCCTGCGCCGACGGGCGGACGATCTTGATGCCGCCTGCCTCGATCTTGTTCAGGAAGTCCGCGTTGAGTTGGCGGTTTTTCTGGATCTGCTTCTTCGTCACCTCGGCGGCCGTGTCGGTCAGGATCTTCTTGTCGGCATCGGACAGCTTCGCCCAGAACTTCGAACTCGACGACACCGTGCCCATCGCATAGACGTGATTGGTCAGCGTCATGTGCTTCTGCGTCTCAAACAGGCGCGATTCGTAGGTGATGCTGGCGCCGTTGTCTTGCCCGTCGACGGTCTTCTGCTGCAGCGCCGTGAACAGCTCCGGGAACGGCATCACGACGACCTGGGTGCCGGCTTCCTCGAAGAAACCCTTGATCGCAGCCGAACCGGGAACCCGCAGCTTCAGGCCCTTCAGGTCCGACGGTTTCTCGACCGGACGGCTGGAGTTGGTCACGGCGCGGAACTCGAGCTCGAAGAAGCCGAGGGTCTCGATGTTCTGTTTATTGAGTGTCTCGCGCAGCGTGGTCTGCAGCACACCCTTGGGGTTGTAGAAGATCGCGTCGACCTGCTTGAAGTCGGACGCGATGAAGGGCAGGTAATGGATGTCGAGCAGCGGGTTCAGGCCGGCCAGTGAACCCGGGTTCAGCAGCGCCAGCTCGAGCGAGCCACGCGACAGTTCACGGGCCTGTGCCTGCTCGCCGCCGAGCTGGTTGGCCGGGAAGACCGTGATGCCGATCCGGCCCTTGGTGCGCTCGCCCACCAGCTTGGCGAACTCCTGTGCCGCCTGGTCCATGGTGCTGTTGGCGGCGAAGACGTGGCCCATCCGGGCCTTGACTTCCTGGGCCATGGCCGGAACGGCGGCCAGGGTGGCGAGTGCGAGTGCGGCGCCCGCGATGAAATTGCGCTTGTTCATGGAGTCTCCTATCAGGGTGGAAAAAAAAGTTCAGATGCCCCTGGCGCCAGAGGCCAGGAAGCCGCCATCGACCGGCAGGGTCACGCCGGTCACGAATCCGGCGTCGTCGGACACCAGGTACATCACGGCCGCGGCGATTTCGCCCACGGTGCCGTATCGGTTCATCGGGATCGCGTTTTCGTACTCCCGACGGAATTGCTCGGTGTGCAGCGCACGCGTCATCGGCGTGTCCACCGGACCCGGCGCCACCGCGTTGGAAGTCACGCCCTGCTCGGCCAGTTCGACCGCCATCTGACGCGTCAACGCGATCACGGCGCCCTTGGACGTGCCGTAAGCCGTGCGTCCGGAGCCGACGGCACGCATGCCCGCCACCGATGCGATGTTGACGATGCGGCCCCATTGGTTGCGCACCATCAAGCGTGCTGCGCGCTGGCTGCACATGAAGGTGCCAGTGACGTTGACGGCCATCGTGGCTGCGAAGTTGTCGTCCGGAAACTCCAGGAAGGGATAGACCTTTGCGATGCCGGCCGAATTGACCAGGACGTCGCAGCGGCCGTGTCGCTGCTCGATGGCAGCAAAGGCGCTGTCGACCGATGCGGCATCGCCGACATCGAGGGCTTGCGCTTCTGCTGCAGCACCGTCGGCGCGCAGTTGGGCAGCGGTGGTCTCTGCAGCGGGTTGGTCGCGGTCGGCGACGATGACGATGAAGCCCGCTGCGCCCAAGCGCCGGCAGACTTCGGCGCCGATGCCCATGGCGCCGCCGGTGACGACCGCGACGCGCTGTGGTGTGTTCGTGGATGGCATGAGATGGTCTCCTAGGTGGTTCTGTGTGAATGGGTCCATGCGTCAGGTGGCCGCAGCGCTGCCCCGCAGCGCACGGACGAAGTAGTCGGGAGCGCCCATCTGTCCGCCCTTCAGGGCCAGCTCGAGTCCGCTCAGGTGGGGCGCCGAAGACAGCACGGCGCACAGCGGTGCGCCAGGCGCCAGACGGGCGCAAATCTCCAGTGCGTCGGGTCCAAGGGCCTGCGTGATGCGACTGGATGTGTCGCCCCCCGATAGCACCAGGCGAAGCAGCCGATGGCGACGAACGATGGCGTCGACCACGATCCCCAGCCGTTCGCTGACCAGGCGCCCGCTCTGGTGGCGCGCCTGCTCCAGGCTTTCGCCCCGGAGCTGCAGGCCCTGGATCAAACGGGCCACGCGCGGGTCGGATGGGCCACGAGCGGTGTGCATCACCACGCTGGCGCCACTGGCCAGCGCGCTGACCACATCGCTCACGAGACGCGCCTCGGCCGCGGCTGTTTCAGGGCCGATGGTCAGCGCCTCCACATCGATCGCCACTTCGCTGAAGCCGGCGTCGAGCGCCGCCTCGATCTGCATCGCGCTGAGCTTCGAGGCGCTGCCCGACACGACCAGAACCTGGTCGACGGCGCCGAAGCTGCCGTATCGGTCGGCTGACGCTGCCGCCTTTTCGCCTTGCCAGGACTGCGTCAACGCGTACTCGACGCCGGACGATCCGACCACAAAGAGGGGGGCTTCCAGCCTTGAGGCCATGTGCACAAGACAGTCGCCCGTGGTGGTCAGGTGTTCGGGGCTCAGGCCGTCGATCACCACCGCCTGCCTGGCCGGCGCCATGTCGCGGATGTGTTCCACCAGTTCGGCCGACGACAGGGTTTCGAGCCGGGTCAGAGGCACATTGCCAATGGCCAGCGGCGCCTGATTGCGCAGGTGCTGGGCCACGTCGGATTCCTGCATCGGCGTGACCGGATGCACGCTCATGATTGGGTGGCGGTCGATGCGGTAGACCTCGCCGTCGGTGCCCGAACGCGCGAACAGGTGACCGAACAGGCAGTAGCGGCCCAGCGCTGGCGTGCTGGCCACGATGGGCACCACGGGCTGCGGAAAAGCCGATCGAGACAGTTCGATGACCCGGCCGATGTTGCCCACCGTCGGCGCGCTGTCGAAGGTGGAGCAAACCTTGTAGTGCACGATCTGCGGCGCCAGCGCAGCCAGCCCGCTCAGGACGTCTGGAAGCTCGGCGTCCATCTCGTCCGGCGACATCGCACGGCTGGCGCCGGCCACGCCGATGGCGTCAAAGCCACCCAACGCGGCCATCTGCGCCGCCGTGGGCACCGACAGGAAGAGCGCGCAGCGCAACCCGCCGAAGGCCAGGACTTCCAGTGCATCGGTGGAACCGGTGAAGTCGTCGCCGTAGAAGGCGAGCTTCAAGACGTGGGGCGTGTTCGTCTTGGTCATCGCTTACCGCCCGGAGAAGTGCACCATGGCACGCTTGAGTGCAGGGTGCGTCTCGGCGTAGGTGTCCAGGCCAATGCCCGCCACCGCCGCCTCCCAGCCTTCGCGCATGCTGGCCATGCCAGCAGCAATGCCGTCGGGGTGACCGATGATGCCGCCGCCGGCCAGGTGCATCATGTCCACCGAGCCCAGGGCAGAGTAAAGGTCCGGTGCCTGGCCTGCCCATTGGCCGGATGAGGAGACCGGCATCAGCGGCTGGTGCCCGGCCCAGGGCGAAAGGCAGGCACGTGCCGAAGCAATCACCGACTCGTCCGGCTCCCAGAATTTGCTGCGCAGGCCGTTGACATGCAGGTGATCCACGCCAGCCAGGCGCCACAACTTCTGGTAGGCCTGGAACGAGAAGCCCAGGCCCGGGTGCCGGGTGAGCGCACCCCAGCCGTTGCGGTGGCCGTGGATCGGCAGCTGCGCGTGGCGGCGCAGGTGCTCCACCCCGGCGAAGCCGACCCAGTTGACGCTGACCATCACACAGGTGCCGCCTGCAGCCAGAACCGCGTCGTGGCGGCGCAGCATCTCGTCGATCGAACCCGAGATGTTGATCGCGTACATCGGCATGCGGCCCAGGCGGTCGGCATGGCGTTGCAACACCGGCATGACGGCCCGCAGGCGCTCGTCGAACGGTGCATACGGCGGATCGGCGATCAGCTCATCGTCCTTGATGAAGTCGATGTCGGCCGCGCACAGCTTGTCGACCAGTTCGGCGGTCTGGCCGGGCGTGAGGCCGATGCTGGGCTTGATGATGGTGCCGATCAGCGGCCGGCCGTGGACCCCGGCCAACCGCCGGGTGCCGGGAACGCCGAAGGCCGGTCCGGCGAATTGAGCGGCGTAGTCGGGCGACAGGTCCAGGTCCAACAGACGCAGACCGGTGACCTCTCCAAGCTCGGAAAGGTTGCCCGCCACTGTTGCCAGAAGACTGGACAGGTTGGCGCCGACGTTGGCCACCGGGAACGCGATGTCGATCTCGGCCCGATGGAACACGCCACCGTGCGGGTGGCGATCGACGTACGCGCTGGGCAGCGTGGCCTGCAGCGCCGGTGCGAGCGGCTCAATGCGGGTGACACGAGCGCGTGAGCGCTCCTTCAGCTCGTCCGTCTCACCGGGCAGTGCGAGGAAGGTGCCGCTGGATTGTTCGCCAGCGATGACCTGCGCGACCTTCTCGGAGGAGACCGAACTTTCGACGAAGTAGCGCGCGGTGAACTCGGCGCGGGTGGGTTGCTTGGCCATCGGTCTGTGAGTTAATTTGTGAACTGAAGCGAACGATACGGGGACTTACTCCTTATGTAAAACGATATAATTTCGAAAAGCTGTGACATAAACTCACAAGGCATCCGGGTTGACCCTAGGTCAGAGAGAGCACCCATGACCACGTCCCATCGACTTTCGCTCAATGCATTGCGAGCCTTTGAGGCGACGGCACGTCTGCGCAGCTTCAGCGCTGCGGCTGAAGAACTGTCGGTCACGCATGGCGCGGTCAGTCGCCATGTCCGGATGCTGGAAGACTCGCTGGGCCTGGCGCTTCTGCAGCGCACGGCGCAGGGGGCAACGCCGACCGGCGAAGGGCAGCGCCTGGCGGAGGGCCTCTCAAAGGCCTTCGGGCTGATCCAGTCCAGCGTCGAACAACTCAAGCCGGGCCCGCTCACCCTGGCGTGTTCGGAGTCGATCATGATGTACTGGCTCATCCCCAGGCTGGGTCGCTTCAAGGAAGACAACCCCGAGGTGGAGCTGCGCTTCAACATGAGCCACGGTCCGATCGACTTCGCTCACGACAACGTCAGCGTGGCCATTCGTCTGTCATCGATCGAGCCTCCCAAGGACGCTGTGCGCGCGGATGTGGCGCACGAGTGGATCGGGCCGGTGTGTTCGCCCGAGTACCTGCGGCAGCAACGCATCGAGTCGTTCGAAGACCTCGCACGGGCACGGCTCATGGTCTCGCGCACCCGACCGACGGCCTGGGCCGACTGGGCCCGCTGCAGTACGCAAGCGAATCAGGACTTGCGGGTCGACCAGTCGTTTGAGCACTTCTATCTGCTGATCCAGGGCGCCCGCTGCGGTCTGGGCATGGCCAATGTGCCCCGTATGCTGGTGCGGGACGATCTGATGAGTGGCACCCTGGTGGCGCCCATGGGCTTTGTGCGCGGCCCCAACCGGCTCTCGATCTGGACCGCTCCGCACCTCAGCCGCCGAGCCGATGTGGTGAAGCTGGTAGATTGGCTGCACGACGAGCTGCGAGCAACCGAACCGTGAATCCCATGACTTCCCGCGCCTCAGTCGGCAAGGCCACTTGACAGCTGTTGATGCAAAGCCATGCTTGGAACCTCTCTGTCACTTCAAGGCTGAACTGAGTCACTCGCACTTGAGTCCTGAGCAGCGACGACGTTCATTACCGGCCATTCGATGCTCTAGGAACGGTATGACCGCTCTACCGCCGAAAGGAAACATTGGTGCACCGATACTTGCCATTTGTCTCTCTGTCTCTGCACTGTGTTTGTCCTTCGCTGCACCCAAAAGCTCCTTGACCGGCTGAGCTCAAAGCCTGATCCAGAGTCGGCACCGCCGGACACAGTCCTCGGCGACTGGTACGCCAATCTGATCCGCGTAGGCCGAATCCAAGTTGTACTCGCTGTCAGCGAGCGAAGCTTGTTGCCCGTAGTGGTGCCGGCACGGGATAGTCGAGCCCTAGTTCAGCGACTCTGCGAGGCCCTGGAGCCGATCCTCACCGAAATCGGCGTTCCCGCGGACGAAGCGGCTGCCGAGCGCGGTGCGATGCAACGTTGGGCAGTTGGAAAGACGGCAAATCGCAGAGTCCTGGGATCGCTCAACGACTTGGCATTTCAGCTTCAAGTCGGGCTGCTCAACTTCCCGGATCGTACGCTGATGGCGCAATCGCTCTGGTTGGCCAAGACGCCCCTGAAAGTCATCGACTACGGTGCACCAGACCAAGCCACACTCGCTGCGTTCGCTGCTCACCGGGCGCTACAGGCGGCCATCGGCCGATGACCGCTTCACTCTGACGCGAGCTGCAAGTAGCGACCCTGTGCAGACAATCGCCCACGGCCCGCAAAGTGGTCTCTCAAGGCACAAAGGGAGTGCACAACAACATCGAGAAGATCGCGGGTGCGATCTCAGATAGCGAGAGGGATCGGGGCGTTGTTCGGTACCAAAATGAGCGCCAGCGGATCGATGAAGCGCGCTGATCAATCGAAAATGACTTCAAAATGGATCAACGCCATGTCGGTGCTTTTTGGAGCGCAGCTTTCAATGTCATGGTTCTAATCGAAGTTTTCAGGCTTTGATGCCTGCTCTGCCCAGTCAAAGAGTTCTTCGCCAAGAACCTTCTTCAGATACGCAATCGTGACGTGGTACTTGACGGCGGCGGGGCTCAGAAAGTCATTTCTGTTGGCGTACGCTGCAGCAGTCTCACGGAGAAATTTCAGGCCGAGGATGTCGTTCGGGAATTCAGGTGCGTCGTGCGTGGAGTAAGGCTTCTTCACTTCACCAGGAAGCCAGAGCATGTCACGCCAAGAGCGAAGCTTTATAAACGGGTTCAGCAGCAGAACATCATCCTCGCGGCGCAACCAAACCTTCTCACTGGCAAATTGGTCAATGATGCCTGGCGTTCCAGTGTCATACGGCTTCCATGCAGACGGCAGAATTGTGATGCCGATCCACTTCTCACGCTGCTCAGCCCTATAGGCCTCGACCATCGCGCGGCCGAAGTAGAGCTGGTGTCGACTACTTGAGTCGGACTTGACCTCGAATTCCCCGAACGAAATAGCGCCCCGGGCGGGTATGCGGGCAGCAAGCAGGGCCGATAGCACCATGCCGCCAATCGCATAGATGTCAAGGAATGCCCAGTCGCCGTACCCCTTTGATTCTTGGTAGTAGACGAAGGTGTCGGAAAAATAGATCGTCCGGAACTGCCCGTTCAGCCTCTCCCATCGATGGAAAGGCTCGAGCGCCTTTTCAATTGTCGCGTAGACGTCCTCATGTCCGCGTGTTTCGACCAGCTCACTGAAGCCTAGGATGTCAAGGAAGAGCAGATAGCGCCCATTTGCCAGGGCTGGATCGTTTTGAAAGGGCTGCATGGGGGGCTCAGTTCAGATCAACTATAAAATCACCTGCCGGCGATGGTCTTGCTCCTGCGCAGTGAGCGACCGGAAGATAGTAGCTAAGGCTACTATCACAGTGGACCGCGCTTGAGTCACACTATCATTCTTTCGTCTAGTCTTTCCGGGAAACGAATGAGAAAACCTCTTTTCACCATCGCACTCCTCCTTTTTTCTGCGCTCGGATGGGCACAGAGCAAAGGCGACATTGTTTCTGAGTATTTGTCCATCACAGACAAGGACGGCAAGGAGGTCGTGGCGAAAGCCCCCCTTCCACCAGGCTCCTGGCATGTTGTGAGCGCCGTGGTTCGAAACTCTACGGGAGGCAACACCCGCGCAGTGATGAAGGATGTGACGCTTGACAACATTGCTGAGGGTCGCGTTCGTATGGCTCTATTCATCACTGCGCGGGTCAACGACTCCCCTATCCGTTGGGAAGATGACTTCTGTACCGACTTCCCGAGGTTACTTAGCAAAAACGATTTCGGTACTCACCTCTACAAGCAGAAATGCATCATCGTATGGATGAACACATTTCTGCAAAGCCAGAGCAACGGTGCCAGAAGCACGCGCGCGTATCTTGATGGACTGGGAGTTAAATACGATTCGAATCAAATTGGATTTTCTTATGGGCGCCATGGGGATATCGGAAGATTTCTAATCTACGAACTTTCATTTTTCCCGTCCAACTACGGATTGGACAATCCTGTGGTGACTAATCTGATCGATTCTCCCTACTACCCAGCCAACATCCAAAAGTCGCCAGAAAAGGCCACCTTTGCAAAGGCTGTCATGGCATACGCGGAGTCAGTAGCACCCCAACTCGACGACTTCTACTTCGGCAAAGAAACCGCACCTCTGCCGGAATTCAAGCCCAATTGACAGGGTAAAAATGACGTGGCCCGTGCCTTACTAGGAGCACCATGATCACCGAATGCCCAAGTTGCGAGGCCAAAGTCGACTGCACTGAGAAGGGCGAAGTTGACCTCGACATTGAGGACACTGGCGTCCCAAACAAGTACGTTCTTCTGCAGTGCAAGGTCTGCCACCGACCGCTACTTGGTGTTACAGAACTGATCCAAACTGGCACCGACAGCTGGGAATGGGACGCTGCTACCAGGGTTTGGCCCACCCCCGAGGACGCAATTGACTGGAGCATCCCCGAGATTGCACGTGAATCGCTCGTAGAAGCACAAGTCTGCTTCAAGGCCAAGGCATATCAAGCGTGCGCCGTGATGTGCGGGCGGGCGATTGAAGGTCTTTGCAAACATCACGATGCAAAGATAAAGACGCTCGCAGCTGGGCTCAAGAAGCTCAAGGTCGACGGCGTAATTGACGACCGCATCTTCAATTGGGGGGAAGCCTTACGGGCGAACCGGAACCTGGGGGCCCATGCGACAACAGCCAAAGTAACGAAGGAGGATGCAAGAGATCTTTTGGACTTTGGCTTAGCCATCTGCGAGTACGTATTTGTTCTGAATGAAAAGTTCAACCGCTTCCAAGACCGGCGAGCAAAGGCTTCGCTATCCCCTCTGTGAAGTTGAGGCACATGGGCAAGGCTCCCTGGCCGCTTCCGCGGTTGTAAGCATCTTCCCTTAAGCGGGCCGCCTCACCTCAAACGTTGAACGACTGCATTTCCGAATGTGAGGTGACCGCAATTGGCCGGGACCACCAGTTCTCGCCTGTACCAGGAAGCTGACGCTCACAGTGGAGTCGGACAGAACGACCGCTTTCTCACGTCACCGCCGGCGCGAGTCGACCCGATGCGGTCGGTCACCCACCGTCCAGAAAGCGGTCAATCAACCCTCCAACGTCGGGAAAACCGCACCCAATACACGTAGACCTGCTCGGTGCTGAGGCTATAGTGCATGTACCGAATGTGCTCGCGCAACTGGTCCAAAATCCGGGTGAACTGCAACGCAGGAGCGCTGGGTTTCACAGAATTTTTATAACTGGACATGCATCCATGTGTATTGAGTGGATAGCCATGCTGCAAGCCACATTCAGGAGGAATCGATGACCAATTTATGGAGCAGCGCCCAACTTATAGAGCAGGTTTTGCTCTGGACATTACGTTAGCGCTATGAGCAACGAAGCCACAATTACTTACCTCGGAAGGGCAACTGGCCCCACACCGGATATGCTGGCCGCGGCGCCATATGAATCTTTCGGCTTCTGGTTTCTAGTTGCTGCATTCGCGCTGTCTCTTGCGTGTGCGTTCGTTCTAGCTTTCAAGGGCCGCGCTCGTGGTTCGTGGCTCACGATTTCGGGCCTGCTCATTGTGCTGTTGTACTTCGTGTTCCAAAACACATTGGCACAAGACGCTGAGCTTCTTTATAGCCCTTGGGGCAATGCTGTCGCATCCATCGCCTACGGCCTGGGCGCGCTCCTCATTTCGCTCGGCTATGCACGTTTTGCTGTGGCTACGCTGCGGGCCGGTCGTGCGCGCTAACCAGAGCATAAAGCCGACGTCTACGCCTCCGCTGCGCTCCGGCGCGGCCGCGGCTTATGCTCGGCTACAAGGGCTTCCCCCCGAAAGTCAAACACTGACCCAACCGTGATGCATCGCGAAGCGATGGATCACGGAATGCGTTTTTCGACTTGACTTGATTCCATTGCCACCTTCAGCGTCGGGCCTGCGTTGCTCTCAGAGCAAGGGATGCGGACAGCGAAACTACAAACGGTCATCGATGCTGCTTGAATAGCAGCGGACCCTGATGAAAGACGCGCGCGGGGGACCCATTCGTTAGCCGAGGATGGTCGGCGTTGCCACCGGCCCTGGACTCCTTGAGTATCTCGGTCACGCCCCGCGCAGGTCCTCAACCTTGACTCATCAACGCTGGCTTCACGCGGTGGTGGAAATCGAATCAAAACTCCTTTGAGGGATGTGTGCTGGTGAGGGGCAGGTCAGATGTTCAGGCCGGTAGCCTGAAGTCCTCGCCCCGACTGAGAACGGCCCAGCACATGCGGGCGTTCTTGGCGGCTATGGCCACCACGGCCTTCCAGTATCCGCGCCGCTGTGCCAGTGCCGTGGCCCAGCGACTGATCGGGTCACTCTTGTTCTTGGCCGCGGCCAGCACCGCCCGCGCACCCAACACCAGCAGGCTGCGCAGGTACGGGTCTCCGGCCTTGGTGATACGACCCAGGCGCTGCTTGCCGCCTGAGCTGTACTGTCCGGGCACCAGACCCTGCCAGGCGCACATCTGGCGCCCGCATTTGAAGTCACGCCCATTGCCGATGGTGCTCAGCAGCGCCGTGGCGGTGGTCTCACCGATGCCGGGCAGTTGCATCAGGCGCTGGGCCTCGGTGCTCTGGCGCGCCATCGCGCGGATGTGCTGGTCGTACTGCGCGACGCGCTCATCGAGCCGGGTGACCTCGCTCAGCAGGTCCCCGATCACGGTGTTGGCCCAGCCTGGCAGATCTTCCAGGCGAGTCATGGCCTCGCGGCGCACGACGGCGGCCTTCAAAGGCAGCACGATGCCCAGCTCCGAGAGCAGACCACGGATGCGGTTGAGCGTGGCCGTGCGTTGTTCGATAAACCCCTGGCGGGCGCGGTGCACCAGCAGTTGGCCTTGCTGCGCGATGCTCTTGACGGGCACGAAGCGCATGTTGGGGCGGGTGACGGCTTCGCAGATCGCGGCGGCGTCGGCCGCATCGTTCTTGCCACGCTTGCCCGAGAGGCGGTAGGGGATCACGAACTTGGGAGCCATCAGGCGCACGGTGTGGCCGAAGGCCTGAAACTCGCGCGCCCAGTGATGGGCACCGGAGCACGCTTCCATGCCGATCAGGCACGGTGGCAGCGAGGCGATGAGTTCGAGCAGTTTGGCGCGCGGTACATTGGGGCGGACCAACACCGCTTGGCCTGTGGCGTCCACGCCGTGGACGGCAAAGACGTTCTTGGCAAGATCAATTCCGATGGTGACAATGCTCATGGACTTCCCCTTCCAACAAACGAGTGAGTTGATGAGAGATCGAACTTCCCATCGTGGCACTGTGTTGCCGTACCCCGCAACTGCGCGGATCACCCGGGACGGGGAAGTCCCTTTCATTCGTTAGGCCGCAGAAAGCACCTCTGCACCGCGCTCCAACCTCCGTCCCCACTAACCTGTGACCCCAGTGAATAACGCACAACCGAAAGTCCCCGAATTGGCGCCGCTCCTCGGGCAGTGGAGCTTGATCTCTTTCGACCTCGAGTCTCAGCAGAGTGGCGAGCGACGACCAGCCTGGGGCTCAGGTCCGGTGGGGCGACTAGTGATACTGCCCAGCGCATTCATGATTGTTGTTCTCACGGCAGCGAATCGTGCCATACCGACGACCAACGATCAAAGAGCCGAGGCCTTTATGCAGACGATCGCCTACACGGGTCCCATTGAGGTCGAGGGCGACCTCATGAAGACCAAGGTGGACGTGAGTTGGAACGAAGCTTGGACAAGCACTGTTCAGACACGTGCGTTCAAGTTCATCGGTCAGAATCTCTCACTCATATCGACCTGGGCACCGAGTCCCTTTGACCCGAGCGTCATCGTCCGGGGAATTCTTGAGTGGAAACGCGAGGCTTGAAGCTGCGGCCTAACCCCTCGCTCAAGCGGAGCGCCAACGGCACAGCGCCTGACCCGCGAAGCGCTGAGGTTATCGTCGCGCTTCGCGGGCCAGTCGCCATGCCGCTGTCGCCCGCTTAGCTCGAACGTTGGGCATCATGAAGCGGCGATCGTTGGCTCTTGCAGCGCTGCTATTCATAGCAGCTGCGGGAAGCACCACTCAAGCAAAGGAAAGTTCAGTGATATCGCTCGATCAGCTGAAACAGATGTTCGCTGACATGCGAGCGAACGCTGGCTACAAAAAATGGAACGTCGACGGACCGCTACTTTGGGGCTACTTCTTCACAGACCCGGACTCAAAGAAGCTTGAGCCAGTTGCTGAATACCTTTCAAGCAACGGCTACCACTTTGTTGCCATTTACCCCACCGATGACAAGAGCACATTCTTTCTGCACGTCGAGAAGGTGGAGCATCACACCCCAGAGTCGTTGAACCAGAGAAACTTGGAGTTCTACAAACTGGCAAGTCAATTCAAGCTAGAGTCATACGACGGTATGGACGTCGGTCCGGTAGAGAAATGACGCCCAACCCATCATTCCACCGGACCGACTCCGGCGGCCGGTGAATTCCCATGTTGAACGACTGCATCCCCATTTGACGGCCGACCCCTCCTGGCCGGCAGTGTGAGTACGAGGCCGCGCCAGGAAGCTGACCTTCGGTTCATAGGTTCCGCCAACGGCCAAAGTCAGGTTCAAGCAGCCTAATGGAAACCCGGTATCGGCCACCTACGGCCCTTCACCTTGCTTGGCCGTCGGACTGCTTGAGGCTGAATTGAGTGTCTGCGCCGACTGAATTTTGACCCAATCAACATCAAGCATGCTCTTTGGCCATGTAGCGCCGCATGGCATCGATCACCAGCGCGGGGTGACTCATGTGGGCGGCGTGACCCGCCACGTTCATGACCTCCAAGGTGCTGCCCTTCAGTTGCTGGTTCAGATATTCACCCACCGCAAGGGGAACCAGGCTGTCTTCTTGGTGTTGAAGAATGAGGCAGGGGCGAGACACCTGGGGCAGGTCGGCCCGGTTGTCAGCAAAAAAGGTGGTTTGCGCAAATACCCGCATCGCGACCGGGTTGGTGGAGCAAAAACTGTCGGAAAGCTCACCAGCCAACGCTTCGCCCTGCGCGGTACCCGCCACCACGGACGATAGGTAATTGGCCCAGCCAATGTAGTTCTGATCCATGAGCGACAACAGGCCTTGGAGGTCGGCACGCTCGAAGCCTCCGGCATACTCCGGCGGATAGTTCAAAAAGCAGGGCGTGGGCCCCACCAATATCAAGCGATCAAACAAGTTAGGGCGTGCAATCGAAGCCAACAGTCCGACGTTGCAACTGGCAGAGTGGCCCACGAATGTGACGCCGCTCTGCAGCCCTTGCGCTTCGCACACGTCCAGAACGTCTTGCGCATAGCCGTCCAAGCCCCTGTAGCGAACGGCGCTGAAGGCCGATAGCTGCGACTTGCCGCTTCCAACAAAGTCAAACAAGACTTGGCGATGTGTGCCAGCGAAAGCGGGCGTGATGCGGCTCCATACGGATTGGCTACAGCCAAGCCCGTGAGCAAACAAAATCGTAGACCCTCTGTCTCCCAAGGTGTTGACGTTGTTGCGTTTGTTGACGTTCATGGACTTCAAATGATCAGGATGTTGAGCAGTATCGCGGGGGGTTCATGACTTCAAGCGTTCCGCAACAGGCCGTTGATGTGCGACGTTTCGCGGCATGGCGGCGCCCAGCGTTCACCACAAACCGCCACGAGCGGATGCATGTCCATAGGGGCCTCGGTCAGCAGACGCTGGGCCTCCGAGACCTGAATGCCGCCGAGTTTGGCACGACGCTGCTGCAGCAACTGAAACCGCTGGTCTGATCCGTCAGCGCATTCGCCTTGCGCCGGCGTCGCGACATGCGCCGTTGCCGTCGTCATCGCTGACGCTGTACGACTGGGCTTTTTGGCGCTGGTTTCACGGCGGGCAACTTCGCTTTGTCGCAAGAACTGTTAGCACCGGTTGCTGTGGGCGTGATCTGCGCTTTCAACGGCTCATTCATGAGCATGTGCGTTGTTCGTAAGTGAGGCGCTTTTTCGGGTTTGTCTGCGACCAGTCCAGGCTGTCTTCGCTCAAGCACAAGACTCACCTTTGGGGGAGTCCACTCCCCATTTGGACCGGTTGAGTAGTCAGCCAAAACGCGTATTGCACTAATATTCTAAATATCGTTAGAATGACAGCATGAAAAACCGCGAACTCAAAGACCTGCTCTACGAACAGGTCGCCCGCATCGGCAAAGCCCTGGCCAGTCCCAAGCGGCTCGAACTGCTGGAAATGCTCGCCCAGGGCGAAAAGTCGGTGGACGCGCTCGCCGCCGAGCTGTCCATCGACATCAAGCTCGCCAGCGCCCACCTGAAAGCCCTGCGCGATGCCCGCTTGGTGACCAGCCGGCGCGAGGGCAAGTTCATCCACTACCGGCTCACCGGCCCCGACGTGGCGGGCCTGGGCGTGACGCTGCGCGAGGTGGCCGAAGAACACCTGCTGGAACTGCGCCTGGCGCTGGACCAGATGGCGGCGAATCCTGGCCAGCTCGCTCCGGTGGACCGCGAGGCCCTGATGGCGCAGGCACGGCGTGGCGAGGTGGTGGTGATCGACGTGCGCCCGTCCGACGAATACGCCGTGGCGCACCTGCCGTTCGCCCGCTCCATGCCGCTGGCCGAAGTGGAACAACACCTGGCTTCTTTGCCGCGCGACAAAGAGATCGTGGCGTACTGCCGCGGTCCGTTCTGCCTGCTCTCCGACGAAGCCGTGGCCATGCTGCAGGCGCGCGGCTACCGCGCACGCAAGGTGTCCGACGGCGTGAGTGAGTGGCAGGCCGCCGGTCTGCCGCTGGAGCGGCAGGCTGATTGAACATGAACCAGGAGATCCCTATGAGCTCGGTGCTTTTCATTCTCAACGACGCGCCCTACGGCAACGAGCGTGCCTACAACGGCCTGCGACTCGCCGGCACCCTGACCGCCAAGGCCGGTGTGCAGGTTCGCGTGTTCCTCATGGCCGATGCCGTGGGCTGTGCCAAGGCCGGCCAGAAAGTGCCCGAGGGTTACTACAACGTGCAACTCATGCTGGGCAAGGTGTTGCGCAAGGGCGAAGTGGCCTTGTGTGGCACTTGCATGGACGCGCGAGGTTTGAGTGAGGCGGACATGGTCGAGGGCGCCAAGCGCTCTACGTTGGCCCAACTCGCCGACTGGACCGCCGAGGCCGACAAGGTCCTTGTTTTCTGAATGACTCGAAAGCACACCATGTTCCCAGGCCGCCGCAACGTGCTCCTGCTGGCCGGTAGCCAGGCCCTGATGCTCTCGGCCATCGTGCTGTCGATGAGCCTGGCCGCCATCCTGGGCGCGTTGCTGGCGCCCGACAAAAGCCTAGCCACGCTGCCGGTCGCGGCGATGGTGGTGGGCACGGCCATGGCTTCGCTGCCCGCGGCCATGCTCATGCGCCGCTGGGGCCGCCGAATGGGGTTCCTGATGGGCGCCGGCCTGGGGGTGGTGGGCAGCGTACTGGCCGGCTACGCCCTCTGGCAGCAGTCGTTTGAGCTGTTCGTTCTGGGTCACCTGCTGCTGGGCAGCTATCAGGGATTTGCCAACTACTACCGATTCGCCGCCGCCGAGGCGGTGGACGCGGCGCACACCACACGGGCGATTTCCTGGGTGGTGGCGGGCGGGGTGGTGGCGGCGTTTGTGGGGCCACAACTGGGGGAATGGGGGCGCGACTGGGTCATTTCCGGGCCGTTCGTGGGCTCTTACCTGGCGCAGGCCGCGCTCAGCGTGGCGGCGCTGGGTCTGCTGTCGCAGGTCCGGCTCAAGCCGGCGGCATCGGTGGCGGCAGGAACGGCCCGGTCCGTGTGGGAACTGTTGTCGCAGCCCTTGTTGCTCACCTCGATCCTGGGGTCGGCGGTGGGCTATTCCGTGATGATCATGGTGATGACGGCCACGCCGCTGGCCATGCTGGGCTGCGGTCTGCCCGGGCCAAGCGTCACTCCGGTGATCCAGTGGCATGTCGTGGGCATGTTCGCGCCCTCGTTCTTCACCGGCAACCTCATCAAGCGGTTCGGTGCGCCACGCATCATGCAGACCGGCTTCGTGCTGCTGCTGGGGCATGTGGCCATCGCACTCTCGGGGCTGGAGTTACTGCACTTTGCCTCGGCGCTGGTGCTGCTGGGTGTGGGCTGGAACTTCGCCTTCGTGGGTGGCACCGCGTTGCTGACGCAGACCTACCGCCCTGCCGAACAGCTGAAGGTGCAGGCGATCAACGAGTTCCTGGTGTTCGGCCTGGTAGCGGTTTCCACCTTGTCCGCAGGCTGGCTCTACGACCGCTACGGCTGGGCCACGCTGAACCTGGCCGTGGTGCCGTTTCTGGTGCTGGCCTTGCTGGCGTCCGTCCGTACTGAACTGAAAACCATCCGCTTGCGGGAGGTCCTATGAATTTTGAACAGTTTGTCCTTTCCTATGAACCGCAGATCCGCATGGGTTTCTTCGTTGGGGTGTTCGCGCTGGTGGCCCTGTGGGAGCTGGCCGCGCCGCGCCGAGACTTGAAGCTATCGCGCAAGCAACGCTGGACCGCCAACCTCGGCGTCGTGCTGCTCAACACGGTGATTGTGCGGGTGGCCTTTCCCGCGGCCGCGGTGGGCATGGCGGCCCTGAGCGTCGACAAGGGCTGGGGACTGCTGAACAACTTCGATGTGCCGTTCTGGCTTGCCGTGCCGCTGGCCGTGGTGGCGATGGACTTCGTGATCTGGCTGCAGCATGTGATGGTGCACGCCGTCCCCGCGCTCTGGCGGCTGCACCGCGTGCACCACGCCGACCTCGACTACGACCTCACCACCGGCGCGCGTTTTCACCCCATCGAGATCGTGCTGTCTATGGGCATCAAGTTCGCCACCATCGCGCTGCTGGGAGCGCCCGTGCTGGCGGTGGTGGTGTTCGAGGTGTTGCTCAGCGCCTGTGCCATGTTCAACCACGGCAACATCCGCCTGCCCGAGCGGGTGGACCGCGTACTGCGCTGGTTTCTCGTCACGCCCGACATGCACCGCGTGCACCACTCGGTGGAAGACGACGAGAGCAACTCCAACTTCGGTTTCAACCTGACCTGGTGGGACCGCCTGTTTGGCACCTACCGCGAGCAGCCGCGCGCCGGCCAGCTGGGCATGACGATCGGCATCCACGACCACACCGACCCGCATGAGGTGGCGCGTCTGCCCGGCATGTTGATGTTGCCGTTCAAGGGCAAAGTGACCGACTACGCCATCAACCGCCGCAACTGGACCCCGCCCGCCTCGGACGCCAAGCTCTGAACCCGCACCGATTGACCCGAAACACACCGATGAACATGCCTCTTTCGCGCCGTCGCCCCATCTTGTCCCTCGCCGGTTTGTTGTTTTCAATGGCGGCCATTGCTGCCTTGCTGCTGGCCGGCATTGGCTACCGGCAGGGCTGGTGGCACTTTCTGCAAGGCCTGCAGATCGCCGAGTGGGCGGTGTATTCGGCGGCGCTGGGCCTGGTGCTCTCGCTGGCGGCTGCAATCACCGCGCGTCCGGGTCGGCAACCGCGCCGGCGCGGTTTCGTGAGCGCACTGCTGGGTGTGCTGCTGGCGCTGCCGGTGCTGGGCATGGCGCTGCAGTGGGAAGTGGCGACGCGGACCACGCCGCCGATCAACGACATCAGCACCGACACCGAGGACCCGCCGGTGTTCTGGGACATGCCCAATCCCACGGAATACCCTGGCGAGAAGTTCGCCACCTTGCAGCGCACGGGTTACCCAGACATCGCGCCGCTGCTGGTCAAGCAGGCACCCGACGCGGTGTACGCCCAGGCGCTGGCGCTGGTGAACGAGCGCGGCTGGGCCGTCGTGGCCAGCGACGTGGCGGAAGGCCGCATCGAGGCGGTGGCGACCAGCCGCTTGTTCGGCTTTGCCGACGAGGTGGCGGTGCGCATCTCTCCCGCCGAAGGTGGTGCGCGCGTTGACATGCGATCGCGCTCGCGCCTGGGCAAGATCGACCGCGGCACCAACGCCCAACGCATCCGCGCCTACCTGGGCGATCTGAACCAGCACTTGGGCCAACCCTGACCGCGCAACACCGGGATGGCGGAAAGCCCTATGCCCGCCTGCCGTTCATTGCGCGAAAATATCAGCATTCACTTATTTTTAACCCCGATCCGTTTTGAGACAGCCATGAAACTGCAACACCTCGCGCTCGCCACCCTCACCGCCGCCAGCCTGCTGCTGACCCCCGCCGCCCACGCCGACAACAAGGCCATTGCCGTGGACGAGATGGAGGCTTATCTGGAATTCGTGGACTACGGCGGCGGCGTCATCTTCGCCGAGCAGATCCCCGCCGACGAGTGGAAAAAGATGATCGTCATCGACGCGCGCGACGCCGGCCAGTTCGCCAAGGGCCACATCCCCGGCGCCATCAACATGGACTGGCGCCAGGTGCTGGCCAAGCGCAACACCATC
>MERT01000009.1:0-180703 GCA_001770705.1 Burkholderiales bacterium GWF1_66_17 | reverse complement strand
CCTCGCACTCAAGCTGTCAAGGTCACAACCCCAATGCAAAACGCGGTGGCTGCACCGGAGTGCCAACCACCGCGTCAGCGGTTTAGTTCAACTTTGATTTAAACCCGCAAAACGGCGGATAACACCGCAGGCAGTCGTTAAAAAATGTCGCATGGCCATCCCCATAATTTGTTTGAAATCAAATCTGTAGCGCTTCGCTCTGTATGCCCGAACAGGTTTAACAGATCCGACAAACCCGACTGGTGTCCCGGCGCCTGAACGGGTTGACGGGTCGGGCATGAAAGCCGTTGGGCAGTTTACTTGGGAGCACCCAGTTGCAGCGCCAGAACCTCCAGACCGCAGCAACTGGGAACGGCGCCTTTGCGACGCCGTGCCAGATGCCCGCTCCGGGTCGAAACTCGGCATTGACCCACCTCCACTGTGTTGACATTGTGTCGACACAGTGGCGAACACCAGCTTGGGCAGCCTACGGTGCATTTCCGCGCCAAAACCCCATAAATCCAGCGAAATCAACAGCTTGCGCGAGCTGATCTATACGCGCGTCGCCCTGGCACGACCGTTGCAAAAGAGCACCCAGGCCATCCTGCCTTTGCCCTTTTCAAGAGGTCCCCATGAGCATTGAAGCCACCCTGATCGCACCCGATCAACTCGCCACGCTGCAAGCCGCCGAACCGGTGGTGATCATCGACACGCGCGACGCCGACACCTTTGCGGCCGGCCACATTCCCGGCGCGGTGAACCTGCGCGAGGTGTTCACCTTTCTCGCCACCTCCACGCCCGAGGGCCTGCAGGCGCTGAAGGCCACCTTTGCCGACGCGCTGGGCAAGGCCGGCCTCTCGGGCGCCGAGACCGCCGTGTTCTACGAAGACGCGATGAACAGCGGCTACGGCCAGTCGTGCCGCGGCTACTACCTGCTCACCTGGCTGGGCTACCCCAAGATCAAGGTGCTCAACGGCGGCTTCAGCGCCTGGAAGGCCGCTGGCCTGCCGGTGTCGACCGAAACGACCACGCCCACGCCTGCCTCCTTCCCCGAGCTGCCGATGAGCGACGTGATGCTCACGCAGGCCGATGTGCAGGCCGCGCTGGGCACCGACACGGTGTTGCTCGACGTGCGCGATGTGGACGAGTGGATCGGCGACAGCTCTTCGCCCTACGGCAAGGACTTCGCGCCGCGCAAGGGCCGCCTGCCCGGCGCGAAGTGGATCGAGTGGTACCGCTTCATGAAACCCTCGGCGCAGGGCCCGGTGTTCAAGACGCCGGACGAGGTGAAGGCCGAGTGCGCCACCGCTGGCATCGCGCCGGACGACACGGTCTACCTGTATTGCTTCAAGGGCGCGCGCGCGTCCAACAGCTTCCTCGCGCTCAAGCAGGCCGGGTTCTCGGACGTGCGCATGTACTTCGGTTCCTGGAACGAATGGTCGCGCGACGAGAGCCTGCCCATCGAGACCGGTCTGCCGGTGGCCAAGTCCAGCAAGCCCGCCGGCTTGGCGCTGGCGGCCTGAACCGTTTTCTTTTCAACCCCGTTTTTTCACCTTTCTGGAAACCCCATGTCCTCCACCGACACCCTCGAACCCACAGCCCCCGTGACCACCGTCAAAGCCTACTTGCGCCCGATTGACGGCAAAGGCCTGGCCGAATTCGCTGCGGGCGGCAAAGCCAACCCGGCGCGCCGCGGCACCAACAAGGTCCACACCGTGATGGAGGGGCAGTACCGCTCGCTGTCGCACGTGGGCGAGAAGCACGTGGTGGTGGTGGACGAGCCGCTGCACCTGTTCGGTGAAGACACGGCGCCCGCGCCGGGCGAGATCGTGCTCTCGGGCCTGGGCGGCTGCATCGCCGTGGGCGTGACGGCGGTGGCCACCTGGAAGGGCGTGAAACTCAGCAAGCTCGAAGTGTTTCTGGAAGGCGACATTGGCAACCCGGCCGCCTGGGGCGCCGGTGGTGCGCTGGAAAAGACGGCGCCCGAGATGGGCTTTCAGGCGATCCGCGTGAAGGTGCTGGTCGAAGGCGACGCGAGCCGCGAGGTGCTGGACGAGATCGTGCAGCACGCCAACTTCTATTCGCCCGTGGCCAACACCATGCGCAACCCGATCCCGTTTGAGATCTCGATGGTTTGAATGCCCCTCACCCCAGCCCTCTCCCGCGAGCGGGAGAGGGAGTGGGACTTCCCGTTCGCCCTGCGCCTGTCGAAGAGCCTCCACACCTTGGAACTGTCAATGAACCCCGCCGACCTGCCCCCCGAACTCGCCACCCCACCCGCTGGTCTCCTTGAGGCGGTGCGCGCCATCGCGCAAGGCCCGCTGGCCGAGCAGGCCTACGCCATCGACCGTGGCGCTTACCCGGTGGGCCTGATGAAGCAGTTGGCCGCAGCAGGCGCGATGAGCGCCCACCTGCCCCAGCCGGACGGCACGCCGGGCGACTACGGCCAGGCGATCCTGGCCATGGCCGAGGCGGCCAAGGTCTGCGGTGCCACTGGCTTCATGATGTGGTGCCAGTGCGTGGCCGGGCTCTACATGCAGGCCTCGGACAACCCGGCGCTGACGGGCGAACGCCTGGCGCGCCATGTGCGCGGCGAGTCGCTGGGCGGCACCGGCCTGTCGAACCCGATGAAGAGCTTTGCGCAGATTGAAAGCCTGTTGCTCAAGGCCACGCCGGTCGAAGGCGGTTACATCGTCAACGGCACCCTGCCCTGGGTCAGCAACCTCGGGCCCGACCACTACTTCGGTGCCATCGCCAGCGTGCAGATCGACGGCGCCTGCGCTGGCCGCGAGATGATGTTCATGCTGCGCTGCGACGCGCCCGGCGTCACGCTCAAGACCTGCCCCGAGTTCTCGGGCATGGAAGGCACGGGCACCTACAGCGTGCACTGCAAAGACCTCTTCGTCGGCACCGACGACGTGGTGGCCGACCCGGCCAAGCCGTACATCGCGCGCATCCGCGGCGGCTTCGTGCTGCTGCAGTGCGGCATCGCGGCGGGCATCATCCAGGGCGCGATCGACAGCATGTGGGCGGTGGAGGGCCAGCTGGGCCATGTGAACCAGTTCCTGGAAGACCGGCCCGCCGAACTGCAGGCCGAGTTCGACGCGCTGGTGGGCCGCATCATGAAGCTCGCCGAGACGCCGTTCGACACCTCGACCGACTATTTCATCGACGTGCTCGACGCGCGCGCCCACGGCGCCGAGCTCTGCCTGCGCGCCGCCAACTCGGCCCTGATGCACCAGGGTGCGCGCGGTTACCTGATGAGCAGCGAAGTGCAGCGCCGCGTGCGCGAAGCGCAGTTCGTCGCCATCGTCACGCCGGCCATCAAACACCTGCGCAAAGAGATCGCGCGGCTGAGCGCCGAGGAGATGCCTGAATGAGCGCAGCTTCACCCTCATTGACCACGGTGACCGCAGCGGTCCAGGCGCTCGCTCCCTACCGCCAATACATCTGCCACGCCTGCGGTTACATCTACAACGAGGCCACAGGCGACGCCGACAGCGGCCTGGCCGCCGGCACGCGCTTCGAAGACATCCCCGACGACTGGGCCTGCCCGCTCTGCGGCGTGACCAAGAGCGACTTCGAGCCCTACAGCGCGCCCAGCCTGGACGAGCTCCGCGCGCGCGCTGGCGGCGCAGCCCCGGTGGCGGTGCGCGGCGGCACACCTGGGGTGGTCATCGTCGGTGGCGGCCGCGCCGGCTGGCAGATGGCCGAGGCCCTGCGCGCGCTCGACGCCGCCCTGCCCATCACCCTGGTGAGCGCCTGCGCCGCCGACGTGTACGACAAGCCCCTGCTCTCGGTGGCCGTGGCGCGCCAGATGGACCTGGCCAAGCTGGTGAAAGAAACCGGCGCCGACGCTGCACAGCGCCTGAACGTGCGCCTGCTCGCCCACACCGACGCCGTGCGCATCTGCACCGACACACGATGCCTGCGCACCACGCGCGGCACGCTGCGCTACGACCAACTGGTGCTGGCCCACGGCGCGCAGGCCACGCTGCCACCCGCGCTGCCCGCTGCGTACTGCTGGCGCATCAACCACCTGGGCGCGTACCAGCGCCTGCGCGCTGCGCTGGGTGACACGGCGAAAGACGTGGTGATCGTGGGCGCCGGCCTGATCGGCAGCGAGCTCGCCAACGACCTCGCACTCGGCGGCCACCGCATCACCCTGCTCGACGTGATGACCGAGCCGCTCGCGCGCTGGCAAGCCGCACAGGCCGGAACGCAACTGCTCGGCGCGTGGAAAGACCTGCCCATCCGCTTCGTCGGCGGCGTGCAGGTGGCCGGGGTGGAGAAGCTGGGCGACAGCTACCGCATCACCACCGCCTGCGGCCAGAAGTTCGTCGCCGACCAGGTGATCGCCGCCGCCGGCCTGACGACGCCGCCGCGCCTGGCGCAGAGCGCTGCGCTGGCCTGGAACAACGGCATCGCGGTGGACGCGGCCACGCTGCGCACCAGTGATCCGCGCATCCACGCCCTGGGCGACTGCATCACCATCGCCGGCCAGGCCAGCCGCTTCATCGAACCCATTGCGCGGCAGGCGCGGGCGATTGCGGCGCACATCTGCGGCCACGAGCCGGTGCCCTACGAAGCGCGCGCTGCGGTGGTGCGGGTGAAGACGACCTCGCACCCGATGACGCTGCACTGAACGCCGCGCTTGCCCTGGGCGGCTCCGTTTCATGCTTCGGGGTGTGGTGCTCAAGGCCCCGAAAGCACCAGCCCCGCCACGGCGGCCTGCCATATTCAAGCAACGTTTAATGTGAAGCCACCGTTTTAAAGCTGGCTTTAAAACACGCCCTCAAGACGCCGGCGAACCGTTCCGCGGCCTACACCTGCAGCACCGGGATCACGCGCCGCGCTGGCTTCTCCGCCCGCGCGCGCAGTTGGCCACAGCCACCGTCCACGTCCTGCCCGGCCGACTGGCGCAGCTTGGTGAGGATGCCGCGGCGGTGCAGGCGGCGCGCGATGTCGGCGGCTTTCTCCCAGCTTGGGCGCGTGAACGGCATGCCCTCGACGGCGTTGAACGGGATCATGTTGAGGATGGCGTACTTGCCGGTGAGCAGGCGCACGATGCCGTCGAGTTCTTCGTCCGTATCGTTGATGCCGTCGAGCAGCGTCCACTGGTATTGGATGGGGTAGTCAGTCGCGCGGGCGTAGATCTCGCCCGCCACCACCAGTTCTTCCGGCGACAGACGCGGCGCGCGCGGCAGCAGCTGCTCGCGCAGATCGGCCCGGGTGGTGTGCAACGAGAGCGCCAGCGCCGGTTTCACGCGCCCCAGCGGCAGCGCCTCGAAAACGCGCGGGTCGCCGACGGTGGAGAACACCAGGTTCTTGTGGCCGATGTTGCCCACCGTGCCCAGCAGGTCGATGGCTTCGAGCACGTTGTCGAGGTTGTGCGCGGGCTCGCCCATGCCCATGAACACCACCTTCTTCACCGGCCGCATCGAGCGCGCCAGCGCCACCTGCGCCACGATCTCGGCGCTGCCCACCTGACGGATCAGCCCCGTGGTGCCGGTCATGCAGAACACGCAGCCCACGGCGCAACCGATCTGGGTCGAGACGCAGACGCCGTCGCGCGGCAACAGCACGGTCTCCACCATCTGGCCGTCGCCCAGCTTCACCAGCAAGCGAGCCGAGCCGTCTTCGCCGGGGTGTTGTGATTCGAGTCGCGCCAGCGCCGTCAGCTCGTCGGCGATGGCCGGCAGTTCGGCCACCAGCGCAGCGGGCAGGAAGTGTTCGACCTGGCGCCGGCCGCTGGTCTGCGGCAGGGCCAGGCTCCACAGGCGCAGCACGCGCTGCTGGTGGCGGGGGTTGGCGCCGAGCGCGCGCAGGCGCTCGCGCAGTTGTTCGATGCGCATGGGTTGGATTGTCCCAGCAAGTACCACAAGCACCATGCCCGCGTCGGTGGAAGAATTTGGCGCCGCGGCGGACAATGCGCTTCCTCAGGAGGCCCCACGATGAAATCCGTAACCCACATCCAGCGCAACCCGAACGGCCATTGGGTCGGCGACGGCTTTCCGGTGCGCAGCATCTTTTCGTACGACAACAACCCGGCCGCGTTCTCGCCCTTCCTGCTGCTCGACTTCGGCGGCCCCACCACCTTCGACCCGACCCCGAAGCGCCGCGGCGTGGGCGCGCACCCGCACCGCGGTTTCGAGACCGTGACCATCGTCTACAACGGCGAGGTCTCGCACCGCGACTCCACCGGCGCAGGCGGCACGATCGGCCCGGGCGATGTGCAGTGGATGACGGCAGCCGCCGGCATCGTCCATGAAGAGTTCCACAGCGAAGCCTTCGCCCGCAGCGGCGGCCCGTTCCAGATGGTGCAGCTGTGGGTGAACCTGCCCGCGCGCCACAAGATGGCGTCGCCCGGTTACCAGGGCATCACCGCGGCGCAGACGCCCACGGTGGAGCTGCCCGACGGTGCCGGCACAGCGCGCCTGATCGCGGGCTCGTTGCTCGGCGCGACAGGTCCGGCCAGAACCTTCACGCCCATGCAGGTGTGGGACGTTCAGATCAAGGCCGGCCACACCGTGACCCTGCCAGCGCCCGAAGGCCACACCACCGTGCCGCTGGTGCTCAAGGGCCGGGTGAAGACGCAGGGCGGCGCCGAAGCGACCGACGCCGAGATGATCGTCTACGAGCGCGCGGGCGAGGGTGTGACGCTCACCGCCGTGACCGACACCACCCTGCTCTGGCTGGCCGGTGAGCCCATCGACGAACCCGTGGTGGGCTATGGACCGTTCGTGATGAACAGCGAGGCGGAAATCCACCAGGCGTTCGCCGATTTTCAGAGCGGAAGAATGGGCAGGCTCTGACAACCCGTAGCCAGGAGAACACGATGCTCGAATTGGTGATCAATGCCCGCGCCGCCGACCTCGGCCACGGCCTCATGGTGCGGCGCGTACTGCCCTTTGCGAAGCGCCGCAACGTTGGCCCCTTCGTCTTCCTGGACCACGCCGGCCCGGTGCCGCTGCCGCCGCAGTACGACCGCTCCGCCGACGTGCGCCCGCACCCGCACATCGGCCTCTCGACCGTGAGCTATTTGCTCAGCGGCCAGATCACACACCGCGACAGCCTGGGCACGCTGCAGGTCATCCGCCCCGGCGAGGTGAACTGGATGACGGCCGGGCACGGCATCTCGCACAGCGAGCGCTTCACCCACCCCGATTCCTACGCCGACGGCGGACTGGAGCTGATGCAGCTCTGGGTGGCGCTGCCCGAGGCCGACGAAGAATGCGAACCCGCCTTCACCCACTACCCCGCCAGCGATCTGCCGGTGATCGAATCGGACGGCGTGTGGATGCGCCTGGTGGCGGGCAGCGCCTACGGCGAGAGCAGCCCGGTGCGCACCCACTCTCCCCTGTTTTACCTGCACACCGAGTGGCAGGCCGGCGCCAGCAAGGCCCTGCCCGGCGGCCACAAGGAGCAGGCGGTGTACGTCGCCAAAGGCGAGATTCAGCACGCCGGCGAGGTCTACCAGCCCGGCCAGCTGCTGGTGTTCGGCGACGACGTGGATGCGGTGATCACCGCGCGCACGCCCGCCACGCTGATGCTCTTCGGCGGCGAGCCCCTGGGCGAACGCCACATCTTCTGGAACTTCGTGTCCTCGCGCAAAGAGCGCATCGAACAGGCCAAGGCCGACTGGGCGGCCGGCCGCATCCCGCTGCCGCCGGACGACAAGGACGAGTGGATTCCTTTGCCGGGTTGAAGCGCTCTCAGAGACCCAGCTCGGTCAACCCGGGGTGATCGTCCGGGCGGCGTCCCAGCGGCCAGTGAAACAGCCGCTCGCTTTCATGGATCGGGCGGTCGTTGATGCTGGCGTGGCGCTGCTCCATGTAGCCCAGCGGATTGAACTGCCAGTTCTCGTTGCCGTGCGAACGGAACCACTGCCCCGAATCGTCGCGCCACTCGTAGACGAAGCGCACCGCGATGCGGTGGCCGCCAAAGGCCCACAGCTCCTTGATGAGCCGGTAGTCGAGTTCCCTCGCCCACTTTCGCACCAGAAACGCGTGCACCTCGGCCCGGCCCACCGGGAACTCCGCGCGGTTGCGCCAGCGCGTGTCCTCGGTGTAGACCTTGACCACACGGTCTGGGTCGCGAGAATTCCACGCGTCCTCGGCCCCGCGCACCTTTTGCGCGGCGGACTCGGCGGTGAAGGGTGGCAGCGGCGGGCGGGGTTCCATCAGTACTGCTTGTAGGGGAGAAATTTCCCCGACATCACGATGTTCACGCGGTCGCCGTTCGGGTCGGCCTGGCGCTGCATGTCCATCTTGAAGTCGATCGCGCTCATGATGCCGTCGCCAAACTCTTCGTGGATCAGTTCCTTGAAGGTCGTGCCGTAGACGCTCACCAGTTCGTAGAAGCGGTAGATCAGCGGATCGGTGGGCACGCTGGTGGGCAGCGAGCCTTTGTAGGGCACAACCATCAGCCACTTCTGCTCATCGGCGCTCAGGCCAAAGATTTTTCCCAGCACCTTGGCCTGCGCCGGTGTGGCGGTCATCTGGCCCAGGCACAGTGCTGTCGTCCATTCTTTGGACTGGCCCACTTTCTTGGCCACATCGGCCCAGCTCAGGCCTTTGCTGACTTTGGTGGAGATGATTTTTTCGGTGACGTCGAGTCGGCTCATGGTGTTGCCTCTTGGTGTTGAAGAAAAAAGGAAGGGGATGTTCGTCAATGCGCTTTCGCGCGGCTGACCAAAAAGTCCACGATGTGGTTTCTGAGGTCGTAGTAGCCATCCAGGTGGTGCAGCTGCGCGCGCGTGCGGCTGCGCGGCAGCGGGTTGACCACCACCTCGGCCATGCCGCCGGGCACATAGCCCTGGTCGGTTTCCTGGCCGTTGGTCATGAGCAGGATGCGGTCGGCCAGCAGGATGGCCTCGTCCACGTCGTGCGTGATCATGAAAACGGTCTGGTGCGTCTCGCGCACGATGGCCATCAGCTCGTCCTGGATGGTGCCGCGCGTGAGCGCGTCCAGCGCGCCGAAGGGCTCGTCGAGCAGCAGCATCTTGGGCTGGATGGCGAACGCGCGCGCGATGCCCACGCGCTGCTTCATGCCGCCCGAGAGCTGGCTCGGCTTCTTGTCGATGGCGGGGGACAGGCCGACCAGCGCGACGAACTTCTCCACGTGCTCATTGATCTGCGCTTTGCTCCACTCGGGCCAGCGCGACTTCACGGCAAAGGCGATGTTCTGCCGCACGGTGAGCCAGGGCATGAGCGCGTGGCTCTGGAACACCACGCCGCGCTCCAGACTCGGGCCGCTGATCTCGCGCCCGTCCATGAAGCAATTGCCACTGGTGGCCTTGTCCAGACCCGCGAGCACGTTGAGGATGGTGGTTTTGCCGCAGCCGCTGTGACCGATGATGCAGACGAACTCGCCTTTGTCGATGGTGAACGAGACGTCGGCGAACACCGGCTTGTCCGCCTGGTAGGCCTTGGCGAGCTGTTCAACTTTGAGGAAACCGGACATCGGAGAAACCTTTTGAATGGGGGCGCTCACAGGCGCCACAAGGGCTGCGCTTTCGCGCACGCTGGTGTCACTCCACATAGGTCACCGCCTTCTGCAGTTGCGCAAACATCAGGTCGAGCAACATGCCGACCACGCCGATCAGCAGCACGGCGAAGATCACGTTGGTGAGCGAGAGGTTATTCCACTCGTTCCACACGAAGTAGCCCACGCCCGTGCCGCCGACCAGCATCTCGGCCGCCACGATCACCAGCCAGGCAATGCCCATGCTGATGCGCATGCCGGTCAGGATGGTGGGCGCCGCGGCGGGCAGGATCACCTGGAAGGCCTTGCGCAGCGGGTTCACCTCCAGCGTGCTGGCCACGTTGAGCCACTCGCGCTTGACACCGGCCACGCCAAACGCGGTGTTGATCAGCATCGGCCAGATGGAGCAGATGAAGATCACGAAGATGCCGCTCACGTCCGAGTCCTTGAGCGTGTAGAGCGCCAGCGGCATCCAGGCCAGCGGGCTGATGGGCTTCAAGACCTGCACGAAAGGGTTGAAGGCCTTCTGCATCAGCGGCGACATGCCGATCAGGAAACCCAGCGGCAGCGCCACCGCCATGGCGAGCACGAAGCCGAGGCCCACACGCGCCAGCGAGTGCGCGAGCTGGATGCCGATGCCCTTGTCGTTCGGGCCCTTGTCGTAGAACGGATCGGACAGGTGCTCCCAGCTGGCCTTGGCCACTTCGACGGGCGGCGGGAAGCCACTGCTCTTTTCGGCACCGGGGTCCTTGCCCATCATCTTGGCGTATTCGATCTCCTCGGCCGTCATGCCGGCCGATGAGCCACCGATGGACGGGCCCGTGGTCGCGAGCTGCCAGGCGCCAATGAAGCACACGAAGATCAGCAGCGAGACCACCGCCGCGCGCAGGTTGAGGCTGGGAGTCTTCATGTCATGCCTTGCTGATGGCGAAGCTCTTCAGGTACTCATCGGGCTTGGCCGCATCGAAGGCCTTGCCCATGATGGTGTGCTTGGTGTAGGTCGGGCCGGCGGTGAAGGGCATGCCCAGGTCCTTCATGTGCTTGCGCGCGTCGGTGATCAGGAACACCTTCTCGGCGATCTGCTTGTAGTTCACATCGCCCTTCACATAGCCCCAGCGCTTCATCTGCGTGAGCATCCACACGGCCATGCTCTGCCAGGGCATGGGGTCGAAGTCGGCGCGGTCGGGCACGTTCTGGATCTTGCCCAGGCCGTCGGCGAACTTGCCCGAGAGCACCTGGTTCAACACCGCCTCCGGCTGGTTCAGGTACTGGCTGGGCGCGATCACCTTGGCGATGAGTTCGCGGTTCTTGGGCTGGCGCGCCATGGCCGCGGCCGTGAGCACGGCGCGGTAGAGCGCGGCGAAGGTGTTGGGGTTCTTCTGGATGAACTCGGTGCTGGTGCCGAAAGCGCAGCAGGGGTGGCCGTTCCAGAGGTCCTTGGTCAGCAAGTGGATGAAGCCCACCTCGTCGAACACCGCGCGCTGGTTGAAGGGATCGGGGCCGAGGAAGCCGTCGATGTTGCCGGCGCGCAGGTTGGCCACCATCTCGGCGGGCGGGATCACGCGCAGCTGCACATCGGTGTCGGGGTTCAGGCCGTTCTCGGCCAGGTAGTAGCGCAGCAGGAAGTTGTGCATCGAGAAGTCGAACGGGATGCCGAACTTGAAACCCTTCCAGTTCTTCGGGTCGCGGTTGTCCTTGTGCTTCAGGGCCAGTGTGATGGCCTGGCCGTTGATGTTCTGGATCGTGGCCACGTTCATTGGCGTGGCGTTGCTGCCCAGCCCCATGCTGATGGCCAGCGGCATGGGCGAGAGGAAGTGCGAGGCGTCGTATTCCTTGTTGATCATCTTGTCGCGCACCAGCGCCCAACCCGCGGTCTTGGTGACCGAGACGTTCAGGCCCTGCTTCTGGTAGAAGCCCAGCGGGTGCGCCATGATCAGCGGTGTGGCGCAGGTGATCGGGATGAAGCCGATCTTCAGGTCGGTCTTCTCCAGCGCGCCCTGCTTCTCCTGTGCCATGGCCTGCATGCTTGCGACAGGCAGCACGCTGGCAATCGCCGCCATGGCCGTGCCCTTGCCCACCGCGCGCAAGAAATTGCGGCGCTCTTCGTCGTGCGGGAAGATGGCCTTGACCAGCGTGGCCTCGATGAAGGCGTTGCTGTAGGCCTCGAACTCGGCGGTCTCGCTGCGCGCGCGCAACTCGCGGGCTGCCGCGTCGGCCTCCACCTCGGCGTGGTGGTCGGCCGGGCTGTGGTCGCGCCCACAGCTGCACTTCATCATGAGCGGACGGTCGGCGTTGTAGGGATCGAAGAATTCGGACATGGCACACCTCGTGAGTTGATGACGGGGTGTGCATTGCAAGCGACGGGCCAACAGCGGGCCAGCGCGGCGGAATTGGGACGCCTTGCCGCATTTCGCAGACACCCCACCGACCCCGTGTAGGGCCAGCCCTACACGGGCGGCCGTTTCAGGGCGTTTTGGGCGCGCGCGCGTGGCGCTCGGCGTAGAGCGCGAGCTCCACGTCGTTCTTGGTGCCGGTCTTTTCCAGGATGCGCGCCCGGTAGGTGCTCACCGTGTTGGGCGCCAGCCCGAGCTGCGCACCAATTTCGCTCACGGTCTGGCCCTGGGTGAGCAGGCGGTAGACCTGGTGCTCGCGGTGCGAGAGCGCTTCGGGCCCGGCCTGCGCACCGCTGTGGCCCACCGCGGCGGCGAGCGCTTCGGCCGTGGTCGGCGTGAGGAACACGCCACCGGCCGCCACCTTGCGCACCGCGGCCAGCATGTCATCCGGGTCGGCGCTCTTGTTCAGGTAACCGCTGGCGCCGAGCTTGATGCAGCGCACCGCGTACTGCTTCTCGGGGTAGGTGCTCAGCATGAGCACCGGCAGCTTGGGGTACTCGCGCTTGAGCGCCTGCAGCACATCGAGCCCGTCGATGCCGGGCAGCGCGATGTCGAGCAGCACCAGGTCCAGCCCGGTGCGGCCCTGCAACGCAGCCACCTGCTCCAGCACCTCGGGACCGGTCTGTGCCTCGGCCACCACCTGCACGTCGGGCGCCTCGGCCAGGATCTGCTTGAGCCCTTCGCGCACGATGCGGTGGTCGTCGCCGATCAGCACGTGGATGGTGTCGGTGGCGACAGAGGCGTTCATGTTTCTTCCCGCGGCAAGGCGATGGTCAGGCACATGCGCGTGCCCTCGCCCGGCGCACTGCTGATCTCGATGCGGCCGCCGAAGTGCCGCGCGCGCT
Source organism: Burkholderiales bacterium GWF1_66_17 (assembly GCA_001770705.1). Classification (GTDB taxonomy): domain Bacteria; phylum Pseudomonadota; class Gammaproteobacteria; order Burkholderiales; family Burkholderiaceae_C; genus Hydrogenophaga. Next base: position 168,000 of record MERT01000009.1, on the reverse strand, counting down.
CGCGCATGCCCATCACGCCATAGGCGTCGGCCGCCTCGAACGCGAGGGCTGGGGCGCCGACGCCATCGTCCTGCACCAGCAGCGACAGTTCGCCGCCCGCCACTTGAATGGCCACCCGCAGGTGCTGCGCGCGCGCGTGCCGCCCCACGTTGCTCAGCATCTCCTGGAAGATGCGGAACACCGCCATGGCCAGGGGCTCGGGCGGGTCGGGGGCGTCGTCCACGTCCATGCACCAATCCAGTGCCAGCTCGGCCGACTGCACGAACTCCTGCGCCTGCCACTCCAGTGCCGCCCACAGGCCCTGGTGGTCCAGGATGCTGGGGCGCAGGTCGGTGATGATGCGGCCCACGTTGTCCACCGCGTTCTCGATCAGGCGGCTCATGTTCTGGCACTTGCAGCGCATGCGCGTGCGCATGTCTTCGGCCGCGTCGGCGCTGCGCTGGGCCTGCTCGGCCAGGCGCTTGTCCATCCAGTTCACGTCCATCTTCAACGCCACCAGCAGACTGCCGAGCTCGTCGTGCACCTCGCGCGCGATGCGCGTTCGCTCTTCCTCGCGCACGGTTTCCGACCAGGCCGCCAGCTCGCGCACCTGTTTGAGTGCGGTGGCCAGCGCAAGCGTGCGCTCACACACATGTTCTTCCAGCTGGTCCTTGGCGCGCTGCAGCGCGTCGGCCGCGCGCTTGCGCTCGGTGATGTCCACGAAGGTGATCACGGCGCCGCGCACCTGGCCGTCTTCCAAGATGGGGTGGCTGGAGTACTCCACCGGAAAGGCCGTGCCGTCGCGGCGCCAGAACACTTCGCTGTCGATCCGGCAGGGCAGGCCCTGGCGAAAGGCGTTGAAGATCGGGCACTCGGCTTCCGGGTAGGCGCTGCCGTCGGGGCGGGAGTGGTGCGTGAGGTCGTGCATGTTGAGCCCGATCAGCTCCTCGGGCTCGTAGCCGATCAGGCGCGCACCGGCCGGGTTGATGAAGACACAACCCCCGTCGAGGTCGACGCCGTAAATGCCTTCACCCGTGGACGCGAGCAGCAGCGCCAGCGGGTCGCGCCAGGCCTCGGCCGGCGGGGGGCGGAAGGTGGTGGGGGCATCGGTGTGCATGCCCTTCCCAAGCAATGGATGTGCCAAAGCGGTGCACTCGGTCATCCCCCAGGCCCCGGCAGGCGCGGCACAATGGTGCGATACCCCCACCCACCATCGCCATGGCCTTGTTCGACAGACTGTTCGGCTCACGCCCCGAAGACCGCCCCGAGTCGCGCCTGCCCGCCGAGCGCCAGGCCGCGGTGGACGGTTCGCCCAGCGCGCACGAAGCCGCGCGACTGCTGCGCGCACCCACCGCGCTGATGCAGCTCAGCGAGGCCGAGGCGCTGACCGTGGTGGGCTTCATGCGCCCGCGCCGCTTCGCGAGCGGCACCACCATCATCCGCCAGGGTGAAGCGTCCGACACCGGTTTCATGGTGCTGGTGCTGGGCGGCGAGATCACGGTGGAGACCCTGATCGCGCGCCGCAGCAACCCCGTCACGGTCACGGTGCTCGGCCCGGGCAGCCTGATCGGCGAGATGTCGCTGGTGGACGGCGCCGCGCGTTCGGCCTCGTGCACCGCCAGCAGCGACGTGCACTGCGCCGTGCTGACGCGCGAAGCGCTCGAAGCCCTGATCGCCGAACAGCCCGCCACCGCCGCCAAGCTCATGACCGCCGTGGCCCAGCGCCTGGCCGAGCGGCTGCGCGACAGCAGCCACAAGCTGCATATCTACGGCCGTCTGGTGCAGACCATGCAGCAGGAGATTGACGCGCTGATGCCGACACCGGACCGGCGGCAGAGGTAGGGCCCCCACACTCCGCCGCTGCGCGGGTCGTTGCCCCCCGAGGGGGCTGGGCCTGCCTTGGGGCGGCCCGGCGGCTGGCCCGTCACCCCCACACTCCGCCGCTGCGCGGGTCGTTGCCCCCCGAGGGGGCTGATCCGGCTTGGGGCGGCCCGGCGCCGGATCGGTAAGGCCCCCACACTCCGCCGCTGCGCGAGTCGCTGCCCCGTTCAGCCCAGCAACTCGATCTCGCCGTAGTGCAGGCGCAGCACCCCCCGGGTTTCCAGCGTCTTGAGCGCCTTGTTCACGCTCTGGCGGCTCACGCCCATCATGCGCGCCAGCACCTCCTGCCCGAGGCGGATGCGGCGGCGCGGTGCTTCGCGACTGCCGTAGCCTTGCGCCAGCAGGCGCAGTCGGCGCTGCAGGCGTTCTTCGAGCGGCAATATCGCCAGCTCCTCCAGCACGGCAAACGCCACCCGGAGCTTGCGGCAGGCCAGCCGGGCCAGCTCGCGCCACTGGGCCGGGTGGCGGTCCAGCCAGTCCACCAGCGGGTCGCGCGGCACCACCAGCACCCGCGTACCGCCTTCGGCCACCGCGTCGTGGGTGCGTGGCAAACCGTCGATCAGGGCGATCTCGCCAAACCACTGGTAGGGCTCCAGGTAGGCCAGTTCCGCCGGCTGGCCCTCGGCATCGAGCGCGCCGATGTGCAGGCCGCCTGCCGTCACACAGCACAGCCCGTCGGCCTGCCCGCCGCGCGAGAACAGCGACTGCCCGTGGGCCAGCGGGTGCATGCGTCCCAGCCGCAGCAGCACGTCCTGCAGCTCCGTCGGACAGGCCGCAAACCAGTCGTCGCTGGCCAGGGCGGCCCGCAACGCGGCCGGTACAGGGTCTGAGTGGGGCATGGGGTGACGCTGGGGGCGTGCGGGATTGTCGAAATTTTGACAGACAGGCGGCGCCGGAACGGGCATTCTCGCGGCTCCCACAAGAACGACGGACACAAGCATGGACAACGCCACCCGCCAGCTGGTGCAGTACGCCCGTTACCACCGCGACCCACGCAACATCGCCACCCACACCATCGGCATCCCGCTCATCGCCTTCGCCATCGCTGCGTTGCTGGCCCGCGCCCAGTGGGAAGCCGCGGGCCTGGTCATCAGCGCCGACTGGGTGGTCTGGACCCTGGTCACCGCGTGGTACCTCACGCTCGGTCAGCGGGCGCTGACCGTGGCCACCGCCGCGGTCCTGGCCGGGCTGGTGGCCCTCGCGCACCCGCTGGGCACCGCGCCCCTGAACGCCTGGCTCGGCTGGAGCCTGGGTTGCTTCGTGGTCGGCTGGGTGTTCCAGTTCGTCGGTCACTACTGGGAGGGTCGCAAACCCGCCTTCGTGGACGACCTCCGCGGCCTGCTGATCGGCCCGATGTTCGTGGTGGCCGAAGTCGGCTTTGCCCTGGGCGCCGGCCGCGGCTTGCACGCGGCGATCGATGCCGCCGCCGGCCCGGTGCGGCGCCACGCGCCCGACCGAAAGCACCAGGCTTGAGCCCGCCGCCCGAAAGCCCGACCAGCGCACCGCCGGGCCCCGTGCTCGTGATGGGTGCGGGCAGCGTGGGTTGTTTCGTGGGCGGGTGTCTGCAAGCCGCCGGTGTTCCGGTGGATTTCGTGGGCCGAGGCCATCGCCTCGCCGCGCTGCTGGCCAGTGGCCTGCAGCTGACCGATCAGGACGGCCGCGACCAGCGCATCCCACCCGCCCGCCTGCGGCTGCACGGGCAGGTGCCGGCGGGTCTGGCGCCCTCGCTGGTGCTGCTGTGCGTCAAGAGCGGCGCCACCGCCGACTCGGCCCGAGAACTGCAAGAACGCCTGCCCGCGGGCACCACGGTGCTGTCGCTGCAGAACGGCATGCAGAATGCCCAGCTGGCCAGCCAGGCGGCACCGGGCTTGAACGTGATGCCGGGCATGGTGGCCTTCAATGTGGCCCATGGGCCCGATGGCCGCTTTCACCGGGGCACCGCCGGCCAGCTGGCCGCACGGGACACCCCCGCACTGCGCTTGTGGCAGCCGCACTTTGAGCGCGCCGGCCTGCCGCTGGTCCTGCACACCGAGCTGCGCAACGTGCAGTGGGGCAAGCTGCTGCTGAACCTGAACAACCCGGTCAACGCCCTCTCCGGCCTGCCCCTTCGCGCCCAGCTGCAGGACGCAGCCCGGCGGCGCGAATTTGCCGGGCTGGTGGAAGAAGCCCTGGACGTGATGGCCCACGCGGGCGTGCGACCCGCTCGCATGACGCCACTGCCCTGGCGGCTGCTGGTTCGCGTGCTGCGTTGGCCCACGCCTGTGTTCAAGGTGGTGGCCCGGCGCATGCTGCGCATGGACCACCTGGCCCGCTCCAGCATGGCCGACGACCTGGCCCACGGCCGCCCCACCGAGATCGATGAACTCTGCGGCGAAGTCGTGCGCCTGGCCGGCACCGTTGACCGTCCGGCCCCGCTCAACAGCGCCATGGTGACCCGCATCCATTCAGTCACGCAACCCTCATGAACATGCACCCACGACCCCCAACCCCGAGACCCGGCGCCCGTCCCATGGCGCGGGCCAGCGCCGCCGCTGCGTTGCTGCTCCTGCTGGCCTTTGCCGCGGCGTGGTGGACGCGCGAGCTGCCGCTGTTCGCGCTCACGCCGCCCGGCGGTGGCGCCGCGGACATGTTGCCCGGCCAGCGGATGGACCTGCACACCACCTTCTTCACCATCTGGGCCGCGCTCATCCTGGTGGTGCCGGCCCTGTGCCTGCTGCCGTTCCGCGACCGCTCGGCCACTGCGGCGCGCTACTGGCTGGCGTTCTGGACCGTGTCACTGGCCGTGTTTCTGGTGCACTTCTACTGGGCGGTGGTCGTCATCTTCGGCAATGACTGGTCGCGCATCCTGCACACGCCGCGCGTGAGCGCCCCGCGCCTGGACACCGTGTTCGCCGTCTGGTGGGTGGTGGACGTCTTGATCGCCTGGCTCTGGCGTTCCGAAGCCCTGTGGGTGCGCGTGCAGCGCTGGGGCGTGCACGCGCTGGCCCTCTTGCTCTTCTTCATGGGCGCCGCACGCGAGGGCGAACTCGCTGCTTCGCGCACGCTGGGCTGGCTGCTCGCTGCGGGGGTGGTGATCAGCGCGGTGCTCGCCCTGCGCGACCACCAGCGCGCGCGCTGCGCCTGAGCCAGATCGGGTACAAACCTCACACTTCAACCACCACGGCCTGCCCATGCACACCCTGACCATTGCCCTCGCCCTGATCGTCTGCCTCATCCACGTCTACATCGTCGTGCTGGAGATGCTGTGGTGGGACACCCCCAAGGGCCACAAGGCCTTCGGCCTGAAGCCCGACTTCGCCAAGGCCACCAAGGTGCTGGCCGCCAACCAGGGCCTGTACAACGGCTTCCTGGCCGCCGGCATTGCCTGGGCGCTGTGGCGGGTCGATGTGCCCGCCCTCGCCTTCTTCCTGGGCTGCGTGGCGGTGGCCGGCCTTTATGGCGCCGTCACCTCCAGCAAGAAGATCCTGTTCATCCAGACTGTGCCGGCCGCCGCCGCGCTGCTGGCGCTGGTCGGCCTGCCGGTCGCCTGAGGCTCAGGTGTTGGGCGCCGTCTTGGCGCTCCAGATCATGGTGATCGCCAGGATGCCGATCACCACACCGAGCGACACCGCCACCGGGATCTTGAACACGTCGATCAGCACCATCTTGCTGCCGATGAACACCAGGATCACGGCCAGGCCGTAGTTCAGCAGGTGGAAGCGGCTGGCCGCGGCCTGCAGCAGGAAGAACATCGCGCGCAGACCCAGGATGGCGAACACGTTGCTGGTCAGCACGATGAACGGGTCCTTGGTGATGGCGAAGATCGCCGGGATCGAGTCCACGGCAAAGATCACATCTGTCAGGCCCACCATGGCGATCACCATCAGCAGCGGGGTGGCGATCTTCTTGCCGTTCTCCACGGTCCAGAACTTCTCACCGTCGTAGTGCTGGCTCACCGGCATCAGCCGACGCAGCAGCCTGAGCGCGGGGTTGTCGCCCAGCGCCGGCTCCTCTCCCGCGCTGCGCCACATCTTCACGCCCGTGAGCACCAGGAACGCGCCGAACACATAGAGCAGCCAGTGGAACTGCGCCAGCAGCCAGCCGCCCACCAGGATCATCACCGTGCGCAGCACGATGGCGCCGATGATGCCGATCATCAACACCCGCTTCTGGTACGCCGGAGGCACCGCGAAATAGCTGAAGATCAACAGAAAGACAAAGATGTTGTCCACCGCCAGGCTCTTCTCGATCAGGTAGCCGGTCAGGAACTCCAGCGACTTCTGGTTCGCCAGATCCGTGGAGCCGGTGCTGTCCTTCACCGCCCACCACAGCAGGCCATTGAACAGGAAACTCAAGGCCACCCAGATCAGCGACCAGTTGACCGCCTCCTTCACGCCCACCGCGTGGGCGCCCTGCTTCTTCAGCACGGCGAAATCGACAAACAGCGCCGCCAGCACGAAGCCGACGAACACCAGCCAGAGCCACAGGGGCGCGATGGTTTCCATGAATGACAAGACCTTTTCAGAACGGACGGTGTTGATGAACAAACACCCTCCAAGGTCTGGCCGGAGCCGGGCTTGGCGCCCGGCCCGGGGTTTCCGGTGGCCTTCTCACCGAAGATCAGGCCACGTACTGACGGAAACCCCACCCGCCGGGGCCAGGCTGTGCGTCCGGTGGCGGGTTGGTTACTCCCCTTGATGGGAAGCCGCGATTGTGGGGGTGGACCACCGCTCTCGCAAGGTGAAGGTACCTCAGGAAAAAGCTGAGGGTTCAGCTGTCCATCCTCAAGAAATGCGCCGACAGCTCCCGAGGGGCACCGTTTCAACCGACGCCGGGCGGATACGATCCAAGAACATGCAATGACAGCCCGCAAGCCATGCCGTCACCTCACAAACATCCGTTCCCTCGCTGCCCGAACTGTCTTGCGCAGGTGGTGACAGGTTCAAAGGGCTGCCCCTCGTGTGGCCGGGAATTTGGGGCGCCACTGGAGGCGGGAGAAAACGCCTACCCCGACCCTGATCTGCTGCGCCAACATCGTTGGACCTGGGTTTCACTCGGACGTGATCCGCTGGGTCGAAAGATGGGGAAGGTGATCGCTGCAGGGATCGTCATCTTCGTCCTGTACGCGTGGCTGGTCTATGCGATGTCAACGCAACCAAACGACGGATTCATGGTGTTGGTGGTGTCGGGCTGGGGCCTGTTCAGTGCCCATGAAATCTGGGCCTTCACACATGGTCGACCCACATACGTCCTGCGAGAGGGCTCTTATGAAGCAACGCAAGCAAACACCGGGCAAAGGCTGTTCGGCCTGCTTCTGGACATGGCCGTGATGGCACTGTGTGCCTGGATGTTCCTACGGGGTATCGGACCTGAGTTGGCTCAGGCCGCTTCCTTGTAAAACACCTGCCGCCCCACCGCGCGCGGCGCCTGGCTCGCCACCGCCTCATGGATCGCCCCGATGTGCTGCGGCGTGGTCCCGCAGCAGCCACCCACGATGTTCACCAGCCCCTCGGCGGCGAACTCGCGCAGCAGGCGGCTGGTGACGTCCGGCGTCTCGTCGAAGCCGGTGTCGCTCATGGGGTTGGGCAGGCCGGCGTTGGGGTAGCAGCTGATGAAGGTGTCGCCCGCGACCTTGGCCAGCTCCTGGATGTAGGGGCGCATGAGCGTGGCGCCGAGTGCGCAGTTCAGGCCCACGGCCAGGGGCTGGATGTGGCGCACGCTGGCCCAGAAGGCGGTCACGGTCTGGCCGCTCAGGATGCGGCCGGAGGCGTCGGTCACGGTGCCGCTGATGATGACGGGCAGGCGCTCGCCACTCTTCTCGAAATACTCGTCGATGGCGAACAGCGCGGCCTTGGCGTTGAGCGTGTCGAAGATGGTTTCGACCAGCAGCACGTCGGCCCCGCCTTCGACCAGCGCTTCCACCTGTTCGTAGTACGCCGCGCGCAGCTGCTCGAAGGTCACGTTGCGTGCACCGGCATCGTTCACGTCGGGGCTGATGCTGGCGGTCTTGGGTGTCGGGCCGAGGGCACCGGCGACGAAGCGCGGCTTGTCGGGCGTGCTGAACTTGTCGCAGGCGGCGCGAGCGAGCCGGGCCGAAGCCAGGTTCATCTCGCGCGCCAGATCGGCCATGCCGTAATCTTCCTGCGCAATGGTCGTGGCGCCGAAGGTGTTGGTCTCGATCAGGTCGGCGCCGGCGGCGAGGTAGCTCTCGTGGATGTCGCGGATCACGTCGGGGCGCGTGAGGCTGAGCAACTCGTTGTTGCCCTTCACGTCGCGCGGGAAATCCTTGAAACGCTCACCGGCGCCGTCCGGGCCGCTGTAGCCCTCGCCGCGGTACTGCGCCTCGCCGAGCTTGAAGCGCTGGATCATGGTGCCCATGGCGCCATCGAGGATGGCGATGCGTTGCGAGAGGATGTCGGGCAGCGCCTGGGCGCGGGTGTATTTCAGTTGAGCGTTCATGGGGAGATTGTAGGAAGTGTGCTTGGGACGGACTCGAGCGGCGGGTGGTAGACCCACCCAAGGCCGGGATTCAGCCAGGCATGGGAACGCGGCCCCGGTGCTCGCCACAATCCGCCGGCACAAGACATGGGCAGGAACCACATTGGCAAACCGCTGATTTGGGCGCAAGCTCGCCCGGCGAAGCGGACTCCCAACACCCGAAAAGTCCAGAAAGTCCAGAAAGTCCAGCAAACATGCAAACCTCCATCAACCGCCAGGTCCTCCTGAAAACCCGCCCCAGCGGCATCCCGCAGGCCGAACACTTCGAGATCGTCGAAGCGCCGGTGGCCGAGCCCTCCGAGGGCCAGGTGGTGGTGCGCAACCTCTACCTGTCGGTCGAGCCCGCGATGCGCGGCTGGGTGAGCAGCGTGGGCAACTACTCGGAGCCGGTGCCCATCGGGGGCGTGATGCGCTCCTTCGCCGTGGGGCGCATCGTGGCTTCACGCAGCGCGGCCTGGCATGTGGGCGACGTGGTGGCGGGCCTGCTGGGCTGGCAGGACTTTGCAGTGGTGGATGCATCGGCGATCCTGCGGCGGGTGGATGAAGCCAGCGGTCTGCCCATCTCCACGGCACTCGGCGTGCTCGGCATCAATGGACTGACGGCTTACTTTGCGCTGCTCGATATCGGCCAGCCCCAGGCGGGCGAGACGGTGGTGGTGTCCACTGCCGCGGGCTCGGTGGGGTCGTGCGTGGGGCAGATCGCGAAGATCCACGGTTGCCGCACGGTGGGTCTTGCCGGCGGGCCTGTGAAGACCGCGCTGTGTCGCAGCGCGTTTGGCTTCGATGCGGCCATCGACTACCGGGCGGGGAACCTGGACGAAGCCCTCGCCGAGGCCTGCCCGCAGGGCATTGACGTGTACTTCGACAACACGGCGGGCGAGATCAGCGACGCCGTGCTCAAGCACCTGGCGGTGGGCGCGCGGGTCGTCATCTGCGGCACGGCCTCCGTGGCTTCGTGGAACCCGCCACCGCAGGGGCCGCGGGTGGAGCGACACCTGCTGGTGAAGCGGGCACGCATGCAGGGCTTTCTGATCTTCGATCACGCGGACCGCTTTGCCGAGGGCATCAGCGCCCTGACCACCTGGGTGAAAGACGACCTGATCCGCTACCGCGAAGACGTGCTGGAAGGCCTGGAGCAGGCGCCCGATGCGATCGCGGGCCTGTACCGGGGCGAGAACCTGGGCAAGCGCTTGATCCGTCTTGCGGCTGAGTAAGCAGGGTCCGTTCGGGGTCGGTCTCCCGCGAACCCTCTGATCTGGGCGCACCGCCGACCCGTCGCCACCTGAGCACCCCGGCGGCTGTTGTCTGCGCATGTCCGACAATAGCCGCCTATGAAACACCTGCTCCCGAAGGAAGCCTGGGCCTGGCTGCAGGCCGAAACCGAGCGCCGCACGGCGCTGGGCCAGGAACCGCCGCTGTTCCTGGACGTGCGCATGGAGATCGAGTCGCTCTACGTGGGCCGTCCGCCCGGCGTGGACAACATCCCCTGGTACGAGTACCCGGACCTCACGCCCGACCCGGCGCGCTTTGCCGCCGCGGTGGAAGCGGAGGCCAGCGCCAAGGACCGCCCCGTGCTGCTGATCTGCCGCAGTGGCAAGCGCACGCTGGACGCGGGCGCTGCGCTGGAGGCGGCCGGTTTTGCCGACGTGGCGCACGTGGTACACGGCTTCGAGGGCGAACTGAACGACGCGTTCAAACGCTCGTCGCTCAACGGCTGGCGGTATGACGGCCTGCCCTGGGAGCAGATGTGACCGGTGTCTTGGGATCGCCCGATGGCGTTGTTGCCGTCGCTTGCCGTGCTGAAGCACTGTCTGCGCGCTGGCGCCTAACCATCGGCCGCCCCAAGTCACCAGTTTCGCACCGCACTTCACATGATTGATATTTCGGAAAACGGTGAAACCCTGGAAGCCTGCGCCGGTGTGCTGCAGGAGGTGTTTGGTTACGACGCGTTCCGTGGCCCGCAGGCCGAGATCGTGCAGCATGTGAGCGAGGGTGGCGACGCGCTGGTGCTGATGCCCACGGGCGGCGGCAAGTCGCTGTGTTTCCAGATCCCGGCCATCGTGCGCGCGCGCGGCGGCCTGGGCCTGACGGTGGTGGTCTCGCCGCTGATCGCGCTGATGCACGACCAGGTGGGCGCGTTGCTCGAAGCGGGCGTGGCCGCGGCCTTCCTGAATTCCAGCCTCAGCAGCGAAGAGGCGCAGGCGATCGAAAAGCAGATGCTGCGTGGCGAGATCACCCTGCTCTACGCCGCGCCCGAGCGCCTGACCACGCCGCGCTTCCTGGCGCTGCTGGACGCGCTGCACGAGCGCGGCAAGCTCTCGATGTTTGCCATCGACGAAGCGCACTGCGTGAGCCAGTGGGGCCACGACTTCCGGCCCGAGTACCGCGCGCTGGTGGTGCTGCACGAGCGCTTTGCCGGCGTGCCGCGCGTGGCGCTCACCGCCACGGCCGACGACCTGACGCGCGAAGACATCGTGAACCACCTGCAGCTGCAGGACGCGCGGCGCTTCATCAGCAGTTTCGACCGGCCGAACATCCGCTACACCATCGTCGAGAAGAAGGACGGATCGACCCAGTTGCTGCGCTTCATCCGCGACGAACACATGGGCGCGAGCGGCCACGACGCCGGCATCGTCTACTGCCAGTCGCGCAAGCGGGTGGAAGAAGTGGCCGGCATGTTGTGCGACGCGGGCCTCAACGCCCTGCCCTACCACGCCGGCCTGGACGCGGCCGTGCGGCAGCGGCACCAGGACCGCTTCCTGCGTGAAGAAGGCGTGATCATGGTCGCGACCATCGCCTTCGGCATGGGTATCGACAAGCCCGACGTGCGCTTCGTGGCCCACCTGGACATGCCCAAGAACATCGAAGGCTATTACCAGGAGACCGGTCGCGCCGGGCGCGACGGCGAGCCCGCCACGGCGTGGATGGTCTACGGCCTGCAGGACGTGGTGAACCAGCGCCGCATGATCGACGAAAGCCCCGCGGCCGACGAGTTCAAGCAGGTGCTGCGCGGCAAGCTCGACGCCCTGCTCACGCTGGCCGAAGCGAGCGACTGCCGGCGTGTGCGGCTGCTGGCCTACTTTGGTGAGGCCAGCCAGCCTTGCGGGAACTGCGACAACTGCATCAGCCCGCCCGCGCTGGACGATGGCACCGAGTCCGCGCGCAAGCTGCTCTCGTGCATCTACCGCGTGCAGCAGTCCAGCGGCATGGCCTTCGGCGCCGGCCACATCATGGACATCCTGCGCGGCAAGATCACCGAGAAGGTGACGCAGTACGGCCACGACAAGCTCAGCACCTTCGGCATCGGCGCCGACCTGGGCGAAACGCAGTGGCGCGCGCTGATGCGCCAGCTGGTCGCGCGCGAAGCGATTCACGTGGACTCGGCCCACTTCAACACCCTGCACCTGGCCGACGCGGCGCGCGCCATCCTCAAGGGTGAAACCCAGGTCTGGCTGCGGCCACTGAGCGAGAAGAAGAAAACCGCGTCGCGCAGCAAGAGCGGCCGCAGCAGCCAGGCGGCGCTGGCGCCCGACGGCCAGCCGCTCTCGCTGGCCGAACGCGAATGCCTGGACGCGCTCAAGGCCTGGCGCGCCGAAGTGGCGCGCGAACACAACCTGCCGGCGTTCGTGATCTTTCACGACGCCACCCTGCGCGCGATCGCCGCTCAGAAACCACGCTCGATGGCCGATCTGGATGGTGTGGCCGGCATCGGCCAGAAAAAGCGCGAGGCCTATGGCGCCGAGGTGCTGCGGGTCGTGAGTGCTTTTGAATGAGGGTTTGGCGCCTGGCGGGAGCCAGGTGTCAACCATCGTCTGACCCCTTCGCCCAGGGTCGACCACTCGTCGGGGATCCGGGGTTTTCGACCCCATGAAGCCTCAAGGCGCAGCCCCATCTGCCGATGTTCTTGGTGAGCCCGGGAATATCCTGTCCGTGGCCGGCGAACACACCCGATGGAGCACAGCATGTTTTTCAAGTTGCCCTGGTTCAAGAGGACCAAAAAAGACAACTACCACGACACGCAAGTGCTGGAGATGGACTTTCTCGTGGACGAATTCCACGAAGCCATGGCCGACATCAAGGACCCCATCCGCACCCGCATGCACGCGGCCCTGGTTTGCTGCCAGAGCCCCAAGGACCTGTGGTTCCTGCGCGGCAAGCTGTTCAACCTGATTTCCAAGCACCACTGCGAAAACGAGGCCAACCGCCGCGTCGCCCGGCTGGACCAGAAGCTGCGTTTCTTCGTCGATCACCACCCGGACCACACGTCGGAAGAGCTGCCTTCGGGGCCGATGGCGTTGCTGCATTGACCCCCCCGCGCCGCGCCTAAAGGCGCGTCAACCCCCCAGGGGGCAACGCTGGCGGCCCGGTGAAGCCGGTTCCACGGCGTTCTGGGTTGAGGCACTTCGCTCCGGCGCCCGCTTCTCCCCCTGTCTTTCTTTTCTTGATGGTCTCCAAATTTGGCCCGTCCTTGAGACGGGCTTTTTCTTGGGCGTTCTTTCGTTGCGGCGGGCTTCCTAAAATCGCCGCATGACTTCACCCCGCCCCCTGCTCATCGTCCAGACTGGTCGCACGCACGACCACATCCGCGAACGCCTCGGTGATTTCGACGACTGGATCGCGGCCGGCCTGCGCGCCGGTGGCGCCGAGGTGCAGACCCACGACCCGCTTGGCGACACGCCGCCGCCCGCGCCCGAGACGCTGGCCGGCATCGTGCTCACGGGTTCGCACGCCATGGTCAGCGAGCGTGAGACCTGGAGCGAGGCGCTGGTGCCCTGGCTGCAACAGGCGGTGAGGGCAGAAACGCCGGTGCTGGGCATCTGCTACGGCCACCAGCTGCTGGCCCACGCGCTGGGCGGTGAGGTGGCCCACCACCCCGAGGGCGTGGAGATCGGCACCGTGCGCGTGCAGCGCCACGCGGCCGCGCAGACGGACCCCTTGCTGGGCGCCCTGCCCGACGAGTTTGATGCCCAGGCCACGCACTGGCAGTCGGTGCGCCGCCTGCCACCGGGCGCGGTGCTGCTGGCGGGCAATGCGCACGAACCACACCACGCCTTCCGTGTCGGCCCCAACGCCTGGGGTGTGCAGTTCCACCCCGAGTTTTCCGCCGAAGCCCTCAAGGCCTATCTGGACGGGCTGGGCCCGACTCTCGCGCACGAAGGGCGCGACGCAGCGCAGATCACGAGCCAGCTGAAAGACACGCCCGAAGCGGCATCGGTGCTTCCACGGTTTGCACGGCTCGCGCTGGACAACCAGCGCAACACCCACCGGCGCGACTAGAACCCGATTTTTCGCGCCTCGCGCACGCCCGGCTTGATGCGGTGCTCGGCCTCCAGCTGGGCGAGGAATTCGACCGGCTCGATGGACTCTCCCAGGATCTCCACCTGGCGCTTCACCGCCGCAAAGTCACCCGGGCACAGCTGATCGAGCCTGGACAGGCGCTCGCGCAACGCGGGCTCCAGCGCCGCCGCCTCGCCACCCAGCGCCTCCACGACAAACATGGTTTCGCGCTGCGGGGCGGTCAGCGGCTTGAAGTGGATCTTGAAGGTGAAGCGCCGCAGCGCCGCCTGGTCGATGCTGTCCATCAGGTTGGTGGTGCAGATGAAGATGCCGTCGTAACGCTCCATGCCTTGCAGCATCTCGTTGACCTCGGTCACTTCGTAGGTGCGCTGGGCACCGCGCCGGTCCTGCAGAAAACTGTCGGCTTCGTCGAGCAGCAAGACCGCTTTTTCGGCCTGCGCCTCGCGGAACATGGCGGCCATCTGCTGCTCGGTCTCGCCCACGAACTTGCTCACCAGATCGCTGGCGCGTCGGATCATGAGCGGGCGCTCCAGCTGCTGGGCGATGTGTTCGGCGAGCGCGGTCTTGCCGGTGCCGGGCGCGCCGTGGAAACACAGGCAGCCATGCCCGCGCGCCTTGAGCGCCGCGACGATGCGCGGCAACTCGTAACGCGATTCGACGTTGAGCATGTCCAGGCTGTACTGCGTCACGCTCGGGCGCAACGCGAGGTCGGGCTGCCGCCCGAGGGCCTGGTCGGCGTTCTTCAGCTGGCGTTCGATCAGGTCGTCCAGCATCGGGGCATCGGAGGCTCGGTGCTTGGTGCCCCGGCGTGCCGCGGGTTTGGCCGGATGGGCCGCGAGCTGCGCAAAGCGCAGGGCGGTGCGAATCTGGGCCGGCGTGAGCCCCTTGCGCTCGGTGAGGCGCGCGACCAAGGCGTCCGACACCGCAGCGCCTTCCAGTGTCTTGCGCACAAGCTGCTCGCGCGCGCCGGGCGGCGGGCTCTTGAGTTCGAGGTGGTAGGCGAAGCGGCGGCGGAAGGCCGGGTCGATCTGTTCGATGCGGTTGGTGACCCACAGCGTGGGTACGGCGTTGGATTCGAGGATCTGGTTCACCCAGGCCTTGCCACTGACGCTGCCCGTATGGGGTGCGGCGACGTGTTCGGCGCGTGCAATGATCTGCGCCGCTTCGCTGGAGATGGGCGGAAAGACGTCTTCCACTTCGTCGAACAGCAACGCGGACTGGGCCGTTCCCTTGAGAAACACCTGGGCGATCTGCAGCGAGCGGTAGCGGTCGCGGCCGCTGAGCGCGTTGCCATCGCGGTCGGCGTATTCCACCTCGAACAGCTCCAGCCCCGCCGCCTGCGCCACCACGCGCGCGAGCTCGGTCTTGCCGGTGCCGGGCGGTCCGTAGAGCAGCACGTTGACGCCAGGCTCCTTGCGCGCCACCGCTTCGCGCAACAAGGCGCAGAGCAGGCGCACGTCTTCGCCCACGTATTCAAAGTCCTTGCTGGTGAGCGCCGAGCGTGCGGCCGGGCGGGTGAACACCGCCATCAGCTCGCTCTGGTTGCGGTACTCGCGCATCAGCACGGGTGGCAGCTTTTCGCTGACCTTCATGAGGTCGGCGAGGTCGGTGATGTTGTGCTCGGAGATCAGGTTCTCCACCATGCCGATGCGCTCCAGGCGCGAGCCGGCGCGCAGCGCCTCGCCCACCTCGCTGGCCTTGACGCCGGCCACATCCGCAATCGCCGCATAGGCCTCGGGTGCGTTGTTGACCTTGAACTCCACCAGGATGGAGCGCAGGTCGCGCTGGTAGCGCGCCAGCGTGCCGTAGAGCAGCAGGGCTCGCTCGGCGCGGTTGAGCTGCAGCAGGCCGGCCAGGGCGTCGATGTTCTTCTCCACCAGGGTGGACTGCTTTTTGAGCGACTGGCTCAGCCAGTCACCGGTCACGGCGAGCACGGCGAGCAGGTCCTTCGGCGACTCCTTGGCGTATTCGTCAAGGTAGAAGAACAGCGTGCCTTCTTCATAGGGTCCACGCCAGACGCCGTAGCGCTCCATGAACGCCGCGGTGGACAGTTTCTCGAAACCGCTCCAGAGTTCGTTGCCCTTGCAGCGGCGCTCCAGAAAGTCCCGCAGGCGGTGCAACACCGTCAGCGGCCAGATGAGGTGGCGACCGGCGAGCGCGAGCAGGGTGTTGAGGTCGCGCCGCACGTTGAAACGCGGCCCCTGGCGCGCCGCCAGACTGAGCACGAAGTGCGAACACATGAGGTCCAGCACCGGGGCCTGGCGCAGTCCCGGCGGCACGAACACGCGCGCATCCGGCGACACCGTGTGGCGCGCCTCGGCACCCGCACGCGGCTCGGACACCGTGCGTGTCACAGGCCAGACAGGCTGCAACAGGCGTTTGCTCATTCGGACTACCTCCAGTCGTGACAACAGGGGACGGCGGACCAGATACCGGCTTTGAAGCGGACCATAACTCAGCTTGATCCATCATGGAAGTGATTGATGGAGCATGTATGACGAATTTGTGGGGCTTTTCCCGGGGGCCGCTTCCGGGCTTGCCGGGCCACAATCGCGCCATGCTGGAACTCAAAGACATAGAAGCCGCCGCGCAGCGGATCGCGGGCCAGGTGCTCGACACACCCTGTGTGGAATCGCGCACGCTCTCCCAACTACTCGGCTGTCAGGTGTTCCTGAAGTTCGAGAACCTGCAGTACACCGCCTCGTTCAAGGAGCGTGGTGCCTGCAACAAGCTCTCGCAGCTCAGCGCCGACGAACGGGCCCGTGGCGTGGTGGCCATGAGCGCCGGCAACCATGCCCAGGGCGTGGCGTACCACGCGCAGCGCCTGGGCATTCGTGCGGTGATCGTGATGCCGCGCTTCACGCCGGGCGTGAAAGTTGAACGCACACGCGGCTTTGGTGCCGAGGTGGTGCTGCACGGCGACACGCTGGACGAGGCCCGGACCCACGCGCGAGAGCTGTCGGCGCGCGACGGCCTGGTGTTTGTGCACCCCTACGACGATGAAGCCATCGTGGCCGGGCAAGGCACGGTGGCGCTGGAGATGCTGCGCGTCCAGCCCGATCTGGACACGCTGGTGATCGCGATCGGTGGTGGTGGTCTGATCGGCGGGATGGCCACGGCGGCGCGCGCGATCAAGCCGGGCATCGAGATCGTGGGCGTGCAGACCGAGCGGTTTCCGGCCATGTTCAACGCCATCAAGGGCACGCACCTGCCCCAGGGCAACAGCACCATCGCCGAGGGCATCGCGGTCGGCACACCCGGCGCGATCACTGAGGCCATCATCCGGGACAAGGTGGACGACATCGTGCTGGTGGACGAAGGCGACATCGAGCAGGCCATCGTGATGCTGCTGGAGATCGAGAAGACCCTGGTGGAAGGCGCCGGCGCGGCGGGTCTCGCGGCCCTGATCAAACACCCGCAGCGCTTTGCCGGCAAGAAGGTCGGTCTGGTGCTCTGCGGCGGCAACATCGACCCGCTGCTGCTGGCCTCCATCATCGAACGCGGCATGGTGCGCGCCGGGCGGCTGGCCCGCATCCAGGTCAACGCGCGCGACGTGCCGGGCAACCTGGCGCGCATCACCGCCATCGTGGCCGACGCCGGCGCCAACGTCGACGAGGTGCACCACCAGCGCGCCTTCACGCTGCTGGCGGCGCAGAACGTGGCGATCGAGCTGGTGCTGCAGACCCGCGGCCGCGAACACCTGGCGCTGGTGATCGAGCACCTCCAGGCCGCGGGCTTTGAAGCCACGGTGATCTGAAGGCCCGGCACGGCGCCGGCCTGCGCCCGCCGACACGGTTGCGCCTGCTTCACATCTGCTGGCAATGGCCGGCATGTCCGCGCATTCCGATCTCAAAACACGCTATTCCGGTGAACGCTTTTTCACCAGAGGTTGACGTGTCATGCCCCCACTTGCATCATGGTCCGGTGTTTGACCCGTTCACAGGAGAAAAACCATGAACATGAACGCCTTGTGGGAGTCCTTGCAGAACAGCCTGGGCGGCCACATTCCACAGTTGCTGGGGGCCCTGGCCATTTTTGTGCTGGGCTGGTTCATCGCCGTGCTGGTGCGCGCCGCCGTGCGCAAGAGCCTGGGCTTTGCCGGCGTCAACCACCGCTTCAGCCGCCTCACCGGCAACGGTGTGGACATCGAGGGCGCGGTGGCCCTGGGCATGTTCTGGGCGGTGATCCTGGTCACGCTGATGGCGGTCTTCAATTCGCTGGACCTGGCGATGGTGTCCGGCCCCTTCAGCGCGCTGATCACCAAGGTGTTCGAATACGCGCCGCGCCTGCTCGCGGGTCTGGTGCTGGCGCTGGTGGCCTGGCTGGTGGCCAGCCTGGTACGCACGGTGACACAGAAGCAGCTCGACCGCAGCTCGCTCGACGAGAAACTCTCTGAACACGCCGACATGTCGCCCATCAGCGAGAGCCTGGCCGACGCCCTGTTCTGGCTGGTGATCCTGCTGTTCGTGCCCGCTATCCTGGGCGCACTGGAAATGCAGGGTCTGCTGGATCCGCTGCGCGACATGGTGGCCAAGACACTGGACATTCTGCCCAACGTCGTGGCGGCTTTCGTCATCGGTGGCGTGGGCTGGATCGTGGCCACGGTGCTGCGCAACCTAACCACCAACCTCACGCGCACCGCCGGTGTGGACAAGCTGGGCAACCGTGCCGGCTTCGCCAGCTCGGTGCAGATTTCGAGCGTGATCGGCCTGCTGGTGTTTGTGGCGGTGTTCCTGACCTCGCTGATCGCCGCGCTCGAGGTGCTCAAGATCGAAGCCATCTCGCAGCCGGCCACGCAGATGCTGGCCATGATCCTGGCCGCCGTGCCACACATCATTGCCGCCGCGCTGATCCTGGTGATCACTTGGCTGGTCGCGTCGTTTGCCAGCAAACTGCTGGCCAGCCTGCTCGCGACCATGGGTTTTGACACCCTGCCTGCGCGCATCGGCATGGCGCACGCCTTCGAGAAAACCAGCGCCTCCAGCTTTGTGGGTCACGTCGCGATGTTTTTCGCCATGCTGTTCGCCACGGTCGAGGCGGCCTCCCAGCTCGGCTTCAGCCAGGTCAGCGGTGTCGTGACCACCTTCATCACCTTTGGCGGCGACGTGCTGTTCGGATCGGCCATCCTGGTCATCGGCTTCTGGCTCGCCAATGTGGCCTACACCGCGATTGACCGCGCCAGCGGTGCCAACAGCCAGGGGCTGGCCCGTATCGCGCGCTTCGCCATCCTGGCCCTGGTGCTGGCCATGGGCCTGCGCGCCATGGGCATCGCCGACGACATCGTCAACCTCGCCTTCGGCCTGACGCTGGGCGCCGTGGCCGTGGCCGTCGCGCTCTCGTTCGGCCTGGGCGGGCGCGAGGCCGCGGGCAAACTCATGGAACACTGGCTGTCCCGTTTCCGCCGCAACAACGAACCCTGACGCGACCCATGACATCTGCCCTGCACACCTCCGACACCGCGCCCGCGGTCACCACCGATACCCTGCAGTCCGCGCTGAGCGACTGGTTCGCCCCCTGGGTCCAGGCACTGGGCCTGCGGGTGCAGGGTTTCGGCCCCGGCGAGGTCACGCTTCGCCTGCCGCAGAACCCCGAACTCAGCCGCATCGGCGGCATGGTGTGCGGCCAGGCGCTGATGGCGGCGGCCGACACCGCCATGGTGCTGGCCATCGTGACGCAGCTCGGTAACCAGCGGCCCATGACCACCGTGCAGCTCAACACCAGCTTCCTGAAACCGCTGGCCAACCAGGACGCGCTGGTCACGGCCCGCGTGATCCGGGCGGGCAAGAGCCTGGTGTTCGGCGAAATCGACATCGTGGCCGCGGGCGACGGCAAGAGCGTCTGCCGGGCCAGCACCACCTACGCCCTGCTTTAGGGCAACGCTGAACAAGTCCCCGTGGATGCGCGCGCCCGGCTGCGGGATGGGATGCAAGGCGCAAACCGCTGTGATACCGGGCGGTATCACGAGGATTTGCAACGCAGCAGACCGCCCGCAGCAGGGATGCGCGCGCCACGAGGGACTTGTTCAGCGTTGCCTTAGGCCCTGGTCAGGGTATGTCACGAGTCCCGGGCCAGCGCCAGGACGCCCGCTGCCCTTAAAATCTTGTTGATATTTGTCAAATACCCTGGAGAAACCATGTCCCACCACGAACACGACAACCACAGCGACCAGCCCCATGACGTGGTGGAGTCCATCGTCCCCCTGATGCCCATCGTGTTGCCTGTGGCCGGTGGCGTGCTGATTTTCCTGCTGGCCTTCATCGCCGTCTTCATGGCCTGAAGCCGCCGTCAGGCAGCGTCCAGCCGAACGCCCGCCAGGGCCTTCGGCTTTTTTCTTGTCCGACCGGCATCTGGATCAGGGCAGATCCGGAAGGCCATCGATCAATTGGCGCATCAGGTTATGCAAGTTTTGCATGTAACTTGCCGGTAACTGACCCGCCACTTTCATAAAATTGGGGTTTTGGCCGACACGCGGATCAAAACCCGGGTCCATCCACCCGCCTTTTGCCCATCTGGCTGCACCTGCCATCCGCACCGCAGCACCGAGCGCCGACCGCCCTTATTTGCCCAAGGGATCTTGACCAGCCGCCCGCCCATTTGTTTGTGGCCAGCGGCTGTTGCTGTCTCTTGGGCTTGCCGCTTTACAAACTTCTGGAGCCATTTCCATGAATTCTCCCGTGATGCAGGGCCTCAACCTCAACACACCCGTCTACGTGAAAAACGCCCGGCTGATCGCCTGGGTGGCCGACATGGTCGCCCTGTGCAAACCGGCCGACGTGGTCTGGTGCGATGGCAGCCAAGAAGAATATGACCGCCTGTGCCAGCAGCTGGTGGCCGCTGGCACCTTCAAGAAACTCAACCCCGCCAAGCGCCCGGGCAGCTTCCTGGCCTGCTCCGACCCGTCGGACGTGGCGCGCGTGGAAGACCGCACCTTCATCTGCTCTGAGAAAAAAGAAAACGCGGGCCCGACCAACAACTGGATGGAACCGGCCCAGATGCGCCAGACCCTGCAGCCGCTGTTTGACGGCTGCATGAAGGGCCGCACGATGTACGTGGTGCCGTTCTCCATGGGCCCGCTGGGTTCGCACATCGCTCACATCGGCATCGAGCTGACCGACAGCGCCTACGTGGCCGTGAACCAGAAGCTGATGACGCGCATGGGCAAGGCCGTGTACGACGTGCTCGGCACCGACGGCACCTTCGTGCCCTGCATGCACACCGTGGGCGCACCGCTGGCCGAAGGCCAGAAGGACAGCAGCACCTGGCCCTGCAACCCGACCACCAAGTACATCGTGCATTTCCCCGAGACGCGTGAAATCTGGTCCTACGGCTCGGGCTATGGCGGCAACGCGCTGCTGGGCAAGAAGTGCTTCGCGCTGCGCATCGCCTCC
Source organism: Burkholderiales bacterium GWF1_66_17 (assembly GCA_001770705.1). Classification (GTDB taxonomy): domain Bacteria; phylum Pseudomonadota; class Gammaproteobacteria; order Burkholderiales; family Burkholderiaceae_C; genus Hydrogenophaga. The sequence continues at coordinate 146,977 of MERT01000009.1, read as the reverse complement.
AACATGGGCCGCGACCAGGGCTGGCTGGCTGAGCACATGCTGATCCTCGGCGTGACCAATCCGCAAGGCAAGAAGTACCACGTCGCCGCCGCTTTCCCCAGCGCCTGCGGCAAGACCAACTTCTCCATGCTGGTGCCGCCCGAGGCCGGTTTCGCGGGCTGGAAGGTCACCACCATCGGTGACGACATCGCCTGGATCAAACCGCACGCCGACGGCAAGCTCTACGCCATCAACCCCGAAGCGGGTTACTTCGGCGTCGCCCCCGGCACCAACATGCACACCAACCCGAACTGCATGCGCTCGCTGGACAAGAACGTGATCTTCACCAACGTGGCGCTGACCGATGACGGCGACGTGTGGTGGGAAGGCATGGAGAAAGACGGTGGCGGCGTGCCCGCACACCTGATCGACTGGCAAGGCAAGGACTGGACGCCCGAGATCGCCAAGACCACCGGCGCCAAGGCCGCGCACCCGAACTCGCGCTTCACCGTGGCCGCCGGCAACAACCCGGCGCTGGACCCGCAATGGGACGACGCCAACGGCGTGGCCATCGATGCCTTCATGTTCGGCGGCCGCCGCAGCACCACCGTGCCGCTGGTGACCGAAGCCCGCAGCTGGACCGAAGGCGTGTACATGGCCGCGACCATGGGCAGCGAAACCACCGCCGCCGCCTTTGGCGCGCAGGGCGTGGTGCGCCGCGACCCGTTCGCCATGCTGCCGTTCTGCGGCTACAACATGAGCGACTATTTCCAGCACTGGCTCGACATGGGCGACCAACTGCAGGCTCAGGGTCATTCGCTGCCCAAGATGTTCTGCGTAAACTGGTTCCGCAAGGATGCCGACGGCAAGTTCGTCTGGCCCGGCTATGGCGACAACATGCGCGTGCTCAAATGGATGATCGACCGCATCGAAGGCTCCGCCCAGGGCGAAACCACGATGTTCGGCACCGCCCCGACCTACGCCGAAATCAACTGGACCGGCCTGGACTTCAGCGCCGAACAGTTCAAGACCGTGACCAGCATCGACAAAGCCGCCTGGGTTGACGAACTCAAGCTGCACGAGTCGCACTTCGAGCAGTTGGCCTACCACCTGCCGAAGGCCCTGGTCGACACCAAGGCCGAGCTGGAAAAACGCCTGGCCGCCTGAGGAAACACGTTGGAAGGGCACGATCTGCCCTTCCAGCGCCACGCCCCCGGATGAACGGTCCGGGCGAAAAAAAAAGCCACCGGACCCGGTGGCTTTTTTGCTGTGGCTCAGGCCTTTCGGCCCGGCGGTGGCGCCGACGGCGTCAGATGTAATACAGGTGGATGTTGCGCGCACGGCTTTCGGCGAGCCGCTCGGGGAAACGTCCCCAGCCGCTGACCGGCTTCTGCACCACACCGGGCTCCAGACCCATGGGCGCCAGCGCGGTTTCAAAGTCGCCGTCATCGGTATCGCGCATGCGGGCCTGCATCAGTTCGTTCATCAGGCGCGGGTCGCGGCGGGCCTGCTCCCACAGGCGCATATCGGCACGGGCTTCGGCCAGCGTGGCCGACCAGCTGTCCAGCGAGCGCAGGGTGCGCTGCGCCAGGTTCCGGGCGGTGCCCGCGAACAACGCCAGGCCCGCGAAGATCACGACCCACAGAGCGACCCAGGCGAGAAACAGGTGGCCGTCGGCCCAGGTGCTGATGAGGCGGTCGGCCAGCACCACGAGCGCAGCCACTGCGGCGGCCAGCAGCAAGGCGGCCAGCCCCCGGGCGCCATCGCGGCTGGGCCGGACCCGGTAGGTACCCGCTGCGTCGGGCGACGAGGTGGGGGGCAACCCCAGGGATGCGGGGGAGGGGGAAAAGATGGTGCTCATGGCGGACTCCTTGAAAGAAATGTCTTTTGGACAGGTGGATACTAGGGTTAACCCGCATGTCACGCAAATTTATTTTTGTGATGAATTACATTCACAAATCATATGAATGAACTGAACTTTCGCACCCTCGACCTGAACCTGCTGCGGGTTTTCGACGAGGTGATGGTCGAGCGCAACCTCACGCGGGCGGCCCACAACCTGGCCATGACCCAGCCGGCGGTGAGCAACGCGCTCAAGCGGCTGCGCGAGACGCTGGGCGACGAGCTGGTGCGGCGCTCGGGTTACGGCGTGGAACCCACGCCCATGGCGCTGGCGCTGTGGCCCACGGTGCGCGACGCGCTGCAGCAGCTGCGCGAATCGCTGGCGCCGGGCGGTTTCGACCCGGCCACCGCGCGCAACGCCTTCGTGCTCGCCATGGCCGATGCCACCGCTGCCAAGCTGGTGCCCGGCCTGATGGACATCCTGGAAAACGAAGCCCCCGGGGTGAACCTGCGGGTGCTGCCGCTGACCACGCGCGACCCGCGCGAGCTGCTGGAATCGGGCTCGGCGGACCTGGCGATCGGCCATTTCCCCGGCGTGCTGGCCGAGCTCAGCGCCAGCCACCTGCAGGAACACAGCCCCCGCTTTCTGAACCAGCGCCTGTACGACGGCGAGTACGTGGTCGTCATGCGCCGCGGCCACCCGCTGGCCGGGCGCCCCATCGATCTGGACAGCTACTGCGCCGCGCGCCACCTGCTGGTGAGCTTCTCCGGGCGCCCGTTTGGCTTCGTTGACGAAGCGCTGGCCGCACTCTCGCGCCAGCGGCGCGTGGTGCTGACCGTGAACCAGTTTTTCACCGCCGGGCGCGTGGTGGCGACGACCGACCTGCTGACGGTGTTGCCGCGCCATTTCGTGGGCGCCACCGGCATGGAACACGAGCTGGCCCTGAGCGAGCTGCCGCTACCGGTGCCCGCGGTGCATGTGGACACGCTGTGGCACCGCCAGTCGTCCCACAACAGTGCCCACAGCTGGTTGAGGGACGCGGTGGTGCGGGCTTCAGTCCAGGGCTTTCACGTCGACAGGGTGTAAAAACGTGACGAAGATCGCAATTTCACCGGGAGGACCTCACCATGTCCTTGAAACTTCTGCTGGCGGTGGACGGCAGCCGCTACACGCGGCGCATGTTGACCTACATCGTTTCCAACGAACTGCTGTTCCGGCCCTTCTACGACCACGTGCTGTTCAATGTCCAGCCCGGCGAGGGCAACCGCTACGACGTGGCGGCCAACAACGCCCTGCTGGAGGAACCCACTCAGTTCCTGCAGGCCCACGGCTTCACGCCGCTGTGCGTGACGCGCCAGGGCGAACCGGCCAAAGAGTTGGTGGTGGCGGCCAAACAGTTCCAGAGCAACCTGCTCGTCATCGGCTGCCGCGGTCAATCGGCGATCGAAAGCATGGTGTTGGGTTCGGTCACCGCCGCGGTGCTGGCCCACTCACACGTTCCGGTGCTGGTCGTGCGCTGAACGGGCAACCCGTTGTTCATCCGACAATGCGGGCATGAACATCCAGCTTCTGAGCGATCTGCACCTCGAAGCCAATCCCGACTTTGTCGCCACGCCGGCCCCCGGTGCCGACCTGCTGGTGCTCGCGGGCGACATCGGCTCCTACCAGACCCGGCGCGACGGCAGCGTGATGGCCGAACCCGACTGGTGCCTGCAGCGCTTCTCGCCCCTGCCGCAGTACGCGGCCTGGCCGGTGCCGGTGGTCTATGTGCCCGGCAACCACGAATACGATGCGCTGGATGTGGACGAGGCGCACGCCGGGTTGCGCGCCAGCTGCGACCGACTGGGCATCCAGTGGCTGGAGCGCGAGACGCTGTTGCTGGACGGCGTGCGGCTGATCGGCACCACGCTGTGGAGCGACTACGACGCCCTGGCCACGCAGCCCCAGACCAAAGGCCGCGCTCGCGATCCGCTCACCCACCGCCTGCACCAGCGCCAGAAAGCCTTCCGCGCGGCCAACTTCTACCTGAACAAGATGAACGGGCAGCGCCACGGGCGCCTGTTCGATGCCGCGTCCATGCGCGAGCTCGGGCTGGAATGCCAGGACTGGCTGCGCCAGGCGCTGGCCCAGCCGTTCGATGGCACCACGGTCGTGATCACCCACTTTGCCCCCACCCTGCACAGCGCCGATCCGCGCTACGGCCTGAGCCCGGGCACCGCCGGTTTCTGCAATGGACTGGACGATCTGCTGCCATTGGCCGATCTGTGGCTGCACGGTCATCTGCACTGCCCGCAGGACCTGCAACTGGGCCGCTGCCGCATCGTCGCCAACCCGCTCGGCTACGCCGACAAGAACGAACAGCTGGGATTCCTGCCGACCCAGCTGATCACGGTGAACCCACAGGGTGCAGCGCGGGTACCGGCCCGCGCCGACAGGCCGTAAACTCGGCGCCAACCTCAATGAACTGGAGACCCTGATGAAGATCCTGCTCGCGGTGGATGGCAGCGCCTACACCAAAAAAATGCTCGCTTACCTGACCACCCACGAAGAGATGTTCGGCTCGAACAACGATCTCACCCTGTTCACGGTGCAGCTGCCCCTGCCCGCGCGCGCACGGGCCGCCGTGGGCGCCGACGTGGCCAACAGCTACTACGCCGAAGAGGCCGAAAAGGTCACCGCGCCAGTGGTCAAGTTTCTCAAGCGCCACGGCATGGAACCCAAGGTCGTGCACAAGGTCGGCACGGCGGGCGAACAGATCGCCAAGGCGGCCAACGCAGGCAAATTCGACCTGGTGGTGATGGGTTCACACGGCCACAGCGCCCTGGGCAACCTGGTCATGGGGTCGGTGACCACCCAGGTGCTGGCGCACTGCGAAGTGCCGGTGTTGCTGGTCAGGTAAAGCCCCCCTGCGCTGCTCACGCAGCTTCCCCCCGAGGGGGGACGGCGCACTGCGGCCCGGCAAAGCCGGTTCCGCTGCGCCCCTGGGCTCACGCCCCCTCGCCTGCTCCCATGCGCCTCCGGCGCATGTCCCCACCCAGGATGCGGTGGAACCGGCTTTGCCGGGCCACTCGCATCGCCCCCTCAGGGGGTGACGCCGCAGGCGGCGCGGGGGGTCACCTCATCTTCAAGCCGTCGAAGCAGGTGCTGAGCACCATATCGATGATCTGCTCGTTGCTGTAGAGCCCCGCACCCTTGAGGAAGCCCAGCACCGGGTCGCAGGCGCGCGCATACAGGGTGTAGAGCACCGCGATCGGTGGCAGGGCGCTGTTCAGGCTGCCATCGGCCTGGGCTGCGGTGATCCAGGCGCCGAGGCGATCGCTCACGTCCATCAGGCCATCAACATAGGCCTTGTTGGTGGTCAGCGCCGAGCGCAGGCTGGAGTTTTCGCTCGGCAGTGACGGCATTTCGCCCGCCAGTTGCACCGCCATCGTCCAGCGCGCCACCTCGCGCAACAGCTCCAGCGGCGGGCGCTGGGCATCCAGCGTGTCCAGGAACGCACGCGCCCGGTCCATCACCCGCACCATGGCCGCCGCGGCCAGGTCTTCCTTGCTCGGGAAGTGCTTGTAGAGGCTGGCCTTGGCGATGCCGACTTCGGCCGCCACTTCGTCCACCGTCATCGCCTCAAAACCTTTTTCGGCCAGCAACCGGTTCACCGCCGACACGATGGCGTCCTCGCGCGCGATGTGCATCTGCTCGCGAAAGCTGCGCTTGGGTGGGACGGGTGGGGACGACTTGAGGACAACGCTGACCATGAACAACCTTTGAATGCTTGACTGGATTCTGCCCGAAATTGACGACAAGGTCGACATAAGCACCAACAAGTCTTGTTACATACTGATCAGTATCTTTTTATCCTAAACAGTGTAATATTCGCTCCGACGGCCGACTTTGCCGGGGTGAGCCGAATCGGCAAGCCACCCGGTGACGCTGTTGTTCCGAAGTCCGGTGAGCGAGAAAGCAGCTGTCAATACCTCCGCTGCTCCGCATGGCCGGCTTCCATCCTTGTTGTCCAACCTCACTGGAGTTCCGTATGAAAAAGACCCTCATCGCCGCCACGCTCGCCTTCGGCGCCTTCACCGCTCAGGCCGCCGACATCGTGGACACGGCCGTTGCGGCCGGTTCGTTCAAGACCCTGGCCACGGCCCTGCAGGCCGCCGGCCTGGTGGACACGCTCAAGGGCAAGGGCCCGTTCACCGTGTTCGCCCCCACCGACGAAGCCTTCGCCAAGGTGCCCAAGGCCGATCTGGACGCCTTGCTGAAAGACAAGGCCAAGCTCACCGCCGTGCTGACCTACCACGTGGTCGCGGGCAAGGTGATGGCGGCCGACGTGAAGGCCGGCAAAGTGAAGACGGTGCAAGGCAGCGAACTGACCGTGAGCACCATGGGCGGCGTGAAGGTGGACGCGGCCAACGTGGTGAAGACCGACATCGTGGCCGACAACGGCGTGATCCACGTGATCGACAGTGTGGTCATGCCGAAGTGATCCCCTGACCACACCACTCGCAACACCAATCAAGGCCCCAACAGGGGCCTGTTTCTTGCGCGGTCTGAGCGCCCCAGCTCCTGGGTATTTCGCCACGGGCGACCCGGGATAATCGCGGGCCATGCTTTTCAATTCCGCCGTCTTCCTGCTTGCGTTCCTGCCGACCACGCTGGTGGTCTATTTCTGGCTGTGCAGGCTGCACTGGACCACCGCAGCACAGGGCTGGCTGGTGCTTGCCAGCCTGTTTTTCTACAGCTATTGGAAGCTGGAGCACCTGCCGCTGCTGTTGGGCAGCCTGCTGCTCAACTTCCTGATCGGCAACGAGCTCTCCAAGGGCCGGGCGATGCGATCCGACGTGCCCCGGCGCACGCTGCTGATCATCGGGATCGTTGGCAACCTGGTGCTGTTGGGCTACTACAAGTACGCCAACTTCTTTGCCGACAACATCAACGGGCTGACCGGCTGGGGTCTGGACTGGCCCAAGGTGGTGTTGCCACTGGCCATCAGCTTCTTCACCTTCCAGCAGATCGCCTATCTGGTGGACAGTTACCGGGGCCAGACACGGGAGTACGACTTTCTGCGGTACGCCCTGTTCATCACCTTCTTCCCGCAGCTGATCGCCGGGCCGATCGTCCACCACCACGAGATGATGCCCCAGTTCGCCCGGCGCAGGAACTGGGTGCTGAACCACCAGCATGTGCTCACAGGGCTGTGCATCTTTGCGGTCGGCCTGTTCAAGAAAGTGGTGATCGCCGACACCTTCGCTCCTTGGGCCACCCAGGGCTTTGACCACCCGCAAACCCTGGACTTCTTCGAGGCCTGGGTGACCAGCCTGTCCTACACCTTCCAGCTGTATTTCGATTTCAGCGGCTACTGCGACATGGCCATGGGCGCCGCCCTGATGTTCAACATCCGGCTGCCGCTGAACTTCAACTCTCCCTACAAGTCACTGGACATCCAGGACTTCTGGCGCCGCTGGCACATGACGTTGGGCCGCTTCCTACGGGACTACATCTACATCCCCCTGGGCGGCAACCGCGGCGCCGGCTGGATGACCTACGGCAATCTTTTCATCACTTTCGTGATCGGCGGACTCTGGCACGGCGCGAGCTGGATGTTCGTGATCTGGGGCGCCCTGCACGGCGGTGCGCTGGTGGTGCACCGGGCCTGGAAAGCGCTGGGCCTGCGCATGCCCAGGATGCTGGCCTGGCTGACCACCTTCCTGTTCGTGAACATGACCTGGGTGTTCTTTCGGGCCAACACACTGGACGACGCGCTACGCGTATTGAGGGGCATGGTGGATCTGCCCGGCGCCCTGGCCAAAACAGCGGACGACATACCCACCGCCGGTTTCGCCTGGGGCGGCTGGTCCATCGACCTGTGGCTGCAATGGCTGCCAGCGGCCATGGTGGCGCAGGTGCCCCACCTGGCAGCCATCTCCGCAGCCATGTTCCTCCTGACCCGACCAAATGCGGCCCGGCTGATGGATGTGCGCATCGGCTGGCCCACCACAGTGGCCTGCGCCGGGCTGATGGGTGTGGCGCTCGTCGCCACCATGGCCTCCACATCCTCGGTCTTCCTTTATTTCAATTTCTGACATGAAGCACAAAGCGGCCATCAAGGTGTTTCTGGCCTGCAGCCTGGCTTTGGTGCTGGCTGTGCCTGCGGTCAATCTGTCGGAGGTGTCGGCACGGGCGCATGCGCAACGGTTGATCAGTCAGAAGAAAACGGACCGGCTGGTCCAGCTGCTTTTCAACAGCGACTTCCTGATGACCCGCTTCTCTGCCCTGACCTGGCGCACCGGCCTGAGCACCAGCCCGGCCAACGTGGTTGTAGGCCAGGAAGGTTGGCTGTACCTGGGCGACGGGCACGACAACAACACCAGCGCACAGCGCTTCGGAGAATCCGCCAACGATGCCCGTCTGGCTCGGGACATGGGTCAGAACCTGCTGGCCTGGAATCGCTGGCTGCGAGCACAGGGCGTCAAGGCCTTTGCGGTCGTGGTCGGGGCCGACAAGCACCGCATCTACAACGACCATCTGCCGGACTGGGCGAATCTGCAGCATACCGCCCGGATCCGTGCTCTGCTGGACGGCCCGGCCCGTCCGCTCATCGCCGACCCTGCGCCAGCGCTTCGGCAACTGTCTGGCGACGACGCCCCACACACCTACTACCGGTCGGATACGCACTGGAACATGTGGGGTGCCGCCATCAGCATGGAGACCCTGCGCCAGACGCTGACGCAACAGGGCCTGAGTCTGAACTGGGCCCTGACTTCGCCACCGACCATCGATCACACAGGGACCCGCATTGGCGGTGATCTGGCCAGTTTTCTGCGCATCCAGGCCACCCTGACGGAGCAGGAACCCCATCCGGCACTGCTCAACCGCGAGGCGATCAAGAGCGACGTCCGAGAAATGGACACGGGCAAGGCGCTGAAAGCAGGCGATTTTGGGCGGCTGCAGTACCCGGGTCACACCGTTCAGGTGGTGACCGAAGGCGCAGCCAATGATTTGAAAGTGCTCTGGCTACGCGATTCTTTCGGCATTGCGCAATCGCCCCTGATGGCCGCCAACTTCCGCGAAACCATCCAGCTGCACTGGGGGCGAGCGCTGGATGAGCAAGCCCGGTTGTTCGTGGACTTGGTTCGCCAGCAAAAGCCCGACCTGGTTGTGATAACTGTCGTGGAACGCGTATTGCCAGCGAATCTCTTTCTGGTCCCTCCACCGCAGGAATGAGAGTCGCTTTCAGTTCGTAGCGAGATGCAGGTTCTGCGCCGCGGCGCTTCGCAGCGCGCTGCTCAGCGCGTCCAGCACATCCGAACTCAGGTTCCAGCAGTGCCAGTACAGGGCCACCTCCAGCCGGTGCCGCGGCGCGAGGTTGACCAGTTCGCCGCTGGCGATGAGTTCGTGCACGCTCAGCTCGGGCAACACGCTCACGCCCCAGCCCGCCCGCACCGCCCGCACCTGGCCCTCGCTGGAGGGCACGAAGAGCTGTTTGAGCATGACACGCGGCAGCTCAAAGGCCTGCTCCACGAAACCGTGCTGCAGGTGGTCCTTGCGGTTGAAAGCGACGAAGGGCAGCTTGTGGAAGTTGTGCGCATTCAGGCCCTTGGGGCAGTGCGCTGCCGCATAAGCCGCCTGCGCCACCACCACGTAGCCCATGCTGCCCAGCGCCTCCATCTTGCAGCCGCGCAACGCCTGGCCGAGCGAGGTGACGCAGCCCAGCACCTGGCCTTCGCGCAGCCACTCGTGGGTGAATTCCTGGTCGTCGGTGATGATTTCGATCGGCAGGCCACCCTGCGCCAGCACGTTGAGCGCGGGCAGCGCCCAGGTGGCGATGCTGTCGGCGTTGATGGCGACCGAGATGCGTTCTTCTTCGCGACCATTGCCGGTGGAGCTCGGTGCGAGTTCCTTGAGGTCTTTTTCAAGGTCGGCGCGCAGCAGGCGCTGCATCTTGGCGTGCTTGAGCATGAGCTGGCCGGCCGGCGTCGGCTTGAGCGGCCGGCTGCGCACGATCAGCACCGTGCCCACCTGTGCCTCCAGCGCGCGCAGCCGTTGCGACACCGCCGACTGGGTGATGGACAGGCGCTGCGCGGCGCGCTCGAAACCACCCTCTTCGATGATGGCGGCCAGGCATTCCAGGGCGTCGGGATCAAAAGTGCTCATGCGGTTCAACGGGAAAAAGAGGCGGTGACGTGGACGAATGGGACGCGCGTTTCACACGGGGATCGAAGCGCCTCTTCCATTAGCCAACATGATGCCGAAGATTTTAGTTTAATTTCGCTTCACTAACACCGCGGTTTTTCCCATACTTCGCCCCAGTTTTTCCACTTTTTTCAGGAGCGGGCCATGCGAGTCGTTGTACTGGGTGCAGGCATCATCGGGGTGAGCACGGCGTGGCATCTGCTGCAGCGTGGTCACGAGGTCACATTGGTCGACCGGCAGGCAGACGCCGCGCTGGAAACCAGTTTTGGCAACGCGGCGCAGATTTCGGTCAGCTACTGCGAGCCCTGGGCCAACCGCGAGGCGCCACTGAAGGCGCTGAAGTGGCTGTTCGACCCGGAGGGTCCGCTCAAATTCCGCCCGCAGCTGGACCCGGCGCAGTGGCTCTGGGGCATGCAATTCCTGGGCCAGTGCAACGACGCCGCCTTTGAACGCAACGTGGCGCAGCTGGTGGCCCTGGGCAGCTACAGCCACGCGGCGCTAAAAGACGTGGTGGCCAGCACCGGCCTGCAATACAACCGGCTCACCAAGGGCATCGCCCACTACTACACCAGCCAGAAATCGTTCGACGACGCCGGCGGCGCGGCCGAGCTGATGCGCCGCCACGGCGTGAACCGCAAGGTGGTGAGCAAAGACGAGCTGCTGAAGATCGAACCTGCGCTGCGCAGTTTCGCCGACCGCATCGTGGGAGGCACCTACACCGAGAGCGACGAGTCGGGCGACTGCCTGGCCTTCACCCAGAAGCTGGCGCAGCTGTGCCGAGACCAGGGCATGTTGTCCCTGATGGGCCACGACATCCAGCGCATTCGCGCCAGCGGTGGCCAGGTGGACAGCGTGAGCGTGCACGACCGGGCGACGGGCCAGGCGCGCGAACTCCAGGCCGACGCTTTCGTGGTGGCCGCCGGCTCCTACTCCACCGCGCTTCTCAAGCAGGTGGGTGTGCACGTGCCGATCTACCCCGGCAAGGGCTACAGCGCCACGCTCAAGCTGCTCAAGCCCGAAGCGGCTTCTCAGGTGAGCCTGCTGGACGACCAGCTCAAGATCGCGATCTCGCGCCTGGGCGACCAGCTGCGCGTGGCCGGTACCATCGAACTCGGCGGCTTCGACCTGTCGCTGGACACGCCGCTGGCGCGCACCCGGGCACAGATGCTGGTCAAGCGCATTGAGCAGGTGTTCCCCGGCGTGGCCGACACGCGCACGCCCGAAGAAGGTGGCGACCCGCAGTTCTGGTGCGGCCTGCGCCCGGCCACACCGACCAACATCCCGCTGATCGGCAGCACGAAAGTCGGCAAGCTCTGGGTCAATGCCGGCCACGGCACGCTGGGCTGGACACACGGCGCCGGCTCGGGCAAGGCCCTCGCCGAACTCATCAGCGGCGAGGTGCCGGCGATGAACTTCGGCTTTGTCGGCCAGCCTGCCGCGCGGCGCAGCGCAGCGGCCAACGCCGGCCGCTTGCGCCACGCAGCGCCCCCGCAACAGGCCTGAACACTTCCCGCATTGGCCGGGTGCTGCACACCGCAGCACCCGGCCTTTTCACATCCGGCGACTGAACCGGCCACCGGAGACCGCGGCACCACCCGTGACCGCACCATTAAAACGACAGGAGACAGACATGACCCCCCAACCCTCCAGGGCCCTGCCGCGCGGCATCGGCCTCGGCGCCACCCTGCTGCTGGCCCACGGTGCCGCCAGCGCCCAGGGCGACAGCCTCGACGCGCGCATCAGCGCCGCGGTGCAGCCGTACTCCGACGCGGTGGCCGGCGCCATCTTCTATTCGGTGCCGGTCGGCGGCACCAGCTTTCCGCTCATCGTCGGCTGGCTGATCCTGGCGGCGCTGATCTTCACCCTGAATTTCCGCTTCATCCAGCTGCGCGGTTTCTCGCACGCGATCCAGGTCGTGCGCGGGCGCTATTCCGACCCGTCCATGCCGGGCGAGGTCACGCCATTCCAGGCCCTGACCGCCGCGGTCTCGGGCACGGTCGGCCTGGGCAACATCGCCGGCGTGGCGGTGGCCGTGGGCATCGGCGGCGCCGGCGCCACCTTCTGGATGATCCTGGCCGGCCTGCTGGGCATGGCCTCGAAGTTCACCGAGGTGACGCTGGGCGTGAAGTATCGCGACGTGAACCACGCCGTGGGCACCGTCTCGGGCGGCCCCATGCGTTACCTCTCCAAGGGCCTGGCCGAACAGGGTTTCCCACGCCTCGGCAAGTTCCTCGCGGTGTTCTTCGCCATCTGCTGCGTCGGTGGCGCCATCGGTGGCGGCAACATGTTCCAGGCCAACCAGAGCTTCCAGCAGATCGTGGGCGTGACCGGTGGCGACGCGAGCTTCTTCGCCGGCAAGGGCTGGCTGTTCGGGTTGATCATGGCGGTGTCGGTGGGCCTGGTCATCATCGGCGGCATCAAGTCCATCGCCCGGGTGACCGAAAAACTGGTGCCCTTCATGGCCGGGCTCTATCTGATCTCGGGTCTGGTCGTGCTGTTCGTCTACGTGGACCGCTTGCCCTGGGCCTTTGGCCAGATCTTCCTCGGGGCGTTTTCGTCCGAAGGTGTGGTGGGCGGCGTGGTGGGGGCGCTGATCCAGGGCTTCAAGCGGGCGGCGTTTTCCAACGAAGCCGGCGTGGGCTCGGCGGCCATCGCGCACTCGGCGGTGCAGACCGACCAGCCGGTGTCGCAAGGCTTCGCGGCCCTGCTCGAACCCTTCATCGACACCGTGGTGATCTGCACCATGACGGCCCTGGTGATCATCATCACCGGCCATGTGGACGCCGGCGGCCTCACGGCGCAGGCCGGTGGCGCCACCGGTGTGGGTCTGACTTCGGTGGCCTTTGGCAGCGCGGTGAGCTGGTTCCCGTATGTGCTGGCGCTGGCTGTGGTGCTGTTCGCCTTCTCGACCATGATCACCTGGAGCTACTACGGCATGAAGGCCTGGACCTACCTGCTGGGCGAGAGCTTCGCGTCGGAACTCACGTTCAAGCTGCTGTTTCTCGTCTTCGTGGTGGTGGGCGCCAGCATGGGCCTGGGTCCGGTGATCGACTTTTCGGATTCGATGATCTTCGCCATGGCGCTGGCCAACATCGTCGGCCTGTACGTCCTGATGCCGGTCGTGAAGCGCGAACTCCAGCACTACCGCGCCGGCATCCAGAGCGGCCGCATCACCACCACCAGCTGAGGCAAAGATCCAGCCACCCGAACAAAAGCCCGCAACTGCGGGCTTTTGTTCGACCGGTTCTGGACCGCTCAGCCGGTCTTCTTCGCCTTCACCGGCACCACCCGGGGGTCTGGCTGCTCGGGCACCACGCGCTCACTCATCCAGCGCAGCAGGTCCAGCCACATCTGGCGCATCTCGGCATCCAGCGGCGTGCGGAAAGCGCTCGGCAGTTCGATGGTGACGACCGGCATGCCCTTGTGCACGCCGCCGAAATTGCCCAGGCTGCCGGGGAAGATGCCGACCTGGTCGAGATAGAGGCGCCCCAGCCGGGCCGGCGGCACGCTCGGACCGTCGAAGTCCAGCACGCCGTAGGGCGCGTGGATGCTGACGATCAGGTCGGGCTGGAAGCGCTCCATCTCGTCGTAGAAGTATTGCGATTCGGGTTCGGACAGCGGCTTCGGGCCAGGCCAGCGGCGCGGGTCCTTGCGCGTGCGCTCTTCCCAGTAGACCTTGGCGTCGCGTTTCCAGTTGGGCGTGGGAAAGTTGCGGTTGAGGTCCACGCCATTGGCGTTCACACGCTTGGCCGGGCGCACCATGAGGCCGTCCGGGTTGAGCGCGGGGATGAAGCGCCAGTGCGCATTGGACGGGGTCTGCAAGGCGAGCTGGATCCAGTGCAAGGCCACCGAGGCCGACGACAGCTCATCGCCGTGCATGGCTCCGACCACCAGCACGCGGATGCGGGCTTCGGGTGCGACCACGTCGCGCTGGAACAGGGTGCGTCCCTGAACCGAGCGGCCCACGGTGGGTTTGAGATGGGCAGCGGCACACAGCGGCGCCTTCACATTGGGCAGGCGGGCCACGAATTCGCGGCAGGGATCACTGCCCTGGATGTCGGCCAGGGGGTGCCCAGGGCCACGAACCGGACTGGTCGACGTGGGTTTCGCGGTGCCCGCCAGGGGCCACAGCAGGCACGCGGCCAGGGCCAGTGAAAGGGTTGGCGTCAGGGAAGGAAATCGGGACATCCAGGCATTCTAGGGACCTTGTTCATCCGGCAGATGACGGGCCTCGGGATCACCGTGAACCGCGGCACGGCGGCGCGGGTCTCACACGTCCTTTTCACCCGCCTCGTACAGCGTCTCGCGGCCCATGCGGTCCAGGATCAGCTCGGCCGTCCACGGCAGCATGAGCGCACCGCAGCGGCTGTCACGGTACAGGCGCTCCAGCGGCAGGTGCTTGAGCATGCTCTGGCCGCCGCAGGTGCGGATCGCCAGGCGCGCGATGTCGTTGGCGCCTTCCATCACGCTGTAGTGAGCGGCGTAGAGGCGCATCTTCTCGTCCTTGCTCGGGTTGGGTTTGGCCTCGGCAATGGCGCGCGCAAAGAGGCTCTTCATGTTCTCCAGCTGGATGCGCATCTGCGCCACCGCGATCTGTTTGGTGGGGAACTGGCGGCGCTTGATGGGCGGCTCGCCCGGCACCTCGCCGCGCAGGTACTGAACCGTGAAGTCGTAGGCGGCGTTGGCCACGCCCAGGTAGGTGGGCGAGAGCGTGAAGAACATGGCGGGCCAGGTCTGCGCGCCCTTGAAGTAGATGCCGCGCGGCATCAGCTGCTCGGCGTCGCTCACGAACACGTCCTTGAACGCGAGGTTGCGGCTCACGGTACCGCGCATGCCCAGCGGGTCCCAGTCGCCGCTGATACTGAAGCCTTCTGAAGTAGCGGGCACGCTGATGTAGAGCGTGTCGCGCGCGTCGGGGTGCTGGTCGCCCTTGTCTTCGGTGCAGAGCACGCCGTAGTAGTCGGCCGCGCCGGAGAGGCTGGCCCAGATCTTCCGGCCATTGATGAGCCAGCCGCCGTCGACCTTCCTGGCCGTGGTGCCGAAGGGCGCGCGGCCGGCTGCGGCGGCCGTGCCTTCGCTGAAGGGTTGCGCGTAGAGCGCGCCCTCGTTGACGATGCGGCCGAAGTGCAGCTCGCGCCGCGCCGCGTGTTCGCTGCGCTCGGCGTCGCTCATCGGAATGCCGTCGGCCAGCACGCCGGTCCACATGGTCGAGCAGATGTGCATGTTCCAGGTGAGCGCGGTGGCGCCGCAGAAACGCCCGATCTCGGCCGCCACCATCATGTAGGTGGTGTAGTCCGCGCCCAGGCCGCCGTGCGACGTGGGCACGCAGAGCTTGAGGAAACCGGCCTCGCGCAGGTCGTCGTAGTTGGCGAACGGGAAGCTGGCTTCGGTGTCCCATTGCTGCGCGCGCGCAGCAAATTTGTCGCGGCCCAGCGCGTGGGCTTTGGCCAGCAGTTCGCGCTGCAGCGGCGTGAAGGCCATGTCGCCGACAGCGGGGGTGAAGTCGAGCCCGGTGTGGGGGTTGACGGGGTTGTTCATGGGTCTTGTCTCCTGCTGTTTTCGGTGCGGGTCAGTGGGTATCGGGCAAAGGCTTGGGCGCGGGCTCGCGCAGGAAGGCGAGCAGCAGCGCGTCGAAGGCGTCGGGCGCTTCGAGGTTCATGAGGTGGCCGATGCCGGCGAGCTCGGCGTAGCGGGCGCGCGGAATGGCGTCGGCCATCTGCTTCATCACCGCGGGCGCGGCCACGCGGTCGAACTCGCCTCCGAGCAGCAGCGTGGGCACGCGGATGTCCGCCAGCGCGGCCTGTCGGTCAAACGTCACCAGGCATTCGAGCGCGCGCCGGTAGGTGGCGGCGGGCACGCCGGCCATGCAGTGTTCGGCCAGGCGCGAGCCTTCGGGCAAGGCGCCCGGGCCGACCATCTGCGGCACCAGCGTGGCCGCCATGTCGGCCATGGTCTTGCCGGCGTCGAGCGGTGCGGTGCGCTGGCCGATGAACTGCTGCGCCCAGGCTTCGGCCGAGCGGCCGTCGGTGCGTTTGCCGAAGGCGGCCGAGGTGCCGCAGAGGATGAGCTTTTTCACTTTGTCGGGCCGGCGCGCGATCACCTCCTGCGCCACCATGCCGCCCATGCTGTGACCCAGCAACACCACGCTCTCGCACCGCAGCGCGTCGATCAGGTCGATGCAGCTCTGCGCCAGCGCCTTGAAGGTATAGGGCTCGATGGGTGCGCTGCGGCCGTAACCCGGCATGTCCCAGGCCACCGCGCGGTAACCGGCCTGCGCCAGGGTTTCCACCTGCGGCGCGAACGCGAGGTGCCCGCCGCCGATGCCGTGCAGCATCAAGACCGTCGGGCCGCTGCCCAGCGTCGTGAATTGCGGAAGTGGCATCAGTCGTTCACCTTGCCTTCCTGCACCACCACGGCGCCGTCGAGCGTCACCGTGCAGTTCCGCATCGGCCAGTCGAAGTGCCCGCGGGTGTAGCGCCCGGCGGTTTCGTTGGCGCCTGTGCTGTAGAGGAAGTTGCCGGCGAAAGCGCGAAGCTCGGTGCCGTTGAAATCGCGCTTGTCGTAGAGCGCCATGCTGTCCCAGCGCGCGGCATCGTTCAGGCCATAGCCCACGTGGCTCACGGCATACGCCTCTTTCTCCTGCCAGGCTTCAAAGTACGAGCGCAGCAGCTCGGCATCGACCCCCGTGCCCTCGATGCGCGTCAAGTAGTCGTTCTCGATCGTCAGCGTGATCGACCGCTCGATGTAGCGCTTGAAGGTCAGGTTCACGTCGCCCTCGGCCAGTACCAGCGTGCCGTTGACGCTGCCCGCGGCGGGGAACGCCAGCACCAGGCCTCCGGGCCAGTGGGTCAGCGTGCCCGGGCGGGTGGTGCTGCCCCAGTTGCCGCCGGCCACCGCGCCCTGCAGCGCGATGCTGAGGTCGGTGCCCGTGGGCGAGGTCACGCGCATGGCCTTGGCACCACGCAGGCGTTTCACGTGGTTTTTCACGCGCGCTTCGGTCGCGTCGTCGGGCAGCAGGCGCGCCAGCGCTTCCGGATGCTCGTTGCTCACGTAGACGATGCGCGGCTGCGTCGTGCCGTTGCCCTGCAGGATGGCCGGCAGCTCCGGTGCGTGCATCAGGCCCTCGACCGTGATGTCCACCACCAGGGTGCAGGCCTGCAGCGCCGCGATCACCGGGCCCAGTTGCTGGATCGCCGGGGTGGCGCCGGTGGAGCGCGTGACCGGCTCGCCGCGGGCGAACACCGAAGGCAGGGTGAGGGTGAAGGCATCGGCCCCGATGCGCGCGACCGCAAGCCGCGCCAACTCCATGAGCACCGGGCGGCTCTGGGTTTCACCGAGAATGGCCACCGTGTCACCCGGCTGCAGCGCACAGCGGCGCAACACCGTTTCAAATGCGTCGAGCCACGCGGGTTCGACTCGCTCCTGAAGCATCGGTAGTCTCCTTTTTTGGGCCGGTCACCAACAGGGGTTTGGCGCCGGTCGGCCCATTATTCATGAATTTTCATATAAATTGCAGCCATGTCCCCAGCCCGTAACGCCGGCCACCAGGCCCGCCCCCCCGATTTCTCACCGCGAGAGTTCCGTGCCTCGCTGGGCATGTTCGCCACCGGCGTGACCATCGTCACCGCGCGCACCGCGTCCGGTGAACTGGCGGGCTTGACGGCCAGCTCGTTCAACTCGGTATCGCTCGACCCACCGCTGGTGCTCTGGAGCCTGGCCCAGGCGGCCGGCTCGATGGCGGCGTTTGCCAACGGCCAGCACTACGCCATCAACGTGCTCGCGGCCGACCAGCAGGCCCTGGCCGAACGCTTTGCCGCGCGCGATGTGGACCGCTGGCAGGACGTGGATTTTGTGGAAGGCGTCAGCGGTGCACCGCTGCTCACCGGCTGCGTCGCCACGTTCGAGTGCTTCAACCGCAGCCAGTACACCGAAGGCGATCACGTGATCTTCGTCGGCGAGGTCGAGCGCTGCAGCCGCCGCGCCGCCGCCTCGCCCCTGCTCTACCACGGCGGCCGCTTCTACACCGAGCACCCCTTGCAGGGCTCACAGGCCGACCCGAGCGCGCCGCAGGCACCCGACGACCGCTTCGTCGGCAGCTACCTGGGCTACCTGCTCGGGCAGGCCAACCACGCCGTGTACCGCGACTTTGAAAACGCCATCGCGGCGCAGGGCCTGACCCACATCGCCTGGCGCGTGCTCGCCGTGCTGCACGACGCGGCGCTGTCCCCCGACGAGCCGGCCGGCGTCGCCATCGGCCAGCTCGCCCACGACGTGCTCGCCAAACAGCCCACCGTGACCAAGCTGGTGCAACGCATGGCCGAAGAAGGTCTGGTCGCATTGCACGCCGACCCGGGGGACCAGCGGCGCACGCTGGTGGTCACCACCGACACCGGACGGCGCATCGCCACCGCCCTGATCGCCCAGGCGCGCCAGCAGGAAACCACCCTGCTCGCGCGCTGGTCGGCGAGCGAAGCCGAAGCCTTCAAGCGGCACCTTCAAAAACTCGTGAACGAGCCCCCACACGCCGCCGCTGCGCGGGTCGTTGCCCCGGCACGGGGAAGGGACCCGGTGCCTCCCGCGTCCGGGGGCTGATCCGGCTTGGGGCAGCCCAACGCCGGATCGCCAGTACTTCCCGGGCGCGACAGAGCGCGCCCCGACCCCGCGATACCCTCGACACAATGACCCCTGTCCAACGCAAAGACCACCTCGACACCCTCGCCATCACCTTGCTCGTGGTGTGCTGCGCTTTCTGGGGTTTCCAGCAGATCCTGATCAAGTTCGCCTCGCGCGAAATCCCGCCGCTGTGGCAGGCCTCGATCCGCATGTGGGGCGCCACCGCCCTGCTCTGGCTCTGGTGCCAGTTCCGCGGCGTGCCGCTGTTCCAGCGCGACGGCACGCTCAAGGGCGGCCTGCTGGTGGGCCTGCTGTTCGCGGGCGAGTTTGTCTTCATCTACCTCGGGCTCACGCACACCAGCGCCTCGCGGCTCACGGTCTTCCTCTACACCAGCCCGTTCTGGGTGGCGCTGCTGCTGCCGCGTTTTGTGCACGCGGAAAAGCTGCGCCGCATCCAGTGGATCGGCCTGACGCTGGCCTTTGCCGCCGTCGCGGTGGCGTTCAGCGAAGCCTTCCTGCACGGTTCATCACCGGGCCAGTGGATCGGTGACACCATGGGTCTGGCCGCCGGCATGCTCTGGGGCCTGACCACGCTGGCGATACGCACCACCAGGATCGCCACCGCCGCCGCCGAAAAATCGCTGTTCTACCAGCTCGGCGTGACCGCCGCCGTGACGCCGCTGATCTCGATCGCGCTGGGTGAAACCTGGAGCTTTGGTTACTCGGCCCTGGCCTGGGGCTCAGTCTTTTTGCAGACCGCGGTAGGCGCCTTCGCGAGTTACCTGACCTGGATGTGGATGCTGCGCCACTACCCCGCGACGCAGATGTCCACCTTCACCTTCCTCACGCCGCTGTTCGCGCTGATCTTTGGCGTGGTGCTGCTGGGTGAACCGCTGACGCTGCAGCTGGTGCTGGCGCTGCTGGGCGTGGCGGCGGGGATCGTGCTGGTGAGCCGCAAGGCCTGAGCGCTCAACCGAACGCCAGGTTGATCACCAGGAACAGCAGAAAGCCCTGCACCTCCGGCGGTATGTCGGGCGGTAGTTCGGCGCACAGCCTGCGCCGGGTGGTGAACACGTCCGGTTCGTGAATCAGGCCCAGCGCCTGCCCGCCCCGCTGCAGCTCGTAGCGGGTCTTGAAGAAGCTGCTGCGCCGGACCAGCTCGCCGTTGGAGGGCTCGGCAATCAGCAGTCGGGCGCGTCCGAGGAAGCCCTCGAGCACCACCACCTCGGCCGACGCGAGCCGTGTGCTGCCCTGCATCAGTTCGAAGCGGGTGTCGTTGTTCCAGCCGCGACGCGTGTATTCGAACTCGATGGTGTAGGTCGTGCCCGACAGGCGCAGGTCGATGCTCGACTTCAGCCGATTCGGCGCCGGGTTCTTCAGCCGCGCATTGCGCGCCTGCGCCCAATCGGGAAAACACAGTTCGCCGATCATGGTGCCGTCGGCCAACTTCAGGTCGTAGGTGAAGCCGGAAAGGGCCGAGCGCTGTTCAGCGATCAGCATGGATCGCTCCGGCGGTGAGGGTCGTGGCATGCGGACATGGTGTGGGCCGGCGTCTGGGCCAGCCCACTATAGCGACGCCCTCTGCCCGTCAGCGCAGGTGGTGCACCGCCGCCTGCCCGTACACCGGCGTGTCCAGCCCTTCGTAGCGCGCCTTCAGCTGCAGCGACAGGAACTGCGAGTAATGCCGGCTCTGGTGCAGGTTGCCGCCGTGGATCCACAGCTGCTTCTGGTTGGTCGGCTTCCACATGTTGCGCAGCTCACCCTCCCACGGCCCCGGGTCTTTCGTCGTGGACGAGCCCAGTCCCCAGACCTTGCCCACGCGGTCGGCGACCTCGGGCGACACGAGGTCGGCGAGCCAGTGGTTCATCGAGCCGTAGCCGGTGGCGTAGACCAGCAGGTCGGCCGGCAGCTCGGTGCCGTCGGTCAGCGTCACGCTCTTCGGGTTGATGCGTTCGATGTTGTTGTGGCTCTTGAGCTTGATGCTGCCGTTGGCCACCAGCTCGCTCGCGCCGACGTCGATGTAGTAGCCCGAGCCGCGGCGCAGGTACTTCATGAACAGGCCCGAGCCGTCGTCGCCGAAGTCGAGCATGAAGCCCGCCTTCTCCAGCCGGCCGTACAGGTCGGCGTCGCGCTTCTTCATCTCGTCGTACACGGGGATGTGGAAGGTGTGCATGATCTTGTAGGGCACGCTGGCGAACACGAGATCGGCCTTGTGGTGGTCGATGCCGTTCTTCAGCGCCTCCTCGCTGTACAGCCCGCCGAGCGCCAGCTCCATCAGCGAATCGGATGGCGCGATGTGCGTGCTGGTGCGCTGGACCATAGTGACGTCGGCGCCGTTTTCCCACAGCGCGGCGCAGATGTCGTGCGCCGAGTTGTTGGAGCCGAGTACCACCGCCTTCTTGCCCTTGTACTGCTCGGGGCCGGGGTGCTTGCTGGAGTGGTGCTGGTCGCCCTCGAAGGTTTCGGCGCCCGGGATCTTGGGCACGTTGGCGTAGCCCGACACACCGAGCGCGAACACCAGCTGCTTGGGCCGCAACACCACCTCTTCGCCATCGCGGTCCACCACCACTTCCCACTCGCCCTTGGCCTCGTTGAAGGTCGCCTTCTTCGCGGTGGTCGAGCCCCAGTAGTTGATCTCCATCACCTTGGTGTACATCTCCAGCCAGTCGCCCACCTTGTCTTTCGGCGCGAACACCGGCCAGTCGTCGGGGAAGGGCATGTAAGGCAGGTGGTCGTACCAGACCGGGTCGTGCAGGCACAGCGTCTTGTAGCGGTTGCGCCAGCTGTCGCCGGCCCGCGGGTTCTTCTCGATCACGATGGTCGGCACGCCCAGGCGGCGCAGCCGCGCGGCGAGGATGATGCCGCCCTGGCCGCCGCCGATGATCACCGTGTACGGCTGCTCGTCGTAGCCCAGCCGCGCCTCTTCTTCGTGGCGCCGCTCCAGCCAGCTCTTGCGCCCCTGCTGCGCGCCATGCTCCGCGCCCTTGATGCGGCGCGTGCCCTTCTTCTCTTCAAAGCCCTTCAGCTCGACCATGGTGGTCAGCAGCGTCCAGGCCTTGTCACCTTTCAGGCGCAGGTGGCCGCGCCCGCGCGAGACCTGGGTTTCAAAAGTGAACCAGGCGTCGGTCACGCCGTCGGCCTCGGTGGCCTCGCCGTCGAGCTGGAAGTTGGACGCGCCGGTTTCGGTCTGGCGCGCGGTGAGCATGTCGCGCACGGCCTCATGGCCTTCCTGCGTGCGGATGTTCCAGGTGAAGGCGACGAGGTCGCGCCAGTAGCAGTCGGCGTCGAACAGCGGCAACACGGCGTCGGGTTGGCCGGATGCCAGGGCGGCGCCGAAGGCGTCCAGCCAGCGTTGAGCCCGCTGGGAGGGCGTGGTGTCGGTCATGGGTCTTGTCTCCTGTGGATGCCGGCCTCGGTGCGGGCCGGTGTTCCTTGCATCTCAAGACCCGTGCCATGCGGCGGACGCGCGCAAGTGCTTGATTTGCTAAGACTTCTTGAAACGGTGCGGGTGTCACACCCCGTGCACCTGTCACCCGCGGGAGTGACAGGTGTCACAGCCCTGCGGCTCCCCCGTTCAGTGGAGCGAGGGATCGTCCAGCATGTTTGGGGGAACGATGCCGCCGCGCTTCATCCGCCGGTACAGCGTCATGCGCGAGAGCCCCATCTGCCGCGCCACCGCGCTCACGTTCCAGTGCGCCGCGCGCAGCGCCTGCAGCAGCGCCTGCGGCCCGTCATCGGGCGCCACGTCGGCTGCGCGGACCTCCAGGCGACCCACCTGCAACTCCGGCAGATCATCCAGATCGATCGCCCCATCCGCGCAAAGGCTTCCCGCGTAGTCGAGCACGTTGCGCAGCTCGCGCAGGTTGCCCGGCCAGGGGTGGCTCATCAGCCGTTGCAGCGCGGCGGGCGTGAGCGAGCGCCCGCCCAGCAGCCGGGTGATCATGGCGCCCAGGTCGCTGCGCTCGCGCAGCGGCGGCAGCTGGATGTGCGCTCCCTTCAATCGGTAGTACAGGTCGTCGCGGAAACGGCCGGCCAGCACCAGCTGCTCCAGCGGCGCGTGCGTCGCCGCGATCACGCGGATGTTCACCGGCACCGGCCGCGTCGCGCCCACCGGCAGCACCTCGCGCTCGGACAACACGCGCAGAAGCCGCGCCTGCAGCGCCAGCGGCATGTCGCCGATCTCGTCGAGAAACAGCGTGCCGCCGTCGGCCTCGGCGATCAGGCCGCGCTTGCCCTTGGGCGAGGCCCCCGAGAAGCTGCCCGGCAAGTGGCCGAACAGCTCGCTCTCGATCAGGTGCTCGGGAATCGCCGCGCAGTTCACCGCCACGAAAGGTCGCGCGCGCCGCTCGCTGCTGCCGTGCACCGCCTTCGCAAAATACTCCTTGCCCGAACCCGTCTCGCCCGTGATCAGCAGGCTGATCGGCGTGTTCACCAGCCGCGCCACGCGCTCCACCTGCCGGTCCAGCGCGGCGTCGCCCGCCGACAGCGCGGCCAGCGGCGCCGGCACCGCGCGCTCGCGCTGCGCAGCGGCCACCGGGCGCGGCGGCGGCGGCACGGCCGAAAGAAACAGCAGCTGCCGCCCGCCCGCGAGCATCACCGCGCGCTGGTCAGAAGGCTGCGTCAGCACGAAGCGGCCGATCTGGCTGAACGGCAGCTCGAACAGCGCTTCGAAGCTGCGCCCCACCAGCGGTGGCGCGTGCACCGCCCGGCCCTGCAAGGCCAGCTGCGCGCGCCGGTTGTGGCCCACCACGCGGCCGTTCGAGTCCAGCGCCAGCAGGTACTCGGGCTGCACGTCCAGGAACTGCGGTGCCGCCGAGAGCCGCAAGATCCAGTCGTGCCGGTGGCGGTGCAGAAAGGCCGCGTGCTCGATGTCGTGCGCCGTCATCTTCACCAGCTGCAGCGCCAGGTGCTGGCTGCTCTTGGGCTGGCTCGAACTCAGCTGCGAAATGTCCAGCACCGCGCTCAGTTCGCCCGCGCTGTCGTACACCGGCGCGGTGGTGCAGGTGAGCGGGATGTGGGTCGCGTCGAAGTGGTCGTCCAGGTGCACGGTGAGCGCCTCGCCGGTGCTGATGCAGGTGCCCACGCCGCAGGTGCCCGCGTGCTGCTCGCTCCAGTCCGCGCCGAGGTAGAGGCCCGCCTTGCGCAGGCTGGGCTCGAACACCAGGTCGCCCAGAAAGTCCACCGTCACCCCGCGCGCGTCCGTCAGCAGCACCACATAACCCAGCCCCGCCACCTTGCTGTAAAGCGCCTCCAGCCCGTGGCGCGCGATCTGCAGCAGCGCCTCCATCTGGTCCTGGTGCTCGCGCAGCCGCGCCTGCGGCAGGATGACGGCCTCCTGCATGCGGGTCGGGTCCAGCCGGTGCTGCTGCACACAGCGCAGCCACGAATCGCGGATCACCTGCTCGTGCCCCGCCGCCGCCTGCGCGTCTGCGCCGTCGGAGGCCACCTGCATCACGGTGGCAATGTGTTGGTGCTGGGTGGTGGGCATGGCGCGGCTCCGAGTGAAACGCTGGCGGGCGGGCCTTGCACCTTCGGGGGAGCGCGGGGTGGTGTCAATGGAGGGTTTACCCTGCCCGCCCTCTGGAGTCTGGCCAGGACCGTGTGGCCATCAATAGGCGCCCATATAGTCGCGCTTGCCTATGGCCACGCCGTTGTGGCGCAGGATGTCATAGGCGGTGGTGACGTGGAAGAAGAACTGCGGCAAACCGTAGTTGGCCAGATAGGTCTGTCCGCTCAGCTTTTTCTCTTTGGGTGTGCCTGGGCGCAAGACGATCTCGCTGCTTTCCTTGCCTTCGAATTGCGACGGATTCACGCTGTCCAGAAACGCCAGGGTCTGTGTCAACAGCGCGTCCAGATCGGCAAAGGACTTCTGATCGCCTTCCACCACCGGCACGTCCACACCGGCCAGGCGTGCCGAAATGCCGCGCGAAAAATCGGCGGCAATCTGCACCTGCTTGAGCAGGGGAAACATGTCCGGGAACAAACGGGCCTGCAACAAGGCGTCAGGCTCGATCGACTTGGCCACGACATGTTCGTTGGCTTGCGAAAGGATGGTCTTCAAGGCCGCCAGCATTTGCACGAATACGGGAACGGAGTGGGTGTACATGGGACTGGTCATTGGGGATCCGGTGTGAGGGAAACGATGGGGTCTGAATGGCGAGATCGGGAAAGCCAGGGTGGTCTGCCAAGACCGGCACTGTAGCCCTCAAGCGCCATGCCACGCTCGGCCTGACAAATGGCCTTTGATCTGAGCGTCCTCACCTGGCAGGTGCGCGGTGCTCACACCTTCAAGGCAGCGCCCCCGCCAATCCCCAAATCCCAGCCGCCAGCACCACCAGGCCTACAAGTTCAACCACGATCGCCGTTCCAGACGACGCTTCATCCACCCCGCCCAGCCGCTCCTCCGGGTATCGCCCCAGCGTCAGCACCCGCAGCACACACCAGCCGATCGACCAGCCCACGGTCTGGACGCAGACATCCCAGGCCAGCCACCAGAGCACGCGCAGCACGGCGAGCAGGATGCTTTTGGGGGTGTCAAACCAGTCGGTGGGGTCGATCAATGGGGCTCCCTTGTCATGTGTTATTACCTGGGTCGCCCAGTACGGCGGCCGTGCGGCGGTGGTCTGAGCGACCGTCGGACAACGGCGGTTTGAGGTTCAAGGCGCCAGCAGCAAGCCTTCGTCCATGAGCCCCTGGACAGTCTGCGCCTGCAACGCATCCCGCCTGCGCTTTGAGGGCTCCCGATTTTGGCGGTCCGCCAGCCAGCGCTTGAATTCGACAAAGGTCACCGGGGAGATGGTGTGCATCACGGCCATCTTGCCGGTGGCACCGATCACCACGTGTGAAAAGCGCGGCGCCTCGGTCAGGATCTTGGCCCTTTCGGCCATGACGGGCCAGAGCTCGTCTTCTGCCTCTGACAGCTTGAAGGGGTGGGGGTCGTCGCCCTCTTGCATGCGGCGCAGAAAGTCCACCTCGAAGCCTTTGGCGTTGATGGCGGTCTCGGCGTGCAGGTCTTTGCGCACAAAGGTGGGGTCCACTTCCTGCAGGAGCTGCAGCATGGATTTGTCCAGGCGTTTGATGTCGGCGAGGAAGCGCACGCGCTGGCGGGCGTCCCACAACAGGTCGACGTCCTGGGTGGCGAGCGCGCCGGCCACGATGCGAACGCCAGCGGCCGCTTCGTAGGCGTAGAGCGCGTGCGTACCGACCACCGTGAAATGCTGGGCCAGACCGCTGTCTTCCAGCTTGTTGAGCAGGTCCACCACCAGGGCGGGCACGCGACCGGCTTTGACGGCTTTGTTGAGCCTTTGAGCGGTGGTGGCCGCGGCTTTGAGGCTGGCCAGCCGGGCCTCCGTCTCTGCCTTGCGCGCCTTGAATGCGGTGTAAGTGGCTTCCAGTGCCGGGCTTCGGGCGCCCAGTCGCTGTTGCCGGTTGCGCCGCCCGGTCTTGATCAGGTACTCATAAGCGCCCTCTTGCTTCCAGTACATGCCGCCTTCGTACTGGCGCGCGAGCGCCTTCACACGCGTCAGCTCGGCGAGGATGGTCTGGGCGTCGATGACTTGGCGGGCGGCCTCGTCGGACAGCGGGAGGTAGTTCATTCACCTGTTGTAAGCAAAAAATGCAATTTAACAGGTGAATCCTTTTAAATCAACAACTTAATATTCAATTTAGACTCCCAGGCTGCGTTGTCCTCTCCAGCCGCCCCACCTCAAACCCCTTCTCCCGCAACCGCCCCAGCAAGGCCTGATACACCCCCGCCTCCACCGTCGGCGTGCGCGACAAGACCCACAGGTATTCGCGGCTCGGTTCGCTCACGGCGACCAGCTGGTAGTCCGTGTCGAGGTCGATGACCCAGTAGTTGCCCCAGACCATGGGCAGCCACGACAGCCAGGCGGGGGCGAAGCGCACTTTCAGCTTGGGCGAATCGGCGGGGCCGTCCTGGCGTGCGCGGCCCACGGCTTCGGCCACTTCGCCGTTGGCCTGGCGGCAGCGGTTGATGACGTCGAGCTGGCCGTCGCCGCGCAGCCGGTACAGCGCGCTCGTGTCGGCCACGCACTGGCGCTGGAAGCGGTTGGGATACTTCGCGATTTCGTACCAGGTGCCCAGGTAGCGGCCGACGTCGAGCCGGGCTATGGTCTGGAGCGGCTCGGGTGGCGCGGAGGTCTGCGCTGATGCGGCGAAAGGCGACAGCAGGGCCAGCGATAGGGCCAGCTGCCGCAGCGTGGGCGATGGGGTGAACGAAGAGGCGGTGGTGGGTGTGGTCATGGCATCGGGTGGGTTGGGCTCAGTGTGCCCGCTTCCCACACGGCGCGATGTCTTCCACCGCACCCAGGCCGCCTCAGCTTTTCTTCGTCAGCCCCAGCCGCTCGATCGTCGCCTTCTCGGTCTTGAAGGTGCGCTCGCCGTACGCCGTGTAGTCGGCCGTGCTCATGTAGACCGTGGGCATGAAAAACTTGTCCAGCGTTTCCTGCACCTTGGCGTCGTCCAGGGTCTTCTTGAACGCGTCGTGCAGCACCTTGACCACGGCCGGGTCCATTCCCTTGGGGCCGCCAATGCCGAAGGGCGATTCGGTGATGGTGTCCCAACCGCTTTCCTTGACCGTGGGCACGTCGGGGAAGGCCTTGTTGCGGTTGCTGCCGAGCGTGGCGAGCAGGCGCAGCTTGCCGCTTTGCACGTGTGGCGCGAATTCGGTGGTGCCGCTCATCATGCGGATGTGGCCGCCCAGGATGGCCTGCATGATTTCGGCCGAGCCCTTGAACGGGATCGGGTTGAGCTGGATGCCGGCTTTTTCGCTGAACTCTTCGATCGCGAGGTGCGGCGTGGTGCCCGTTCCCGTGTGGCCGTATTCGAGTTTGCCGGGGTTGGCCTTGGCGTAGGCCACCATCTCCTTGAGGGTCTTGAACGGTGCGTCCGCCGTGCAGGCGATGCCGAAGGTATAGCCGGTGAGGCAGACGATGTGGCTGATGTCCTGCACCGGGTCGAACGGCATCTTCTGCATGTGCGGCAGGCGGTAGATGCCCAGCGGCAGCTGCGTGAGCGTGTAGCCGTCGGGCGCGGCGCCGACCATGGCGGCCGCGCCCAGCGTGCCACCCACGCCGGGTTTGTTCTCGATGATCACGGGCACGCCCAGCGTCTTGCTGGCGCTTTCAGCGAAGGCGCGCATGACACCGTCGCTGCTGCCACCGGCGGGCCAGGGCGCGATCAGCTTGATGGGGCGGCTGGGGAACTTGTCCTGTGCGAACGCGTGCGTCGGCAGGAGCGCCGGAGCGGCCACGGCGGCAGCGGCCGACAGGATCTGACGGCGGTTGAAGTTGGCGGGGCGGCTGGACGGGTGGCTCATGCGGTGTCTCCTGTTGCAATGAAGTGAGACATGCAACATAGAACCAGCGGGCCCAACCGGGAATGGGGCATGCCCGGTGCTCCCCCCGGAATCCGTCACCCGCGCGACGCAGGCTCAGAGGCTGAGAGTTTTTCGGCCGGGCCCGAAAGGCGTGCCAAAACGGCCCGGATCTAGGCGCAAAGCACAGCCGTAGCTCGGGCTACGGCGAGCATTTGCAACGACGAGCCGGGTCGTTTTGGCGTGCAAGGCGGGCATGGACGAAAGGCTCTCAGCCTCTCAGGTCTTCAAGCGGCGGTCTGCTCGCCCAGCAGGTCGTCGGCCTTGCCCAGCGGCTCGCCGTCGTCCAGCGTCTGCCAGTCGCTGGTGAGCAGTTCCATCAGCGCATGGTCCAGGGTGTCGATATCAATGTCCAGGGGCTCGCCCAAGCCCTCAGGCTGCAAACGGGAAGGTCCACGGTTCATCTGGGTCCTCCGATCTGATCGACGGCTCGCGCCAGACAGGGCGAACGACGGTGCGATCACCACCCGAGTGTTCTGCAAAGCGGGCGGCTTGACCAGTATCAAACCGTTTCAACATGTGAAGGGCCCGATCGGCCTTGCACGCTGAGGACTTCAGATGCGGGTGGCATCGGCCCGCCGGCGCGCGAATTCCACGTACCAGTCCAGACAGCCCGGGTTGGCCATGGCTTCCTTGTTGATCACCTTGTCCAGCGGCTGGCCGAGCAGCAGTTTCTTGATCGGCAGCTCTTGCTTCTTGCCCGAGAGCGTGCGCGGGATTTCAGCCACCTGCAGGACTTCGTTGGGCAGGAAGCGCGGTGACAGCGCGGTGCGGATGGCGCCGTTGATCTTGGCCGTCATCGGATCGTCCAGCGTGAGCCCCGGGCGCAGCACCACGAACAGCGGCATGTAGCTTTCGCGGCCGAGGTATTCGAGGTCCACGACCATCGAGTCCAGCACCTCGGGCAGCGCCTCGACCGCGCTGTAGAGCTCGCTGGTGCCCATGCGCAGGCCGTGGCGGTTGATGGTGGCGTCGGACCGGCCGTAGATGACGCAGGAACCATCGGGGTGGATGCGCAGCCAGTCGCCATGGCGCCAGACGGCGCCGGCGTCTGCGGCGAGATCACCGCCACCCGGTTTGCGGCCGTGGCCCGGCGGGTACATGTCAAAGTAGCTGCCGAGCAGGCGGCGGTTGTCGGTGTCGCCGACGAAGTACAGCGGCATGGAAGGGATGGGTTGCGCGCAGACCAGTTCGCCCACTTCGTCGATGACGGGCTGGCCTTGCTCGTTCCACGACTCGACCGCGCAACCCATGAGGCGGCACTGCATGCGGCCGGGCGTTTGCGGCAGTTCGCGGTTGCCGCCGATGAAGGCGCCGGCGAAGTCCGTTCCACCCGAAATGTTGCACCACCAGATGTCGCGTTGCGCATCGTTTGCAGCGATGGCCGCGAACTGCGCCGTTCCCCAGTTCTGCGCATCCTCCGACAGCGGCGAACCGGTCGTGCCCAGCGCCCTCACCTGCGACAGGTCACCGCACGCCGACAGGTCCACGCTGGCCTTCAGACAGTTCGCAAAAAACGCCGCGCCGGCGCCGAAGAAGGTCACGCCGAGTTCGGACGCGAAGCGCCAGAGCGTGGTCCAGTCCGGATGGTCTTTGGGGCCACCGGGGTTGCCGTCGTAGAGCACGCAGGTGGTGCCGTTGAGCAGGCCGCTGGTCTGCGCGTTCCACATCACCCAGCCGGTGGAGCTGTACCAGTGGTAACGCTCGCCCCAGCTGTTGGGCGCGTAGCTGCAGCCCACGTCGTTGTGGATGATCTTCAGTGCCATGGCCACGATCACGGTGCCGCCGTGACCGTGAACGATGGGCTTGGGCAGGCCCGTGGTGCCGCTGCTGTAGACGATCCACAGCGGGTGATCGAACGGCAGCCACAGCGGCTCAAAAGCGGCGGTATCCGCGTCGTAGCGCGAAGTCGCGGCGCTGAAGGCGGTGCAGGGCTGGGCGGCCTCCAGCGCGCGGTCCACCGCGGCCGGGTCGTCGGCCAGGTTGGTGTGCAGGATCACGTGGCGCACCGTGGGCAGGGCTGCACGCAGTTCGGCCACCACGCCCAGGCGGTCGAAATCCTTCATGCCGTAGGTCACGCCGTCGCAGGCGATCAGGGCCACCGGCTCGATCTGTCTGAAGCGGTCGAGCACGGCGTTGGTGCCCATGTCGGGCGCGCACACGCTCCACACCGCGCCGATGCTCACCACCGCGAGAAAGGCGACCATGGTCTCGGGGATGTTGGGCAGGTAGGCGGCCACGCGGTCGCCGGGCATCACACCCTGGGCCTGCAGGTGCAGCGCGAGCGACGCGACCTGGCGCCGCAGTTCGGGCCAGCTCAGTTCGACATGGCGGCCTTTTTCGTTGCGACTGACGATGGCGCTGAAGCCGGCCGCGTGCGCAGGCATCACATGGCGCAAGACCTGTTGCGCGTAGTTGAACTGCGCGCCCGGGAACCACTTCGCCCCCGGCATCACGTTGCGCTCCAGCACCGCGGTGTGCGGCGTGGGCGACTGCATCTTGAAGTAGTCCCAGATGCTTTGCCAGAAGGCGTCGAGATCGGTGGTGGACCAGCGCCAGAGCGCGTCGTAGTTGTCGAACCGCAGGCCGCGGTGTTCCGCGAGCCATTGCTGGTAGAGGCGGATCTGGGGGATGTGGGGCGCAGGGGTGCCCGGCGTGGTGCTCATGGTGGCTCGCTCTTGGTTTGGGCCCTGGGGGCCTGTTGTCTCCGTCTGCCGCGAGGGTAGCAGCGCACCCCTGACCGCGCCACTGCCCAGGTGACAGCACCCCCTGCGGTATAACCCGCGCATGCCCCTGCCCGCCCCCACACTCGAACCCACCCTGGACCTCACGGTCTTCGTCGCCGCGCCCATCGAGGCGGGCGAGATCACGGGGCTCAACAGCCGTGGCAAGCGCCGCATCATCCCGATCACCGGGGGCGCAGTCAGCGGCGCCATCAACGGCCGGGTGCTGCCCGGTGGCGCCGATTTCCAGCTCGTGGTGAGCGACACCTGCGCCGACCTGGACGCGCGTTACCTGCTGCAGCTGGACGACCCCGACTGGGCGGGCGCCCATGTGTTCGTGCAGAACCGCGCGCTGCGCCGCGGCTCGCCGGAAGACATCGCCAAGCTGGTGCGCGGCGAGCCGGTGGACCCGGCCGCCATCTACTTCCGCTGCGCGCCGACCTTCGAGGTCTCGCACCCGGCGCTGGTCTGGATGACACAGAGCCTCTTCATCGGCACCGGTGCGCGTTTTCCCGACCGCGTGGAAATGCGTTTCTTCCGCGTCGCCTGACGCGGATCAAGGCCCGCACACCGGCGTCAGCGCCAAGATCGCAGCGGCGCTGTCCCGCCCGCGTCGCGCCTGCTGCAACGCAGCGTGCGCGCCCCCAGACCACCCGGCAGAATCGCCGCCACCCGACACCCGCTTTCCACAACCACAACAAGGAGTTTTCATGGGCATGTTCACCTGGAGCGAAAAATCATCGGCCACGCTGGCCGGCGGCGGCGTCATCGGCCCCGACGAGCGCCTGCCCTGGCCACAGACCGCCGTGATGGGTGTGCAGCATCTGATCGCCATGTTCGGCGCCACTGTGCTCGCGCCCATCCTCATGGGCTTCGACCCCAACGTCGCCATCCTCATGAGCGGCATCGGCACGCTGATCTTCTTCGTCATGACCGGCGGCAAGGTGCCGAGCTACCTGGGGTCGAGCTTCGCCTTCATCGGCGTGGTGATCGCGGCCAGCGGCTACGCCGGACCGGGGCCCAACGCCAACATCGGCGTGGCGCTCGGCGGCATCATCGCCTGCGGCGTCGTCTACACGCTGATCGGCGCGCTGGTGCAGGCCATCGGCACGGGCTGGATCGAACGCCTGATGCCACCGGTGGTCACCGGCTCGGTGGTGGCCGTGATCGGCCTGAACCTGGCCGGCATCCCGATCAAGAACATGGCGCCCACGGGCTTTGACGCCTGGATGCAGGGCGTGACCTTCGTCTGCGTGGCGCTGGTGGCGGTGTTCAGCAGCGGCATGCTGCAGCGGCTGCTGATCCTCATGGGCCTGATCATCGCCAGCGTCATCTACGCCGTGCTCACCAACGGTTTCGGCCTGGGCAAACCGCTGGACCTGAGCGGCATCGCCAGCGCCGCCTGGTTCGGCCTGCCCAACTTCAGCGCGCCGGTCTTTCAGGCCAACGCCATGCTGCTGATCGCGCCGGTGGCCATCATCCTGGTGGCCGAAAACCTTGGCCACATCAAGGCCGTGACGGCGATGACGGGCAAGAACCTGGACCGCTACATGGGCCGCGCCTTCATGGGCGACGGCGTGGCCACCATCGTGGCCGGCAGCGCGGGCGGCACCGGCGTGACCACCTACGCCGAGAACATCGGCGTCATGGCCGCGACCAAGATCTACTCGACCGCCATCTTCTTCGTGGCCGGCTGCATGGCGATCCTGCTCGGCTTCAGCCCCAAGTTCGGCGCGCTGATCCAGGCGATTCCGCTGGCCGTGATGGGCGGCGTGTCCATCGTGGTGTTCGGCCTGATCGCCGTGGCCGGCGCCAAGATCTGGGTCGACAACAAGGTCGATTTTTCGGACAACAAGAACCTGCTCGTGGCCGCCATCACCCTGGTGCTGGGCACCGGCGACTACACGCTGCGCTTCGGCGAATTCGCGCTCGGCGGCATCGGCACCGCGACCTTCGGAGCCATCGGTCTCTACGCCCTGCTCAACCGCAAGGGCTGAGCGGCAGAGCACGAAGCACCTCCCCGGGGCATGGAACGGTACCGCCCCTGAAGGGAATCGCGCGCAGCGTGCCAAGGTAACGCCCACCCCGGCGCGAAATGTCCGACCCGTGAACGCGGCGGAACTGGCTTTGCCAGGCCGCGCGCGTTGCCCCCTCGAGGGGGTCGCGCGCAGCGCGGCGGGGGTGGTCAATCTATTTTTACGTACTCGTAGTCCACCGGCTGCTGGTTGATGCCCATGCGCGGAGGGGCGATCCAGCTGGCGTATTCGCCCGGTGCGTGGTGCGCCTTCATCAGCGAGTTGATGAAGTCCATGTCCGAGTCGTTGGGCAGCCACCCGCCCTGCTGCGCGGCAAAGGCCTCGGCGCTGAGCAGCTCGCCGGCCGGGCTGATGTGATGGCCGGCGAACTCGCCGATCTTGCGGTGGAAGCCCTTGTGCGGCTGGGTGATCTTGAAGTTGATGCCGGCCTTCTGGATGGTCTTGTTCCAGCGGTCGATGCCGCCCTGGCAATCGGCGATGTAGTCGTCGAGCAGGCGGCAGTTGATGGCGCGTAGCGCGGGCACCGGCTCCACCACCAGCTGGCCATTCACCACGCGGGTGACGTCGTAGGTGGCGTCCTGCAGTTCGTGGTCGTCGCCGGTGAGCTTGGCTTCGTTGAAGCGGCCCTTCAGCCCCGACGAGAACGATTCGGCGGCGTTGCTGGAGATCTCGGAGCCGAACAGGTCGCGCGTCACGCTCATGTGGAAGTTGGCCTTGCGCTGCAGCAGCGGCAGGTCGACCACGCCGAGCGCGCGGATGCGCTCCACGTCGTACGGGTCGGTGATGCCGGCCTTGTTCATCGCGGCGCAGGTGGCCTCCACGGTGCGGCCGACGCCGGTCTCGCCGACGAACAGGTGGTGGGCTTCTTCGGTCAGCATGAAACGGCAGCTGCGCGATAGCGGGTCGAAGCCGCTCTCGGCGAGCGCGGCGAGCTGCATCTTGCCGTCGCGGTCGGTGAAGTATGTGAACATGAAGAAGCTCAGCCAGTCGGGCGTGCGTTCGTTGAAGGCACCCAGGATGCGCGGGTTGTCCTGCTGGCCGCTGCGGCGTTCCAGCAGGGCCTGCGCTTCCTCGCGGCCGTCCTTGCCGAAATACTTGACCAGCAGGTAGACCATGGCCCAGAGGTGGCGGCCCTCCTCCACGTTGACCTGGAACAGGTTGCGCATGTCGTACAGGCTGGGCGCGGTGGCGCCCAGGTAACGCTGCTGCTCCACGCTGGCGGGCTCGGTGTCGCCCTGCACCACGATCAGGCGGCGCAGCAGCGAGCGGTATTCGCCCGGCACTTCCTGCCACACCGGCTCGCCCTTGTGGCGACCGCAGGGGATGGTGCGGCCCTCCACCTTGGGCGCCAACAGGATGCCCCAGCGGTAGTCGGGCATCTTCACGTAGCCGAACTTGGCCCAGCCGGCCGGGTCCACACCCACCGCCGTGCGCAGGTAGACCTCGGCGTTCTGGAAACCGTCCGGCCCCATGTCCTTCCACCAGTCGATGTAGTTCGGGTGCCAGCTTTCCAGCGCGCGCAGCAGCTGGCGGTCGCTGGACAGGTCCACGTTGTTGGGGATGGCGTCGTCGTAGTTCACTTCGACAAAGCGGTCGTTGCGCACGGATTCCGGGGCTTCGACAAGGGTGTCTTCCTGGCTCATGGGGTCTCCTGTGTGGAAGGCTTTATGCACTTTAATGCACGCTACTGCGAGCGGCAAAGTGCAGTATATTGCTTATTCCGGGCGACGGTTTGCGCCAGATCAAAAGGCGTTCAGATCGTCGCCGGGCCGCCGTCGCCGCTCAGGGCAAACCCCCATGCTTGCAGCAGCGGGCTGTTACCCCGGCCACCGGGTGCGCTCCAACAATCATCTCCACACCCCCCACCACCAGGAGAGACGAGCATGGGCAAGAAGCTGTTGATGATCTGTGGCGACTACTGCGAAGACTACGAAACCATGGTGCCGTTCCAGGCGCTGCAGGCCGTCGGCCATACGGTGCACGCCGTCGCGCCCGACAAGAAGGCCGGCGACTGGATTCACACCGCCATCCACGATTTCGAAGGCGCACAGACCTACAGCGAAAAGCCCGGCCACCGCTTCACTCTCAACGCCACGTTCGCCGACGTGAAACCCGAGAACTACGACGGCCTGGTGATTCCCGGCGGGCGCGGCCCCGAGTACCTGCGCATGCACGCCAGCGTGATGGCGCTGGTCAAACACTTCACCAGCAGCGGCAAGCCGGTGGCCGCCGTCTGCCACGGTGCGCAGTTGCTGGCGGCCACGGGCGACATCCAAGGCCGCACCATCTCGGCCTACCCGGCCTGCCAGGTGGAGGTCGAACTCGCCGGCGCCACCTACGCCGCCATCGCGGTGGACGAAGCCGTGACCGACGGCCCCTTTGTCACCGCGCCCGCCTGGCCGGCGCACCCGGCGTGGATCGCGCAGTTCCTCGTGGTGCTGGGCACGACGATCACGCACTGATGTGAATCACCCGCACCTGAAGCCACCGACAATGCGGCTTCGTCCGCCAACGCAGGAGTGCTGCCATGTGTGAAGTCTTCATCAGCGCCGACCCCGAGAGCTACGCCAGCCGCACCCGCTCGGTGCGGCTGCACGGTGTGGTGACCAGCATCCGGCTGGAGAACCTCTACTGGGACGTGCTGACCGAGATCGGCGAACGCGACGGCATGGCGGTGGTCGCGCTGATCGAGAAGCTCTACGACGAGCTGGTCGCCGCGCGCGGCGAGGTCGGCAATTTCGCGTCCTTCCTGCGCGTGAGCGCGCTGCGCTACATGGCGCTGCAGGTCCACGACCGCATCCCCATGGACAACGCGGTGCCGATCCGCTCGCTCGACGCGCGCGCCGTGCTGCACGCGCTGCCCTCGCACTGGGCGCTGCCGACGCCCGCGGCGTCCGGCACGGTGGTGGCGCTGCGGCGCAAGGGCTGACGCCGCCCCGGCGCGGGCACGGGTGACACCCGGTGAGGTGCATGCGGGTGGTGGGCCGCTACAGTGTGGCGGACCCCCCTCCAACCAGCCACCTGTTCAGCCACCATGTCCCTCTGGAAAAAACCCCTCTCCGTCGAAGAACTCACCGCCATCCACGTGGGCACCGCCGTGCAACACCTGGGCATCGAGTTCCTGGAAGTCGGCGACGACTTCATCCGCGCCCGCGTCCCGGTGGACACCCGCACCCAACAGCCCTACGGCCTGCTGCACGGCGGCGTGAGCGTGGTGCTGGCCGAGACGCTGGGCTCGTGCGGCGCGATCTACAGCTGCCCCGAAGGCCACCGCGCCGTGGGGCTGGACATCAACGCTAACCACCTCAAGGGCGCCACCAGCGGCTGGGTCACCGGCGTCACACGGCCGGTGCACATCGGCCGCACCACCCAGGTCTGGCAGATCGACCTCACGAACGACGCCGGCGAGCTGACCTGCGTCTCGCGCATCACCATGGCGGTGCTGGCACCGCGTTGAGCCTCACTGCGCCAGGGCGCAAACGTTCAAGCCCATCGGACGGTTAGCCGATATAGTGATCAAACTCGCACTTCTGTCACGGCCCGCCATGGACTCCGCCCTGCCCTCCAACGACGACGATCTCGGCCACTACCTGTCGCTGATGGTCTCGCACGGTGCGTCGGATCTCTTTCTCTCCAGCGGCAGCTCGGCCGCGCTCAAGGTGCAGGGCGTGGTGCGGCGTTTGTCGGAACCGCCGCTGGACCCGTCGCGCACGCAGCGCCTGGCCTATTCGGTGATGCGCGAGTCGCAGATCCGCGGCTTTGAAGCCACGCTCGAATGCGACCTGGCCATCGCCCTGCCCGGCCTGGGGCGCTTCCGCGTCAACGTCTACCGCCAGCGCGGCGACGTGGCCGTGGTGGTCCGCCACATCAACGCCAGGATTCCTTCGCTAGACGGGCTGAAGCTGCCGCCGGTGCTGAAAAAGCTGGCCCAGCTCAAGCGCGGTCTGGTGCTGGTGGTGGGCGCAGCGGGCTCGGGCAAGTCGACCACGCTGGCGGCCATGCTGGACCACCGCAACCGCAACCTGAGCGGCCACATCCTCACCGTCGAAGACCCGATGGAGTTCGAGCACAGCCATGGTCTGTCCATCGTGGACCAGCGCGAGGTGGGCCTGGACACGCAGTCGTTCGACGAGGCCCTGCGCCACGCCATGCGCGAAGCGCCCGACGTGATCATGATCGGCGAGATCCGCGACCGCGACACCATGCAGCACGCCATGGCTTACGCCGAAACCGGCCACCTCTGCGTTTCGACGCTGCACGCCAACAACGCCAACCAGGCGATCCAGCGCATCCTGAACTTCTTCCCCGAGACCGCTCACCGGCAGATCCTGATGGACCTGTCGCTCAACCTCAAGGGTGTGGTCGGTCAGCGGCTGATCCGCGGCGTGGCCGACAAGCTGGTGCCGGCGGTGGAAGTGATGCTGCTCTCGCCCTACATCGCCGATCTGATCCAGAAGGGCCAGACCGACGACATCAAGGAAACCATGTCCAAGAGCACCGAACTCGGCATGGCCACCTTCGACCAGTCGCTCTACGAGCTCTACGAGCGCGGCGAACTCACGGCCGAACAGGCCGTGGACAACGCCGACTCGCGCACCGACCTCTCGCTGCGCATCCGGCTGCACCACGGGCAGCGGCCCGACACGGGCGGGCTACACGTGGCAGCAGCCTGAAGCCCACGGTTGCGAGTACACGACAGGCGCGGCATTTGCGCACGCTTCGCGGTAGCGCGCCCTCTCGCAAAACCCCCGGCGCCCGGCGCACGACCCTATGCTGCATTTGCACGCTGGCGCGCAGGCGCCTTCTCACCTTCAAGAAAAATTTCCATGTCCCATCCCTCCATCAGCCTTCGACTCCTGGCCCCGCTGCTGGCCGTCACCGTTCTGGCCGCCTGCCAGACCACCTCACCGCCGTCCGCCGTCTACAGCGGACCGGTGCTGCCGATCCAGCAGGCCGAGCGCGGCGTGGAAATCTTCCTGCCCAGCGCGGCACTGTTCGAAACAGGCAAGAGCGCGCTGAACGCGACCGAAGCCGGCCCGTACCTGGACCGCATCGCATTGCTGGTCACGACCAAGAGCGACAAGGCGATTGCGCTGGAGGGTCATGCCGACAACGTGGGCTCGGTCGAACTGAACCAGAAGCTCTCCGACGAGCGAGCGGCCGAGATCGGCAAGGCGCTGGTGGCCCGCGGTGTGCCCACGGCCCGTATCCGCACCGCCGGTTTCGCGTCACGCCGCCCGGTGGCGTCGAACTCCACCGACGAAGGCCGGCGCCTGAACCGCCGCGTCGAGGTGGTGCTGCTTGAGGAGAAGATAGAGAACATCACCCGGGGTGAGCCGGCGGGCGCGTTTGCCTCCGCCTGGGACCAACTCAAGGCCTTGATCGACCAGGGTCTGGTCAAACCGGTGGAAGAGCAATGAGCGCCGCACCGGCCCGTTTTACTGCCAGCCTGCACCGCAGCTCGGAGAGCGAAGGAAATCAAATGAACCTGCAACGCAGACAATTGCTGGCCCTCGGGACCGGTCTGGCCGGTGCGGGCTCGGCGCTCGCACAAGCAGGTGTGCAGGCGGACGCCAGGCCGCGCCCGGCGGGTCGGAAGGTGATCGGCATTGCACTGGGTGGCGGATCGGCGCGAGGCTTCGCGCACATCGGCGTGCTCCAGGCGCTCGAAGAGGCCAAGGTTCCGATCAGCGTGGTAGCAGGCACCAGCGCGGGCTCGCTGGTGGGCGCGTTTTACGCAGCGGGTTTTTCGCCCTGGAAGATGCAGGAAGTGGCGCTCAAGGTGCGAGACATCGATGTGGCCGACCTGTCCTCGGGCAACAAGCGCGGAATGATCGGCGGCTCGGCGCTCAAGCGACTGGTGAATGGTTTTCTCGACGACATGCCCATCGAAAAGATGCGGCGCCGATTCGCAGCTGTGGCGACCGATCTGGCGACCGGCGAGAGGGTGGCGATTCAGCGCGGTGACACGGGTTCGGCGGTGGTGGCCTCGTGCTCGATCCCGGGCGTGTTCGTGCCCACGCTGTTCGAAGGCCGCGAGCTCGTGGACGGCGGGCTGACCAGCCCGGTGCCGGTGGCGGTGGCGCGGCAGCTGGGGGCCGACGTGGTGATCGCGGTGGACGTGGGCGGGCGGCCGAGCAGCAAGCCGCGCACGGGGCTCTACGAAATCATCCTGCAGTCGTTCGAGATCATGGGACGCTCGCTGGCGCAGCTGGAAGGCAAGAGCGCAAACCTGCTGATACAGCCCAAGACCGACGATTTCGACGGCTCGGATTTTTCGGCGCGCAAGGAAATGATCGAGGCCGGTTACCTGGCCGGTCAGGCGGCCATTCCCGAGCTGCGCCGACGCCTCGGCATGGCCTGAAGCTAGGGAGCGGGTCGGCCGCGCTCGCAGCGGCCGTTTGCACTGGCCAGGCCGCGGAAATCGCTGGTCCAGGTCTGGGCAGCGGTGTCGATCTGGATGCGCTCGTTGTCCAGCGCGGTGAGGATCACCGTGCCGCGAACCGCGAAGGTGTACACCGGCACGCCGTCGATCAGCACCGAGCGCACGCGTTTCTGGTCGTAGGCGATGGCGACCGAGCGCGTCCAGACGGAGCGGGCCGGCAGGTAGGCGGCCTGGCACTCCAGCACCACCTGGCTCGTTACCGGCGGTGCCTGGCTGTGGGCGGCCGCGCTGAACGCCAGCGCCAGCACCGCGGCCATCCGCACAGGATTCATTCGGCGCCGCCCTGCGCCATGCGTTCGCTCTTCCAGTAGACGTCGTCACCGCCGTTCATGCGGTTGAGCACACGCGCGAGCACGAACAACAGGTCACTCAGGCGGTTGAGGTACTGGCGCGGAGCCTCCTTGATGGCCTCTTCGTTGCCCAGCGCCACCACGACGCGCTCGGCGCGGCGCGCCACGGTGCGGCACACATGGGCTTGTGATGCGGCACGCGTGCCCGCGGGCAGGATGAATTCCTGCAGGCGCGGCAGCTGTGCGTTGTAGGTCGCGAGCGCTTCGTCGAGCGCGAGCACGGCCTCGGGCTTGAGCAGCTC
The DNA here is from genome assembly GCA_001770705.1 of Burkholderiales bacterium GWF1_66_17. Classification (GTDB taxonomy): domain Bacteria; phylum Pseudomonadota; class Gammaproteobacteria; order Burkholderiales; family Burkholderiaceae_C; genus Hydrogenophaga. The sequence goes on along the minus strand of MERT01000009.1, from coordinate 107,162 downwards.
GAAACCCGGGATGGACAGCTCGCCGCCCAGGTTGAACAGCTGGTGCTGGATCTCCACCAGCAGCGTGCGCACGTCGGGTGCCATGTCTTCGCACAGCAGCACGCCGATGTGCGAGTTGAGTTCGTCCACGTCGCCCATGGCGTGCACGCGCAGGCTGTTCTTGGAGACGCGGGTGTTGTCGCCGAGGCCGGTGGTGCCGGCGTCGCCGGTGCGGGTGGCGATCTGGGTGAGGCGGTTGCCCATGACGGATTCCTTGGTGGCCGCTGTGCGGGGAACCTCGCATTGTGCGGGAATCGGCGCCCGTTACACCGGGCAGGGAAATGTGACTGCGGCAAGCGGAATGTCATGCAGGCAACAGCCGGCAAAACCATTGGCGCTGCTCGGTGTGCTGCTATGAAATAACAGAACCCCGCGCTTCAGGGCACGGGGTTCTGTTCAATCTCAAGGAGCCAAGAACCATGTTTGATCGACAACACCACACCCTGTTTGAAGTCCGCAGCGTCCTGCTGTTCGCCGCCCTGACCATGGGTTCGACCAGCGCCCTGATGGCGCAAAGCACCGCCCTGCCCGCGTTGGCTTCCAGCGACCAGGAGATCAGCGCCGCCTTCACCAGGGCCGACAAGAACGCCGACAAGGCCCTGAGTGCCGAAGAGGCCAAGACCTTGCCCGCGGTGTCGCAGCAGTTCACCCAGATCGACGCCAACGGCGACGGCGCCATTTCGCTGCCGGAGTTCAGGGCGGCCATGAAGGATCCCAAGTCCTGATCGCCTGAACAAAGCGTGAGCCCGACAGGGGCATTGCGCAACGCTTCTCCCGGCGGGGGGCTGGCAGTAAACTGGGCCGTTTTTCGCCCGGCCCAGTTTGGAGACTGCCATGAACGCCCCCGCCCAACTCGCCCATCTGGTGCCCGACATCCAGCAGCGCCCCATGCCTGCGGAACTGTTGGCGGCGCTGCAATCCCGTTTTTCCAGCCAGTGTTCCACCGCCATGGCGGTGCGCGAGCAACACGGCCGCGACGAGTCGGTGTACGACGTGCCGCCGCCCGCTGCGGTGGTGTTTGCGCAGAACACTCAGGACGTGTCGGACGCGGTGACACTCGCCGCGTCGCACAAGGTCCCCGTGATCCCGTTCGGTGTCGGCTCCTCGCTCGAAGGCCACCTGCTGGCCGTGCAGGGCGGCATCAGCATCGACGTCAGTCGCATGGACCAGGTCTTGTCGATCAACGCCGAAGACCTGACCGTGACGGTGCAGCCCGGCGTGACGCGCAAGGCCGTGAACGAAGCGGTGAAAAGCGAAGGCCTGTTCTTCCCCATCGACCCCGGCGCCGACGCCTCGATTGGCGGCATGGCGGCCACGCGCGCCAGCGGCACCAACGCCGTGCGCTACGGCACCATGCGTGAAAACGTGCTGGCGCTCGAAGTGGTCACCGCCAGCGGCGAAGTCATCCGCACCGGCACGCGCGCCAAGAAAAGCAGCGCCGGCTACGACCTCACGCGCCTGATGGTGGGCAGCGAAGGCACGCTGGCCGTGATCACCGAAGTGACGCTCAAGCTCTACCCGCTGCCCGAAGCGATCTCGGCCGCGACCTGCTCGTTCCCCACCATCGAAGCCGCGGTGCGCACCGTGATCCAGGTGATCCAGCTCGGCGTGCCGATCGCGCGTTGTGAGCTGATCGACGCCAACACCGTGCGCATGGTCAACGCGCACAGCAAGCTCGGCCTGCGCGAAGAACACATGCTGCTCATGGAGTTCCATGGCTCGCCCGCGAGCGTAAAGGAACAGGCCGAGACGGTGCAGGAAATCGCCAGCGAGTTCGAGGGCAACGCCTTCCAGTGGGCCACCACGCCCGAAGAACGCACCCGCCTGTGGACCGCGCGGCACAACGCCTACTTCGCCGCGATCCAGAGCAAGCCGGGCTGCCGCGCCATCAGCACCGACACCTGCGTGCCGATCAGCCGCCTGGCCGACTGCCTGCTCGACTCGGTGGCCGAGGCCGACGCGAGTGGCATCCCCTACTTCCTGGTCGGCCACGTGGGCGACGGCAACTTCCACTTCGGTTACCTGATCGACCCGGCCATCCCCGAGGAACGCGAGCGCGCCGAAGTGCTGAACAATCAGCTGGTGGCGCGGGCGCTGCGGCTCGAAGGCACCTGCACCGGCGAACACGGTGTGGGCCTGCACAAGATGGACTTCCTGCTCACCGAAGCCGGCACGGGCGCCGTCGACATGATGCGCAGCATCAAGCGCGCGCTCGACCCGGACAACATCCTGAACCCGGGCAAGATCTTCGCGCTCTGACGGGGCATCGTGTGAACCGTGCGGCGTGCGCTGGGCCTTGGGCATTCCCCCATGCAGGGGAAAAAAGCGCTGAACACCTGCGCACCGCGGCCCTCAGCGCATGGTCCGGCCCCCAGGGAAGATGTAAACTTTAGGGCTCATTATTTCTGGAGGAGGTCTTTCATGAACAGGCTGCTGCTCCCCTTGCTGCTGGCGTCGTCCGCCGTGTTTGCGCAAGACGCCGTGCCCACCGTCCGCATCTGCGACAGCAGCGGTTGTTCCGACCGCCCGCGCGACAGCGCCTCCTTCCAGCCCGAGGCGACCAATCCGGTGGCCGAGCAGCGCCTGCTGCAGCTGACCGAAGTGGCTCGCGACGACCCGCGCGCCGCCTACGACCTGGGCCTGCGCTATTTCCGCGGTGACGGTGTGCGCCAGGACAGCTACCAGGCGCTGAAATGGATGCGCGACGCAGGCGAACGCGGCGTGGTCCCGGCGCAGCTGGCGCTGGGCCGCTTCTACCTCATGGGCCTGGAAGAAATGGGCCCCGATCCCGCCGAAGCCGAGACCTGGCTGTCCATGGCGGCCGCCAAGGGCAACAAGGAAGCACGGAGGCTGCTGCCCCAGGCCCAGGCCGCGAAGAAGGACGAAAAGAGCGCCTACGAATGGCGCGAAGCCAACCGCAAAAACTGGTACGGCGGGTGGTACGGTACGTATTCCTATTACTGGTACTGGGGTCCCAACGGCTGGAAATACCGCTGAGTGCACCCAAGAGTGCTTTTTGATCGCTTTTTTTATACGTCAACAGAGAGTCCATCCATGAGCAAAACCACCTCTTCCCTTCGCTGGGCCGCCCTGGCCGCCTCCCTCGCACTGGCCGGTTGTGTCACACCGGGCGGTGGCATTGTGTCCACCGGTGGCAGCCCCACCGCCACCACGGGTTCGGCCGGCGGCAGCACCAGCGTCAACGCCAACAGCGGCCTGCAGCGCTGCGATTCGCCGCTGGGCACGCTGGCCGTGGACGACGGCCGTGGCAAGGAGTGGTACGCCAGCTTCGGACGCGAAACCCAGGTCACGACCATTGAGCCGCTCATCCGCCTGGCGGTGCAGCAGTCGAACTGCTTCGTCATCACCTCGATCGGCAACAACCGCACCGAAAGCAAGATCTCCGCGATCACCGACAAGCAGCGCAACTCGGGCGAATTCCGCGCCGGCTCCAACCAGCAAAAGGGCCAGCGCGTTGCCGCCGACTACTACCTGGAGCCGGCCGTGATCATCGACAACGAGTCCACCGGCCAGATCGCCGGCGCGCTTGGCGGCTTGCTTGGTGGTCGCAACCGCAACCTGGGTGTGCTGGCCGGTTCGCTGGAAAGCAAGGCCTCCGTGGTCACGATGACCCTGCTGGACATCCGCTCGGGCGTGCAGATCGCCATCTCCGAAGGCAACGCCACCGCCACCAACTACGGTGCCGCGCTCGGTGCCTTCGGCCCCAGCGCCGGTGGTGCTCTTGGCGGCTTCTCGCGCACCCCGGCAGGCAAGGCCACCGTGGCCGCGTTCACCGACGCCTACAACAACATGGTGATTTCGCTGCGCAACTACAAAGCGCAGGAAGTCAAGGGCGGCTTGGGTCGCGGTGGCCAGCTCAAAGTTGGGAACTAGAGTACCCCCCTTCGCCGCTGCACGGCGTCCCCCTGGGGGACTATGCCTTTGGGCCGGCGGAGCCGGACCTTCGGCATCTGCTGGTGGGGCTTCCCCTCCTTCGACCAAGGCCTCCTACGGGAGGCCTTTTCTATTGGGTGTGCGCTTTGAACTGAATTGGGTCTGCGCATCTTGGCCCAATGACAGGCAGCGCAACCGGCGCGCCAATGCCCCCAACCCAGAGGCGCCGACGATCCGGCTCCGCCGGTCAAAGGGCGCCGTCCCCCTGGGGGGAAGCCGCGCAGCGGCGCAGGGGGGAGCTACCTCCTCAACTTTTCGATCAGCCCATTGAGCTCGTCCAGCGAGCCGAACTGGATGGCCAACTCGCCCAGCTCTTCCAGGCGACCATGGCGCTTCACGCGCTTTTTCACCCGGACCTCGACCTCGGCGGTCAGCAGGTCCGACAGCTCTTCTTCGACGCGCTTGATGTCGCGCGACTTTTCTTTTTTCAGCTTCTGCGGTGCCAGCGCGAACTCCGCGGTCAGTTTTTTCACCAGGCTCTCGGCCTCGCGCACCGACATTTTTTTGGCCGCGATCTGGTTGCCGGCCGTGATCTGGGTCGCCTTGTCCAGCGTCAGCAGCGCACGCGCGTGGCCCATGTCCAGGTCGCCCGCCATCAGCATGGTCTGCACCGGCTCGGCCAGCTGCAGCAGGCGCAACAGGTTGCTGGCCGCGCTGCGCGAGCGGCCCACCGCCTGTGCCGCCTGTTCGTGAGTGAGCCCAAACTCCTTCACCAGACGTTGCAGGCCCTGGGCTTCTTCCAGCGGGTTCAGGTCTTCGCGCTGGATGTTTTCGATCAGCGCCATGGCGGCGGCCGATTCGTTGGGCACATCGCGCACCAGCACCGGCACGCTGTCCAGACCCGCCAGCCGGGAAGCACGGAAACGCCGCTCACCGGCAATGATTTCGTACTTGCCGGCGTTCGGGCCGTCGGCGAGCTTGCGCACCAGGATCGGCTGCATGATGCCCTGCGCCTTGATCGACTCGGCCAGCTCGTAGAGCGCGCCCTCGTCCATGCGCGTGCGCGGCTGGTAGACGCCCGGCACCAGCTCGGTCAGCAGCAGACTGCTCGGCGTCTGGTTGCGCGCGTTGTCCTGCGCGTCGGGCGAAGCGGCTTCCGCCACTTTGGGGCCCAGCAGGGCTTCGAGTCCGCGGCCTAGGCCTTTGGGTTTTTTGGTGACCATGGATCAGATCTCGTTGTCGTTGTAGCCAGCTTCACGCTGGTGTCGAATGCCCAGCACGATCACGCGCTGGCGGTGGGTGTCAAACACGTAACGGGCCAGGTAGCCGCCGCGGCCGCGACTGATGATGAGTTCGCGATGCCCATGTAGCAAAGGTCGGCCCACGCCGGGTTGGTGGGTCAGCACAAACAGGCCGTCGAGCAAAAAGGCCAGCAGCTCTGAAGCCAGCGGGTCTTGGCTCTGCCAGAGGAATTCTTCGAGGCGGACCAGATCGGCATGGGCTTGCGGTGTGAGGACGACATCGACCATCGGGCGTCAGAGCAGCTTGCGGGGTGCCAGCGGCGCTGGGCGCTCGGCCCGACCCGCGCGGAATTCGGCCATCTGGACAAAGTAGGCCCGCACGTCTTCCAGCGTATGGCCCATGCCGGTGGCCAGCATGTCCTGCTCGGCCGCCAGTGCGTCCTGCGTGAACTGCTCGCGCAGCCGAGCCCGCTCGGACGCATCGGCCAGGGTCCGCACCATGTAGGCGTGGCTGGAGATGCCTTGCTTGCGCGCGTCCTCGTCGATGGCCGCCTTGAGTTCGGCGGGCAATTTCAAACTGGTGGCGATGGTGGGGGGCATGGCGAATCTCCAACAAGTAGTCAGACTTGACTACTTGCACAGTCTAGCAGCAGCTGATGCCCTTCGGGCCAGTCGCCCAGACCCGATTCGGCGTTGATGTGGCCGCGTTCGCCGAGGTCGATGAAGCGCGAACCCCAGCTCTCCGCCAGGCCCTGCGCGCGCTCGAAGCTGCAATACGGGTCGTTGCGGCTGCCCACCAGCATGCTGGGGAACGGCAGGCGCTGGCGCACGATGGGCGACCAGCTGGGCAAGACGCCGCGCAGTTCCTCGCGCTCCGGATCACCGGGCGCCACCAGCAGCGCGCCCTGCACGCGGTGCGTGCTGCGCGACACCTGGGCCCAAGCGGCGGTGAGGATGCAGCCGAGGCTGTGGGCCACCAGCACCACCGGCCCGTCGCAACCGAGCACGACGTCTTCCAGCCTCGCGATCCAGTCGCCGCGGCGCGGGGTCATCCAGTCGTGCTGGTCCACGCGACGGTAGCCGTAAAGGGCTTCCCAGCGGCTTTGCCAGTGGTCCGGCCCGCTGTTCTGCCAGCCGGGCAGGATGAGCACGTTGTGGGGTTTCACGTGAAACAGCCTGCCGCTCACATCTTGTCGATGCGCGCCACCATTTCGGTGGCGAAGGTCACAAAGGCCTGGCTGCCCTTGGCCCCCGGATCGAACACCACGCCCGGCAGACCGTAGCTGGGTGCTTCGGCCAGGCGCACGTTGCGCGGGATCACGGTGTCGAACACCTTGTCGCCAAAGTGGGCCTTGAGCTGGTCACTCACCTGCATCTGCAGGGTGATGCGCGGGTCGAACATGACGCGCAGCAGACCAATGATCTGCAGGTCCTTGTTGAGGTTGGCGTGCACCTGCTTGATGGTGTTGACCAGATCGGTCAGGCCCTCGAGCGCGAAGTACTCGCACTGCATGGGCACGATCACACCGTGGGCGGAACACAGGCCGTTGAGCGTGAGCATGGACAGCGACGGCGGGCAATCGATGAGCACGAAATCGTAGTCGGCATCGACCGCAGCCAGCGCGGTCTTGAGGCGCTTTTCGCGCCGCTCCACGTCCACCAGCTCGACCTCGGCCCCGGCCAGTTCCCGGTTGGCACCGAGCACGTGGTAACCGCACTTCTCCGAGAAGATGGCTGCCTCCTTGACGGTGGCCGACTCCAGCAGCACGTCGTAGACCGAGAGCTCCATGCTGCGCTTGTCCACACCCGAGCCCATGGTCGCGTTGCCCTGCGGGTCGAGGTCGACCATGAGCACCCGCTGCCCCACCTTGGCCAGGCCGGCGGCGAGGTTGACGGTGGTGGTGGTCTTGCCGACACCGCCCTTCTGGTTGGCCACACAAAAGATCTTAGACATACAAAGCCCCCACGCTGGTCACTTCGTGTACGGCGCTGCCCCCCAGGGGGGCGCTCGCGGCTTGGGACGGCCCGGCGCCGCTCCTGCAGTGTGCTTGCATGGTGGAATGGCTCACTTGGAGATGGCCAGCTTGATGCCGAAGCCGATGAGGAAGACGCCCGCGAGCTTTTCCAGCGTGCGGGCAATGACCGGGTTGGCGCGCATGCGCTCGGCCAGAAAGTGCGTGAGCAACACGGCGGTCAGGCCATAGAAAAAGGTCAGCACCGCGACGGTGGCGGCCATGGCACCGAAGGTGATCAGGCCCAGGTGCTTCGCGGGGTCCACGAACAGCGGGAAGAAGGCCATGTAGAAGACGATGGCTTTGGGGTTGAGCAAGGTGATGGTGAGCGCCTGCTGGAAGAAGTGGTGTGGCTTGATGTTGAGCACAGGTTTGCCGCCAGGCTTGGCGGTGAGCATCTTCCAGCCCAGCCAGGCGAGGTAGGCAGCGCCCAGCCACTGCACCGCGGCAAAGGCCGCCGGGTAGGCGGCGAGCAGCGCTGCCACCCCGGCCACGGCCATCCACATGAGCACCTGGTCACCCGCGATCACGCCGAAGGTGGCGGCCAGCCCGCCGCGTAGGCCCCCCTTGCTGGTCGAGGTGATCAGCGCGAGATTGCCCGGGCCTGGAATGGCCAGAAACAGGACGATGGCGGCGACGAACGCGCCGTAATCAGCGATGCCGAACATGTGAAAACCCCGGGAGTTGAGGGGCTGAGTTTACGTGACCCTCCCTCCTCGTTTGGTGTCGCTTTGGGTTGTGTTGCGTTTTGCGTTCGTGGCGTGTGGGCAGAGGCGGTTGGTCCGGGTGGGATTTCTCCGGCCCACGCTCGCGGGCGGATGCTTCTGGCGCGCTGCCGGGCTGGCGTCAACGCGGGCTTGGTCATCTGCGCTTGTCGCAACCGCGAATCGGGCCTGCGCCCGCCCGCCCGCCCGAACCAACCACCTCCAGCAGCTGAAGGGGCGGCCAAAGGGGACGCCCACATCCGCCACTCACGGGACGGCGGTGGCGTGCGCGGGCGCAGGCACCCATTCGCGGTTGCCACAAAAGGATGGGCGCCAGCCAGGTGTTGACGAAGTGAGGCATGCGAACAGATGAGTCAGTCCGCGAGCGTGGGCCGGAGAACGCGCATGACGCCACCGGCCTGGCGCGAGGAGCTACGAGTGAAACGCGGGGAAGAGAACGACTCAGACCAAAGGAGACGGACGAAGCCAGACGATGCAACGCTCCGCATCCAGCCCCGGAACGGTCAACTGTTCCACGTGAAACACCACCACCGAGGCGGGCAACGCAGCGATCTCTTCAGAAGGGTGTTTGCCCTTCATCGCCATCCACACCGCTCCGGGCCTCAAGGCCGATGAAGACCAGGTCGTGAAATCCACCAATGAGGCAAAGGCCCGCGAGCAGACCACATCAAAGCCCCCGCCCTCTTCCGCCTTGAGCGATTCCACCCGCGCATGGATGCCACGCAGGTTCGGCAGTTTCAACGCCGCAGCCGCCTGCTGGATGAACGCCGCCTTCTTGCCCACCGTGTCCACACAACTCACCTGAATCTGCGGACAGGTGATCGCAATCACCACGCCGGGCAGACCGCCGCCCGAGCCCACGTCCAGCAGCTTGATCGGCTGGCCACCGGTCTGGCGCAGCAACGGGCCGATGGCCGCCAGGCTGTCCAGCAGGTGGTGTGTCATCATCTCGGCAGGGTCGCGCACGGCGGTCAGGTTGTAGACCTTGTTCCACTTCTGCAGCAGCACCAGGTAATCCAGCAGCAGGCTCACCTGCTCGTCGCCCAGTTGCAAGCCCAGAGCGCGAAGACCAGAAGTCAGCACATCCCGGCTCATGCCTCGGCGCCTTCCACCGCCACGGTGGCAAAACCCTTGAAGCCGCCCTTCTTCAGGTGGATCAGCAGCAGCGAGATGCTGGCCGGCGTGATGCCCGAGATGCGCGAAGCCTGTCCCAGGGTTTCGGGCCGGTGCTTGGCCAGCTTCTGCCGCGCCTCGAACGAGAGGGCAGCCACCTGCAGGTAGTCCAGATCGGCGGGCAGCTTCAGCCCCTCGTAGTGCGACGCCCGCTCCACCTCATTCTTCTGGCGGTCGATGTAGCCCGAGTATTTCGCGGCGATCTCCACTTGCTCCACCACCGGCTCCAGCAAGTCACCCAGCGTTTCACGTGAAACATCGGGGTTCACGTACTTGCCGGCGTCCATGCCGACCAGATCGGCGTAACCCACGGCCGGGCGACGCAGCAGGTCGAACAGGTTGTGCTCGTGTTCAATCGCCTTGCCCAGCACCCGCTCGCTCTCGGTCGCCGGCAGGTTGCGCGGGCTCACCCAGGTTGATTTCAGGCGCTCGGTTTCCCGCGCCACCGCGTCGCGTTTCCGGCTGAAGGCGTCCCAACGCGCGTCATCAACCAGGCCCAGCTGGCGTCCCGCTTCGGTCAGGCGCATGTCCGCGTTGTCCTCGCGCAGCTGCAGGCGGAACTCGGCGCGGCTGGTGAACATGCGGTAGGGCTCGGTCACGCCCTGCGTCACCAGGTCGTCCACCAGCACACCGAGGTAGGCCTCGTCGCGGCGCGGCAGCCAGGCGTCTTTGCCCTGGCACTGCAGCGCGGCGTTGAGCCCGGCGAACAGGCCCTGGGCGGCCGCCTCTTCGTAGCCGGTGGTGCCGTTGATCTGGCCAGCGAAGAACAGGCCGGCGATCTGCCGGGTTTCAAAACTGTTCTTGAGCGAGCGCGGGTCGAAGTAGTCGTATTCGATGGCGTAGCCCGGGCGCAGGATGTGGGCGTTTTCCAGCCCCGGCATGCTGCGCACCAGCGCGTACTGGATGTCGAACGGCAGGCTGGTACTGATGCCGTTGGGGTAGACCTCGTGCGTGGTCAGGCCCTCGGGCTCCAGGAAGATCTGGTGACTGTCCTTGTCGGCGAAGCGGTTGATCTTGTCTTCCACGCTCGGGCAGTAGCGCGGGCCCACCCCTTCGATCTTGCCGGTGAACATGGGGCTGCGGTCGAAGCCGCTGCGGATGATCTCGTGCGTGCGCAGGTTGGTGTGCGTGATCCAGCACGGCACCTGCTTCGGGTGCGGCACCGACTGCCCCATGAAGCTGAACACCGGCACCGGCTGGTCGGGGTTCATGCCACCGGGCACGCCGTCACCCGGTTGTTCCTGGCACTTGGAATAGTCAATGCTGCGACCGTCCAGGCGCGGCGGGGTGCCGGTTTTCAGGCGCGCCTGTGGCAGTTTCAGCTCCTTGAGCCGGGCCGAGAGGCTGATCGCCGGCGGATCGCCCGCGCGGCCGGCGGCGTAGTTGTTCAGGCCAACGTGGATCTTGCCGTCCAGAAAGGTGCCTGCGGTCAGCACCACGGTGCGGCTGCGGAATTGGATGCCCACCTGCGTGACGGCGCCCACCACCCGGTCGCCCTCCACCATCAGGTCGTCCACCGCCTGCTGGAACAGCCACAGGTTGGGCTGGTTCTCCAGCATGCGGCGGATGGCGGCCTTGTAGAGGATGCGGTCGGCCTGGGCGCGGGTCGCGCGCACCGCCGGACCTTTGCTGCTGTTGAGAATGCGGAACTGGATGCCGCCCTCGTCCGTGGCCAGCGCCATCGCCCCGCCCAGCGCGTCCACCTCTTTCACCAGGTGGCCCTTGCCGATGCCGCCGATGCTGGGGTTGCAGCTCATCTGCCCCAGCGTCTCGATGTTGTGCGTGAGCAGCAGCGTGGCGCAGCCCATGCGCGCGGCGGCCAGCGCGGCCTCGGTGCCGGCGTGGCCACCGCCGACGACGATGACATCAAATTCTTGTGGGTACAACATGGTGAAAGCTCCAGGGCACGGCGGCTGGCGCGCTGCCCGACAATGCGGATGCGGTGTGTTTCACGTGAAACACCCGCCGCCCGGCCGGCGTCTGGCTCAGGCAACCCGCAATTGTCCCATCAATGCCCATTCGCCGCCCACCCAAGCCCAGCACCACCCCACGCCCGGCCGGCGAACCGGCGCTGGCCGTCCTGCCCGGCCTGGGGCCGAGGTCGCAGGCCATGCTGGCGGCGGCGGGCATTCCCGATCTGGCCACGCTGCGGCGGCTGGGTGCGGTGGTCGCCTACGCCCGGGTGAAACGCAACGACCCGCGCGCCAGCCTCAACCTGCTCTGGGGGATCGAAGCGGCGCTCACCGGCCTTCCCTGGCAGACCGTGGCACGCGAACACCGCACCAGCCTGCTGCTGGCGCTGGATGCGCTGGAAGATCCGAAGTCCCCACGCCAATGAGGTTGGAAGCGCCAGCCTCAAAATCAAAGGCCACCACACCAAGGCCCGCATGACCGCACCCATCCCCCTCCTCGTTTTCGCCGGCAGCAGCCGCGCCCAGTCCTGGAACCGCAAGCTGGCCCAGGTCGCAGCCGACGCCGCCCGTGCCGCCGGCGCCCAGGTCACCCACCTGGAGCTGGGCGACTTCGAACTGCCGCTCTACAACGGCGACCTGGAAGCGCGCGGCATCCCGAGCGACGTGATCCGATTGAAGGAAATCTTCCACGCCCACCCGGCCTGGCTGGTGGTTTCGCCCGAGTACAACGGCAGCTACACCGGTCTGCTGAAGAACACCATCGACTGGGTCTCGCGCCCCGTCAAAGACGATCCACTGTGGGCCAACGGCGGCAAGCCCTTTGCCGGCAAGGTGGTGGGCATGCTCTCGGCCTCCCCCGGTGCGCTCGGCGGCCTGCGCAGCCTGAGCCACCTGGCGCCCCTGCTGATGAACCTGCAGTGCTGGGTCTCGCCCAAACAGTTCGCACTGTCCAAAGCTGGCGAAGCGTTTGATGCCGACGGACAACTGATCTCAGAGGCCGCCCGCAGCAGCGTGCAGGGCGTGGTGGCTCAGGTGCTACATGCCGCAAACCGCTTGGGATGAACACCCCCGCCGCGCTGCGCGCGACCCCCTCAAGGGGGCGGCACTGGCCGTCCAGCAAAGCCGGCCCGGCGGTGCCCTGAGTGGAACCGCTTCACGCGCTCTAGAGTGGTGCTCCGGCACCGGTGAGAGGTACCCCGCAGCGCTTCAAGGCACCTTGGCTTGTTGCAATATTTGCTCGGCCAGCAGCTCGTAGTTGCCGCCAAAGTGGTGGTCGCCCTTGAGCTGCACCGGCGTCACCAGTTCGGTCGGGGTCGTGGGGCAGATGGTGTCGCGGTCGTCGCTGCCGTAAAGGCAGGTGGTGGTGGCGGCCGACAGACTGGCCAGCTCGGGCTTGAGCCGCAGGCCCAGGTGGTTGCGCACCACCCAGTTGGACAGCTTGAATTCGAACGACGCCTTCTCGCCCGGCCCGATCAGCACCGTGTGCGCCACCAGACTGCGAGACGCGCTGGACAGTCGGTTCAGCGCGAACGGCAGCACGTCGGCCCCCTGGGAATAACCGATCAGCACCACCCGGCTCTTCTTCCATTGCACGGCGTAGTGCCGCAACAGCCGATCGAGGTCGCTGGCCAGCCCTTGCGGCGTGCGTTGCTTCCAGAAATAGCGCAGCGAATCCAGCCCGACCACCGGCACGCCGCGCGCGGCCATGACGGCGGCCACCTTCTTGTCCAGGCCGGCCCAGCCACCGTCCCCCGACACCAGCACCGCAAACACGTCGGACGGCACGCTGGACGGCACCTCCACCAGCGGCAGATCGGCAATGCCACTGCCGGCGCCCTGCGGTTTGACCACCAACCCTGCCGCGAGCTGGCGATACGCGGCCTGGTAGGCCGGCAGCGCCCCCTTGCCGGACAGCACGCCGTGTTCGGTGGCCCCCGGCAGCGTCACCAGCTCGGCCCCGGGCACTTGGGCCACGAAGGCCTGGGCGGTCCCGGTGGCGCACACCTTGTCGTCACTGCCGTGCAGGGCGGTCCACGGCGTCCGCAGTTTGCCAGCAGGCAACAAAGTGAGCGCACGCTTGTCGGTACTCTGACGAAAATGAACCCCATCCCCCTTGCACAAGGGCTTGGCAAACACCAGCTCGGGGCAGAAACCCGCCGACAAAGCGCCGCCAAACGTGCCTTCGGGCGCCTGGGCGATCAAGGCGTAGGCCAGGCTGGCGCCGGATCCCTGCCCCACCAGCAGCGGCGGGTAATAAGCCTTCAGACGCGCATAGCCTTGCAGGAAGTGCGACAGGTTCTCGAAATCGCCGTCGGGCAGCGCGCAGTCACCGCCGTCTTTCTCCAGCAGGGCCAGCAGTTGCGGCGTGCTGACGCCCGCCACCAAGGCGCCCTGCTCCACCAGCGGCTTGGCCATCGCGGCCATGGCGGGCGTCCAGCCCGCTTCACCCGACAGCAGGATCGCGAACGACTTCACCTCGCCTTTGGGGCGGTAGAGCGACAGATCCTTGAAGCGGCCGTGTGAGATTTTTTCCTGCGCCTGGGCCAGGCCCGGCGCACTCAGCGCACAACAAAACGCCAGCAAGGCGGTGGCAAAGGTGTTCATTTGGACATGACCCGTCGGAAGCCGCCCGCGATCAGGGCGGCGATGTCGGTGAGGATGATAAAAGGCGCCAGCCCGCCTGGCGCGGTGAGGTAACGCGGCTCCCAGACCGGGTCGAACTTGGCCTTGAAGGCGCGCAGACCCTGGAAGTTGTAGAAGTTCTCGCCGTGGTTGAACAGCAGGCGCGCCAGGCGCTGCCAGTTCGGCGCCAGCGGGTGCTGGGCCATGCCCGCCAGCGGCACCATGCCCAGGTTGAAGCGCTGAAAACCCAGGGCTTGGAAGTGCAGGATCACCTGGGCAAACAGGAAATCCATCGAACTGCGCGGTGCATCGGGCAGCTGGCGCATCAAGTCCACGCTGGCCTCGATCTTCTGGTCGGTGCACATCAGGGTGGCAAACGCCACCGCCCGGCCCGCCTGCCGCACCAGCGCCACCGGCTGGCCCAGCACGTAGTCGCGCTGGAACGCGCCGAGCGAAAAGGCCTTCTCGGCGGTGTTGTGGTCGTTCAGCCAGGCGTCCGAAATCGCCTGCAGCTCGTCGAACACCGGCGCCACCGCGCCGGGTGCCAGCACCTCGAAACTCAGGCCTTCGCGCTGCGCACGCGCCACGCCGTGGCGCAGGTTGGCGCGGGCCTTGCCTTGCAGGCTGAAGCTGGGCAGATCCACCAGCGCGCACTCGCCGAGCTTGTAGACGCGCAGACCGGCATCCAGATAGACCGGCAGCGCCTCGGGGCGCACCTGGTAAAACGCCGCCCGCCCGCCGGACTCGCGCGCCTGCTCGACGAAGCGCCACACCAGCTCGGGCCACTCGCTGGCCGGCCCCACCGGGTCGTACAGCGCCACCCAGGATCGGCCGCGCCGCCCGAACATGACAAACGCGCGCTGCGACTCGGAGACCATCAGGCTCTTGTCACCCATCATCACCAGCCCCGCGCCCGCCACGCCTTGCGCGCGCACGATGCGGGCGGCCTGGTCCAGCGCGCCGGCGTTGGGCTTGATCAGCACCGGGTGGGGCCGGCGCAGCAGCTCGACCCAGGCCAGGGTCAGCGCCAACAGCGCCACCGCCACCATGGCCCGCAGCGAGCGCGGCGCGTGGCCATCGAACGCGAACTGCCACCAGACCTGGTTCACGTAAGCGACGTCGCGGTAGACAAAGAACAGCAGGGCCCCGGTGGCGGCCACCACCACAGCCACCGCAGCCAGCCAGCCGCCTGTGAAGGCCTGCGAAAACAGTGCCGCCTTGCGGTTGAACTGCCGGCGCGACAGCGCCAGGCTCGCCGTCAGCACGCTGAGCAGCACCGCCTCGGACACCGCGATGCCCTTGGGCAGGCAGAGCACCAGGCTCACCAGCGCGAGGACCAGGCCGGCCCACCACGAGGCGTCGAGCCGCAGGAACATGCCCCGCGCCACGAACAGCAGCGCCAGCCCGATGATGCTGCCGAGAAAGTGGGCCGCTTCGACGATGGGCAGCGGCATCAGCTGCGCGAGCACGGCGGTTGCGTCCTCGCTGGCCGGCGTCACGCCCGACACCAGCAGCATCACGCCGATCACGAAGGTGAAGGCCGACAGCAGCAGCGGCGACAAACTGGCCGCCGCCCGCACCACCGGCGTGGCAGCTCCGCGCTGCAACTCGGACAGCACCAGCAGGCCCAGCGCCAGCACCAGCGGCAGCAGGTGGTATACCGCGCGGTACAGCACCAGCGCGCTCACCAGCTGGTGGGCCGGCACCTGCTGGCCCAGCGCCAGCAGCATCACCGACTCGAACACCCCCAGACCGCCCGGCACATGGCTGATCACGCCCAGCGCGATGGCCAGCGAATAGAAGCCCACAAAAGCCGGGAAGCTGATCGCCCCCTCGGGCAGCAGCACCCACAGCGCGGCCGCGGCGGCCACCACATCCACGGCCGAGATCAGCAGCTGCTGGGCCGCGATCGACGCGCTCGGCAAACGCAGCGACCAGCCCGCCAGGCGCAGGTCGTCACCACCGCCACGGCACATGCCCACAAAAACCGCCGCGGCGACCAGCACCGCCACGCCCAGGGCTTTCAGCAGCCCGGCCGACAGCCCCACCATCGAAGCCACCGCACCGGCGCCCCACACCAGTGAGGCCGCTCCAACCACCACAATGCCCACGCCGAAACCGATGGCGTTGAACGCGATGGCCCGGGAAATCATCCCCGCCTCCAGCCCCGCCGCGCCATACAGGCGCATGCGCACCGCGCCGCCCGTGAGCACGCCCAGCCCCATGGTGTTGGACAGCGCAAAGGCGATGAAAGAGGTCTCGGCCACCACGCGGTAGGGCAGCTTGGCGCCCGCGTACTGCAGGGCGGAGCGGTCGTAAAAGGTCAGCGCCAGAAAGCTCAGCGCCGTGGCCAGCACCGACAGCAGCAAAGTGGCCGGCGGCGTGCCGCGCACCGCCTCGACGATGGCGCCGTAGCTGAGTTCGGCCATCACCTTGTGCGCCGCTTGCACCAGCAGCGCGCCCAGCAGCAAGGCGAGCGCCGCGTACATCCAGATGCGCCAACGGGTCAGTTGGGCAAGCAGCAATTCGGGGGTGGGGATCTTCACGGGGTGGGCCGGGGCATCAAGCGGGTACAGAGGGTCATCGACAGGCCCACCCGAATCTCAAGCTGGCGAACGAGTGTAGCGCTGGCTTGCAGCGAACCCATGACAATGGGTGCCATGCAAGCCACCCCCAGACCCACCCTCGCCTGCCGACCCGGCTGCGCCGCCTGCTGCATCGCGCCATCCATCAGCAGCCCGATGCCGGGCCTGCCCAACGGCAAGCCCGCGGGCGTGCCCTGCCCGCATCTGGACGAAGCCCTGCGCTGCCGGCTGTTTGATCGGCCCGAGCGGCCGAAGGTGTGCGGATCATTGCCGCCCAGCCGGGAGATGTGCGGCGACACCCGCGAACACGCGATGCATTTTCTGGAGCGCCTGGAGCAAGCCACAAGCCCATGAGAAAGGCCCGCAAGAGCGGGCCTTCTCCAAAAACCAATCCATCACCGGCGCAGGTGCCCGAGGCCAGCACACGCCGAGGATCCGGCTTTGCCGGTCCAAGGGCGTGGTCCCCCCTTCCAGGGGGAAGCCGCGAAGCGGCGCAGGGGGGTTTACTGCTTCACGCCTTCAACCTGCACCACCAGGCGCACGTTCTTCGGGAAGCCCCAGTCCACGCCGTAGTTCACGCCGAAAGCGGTGCGGTCGATGGTGGTTTCAAAGTCGCCACCGCAGACTTCGCGCTTGAGCATGGGGCTCTCGTAGCAGGCGAACTGGTTGGCCTTGAGCGTCACAGGCTGGGTCTTGCCCAGCAGCGTCAGGTTGCCGTCGACCGCGCTGACCTTGTCACCGCTGAACTGGAACTTGGTCGACACGAAGCGGGCCTTGGGGAATTTCTCAGCGCTCAGGATCTCGGCGCTCTGCAGGTGCTTGTCGAAGTTCGGCGTGCCGGTGTTGACCGAAGCCACATCGAAAGACACATCCACCGAGCCGGTCTTGGCGGCCTTGTCGAAGCTGATCTTGCCTTCCTTCTTGTCGAAGCGGCCGCGGTTCACGCTGGCGCCGAAGTGGCCGATTTCGAAGCTGGCAAACGTGTGCGTCGGGTCGATCGCGTAGTCGGCGGCGAAGGCGCCGGTGGACAGGGTGGCGGCCGCGGCCAGCAAGGTCAGGGATTTGCGCATGGTTGAACTCCTAGGTTCGGTTGGTAGAAACAAGAAAAAAAAGGAAAGCCTCCGGTGTGCGTGTCCGAAACACAGGATGCCGTGGAACCGGCTTTGCCGGGCCACAGGCATCGCCCCCTGGGGGGTGACGCGCAGCGGCGCAGAGGGTCACAATTTGCCCACGCCGGTCAGGGCGAGCTTGAACTTGACCTGCACCTCGTCGGCGACCGTCGAGGTGTCGGCCCACTCCTTCTCGCCAATGCGGAAAGACAGGCGCTTGATCGGAAAGGCGCCGGTGGCCGTGGTGGTGGCGCCGCTCTGGGCCAGCGTGACGGGCACGACCACGTCGCTGCTCACGCCCTTGATGCTCAGCTTGCCGGCGACTTCGAATTTGTTGGCGTCGATGCGCTTGATGGCGCTGGACTGGAACGTGGCCTTGGGAAAGGCCGCCACGTTGAACCAAAGGGGTTTGACCAGCTCCGAGTTGGCTTCGCGGCTGATGTCGGCGCTGCCGGTGTCGACCGTGAAGGCGATCTTGCTGGTGGCCAGCTTGGCCGGGTCGAACGCCACCTGGGCACTGAAGGTCTTGAACTTGCCCTCCACCGGCACGCCCATCTGGCGGCTCACAAACAAGACCTCGCTCTGCGCCGGCACCAGCTGTTGCTGGGCTTGGGCGGCCAGGGGCAACAGACTGGTCAGGGCCAGGGCGAACGCAACGGATTTCAGGCGGAAGGTCATGTCGGCAACTTTTGAAACAGGAACAAGGGTGGGGAGATCAGCGCGCTCAGCGGCCGGCCAGGGCCATGCGGCGCAGCAGGCCGTCGCGGTCCACAAAATGGTGTTTCAGTGCGCCGGCCACGTGCAGCAGCACCAGCGCGGCCATGGCCAAGGCCGAGAGCTTGTGCAGCGGCTTGAGCACGTCGGCCAGGCCTTCGCTCACCGGCACAAAGTCCGGCAGCGGCAGCACGCCAAACAGCACCAGAGGGAAGCCGGCGGCCGAGCTGTAGGCCCAACCCAGCAAGGGCACCGCGAAAAACAGTGCGTACAGACCGGCGTGCGTGGCATGGTGGGCCAGTCGCTGCCAGGCCGGCATGGCCGCCTCGACGGCCAGCGGCAAGGCAGGCGGACGGGCCAGCAATCGAGTCAGCAGGCGGACCAGGGAGAATGTGAGCACCAGCACACCAGCCCACTTGTGCCAGCTGTAGTACTGCAGACGGGCGGGCGAAAACGGCAGGTCGGCCATGTACAGGCCGAGGGCAAAGTTGCCGATCAGGGCCAGGCCCAGCAGCCAGTGCAGGGCCACAGCCACGGGGTGGTAACGGGTGACGGTCGGTTCGGACATGCCGGGAGTTTAGGCAGCCGGCGCCACGCCCGGTGTCAAACGGCTTGAAGCCTGACTTCAAAAAATTTGAATGAACTCCGCCGGCCAATTCGAATCCCGCACCGGCGACAGTGCCGCTCCTACAATGCGCCCATGCCCGACACCGATGCCCAGACCCTGCTGACGCTCTACCCCGCCATGGGCTCGCTCAAGGCGCTGTTGCCGCGCCTGCAGACGATGCAGGTGCCGGCGGGCACAGCGCTGTTCCGGGAACTCGAAACCTGCCAGGGCTTCCCCATGGTGCTCAGTGGCGAGGTGCGCGTCTCGCGCAGCGCCGCCAACGGCCGGGAGCTGGAACTCTACCGCGTGCTGCCCGGCGAAATGTGCCTGGTCTCGTCCGCCGGCCTGTTTGCCGGCCAGCCGCTCACGGCGCACGGCGTGACCACCTGCGAAACCACGCTCACCCTGCTCTCGCCGCCCGACTTCCAGCTTGCCCTGACCGACAGCGACTTCCGCTCTTTTGTGCTCGGCCTGTTCGCCTCGCGCATGGCCGACCTCACCGCCCTGATCGAAGCCATCGCCTTCCAGCGCCTCGACAGCCGGCTCGCCAGCACCCTGCTCGGCCACGGGCAACAGGTGCGCGCCACCCACCAGGCGCTCGCCGACGAGCTGGGCACGGTGCGCGAAATCATCACGCGCCTGCTGCACCGCTTCGAGCGCGACGGACTGGTCGAACTCTCGCGCGAGTGCATCACCATCCGCGACAGCGCCGCCCTGCGCGCCATCGCGGCCATGTCGACGAAGTGAGCCGCCGCGGCGCCGCTCGCGCTTTGTGACACAGGTCACATACCCCGCCCCGACGTTTCGATTCAATACGCTCCACGTTCCGCCACCGGGCGAACCCCACAGGGTTCACGGCAGCGGCTCAACCACCGTTAACAGGAGTATTCACATGACCAAGAACGTCGGCGGCATCGACCGCATCCTTCGCATCCTCGTGGGCATCGCCCTCATCGCCGCCGCCGCCATGGGCAGCATCGGCGTCTGGGGCTACATCGGCGTGGTGCCGCTGCTGACCGGTCTGATGGGCTGGTGCCCGCCCTACGCGATGCTGGGCTTCAACACTTGTAAGAAGTAACCCCCCGCGCCGCCTGCGGCGTCACCCCCCGAGGGGGCATCACGAGCGGCCCGGCAAAGCCGGTTCCGCCGTGATCTGGGTTCAGGCACGCGCTCCGGAGAGGTCGCTCGTCCCCTTCTGCCTCTCCGGCTTGTCCGACCTGCGACAGCCCGCCCGCCCTCTCCGCGCGACCATGTCGCCCACAGCCGCGCATCCTGACGCGGCGCAGGAGACACGGCATGCTCAACATCCCCTCGCTCAAAGACTCTGTCAGCGCCGAAGAGTGGGCGCTGCGCTGCGACCTAGCGGCCTGCTACCGGCTGGTGGCCGCTTACGGCTGGAGCGATCTGGTCTTCACCCACATCAGCGCCAAGCTGCCCGACAGCGTCACCGGCGGTGAACACCAGTTCCTCATCAACCCCTACGGCCTGATGTTCGACGAGATCACCGCGAGCAGCCTGGTCAAGGTCGACATGGCCTGCAACAAGCTGATCGACTCGCCCTTCCCGGTCAACCCCGCGGGCTTCGTGATCCACAGCGCGGTGCACGAGGCGCGGCCCGAAGTGCAGTGCGTGCTGCACACCCACACGCGCGCCGGCGTGGGCGTGAGCGCGCAGAAGGCCGGCATCCTGCCCATCAGCCAGCAAAGCACCTTTGTGCTGGCCTCGCTGGCCTACCACGACTACGAAGGCGTGGCCTTCCGGTCGGACGAGAAGCCGCGGCTGCAGGCCGACCTGGGTCGGGCAAACTTCCTCATGCTGCGCAACCACGGCCTGCTCACCGTGGGCAGCAGCATCGCCGACGCCTTCCTGTCGATGTACACCTTCGAGAACACCTGCCGCATCCAGATCGATGCGCTGGCCGGTGGCGGTGAGCTCACGCAGGTGGACCCGCGCATCCTCGCCGGCATGGCGGAGGTGATGAAGATCGCGACCGCCGGCCAGGGTGCACAGCTCGCCTGGCCGGCGCTGCTGCGCAAGGTCGAGCGGCTGGACCCGGGCTACCGGACCTGATCAGAATCCGTCGGCGTAGCTCTTCAGTTCCCAATCGCTCACCTGCTGCGCGTAGGCGTCCCACTCGGCGCACTTGAGCGCGAGGAACTGTTCGCAGAAAGCCTCACCGAGGTCGTCACGCAGGATCGCGTCGCTGCGCAGCGCAGCCAATGCATCGTGCAGGTCGCGTGGCAGGCGCGGCGGCATGGGCTGGCCGCTGGCCTGGCGCTGGTACAGGTCTTCGTCGCAGGCGCCGGGCGCGGGCAGTTCGCGGTCGATGCCGTCCAGCCCGGCGGCCAGCGTGGCCGCGAGGGCTGCGTACACGTTGCACGACGGGTCGGGCAGGCGCCACTCGATGCGCCCGGCCACGGTGCGCACGAGGCAGGTGCGGTTGTTGTCGCCCACGGTCTTCCACACCGGCGACCAGGTCGTGCCCGAGGCGCTGGTGCTGCTGGCGAGGCGCTTGTAGCTGTTGACCGTGGGCGCGCAGAGCGCGGCCAGCGCGTCGGCGTGGTGGATCAGGCCAGCGGCGAACTGGTGGCCCGCCGTGCTCAGGCCGAGCGCGCCCGCCGGGTCCGCCATCACCGCCCTGCCCTGTGCATCCGTGAGGCTGACGTGGAAATGCAGGCCGCTGCCCGGCGCGCCCGCCAGCGGCTTGGGCATGCAGCTGAAGGTGGCACCGTGCTGCTGCGCCACCGCATGCGCGGTGAGCTTGAACAGCTGGTAACGGTCGGCCGCGGCCAGGGCCTCGTCGTGCCGGTAGTTGATCTCGTACTGGCCGATGGCGTCTTCGTGGTCCATCTGCTGCAGCTCAAAACCCAGCGCTGTGAGGTGGCGGCGCATGTCGTCGAGGAAGCCGAAGTTGCGGTGGATTGCCTTCAGGTCGTAGGACGGTTTGTCAAGCTGGTCGTCACCGTCGGCCACGCCCCAGCGGCCCTGCGAGTCCTGCTTCAGCAAAAAGAACTCTGGCTCGATGCCGACGTGGAAGGCCCAGCCGCGTTCACGCAATCGATTCAACTGGTGCTTCAGCAATTGCCGCGAGCAGGTCTCCAGCGGCTCGCCACCGGCGAAGCCATCGCACACCGCGTGCGCGACGCCGGGCATGAACGGCAACGGCCGCAGCGACTCGGGCACCACGCGCCCGAAATATTCGCCACGCGCGCCCATGCGCGGCAGGCCCGTACCCCAGATGCTGGGGCCGGCGAAGCCCGCGCCGGTGGCCACCGCGTCGGGCAGCGCTTCAAGCGGCACCAGCTTGCCTTTCGGCACGCCGTGCAGGTCGGTGAAGGTGGTGAGGATGGAGTGGATGCCCTGCTCTCGCAGGCTGTTGATGCGTTCGTCCAGACGGGGTGGGTTCATGCGGGCTCCGGGCGCAAAAAAACCGGGCATGGCCCGGCCGGGTCAGGGGGTGAATCAGGACAGGGTCTCGGCCATCGCCGCGTCCAGCACGCCCAGGGCTTCGGCGAACACGCTGTCTTCGATGGTCAGCGGGAACAGGTAGCGGATCACGTTGCCGTACACGCCGCAGGTCAGCAGCAGCAGGCCGCGCTTCAAGGCGGCGGTCTGCACCTTCTTCGTGGTGTCGGCATCGGGCGCGCCGGTGGCGGGGTCGATGAACTCGCAGGCCACCATCGCGCCCAGCCCGCGCACGTCGCCGATGCGCGGGTACTTGGCCTTCGCGCCGTTCAGGTGCGCCACCAGCCGGTCACCCAGCAGCTGCGCCCGCTCGGGCAGCTTCTCTTCGGCCATCACGTCCAGCACGGCGTGCGAAGCGGCGATCGCCAGCGGGTTGCCCGCATACGTGCCGCCCAAGCCACCCGGCGCCGGGCCGTCCATGATCGCGGCCTTGCCGCTCACGGCCGACAGTGTGGTGCCGCCGGCCATGCTTTTCGCCATGGTCATCAGGTCGGGCGACACGCCGTAGTGCTCCATCGCGAACATCTTGCCGGTGCGCGCAAAACCGGTCTGCACCTCATCGGCGATCAGCAAGATGCCGTGCTGGTCACACAGCTCGCGCAGCCACTTCACGGCCGCGGGCTGGATGGGGTTGAAACCGCCCTCGCCCTGCACCGGCTCGAACACGATGGCCGCCACGCGGCTGGGTTCGATGTCGCACTTGAACACCTGCTCCATCGCTTTCTGCGTGTCGGCCAGCGAGCTGCAGTGGCAAGGGAAGGGCACGTGGTAGATCTCGGGCGGGAACGGGCCGAAACCCGCCTTGTAGGGCTGGACCTTGCCGGTGAGCGCGACCGAGAACATGCTGCGGCCGTGGAAGGCGCCGCCAAAAGCGATCACGCCGCTGCGCCCGGTCGACGAGCGCGCGATCTTCACCGCGTTCTCGATCGCCTCGGCGCCGGTGGAGAAAAACGCGGTCTTGACCTTGCCCTCGATCGGCACGATGGCGTTGATGCGCTCGGCCAGCGCCACGTACTCGGCGTAGGGCACGACCTGGTAACAGCTGTGCGTGAAGCGCTGCAGCTGCGCCGCGATCGCGGCCTGCACCTTGGGGTGCACGTGGCCGGTGTTGAGCACCGCGATACCGCCCGCAAAGTCGATGAAGCGCCGGCCCTCGATGTCCCAGAACTCGGCGTTCTTCGCGCGTTCGATGAAGAAGTCACCCATCACGCCGACGCCACGCGGCGTGGCATCGAGCCGGCGCTGGTGCCAGGCAGCGTTGGTGTGGGGCTGCGTGGCGAGATGAGCGGATGTGTCGGGGGCGTTCATGGGTGTCTCCTTGGCTGAAGGGAAGTGACCCCCTCTCCCCCTGGGAGAGGGTGGGGGTGAGGGCCGGCGCCGGAACGCGCAGGTCTACCTCAAACAGGACTGTCGATGCGAATCCAGGTTGTCTTGGTTTCCGTGTATTTGTCGAACGCGTGCAGCGACTTGTCGCGCCCCACCCCGCTCTGCTTGAAGCCGCCGAACGGCACGGTGATGTCGTCTTCGTCGTACTGGTTCACGTGCACCGTGCCGGCGCGCAGCGCGCGGGCCACGCCGTGCGCCTTGTTGATGTCGCGCGTCCACACGCCGGCCTGCAGGCCGTACACGCTGTTGTTGGCCTGCTTCACCACATCCACCGCGTCTGTGAAGCTCTGCACGGCCAGCACCGGGCCGAAGATCTCTTCGCGCGCGATCGTCATCTGCGGCGTCACGCCGTCGAAGATGGTGGGCAACACGTAGCAGCCGCCCGAATCGCACAGCGCACGCTCGCCACCGGCCAGCAGTTGCGCGCCTTCGCTCTTGCCGAGATCGATGTAGCGCATCACGTTGTCGAGCTGCAGCTTGTCCACGATGGCACCCATCACGGTGTTTTTGTCCAGCGGGTTCGCGGGCTGGTAATTCGGCACCAGCTTCAGCGCCTTCTCCAGGAACGCGTCTTTGATCGACGCTTCAACGAACAGGCGCGAGGGCGCGTTGCAGCTCTCGCCCTGGTTGAAGAAGATGCTGCCCACGGCGGCTTCCACCGCGCGGTCCAGGTCGGGGCAGTCGGCGAACACGATGTTGGGCGACTTGCCACCCAGCTCCGTCCACGCGCGTTTCAGGTTGCTCTGCCCGGCCATCACGTGGATCTGCTTGCCCACGCGCGTGCTGCCGGTGAAGGCGATGCAGTCCACGTCCATGTGCAGCGCCAGCGGCGAGCCGGCCTCGGTGCCGAAACCCGGCACCACGTTGAACACGCCGGGCGGGATGCCGGCGGCCAGCGCCAGCTCGGCCAGTCGCAGGGCGGTCAGCGGGCTCTTCTCGCTCGGCTTCAACACCACCGAGTTGCCGGCGGCCAGGGCCGGCGCGATCTTCCAGGCCGCCATGATCATCGGGTAGTTCCAGGGCACGATGATGCCCACCACGCCCACCGGCTCGCGCGTGATCAGCGCCAGCGAATTGCTCGGCGTGGGCGCGATCTCGTCGTACACCTTGTCCACCGCCTCGCCGTACCAGCGGATGCAGTTGGCCGCGCTGTTCACGTCCACGGCGCGCGCGTACTTCACCGGCTTGCCCATGTCCAGGGTTTCGGTCAGCGCCAGCTCGTCGGCGTGCGCCAGCAGCTGGTCGGCGAACTTGATCATCACGCGCTTGCGCTGCGCCGGCGCCATGCCGCTCCAGCGCCGGTCCTCAAACGCGGCGCGGCCCGCGGCCACCGCGGCGTCGATGTCGGCCTGACCACCGCGCGCCACCTGCGTGAGCACGCGGCCATCCACCGGCGAGATGCAGTCAAAGGTCTGGCCGTCGCGCGCGGCCACGCGTTCGCCGTTGATGACGGCGCGGCCGTCGAACTTCAAGGGGGTGGAGGTGTCGGTCATGGGCAGTATCCAGCGGAACGGAAAGTGGGCATTGGCACCATGCTACGCCGGGAAAGACCTTGTTGTCCCATCCACTTTCCCGACGGCGCAAGCATCCAGTGCCCCCCAAAAGCCTGCGGCCCCGGCATCCAAGGACACCGGGGCCGCCGCGGAGACCGGGACGGGATCAGTTCGTCGTCGCCAACGCCGTCAGTTCTGCCCGCGTCGCCGCCGCGATCTCGCGCTCGCGCTTGCGCGTCTGCCGCGCGACCCACACCGAGTAGCTGATGATCACGATCGTCACTGTGGTGATCAGCAGCGTGGCCGCGGCGTAGATGGTCGGGTTGATGCCGCGGCGCGCGTAACCGAAGATCACCTGCGGCAGCGTGCTCACGCCCGGGCCGGAGAGGAATTCGGAGATCACCACGTCGTCGAACGAGAGCGTGAACGACAGCAGAAACGCGGCCAGGATGCCCTGGAAGATGTTGGGCAGCGTGATCAGGAAGAACACCTGGAACGGCCGCGCACCGAGGTCCATGGCGGCTTCTTCGATGCTGCGGTTCATCTCCATCAGCCGGCTCTGGATCACCACCATGCCGTAGGCCATGCCCAGCAGGGTGTGGCCGAAGATGATGGTCAGCATGCCGCGTTCGGGCCAGCCGAAAGCGTTCTGCGCTCCCACCATCAGCAGCAGCAGCGACAGACCGATCACCACCTCGGGCATCACCAGCGGCGCGTTGACCATGCCGGAGAAGACGGTGCGGCCGAGGAAGCGGCGGTAGCGCACCAGCACGAAGGCCGCGAAGGTGCCAAGGATGGCCGAGAGCACACCCGTGACCGCGGCCACCTTCACCGAGAGCCAGAAGCCTTCGACGATCTTGGTGTCCCTGGTCAGTGCCTCATACCAGCGCAGCGAGAAGCCGGTGAAGTTCGCGTCCTGCCGTGTGCTGTTGAAGCTGAACACGATCATGAAGAACAGCGGCACGTAGAGGAACAGGTAGACCAGGGCGAGCCAGGCCTTGCCGAAGTGTTTTTCGAGGAGCTGTTTCATTGCCAATCCTTTGCCAAATGCCTGGGAGGTCCGACGGGTGCTTTGCGAGGATGCGGTGGAACCGGCTTTGCCGGGCCACTCGCATCGCCCCCTGGGGGGTGACGCGAAGCGGCGCGGGGGGTTACTTTTCTTCGGCGGTGAAGTGGTAGTAGATGGCCAGGGGCACGATGATCAGAAGAATCATCACGACCGCCAGCGCCGAGGCGCGTGGCCAGTTGTTGCTGGTGAACATCTCGTCCCAGACCACGCGGCCGATCATGATGTTCTCCGGCCCGCCCAGCAGCGACGGGATCACGAACTCGCCCACGGCGGGGATGAACACCAGCATGAAGCCGGCGACGATGCCGGCCTTGGACAGCGGCACGGTCACCAGCCAGAAGGCCTTGAAGGGCGAAGTGCCCAGGTCGTAGGCGGCTTCAAGCAGGCGGAAGTCCATCTTCACCAGGTTGGCGTACAGCGGCAGGATCATGAAGGGCAAATACACATAGGTCATGCCCACCAGCATGGACACGTTGGTGTAGAGCATCTGGATCGGCTCCTCGATGATCCCGACCGCCATCAGCAGCTGGTTGATGACACCCTGATCGGCCAGGATGCCCTTCCACGCATAGACGCGCAGCAGGAACGAGGTCCAGAACGGCAGCATCACCATCATCAGCAGCGCGGGCCGCACGCTGGGCGCCGAGCGCGCGATGAAATAGGCGAACGGGTAACCGATCAGCAGGCACAGCACGGCGGTCCACAGCGCGTACCAGATGGACCGCAGGTAGGCCTCGATGTAGATGGTCTGGAACAGCCCGCCGCCCTCCACGTCACGGAAGATGGTCCAGTAGTTCTCGTACTTCAGGCTCAGGATGCCGGTCACCGGGTCCCAGATCGGCTTGAACGGGTTGATGCTCTCGCCCTGGTCCACGAAGCTGATGTACAGCAGGATCAGGAAGGGCAGCAGGAAAAAGACAAACAGCCAGACGTACGGCACGCCGATGACGAAGCGCTTGCCGGGCATGGGGATGTTGGAGGCCATGGTGTGATCTCCTGAAGGGGTCAGTCGCGAAGCACCACTGCGGCGTTGTCGTCCCACCAGAAATACACCTCGTCTTCCCAGGTGATGTCCGTCAGGTCCTGGCGCGTGGTGTTCGCCTCGGTGACCCGCACCTTGGAGCCATCACTGGCCTGCAGGATGTAGGTGGTGTACGAGCCCAGGTAACCGATCTCCTTGACCTTGCCCTGGAACAGGTTGAACAACGCGTGTTCGGGCCGGGTCTTGCTGATTTCGATCTTCTCGGGCCGCACGGCGATGGACACCGGCATGTTCAGCGTGCCGCTCACGCCGTGCCCCACGTGGACTTCGCCGATGGCGGTGGTGGCGGCGCAGCGGTCGGGCTCGTCCACCGTGAGCTTGCCGGCGAACAGGTTCACGTTGCCGATGAAGTCGGCCACGAACTTGTTGCGCGGGTGTTCGTAGATCTCTTCGGGCGTGCCCACCTGCAGCACGCGGCCCTTGCTCATGATCGCGATGCGGCTGGCCATGGTCATGGCCTCTTCCTGGTCGTGCGTCACCATCACCACGGTCACGCCCACTTTTTCAATGATGTTGACCAGCTCGAACTGCGTCTGTTCGCGCAACTTCTTGTCCAGCGCGCCCAGCGGCTCGTCCAGCAGCAGCAGCTTCGGCTTCTTGGCCAGGCTGCGCGCCAGCGCCACGCGCTGCTGCTGCCCGCCCGAGAGCTGGTGCGGCTTACGCTGGGCGTAGGGCGTGAGCTGCACCAGGCCCAGCATCTCGTCGGTGCGCTGCTGCACCTCGGCTTTGGGCAGACCTTCTCGCTTCAGACCGAAGGCCACGTTTTCCCAGATGTTCAGATGCGGAAACAGCGCGTAGCTCTGGAACATCATGTTCACCGGCCGTTCGTAGGGCGGCATGTTGGCCACGTCCTGGCCGCCCAGCATGATGCGGCCCGAGGTCGGTTTCTCGAAGCCGGCCAGCATGCGCAGCAGCGTGGACTTGCCGCAGCCCGAACTGCCGAGCAGGGCGAAGATCTCACCCTTGCCGATGGAGAGCGACACCTCGTCCACGGCCACCGCTTCGTCGAAGCGCTTGACCAGTTTTTCTGTGACCAGATAACCCGCCTGTGTGCCTGCCTCTGCCATGGGTGAACCTCGCTGTGGTGAACGTGATGGAAATCGGATGGCCCAACAAAAAGGGCTGTTCATCCCTGGTGGTTGAACAGCCCTGGAGCCTTGGTGCTCAGGAAAAAGCCGGACGGCTTATTTGCCCTTCTTGAAGGCGTTGTAGGTGTTGCCCATGGCTTCACGCGCTTCGTTGGTAAAGCTGCTCGGCGGGATCATCTTGGCGAAGTAATCGGCTTCGACAAAGATGGTCTTGTTGCTGGCGATCTCGGGCTTGACCTGGGCCACGCCGGCCTTGTTGCCGGTGGGGTAGCCCATTTCGTTCGACATCAGGGCTGCGTTTTCGGGGCGCAGGTAGAAGTCGATGAAGGCCGCTGCGTTGTTCGGGTGCTTGGCGTCCTTGGTCACGGCCATGGTGTCAAAGAAGATCAGCGCGCCGGTGCTGGGCAGCATGGCTTCGATCACGTCCTTGGAACCGTTTTCGGTGGCGCGGGCGGCGGCGATGTTCACGTCACCCGACCAGCCGATGGCCACGCAGGCCTTGCCGCCGGCGATGTCGTCGATCATGGTCGAGCTGAACAGGCGCACGTCCTTGCGCACCTTGGCCAGCATGGCGCCGGCTTCCTTGTAGTCGGCCGGGTCGTTGGAATAGGCGTCCTTGCCGATGTAGTGCAGCGCCACCGGGATGATCTCGGTCGGCGAGTCGAGGTAAGCGATGCCACAGCTCTTGAGCTTGCTCGTGTACTCGGGCTTGAACACCAGGTCCCAGGCGTTTTCCGGCATGGCCATGCCACCCAGGGCCTTCTCGACCTTGGTCTTGTTGATGCCCACGGTGGTGAAGCCCCAGGCCCAGGGGATCAGGTGTTTGTTCTCGGGGTCGGCCTTGGTCAGCGTGGCCATGATGGCCGGGTCCATGTTGGCCAGGTTCGGGATCTGGTCCTTCTTCAGCGGCTGCAGCAGACCGCCTTCGATCTGGCCCTTGGCGAAAACGGTGCCGGGCACGACGATGTCGTAACCGGTGTTGCCGGCGACCAGCTTGGCGTGCAGCGCTTCGTTGGTCTCGAAGGTGTCGTAGTTGACCTTGATGCCGGACTCTTTTTCGAACGCGGCGATCATGCCCTCGGGCACGTAGTCGGGCCAGTTGTAGATGTTCAGGACTTTTTCATCGTCGTACACCGGGCCGGCGGGTGCGGCCGGCGCGGCCGGGGCAGCAGCCACCGGGGCCGCGGGCGCGGCAGCGGGCGCCGGCTCCTCTTTTTTGCCGCAGGCGGCCAGCAGGATCGCCGAGATGGCCAGAGCCAGAACTTGCTTCTTCATGGTGAGGGACACTCCAGATAGGTGGGATGAAACCCGACGGTTGACACAACGGAACCGGCTGGCTTGCACACCCGGGAGCATGCAAGTTACAGACCAACTTTATCCCCGCTTTGGGGCATGGAAACACTGTAACAAAGATTCAACGGTCACCGAAGCGGGGCAACACCGGCTGCCCTTCGGGCTCCATCCACGGGCGGTTCAGGCCAGCTGCCCGGCGGCGCGCAGGTCGTCCAGCGTGGCGTCCAGGCAGCGGCGGATCAGGACCATCATCTCGTCGATCTGGGCGCGCGTCATCACCAGCGGCGGCGCGATGATCATGCGGTCACCCACGGCGCGCATGATCAGCCCGTTTTTGAAGCAATGGCCGCGGCAGATCATGCCCACACCGAGGTCCGCGTCGAACATCTGCCGGGTCGTCTTGTTTTTCACCAGCACCAGACCGGCCACGAAGCCGCAGGTCTCGGCGTCGCCCACCAGCGGGTGATCCTTGAGCTCGGCGAAGCGCTGGGCCAGGTAGGGACCGACGTCGTTCTTGACGCGATCCACCAGGTTCTCGCGCTCCATCAGCTCCAGGTTGGCCAGCGCCACCGCGCAGGCCACCGGGTGGCCGCTGTAGGTGTAGCCGTGGTTGAACTCGCCGCCCTGCTCGATCAGCACCTTGGCCACGCGGTCGCCCACCATCACGCCGCCCAGCGGGATGTAGCCACTCGTCACGCCTTTGGCGAAGGTCACCAGGTCGGGCCGGTAGCCGAACTTTTCATAAGCAAACCAGTGGCCCAGGCGGCCGAAGGCGCAGATCACCTCGTCGGAAATCAGCAGGATGCCGTACTGGTCGACGATGCGCTGGATCTCGGGCCAGTAGGTCTCGGGCGGGATGATCACCCCGCCCGCGCCCTGCACCGGCTCAGCAATGAAGGCGGCCACCTTGTCGGCGCCCACTTCCAGAATCTTCGCTTCCAGCCAGCCCGCGGCGCGGCGGCCGAAGTCGGCCTTGCTCTCACCGGGCAATCCGTTTTCCCAGTGGTGCGGCTGCTCGATGTGGGTGATGTTCGGGATCGGCAGGTCGCCCTGCGCGTGCATGCCGCTCATGCCACCCAGCGAGGCGCCCGCCATGGTGCTTCCGTGGTACGCGTTGTTGCGGCTGATGATCACCTTGCGCTGCGGCTGACCCAGCAGGTCCCAGTAACGGCGCACCATGCGCACGTTGGTGTCGTTGCTTTCGCTGCCGCTGCTGCTGAAAAAGACATGTTCAAAGCTGCGTCCACCGACCTTGGGCGCCAGTGAGGCGAGCTTGGTCGCCAGCTGCACCGCCGGCACGTTGGTGGTGTTGAAGAAGCTGTTGTAGAACGGCAGCGTCATCATCTGCTGGTAGGCTGCGTCGGCCAGTTCCTTGCGGCCGTAACCCGCGTTCACGCACCACAGACCGCTCATCGCGTCCAGGATCTTGGCGCCTTCGGAGTCCCACACATAGATGTTGTCGGCCCGCGTGATCACCCGCGCGCCGCGCGAGGCCAGACCGGCGTGGTCGGTGAAGGGGTGGATGAAGTGCGCGCTGTCCAGCGCCTGGATGGCCTGGGTGTCCTGCTGCTCGGCGCGGCGAACCAGGGCGGGCGGGGCGATGAGGGTTGAGGGGTTCACAACAGGCTCGCTTTCAGAGAGACGGGGAAGTTAATCAGAAACGCCGCGGAACCGGCTTCGCCGGGCCGCCAGCGTTGCCCCCTGGGGGGTGACGCCGAAGGCGGCGCGGGGGGAGGGTCAATTTCTAGACGTGGAGAAGCAGGTGCTCACGTTCCCAAGGCGAAATCACTTTCATGAACTCGTCGAACTCCAGTTCCTTGATCTCGGTGTAGATGGTGATGAACTCCTTGCCCAGCACCTCGTGCAGGTCGGGCTCGCGGCGCAGCCAGTCCAGCGCTTCGCCCAGCGAGCGCGGCAGCGAGTACGGCGCCAGGTAGGCGTCGCCCTTCATCTCGGGCTTGGGCTTGATCTTGTTCTTCATGCCCAGGTAGCCGCAGGCCAGCGTCATGGCCATCGCCACATACGGGTTGGCGTCGGCACCGATGACGCGGTTTTCCACCCGGCGTGCGGCCGGGCTGGAGATCGGCGAGCGGATGCCCACCGTGCGGTTGTCGTGGCCCCACTCGATGTTGATCGGCGCGGCGGTGTGGCGGCTCAGGCGCCGGTAGCTGTTCACGTACGGCGCCACCAGCACCATGGCCGCCGGGATGTAGCGCTGCAGGCCGCCGATGTAGTGGTGGAACGCGTCGGAAGCCGTGCCGTCTTCGTTGCTGAAGATGTTCTGGCCGGTGGCCTTGTCCAGGATGCTCTGGTGCACGTGCATGGCGCTGCCGGGCTCGCCAGCGATCGGCTTGGCCATGAAGGTGGCGTACATGTCGTGGCGCAGCGCGGCCTCGCGCACCGTGCGCTTGAAGAAAAACACCTCGTCGGCCAGACCCAGCGGATGGGCGTGGAAGAAGTTGATCTCCATCTGCCCCGCGCCCACCTCGTGGATCAGCGTGTCCACGTTGAGCTCCATCTTGTCGCAGTAGTCGTAGATCTCCTCGAACAGCGGGTCGAACTCGTTCACCGCGTCGATCGAATAAGCCTGGCGCGAGGTCTCGGCGCGGCCGCTGCGGCCGATCGGCGGCTTCAGCAGCGTGTTCGGGTCGGTGTTGCGCGCGGTCAGGTAGAACTCCAGCTCGGGCGCCACCACCGGCTCCCAGCCCTCGGCGGCGTAGAGGTCGCAGATGCGGCGCAGCACACTGCGCGGCGCAAACGGCACCAGCTTGCCTTCGTGGTCAAAACAGTCGTGGATCACCTGCGCGGTCGGGTCGGTGGCCCAGGGCACGATGCGCACGGTGCTCGGGTCGGGGCGCAGCTGCATGTCCTTGTCGGTCGGGTCCACCACGTCGTAGTACGGACCGCTCTCGGGAAACTCGCCCGTCACCCCCATGCCGACGATGGCCTGGGGCAGGCGCATGCCGCGGTCTTCGGTGAACTTGCCACGCGGCAGGATCTTGCCGCGCGCCACGCCGG
The DNA here is from genome assembly GCA_001770705.1 of Burkholderiales bacterium GWF1_66_17. GTDB lineage: Bacteria > Pseudomonadota > Gammaproteobacteria > Burkholderiales > Burkholderiaceae_C > Hydrogenophaga. The sequence continues at coordinate 74,674 of MERT01000009.1, read as the reverse complement.
TCAGGTCGGGCACCAGGCATTCCACCTCGGTGACGCGGCGCTCGTTGAGCCAGTTCTCCAGGTCGTTGAAGGTGTTTACGGTTTTGGGGGCTGTCATGGGCCGGTTCCTTGTCTGTCGATGTGTGTGGTACTGCCGGATGGGGAAAAGCTCAGGCGCTCAGGAGCTGATCGTGACACGGCTGCGGTTCAGGTCCGCGGCCTGCATGCGCAAGCTCATGCGCTGGCGGCAGGCTTTGCCGAAGGCCTCGAAGATCGCGGCATAGAACGGCGTCTCCCAGCACCGCCATTCGGGATGGAACTGCACGGCATAGGCGAAGGTGTGGGCGCCCTTGACGCCGAACGCCTCCACCAGACCATCGGGTGCATGGCCCAGCGCCTCCAGCCCGGGCGCGAGCTGGCTGATGCCCTGGCCGTGCAGCGAATTCACCATCGCCTCGGCGCCACCGGCCCAGGTCTCGAACACGCTGCCCGGCGCCAGACGGATCAGGTGGCGGGGCGCGTACTGTTCTTCAAACGGGGCGGTCTTGGGTTCGCGGTGGTCCGCCAGGCCGGGTACCTCGTGCACCCGCTGGTGCAGCCGGCCACCCAGCGCCACGTTGATCTCCTGGAAACCCCGGCACACGCCCAGCAGCGGCACACCCTCGTGCACGCAGGCCTTCACCAGCGCCAGCGTCAGCAAGTCGCGCGCGGGGTCCAGCGGCAGGCTGGGGTCGGCCACGTCTTCATCAAAATGCGAGGGGTGCACGTTGGAGGGTGATCCGGTCAGCATCACGCCATCCACCATCGCCAGCAGATCGCTGATGTCGCCCGTCTCGGCCAGCGGGAACATCACCGGCTGGGCCTGGGCACCCACCTTGACGGCGCGGGCGTATTTGTCACCCAGCAGCAAAAACGGCATCAGATGCCCGTGATCGCCCATGAGGCGGTGGTCGGCTGGCAGCCAAACCATGCAGGGCGGCAGCTTGTTCATGGAATCTCCAAACAGGTGGTTGATTCTGACGGGTCAATTGGATCACAATCAGAGCCAGTTGAAGCCACTCCATGGTGCCATTTGACGGTCATCATGGTCACCGATCGCTCCCTTTCCCACGCCTGTCCACCCATGCTGTCCGAGTTCCTGCTCAGTGAAATGAACCGCCTGGGTGCGCAAGACGCCCTGCCCTTGCACCGCCAGCTCTACGAGGCCCTGCGCCGCGCCATGCTGGACGGCAAGCTCGGCGCGGGCGAGCGCCTGTCGTCCAGCCGCGACCTGGCGCAGGACCTGGGCCTCTCGCGCAACACCGTGGTCGCGGCCATCAACCAGCTCAGCGTTGAAGGTTATCTGGTCAGCCGGGTGGGCAGCGGCACCTTTGTCAACGACAACGTGCCGAGGGTCAACCCGGCCTCCGCCGCCCGGCCCCATTTGCGTGGTGCCCCCACGGTGGCGCCCTCGCGCCTGTCGGCCCGCGGTCTGGCGCTGTCGACCACGTTCTGCGCCACGCAGCTCGAAGTCCAGCCCTTCACGCCCGGCATCGCCGATTTCAGCGCCTTCCCGCTCACGCTCTGGCAGCGGCTGCAGAACAAACACTGGCGCATGACCTACCCGGACATGCTGGACTACAACGACTCTGGTGGCTACGCACCGCTGCGCCGCGCCATCGCCGACTACCTGCGCGTGTTCCGCAGCGTGCAGCTGGAAGCGGACCAGGTCATCGTCACCACTGGCACCCAGCAGTCGCTCGAACTCTGCGCCCGCCTGCTGGCCGACCACGGCGACACCGTGTGGGTCGAAGACCCGGCCTACTGGGGCGCGGTCAAGGCCTTCATGGCGACCGGTCTGGCGATCCACCCGGTGCCGGTGGACGACGAAGGCATCTGCCCCAGCGCCGCCGACAACGCCCAGCCGCCGCGACTGATCTACGTCACGCCCTCGCACCAGTACCCCACCGGTGCGGTGATGTCGCTGCCGCGGCGCCACCAGCTGCTCTCCACCGCGCGCGCGCACGGCGCCTGGGTGCTCGAAGACGACTACGACAGCGAATACCGCTTCAGCGGCCCGCCGATTTCCAGCCTCGAAGGCCTGGACACCGACGGCCGCGTGCTCTACATGGGCACCTTCTCCAAGGTGCTCTACCCCGGCATCAAGCTGGGCTACCTCGTCGTGCCCAAGCCGCTCGTCGCCGCCTTCAAGCAGGCCCACTACGACCTCAACCGCCCCGGCCAGATGCCGCTGCAGGCCGCGCTGGCCGAGTTCATTGAAATGGGCCATTTCAGCAGCGCGCTGCGCCGCGCCCGCCAGAGCTACGGCGAACGCCGGCAGGCCCTGCTCGAAGCGCTCAAGCCGGTGCTCGCCCCCGGCACCGAAGGCCCCGCCATCAGCGGCGCCGAACAGGGCCTGCACCTGTGCCTGCGCTTGCCCGCCGCGGTGGACGACGTTGCGCTGGCCCAGCGCATCGCGCAACAGGGGCTCACGGTGCGCCCGCTCTCGGCCTATTGCCTGGCCCGCAAAGACCTCAGGGGCCTGGTGATCGGCTACGGCTATGCGCCTCTGTCCGACATCAAGCGCTGCGGCCCGGTGCTGAGCGCGGCCGTCCGGAGCCTGAAGAAAACCTGAGGCGGGGCGGCGCACTCAGGCCGCCGGACCGCCTTCGCGGAGATCAAACTTGTCGATCCGGTAGCGCATGGTGTCGCGCGAGATGCCCAGCGCGCGCGCCGCCTGGGTGACGTTCCAGCGGTTGCGCTCCAGGGCGCTGAGCAACAGCCGGCGTTCGGCGTCGGGCAGACTGGTCGGCAGCGGGTCGGTGTTCAGCGGCGCCGCAGCGGCGAACCCCGCCTCCAGCGCCACCGGCAGGGGCAGATCGTCGGCCTCGATCACCGGGTCGCCCGCCAGCATCGCGCACTGCTCCACCGTGTTGGCCAGCTCGCGCACATTGCCCGGCCAGCTGTGCGCCTCCATGCGCTGCAGCGCCTCCGGGGAAAACACCAGCGCGCCCTTGCCATAGCGGCGCGCCGAACGGGCCAGGAACAACAGCGCCAGCTGGGTCACGTCGCCGTGGCGCTGGCGCAGGGGCGGCAGGTTGACTTTCAAGGTCCCGAGCCGGAAATACAGGTCGTCGCGAAACCGGCCCTCTTTCACCAGGGTCTCCAGTGAGCGGTTGGTCGCCACCAGCACCCGCACGTCCACCGTCCGCGCGCGCACGCTGCCCAGGCGGCGCACCTGGTGGTCTTCCAGCAGCTTGAGCAACTTGGCCTGGGTGGCCAGCTCCAGCTCACCGACCTCGTCCAGGAACAGCGTGCCGCCATGCGCCGCCTCCACCAGGCCGATGCGCCGCTCGCGCGCATCGGTGAAGGCGCCGCGTTCGTGACCAAACAGTTCGCTCTCCACCAGCTGGGAGGGCAGACCGGCGCAGTTGATTTCGACGAACGGCCCGTTGCGGCGCGGCCCTTCGAAATGCAGAGCCCGCGCCACCAGCTCCTTGCCGGTGCCGGTCTCGCCACCGATCAGCACCGCCGGGGCGAACCCGTCGGTCATCTGCGCATCGGCCTCCACCAGCTGGCGCAAGCGCGCGCGCAGCCGCTGCATGGGCGCGGAGTCCCCGACCAGCGCCGAGATGCCCTGGCCCTCGGGCAGCGTCACCGCGCTGCCCGCCCGCAGGTGCCGCAGTTCCTGGGCCTGGCGCTGCTGCTGCACCGCGCGGTCCAGCACCTGCTTGAGCTGGTGCAGCGACACCGGCTTGATCAGGTAGTCAAAAGCGCCGGCCCGCATCGCGTCCACCGCCACCTGCTCGCTGCCGTGCCCGGTGGCCATCACCACCGGCAGGTTCGGCTCGCGCTCGCGCATCAGGCGGAGCACGGCCAGCCCCGTCTTGCCCGGCAGGTTGTGGTCCAGCAGGACCACGTCCGGGCGCTCGACCTCCAGCAGTTCCAGCCCTTCTTCGCCACTGGCCGCGAGCTGGCAACCGATGCCGTGACGCTCCAGGTAGGTGTGCATGTTGCGCGCCAGCACGGGCTCGTCTTCCACAATCAGAACGCTGTAGCTCATGGTGTCGGTGTTCCGGGTCAGGTGGTCGGGTGTTGGGTCGCGGAGTGGCTGCGCACCGGCCAGCGGATGCGGGCGCTGGTGCCTTGGCCCAGCCGGCTCTCCAGCGTCAGAGTGCCGCCCAGACGCTCGATGCTGCGGCGCGCCAGCGGCAGGCCGACGCCGAGGCCGCTGCGCTTGGTGGTGTGGAAGGGCGTGAACACGCGCTCCAGATCGTCGGCCGAGATGCCCACACCGTTGTCCGCCACCTCCAGGCTCAGCACGCCCTTCTCCAGCGCGGCGCTCAGGCGGAGCTGACCGCCCGAGGGCATGGCATCGAGCGCGTTGCTGACCAGGTTGTCCACCACCTGCTCCAGCGCGGGCGCGTCTGCCCAGACCTGTGGCAGGTCCGCGGCCAGCTCACACGACACGGTGATCCCCTGGCGCCGGGCGCGCGGCGCGTGCCCGGCCAGCACGGCGTCGAGCAAGTCACGCAGGCACAAAGGCTGGAGCGCCCGGCCGCCCTGCTGCGCGTAGGCCAGCAGTTTGGCGATCCAGGCCTGCAGCCGATCCACCTCGGACATGATGTCGTTCGCCTCCCGGGGCTGCTCGGGGCCCATGGCGATCAGCTCGGCACTCGAACGGATCGACGCCAGCGGGTTGCGCAAGCCGTGCGCCACCGCCGACGCCATGTCGCCCACGGCGGCCAGGGATTCGTTGGTCACGATGGTCCGCTGCTGGGCCGCGATCTGCCGGTCGGCCTGCATCACCATCCAGACAAGAACCAGGTAGGTCAACAGGCCGCCGCCCGCGCACGCCAGCCACACGTAGCGCGTCACCTCGTGCACCGAGTCGATCAGGCGCGTGGGCAGCATGTAGAGCTCGGCCACACCGACCACGCGGTGGGTGGCCGCGTCCTGGACCGGGATGTAGACCTCGATGGCATCGCGCCCGTCGCCGGGCACGAACGCGTGTTCCGGCTTGATGAAGCTGGAAGCCTCCAGCAGCGCGCTCTCCAGCGCCAGCCGTCCGCCCAGCGCTTCGTCCAGCTCGGCGTTGACCCCGGCGTCGCGCCCGATGGCCTCGGGGTTGGTGGACCACACCAGCCGGCGCTGCGCATCAAACACATTGGTGTGCACCAGCCCCGGCATGCGCGCCATCTCGCCAAACAGCTGTTCAAACTGCCGGGCCTCGCCGCCCTGCTGGAACAGGCGGTGGCCGTCCTGCATGCGCACCAGGCTGTCGAGAAACTCCTGTGCCAGCTCGGCGTTGCGCCAGAGCATGCGCTCGGACACGTGGCGCGACAGCAGGATCGCGCTGGTCGAGGCCGAGAGCGCGATGCAAACCAGGCTGAGCACGGCAAAACGGCGCGTCCAGTACAGCGGTGAATGGGCGAAAAAGGCCCGCAGGGCAGCCAGCAGGCGGGCACCAGGGAAGCTTGTTCGGGTCATGGTGGATCCCATTCCATTCCGGGCAGCGTACCGCAAAACCCGCTGGCGGCGGGCGCTGGACCGTCGCTCAGCAGGCCCCAGCGGTGGGTGGGGCAAAACCCCCGGCGGCAGGCCCAAAAGGGGCATTTGCCCCACCCGTCGACCCCCGGTCCCGGTGCCGGGAACGGCGTCGAAACGGTCTGAAAAGTCAACAGATTCAAGGATCTCATGGGGCACACACCGGGCATGGAGCGCCAGCTGGCACAGCGATTGCGCAAGCTCATCACACCACCGGCCCGTCCTTCCAAGCAAGTCCCCCTCCATGTCCTGCTCTCTCCATCTGGCGCACTTTCAGGCGGGCCTGAACGCCCGGGCCCCGGCGCTCCGTAGCCCGCCCGGGGCCGCGCCCGCCGATGGCACGGCCTGCCGGCGGTTCCTGCGCGCCCCCGGCACCCCGGCATCGGCGTTTCCCGCCGCGCCCATGCACCCGCCGGACCTGTACGTCCAGGACATCACTCCGCCGTGGTACGGCCTGGGAGGCACGGGATAGGCTCTTTCGGCAGCGTGTGCGACAGCGCACAGACCCGATTGAAAACGGGGATCAAACTGACAGGTGACAACCTTTCAGGAGACCCCAACATGACTTCCCTATCAAGAACCCTGCTGGCCGTGGCCGGCATCGCCTTCAGTGCCCAGGTGGCCGCGCAGGCCACCTTCTACGAAAACCCGGGCTTCACTGGCCGAACCGTGCGTGCCAACCAGGAAATCACCCGGTTCGACCGCTACAGCTTCAACGACCGCACCTCGTCCGTGGTGATCGTCGGCAACCGCTGGGAGGTTTGTGAGCACAGCGGTTTCCAGGGTCGCTGCGTGGTGCTGCGCCCGGGGAAATACCCCTCGCTGGCCGACATGGGCCTGAACGACCAGCTCTCCTCGGCGCGCGTCATCGCCCGCAACGCCCGGGTGGACGACGACCGCTATGCGCCGGTTCCGGTGGTGGTCGCGCCCCAGGTCACGTTCTACGAGCGCGAAGGCTTCGACGGCCGCGCCTTCACCACCACCGGGGCCATCCCCAACTTCCGCCGCTACGGCTTCAACGACCGCGCCTCGTCGGCGGTCGTGGTCGGTGAGCGCTGGGAGGTCTGCGACGACAACCGCTACCGCGGTCGCTGCGTCGTGCTGCGCCCCGGACGTTACCCGTCGCTGGAAGCGATGGGCCTGGACAACGAGGTCACCTCGGTGCGCACCGTAGCGCGCAACGTGCGCATCCGCGACGACCGGTATGCACCCCCGTTCGGCCCCGCCCGGGCCGATGGCCAGGTCACCTTTTTCGAACGGGCGGGCTTCCAGGGCCGCTCCTTCACCGCAGAAGAAGCCATCGCCAACCTCGAACGGGCCGGTTTCAACGACCGCGCCACCTCTGCGGTGGTGATCGGTGAACGCTGGGAGGTCTGTGACGACAACCGGTACCGCGGTCGCTGCGTCGTGCTGCGTCCCGGCCGCTACCCATCACTGGAAGCGATGGGCATGAACGACCGCATCTCGTCCGTGCGCACCGTCGAAGGCAACGGCCGCATCGACAACAACCGCTACGCACCGCAACCGGTGGCGGTCTATGACAGCCGCCGCCGCGACAACGAACGGCTCTTCGAAGCCCCGGTCACATCCGTGCGGGCCGTGCTCGCCACCTCGGGGCAGCGCTGCTGGGTCGAGCGTGAACAGGTGCAGGGCCAGGGCGGCAACGCCAACGTGCCCGGTGCGCTGGCTGGCGCCCTCATCGGCGGCATCCTGGGTCACCAGGTGGGCGGCGGCAGCGGCAAGGACATTGCCACCGTGGGTGGGGTGATCGCGGGTGCCGCGCTCGGTGCGCAGGTCGGTCGCGACGGCCAGGCCGCCACGCAGGACGTGCGGCGCTGCGAAAACACCCCCGGTGGCGCGCAACCCGCGTTCTGGGACGTGTCCTACAACTTCCGCGGCCAGGACCACCGCGTCCAGATGGCCATGGACCCGGGCAACACCATCACGGTGAACGAACGGGGCGAACCGCGTCAGCAACAGTGATGCTTTGAGGGCCGATGGCCCTCAAAGTGCGTCGCGCAAGCGGTACCAGAGCATGCCCAGCGCCAGGCTGGGCGTGCGCAGCAGGGAGCCGCCGGGAAACGGGCGGTGCTGCAGGCGGCTGAAGACATCAAAACGGCCCGCCTGCCCGGCCACCGCCTCGGCCACCAGCTGGCCCGCCAGCCCGGTGAGCGCCACGCCGTGGCCGCTGAAGCCCTGCAGGTAATAGAGGTTGTCGCCCAGGCGGCCAAAATCGGGTGCGCGGTTCATGCTGATGTCCACGAAGCCCCCCCAGACGTATTCGATCGGGACGCCCTTCAAGGCCGGGAACACGGCGCACAGGCGTCGCGCCATCACGCCCTTCAGGTCGTGCGGCGTCATGGTCGTGTAGCTCACGCGCCCGCCAAACAGCAGCCGGTGGTCGGCGCTGAAGCGGAAATAGTCGAGCACGAAGTTGTTGTCGCAGACCGCCGCTTTGTGCGCGATCAGGCGCTCGCACAGGGCCGGGTCCAGCGGCGCGGTGCCCACCATGTAGGTGCCCACCGGCATCACGCGCGGCGTGATCTCGGGCGCCACCTGCGGGCCGTACTCGGGCAGCATGCAATTCCCCGCCAGCACACCAAAACGCGCCGTCACGTGCCCGTGCGCGGTCGTGGCCACCAGCGCCGGGCCGCGGCGAAGAGCGGTCACCGGCGTGTTCTCGAACAGACGCACGCCCTCTGCCTGCGCCACCCGCGCCAGACCGAGCGCGTACTTCAGCGGGTGCAGATGCCCCGAACGCCGTTCGTACGCCGCAGCCACATACCGCGGGCTGTCGATGAGGCGGCGCACATCGTCGCCGGTGACCACATCACAGACCACGCCACGCCGCCGCAGATCGTCCACCTCGGCCTGCAACGCGCGCGCCTTTCGGGCCGATTCGGCCACATAGGTGTAGCCGCGCTGCCAGTCGCAGTCGATGCCGAGTGCCAGGGCCCGCTGCTCGATCAGGTCCACCGCCTCGACCGACATGTCCCAGGCACATTGCGCATCGGCCTCACCCAGCTGCGCTTCAAACGGCCCCTGCCCGCTGGCATAGCCCACGATGGCCTGCCCGCCGTTGCGCCCGCTCGCACCACTGCCCACGCGGTCGGCCTCCAGCACCACCACGCTCAGGCCCTGCTGCGCCAGCTCCAGCGCCGCGCTCAGGCCCGCAAAGCCCGCGCCCACCACCACCACGTCGGCCTGCACCGAACCGTGCAAGGGCGCATTCGGCAGCGGCCGGACCACGCTGGCTTCGTAATAGCTCTGCTGGTTGAGCTGGGTGTCGGAGCCCAGCAAGGAGCGCGAGAACATCATGGGCTTCTTAGTGGTGAGTCGGTCAGTTCCCGGTGCGTCGGGAGGGAAAACGCGCCCTGCAGCACACACCGCAGAACCGGCTTTGTTGGGCTGCTGGTGTGGTCCCCCTGGAGGGGGAAGACGCGAAGCGGCGCAGGGGGTGCTTCATTTCTTCGCGATCTGGCCACACAGGTAGGTCCAGACGAAACAGGCCGCGGCGTGGCTGGTCAGCTCGGCGTGGTCGTAGGCCGGGGCCACCTCCACGCAGTCCATGCCGATCCAGTTCAGCCCGGCCAGCTCCTCGATGAAGGTCAGCACCTGCGAACTCGTCAGCCCACCGGGCTCGGGCGTGCCGGTGCCGGGCGCAAACGCCGGGTCCAGCACATCGATGTCCAGCGTCAGGTAACAGGGCCGATGGCCGATGCGGGCGCGGATCGCGTCGATGGCGGGCCGCAACCCCGCACCGTCCAGACCGCGCAGCGCGCGCGCCGTGAAGATCTGCCCGCCCTGGTCGGCCACGTACTCACGCGCGGCGCGCTCGCCGCTGGAGCGGATGCCGATCTGCACCGTGTGCGCCGGGCTGATCAGCCCCTCCTGCAGCGCTTCATAGGTCCAGGTGCCATGGCCCGAGGGTTCGCCGAAGTGATCGCTCCAGGTGTCGCAGTGCGCGTCGAAATGCACACAAGCCAGCGGCTCGCCGTCGCCGTATTGCGCCTTCGCCGCGCGCAGCAGCGGGAGCGTCACCGAATGGTCGCCGCCGAGGAACACGCCGTGGTGCTTCGCCATCAACTCCGCCGCCTGCGCCTCGATGGCGCGGCGCACCTCGGGCAGCGGCGAGGCGTTGGGCAGGCGCATGTCCAGCGCATCACCCAGCTGGCCCAGCGGCGACACGTCGAACACCGGGTGGATGCCGTCGCACAGCATCAGGCTCGCCGCGCGGATCGCCTGCGGGCCGAAACGCGCCCCCGGCCGGTTCGTCACCACGCCGTCGAACGGCACACCAGCCACGGCAAACGGCTGCGCGCCCAGCTCAGGCGCGGCCAGAAAGCGGTTGGTGTTGTTGGCGTAGGCAAACTGTCCCGTGGCCATGGCGGTCCTTGGTGTGGCAATGCTCGAAATTGGAACCTCAAGATACCAACGATTCACAAGCCTCATGAGTCCATTTGAAGCACCAATCCACCGTCCACCGGGCCATGCGACGCCAAAGCCCTCGCGCCCAGCAGAAAACCGGCCCGTCCGCTAGCATCCCGCCACCCGGTACCCCGCTCCGGGCCGGCTACCACCTCCAGAAACATCCGAGGCAACCTCCCATGAAGCTCTATTACTCCCCCGGCGCCTGCTCGCTCTCGCCCCACATCGCCCTGCATGAGGCCGGCCTCGCGTTCGAAGCCGTCGCCGCGCCCACCAAGACGCACAAGCTGCCCGACGGCAGCGACTACTACCTCGTCAACCCGCTGGGCTACGTGCCCTTCCTCGCGCTCGACAGTGGCGAGACCCTGCGCGAAGGCCCGGCCATCGTGCAGTACATCGCCGACCAGGCGCCCGAGAAAAACCTCGCGCCCGCCAACGGCACCCTGGCCCGCTACCAGTTGCAGTCGTGGCTCAACTTCATCGGCACCGAACTGCACAAGGGCGGCTTCAGCCCCCTGTTCAACCCCGCCCAGCCCGCCGAGGCCAAACAGATTTTCAAGGACCGCCTGCGGCAGCGCCTGATCTGGGTGGACGGCGAACTCGCCGACCAGCAATACCTGATGGGCGACCAGTTCACCGTGGCCGACGGCTACCTCTTCACCGTCACCAACTGGATCAAGCCGCTGGGCCTGGACGTGAGCGGCCTGGCCAACCTCGCCGCCTACCGCGAGCGCGTGGCGGCCCGCCCGGCGGTGCAGGCCGCGATGAAGGCCGAGGGTTTGATCAAGTAAACGTTGCACGCGCCACCGTGGGGACTCTGCGGAGACCCATTTCCATGGGTGGTCGTGCTGTATTGAATACAACGCCAGCGGTACCCCCATGAGCGACATCCCAACCCGCGTTGCAAGCCTGAACGACCTCGACGCCATTGCCCCGTTGTTCGACGCCTACCGCCAGTTCTACGAACAAGCACCCGATCTGGCTCTGGCCCGGCGCTTTATCGCTGAGCGTCTACAGAACGGTGAGTCCGTCGTCTTGCTGGCCCTCGACACAGCCGGGCAAGCCATTGGTTTCTGCCAGCTTTATCCCAGCTTCTGTTCGGTGGAGGCCCAGCCCATTTACACACTGTACGACCTCTTCGTCGCGCCAACCTCCCGGCGCACAGGGGCAGGAAAATGCCTGCTGCAAGCCGCCGCACGACTCGCTGCGGCCCACGGCAAAGCGCGCATGGACCTCACCACCGCCCGCAACAACCACACCGCACAGTCGGTGTATGAATCCCTCGGCTGGGTACGCGACGACGTGTTCCTCGCGTACAGCAAGCGCGTCACTTGCTGACGCTGCAGCCAACGCCCAGCGCGATGACGCCCGAGCGCTCAGGCAGCGCTCACAACGCCCGCTGCCGCAGCGCCAGCGCCGCCCCCACCCACAGCGCCAGCGCTGAAAACACCAGCCCGCGCGCCAGCCCGCCCGGGCCGTCGGCGATGAGGCCGACCACGGTGGGACCGACGATCTGGCCGGCGGCGAAGATGACGGTGAAGGCGCTGATACCGGCGGCCCATTGCGCAGGTGGCAGGTTGTGCCGCACCAGCGCCGTCGTGGACGCCACCACCGAGAGGAACACGCCGCCAAACAGCAGGCCCGAGGCGATCACGAGCGGCCAGGCGGTGGTGAGCGCGGGCAGGATGGCCGCCACGCCGAGCAGGGCGTTGAGCCGCGCCAGCGCCTGGCCGCTCTTGTGGCGGTCGAGCAGGCCGGCCCAGATGCGCGAGGAAGCCACCACCGCAACCCCGAGCAGTGCATAAAACAGGGTGATCGCGCCGGGGCTGCTGCCTTGCTCACGCAGCAGCGCGATCACGAAGGTCATGTAGCCGATGTAGCCGATGCCAAAACCGGCATAGCCCGCCAGCGCGAAGGCGAAGTCGCGCATGCGGAACACGCGGCTGGCGGGCGGGCCTGCGGCTTGCCCGGTGGACGCGGCCACGGCCGGGCAGGCGGCTTCGCTGGCCGCGAGCACGCGCGCGGGCCAGGCCAGCAGCGCCGTCGCCAGCGCGCACAACAGCGCCAGGCCCCACCACGCCCAGGCCCAGCCATGGGGCTGGTCAGCCGCCCGCTCCAGCAGCCAGGGCACACCGAACGCGGAAACCACGATGCCCAGCCCGGTGCCGCCGTAATACAGCCCGAGCAGGAACCCACTTCGATGCGGTTGGCGTGCGCCCAGCCGAGCGGCCAGCAGACCACCGGTGCTGAACACCAGGGCGCTGGCCACACCCGCCAGACCCCGCTGCAGCAGCAGCGCGGTGGCGTCGGTGAAAAACCCGCTGGCGGCCATGAAAAGCGTGGCCAGCACCGAGCCCGCCAGCAGTACGCGCATGGGCGACAGGCGTTTGAGCAGCCACGACATGGCCAGCGCACCGATGAGGTAGCCGACCGCGTTGGCGGTGTTCATGGCGCCAGCCAGGGTGTAGCTCCAGCCCAGGTCGTCGCGCATAGGCGGCAACAGCAGGCCGTAGGCAAAGCGCGTGATGCCCAACGACACCGCCGCCCCCAGCGAGAGCGCCAGTGCCAGGCGCAGATAGGGCGTGCGGTCGGGCGCGTCGGGCACCGGGGAAGCGGGCGAGGGGTGGCGGGACATGGCCGGCCATTGTGGGCCAAAGCCCGCCCACGCTGACGGGTCGCCGTCGCGCCGGTTCAGGCCGCGGGTGACCGTGTGGATTCAGCGCCGTCCTGCCGCGCGGACGGGCGATGCCTGTCCGGGTGGGCATCGGGCTCGTTGGCCGCGGCCCGGTGTTCAGAGCCACGCGGCCCCGGCCTCAGCGTCCAGGGCACGTTGAGGTGGTTGATATCGACCGCGGCGACTCGCTGGCTGCGGGCCGCCGCGACGGCCCGCACCGGCGCATCGGACGCCTGCCAGAACAGGCGCAGGTGCTGGCCCAGCAGCCGCCGCAGCGTCGCCGTCAGCTGGGGGCGACGCTCACCCTCCAGAAAGCCGTGGACCTGCAGCAGCTGCAGCAGATCGAACACCAGCGGTTCGTTTTTCAGGGGCTGGCGCTCCAGCTGGGCGATGGCCAGCATGACCAGCACATCGGCGCCCGGCCACGGCTCGGGGGCTGCGGCACACACGTCGATCAGCACCGCCCGCAGGGCATCGAAAAAGGCGGCGTTTCCACTCGGCTCCCGGGTATCGGGCACCCGCTGGAGCAACTGCACCAGGGTGTGCAATTGCCGCGAGAGCTCGTGGCGTACATCGGAGTGGGAAAGTGAGATGGGGTGTGACATGGCGAGCCCACATCAAGTGGGAACTGGTACTGGACAGTTCCCAGCATCCCCGCCCGGACCGCGGCAGGCATTGACTCTGATCACCCAAACACCACTTTGGTGTTCATCCTCAACCGTCAAACCATGGCACGCTCTTTCAGCGGCGGCGGTGCCGCCACCCCGCCCCGGGAGACGGCGATCAGCCCTGACCCAGACCCACCGGTGCGGGCGCGCGCATGACGATGCGGGTGAACAGGCGGTCGAACTGCGGGTCGCGCGGCACGCGGCTGTTCAGGGGGTCCTGGTTGGTCGCGAACGCGGCGTTGAGCGCGTGCCAGTCGGCGTCGGTCAGGCTCTTTTCGGCTTCCGGCAGGATCACCGACTCTTCCAGCCGCATGTGCTCCAGGTAGAAGTCCACATAGCGGGTCACCTCGTCCTCGAACGCCTGGCGCCGGGTGTCGCCCAGCAGTTCCCAGGCCATCAGCAGGTGCATGAGTTCACGCACCCGAAGCTCGCCCTGCATGTGGTCGCGCTCCAGCTGGTCGATGGCGGCCATGGTGTGCGGTGCAACGCGCGCCACGCGGGGGAACAGCAGGTCCGACTCCTTGGGATGGTGGTGCTTCTCGGGAAACTCGTCGATGTAGAACAGCATCGCCCGCAACACGTCAAAAAACAGCTCGGTCTGACCCGTCCCCTCGGGATCGGGACCGCGCCGGACCATCTGCATGAGCGATTGCAACATCGCCGCCAGGGAGGCGTGTTCGTCGCGGATGACCCGCAGGGATTCGTGGTTCATGGTGCTGGTCTCCTCAGGGGTCAAAAAACCGACCCATCGGTCGGTTAACTCGACCCAAGACTATCACCGAACACGGCGCGCACCAGCTTGATGCACATCAACCCTGCCGGCCAAGTTGCGACGTCCCCGAAACACAGACGACGGTTGAGCGGCCGGTCACACGGGGTTTCAGCGCTGCACCGGCGGCTTCCAGCGCTTGAGCAACAGCGCGTTGCTGACCACGCTCACCGAGCTCAGGGCCATCGCCGCACCCGCCAGCACCGGGCTCAGGTAACCCAGCGCTGCCAGCGGGATGCCGGCGGCGTTGTAGGCGAAGGCCCAGAACAGGTTCTGCCGGATCTTGCTCACGGTGCGGCGCGAGATGTCGAGCGCGGCGGCCACCAGCATCGGGTCGCCGCGCATGAGCGTGATGCCGGCGGCGTGCATCGCCACGTCGGAACTGCCGCCCTGGCTGTGGCTCATGGCCATGCCGACATCGGCCGCCGCGAGCGCCGGTGCGTCGTTCACGCCATCGCCGACCATCGCCACGGTGTGATGGCTTTCCTTTGAACCCGTTGTCACCGACGCGGGCGGCGTGCCACCCTCCACCGCCGCCAACGCAACCAGGCCCGGCGGTGGTTCGCGTTCGCCCAGTTTCAGGCGCTGCACCACCGCCGCCTTGTCGCCCGGCAACACCTCGGCAATCACCTCGCCTTCGTCGGGCCGCAGGCCCAGCGTGTGGGCCATGGCCAGCGCGGCGCCGCGGTTGTCGCCCGAGACCATGAAGAGCCGCAGGCCCTGGGCGCGCAGCCCGGCCAGCGCGGCGGCCGCGCCGGGCTTGGCTTCGTCGGCGAAGGCCAGCAGGGCCAGCGGCGCCCACTGATCGGCCTCACCTTGCGCCGCCAGCACCGACACGGTGGCGCCTTCGTCCTGCAGCGTCTGCGCGCGCGCCGCCAGCGGGCCCATGGCCGCGCCGAGTTCGTCCATCCAGCGCAGGCTGCCCAGCGCCAGCTTCGCGCCTTGCACCGTCCCCAGGCTGCCGCAGCCCGAGACCGCCTGCACATCCTGCGCCGCATCGGCGGCCACCGTCAGCCCACGCGTGGCCGCAGCCTCCAGCACCGCGCGCGCCAGCGGATGCGCGCTTTGCGCCTGCAGCGCGCTCGCCGCCTGCAGCACCGCCAGCTCGTCCACACCCGCGGCCGCCTCGATCAGCCGCAGCCGCGGATGGCCCACCGTCAGCGTGCCGGTCTTGTCGAACGCCACGGTGTCCACACGGTGCGCGATCTCCAGCGCCTGCGCGTCCTTGATCAAAATGCCGTGTTGCGCCGCCACCCCGGTACCGGCCATGATGGCCGCGGGCGTGGCCAGGCCGAGCGCGCAGGGGCAGGCGATCACCAGCACCGACACCGCGTGCAGCAAGGCCTCTTCCACCGGCGCGCCCACGTACAGCCAGCCGCCCAGCGTGATCAGCGCGATCACCAGCACCACCGGCACAAACACCGCCGCCACCTGGTCCACCAGGCGCTGCACCGGCGCCTTGCCCGCCTGGGCGTCCTGCACCAGCGCGATGATGTGCGCCAGCACGCTCTGCGCGCCCACCGCGCGCACGCTCACCTGCACAGCGCCTTCGCCGTTGAGCGCGCCGCCGGTCACGCCATCGCCCACCGCCTTGGGCACCGGCATGGCTTCACCGGTGAGCATGGATTCATCGGCCTGCGTGCTGCCCTGTGCCACCGTGCCGTCGGCCGGAAAACGTTCGCCCGGGCGCACGGTGATCAGGTCACCGGGCAGCAGTTCGTCCACCGGCACGTCGGTCTCTTCGGTGCGTTTGATGCCGTCGGGCAACAGGTGCGCCCACTCGGGCCGCAGCGCGTGCAGCGCGCGGATGGCGCTGGTGGTCTGGCGCTTGGCGCGCGCTTCCAGCCACTTGCCCAGCAGCACCAGCGTGATCACCACCGCCGAGCCTTCGTAATACAGGTGCACCATCTCGCCCGGCTCGGCACGCCACCACAGCCAGGTGGACAGCATCCAGCCCGCCGTCGTGCCGATGGCCACCAGCAGCTCCATGTTGCCAGTGAGCGCCTTCAACGCATGCCAGCCGGCTTTGTAAAAGCGCGCGCCGAGCCAGAACTGCACCGGTGTGGCGAGCAGGAACTGCGTCCACGAAGGCAGCATCCAGTGTTTGCCGAACAGGTCGCCGACCATAGGCAGGGCCAACGGGGCCGAGAGCAGAAGGCCCGCGAGCACGGGCAGGAAGTCGGTCGGGATGCCGTGCCAGCGTTCGTTGCTGTCTTCGTCCATGGCGGCCATGGACCGTGGTTCGTAGCCGGCGTCGCGCACCGCGCGCTTGATGCGCGCCAGGGTTTCGGCGTCGTCGGGGCCGGAGAGCATGACGCGCGCCGACTCGGTGGCAAGGTTCACGCTCGCACCGCTCACGCCAGGCTGCTTCTTCAGCACCTTTTCCACGCGCGAAACGCACGACGCACAGGTCATGCCTCCGATGCCCAGGTCGATCTGGCAAAGCTCGGGAGATTCGGGCACGACACCGGGGTCGGCCACTGCGGTCAAGGTATTCATGGGTCGAGGATAAGCTTTACCCCCATGGGAAGGTCAAGCGACAAGGTGTATCGTTCATCGGCTGGGGACTTGACCTTGACACCGTGTCAAGCCTGAAGATTCGATCTTCTACCCCCACTTTCACCTGGAGCCACACCATGAACCAACTTTTCTCCGTGCAGGGCATGACCTGCGGCCACTGCGAAAAAGCCGTCACCACCGCCATCAAGACCCTGGATCCGCAGGCCGAGGTGCGCATCGACCGCAGCCAGAACCTGGTGGAAGTCCAGACCGAACAACCGCGCGAAGCGGTGGCCGCGGCCATCAGCGAAGAAGGCTACACCGTCGCTGCATGAGATGAGCCCCCACACGCCACCGCTGCGCGGGTCGTCGCCCCCCGAGGGGGCTGATCCGGCTTGGGGCGGCCCGGCGCCGGATCCGATGAGCACAACCCACAGCGCGCTGGACCACGTGGGCCACTGGCCGGTCAACATCGGCACCGCGGCCAGCCTGAGCGGCATCTCGCCCAAGATGCTGCGCCACTACGAAGCGCTCGGCCTGCTGGGCGCGGTGGCCCGCACCGACAGCAATTACCGCCAGTACAGCCTGGCCGACGTGCACACCCTGCGCTTCATCCGCCGCTCGCGCGACATGGGTTTCGGCCTCGACGCCATCACCGAACTCGTGAGCCTGTGGCACAACCGGCGCCGCAGCAGCGCCAGCGTCAAGCGCATCGCGCAGAAACACCGCGACGAGCTGGGCCTGCGCATCGAAGCGCTGCAGGCCATGCAGCGCACGCTGGACGAACTGCTCTGCCATTGCCCCGGCAACGACCGGCCCGATTGCCCGATCCTCGACGACTTGGGAAGTCTCTGACCCCCTTGCGAACCACGCCTTGCTGGCGTGTTTCGGGGCTCCACCGCTGCGCGGGTCGCTGCCCCCAGGGGGAGCTGATCCACCTTGGGGCGGCCCGGCGGTGGATCCTTGATCTGCCGCAAACCACCCAAGCGTTAGCGGAACAAATCTTTACAAACCGGTATCACTCCGGCACAGAGCAGATACAGCCGCTGCTCACACTGAAGCCATTCCGGAAGCAGGCAGCCCGCCCGCCCATTCTGGAAAGTTCTTCTTCAACCTCCGGAGTGATTCATGAAACTGTTCAATAAACGCACCCTCATCGCCGCCGCCCTCGCCACCGCCTTTGTCGGCGTTTCCGCCACCGCCATTGCCCAGGGCATGGGTGCCCCGTCGCAAGACATGCGTGCCCAGCACATGGCCCAACGCGCTCAAGTCGGCCCGGACGCCACACCGGGCAGCGCCGAGCTGACCCAGAAGCGGGCCTACCGCATGGAACGCATGCAAAAACGCATGGCCGAGCGCCAGGCCCAACTCAAGGAAACCCTGAAGATCACGCCGGCCCAGGAAGCCGCGTGGAACGCCTTTGTGGCCCGCACCGCACCGGAGCCGCGCATGGGTCGCGACGTGAGCCGTGAAGACTGGGCCAAACTGACCACGCCGCAGCGCCTCGACAAGATGCAGGCCCTGAAAGCCGAACGCGATGCCCGGATGGACAAGCGCATCGACGCCACCAAGAGCTTCTACGCCGCGCTCACACCCGAGCAGCAGAAGGTGTTTGACAGCCAGCGCCACGGCGGTTTCCAGCGCGCCGGCATGCAGGGTGAACGCGGCATGATGGGCAAACACCACCACGGCGGCCACCACCGCATGGGTGGCATGGGTGGCATGGGCTGCGATGCCCCGGCGCAGCCGCGCAGCTGAACCCGACCCGCACCCTTTCCCAAGCCCCGCCCGTCGGGGCTTTTTCATGGGCTTGACCTGAGTCAAGCCCCACCACCCAGCCACCCGATAAGCTGCCCCGCCATGGACTTTGACCTCATCATCATCGGCGCCGGCCCGGCCGGCCTGAGCCTGGCCCGGGCGCTGCGCGGCAGCGGACTGCACATCGGCCTGATCGAACAGCACACCCGCGACGCGCTGCAACAGCCCGCTTTCGATGGCCGCGAAATCGCGCTCACCCAGCACAGCGCCGAACTGCTGCGCCAGCTCGGCATCTGGCCCCTGCTGGGCGAAGCCCACATCGCGCCGCTGCGCGACGCGCTCGTGCTCGACGGCGGCGCCGGCCCCGGCCAGCAGCGCATGCGCATCAGCCACCAGCTGAGCCCCAAATCCGAACTCGGTTTCCTCGTCGCCAACCACCACATCCGCCGCGCCGCCTTCGAGGCCGCCCTGGCAGCCGAAGACGCCAGCGGCCAGCCGCACGAGCTGCGCTGCGGCGAACAGGTCACCCAGATCCACACCGACGCCAGCGGTGCCCACCTCACGCTCGCCAGCGGCCAGCGCCTGAGCGCCCAGCTCGTGGTGGCCGCCGACAGCCGCCATTCCGGCACCCGCCGCGCCATGGGCATTCCGGCCGACATGCACGACTACGGTCGTACCATGCTGGTCTGCAACATGACGCACGAGCAGCCCCACTTTGAGACCGCCTGGGAATGGTTCGACCACGGCCAGACGCTCGCCCTGCTGCCCATGAACCCCGACCCGGTGAGTGGGTTGCCGCGCTCATCGGTCGTGCTCACCCTACCCAGCCAGGAACTCCAGCCCCTGATGGACCTGCCGGAAGACGCGTTCAACGCCGCCATGGCGCAGCGCTTCGGCCACCAGCTGGGCGCCATGCGGCTCAGCAGCACGCGCCACGCCTACCCGCTGGTGGGCGTCTGGGCGCGGCGCCTGGTGGCGCAGCGCTTTGCGGTCGTCGGCGACGCCGCCGTCGGCATGCACCCGGTCACCGCCCACGGCTTCAACCTCGGCCTGCGCAGCATTGACAGCCTTTCAAAGGCACTGATCCAGGCGCATCAGAAAGGGCAGGACATCGCCTCGCCCGCCCTGCTGCAGCGCTACCAGCGCCAGCACCAGAGCGACAGCAGAGGCCTCTACCTGGCCACCCACGCCCTGGCCACGCTTTACACCCGCGAAGAGGCGCCGGCCCGCCTGCTGCGCCAGGCCATGGTGGGGCTGGGTGAACGCTTCACGCCGTTCAAGCGCGCGGTGGCGGCCAGCCTGACCGGCTTGCATTGAGGGTCCCCCCCCGCGCCGCTTCGCGTGCCTTACAGGCCGCAGCTTCGTCAGAGCCACAGCCCTCAGCCCCCAAGGGGCAACGCGAGTGACCCGGCAAAGCCGGTTCCACCGCGTTCTGGGAAGCAGACACGCACTCCGATCCAGGCTCCAGGGGTGGGATCCGGCAAGGTCTTGTTGCGGTGCGTCAAGATGCTTGTCAGCATTCGGGTCTAGATTGATGCATGTCAATCCGTACGGGCACGCAGAGGCCCGGCCGCTCACCACCGCCCGAGGAGACCACAAGACCATGCTGTCCGCCTACATCACGCACGCCGACTGTGCCCGCCACGACATGGGTGCCCACCACCCCGAATGCCCCGAGCGCCTGGGCGCCATCAACGACCACCTGCTGGTCAAGGGTCTGCTGGATTACATGATCCCGTACGACGCGCCGATGGCCACCGAGGAACAGCTGGGCCGCGCGCACGCCTCGCTCTATGTGCGCGAAATCTTCGAAGCCTCGCCCAAGGAAGGCCTGCACCCGGTGGACCCGGACACCAACATGTGCCCGCACACCCTCACGGCCGCCCTGCGCGCCGCGGGCGCCGCCGTGCAGGCGACCGACCTGGTGCTGGAGGGCAGCACCAACACCGCTTTCTGCAGCGTGCGCCCGCCCGGCCACCACGCCGAGCGCTCGGCGGCCATGGGTTTCTGTTTCTTCAACAACATCGCCGTGGGCATGCGCCACGCGCTCGATGTGCACGGCCTGCAGCGCGTCGCCCTGATCGACTTCGACGTGCACCACGGCAACGGCAGCGAAGACATCTTCCGCGGTGACGAGCGCGTGCTGATGTGCTCCATCTTCGAAAAGGGCCTGTATCCCTTCAACGGCGAGAAAGCCGTCGGCCCGAACATGGTCAACGTCGGCCTGCCCAGCCGATCCGGCAGCGACGCCTTCCGCGCCGCGGTCACCGACCACTGGATTCCCGCGCTCGACGCCTTCGCGCCGCAGCTGATCTACATCTCGGCCGGCTTCGACGCCCACCGGGAAGACGACATGGGCAACCTCGGCCTCGTGGAAGCCGATTACACCTGGGTCACCCAGCAACTCATGAAACTGGCCGGCAAACACTGCCAGGGGCGCGTGATTTCCTGCCTGGAGGGCGGCTACGTTTTGAGCCCCCTCGCCCGCAGCGTTGCCGCCCATGTGCGCGTGCTGATCGGCGCCGACTGAACACGAACCATCCGAATCTTCAGCAACCTGAGTCCCTCATGGACAAACACTACCTCACCCCGCTATTCCTGCCCGAAACCATCGCCGTCTTTGCCGGCAAAACCGACGACCCCGACAGCCAGATACCGCAAGCGCGGGCGCTGATCAACGCGCTGACCGCCCAGCGCTTCACCGGCAACCTGGTCTTCCTCGACATCCACACCACCGGCACCCTGGCCGATCTGGCCCAGACCCGGGCCGACCTGGCCATCATCGCCCTGCCCCCGGCCGAGGCGATCGCCGCGCTGGAAGTGGCCGGGCGCATCAAGTGCAAGGCGGCGCTGGTGGTCGGCAGCGGCACCACGGCCGACATGGCGGGCGACATGCACCGCGTCGCGCGCCGCCACGGCATGCACCTGCTCGGCCCCAACAGCCTGGGCTTCCAGCGCCCGCGCGCCGGCCTCAACGCCAGCGTTGTGGGCCCACTGACAGCCGCCGGTCCGCTCGCTCTGGTCTCGCAATCGGGCGCACTCACCGCGTCCATCCTGGACTGGGCAAGCCAGAACGCCGTGGGCTTCTCCACCGTGGTTTCACTCGGCCCCAACACCTCGGTCGACATCGCCCAGGTGCTCGATTTCCTCGCTTCCGATGCACAAACCCACAGCATCGTCGTCTACATGGAAGGCATCTCCAGCGCGCGCCGTTTCATGAGCGCGCTGCGCGCGGCGGCCAACGCCAAGCCGGTGATCGTGCTCAAGGCCGGGCGCAAGCAAGCGGGCAACGAAGCCGCACAGACCCACAGCGGCGCCATCGTCGGCAGCGACGATGTGTTCGACGCCGCCCTGCGCCGTGCCGGTGCGGTGCGCGTGCGCTCGTTTGTCGAGCTGTTTTCGGCCTCCAAATGCCTGGCCTCGCGCTACCGCCCGGTGGGCAAGCGCCTGGCCATCGTCACCAACGGCGGTGGCCCCGGCGTGCTGGCGGCCGACTGGGTGAGCGAGATCTCGCTGGAACTGGGCAAGCTCGCGCCCGAAACCATCGCCAGCCTCAAACCCCTGCTGCCCGCCCTGGCGTCGCTCAACGACCTGATCGACCTGTCCGAAGAGGCCACGGCCGAACACTACCGCGCCGCCATCGACGCCGCCGGCCACGACAAGACGGTGGACGGCATCCTGGTGGTGCATTCGCCGAAGTCCGGCATCGACGCGGCCGACGTGGCGCGCGCCATGGCCGAACTCAAACCCCGGCTGGGCAAACCGCTGCTCTGCTGCTGGATGGGCGATGCCTCGGTGGGCGAAGCGCGCACCGTGCTCGCCACGGCCAACATCCCCAGCTTCCGCACGCCCGAAGCCGCCGTGGGCGCCTTCGGCAACATCGCCAGCTTCTACCAGAACCAGCAACTGCTGCAGCAGACGCCCCCGCCCCTGTCCACCCTGGCCCAGCCCGACATCGAGGGCGCGCGCCTGCTGATCGAAAACGTCCTAACCGAGCGGCGCAAGATCCTCACCGAAATGGAATCCAAGGCCCTGCTCTCGGCCTTCCACATCCCGGTGACCCAGACCATCCTGGCGCGCAGCGCCAACGAAGCCATGATGATCGCCACCCAGCTGGGTTACCCGGTGGCGCTGAAGATCGACTCGCCCGACATCAGCCACAAGAGCGACGTCAACGGCGTGGCGCTCAACGTGCTCAACGCGGTCGGTGTGCGCGACATCTACAACACCATGATCCAGGCCGTCACCAAGGCCCAGCCCGGCGCACGCATCAACGGCGTCACGATCCAGAAGATGGCGCGCAACAAACGCGGCCGCGAGATCTGCATCGGCCTCGTGACCGACGATCCGTTTGGCCCGGTGATCGCCTTCGGCGCCGGCGGCACCATGATCGAGCTGATCGACGACCGCGCCATGGAGCTGCCCCCGCTCAACCAGTTCCTGGCGCGCCGCCTGATCGACCGCTCCCGCGTCGCCGAGACCCTGGGCGAATGGCGCGGTGCTTCTGCGGTCGACATGGACGCGCTGGAACACGTGCTGCTGCGCGTCTCGGAAATGGTCTGTGAGCTGCCCCAGCTGCGCGAGATGGACATCAACCCCATCATCGTGGACGAATCGGGCGCGGTGGCGGTGGACGCCCGCATCGTGATCGACAGCGCACCCGCCACGGCGCGCAACTACGCCCACCTGGCCATCCTGCCCTACCCGGCCCGCTACGAGCAGATCTGGCCGCTGCGCGGCGGCGGTGAATACACCATCCGCCCGATCCACCCCGACGACGCCCAGATGCTGCAGGACCTGGTGCAGAACCTGTCGCCCGAGAGCCGCTATTTCCGTTTCGTGTCCTCACTCAAGGAACTGCCGCCGTCGATGCTGTCGCGCCTGACCCTGATCGACTACGACCGCGAAATGGCGCTGGTGGCCATCCACCGCACCCGCAAGACCGACGCCGATGGCGAAGTCGTGGAAACCGAGCGCATCGTGGGCGTCTCGCGCTACATCACCAACCCCGACAAGGCCAGTTGCGAGTTTTCGCTGGTGGTGGCCGACGACTTCAACGGCAAGGGCCTGGGCTCGCGTCTCATGCTCAGCATCATGGAAGAAGCGCGCGACAAGGGCCTGGCCGAGATCGAGGGCCTGGTGCTGGCCAACAACCCGGGCATGTTGCGCCTCATGAAGGGCCTCGGTTACAGCATCAAGCCGTTTCCCGAAGACCCGGACTTCAAACTCGTCACACACACGCTCTGAAAAACTGCGCGCCTTCGGCGCAGCATTTTTTTGACACCACCGCCCGGTCCACCGGGCGGTTTTTTTTGGCTTTCTTATTCTTCTATAGCTTTATTTCAAATTAGTAGGAGTAGTAGAGCGAGCGGTTTTGTGTGGACAAGCGCTTTTTCCCCAATGCCATCAAGGACTTGATGACCGTACAAGCCTGTGAAGGCGCCCCTGTTGTGATCGGACAGAGAAGGGGATAACCCGGCACCTGACCACATTGCTGTGGATAACATGAAACTTATTAAAAAGTTACACACAGGCTTGTGAGCAAGAGGTGCCGACAGACCATCTTTGGCCGCAGTTCCCGCGGGTTTCGCTGTCGGAAAACCCTGTTGACCCAAAACAACCGGAACCAGTTTTCCAACACCGATCGGTTTCACTTTCTTGGACTGGGCCGTCCGGACACCGGACGGCGTTTCCCCGGCTGTTCTTATTCTTCTATAGCTTTATTTCAAATTAGTAGGAGTAGTAGAGCAGCCTCTTTTTTGTGGACAAGCGGCTTTTTTTCTGGCCGATCAAGGACTTGGCGTCAGTACAAGCGTGTGAAGACGGCCCTGTTGCTGCTGAACCGAAACGGGGATAAGTTGACGCTTTTCCACCATGTTGTGGATAACGTGGTGCTTATTAGAAAGTTACACACATGGTTGTGCAAAACAACCCTGTGAAACCGCCAAAAACCGGGGTTTCAGTGCAGGCGCGCCATCTGCGTAAAGCCCCAGGCCATGCCCAGACCGTGCAGCAGCGTGGCCGCCACGGTGAGGGCCAGGGCCGGCTTCAGCTGCTGCGGCCGGTGCAGATGGGTCAACAGCCAGGTCAGTGCCGCCAGCGAGAACGGCAGCGAGACCAGACCCCAGAGCGCAGGCTCCGGCGGAATCAGCAGCCACACGCTGGCCGCCAGCCAAGCATGGGCACCCAGCACCAGCAAGCCGTACAGCGCGCCCGCCGCCACCGGGCCCAGCCGCACCACCAGGGTGCGTTTGCCCACCCGGGCATCGGCCGCGGCGTCCGGAAAACCGTTGATCAGCAGCAAGGCCCCCACCATCAGCGCAAAACCCGCCGCTGCGCTGGCCGGGATCACGAAAAACTGCCGCCGTTGCACATAGTCCGCGCCCACCACCACGAGAAACCAGACCAGCGCCACCGTCAGTTCGCCCAGACCGCGCGACACCAGCTTGAGCGGCGGCGCGGAATACGCCCAGGCCAGCAGCAGCCCGGCCATGCCCAGCAGCAACACCCCGCCGCCCGCCTTCACCGCCAGCAGCAGACCCGCCGGCACCAGAAACACCAGCAATGCCTTGGCCAGCTCGGCGGTCTGCTGTTCGCTGACCGCGCCAGTCTGGATCAGCCTCGAACCGCCGGTGAAGGGGAAGATGCCGTCCGTGTTGGCCGCATCGGCACCGTTGCGGGCGTCGTGCAGATCGTTCAACACATTGCCCGCCGCGTGCGCCAGCACCGCCAGCGCCATGGCGCCCAGCGCCAGCGGCAGATCCAGACCACAGCCGCAGGCCGCTGCCGTGGCCGTGCCCAGCACGCAGGCGACCACGGTCAGCAGCAGGAACGCCGGTCGCGTCATGCGCCACACCAGCGACAGACGGGCCCAAGCTGAAACGGGCGTACCGGAGGCCGGTTTTTCAGGGGAAATGGGGGTGTTTTTCATACGGGGTTCAGTATGCCGGGAGGCGTCGGTTTGTGCGTTGCCATCGAGCAAACCGACGAACGGCTGGGCATCGGGTTTACAGCCCCTCACACTGGTACACACCTGGGCACCAACGCACACCCCCCGGCTGGTAAGATGCTCGGCGCGCAGTGGGCCCGGGTCTTGCTGTGCGGCTTCACCCTCTGCACATCCGCTGGGACCTCGTTTTTCTCTCCAGCCACCGAGCCTGCCCTTCATGTCCGTTGCCCTCGCTGCCAACGCGCCCGCCACCTTCGAGATCAAGAGCGCCAACCTGCCCCTGGTCGCCTTGCTGCTCAAATCCGCCGACCTTGCCCGCCTGAGCGAAGAACTGGCCCAGCGATTCGGCGACATGCCCGATTTTTTTGACCAGGACCCGCTGGTCATCGACCTCTCGCCCCTGCAGGGCACCGAGGCGGCCGGTCTCGAAACCGCGCTCGACTTCGCCGCGCTCGCCGACCTTCTGCGGCAGTACCGCCTGCAGCCCATCGCCGTGCGCGGCGGCAGCGATGCCCAGACCGCCGCCGCCCTGGCCGCGGGCCTCATTTCGGCGCCCGACGCCCTGGTCCAACGCAGCCCCGCGCCCCAGCCCGCCCCGAGCCGGGCACCGGTCCAGCCCGAAACGCCCGCTCCGGTCGCCGCTGTGCTACCCCCGGTGGCACCGGGTGCGATGGTGATCGACAAACCGCTGCGCTCCGGTCAGCAGGTCTACGCCCGGGGGCGTGATCTCGTCGTCATGGCCATGGTCAACCCCGGCGCCGAAGTCATCGCCGACGGCCATATCCACGTCTACGCACCGCTGCGCGGCAGAGCCATCGCCGGTGCCCGTGGCAACGCCGACGCGCGCATCTTCGCGCTGTCCATGGACCCCGAACTCATCTCCATCGCCGGCATCTACCGCACCAGCGAGACCGATCTGCCCCCCGAAGTGCGGGGCAAAGCCGCCCAGGTGCGCCTCATGCCCGGCCCCGACGGCGAAGACAAATTGATCATCGACCCCCTGTCTGCCTGACGGCTGCCAGCAGCCTTTCAGCCACTTCCCCACCTTCACAGGAACCTCCACATGACCCAAATCGTTGTCATCACTTCCGGCAAGGGCGGCGTGGGCAAGACCACCACCAGCGCCAGCTTCGCCTCCGGCCTCGCCCTGCGCGGCCACAAGACCGCCGTCATCGACTTCGACGTCGGCCTGCGCAACCTCGACCTGATCATGGGCTGCGAACGCCGCGTGGTCTACGACCTGATCAACGTCATCCACGGTGAAGCCAACCTGAACCAGGCGCTGATCAAGGACAAACAGTGCGACAACCTGTTCGTGCTCGCCGCCAGCCAGACGCGCGACAAGGACGCCCTCACGCAGGACGGCGTTGAAAAGGTGCTGAACGACCTGTCCGCCATGGGCTTTGAATACATCGTCTGCGATTCGCCCGCCGGCATCGAGACCGGCGCGCTCATGGCCATGCACTTCGCCGACGAAGCGCTGATCGTGACCAACCCCGAAGTCTCCAGCGTGCGCGACTCCGACCGCATCCTCGGCATGCTCGGCAGCAAGACCAAACGCGCCATCGAGGGCAAGGAGCCGATCAAGGAACACCTGCTGATCACGCGCTACAACCCGACGCGCGTGGCCGACGGCCAGATGCTCAGCCTGGAAGACATCCAGGACATCCTGCGCATCAAGCTGATCGGCGTCATCCCCGAGAGCGAAAACGTGTTGACCGCGTCCAACCAGGGCATGCCGGCGATCCACTTGAAGGGCACCGACGTGGCCGAGGCCTACAGCGACGTGATCGACCGTTTTCTCGGTGCCGAGAAACCGCTTCGTTTCGTCGAAGCCGAAAAGGCGGGCTTCTTCAAGCGCGTGTTCGGAAGGAAGTGAGCATGTCCTTCCTTTCCTTCTTTCTGGGCGAAAAAAAGAAGACCGCCAGTGTCGCCAAGGAGCGGCTGCAGATCATCCTGGCGCACGAGCGCAGCGGCCGCAACGCCGCCGAGCCCGATTACCTGCCTGCGCTGCAGCGCGAGCTGGTGGCCGTGATCGGCAAGTACATCAAGATCAATCCGGACGACATCAAGGTCATGCTGGAGCGCCAGGACAACCTGGAAGTGCTTGAAGTCAAGATCGAGCTGCCTGACAGGAAATAGAGCAGCGCTTGCGCTTCGCCAGGCCGAAGAGCGATCCGCAGCGCGCGAAGCAGCGCCCATCCAGAGACACCGAGGAACCGGCTTTGCCGGGCCTCAGGTGTCGCCCCCCTTTCAGGGGGGGACGCGTGCAGCGCGGCGGGGGGTCTTTATGATCCACGCATGCTGATCGAAACCCTGGGCGCTGCCCGAGACATGGGCCGCCTGAACACCATCCTGGGCGTGCTCATCCGCCACGGCTTCGGCGACAGCGTGCGCCGCCTGGGCCTGGCCGACCGGCTGGAGCGCGCGGGCCACGTGCTCAAGTGGGAACACGCGGCCGATCTGGCGCGGCTCGAACCGCCGGTTCAGCTGCGCCTCACGCTCGAAGAGCTCGGCCCCACCTTCGTCAAGCTCGGCCAGATCCTGGCCGGCCGCGCCGACCTGTTCGGCCCCGACTACATCGCCGAGTTCGAGAAGCTGCACAGCCAGGTGCCCGCCGTGCCACTGGATATCCTGCTGCCGCAGCTGCGCGAAGACCTCGGCGGCGAGCCTGAAACCCTCTTTGCCCGGTTCGACACCGAACCGCTCGCCGCCGCCTCCATTGCCCAGGTGCACCGCGCCCAGCTGCACGATGGCACCGAAGTGGTCGTCAAGATCCGCCGCCCCGGCATCACCGAAACCATCGAGGCCGACCTGCGCCTGCTGGCCCGGCTGGCCGCCATCGCCGAAGCCGAAATCCCGGCGCTGAAACCCTACCGCCCGCAGCAGCTGGTGCGCGAACTGGCGCGCTCCCTCAAGCGGGAACTCGATCTGGCCAGCGAATGCCGCAACGCCGAACGCATCGCCGCCAACCTCGCTTCGTTGCCCTGGATCGTGGTGCCCAAGGTGCACTGGGCGCACACGAAAGAGCGCGTCAACGTGCAGGACTTCGTGCATGGCACTGCCGGCAATCAACTCGACCAGCTCGACGCCCTGGGGCTGGACCGCAGCCTGCTGGCGAAACGCGGCGCACAAGCCGTGCTCAAGCAGATCGTCGAAGACGGCCTTTTCCACGCCGACCCGCACCCTGGCAACGTCATCTACCTTGAAGACAACCGCATCGCCTTCATCGACTTCGGCATGGTCGGGCGCCTCTCGGTGCGCCGACGCGAAGAACTCCTGAACCTGCTGCTGGGCCTGGTCGAACGCAACCCCCAGACCGTGGCCGATGTGTTGCTCGACTGGACCGGCGACGAGCACGGCGTCAATCTCAGCCTGCTCGAAACCGAGATCGAAACCTTCGTTGACCAGTACCACGGCGTGCCGTTGGCCCAGCTGAATCTCGGCGAGATGCTCGCCGACGTCACCACCATCCTGCGCGAACACCACCTCGGCCTGCCCTCCGACATGGCCCTGCTGATCAAGGCCTTCATCACGCTCGAAGGCATGGGCCGCGGCCTCGACCCCGAGTTCCACATGACCACCGAAGCCCTGCCGCTGCTCAAGCAGGTGGTGCGCGCCCGCTACCAGCCCAAGGTCGTGGCCAACCGCGCCTGGCAGACCCTGCGCCGCACGCTCGCGGTGGCCGAACAGCTGCCACACGACGTCTCGCGCCTGCTGCGCAACGCGCGCCGCGGCAAGGTGCACGTGGGCATCGAGCTGGCGCACCTCAAGCGCGTGGGCGACCAGATCGACCGCGCCGCCAACCGCCTCACCATGGCGCTGGTGATCGCCGCGCTCATCATCGGTTCCTCCATCGTCATGACCGTCAAGGGCGGCCCCACCCTGTTCGGTCTGCCCGCCTTCGGTTTCCTCGGCTTCGCCAGCGCGTTCGTCGGTGGGCTGTGGCTGGTGCGCGCGATCTGGCGCAGCAGCAAGGGGCGGGATGTCGGGGAGGAGTGAATGAGCCCCGCGCCCTACGCGAGTGGTGTTCGCAAGGCCTTCACGAGAGAACCACGTGGCCAGTGACTGGATGCGCGAAGGTGTTCGAAACGATGCGCCGTTCAAACCGCCGGAACCCGGAAAACTGGGAACCGTGTTGTCCGTCGCCGCCGCCATCGCCGTGTTGGCCGCCTTCTATGTGGGCTATGGCTGGTGGGATGCCCGCCAAGCCGCTGCATCCCGGCCTGACGGCGCCCAACCGTTCAGCGTTCAATTGCCGACAGCATCCCGGATCGTCGCAGCGCCCGGTTCTGCGCCTGTGCCTCCAACGCAGAGGATCCATGCGGCACCGGTAGCGCCACCCCAGATGGCTTCGGAAGGCATGCACAAGTGCGTCGTGCAAGGCCGGGTGCTTTATACCGATGACCTGTGTCCGGCGGGCGCCAATGCATCCACCGTGGCGCGCGCTCCCGCCCCTTCGCGTCCCAGCACGATCACCCTGTACCTGTGCAAAGCAACCGACGGGGGCTTGTTCTGGACCCGTCAACATTGCCACCAGCGGAGCGCCTTGGTCGAACGGACGGTGACCGTGCCTGCGGACCGTTCGTTTGACGAACAAGTGGCCTGGGCGCGCGCACGTCGCGCCGAGTTGGCTGTTCCCGTCCCCTCCAACCCGGTTCCGGTGTTTCAGGAACAAAGTGACAACAACGCTGCCTGGAACAAAGCCGCGCGTTGCAGGTACCTGAATGAACTGGTCACGGTGCTGGATTCTGAGGCGCGGCAACCCCAGTCTGCTGCGGAACAGGACCGTATCCGGGTGGAGAAAAAGGAAGCCAGCGACGAGCAGTTCAGGCTGCATTGCTGATGTTGCACGACGGCCCGCCCTGTGCGTTGACGAACGCTTCAAGCGTGCACGTTTTTCCACATCGTGGTACATTAACTGGTTCGCCTTGGGCGACCAGCCGCGTCCGGGTTTGACGACCTTGACGCACCGCCCCCGGCAGAGGGGCCGCCGGTCCAGCCCCTCCATCGCGAGCCGCGCCAGCCCCGCACCCTTTCCAGGTCGGCGCCGTCGCAATCTTCTCCCTGCTGTTGCCGATGCCCCTGCCGTGGCTCGTGCACCGGTTCTGGCCAGGTGTTCCCGACACCGGGCCGGCGCCGGCTGATTCAGTCGGGCACCCCGGCGCTTGGGGCTGCCAATGTGTTTTTCGGGCGTTTTCCTGCTGTGTGGTCCATGAGACCGCGGCGTTCCGCCCTTTGATGTTTTTGATGATTCATACGATTTCCACAACCACAACAACGAAGAGACTGTCTCCTCTCACCCTGGGCAAGTACCGCATTGCGGCTTGCCCCCGGCCGCTGCCGTGCGGCCGTTTTGCCGCCCAGGTGTCCATCGCCAGCGGCTCGGGCAGCGCCTGTACCGACCGTGTCATGCGCTTCCACGATGATTTCCCCACACACGACGCAGCGGCGCACTACGCCGTGGCGCAAGGCATCGACTGGGTGAACGACGCGTTGCGCATTCGCGTCCGCCCGGCCACCGTGGCAGCGACGGTGCCTTCTCCCCAGATCTGTATTTGAAGCAAAGGAGCCTCACATGGCCAAGGAAGAACTGATCGACATGATGGGCATCGTCAACGAGGTGCTGCCCGACACGCGCTTTCGCGTGACGCTGGACAACGGTCACCAGCTGATTGCCTACTCCGCCGGCAAGATGAAGAAGAACCACATCCGCATCCTCGCGGGTGACCGGGTTTCTCTTGAACTCTCGCCTTACGACCTGACCAAGGGCCGTATCAATTTCCGCCACATCGAAGGCCGCGGCCCGATGGTGCCGCGCAAGCCTCGCTGAACTGAGCACCAGGGCTGACCGGGCCAAGGCCCGGCCTGGCTCACATGCCCATGCCGCCGTCCACCGGCAGACCCGCGCCCGTGATGAAGCGCGAAGCGTCGGAGCACAGGAAGACCACCGCGTCGGCCATGTCGCTCACCGTGCCCAGGCGCCCCAGCGGCGTCTGCTCCACGATGGCCATCACGGCGGCATCGGGGGATTCGAACAAACCGGCGTTCACCACGTCGCTGGCGAGCTGCATGCCCATGTCGGTGGGCACGAGGCCGGGGTAGATGCTGTTCACGCGCACCCCGTAGCCCAGCTTGCCGGCCTCCATGGCGCCCACGCGCGTGAGCCGGTCCACCGCCGATTTGGTGGCCGAGTAGCCCGCGATGGCCGGGAAGGCGATGGTGGACGCCACCGACGACACGTTGACCACCACGCCGCCCTGCCCGGCCAGGCCACCCGGGCGCATGGCGCGGAAAGCCTGCTTCATGCCGATCGCGGTGCCGACGATGTTCACGTCGAGCATGCGGCGCAGGTCGTCGGGGTCGATCTCGGTCACCAGGGCGGTGATCTCGATGCCGGCGTTGTTGATCAGGATGTCAAAACCACCGAACGCCGAGTGCGTGGCGCTGATCGCCGCGAGCCAGTGGGCTTCGTCGGTCACATCGAGGTGCACAAACGCGGCCTGGGCGCCCGTGGCGGCCAGGGCCCGAGCGGTCGCCTGGCCCTGCTCTTCGAGCACGTCGCCAATCATCACGGATGCCCCGGCCGCGGCCAGCGCCACGGCCATACCGGCGCCCAGGCCCCGGGCCCCGCCGGTCACCAGGGCCTTGCGGCCGGTCAGATTGAATGGGGACATGAAACCTCCTGAATGCTGTTGTGGGTGAATGAGACGCCAGCCAAAGCCAGCGACTGGCGCACTCTAGACACCCGGCACAGGAGCGGGAACAAATACCTGTAAAAGTTGACAGTGCCACGGGCAGCGAGCCAGCCTGGACGGCCTGCTCGCCGAGGTGGCGGTGGGTCAACGGCTGGTTTTCGAGCGCCGTGCCCGCACCGCTTCGGCCAGACCCTGCAACACCGGCACGGTCTGTTCGAAACTGATGCAGGCGTCGGTCACGCTAACGCCGTGCTGCAGCGGCTGGCCGGGCACGATGTCCTGGCGGCCTTCATTCAGGTGGCTTTCGATCATCACACCGGTGATGCGCGCGTCGCCCGCGGCGATCTGCTGCGCCACGTCGGCGGACACGTCGATCTGCCGGCGGTGCTGCTTGCTGCTGTTGGCGTGCGAGACGTCGATCATCACCTGCTCGCGCAGGCCCGCGGTCTTGAGCAGAGCGCAGGCGGCGTCCACATCGGCGGCGCTGTAGTTGGTCGCTTTGCCACCACGCAGGATGACGTGGCAATCCGCGTTGCCACGCGTTTCGAAGATCGCGGCCTGGCCCATCTTGGTCATGCCCATGAAGGCGTGTGATGCCTGCGCTGCCTGGATGGCGTCGCTCGCGACCTTGATGCCGCCGTCGGTGCCGTTCTTGAAGCCCACCGGGCACGAGAGGCCGCTGGCGAGCTGGCGATGGCTCTGGCTTTCGGTCGTGCGTGCGCCAATCGCGCCCCAGCTCACCAGATCGCTGATGAACTGCGGGCTCAGCAGGTCGAGAAATTCGGTGCCCACCGGCAGGCCCAGCGCCAGCACGTCCAGCAGCAGCTGGCGCGCCAGCTCCAGGCCTTCGTTGATGGCGAAGCTGCCGTCCAGGTGTGGGTCGTTGATGTAACCCTTCCAGCCCACGGTGGTGCGCGGCTTCTCGAAATACACGCGCATGACGATGAGCAGGTCGTCATTCAGCGCATCCACCTGTTCTTTCAGCAGACGGGCGTATTCCATGGCCTGCCCGTGGTCGTGGATGGAGCACGGCCCGACCACCACGATCAGCCGGTCGTCCTGCCCGTGCAGCACGCGCGAGAGCGCGGCGCGGCTGCTCTCGACCAGCGCCAGCGCCTCAGGCGGCGTGGGCAGCCATTCCTGCAGCAGGGCGGGCGTGATGAGTGGGCGCACCGCGCCGATGCGCAGGTCGTCGATGCGGGTGGTGTCCTGGGTGGACAGCGGGGTGGCGGTGCGGTGGGCGTGGGTCATAACCCGGTATTGTCGCGCGGCCACCAAGGGCCGTCCTTCAGGGGCGGCGGAAGGTGGTGCTCTGGCGCGCCCAGTAGCGGTTGTCCAGCCGGTCCAGCCGCACCGTGCCGCCGGTGGACGGCGCGTGCACGAAGCGGCCTTCGCCCACGTAGATGCCGGCGTGGAACGGCCGACCGGAACCAAAGATCACGAGGTCGCCGGTGCGCAGCTCGCGGGTGCTCACCGGCTGGCCGAAGCCCGACAGCTGCGCCACCGTGCGCGGCGGCGCCACACCGGCGCGGCTCTTGTACACGTAGCCGATCAGGCCGCTGCAGTCGAAGCCGCTCTCGGGCGTGTTGCCACCGTAGCGGTAGGGCGTGCCGACCAGGCCCAGCGCGTGGATGGCGATGTCGCTCGACTGCTCGGCCGACAGCGAGCGGTAGGCCGGCCCGCGCGACGGGGGCGTGCTGCCGCAGCCGGCGATCAGCAAGGGGATGGTCAGGGCGAGGCAGGGCAGGACACGGCGCATGGGGGTCAAGCGTAACGGATGCCGCAGCCCACCCAGCCCGGTTTCAGACCGTCGTGGCAGGGCCGGTGGCCGCGGCGCGCGCCAGAAAGAACTTCGGCAGCGCCGAGCGCGTGCAAGCCTGCAGCGCACGGAGGAAGGCGTGGTCGGGTTCGGCCACGCCGTGGCGCGTGCGCAGGTCGTGCTGGATGCGTTGCAGCAGCTCGGCCGCCATTTCGGCGTCGGCCAGCGCGCGGTGGGCGCGGCCGGTGCGCGGCAGCTGGAACCAGTCCACCAGGCTGCCCAGCTTGTGGCTCGGCGCCTCGGGGTAGAGCCGGCGCGAGAGCAGCACGGTGCAGGCAAAAGGCTGCGGTGCCGGCACACCGGCGCGTGCGAGCTCGGCGATCCAGTAGCGGCGGTCGAAAGACGCGTTGTGCGCCACCATCGGCACTTCGCCGACGAAGCGCGCGGCGTCGGCCATCACGGCCTCGGCCGGCGGCGCGCCTGCCACCATGGCGTTGGTGATGCCGGTGAGCTGCGTGATGAAGGCCGGGATGTGCACGCCTGCGTTCATCAGGCTCTGGAATCGGTCCACCACCTGGCCGCGCTCCAGCAGCACGATGGCCACCTCGGTGGCGCGGTCGCCCTGGCCGGGCGAGATGCCGGTGGTTTCGAAGTCGATGACGGCGATGCGGCTCATGTCCAGGCTCATAGGACCACCCTCCGTGCTGCGCACTGCGGGGCTGAGCGCCTTCGGAGCGGCCGTGCGGCGCTCATGCCTTCTTCAGGAATTCCGACTTCAGCAACATGGGTCCCAGCTCGGTCTTGCAATCCACGTTGTGGCCGTCGTTGCCATCGACCAGGCGGATGCCCTTGATCTTGCTGCCCTTCTTGAGCACGGTGGACGAGCCCTTGACCTTCAGGTCCTTGATCAGGATCACCGAGTCGCCGTCGGCCAACGGGTTGCCGTTGGCGTCTTTCACGGTGCCGTCGCCGGCGGCAGCGTCTTCGGCGCCCGCGGCCGTCTGTGGCCACTCGAAGGCGCAGTCCGGGCAGACGAAGTGGTCGCCATCGGGGTAGGTGTTTTCAAGGCCGCATTGCGGGCAGGCGGGGATGGTGTGGGGCATGGTGAGCACGGGTATGCGGTGGTGCAGGGGATTCTAGGCCCCGCCTCTCATGCACCAATTTCAGCTCGGAAGCCGGTGTGTAGGGGAGCGGCGTGCCGCGATTTGGTGCAAAAACGGGGAAATGGTGCTGGCACGATCCATGCATGGGGGAGTATCAGCATGGAGAGCGGTCTGCACACAGGGGCAGCGGCTCGTGCGTAGGTCCACTAGGGTTCCGTCCGCTTCACCGCGGGGTCTGGTCCGAGAGTGGACCGGCCTCATCGCAGGCTCCACGGAGGGATAAAAGCCCGGGAGAACGACGTCAGATCGGTTCTCCTGCGCCCATCCCTCATCAAACGGAGCTTCATCATGAAACTGGCTGGTCTCTTCTCCTCTCCCGCAGGTTCCACCACGTCCTCTTCCGTGCTCGGCAAGCTGTTCAAGCCTGCGCTGGGTGCTGCGCTCTCGCTCGCCACCGCCGCGGCGATGGCTGCGCCCGTCAACATGAAACTGGCCACCGTGGTCTGGATCGGCTACGGACCCTTCTATGTGGCCGAATCGCTGGACCTGTTCAAGAAGCACAACCTCAAGGTTTCGCTGCAGGTTTTCAACGACCCGGCGCTGATCCCCGCGGCCATCGCCTCGGGCGCGGTCGACGGCGGCATGCTGACCTACGACCAGGTGGTCGGCCAGGTGGCGGCGGGCCGCGCCATGAAGGTGGTGATGCCCATCGACTACTCCAACGGCGGCGACGCCATCGTGGCCGACAGCAGCATCGCCAAGGTGGCGGACTTCAAGGGCAAGAAGATCGGCTACAACCCGCTCTCGCCGAGCGACTTTCTGCTCTCCTACGCCCTCAAGACGGTGAGCCTGAGCGAGAAGGACATCAACCCCGTGAGCATGACGCCCGAAGCGGTGCCGGCGGCCATGGCCTCGGGTGCACTGCCCATTGGCGTGACCTACGAACCCAGCCTGTCGCAGATCCTGGGCCAGGGCGGCGGCAAGAAATTCAAGGTGATCTTTTCCTCCAAGGATGCGCCCGGCCTGATCGCTGACGTGCTGGTGTTCGACGAGAAGGTCATCAAGGCCAAGCCCACCGAGATCACCGGCGTCATGAAGGCCTACCTGGACGGCATGGCCTACATGAAAGCCAAGCCCGATGAGGCCGCCAAGATCATCGGCAAGTTCATGGGCGTCTCCGCCAAGGAAGCCAAGGAACAGATGAGCGGTGTCTACAACATCCCGCTGGCCGAAATGCCCAAGGCTTTCCTGCCCGCCAAGGAAACCACCTCGTACTACGCCAGCGGTGAAATCATCGGGCAACTGCTCAAGGCCAAGGGCCAGATCAAGACCATCCCGGCGACTGAAGCCACCTTCGACGCTTCGCTCGTCAAGGCACTGGCCAAGTAAATCCCGCTCAGAGATCTCCGCCGCCCGTGCCGATGGCACCGGCGTGCGGAGCGCTGGCCACCCCGCGTTTTCCGCATGGAGTTCCCGCCATGAAACAAGCCCTTTTCCGCCACGCCGACGGCGTCTGGCCCAACACCGCAGCGCTGGCCTTCACCGTGCTCGGCTGGCCGCTCGGCATCGCCCTGCTGGGCCAGAGCCACTGGGCGCTCAACGCGCTGGGCGTGCTGCTGGTCGCGCTCACGCTCACCTGGTCGGCCTACTTCATCCACGAGTTCGCACACCACGCCATCTTCCGCACGCCGCAGGCCAACGAGCGCTGGGGCCAGTTCATGAGCTGGATCAACGGCAGCGCCTACGCCAGCTTCGCCGACCTGCGCCGCAAACACATGCGCCACCACGTCGAGCGCGCCGACGTCATCACCTTCGACCTGCAGGGTTTCCTGCGCGCCCACCCGCTGGTGCGGCGGGTGGTGCTGGCGCTGGAGTGGCTGCACATCCCCGCGGTGGAGTTCGTCATGCGCGGCTTCGTGATCGCGCTGCCCTTCCTGGGCGATCGGAAAAAGGCCGCGCGCGGCCGCGTGATCGGCGTGGCTGTGGTGCGGCTGAGTGCCTGGGCGCTGCTGGCCTGGTGGTCGCTCAAGGCGCTGGCGCTGTACGCGCTGGCCTACCTGCTGTTCGTGCACCTGCTGCGTTTTGCCGACTGCTTCCAGCACACCTACGACGCCTACCCCATCCTCGACGACAAGCCCATCCCGCAGGACAAGTTGCGCGACCGCGCCTACGAACAGGCCAACACCTTCAGCGACGTGGTGGGCCTGGACGCTCCGTTGCTCAACCTGGTCTGGCTCAACTTCGGTTTCCACAACGCACACCACGAGCGCCCGGTTGCACCCTGGTACCAGCTGCCGCGCCTGCACCGCGAGCTGTACCCCACGGGCAACGCCCAGGTGGTCACGGTGGGCGAGCTGCTGCGCGCCTACCACCGCCACCGCGTGACGCGGGTGCTCGCCAGCGACTACGGTGCGGTGCTGCCGCCCGGCGCACCGCACCGCGCCGACGGGTTCATCGGTGCCGTGGGTGTGTCCTTTTTGACGGCGGTGTGACCGTGAACTACGGCCTGCAGGGCAAGACCGTGTTGATCACCGGCGCGGCGGGCGGCATCGGCAGCGCGCTGTCGCGCGCCTTCCTCGCGCAGGGTGCGCGGCTGATGCTGCTGGACCGCGCGGCCGCGCCGCTGGACGCGCTGGTGGAGTCGCTGCACAGCAGCCAGGTGCACAGCGCGGTGTGCGATCTCGGCAGCGATGCCGAGGTGGCGGCCGTGGCGGCACAAGTGCAGGAGCGCTTTGGACAGCTCGACGTGCTGGTGAACAACGCCGGCACCGAATACCCCACGCCGTTGATCAACGCCGAAGCGGGCTTCATGGCGCGCTGGACCGGTCTGCTCGACAACAACGTCTCATCCATGGTGCGGCTCACGCAGGCGCTGCTGCCCCTGCTGCCGCGCGGCGCGAGCGTGATCAACCAGTCGTCCATCTGGGGCCGCATCGGCGTGGCCGGCTTCTCGGCCTACAGCGCGAGCAAACACGCGGTCGTGGGCCTCACGCGCTCGCTCGCGCTGGAGCTGGGCCCGCGCGGCATCCGCGTCAACGCGGTCTGCCCCGGCTGGGTGCGCACCGAGGCGGCGATGCGTTCGCTGACCGCGATGGCCACCGAGAGCGGTCGCGGCGAGGCCGAGGTGGAGCGCGAGATCCTCGCACGCCAGGCCGAGCCTAAGATGCTCACGCCCGACGAGCTCGCCGGCGTGTTCCTTTTCCTCGCCAGCGAAGGCGCCATGCCGCTCACCGGCCAGTGCCTGGTGGCCAGCCACGGCGAGGTGATGGCATGAGCTTTTCAGTGTCGTTGCAGGGCCAGACCGCGCTGATCACCGGCGCCGCCACCGGCATCGGCCGCGCCACCGCGCTGCTGTTTGCGCAGGCCGGTGCTCGCGTGGTGGTCAACCACTTTCGGCAAGACGCCGAAGCGGCCTCGCTCGTGCAAGCCATCGAGGCGCAAGGCGGCCAAGCCATCGCCCTTGATGCCGACGTGAGCGACGCCAGCGCGGTGCAGCGCCTGGTGGACGATGCGATCGCCGCCTATGGCGCCCTGCACATCCTGGTCAACAACGCCGGCATCATCCAGGAGAAGGCCTTCCTCGACACCACCGAAGCCGACTGGGACCGCATGCTCGGCACCGACCTCAAGTCGGTCTTCCTGATGTGCCGCGCGGTGCTGCCCGGCATGGTGGCGCGCGGCAGCGGCGCCATCGTCAACATCGCGTCCGACCTTGGCATCCTCGGGCGCGAACGCTACGCGCCCTACTGCACCGCCAAGGCCGGCGTGATCGGGCTCACCCGCTCGCTGGCGCGCGAGTTCGCGCCGCACCAGATCCGCGTCAACGCCATCGCACCCGGCCCGGTGGCCACCGCCATGGTGTCGCTCGAACACATGAGCGCCGAGTGGGTGGAGAAAGAACTCGCCATCCCGCAGCACCGCCTGGGTGCACCGCAAGAGATCGCAGCCACGGCGCTGTTCCTCGCGTCCGACCTCTCGCGCTTCTACTGCGGCCAGGTGCTCGGACCCAACGGCGGCTCGGTGATGCCATGAAGATGAAACACCCCTCCGACCGCACCGCCATCGGCGTGCTGCTGTTCTCCGCCTCGCTCTGGGGCCTGTCGTGGATCCCGCTCAAGTGGTTCATCGCGCAGGGCCTGAGCGGGCCGGTGGTGTCGCTGCTGTCCTACGGCCTGGTGGGCCTGTGCGCGCTGCCGTTCATCTGGCGCGACCGCGCAGCCTGGCGCTCACAGTGGGGCTACGTGCTCGCGCTGGCGCTGGTGGGCGGCTGGGCCAACACCTCGTTCGTCAACGCGCTGATGATGGGCGACGTGGTGCGGGTGATGTTCCTGTTCTACCTCTCGCCCGTGTGGTCGGTGCTGGGCGGCTGGCTGTTCCTGAAGGAGCGCATTCCGCCCCTGCGCTGGGCCGCGGTCGTGGCCGCCATCGTGGGCCTGTGGATGGTGCTGGGTGGGCCGGGGGCGCTGAGCCTGTCGCTCAGCTTCGTGGACTTTCTTGCGCTCTCGGCCGGCTTCGCCTTCGCGGCCAACAACATCCTCGCGCGCGCCGCGCAGGCCGTGCCCATGCGCACCAAGACGCTGTCCGTGTTCGTCGGCTGTGGCGCGATTTCGATCGCCGCCACCAGCGCGCTGGGGCACAGTGTGCCGGCCATGGAACCGGCCGTGTGGCTCGGCATCCTGGGCTACGGCTTTGGCTGGCTGCTGCTGGCCACCGCCACCTGGCAGTTCGGCGTCACGCACCTGGAGAGCAGCCGCGCCGGCGTGATCCTGCTGGCCGAGCTGGTGGTGGCCGTGCTCACCGCGCTGTGGTTTGGCGGCGAAAGCCTTTCGCCGATGGGCTGGGCGGGTGGCGCGCTCATCGCGACAGCGGCCCTGGTGGAAGCCCTGGGCAGCAGCGGCACCGAGTCGCCTGCACCCCGCGACAAACCCAACCATGCAACAACTGGAGTCTGAGATGACAAGCCCCGACACCGTGTGGATGAACCAGCTGTCCTGGCTGGACTACCAGGCCCGCGTGCAGCGCGGGCAGCCGCCCGTGCTGCTGCCCGTGGGGGCGCTCGAACAGCACGGCCCGCACCTGCCGCTGGGCACCGATGGCCTGCTCGCCAGCGCCGTGGCGGCCGACACGGCGGCACGCGTGGGGGGGCTGGTGGCGCCCACCTTGAGCTACGGCTACAAGTCGCAGCCCAAGTGCGGCGGCGGTCAACACTTCTGCGGCACCACCAGCGTGGACGCCGCCACGCTGATTGGCCAGGTGCGCGACGCGGTGCGCGAGTTCGCGCGCCACGGCCTGAACAAACTCGTGATCGTGAACGGCCACTACGAAAACCAGTGGTTCCTGATCGAGGGCATCGACCTCGGCCTGCGCGACGCCCGTGCCGCCGACCCGGCGTGCGCACTGCAGGTGATGCGCCTGGAGTACTGGGATTTCATGACGCCCGAGACCCTGGGCGACGTGTTCCCCGACGGCTTCCCCGGCTTCGCGCTGGAGCACGCCGCCGTGCTGGAAACGTCCATGATGCTGCACCACCACCCCAGCCTGGTGCGCATGGACCTGCTGCCCGATGACGGCCCGGCCGACTTCCCGCCGTACGACATGTACCCGCCGCGCACCGACTGGGTGCCGCCCTCGGGCGTGCTGTCCTCGGCCAAAGGCTCCGACGCCGCCAAGGGAAAACTGCTGGCCGACGAGGTGGCGCGCCGCATGGCCGAGGCCATCACCACCGGATTCACCCGCCCCGCGCCATGAACGCCCCGACCGCCTTCGACCCCGCCACCACCGCGCTGCTCGTCATCGACATGCAGCGCGACTTCTGCAGCCCCGGTGGTTACGCCCACCAGGCCGGCATCGACATCGCGCCCATGCAGGCCGTGGTGCCGCAGGTGCAGCGCCTGCTGGGCGCCGCGCGCGCCGCGGGCCTGCTGGTGGTGCACACGCGCGAAGGCCACCTGCCCGATCTGTCGGACTGCCCGCCCGCCAAGCTGGCGCGCAGCGTGGCGGCCGGCGCGCCCATCGGCAGCCGCGGCCCGCTGGGCCGCCTGCTGGTGCGCGGAGAGCAGGGCCACGACTTCGTGCCCGCGCTGCGCCCGCTGGCGGGCGAACACGTGATCGACAAACAGGGCTACGGCGCCTTCCACCAGACCACGCTCGGCCCGCTGCTCGCCGCCTTCGGGATCCGCCAGCTCGTCCTCTGCGGCGTCACCACCGAAGTCTGCGTGCACTCCACCCTGCGCGAAGCGGTGGACCGCGGCTACGTCTGCACCACCGTGGGCGACGCAACCGCCGCCAGCCAGCCCGAACTGCAGGCCCCGGCGCTGGCCATGATCGGCGTCGAAGGCGGCATCTTCGGTTCGGTGCTGGGCACCGATGCATGCCTGCGGGCGCTGCAAGCCGTGAACGTGCAGGCCACCGCATGAACACGCCCGCCCACCCCGGCGTACCCGCCGCGTACCACGGCGTGTGGGCGCGCACCCTGCTCGAAACACCCGAGGGCCGCGACACCACCACCTGGGTGCGCTGGCTGCAGACCGGGCTGTGGCACGGCGATTTGCGCGTGCCGCCCGATGCGCCGCGCAACACGCCCGAAGGCCTGGCGCTGCAGCAAGGCTTCGGGGGCACCACCACCATCACCCGCCCCGACGCAGCCTTGCCCGAGGTCTGCTGCTGGCAGCGCAGCATCGACTTCCAGCCCCCGCGCAGCACGCCCGACGCCGGCCACATGGTGTTCGAGACACCGGCTTGCGTGATCGAAACGGGCATCCACGGCCGCTACCTTGAAGTGTGGGAACGCCTGCCCGGCTCGCTCGGCCGGCGCATCGCGCTCGCGCGGCTCGACGCAGGCGGCCAGCCCAGCGCCGAGCGCCTGCTGGTGGCCGGCCTGTACCTCATGCACCTGCGCCCGCGCGCGGCCGCCTGGCCGGCCGATCTGGTGCCCGACGAGACGCTGGCCAGCGTGGTGCAACGCCACCCGGCGCAAGTTGCCGCGCTGCTGGACTTCGCCATCGGCTTTGGCACGCTGGCGCACGGCGTGTGGACGGTGGAGCGCGCCACCCGGCCCGCGCTGGAAGGCCAGGCCCTGCCCTGCGCGCTGCACCGCGTGGACGCCGCGCGCGCCCGCGTGGAGGGTGGACCGCTGGCGGGCGAGTGGCAGGTGCTGGAGTGGATCGACGACACGCAGAATGAGGCCACTGCCGAAATGCCCGAACGCCCATGACCACCCCACTCAAGCCCATCGACGGCGACTGGTTCCAGTTCCGCAGCCTCGGCGAGGGCATCACCCTCATCACCGAGCCGCACGTCATCCCCTTTCTCCGCTGCAACATCTGGCACATCCGCGGGCGCGGGCTCGACCTCATGGTCGACACCGGCCTCGGCGTCAGCAGCCTGCACGCCGCCTCGCGCCACCTGTTCGGCCAGCGCATCGCCGCGCTCGCCACCCATGTGCACCTGGACCACGTGGGCGGCCACCACGAGTTCGCCGAGTGCTGGTGCCACCGGCTCGAAGCCGACGCGCTCACGCGCGCCGACCCCGACGGCACGCTCGCCGACTTCGACCTCAACGAGGTCAACATCGACGTGCCCGGCTACCAAACCGGCGGCCCCGCCCTCACCGCCCTGCCCACGCCCGACTACGACCTCTCGGCCTGGGAAATCAAACAGGCCACCGTCACGCGCCGGCTCGACGAAGGCGACGCCATCGACCTCGGCAACCGCCACTTCGAGGTGCTGCACCTGCCCGGCCACTCGCCCGGCAGCATCGGCCTGTGGGAAGCGAAAAGCGGCACGCTGTTTTCGGGCGACGCCATCTACGACGGCCCGCTCATCGACGACCTGCACCACTCCGACCGCGTGGCCTACGCGCGCACCATGGAGCGCCTGCTGAGCCTGCCGGTGAACGTGGTGCACGCGGGCCACGACCCGAGCTTCGGGCGCGAACGCTTGCGGGAGCTGGTGCGGGCGTATCTGGGAAAACTGGAAGGCCTCAACGGCCCTGAGGGCGGGTAGCGCAAGCACTGGGCGCGCCACACCCGAAACTCCCGGCTTACGAACGCAGATCGGGAGGCGGCGTGATCACCACCTGACCATCTTTCACGGGCAGCGTGACGCCCGGCTTGAAGGACGTGCGCACCTGGCTGTCCTGGCCTTCGAGCCGGTAGGTCACGTCGTAGCCGACCAGCCTTTGCGATTTGAGCTTCACGGTCCTGCAGCGGCGCTCCGTCGTCGTGACCACGTCGTTCTGTTGCAGGTTCTTTTGCACCTGGTTACCCGCGTAGCCCCCGGCCACCGCGCCGGCCACGGTGGCCAGCTTCTTGCCGTTGCCGCCGCCGATGTTGCTGCCCAGCAGGCCGCCCGCCACACCACCGATCAACGAGCCCGCGACGCGGTGCTGGTCCTTCACCGGCGCCTGCCGCCGCACCTGCACGTTCTCGCAACGCTCCCGTGGCGTCACCACGGTCTCCGTGACCTCTTTCACCGCGACCACGTCGGCGAACTTCGGCTGTGTCAGAGTCTTGTAGCCGGTGAAGCCGCTGGCCCCGAGCACCACCATGGCGATGCTGCCCACGGCGATCCCCTTCATCATTGACTTGTCCATGTGAACACTCCTTCTTGTGTGGAGCGCAATGTAGGGCGGCCGTGTCAACGCACGATGCGCAAAGGTGTCCAAATGCTGCAGCGTGTCACCCAATGCCGACAGGCCCGCGAAGGGCCTGTCGGGTGGGTTGGGGGAGGCGTTTACTTCGCCTTCGGGGTCGGCACCAGCCCCAGCGTCGGGGTCTCGCTGAAGAAGTTCCAGGGCTTGAGCAGCACATTGACCCACTCGGTCGGCATGATCGGCCACTCTTCGGCGCGCGCCACGTGCGTGGTGCCCGTGGTCAGCCAGACCACGTTGTCGGTGTTCACGATGGCCTGGTCGTCGGCGCTGAACTGGCCCAGCCCGGTGTCCTTGCTGGAGCGGTTGGGGAACTTGCCCTCGGGGAATCTTTCGTCCTCGTTGTAGCGCGTTACCCAGATCTGCTTGTCCATGAAGTTCAGGCGGTTGTAGATCCACTCGCTGGGAGCGAAGTTGGCGCCCTTGGCCACCGGGTGTGTGCCGCCTGCGTAGGGAATCAGCTGGTACGACACCGGGTTGCCCACCTTGTTGGTCTTGCTGCCGTTGCTCAGCAGCCGGATCGTGGACGGGTCGAACTTCTGCGCCGCCTGCTTCTCGGTGGCCACCGTGCGCAGCGTCGTCTGCATGGTGCTGGTGCGCGGGCCGCCGGCCGTGTTGGGCAGCACCACCGGGTCCATCTCGGTCAGCGAGTTGGCCTCGCCGTCCACGTCGAGGTCGAGGCGGAAGTTGTAGATGTGCTGGTGCGTGGTGCCCACGATGTTGTGGTCCAGCAGCGTGCCGTACTTCGTGTCTTCCGCGGCGCTCGGATCGGCCATGGTGCGCGCCTTCACGCCCTTCACGGCCTCGATGCCGGTGGCGCCCGCGTTGATGCCGATGGTGCCGTTCTCCGCGAACACCCAGTCGAACATGTAGTCGTAGTTGCCCACGGTGCTGATCCAGCGCACCACCAGCTCGCGCCGCTCGGCGCTGATGTTGGGCTTGCCCATTTCCTGGTGCTTGTACTCGGGGCCGGCGTAGCGCTCGAACACGGCGATCGCGTTGGGGATCGTCATCGGTGCGCC
This sequence comes from Burkholderiales bacterium GWF1_66_17, assembly GCA_001770705.1. Lineage (GTDB taxonomy): Bacteria > Pseudomonadota > Gammaproteobacteria > Burkholderiales > Burkholderiaceae_C > Hydrogenophaga. The sequence continues at coordinate 30,192 of MERT01000009.1, read as the reverse complement.
GGTGAAGTCGGCGATGGTCGCGTCGAGGTACACCGCGTTCTGCGGCGCGTCCTTGCCCGCCTCGATGGGCGAGGTGAGCGTGCCCATGCCGTACTCGCCCGAGTCGAGGTAGGCCTTGAAATACCAGCCCACGTCCGGGTCGCCGTAGGGCACGATCATGCCGCCCAGCGTGCCCTCGTACAGCACCTTGCGCGGTGTGCCCTTGTCGTTGTAGGTCACGGTGGAGAGCGTGAGGCCGGTGCGCGAGTTCAGGCCAATGTGGAACGCCCAGTTGCGCCAGGTCAGCGTGTTGCCGCTGATGGTGTAGTTCTTGCCCTCGGGCTCGGTGATGTGCAGCGGCTTGTGCGGCGCGCTGGCCTTGCGGTCGCTGCCGTCGTAGGGCGTGGGCTTCATCGGCACCGGGATCACGCCCGCGTCCTCGATCTTGATCACCTTCTTCTGCTCCAGGTCCACCACCGCCACCAGGTTCTCGATCGGGTGCGCCCAGTAGTTGTTGTCGCCCTCGTCGAGGTAGCTCACCACCTTGAGCAGGCGCTGTTCCTGTTTCAGCCCGTCCTTGCCATCGAAGTAGCCCACGGTCAGCGGTGTGGCCACCACCTTCTTCACGTCTGGGATGCCCCGCTGCGCCAGCGCCTTGGCGTATTCCGGGCTGGCCTCGATGGCCGCCTGCACCGCGCCGAAATCGTCGATCAGCACCATGCCGTGTGCGCCCTCCACGGGCTGCCACTGCGTGAGCTTCTTCGAGGCCAGGTCCACCGTGCCCTCGATCAGCTTGCGGCCGTCGAGGATCACGAACGCCGCCTGGCGCGGCGCCTGCACCGGCTTGCCCCCCAGCGCGTGCGCCCACACCTGGTCTTTCGGCGGCGCCTTGAGCACGATCTCGGTGAACCGGTGGCCAGGCTTGAACTGGCCCGAGGCCTTCAGCACCTCCAGCGTGGCCTTGATCTCGTCCGCCGTCAGCGGGTTCAGCGGGTTGGGCTTGCGCTCGACCACGAAGGTCTTGTCCAGGCCGGACTGGAACACCTGCTGGAAGAAGTCGGCCGCCACATACGGCGTGCCCTTGCGCAGCACCACCGGCACGCCCAGCCGCAGCGTCGCGCCATTCACCTGCGCCGTGCGCGCGCCGGGTTTCACGCGCACCAGGGTGCTGTTGCGCGAGAGCGTGAACACCTGGGCATAGCTGTCCCACTGCACCGTGGCGTTGAAGTCTTTGGCGGCCTTTTTCAGCGGCACCATCTTGGCGGCAGCGCCGTGCGCCAGCGCCAGTGGCGACCACAGCGCGGCGGCGGCCAGGGCGACGGCACTCAGTGCCAGGGGAAGGGAGCGGGTGGTCATGGAGGGACTTCTCGAGATACGGGTTGGGACAAGGCCCGCACCTTAGGGCGACCCGGCACCGAGGGGTTATCCGTATTTGGCAAATCTGCGCTGGCCCCAACAATGGCGCACAACTTGCATTGCGGCCCGGCATGAACTTCGATCACTCCCACAAACGTGCACGCGACGCCGGCGAGCAGGCCGCCAGCCTGCCCGACTGGGACCAGCGCTACGAACAGCTCTCGGCCGGGCGCTTCGAGGGCGAGGTGGACGAACTGCGCGTGGGCCCGGCGCAGGTGTTTGCCGAGCGGGCCAATCAGGTCGTCATGCAGGCCGGGCACCTGAGCCCCCACCGCATGTCCATCGCGCTGGTGCGCGCGGCGGACGCACCGGGCTGGTACTGCGGCCACCGGCTGCCCGGCGAACACCTCATCGGCATCTCTGCGCAAGGCGATTTCGACCTCGTGGCCAGCGCCGGCATGCAGATCCTGGCGCTCTCGGTGGACACGCAGGCTCTGCGCGAACTGATCACCCAGGTGGAGGGACCGGACGCCGAACTGCCCGCCGTGCCCCTGCTGCTGAACGCACCGCGCGCGGCCTGCGCCGAATACGGCCGGCTGCTCAACGCCGCGCTGGGCCTCGCGAACAGCCCGGCCGACCTCAGCGCCTACCCCGCCTCGCGCCGCATGCTCGCGCTTTCGCTCTGCGACGCCCTGCTCGCCAACCTGCGCTCGGGCGAGCCGACGGGCGCGCTGCCCGCCTCGGCCGCCAGCCGCCGCCGCATCGTCGCCCGCGCACGCCAGTACATGCAGGCGCACGCCCACGAAGTGATCGCCGTGCCCGACCTCTGCCAGGCCATTGGCACCTCGCGCCGCGCGCTGCAGTATGCGTTTGAGGAGGTCATGCAGATCAGCCCCGTTACCTACCTGCGCGCCATGCGCCTCAATCAGGTGCGCAGCGAACTGCGCCAGAACCGGGCGGCGCCCGTGGGCGACGTGGCGGCGCGCTGGGGCTTCTGGCACCCCTCGCGCTTCGCGAGCGACTACAAGGCCCTGTTCGGCGAGCTGCCTTCAGCCACGCGCAGCGCGGCGGCGGCCAGGGAACCCCTGACGGCCTGAGGGTGGGGCGCGCCGGGAGGCCACATGGCCGAACCGCCGCCACGGCACGCCCCATGCTTGTGCCGTCACCATGACCCCCGCCGCACCCCTCACGCCCGCCCCCGCCACCCACTCCTGGTTCGACGACACCCACGCGCTCATCGCCGGCTCGCTCTTCGTCGCACTCGGCATGACCATGTTTGGCCACGCCGGCCTGCTGACCGGCGGCGTGGCGGGCGTGGCCTTTCTGGCCAGTTACGCCAGCGGCCTGCCCTTTGGCCTGTTCTTCTTTCTGTTCAGCCTGCCGTTCTTCGTGCTCTCCTGGTACCGGCTCGGCCCGGCGTTCACCTTCAAGAGCTTCGGCGCCGTCGCCCTCGTGTCCGCCTGCACCACATTGGCGCCCAAGGTGGTGCGCTTCGAATTGCTCAACCCCTGGGTCGCTTCCGTGCTCGGCGGCTTCCTGATCGGCTTCGGGCTGCTCGCCCTGCTGCGCCACCAGGCCAGCGTGGGCGGTGTCAACATCCTCGCGCAATGGCTGCAGCAGGCCAAAGGGTTCAGCGCCGGCAAGGTGCAGATGTGTGTGGATCTGGTCGTGGTGCTCGCGGCGTTCTGGGTGCTGCCGCCCATGCAGGTGGCGCAGTCGGTGGTGGGCGCGGTGGCCATCGGCGCCATCCTCGCGCTCAACCACCGGCCGGGGCGGTACCTCGGGGTGTGATCGGTGGCGCCTGGGCGCGGAATCCTGCTAGCCTGCGTCATGCCTTCACCTCAACTCCTGCTTGAATCCGATGCCGGCGTCCTGACCCTGACGCTGAACCGCCCCGACAAACTCAACGCCATCGACAACGAACTGGCCGAGGCCCTGCTCGAAGCGCTGAATGCCGCGGCCATCGACCCGTCAGTCCGCGCCATCCGCCTTCGAGGCAGCGGCCGCGCGTTCTGCGCCGGACGCGATGTCGGCGCAGCGCCCACCGACAAAGACCTGGAGCTGGTGCAGGCGGTTTCCCGGGCCATCGTGACTCACCCCAGACCGGTGATCGCCGCCGTGCACGGCTGGACCGTCGGCGCCGGCTTCGAGTGGATGATGAACGCCGACATCGTCTACGCCGCCGTGGACGCGAGGTTCAAGCTGCCCGAGGCCTCGCTGGGCGTCTTCGTCACGGGTGGACTGGTGGCGACCCTGCCCTCCGCGATCGGTCCGATGCGCGCCAAAGCGCTGATGCTGCTCGGTGAGACCTTCGACGCGGCGCAGGCCCTCGACTGGGGACTGGTCTACCGCAGCGTGCCCGCGGACGAACTCAATGCGGTCTCGCTGGCGGCGGCCCGGCGGATTGCGGACCTCAAACCCGAGGTGGCGACGCAGTTCAAACGGGTGCTGAACCAGATCGGGCTGGATCAATTTGATCGCGCCATCGAAGAGGAATCCAGGGTCCAGCGCATGCTGGGCCGCGATGACGTCGGGCGGTGAGCCACCCTGACGGCCTGGTCTGTCCAGCGCTCAGTTAGCCGGGGGGCGCTGCTGCTTCGAGATACGGTCCCAGTCTTTCAGCGTCTGCTGCAGGCGGTTTTTCGCGTCGGTGTGGCTCTGGCTGTTGCCGCCCATGCGGGTGGCGCAGTCGGTGGTGGGTGCGGTGGCCATCGGCGCCATCCTCGCGTTCAACCACCGGCCGGGGCGTTATCTGGGGGTGTGAGCAGCGATACGCTCCGTTCCTTGGGAGCCGGTGTGGGCTATGCACAGGAAGCGCGTCGACCGAACCACGAGACGAGACACACTGCAGAGATACCAACAAATCCAGGGAGTGCCACCATGCCATCTCGCCTTGCCCGTCTCCTGTCGATCGGGTTCCTTCACGGAGTGCTTGCAGCCTCGGCCCACAGCGCCACACCCGAGCAGATCGAGCAGTTCGGTGCCTTGCTCAAGAGCCAAGTGAAAACCACAGAGGCCATCGAGGCCGTCCGCGACGCGCCACCGGGCGAACACGCCCGCTGGGGCGAAGAGGTGTGTACCTGGGTCCGAATTGGAAAGGCCGATTTCGCCGCCACCCAGACCAACCTCGCCGAGTTCTTCGGGGACGATCTTTCTGCTGCGATCGTGTTCGCCGCTCGGCGGGTGATCTGTCCGGAACTCAAGTAGTGGGCATTTCGATGCACTGCAGGCCCCTGGCACCAAACCTGCTAACACTGAGAGACAGAGAGGTGAGTGCACCAAAACGGTGATTCGCTGCCTTGAAGACCGCTAGGGTTCCGGGCGTTGCTCATACATATATGTAGAGCGCGCCGTCTGGTCCGAGAGCAGTCGGCCACGATCGTGTGGCTCCACGGAGGGACAAAAGCCCGGGAGATGCTTCGCTGCTTGCGCACGAGCCTCTCTCGCTGTTTGTCCCCCGTCAGGAGCCCCGCATGTCCCAGCTTCCTCCGCCCGCACCCATCCCGCCACCGGCCCGCGCCGGAGCGCCCGGCGCCGTTGCGTCTGCACGCCCGCCACGGCGCACCGGCTTCTGGACGGTGCGCACCGGCATCTCGCGCCGCGCCTACTGGGTGTTTGCGCTCACCGGCCTGATCACCCCGCTGCTGATGTGGGCCGCGCTGGCCGCCTGGGGCGGCATGGACCCGACCTTTCTGCCTTCGCCCACAGCGGTGCTGGCCAAGACCTGGACCTGGGCCACCGAGACCGGCCTGCTCGAAGACATGGGCATCAGCATCTACCGCGTGGTCGCGGGCTTCGTGCTCTCGGCGGTGATCGCGCTGCCGCTGGGCCTGCTGATCGGTTCGTTCCGCTCGGTGCAGGCGCTGCTGGAGCCGCTGACCGACCTGATCCGCTACATGCCGGCGGTGGCCTTCATTCCGCTGGTGATGCTGTGGGTGGGCATCGACGAGGGTTCCAAGATTGCGATCATCTTCATCGGCACCTTTTTCCAGATGGTGCTGATGGTGGCGGAAGACGTGCGCCGCGTGCCGGCCGCGCAGGTGGAGGCGGCGCAGACCATGGGCGCGAACCGCCGTGAGCTGCTTGAAAAGGTGATCCTGCCCAGCGCCAAGCCGGCCCTGCTCGACACGCTGCGCATCACCATGGGCTGGGCCTGGACCTACCTGGTCGTCGCCGAGTTGGTGGCCGCGAACTCGGGCCTGGGCTACGCCATCCTGCGCGCGCAGCGCTTCCTGCAGACCGACACCATCTTCGCCGGGATCATCGTCATCGGGCTCATCGGCCTGGTGACCGACCAGCTGTTCCGCTGGCTGCACCGCCGCGCGTTTCCCTGGCTTTACCTGAAAGGCTGATGCGATGAGCACCCTTCCCAAAATTTCCATCCGCGGCCTCACCAAGCACTTTGACGGCGCGCCCACCCACGCACTGGAGAACGTGGACCTGGACATCGGCGCCAACGAGTTCGTCACCTTCGTGGGCGCTTCGGGCTGCGGCAAGAGCACGCTGCTGCGCACCATCGGCGGGCTGGAGGTGCAGACCGCCGGCGAGCTGCTGGTGGACAACCAACCCGTGACCGGCCCGGGCATCGACCGCGCCATGGTGTTCCAGCACTACAGCCTCTACCCCTGGATGACGGTGATGGAGAACATCAAGTTCTGCCGCCAGCTCGCCGCGCACACGCAAGACCGCAGCTCCAGCGACGTGGAAGCCGCCTCGGGCCGGGCCGACGCGCTGCTGCGCCTGATGGGCCTGCAGGCTTCGGCCGGCGCCTGGCCCAACCAGCTTTCGGGCGGCATGCAGCAGCGCGTGGCGATCGCGCGCGCGCTCATGGGCCGGCCCGACATCGTGCTGATGGACGAGCCCTTCGGCGCGCTGGACGCACAGACGCGCGAGGTGATGCACGACCTGATCCGCTATGTGCACCGGCTGGAGAAAGCCACCATCGTTTTCGTGACGCACGACGTGGAGGAAGCGCTCTACCTCGGCAGCCGCGTGGTGCTGATGGCGCCGCGCCCGGGGCGCATCGACACCATCTACGAGGTGCCTTTCGGCGACCAGCGCACGCAGGACCTGAAGTTCGCGCCCGAATTCGTGCGCTTGAAGCGCGACATCCTGGAACGCATCCGCGAGACCTCGGGCATGAAGACCGATCTGGAACAGCTGCAGCGCCTGAGCGGCGCGGTGGCTGAGACCGCCTGAACCCCTGGAGACACCCATGAACCTGAATGACATCCCCGATCCGCTGACCACCGTCTTGCCCAACCCGCCACAGGCCGCGCCGGTGGACGCGCCCGCGTTCTGGCAACGTTTCCCCGCGCCCGCGCTGGCCGGCGTGGACACCGACAAAGTGATGTGGAGCGAGGTGGTGCCCGGCGGCAGCCACTGGAGCTGGCGCATGCCACGCGGCAGTGCGATTCGCTTCGTGGCGCTGGACGCGGGCGCCAACCTGAGCCTGGTGCTCTACAGCGCGCAAGAGAAGCTGGAGCGCTACAACATGCCCGACAGCCTGAAGGCGCAGCACACCGCGCACTACACGCGCGGCCACGTGCTCATGAGCGACATGGGCCGCAGCATGGCCAGCGTCACGGCCGACAGCCTGGGCTGGCACGACCCGCTGGGCGCCCTGCTAGACAACGAGCTCATGGCCACCAAGTACGGCGAGCAACGCTACGAGCAGGCGCGCAACGCCATGTACCGCTCCGGCAAGGACGGCCTGCTGATCGAGATCGGCAAATACGGCCTGACGCGGCGCGACCTGATCGCACCGGTGAACCTGTTCAGCAAGGTGAGTGTGGATGCGCAGGGCCGCTTCGGCTTTGCGCCTGACCACGCCAGGGCGGGCGATTTCGTGGAACTGCGTTTTGACATGGACGTGATCCTGGCCGTGTCCAGCGCGCCGCACGCGCTCGACCCATCGCCCGTCTACGCGCCCAAGAAGGTGGGCCTGCTGGCTTGGCGCTGCGGCGCGGCGCCGGCCGACGATTTCTGCCGCGCCTTCCGCCCCGAAAACGCGCGCGCCCTGCACAACAGCGACATGTTGTACCTGTGAGGAGAGACACGATGAACACCGCCACCGACATCCGCATCCTGGAGAGCCAGTTGGACCCGGCCCACGCCGTGATGGACCAGCGCCACCCCGCGGGCGAGCCCATCCTGTTCGCCGTCAACAAGGGCCAGACCCTGCGCATCGTCGACCTCGAAGGCAACCAGGCCGCCGACGTGATCTTCTACAACCGCGACGACCTGGCCGAGCACTACAGCGCGACCGACACCATGGTCCACCAGGGTGGCATCTACCTGACCACCGGCTCCGTCATCCGCAGCAACGACGGCCGGCCCATGCTCACCATCGTGGCCGACACCTGCGGCCGCCACGACACCCTCGGCGGCGCCTGCGCGGCCGAGAGCAACACCGTGCGCTACGCGCTGCAGAAAAAGTACATGCACAGCTGCCGCGACAACTATTTGATCGCCCTGCAGCGCGCCGACATGGGCCTGACCAAACGCGACCTGGTGCCCAACATCAACTTCTTCATGAACGTGCCGGTCACCGACAGCGGCGACCTGAAGTTCGACGACGGCGTGTCCGGCCCGGGTAAGTACGTGGAGATGCGCGCCGAGATGGACGTGTGGGTGTTGATCAGCAACTGCCCGCAGCTGAACAACCCCTGCAACGCGTACAACCCCACCCCCATCCAGCTCATCGTGTGGGACCCGGTCTGAACGATCTTGTGTGAACCGCTGCTGCGGGACGGCCCGCAGCTTCCAGCCCCATTTGCAGGACGGCCTGCCCCGGAGACTCCATGTTCAGCAAGGTCCTGATTGCCAACCGCGGCGCCATCGCCTGCCGCATCATCCGCACGCTCAAAGCACTGGGCGTGCAGAGCGTGGCCGTGTATTCCGAAGCCGACGCGCAGGCGCGCCATGTGCGCGAAGCCGACGAGGCCTACCTGCTCGGCCCGGCACCCGCAGCCGAGAGCTACCTGCGTGCCGACCGCATCCTGCAGATCGCCCAGGACTGCGGCGCGCAGGCCATCCACCCTGGCTACGGTTTCCTGTCGGAAAACCCCGGTTTCGCCGAAGCCTGCGAGGCCGCCGGCATCGCCTTCATCGGCCCCACGCCAGCGCAGATGCGCGCCTTTGGCCTGAAGCACACGGCGCGTGATCTGGCACAGCAGCGCGGTGTGCCGCTGCTGCCGGGCTCGGGCCTGCTGGGCGATCTGGCGCAGGCGCAAACCGAGGCACAGCGCATCGGCTTCCCGGTGATGCTCAAGAGCACGGCGGGCGGCGGCGGCATCGGCATGCGGCTGGTGTGGAACGCCGCCGAACTCGCCGACGCGTTCGAAAACGTGGGGCGCCTCGCCCAGGCCAACTTCAAGGACGCCGGCCTGTTCATCGAGAAGTACGTGGAGCAGGCGCGCCACATCGAGGTGCAGGTGTTTGGCGACGGCGTGGGCGGCGTGATCGCGCTGGGCGAGCGCGACTGTTCGGTGCAGCGGCGCAACCAGAAGGTGATCGAAGAAACCCCGGCGCCGGGCCTGAGCGACGCGCAGCGCAGCGAGCTGCACGCCACCGCCGTGCGGCTGGCGCAGGCGGTGGACTACCGCTCGGCCGGCACGGTGGAATTCGTCTACGACGCCGCCACCGGCGCCTTCTACTTTCTGGAAGTGAACACGCGCCTGCAGGTGGAGCACGGCGTGACCGAGCAGGTGAGCGGTGTGGACCTGGTAGCCTGGATGCTGCAGCTCGCCGCGGGCGACCTGCCGCCGCTGGCCACGCTGCAACCGGTGCTGCGCGGCGCGTCGATCCAGGTGCGGCTCTACGCCGAAGACCCGGCGCGCAATTTCCAGCCCTGCGCGGGCCTGCTCACCGAGGTGGTGTTCCCCACCGACGCGCGCGTGGACGGCTGGGTCGAGCGCGGCACCGAGGTGCCCGCCTGGTACGACCCGATGCTGGCCAAGCTCATCGTCACCGCCGACACCCGCGAGCAGGCGCTGCTGAAGATGGAAACCGCGCTGGACGCGACGCGCCTGGCCGGCATCGAAACCAACCTGGGCTACCTGCGCCAGGTGGTGCGCAGCGCCGTGTTCCGCGAAGGCCGGCAGGTCACGCGCTTCCTCAACAGCTTTGACTACCGGCCCGCGACCATCGAGGTGCTGGAGCCGGGCGTGCAGACCAGCGTGCAGGACTGGCCGGGCCGCACCGGCTACTGGGACGTGGGCGTGCCGCCCAGCGGCCCGATGGACGCCTACGCGCACCGCCTGGCCAACCAGCTGGTGGGCAACGCGCCCGACGCCGCCGCGCTGGAGATCACGCTCGCCGGCCCCACGCTGCGCTTCAACACCGACGCCGTCGTGGCCGTGACCGGCGCACCGGTGAAGCTCACGCTGGACGGCCAGCCGGTGGCGATGTGGCAGGCGCTTCAGATCAGCGCGGGCAGCACGCTGGCCGTGGGTCGCACCGAAGCGGGCGTGCGCCTCGCGCTGGCCGTGGCCGGCGGGCTGGACGTGCCGGCCTACCTCGGCAGCCGCAGCACCTTCACGCTCGGCCAGTTCGGCGGCCACGCGGGGCGGCATCTGCGCGCGGGCGATGTGCTGCACCTCGCGGGCACGGCCACGCCGGTGGCGGCGGCCACACCCGCCGCGCTGATCCCCACCTACGGCCACCACTGGGACGTGGGCGTGCTCTACGGCCCGCACGGCGCACCCGATTTCTTCCAGCCCGACGACATCGCCACCTTCTTCGCCACCGACTGGAAGGTGCACCACAACAGCAGCCGCACCGGCGTGCGCCTGATCGGCCCCCGGCCGCAGTGGGCGCGCGCCGACGGCGGCGAGGCGGGCTTGCACCCCTCGAACATCCACGACAACGCCTACGCCATCGGCGCGATCGACTTCACCGGCGACATGCCCGTGATCCTCGGGCCCGACGGCCCCAGCCTCGGCGGCTTCGTCTGCCCGGCCGTGGTGGTGAACGCCGAGCTGTGGAAGCTGGGCCAGCTGCGCCCGGGCGACACGGTGCGCTTCCACCGGCTCTCGCTGGCGCAGGCGGGTGAGCGCGAGGCGGCGGTGGAGGCTGCGCTGTCTTCCCTGGCCGGCGCGCTGCCTGCGACGCCCAGCGACGACGCAGAGGCCCACACCACACCGGTGATCTTTGAGGACCCAGCGCGCGAAGACGTGCCCGCCATGCTGGTGCGCCAGGCCGGCGACCGCTACGTGCTGCTGGAGTTCGGCCCGCTGGTGCTGGACATCGAACTGCGCCTGCGTGTGCACGTGCTCATGACAGCGCTCAAAGACCTGCAGGCGCGAGGCCAGCTGCCCGGCATCATCGACATGACGCCCGGCATCCGCTCGCTGCAGGTGCACTTTGACCCCGCGCGGATCGCCCGCGACGCACTGCTCAAAGTGCTGATCGCCACCGAGGCCGCGCTGCCGCCGGTGGACGACATGGTGGTGCCCAGCCGCACGGTGCACCTGCCGCTGTCGTGGGACGACCCGCAGACCAAACTCGCCATCGAGAAGTACATGCAGTCGGTGCGGCCCGACGCGCCCTGGTGCCCGAGCAACATCGAGTTCATCCGCCGCATCAACGGGCTGGACAGCATCGACGACGTGTTCAAGATCGTGTTCGAGGCGCCCTACCTCGTGCTCGGCCTGGGCGACGTGTACCTGGGCGCGCCGGTGGCCACGCCGCTGGACCCGCGCCAGCGCCTCGTGACCACCAAGTACAACCCGGCGCGCACCTGGACGCCGGAGAACGCCGTGGGCATCGGCGGCGCCTACCTCTGTGTCTACGGCATGGAAGGCCCCGGCGGTTACCAGTTCGTGGGCCGCACGCTGCAGATGTGGAACCGATGGCGGCATGGCGAGGCGGGCACCGTGTTCGAGCAACCCTGGCTGCTGCGCTTCTTCGACCAGATCCGCTTTTATCCCGTGAGCCAGGAAGAACTGCTGCGCATTCGCGCCGATTTCCCGCACGGCGGCTATCCGCTGCGCACCGAAGCGGGAAGTTTCAGCCTGAAGGACTACCGCCGTTTCCTGGCCGACAACGCGGCCAGCATCGCGGCCTCCAAGGGGACGCAGCAGGTGGCGTTTGAGGCCGAGCGCGAGCGCTGGGCCGCTGCCGGCCTGGCCGAGGTGGCGAGCGAGGCCGACGTGGAAGCGGCCGGGCCCGACAGCGAGATCGACCTGCCCGAAGGCGGGCGCCTGATCGCCACCAGCGTGCCCGGCAACGTGTGGAAGGTCGCCGTGAGCGAAGGCCAGCAGGTGCAGGCCGGCGACGTGCTGATGGTGATCGAGTCCATGAAGATGGAGTTCAACCTGCTCGCACCCGCCAGCGCCACCGTGCACAAGCTCATGTGCGCCCAGGGCGGCTCGGTGGCCGCGGGGCAGAACGTGCTGGTGCTGATCGACGAACCGGTCTGACCTTCATTCAAAAAACATTCAAGGAGCCCTTCATGAACCTGAGCACCCTCTCTTTCGACATCGCCAGTCTTCAGGCCGCCTACGCCAGCGGCGTGACCGTGCGCGCCGTGGTGGCCGAAGCCCAACGCCGCTGCGCCAGCGACACCCACCACGCCTTCATCCACCGCCTGAGCGATGCAGAGATCGAGCCCTTCCTCGCGCATCTCGACGGCGTGGACCCGGCGAGCCTGCCGCTCTACGGCGTGCCGTTTGCGATCAAGGACAACATCGACCTCGCGCACATCCCCACCACCGCGGGCTGCCCCGAATTCGCCTACACGCCGGGCGAGAGCGCCTTCCTGATCCAGCAGCTGGTGGCGGCGGGCGCGGTGCCGCTGGGCAAGACCAACCTCGACCAGTTCGCCACCGGCCTCAACGGCACCCGCTCGCCCTACGGCGCCTGCCAGAACGCCTTCAACCCCGAGTTCGTTTCGGGCGGCTCCAGCTCGGGCTCGGCGGTGAGCGTGGCCAAGGGCTGGGTCACGTTTTCATTGGGCACCGACACGGCCGGCTCGGGCCGCGTGCCCGCGAGCTTCAACAACCTCATCGGCCTCAAGCCCAGCATCGGCTTGCTCTCAGGCACCGGCGTGGTGCCGGCCTGCCGGTCGGCGGACACGGTGTCGATCTTCGCGCTCACCGCCGCCGACGCGCAGGCCGTGCTCGCCGTGGCTGCGGCCTACGACGAAGCCGATGCCTTCAGCCGCAAAGCCGAACCCTTCGGCGTGGACTTCTCGGCCGGCCCGTTCCGCTTCGGCGTGCCGCGCGCGCAGGACCTGGCCTTCTTCGGCAACACCACCGCACCCGCGCTGTTTGAAGCATCCGTCGAACGCCTGAAGGCCCTGGGCGGCACGCCGGTGACCGTGGACCTCACCCCCTTCCTGGAAGCCGCGCGCCTGCTCTACGAAGGCCCCTGGGTGGCCGAGCGCTACGTGGCCATCCAGGACTTCATCGACGCACAACCCGAAGCCGTGTTTCCGCCGGTGCGAACCATCATCGAAGGCGGCCGAAACAAGACCGCTGCCGACGCGTTTGCTGCCAGCTACCGGCTGAAGTCGCTCAAGCGCGTGTGCGACGCGGTGTGGAAAGACGTGGACTGCCTGCTCACGCCCACCGCCGGCACCATCTACCGCATCGCCGAGATGCAGGCCGACCCGATCCGCCTCAACTCGAACCTGGGCTACTACACCAACTTCATGAACCTGCTGGACTACAGCGCCGTGGCCGTCCCCGCCGGCATGTTGACCAGCGGCGACGCAGCCGGCCTGCCCTGGGGCGTGACCCTCGGCGCGCCGGCGCACAAGGACGTGCCCCTGCTGCGCCTGGCCGACCGCTTCCACCGCGCACAGGCCTTGTCATTGGGGGCGACCGCAACGCCGCTGGCCGACACGCCCCCCATCGGCGATGTGCCCAAGAGCGCGCTCGGCGCCGGCTCGGTGAAGGTCGCCGTCTGCGGCGCGCACCTGAGCGGCCTGCCGCTCAACTGGCAGCTCACACAGCGCGGTGCGCACCTGCTGGGCGCAGTGAAGTCCTCAGCGGAATACAGGTTTTACGCGCTCGCCGGTGGCCCGGTGCAACGGCCCGGCATGGTGCGCGTGGCCGAAGGCGGCGCGGCCATCGATATGGAAGTCTGGGAGATGCCAGCCCAACACTTCGGCAGCTTCGTCGACGGCATCCCCGCGCCACTGGGCATCGGCAAGGTGAAGCTCGCGGATGGGTCGTGGGTCAGCGGGTTTGTGTGCGAGGCGATCGGGGTTGAGGGTGGGACCGATATCACGGCGCTGGGCAGCTGGCTGGCTTGGTTGGCGCAGAAGGGCTGAGGTTTGGTGCTCGCTCTTGGCGCGACTGGCTGTAAAGCAGCGACTACGGCCATTGGTGGTCGCACCCGCAGTTCACAGTTATGTCCACAGAGCTGTCATCCAGGCACCTGCGATGTCGCTGGCCCGATGATCGTTCATGGTGGGCAATGCTGACATTGCCTTCGGCCATGAGACCGAAGCCTTGTTTCAGCCATCATGGCGACTTCACGATAGGCGCCTCCCATTCCTGGAACTCGTCCTCGTCCGCCGCCTTGAAGGCGCGTTCGGCCGATCGCAGGGTGTTCTCAATCAGCATGGTGACTGTCATCGGTCCGACCCCGCCCGGCACAGGCGTTATCCAAGAAGCCTTTTCTTTCACCTCATCGAAACACACATCGCCGACGATACGGCCATCTGGCAGACGGTTGATCCCGACGTCGATGACGATGGCGCCCTCTTTCACCATCTGCGGCACGATCAGACCGGGCTTGCCCGCGGCCACGATCAGGACGTCGGCCAGGATGGTGTGTTGCGCGAGGTCGCGCGTCTTGGCGTGGCATATTGTCACCGTCGCCTCGCGCTGCAGCAGCATCAGTCCCATGGGCTTGCCCACGATGTTGCTTGCACCCACCACCACCACGTTCTTGCCCGCCACGTCGATGCCCGTGGTGTCGAGCAGCAGCTGCACGCCATAGGGTGTGCAGGGCGGGAAAATGCTGTTGCCAGTGACCAGTGCGCCGACGTTGTAGAGGTGAAAACCGTCCACGTCCTTGTGCACCGAGATCGCCTCCAGCACGCGGGCAATCTGGATGTGCGGTGGCAGCGGCAGCTGCACCAGGATGCCGTGGATGCCGGCGTCCGCGTTCAGGCGTTCGATGGTGGCGAGCACCTGGGCCTCGCTCGCGTCGGCCGGCAACGGCAGGTGCAGCGACATCACGCCGCACTCTTGACACGCCTTGATCTTGTTGCCGACGTAGACCCGCGAGGCCGGGTTGTCGCCGACCAGGATCACCGCCAGCCCGGGCGAGACGCCGCGCTCCTTCAGGCGCTCCACGCGCTCGCGAAAGCCCACCCGCAACCGTCTGGACAGTGCCTTGCCGTCAATGATCTGTGCCGTCATGGCGCGGCCCTCAGCGGAACACCACGGTCTTGTTGCCGTGGATCAGCACGCGGTCCTCGAGGTGGTAGCGCAGGCCGCGCGCCAGCACCGCTTTCTCGACATCCTTGCCGCTGCGCACCAGCTCTTCGGGCACGTCGGAGTGGTCGATGCGCACCACGTCCTGCTCGATGATCGGGCCCTGGTCGAGTTCGGATGTCACGAAGTGGCAGGTGGCGCCGATCAGCTTGACGCCGCGCTGGAAGGCCTGGTGGTAGGGCTTGGCGCCCACGAAGCTGGGCAGGAAGCTGTGGTGGATGTTGATGATCTGGCCCGGGAACTTGTCACACAGGTCGGGCGCGAGGATCTGCATGTAGCGCGCCAGCACCATCACGTCGCCTTCGGCTTCACGGTAAAACTTTTCGACCTTGCCATAGGCCTCGGCCTTGGTGTCGGGCGTGACCGGCACGTGGTGGAACGGGATGCCATGCCATTCGACCAGGCCACGGAAAGTCTCGTGGTTGGAGATCACGCAGGGGATGTCGATGTCGAGCTCGCCTGCGTGCCAGCGGCCCAGCAGGTCGTAGAGGCAGTGCTCCTGTTTGCTCACCAGGATGACGACGCGCTTCTTGCGCGCGCTGTCCGAGATGCGCCACTGCATGTCGAACGGTGCAGCGATCTTGGCGAACTCGGTGCGGAAGGTTTCCACATCGAGCTTCAGCGAATCGGCCAGGATCTCCTGGCGCATGAAAAACAGCTGCGACTCGGTCTCGGCGTGGTGGCTGGCTTCGGTGATCCAGCCGCTGTGTTCGGCCAGAAAGTTGGCCACTGCGGCGACGATGCCGACGCGGTCGGGGCACGACAGAGACAGGGTGTAACGGCGGGGGGAAGTGGTGCTCATGGCGGGTTCAGTCCTTGGCCGTGCGTTTGAGTTTTTGCGGGTCGTCGAAGGGCAGGCTGGCCGTGGTGGCGGCGCTGGTCATGGCGGCACCGCGCAGTTCGAGCGCGCGGCCTGGCACCGCGTAGGCCGGGTCCAGCCGGGCGATGGCCATCGACTTTTTCGTCAGGCGCGAGACCATGGCGCAGGTCACGAAGCCGACCTTTTTGTCACCGTCCCACAGGCCGTCGCCAGCCTGTGCGGCTTCGAACTGCTGCATCTCTACGCCGAAGATCTTGAAACGCTCCTGGCCTTGCAGGCGGAAGTGTTCGGTGGCGCCGCGGAACTCGGTCTTGCCCGGCGACACCGTGAAGTCCAGGCCCAGTTCCCAGAGCGAGTCGCCAATGGGTTCGCCTTCCATGGGGTACATGTCGGAGTTGTCGTAGGGGTAGAACATCAGCGAGCTCTCCACGCGCAGCCAGTCCAGCGTGGTGAACGAGCAGGGGATGATGCCCATGGCCTTGCCCTCGGCCAGCACGGTGTCCCAGATCTTGGGGGCGTTGGCGGCTTTGCAGAAGATCTCGTAGCCGCGCTCGCCGGTGTAGCCGGTGCGCGACAGCATGATGGGCGCGCCAAACAGCGTGGTGTGCATGTGGTGGAAGTACGGCAGCTGGCGCACGCCGGGCACGAACTTCTCCAGAAAACTCACGGCCAGCGGGCCTTGCAGCGAGAGGTCGTGCAGGTCGTCGTCGAACAGCACGGCCACGTTGCGACCCACAGCGCCGCGCGTCAGGATTTCGTGGCCCTGGCCCGCGCCGTGCACCACCATGAAGGCGTTGGGCGAGATGCGGTAGATCACGCAGTCGTCGATGAACTTGCCGGCTTCGTTCAGCATGCAGGCGTACACCGATTTTCCGGGGTAGAGCTTGCTCACGTTGCGCGTGGTGGCCTGGTTGATCAGCATCTCAGCGTGCGGGCCGACCAGGTGCATTTTTTTAAGACCCGAGACGTCCATCAGACCCGCCTTGGTGCGAATGGCTTCGTGCTCGTCCGCCAGGTCGGATGAATAGGTCCAGGCCGTGCCCATGCCGTTCCAGTCGCCCAGGGACGAGCCCAGTGCGCGGTGCCGATCGGCCAGGGCCGAGATGCGCCAAGAGTTCATGCGGTGCTCCAGTGAAAGTGAAAAAGGAAGAGAAAGAAATCAGACCGTTTCAGCGAGTTCGGTGGTCTCGGCTTCGGTACCTTTGGCGATGGCGCTGCCGTCGTCGTACGGCGCGAGGTAGGCCACGGCGGTGGGCAGGAAGCGGGAGAGGCCCTTGTAGTCGGCCAAGGGCTGCGGCAGTGTGGAGAGCACGCGCGAGAGTCGTTTGCCCCACTTGGGCACTCGCACCAGCTCGTCCAGCGAAGCCAGGTAACAGCGGATCGGGAACAACAGGGCGTTGCTGCGCGGCAGGCGCCACAGGGTCTGCAGCTCCACGCGCAGGTGCAGCTTGCGGCCGATGTTCTCGGGGGTGAGCGAGGCGCGGTCCGGCCCCCATTCGGGGAAGGTTTCGGGCGAGGTGTCCAGACGCGGGTTCACCGTCATGGTCCAGTTCAGACGGCGCACCGGCTGGCCCTGGCGGATCATCAGCAGGTACTTCAGCGCGCGCTCGAACACGCCGGCCTGGTGCGCCAGCGGCACCGGGCCGTGCCACTGCATGAAGCTCATGCCGACGTTGAAGTCCAGCGACCAGTCGGCCTGCGAGGTCACCATGCCGGCGTCGAGAAACAGGTTGTCTTCGCGCTGGTCGCAGATCGCGAAATCTCCCTGGGCCTGGCGCGTGATGTATTCAAACGGGCCGCAAGGCAGCGTGGCAGCGTCACCGAACACAAACGTCTGTTCAATGCCCAGCGGGCGGTTGATCCAGGTCCAGGAGGCACCGAAGTCGGGCCCGGTTTTGCTGAGGGAAAAGTGCTCGGGGTAGTCGGCGCTCAGGCTGTCCATGAGCAGCTCAAGCGTGTCCCACTCGGCCATCGCCATGTGGGGAAGCACCTGGCAGCGGCCCGGGTCGCGCGCCAGCGTGATCGCCTTGTCGCGGCATGCGGCGATGTAGTGCTCGTCCACATCGAAGCCGTGTTCATAGGCCGCGCTCGCGCCCTTGGGCTGGTGCGGCTCCATGTTGACGCTGTACATGTACTGGTCGTCCGGAAACGGGAACGGAAAACGCAGGATCGCGGCTTCGCTGTTGCGGTAGCTGTAGTCGCCGCGAAAGGTCTCGTCGGGTTTGAAAGCAATGGACATGGTGGTCGGGGCCTTGCAAATGAAGCGGTTCAGAGATCAAGCACGAGGCGCGGGCCGCGGGCGCGCGACACGCAGGGCATCACGAGCCGGCCGGACGCCTTGTCGGCGGCGCTCAGAAAGTGGTCGCGGTGTTCGGGCTGGCCGTCGAGCACGCCGGTCACGCACACGCCGCAGGCGCCGCCGCGGCACAGGCAGGCGGGTGCGGCGCCAATGCGCTCCAGCGCTTCGAGCAGGCTTTCGTCCTCGGCCACCGTCACGGCCTTGCCGCTCTTGTGCAGCATGGCCTCGAACGACGCACCACCGGTGGCCGCGCCGCCGAAGAGCTCGCTGTGCACCTGCGCATCGGGCCAGCCCAAGGCCTTGGCCGCGGCCAGCACCGACCGGTTCAGATCGCTCGGGCCGCACACATACAGGTGCGTGCCGGCCGGCTGCTGCGCCAGCAGGGCCGGGATGTCGAGGCGGTGGCCGTCGGCGTCCCAGTGGAACGCCACCTTCGGATCGCCCTCGGGCAGCCAGGGCGCGAACACGGCGCGCTCCGACTCTCGGCAGCACACGTGCAGCGCATAACCCGTGGCCAGCACGCCTGCGTCTTTGATGTACGAGAGAAACGGCGTGATGCCGATGCCGCCCGCGATCATCAGGTGCAGGCGCGCACCGCGTTGCGGCGGGAACAGGTTGGCCGGCAGCTGGGCCTCGATCACATCGCCCACATTCAGGCGCTCGTGCACCGCAGCCGAGCCGCCGCGCGAGGCCGGGACGCGGCGCACGATGATGTCGTAACGGCCACGGCTACCGGGCGCGTTGATCAGCGAATAGGCGTTGCGGTGCACACGCTTCTCGCCGGGCAGGCTGAACAGCACATGGGAGCCCGCGCCGTTCGGCGGCAGCATCGTGCCGTCCGCGCTCGCCAGGCTCACCTGGCGCAGGCTGGGGGCGATGTCGTTCACCGCCACCACGCTGAGTTTCAAACCGCTGGCGATCATGGGAATACCTCCTCACGCACGGGCCGTTCGCCCGGCACTTCGGCGTCGACCATCACGCCCATGAAGGCGCCATGGCGACGGGAAAAATGGTCGCGCACCAGCAGCTCGCGCCCACAGCCTGCACAGGCCACGGTGGAGGTGCTCACGCCTTCGGTGAAACCGTGGCAGTGGGTGCACCAGACACGGCGCCGTGCACTGCCCGCGTGGGCCAGCTGGATCTGGCTCTCGGCCAGACCCAGCTGGCGCGCAGCCAGGAACACCGACCACACAAAGGGCTCGCTGCCCTGCACGAACAGCCGGTCGCTCACGAGCGGCGCGCCCGGGGTGCCGAGCGACGCGGGCAGCGCGTCCAGGTCGGCCAGCGCGGTCACGGGGCCCAGGCCCTGCGGCGGCGCGCCCACGCACCAGACCTGCAGCCGCGGCGCCACGGGCGCAAAGGTGGCGGCCAACTCGGCCTCGAGGGCGGCGTCGATGGCGCTGCCCTCCAGCACCAGCCAGTGACGGCCCGCGCCGGGTTGGGGTGCCAGCGGCGGATAGACCGGCCTGCTGGTGACGTCGGAAGGTTTCAGTGGCATGGCGCGCTCCGGGGGGGTCAGCCGAGGTTGTGACCTGGGATCCAGTTGGTGCCGGCCAGCGGCACCTTGGCCATGGCGGCGGCTTCTACCGTCAAGGCCACCAGGTCTTCGGGCTCCAGGTGGTGCACGTCCTGCTTGCCGCAGGCGCGCGCCAGCGTGGTCAGCTCCATCGTCAAGGTCTTGAGGTAGTTCTTGACGTGTTTGGCGCCCATGTCGGGCTCCAGGCGCTGCTCCAGGATCGCGTCCTGCGTGGTCACGCCGACCGGGCACTTGCCGGTGTGGCAGTGGTGGCAGAAGCCAGCTTTGGTGCCCAGGGCCGCATAGTCGGCTTCGGCGCTGTGGGTCTGGCCACCTTGCTGGTAGGTGTCGCGGTTGCAGCCCAGCGCCATGAGCACGCCCTGGCCGATGGCCACCGCGTCGGCACCCAGCGCCAGCGCCTTGGCCACGTCGGCACCGGTGCGGATGCCACCCGACACGATGAGCTGCACCGTGCCGATCATGTCGAGGTCGCGCAACGCGGCGACGGCCTGGCGCACGGCGGCCAGCGTGGGGATGCCGGCGTGTTCGATGAAGCAGGTTTGCGTGGCGGCGGTGCCGCCCTGCATGCCGTCGACCACCACCACATCGGCACCGGCGTGCACCGCCAGCTTGACGTCGTTGTAGACGCGGGTAGCGCCGACCTTCACGTAGATCGGTTTTTCCCAGTCGGTGAGTTCGCGCAGCTCCTGGATCTTGATCGTCAGGTCGTCCGGGCCGGTCCAGTCCGGATGGCGGCTGGCCGAGCGCTGGTCCACGCCCTCGGGCAGGGTGCGCATCTGGGCCACACGGGGGTTGACCTTCTGGCCCAGCAGCATGCCGCCGCCGCCGGGCTTGGCGCCCTGGCCGAGCACGACCTCGATGGCGTCGGCGCGGCGCACGTCGTCGGGGTTGAAGCCGTAGCGCGACGGCAGGCACTGGTAGACCAGGGTCTTGGACGACAAACGCTCTTCCGAGGTCATGCCGCCGTCGCCCGTGGTGGTGCTGGTGCCGGTGGCGGTGGCGGCCTTGCCCAGGGCTTCTTTCACGTTGGCCGAAAGCGCGCCAAAGCTCATGCCGGCGATGGTGATCGGGGTGTCGAGCACCACCGGCTTCTTGGCGAAACGCGTGCCCAGCACGGTCCTGGTCGAGCACTTCTCGCGGTAGCCCTCCAGCGGGTAGCGCGAGAGCGACGCGGTGAGGAACACCAGGTCGTCGAAGTGCGGCAGTTTGCGCTTGGCGCCCAGACCGCGGATTTCATACAGGCCGGTGCTGGAAGCGCGGTGGATGTAGTCCAGCGTGCTGCGGTCGAAACTGGCCGACTCCTCGAGTTGCAGGCGTTTGAAATGGATGGGGTGTTCGGTGTTTGACATGTCAATAGTCCTGTTCGGCGTCGGCGTTCCAGTGGTAGAGGCTGCGGGCCGAGGCCACGCGCTTGAATTCCGAAGGCTCGTGGGCTTTCCCCGCCTGGGCCAGCAGCGCGCTGAGCGCCGCGGTGTCGGCTTCGGTCATGGGTTCGATCCGGGCGTCGGCGCCGAGCGACTTGATGCTGCCGCGCACGTAGATCACGGCCTCGTAGAGCGAGTCGCCGAGGGCGTCGCCGGCGTTGCCGCAGATCACCATGCGGCCAGCCTGGGCCATGAAGCCGGAGAAGCTGCCGACCGAGCCGCCGACCACGATGTCGCCACCCTTGAGCGAGATGCCGCAGCGCAGGCCGGCGTCGCCGTCGATCACCAGCAGGCCGCCATGGGCCGAAGCGCCCGCACCGTTGGAGGCAAAGCCTTTCACGTGCACCTTGCCGCTCATCATGTTTTCGGCCACACCGGTGCTGGCGCTGCCTTCGATGGTGACGTCGGCGAACTTGTTCATGCCGGCCGCGTAATAGCCGGCGTGGCCCTTGATGGTCACGGCCACCGGGGCGTTGATACCGACCGCGATGTTGTGCGCGCCGTCGGGATGCACCACCTCGATGTGTTGTCCGGCCAGGGATTCGGGCGTTCCGTGCAGGTGCTGGTTGAGCTCGCGCACGCTCTGGCGGCTCAGGTCAAAGGTCAGATTTTCCATACGTACATCTCCTCGGGAGCGGGTTCAAAGACGGTCGCATGCTCGATGCCCGGCAGGTGGGCGAGCGAGCGGAATTCGGAAGCGATGGCCACGTAGTCGTCGGTCTCGGCGACCACGGCCGGCTTGCAGGCGAAGGGATCGCGGATCAGGGCCAGCTCGGTGGGTGTGCCCATGAGGAAGGTGTAGAAGCCGTCGAGCGCGACGAAGGCCTTTTCCAGCGCCGTGTGCAGGTCGTCGCCTTCGCGCAGACGCCATTCGAGAAAACGGCAAGCGGCTTCGGTGTCGTTGTCGGTCTCGAACTTGATGCCGCGCGGCTCCAGCATGCGGCGCACGCCGTTGGGGTTGGACAGCGAACCGTTGTGCACCAGGCAGAAGTCTTCGCCGGCGGTGAACGGGTGGGCGCGGTCCGGCGTCACGGCCGACTCGGTGGCCATGCGGGTGTGGCCCACGAGGTGGCTGCCCACGAGCTTCGTGAAGTCGTAGCGCTGTGCCACCTGCGCCGGCGTGCCGATGTCCTTGTACAGGTCGATGCGGCGACCGGTCGAGAGGATGTGCAGCTTGTCCTCAAACGCCTTGATGAAAGCCTTCACGGGCTCGGCCGGGCCATCAAAGGTGAACACCGCGTGGTTGCCCTTGGTCTGGATATGGGCCTTGACCTTCAGGTCCGCGTTCAACGCGTCGGCCAGGCCGATCCAGTCGTAGGCCGCAGCGGCGTCGGTCAGGCCCGAATACAGGCTGAGCTTGCGCTGGCTCTCGGGCAGCGGCTGGCCAAAGACAGCCATGCCGGCGGAGTCCGGGCCACGGTCGTGCATGCCGATCAGCATCGGCACCATGAGCTCACCGAGCTGACTGTGCAGCTCGGGTTTCTTCAACAACAGTCCAACAATTCCACACATGATTGCTTCCTTAAAAAAACTCGAGGTACTGCTTGACCTCCCACTCGGAGACATGGCGCATGTACTCGATCCACTCCATGCGCTTGAACTTCAGGAACTCGTCGGTGACCGGACCCAGGGCCTCGCGGATCACGCTGTCGGCCTCCAGCGCGTCGAGCGCGGCGTTCAGGTTCTGCGGCAGCAGGCCGATGCCGGCTTCCTTGAGCTGGGCCTCGCTCCATTCGTAGAGGTTGACGTTGCGCGGCGCGCCCGGGTGCATGTTCTTGGCGATGCCGTCCAGGCCGGCGGCGATAACGGCGGCCGTGGCCAGGTAGGGGTTGCAGGCGCCGTCGGGCAGGCGCAGTTCCAGCCGGCCTTTGGGGATGCGCACCATGGTCGAGCGGTTGTTGTCGCCGTAGCTGATGTAGGCCGGTGCCCAGGTGGCGCCGGTGAGTGAACGGCCCACCACCAGGCGCTTGTACGAATTGATCGTGGGCGCGCACAGGGCCGTGAGCGCGGGCGCGTGGTGCAGCAGGCCGGCCATGAACTGGTAGGCCATGGGCGAGAGCTCCAGGCCATTGGCGTCGCTCTTGTCCTGGAACAGGTTGCACTGGCCGTCGCCGATGGACAGGTGCATGTGCATGCCGTTGCCCGGCCGGTTGGCGAAGGGCTTGGGCATGAAGGAACAGATCAGGCCCAGCTCGTTGGCGATCTCGCTCGCCGCCATCTTGAAGAAGACGAAGTGGTCACACGAGGTCAGGCAGTCGGTGTAGGTGTAGTTCAGCTCGAACTGGCCGTTGGCGTCTTCGTGGTCGATCTGGTAGACGTCGATGCCGGTGGCGCGCATGGCGTTGGAGAGCTTTTCCAGGAACACCCGGGTGCGTGACAGGCCCTTGTAGTCGTAGCAGGGCTTGGCGAGGTTGTCGCTGGCGTCGTGCGGCACGATGCTGCCGTCGGCGTTGCGGCGCAGCAGCGAGAACTCGGGCTCCAGGCCGGTGAACATCGTCAGGCCTTTTTCAGCCAGACGCGCAACCTGCTTCTTGAGCACGACGCGGCTGTCGAAGGCCCAGGGTTCGCCTTCCACATGGCCTTCGCAGACGATGCGCGCCAGGCCCGGCTGCCACGGCACCACGGACACGGTGGACAGATCCCCCACGGCCATGAAGTCCGGGCCGTGCGGCTCGATGCCCACGCCGCAGATGGCAAACCCGGCGAAGCCGGCGCCATCGGTCATCACGGTGTTCAAATGATCGACTGGCACGGACTTGGCTTTGGCCACGCCGTGGATGTCGACAAACTGCGCCAGCACGTAGCTGATGCCCTGGGACTTGAGGTAGGCCTGGGTTTCTTCGACGCTGGCAAAGCGCTTCGGGGGCACCAGCCCGCCCGGCTCGAGCTGGGTGACGAATGGGACGGCGAGTGTGTTCAAGGGAAAACTCCTTCGGTTGGCAATCAGGGTTCGGCTGGAGGGCCCGGCGGCGTCGGCCTTGGTGCATGGTCAACGTCGATGTTTCTTGTTATGCAACATTTATGCCTGCTGTGAACATTTCAGATTCGGTAGCACGTACACTTTTTCCAGCAGCAAAGACCTAGGAGCGGGATGTGAACAAACAGGGTGAGAAACCGGCGATTTCGCTCGAAGAATCGGTGGGCTCGGCCATCAAGGAACTGCGCCAGCGCCACGGTCTGACCATTGCGCAGGTGTCCGAACAGGCCAGCATCAGCCGCGGCATGCTGTCCAAGATCGAGAACGGGCAGACCTCGGCCGGCATGGAGACGCTGGCGCGCATCGCGCGGGCGCTGGGGGTCTCGATGTCCATGCTGTTCAGCAAATACGACGTGACCGCGAGCACCGCACAGCACATCAAGAAGGGCAAGGGCATGGAAGTGGTGCGCCGTGGCACCAAAAGCGGGCACACCTACCATTTGCTCGCTTACGACCAGGGCCCGGTCAAGCTGTTCGAGCCCTTCCTGATCACCATGGACGACGACTCGGAGCAGTACCCCACGTTCCAGCACCCGGGCACCGAGCTGCTGTACATGCTGGAGGGCAAGATCGAATACCGCTGCGGGCCGGACACCTACCTGCTGGAGCCCGGCGACTCGCTGACCTTTCAAGGCGAGGTGGCGCACGGCCCCGAGAAACTGGTGAAGTTCCCGATCAAGTTCCTGTCGTTCATCGTCTACCCGCGCAGCGCGGAGTGAAGGCTAGTAGATCGCAGTGATCAGCGCCCGGCTGCCGGGGCAGCAGGGGGCGAGCAGGGTTTCAGCTGGCAGCTTCTGAAGGTAAAGACCATGACCAGCGCCAAGGCCCTGGGAGCGGCAACGCGGCAAAGCGATCTCCACTTCGCCGCTCAGCACATAGACCAGCAGGTCAGGGGCTGGCGGCAGCACCATCGCCTGATCGCCGAGCATGCCGACCTCTGCGCGAGACCGTCCGCGGCGGTGCATCACGTTCCAGAGCACAGTGGGCTCTACCGGCATCTCGGTCGTGAGCAGGCGTTCACCGGGAAAAGCGGCACGGCTGCCCGGGCCGTTGAAAAGGATGTCTTCGAAGGGCTGACTGGCGCGCAGGCGCAGGTACCCACCTTGCAGCATCACCGCCTGGCGGTCCAGCCCTTCAAAGATCGAAAACGGACCGGCGGTCGTGATCTCCGCCGCACTCACGCGCCAGTCGGTTTGACCATCATGGCCGACCGCGCTGGCCACGGGGCGGGTCCAGCCACCCTGGTTTTTCCAGGCCTCCCGCGGCAGCGCCTGCAGGGTGAAGTGCCGCTGTGCGAAACAACCTTCTGGCGCGCGGTTCATGCCGTTTTCGATTGACCGGTCAAGCCGGCCGTGAGGGCCGGCAATGCCTCGAACAGATCACCGACCAAGCCCACATCGGCGACCGAAAAGATCGGCGCATCGGGGTCCTTGTTGACGGCCACGATCACGCCCGCGTCCTTGATGCCGGCGAGGTGCTGGATGGCACCCGAAATGCCGAAAGCGAAGTACACATCGGGCGCCACAGTCTTGCCGGTCTGGCCGACCTGGATGGCGTTGGGTGCGAAGCCGGCATCGACCGCCGCACGCGAAGCGCCCACGGCGCCACCCAGGTGGTCGGCGAGCCGTTCGACCAAAGCCATGTGTTCGCGCGCGCCCACACCTCGCCCGGCCGCCACCACCACGCGGGCGCGGCTCAGGTCGGGGCGGTCGCTGTCCATCGACTCGCGGCTCTTCAGCTGGCTGCGGACATCGGCGCCGACCGACACCAGCGTGACAACGGGGCAGGCGGCCTGCGTGCCGGCCGCGGTGGCAAAGCCCGCGGGGCGCAGCGTCAGCAGGGTCTTGTCCGCCTGGGTCTCCACGCTGGCGAGCACGCTGCCGGCGTAGAGCGGACGCACGAAGCGGTGCCCGGATTCGATCGCCACCACATCGCTCAGGTAAGCCGCCCGCAGGCGCGCCGCGGCCCGCGGCAGGGCGCCCCGGTGCAGCACGCGGTGCGCCGCCAGCAGGGTGTCGCAACCCGGCATCAGCGCCACAATCTGCAACGCCAGGGTTTCAGCCGAAGGCGTGCCCCACTGCGGGTCGTCCGCCAGCAGCACTTGCGACACGCCGGCCAGGCAGGCCGCGGCCTGGGCGACAGCCGCGCAGCCCATCCCCAGCACCAACAGGTGCACCGGGTCACCGATCTGCAGCGCCGCGCCGAGCAGGTTCAGGGTGGAGGGGTCAAGCTGGCTGCCGTCGTGTTCGGCGATGACGAGGGTGGTCATAGTGCGGTGGTTTCTGGTGTGAAGGGGTCAGGCGCTGGCGCCGAGTGCGGGCAATGCACGCAGGTGCTCCAGCAGTTGCGTGAGGCCTTCGACGCGCACACCCGCTGCACGGGCCGGTGGCGTGGCACAACCGGTGATGCGGAAGCGCGCGGCGCGGTCCCCCGCGAGCTCGGCCAGCGACAGCGTGGTGATGGTGGCCTTCTTCGCCTTCATCATGTTGGGCAGGCTGATCGCGCGCGGGTCGCACAGGCGCAGGTCCACCCCGAGCACGGCGGGCAGCGGCAGGCGCCATTGCTCCAGACCCTGGTCGCCATCGCAGTGCACGCGCAGACCACCGTCTTCCAGCGCCAGCTGGTTGACCGACATGGCCTGCGGCCAGTCGAGCAACGCGGCCAGCATCGGCGCGGTGTCGCCCAGGTCGTCGTCGATGGCCTGTTTGCCACACAGCACCAGGTCCACGCCTTCGCGTTGCACGAGCACGCTCAAGGCTTCGACCAATGCCGGTCCGTCGCACTCGCCCGTACCCGGCTCGAGCAGGATCGCCGCGTCCGCACCCATGGCCAGCGCCGTGCGCAGCACGTCTTGCGTCAGCGGCGCGCCACAACCCACCACCGTGACCCGACTCGCCTGCCCGGCCTGGCGCAGGCGAACGGCCTGCTCCACGGCGACTTCGTCGAAGGGGTTCAGCGACATCTTCAGACCGGTGGTGTCCACCCCCGAACCGTCGCTGCGCACACGCACCCGGACGTTGTAATCCACGACGCGTTTGACCGGCACCAGCACATGCATGTCTGTCTCTCCGATCAGGACACCGCACCCAGGCCATAGCGACCTGTGAGCAAATTGCCGCTGCGGAAACGCTCGTGCGCGTAGGGCGCGAGCGACACGTCGGTGGGCAGACCCAGGGCTTCCTGGGCCAGCACCAGGCCGACGCCGGGCGAGAGCTTGAAGCCGTGGCCCGAGAAGCCGTAGCCCACGATCAGGCCGGGCACGTCGGGCAGGCGCCCGAGCACCGGGTTCCAGTCGGGCGTGACGTCGTAGACACCGGTCCAGGACGAGGCCAGACCGGCTTCGCCGAACGAGGGGAAACGCTCCGCCACCTGGCCGCCGACCTCGACCACGTAGTCCATGGAGATGTCGCCCTGCTCGTTGTCGGGCTGGGCCAGGGTCTCGCCCACCGTGCCTTCGCTCACCAGCATCTGGTTGCCGCCGTAGCTGCGGCAGTACAGCATGCCGGGCGAACCCAGGTCCTTGAACACCGGCATCTTGAAGCTGTAGGCCTCGGGCCCTTCGAGCGCGAGCACGGCGTGGCGTTCGGCCTTCACCGGGGTTGACACGCCGGTCCATTTTTCGATCTCGCTGGCCCAGATGTTCTGGGTGCTGATCACGGTGTTGCTGTGGAACGTGCCCTGGTTCGTTTCGACACCCACCACGCGTCCGCCGTCCATCAGCAGGCGCTCCACGTTCACGCCTTCCATGATCTTCACACCCTGCCGGCGCGCGGCGCGCGCAAAGCCGGTGGCGACCAGGTAGGCGTCGGCAAAGCCGGCCTCGGGCTCGTAGCCGATCAGCGCCGCGTCGTCGAACTGGGCGATGGGCAGCAGCTCGCGCGCCGCGGCCTGGTCGATCAGGCGCACCTCGACGCCCATGGTGGTCTGGCCGGCCAGCGCGGCGCGCAAGGGTTCGAGCTTGGGGCCTTCGGGCGCGCAGATCAGGTAGCCGCACTTGACCAGGCCCGCGGATTGTTCCTCGTCGCCCAGATAGCCCGCGAAGTCGTTGAACACCGCCCACGAGCGCTTGGCCAGTTCCACGTTTTCGATCACCGAATAGTGGGTGCGCAGGATGCCGGAAGACTGGGTGCTGGTGCCCGAGCCGATCTGGCCGCGGTCCAGCACGAGCACGCGGCCCGCACCCAGGCGGGCCAGGTGGTAAGCGACCGAAGCACCGATCACACCGGCACCGATCACGATGGCGTCGTAGGTTTGCATGGGAAATCTGGCCTTTCTGGGCTGGAGGGGTGGGCCGACATGGCGATGGAGCGGACTGTAGGGTCGCGCCGCCGCCACCCGATCAACTGAAGCAAAACTGATGCTATGGTTTGGCTTTTCGAATGCTGAGCGCATTCGCCCAATCCCCCCACACCATTCGTCCCCATGCCGCCCTCCCCGCCCAAGCCCCGCCGTGCGCGCCGCCTGCCCGATCTGCAGGCGCTGCAGGCCTTTGTCTCGGTCTGCGATTCGGGCTCCATGGCCCTGGCCGCCCAACAGCTGGGCCTGAGCGCCAGCGCGATCAGCCAGGCCATCAAATCGCTCGAAGCCGACGTAGAGCTGCCCCTGCTCGACCGCGAGGTGCGGCCGGCCCGGCCCACGCACGCCGGGCGCGCCTTGCGCGAACGCGCCACCGGCCTGCTGGCCCAGGCCCGCTCCATGGTCGACCAGGTGCGTGCGAGTGCGCGCCACGAACACACGCAGCTGCACCTGGGCTGCGTGGACTCGTTTGCCGCCACCGTGGGGCCGCGACTGATCCGCGCCATGAGCGGGCAGGCGCAGCAGATCCTGATGTGGTCGGGCCTCACGCCGACGCTGACCGAACAGCTGCGCGGCCGTGAACTCGACTTCGCGATCTGCACCGACTCGGCCATCGACGACCCGCGCATCGCGCAGCGCCTGCTGTTCTCCGAATCCTGGGTGGCGGTGTTTCCCAAGGCGCACAAGGTGAAGCCTTTGCGCACGGCGCGCGGCCTGTCCGATCTGCCCGGCGAGTTGCCGCTGATCCGCTACAGCCAGCGCTCGGTGATCGGCCAGCAGATCGAACGTTTTCTGCGCCACGTGGGCGTGAACGCGCCGCGCGGCTACGAGTTCGACGCCACCGACCCGCTGCTCAGCCTGGTGGCCTCGGGCCTGGGCTGGGCCTTGTCCACGCCGCTGTGCCTGTGGCAGTCGCGCCAGTACCTCGACGACGTGGTCGTGATCCCCATTCCCGCCACCCGGCTCGGCCAGCGCCATTTTTTCCTGCTCTCGCGCGAAGACGAATGGGCCGGCCTGGACGAACACATCGCCCGCATCACGCGCGACGTGATCCGCCACGACACCGCGCCGGCCATCCGCCTGTGCATGCCCGCCCTGCCCCCGGACGCCCTGTCCTGCCCCGACGAAGAGACCCCATGAGCACACACACACCCACTTTCACCCTGCAGCAGGGCAGCGTGCCGCTGCTGATCTCGATCCCGCACCTGGGCACCGAACTGCCAGCCGAATTCGCCGCCGGCATGAGCGACACCGCGCCGCTCAAGCAGGACACCGACTGGCACCTCGACCGCCTCTACGGTTTCGCTGCCGGAATGGGTGCCTCCGTGCTGCAGGCAAAGGTCTCGCGCTACGTGATCGACCTCAACCGACCGCCTTCTGGCGAGAGCCTGTACCCCGGCCAGACCACCACCGGCCTGTGCCCGACCGAGACCTTTCGCGGTGAGCCGCTCTACGGTGAGGCCGAGGCGCCCGACACGGCGCAGCAGGCCGACCGCTTGGCGCGCTACTGGCGGCCCTACCACGACGCGCTGCGCGCCGAGCTCGACAGCCTCAAGGCGAAACACGGCGCGGTGCTGCTGTGGGACGCGCACTCCATCGCCAGCGTGCTGCCGCGCCTGTTTGACGGCAAGCTGCCCGACCTGAATTTCGGCACCGCTGACGGCCGCAGCTGCGATCCGGCGATCATCGACAGCGTGCTCGCCGAGGTGAGTGCCACGCGCTTCAGCCACGTGCTCAACGGCCGCTTCAAAGGCGGCTACATCACGCGCCACTACGGCTCACCGGCCGACCGCGTGCACGCCATCCAGCTGGAGATGGGGCAGGACCTCTACATGCTCGAAGACCCGCCCTTCACCTACCTCGAACACAAGGCCGCCGCGGTGTGGCCGCTGCTGCAGAAGATGCTGCAGCAGGCGCTGGCCTCGCTGGCCCGCTTGACCCCCTGACGCACCCGCCCGACCCGCACGGAAGAACCCCCATGAGCCCCCAAGAAATCCTCAGCACCTACGGCCCGCGCGAAGCGATGGAATACGACGTGGTGATCGTCGGT
>MERT01000008.1:24522-164221 GCA_001770705.1 Burkholderiales bacterium GWF1_66_17 | reverse complement strand
CATCTCGGCGGCGAGCAGCGGGCCGGCGCAGGCGATGGGTGCGGTCTCGGCGATGCCGTAGGTCGTGCCTTCGGCACGGTGCGCGGTGCCGAAGGCGTCGTGCACGAAGATGTCGCAGAGCTTGCCGAGCTTGGCAGCGAGCTCTGGCTTGTTCTTCTTCTCGCCGACGTTGAGGCGGCAGTTCTCCAGCATGACGATCTGGCCGGGTTCGACGGACACGCCATCGACCCAGTTGGCCACCACGGGGATGCTGCGGCCCATGAGTTCCCCCATGCGCGCGGCCACGGGGGCCAGCGAATCTTCGGGCTTGAATTCACCTTCGGTGGGGCGGCCGAGGTGCGAGGTCACCATGACGGCGGCACCGGCGTCCAACGCCATCTGGATCGCGGGGATGCTGGCGCGGATGCGCGTGTCTTCGGTGATGTTGCCCGCGTCGTCCTGCGGCACGTTGAGGTCGGCGCGGATGAAGACACGCTGACCCTTGGCCTGGCCACTGGCGCAGAGATCGGAGAAACGGATGAATTGCATGGTGAAGCCTTGAACAGGTGCGAAGTGAAGGGGAACAGCGCAAATTGTAGGGAATGCGCTGTCGGCACCTGAAGCCGCCAGACCGGCGTTGGCCCCCGCGGCGGCTGTTTAAGGATGCGTAAATGTTGGGGCGCCAGTATCTGGTGGCCCGATCCACAGGGATCTCCATCAACCACTGCCCCTCAAGCACCCATGTCACCCAGCACCCCGCCTCGCCTCCCACACGCCCTCATCGGCTCGCCTGCGTTCGCTGCCCTGTGCCTTGCGCTCCTGATCGGGTCCAGCGGATCGGCACTGGCCAGCACCCCGGGCGAAAAGGTGGTCTGCACCGATCTGCCACGCAGCCAATGGTTGTCCGAGGCGCAGGCACGCGAGCGTTTCAGGGCATCGGCCTACCTGCTGGTGAAGTTCAAGGTGTCGCGGGGCAACTGCCACGAGTTCTACGCCATCGAACACGGCGGTGGCATCGTGGAGGCCTACCAGCATCCGGTCACGGGCGAGACGGTTCGCATGACCCGTGTGCCGCCACCGAAGGCTGCGAAACCGCGCTGAGTCCACCCGCCAGGCTGGTGAGGCTCACGCCTCGCACAGCACGAAGTCGGCCTTGCCCACGCCACACTCGGGGCAGCGCCAGTCGTCCGGCACGTCGGCCCAGCGCGTCCCGGGCGCAAAGCCTTCTTCGGGCCAGCCAGCGGCTTCGTCGTACAGCCATCCGCAGACCACACAGAGGTATTGGTTCATGGTTGTTGCTTTCAGAATTCAGTTCGTCAAATAAGACCCGGGCTCAGGGCAGTCAATCGTCATCACCGTGATCGCGCCCGCCGCCGTTGCCCGACACGAGGCTGCTCAGGGCCTTGGCTGACACCAGCCCGTTGGGCGACTGCTGCCATTCCCAGGCGCCGTAGGCCAGCACCGCGAGCAGCAGCAGGGTCGCCAGCCAGACGCGGTTCTTCTGCACCAGGCTCGGACCCGGCCCTTCCACGCTGCCGGTCAACATGGGCGATGCCAGGTTCTTGCGGCGCAGCAGGCTCAGCCCAAGGATCAGGGCCAGATGGGCCAGCACCACAAACAGAAAGGCTTCGCCCAGAAATTCGTGCATTTCGCCCAGCCAGTCGTCACCGGGGAACACGCCCCATTCGTTGAAGGTCGCATAACCACTCAAGGTGAGCGGCACCACCAGCACGAGCAGGGCCACCACCGCAAACGCCATGAGCAGGTTCTGCCCCTGGCGCCAGTTGACGGCGGTGATGGATGGGGCCGTGCGCAGCGACCGGAGCCACGCCGGCGCACTGCCCAGCTTGCGCCACATCAGGCCCAGCCCCGCCTGGCGCGGGCCCCACAGGCCATACACCACACGAAAGCCCAGCAGACCCGCCATGGAATAGCCGAGCGTGACGTGCAGCATGCGCCAGCTCTCGCCATCGGCCGTCAGGTAGGCGCCCAGAAAACACAGTGCGAACAGCCAGTGAAACATGCGTGTGGGCGCATCGGTGACACGGCGTCGGGCGGCTGGTCGCGCCTGGGACGCGCCAGCGACAGCAGAGGAAGGCATGGGGGTGGTGGCTTGCATGGTGGTTCTCCCGGGTTCAGTCTTTCCAGAACCAGCGCTGGCCCAGGTTCACGCCCGCCGGCATCCGGATGTTGTCGTCATCGAAATCGCCGCGGTCGGCGCCGGTGTGGCAGGCGGCGCAGTTGGCCGCGCTCTTGATGCTGGCGTGTTTCCAGACCGAGGCGGGGACCTCGCGGTGCTTGCGCTCGAACCAGGCCGAGCGCGTGAGGCGGTCCTCGGGCGGCTCCTCGACCACACGCTTGTAGGTGCCGGCGTTCGCCTGCAACCAGGCGCTGAGTTGTTTGACCGTGGCGTCATCCAGCGAGGCGTCGGTGCCGTAGTGCTTGTCCAGGCCGGCCATGATCCGCTGCCACGAACGGGCGGGCAGCAGGCCCGGGGTGTAGGCGGTGTGGCAGGCGGCGCATTCGGCCATGTAGGCCTTGGGCATGTCGCGCGGCATCATGCGTCCGCCGTCGGCCTGCGCGGCGGACAGTGCGGCCAGCCCCAGGCCAATGGCCACGAGCAAGGATCGGGTGGTGGGGGTGTTCATGGCTCGCTCCTGGATGTCGCGGTCGTTCACTTCAGGCTGTTCAGGTAGGCCAGCACGTCGGCCTTTTCACCGGCGCTGCATTCGCGGCTGAGCACGTCGTTGCAGTTGCGCTTGAACCACTTGTCGACTTTCGCCGTGTCGGTGAACGCCTTGGGATTGAAGGCCGGCGCCAGCGGCGCGATCACCTTGCCGGTGTTGGCGTGTTTGCCTTGCGTGGTGGGCGGCGTGTTGTGGCAGGAGGCGCACGACCACTCAGCCCCGTGTTTGGCGTTGAAGAAGGTCTGGCCCTTGGCCGCATTGCCCGGTGTGCCGGCCTGGGCGCTCCAGTGCTGAAGCTGTGCGGCGGGCGTGGTGTCGGCGGCGCGTGCGGTGGTGGACACCAGGGTCATGACCAGACTGGCCAGCAGCAGACCGGCGGTGAGCGAGGAAGTGCGTGTGCTTGTTTGCATGGTGATCGTCGTCGGTTGAGGATGGGCAATGGGTTGGGTGCAGCTGTTGGGCAGCGGTTGGGGCGTATTGTTGGAAACCCCGCTTGAACCCTTCCTGAAGCGGCTGTTCATCTGCCGTTCACCTTCAAATACAGGTCAGCGCAGGCGTTGCAGCCCCCAGGCGGGGTGCCGCCTTGCGCGACGGGCGCAACCGGGCCAGCACCCGACAGGCCGTCTCGGGCGCGGCATCCACCAGCGCGGCGATGTCACGCAGCACCGGCATGTCGAGCTCCGCGCCCCGGTGTCCACCCACGGCCTGGCGCACCAGGTCCAGCAGATGCCGGATGCGGCGTTCCACGCTGCCGGATCGCAAGGCCAGCAGGTTGTCGGCCCACTGCCTCTGCTGGTGCACCACGCGGGTGAGCAGTTGATGGCTGGGGGGTTGCTGCACGGCCGGCAGCGCACGCAGGCGGCTGGCGATCAACGCAGTGGTCTGTGTGTCCTGCGGCAGGCCGCACAGGGCCTCGATGTTCAGCCAGTCGCCGGGCAGGGCCAGGCGCCAGGGTGGCTCGCCGCGACGCGCCGGGCTGCGGATCAGCAGCATGCCGTGCTCCACGCGCCAGGCCATCCCGGCGTCCAGCGATGTCACGTCCTGCCCCCGACACAGCAGCAGCTCGCCAGCGCCTTCCGTGTTCTTCATGTTCAACTCCTTGTGGCTTGATGAGGCGCCGGTCTTCGGGCGCTTGAAGACATGCTGCGCCGCCCAGCCTGTACGCCACCTGAAGGTCGTGTTCATCCGCCGTTCAGACTGTCGGCGGCACAATCGCCCCATGACCCGACCCACCCAAGCCCTCCATGCAAAAAACCCGCTGCGCTCTGCGGTGCGGGCGCTGGCGGCCGTGGTGCTGTCGGGCGGTCTGGTGCTGCCCGCTGGCGCCAGCGACCACCGCGATCACGAACGCGCTCTCCAGGCGGTGCAGGCCGGTCAAGTCTTGCCGCTGCGCACGGTGCTGGAGCGACTGGAACGCGAACACCCCGGACAGGTCCTAGAGGTTGAACTCGAACAGGACCACGGCGTGTGGATCTACGAAGTCAAGCTGCTGCAAGCTGGAGGCCAGCGTGTCAAGCTCAAGCTCGACGCCCGGACCGCCGCTCTGCTGAGCAGCAAGACCCGCCCGTCTGCGCCAGCCGGCCAGCGGCCCTGGCGCTGAAGCCCATGCGCATCCTGCTGGTTGAAGACGAACCCACGCTGCGTGCGCAGCTGCGCACGGGCCTGGTGGACGCGGGCTACGCGGTGGACGAAGCCGACAACGGCCGCGACGCCCACTTCCTGGGCGAAACCGAAGCGTTCGACGCGGTGGTGCTCGACCTCGGCCTGCCGGTGCTCGACGGTCTCTCGGTGCTCAAGCGCTGGCGCGACGCCGGGCGTGCCATGCCGGTGCTGATCCTGACCGCGCGCGACAACTGGAGCGAGAAGGTGGCGGGCATCGATGCCGGCGCCGACGACTACCTGACCAAACCCTTCCACATGGAAGAGCTGCTGGCGCGCCTGCGCGCGCTGATCCGCCGCGCCAGTGGCCTGGCCTCACCGGTGCTGCAGTGCGGTGCGCTGGCGCTGGACACGCGCAGCGGCCGCGTCACGCTCGCGGGCCAGCCGGTCGCCCTGACCAGTCACGAGTACAAGGTGCTCGACTACCTGATGCACCGCCCGGGCTCGGTGGTCTCGCGCACCGAACTCACCGAACACATCTACGCGCAGGACTTCGACCGCGACTCCAACACCATCGAGGTGTTCGTCGGCCGGCTGCGCAAGAAACTCCCGCCCGAACTGATCGAGACCGTGCGCGGCCTGGGCTACCGGCTGGTGCAGCCGCAGGCCAGCACGGACTGAGCCGGCGCCATGCCGCGCGCGATGCCGGGCGTTGCGGCGGCGCATGCAGGGCAGGTTCGTCGGTGCCTTAAGCTCAACAACCCATGATCACGTTCGGCCGCTGGGCCTCCTCGCTGCGTTTTCGCCTGCTGGCCGCCACGCTCGCCGCGCTCGCGCTGGCGCTGCTGCTGGCCGGTGTCTGGCTCAGCGGTCTGTTTCGTGAACACGTCATGCGCCAGTTCGAAGCGGCGCTGACCCTGCAGCTCGACCAGCTGACCACCCAACTGGAGCTGGACGCCAGCGGGCAGCCCGTGATCGATCCGCAACAGCTGTCCGACCCGCGCTGGCGCACACCCTATTCCGGTCTGTACTGGCAGCTTGACCAAGTGAGCGGCGACGGCGCCATCCGCAGCGGCGTGCTGCGTTCGCGCTCGCTCTGGGACACTACCCTGCCGCTGAGCGCGGATGCGCTGGCGAACGGCACCGTGCACGTGCACGAAGGCAGCGGCCCGAAGGGCGCGGCCGTGCTGATGCTGGAACGCACCGTGGCGCTGGGCGAACAGCCTGGCGTGCGCTGGCGCCTGATCGTGGCGGCCGAAACCCGGCAGGCGCTGGAAGCGGTGGACCGCTTCACCGGTGTGCTCTCGATTTCGCTGCTGGTGCTGGGTGCGCTGCTGGCCTTGGCCGCGGTGACCCAGGTCGCGGTGGGCCTGTCGCCGCTGCGGGGCCTGCAGCACGCCCTGGTGCAGGTGCGCGAAGGCCGCTCCGCCCGGCTCCAGGGCCGTTTTCCCAGTGAGGTGCAGCCCCTCATCGACGACTTCAACGGCGTGCTGGACCGCAATGCCGAGGTCGTGGCGCGCGCGCGCACCCAGGCGGGCAACCTGGCGCACGCCCTCAAGACCCCGCTGGCGGTCCTGGGGCAGGCGGCCACGCAGGCGCTGGACGCGGGCGACCCGGCCAACCCGCGCGATACCGGGCCCGCACTCGCGCGCCTGGTCCACGAACAGGTGGACACGGCGCGACGCCACATCGACTGGCACCTCGCCCATGCGCGGGCCGCCGCGGCCGAGCGCCTGCCCGGCCTGCGCACCGCCGTGGCGCCGGTGGTGCTCGGCCTGGTGCGGGTGATGCAGCGGGTGCACGCCGAACGCCACATTGACATCGGCGCCAGCGGTCTGCCCGACACGCTGGCCTTTGCGGGCGAAGAACAGGACTTGCAGGAGATGCTGGGCAACCTGATCGACAACGCCTGCAAATGGGCGCGCCACACGGTGGTGGTCAGCGCCTCCAGCGAAGCCGGCCGGCTGTGCCTGCGCGTGGAGGACGATGGTCCCGGTATCGACGACCAGGCCCGCGCCGCCGTG
Source organism: Burkholderiales bacterium GWF1_66_17 (assembly GCA_001770705.1). Classification (GTDB taxonomy): domain Bacteria; phylum Pseudomonadota; class Gammaproteobacteria; order Burkholderiales; family Burkholderiaceae_C; genus Hydrogenophaga. The sequence continues at coordinate 157,932 of MERT01000008.1, read as the reverse complement.
CTCGCGCGGGGCGCACGGCTGGACGAAAGCGTGCCCGGGTCGGGGCTGGGCCTGGCCATCGTGACCGATCTGGCCCGGCTCTACGGGGGCGATGTCCGCCTGAAAACGGCCCGCCTGGGCGGTCTGGGGGTCGCCCTCAGCCTGCCGGCCGCGGACTGACCCCGGCCTGAACCGGCGGCCTGGCGCAGGGCGCCAGCGCATCGAGCGGGCGCTGGTACGCCGAGGTGCGCACATCCATCAGCCCCAGCACCGAATGGAACACGTTGTCGTGTGACAGGGCCTCGCCCGAACGCTGGCGCAGGCAGTCCACCGAGACACCGCTGCGCTGCTGCAACCCGGGCGACAACCAGGCGACCATGGGCACATGGGTTTGCTGCTCGGGCGCCAGCGCGTAGGGCAAGCCGTGCAGGTAGAGCCCGTTTTCGCCCAGCGATTCGCCGTGGTCGGACAGATAGATCAGCCCGGTGTCGTGCTGGCCCTGCTGGGCCTGGCGCTGCAACCAGTCCAGCGTCTGGCCCAGGAAGTGGTCGGTGTAGGCGATGGTGTTGTCGTAGGCGTTGGAGAGCGCTTCGGGGGTGCAGTCCGACAGCGTGGCGCTGGTGCATTCGGGTTCAAAGCGCTTGTGCTCTGAAGGTGTGCGCTTGAAATACGCCGGGCCGTGGCTGCCCATCTGGTGCATGACGAGCACCACGCCGCGCGCGCGGCGTTGCGGGTCGAGGGCGGCGATGCGCGCATCGAGGTCCTGCAGCATGACCGCGTCAAAACACTCACCGTCAGAACAGAAGCCCGGCATGGCCAGCTCGCGCGTGCTCGCATGGGGAACCCGATCACAGACGCCTTTGCAGCCCGCCTGGTTGTCCAGCCAGAGCACCGCCAGACCGGCCCGCTGCAGCACATCCAGCAGGTTCTCGTGGCGCGCGGTTTCGTCACCGCCCTGGGCTCGCGTCAAGGGCGAGAACACGCAAGGCACCGACACCTGGGTGTTGGTACCGCAGGAACGCACCTGGCTGAAGTTCACCAGATCGCCCTGCTGCTGCCAGCGCGCCAGCGTGGGCGTGGTGTCACGGGCGTAGCCATCGAGCGCGAAGTGGTCGGCGCGCGCCGTCTCACCCAGCACCAGCAGCAACAGCGGCGGCCGCGCCTGGTTCGTGTAACTCGCGCCGAGCACCGCGTCTTCACCGACCGGCGTCAGCGTGCGCGCCTGCGCGGGCAGCTGCTGCGCGGCCAGTCGACCCGCGGCGTACACCGTGTTCAGGGGATTGATCATGAAGCGCAGCGCCTTCTGGTTGCGCATCAGTGAGGCGAGGTCCTGGTAGCTCAGCAGCGCCGCGCCCACCGCCAACACCAGGCCGGCCACCACGCCCAAACCATTGGGCAGCAGCCGCGAAGCCACGTGGCCCATCGCCACCGGCCGGTGCCACAACCACCACAGCGGTGGTACCGCCACCAGCAGCAGGCTGCCCGCCAGCGACCACGACAGCAGATCCCGCACCTCGCGCGCATCGGTGTGCAAGGCGTTGGCCAACATGGTGCTGTCGATCACGACACCGTACTGCCACATGTAGTGGCTGTTCAGGGCCGCCATCACCACCAGCAGGGAGGCGACCGGCCGCAGCAGGCGCGGCCACGCCAGCAGCAACAGCAGGGCCGCCGTGCCGCCCAGGATCATCAGACCCAGCCCCAGGAAAGCTGTCCAGCGGACCTCGCCACCGGACAGCATGCGCTGCCACAGCGGCAGATTGCCCGGACCGGCCAGCCACAGCGCGAGCAGCCAGACGGTCTGGCCCGGGGAACGGGCTGGGTTGGCGGTGAGGGAGGCGGGCGCCCGCGTGGGTGGGGCGGACTGCGCCGGGGACAAGCTGGCCTGCATGGTCACATTCGATGCGCCAGCACACACTGGCCCCGCCAGCGTAGGCAGCCTGGGTTAAGCCAACCTTATGCCAACCTGTTCCGCCAAGAATCGAGGGTTCTCAGCGTGCCCAGCGCAGATTGAACCGCGTGCTCATGGGCGGCTCGCCCGCATCGCGCTCCAGCGTGGCGCCCATCTGTTCGGCGATGCGCCCCACCAGGCGCAGGCCCAGACCCAGGCCGGGCTCGGACGCTGCGGAGACAGCACCCGAGCCCGCGCGTTGACCGTCGTCGGACACGGACACGCCGAAGCCGTCGGATGAGCGCCAGATTTCGACCGACACCTGGGTGCCTTCGGGCGTGTGGCGCAGGGCGTTTTCGATCAGGTTGCGCAGGGCCAGCTCCAGCAACATGGGCTGGGCCGATACACGCACCGGCTGCTCGGGCTGCTGCAGGGACAGCTCGTGACCCGTTTCGTACGCCAGCTGCGCATGGTTCGAAATCAACCGCGCCGCGAGCTCGCCGAGCTCGACGTCCTGCGTCTCCAGCAGGTTGGACGGCCCCCCGTTGCCGGTGCGCTGCGCGCGCGCCAGGTCCAGCAACTGCGACAGGATGCGGCCGGCGCGCAGGGCCTCGCGCTCCAGCCGGTCCAGGCGCTCGGGCGAGGCGTCCGCCTGCGCAGCCCGGGCCTGCAGCGCAATGACCGCCAGCGGCGTGCGCAGCTCGTGCGCCACGTCGGAAGCGAATTCGCGCTCGCGCTGTGCCTGCTTCTGCAAGGTGTCGACCAGCGTGTTGATGGCCGAGACCGTGCTGGTGAATTCGCGAAAACGGTGCCGGGTGTCCAGCCGCTGACCGGCGAACCCGTCGAGCGCGGCCACCTCGCTGGAGAGCTGGTCCAGCGGGCGCAAACCGCGCCGGATGGTCCACCACAGCAGCAGGGCCACCAGCGGCAGGATCAGGATCGCGGGTTGCGCCACGTGTTCGGCGATGTCTTTGCCGAGTTCGCCACGCTTCTTCATGTCCATCAGCGCCAGCACGCGCCGCTCGCGTCCGTCCATGTTCAGGCGCACGCCGAAGCTGCGCCAGTCGCCCAGGCCGTGTTCGGTCTGCAGTGTCAGGGTGCGGAAACCCCGCGGGGGCAGGTCCGTGATGTCCAGCCCCGGCGCAATGCGGTGGGTGTCGGCGACGAGGCGGCCATCCTCCCAGGCCAGCACGGCGACGTCCTGCAGGTACTCATGCTCCAGACCGGCCGACGCCGGCACCGTGTTCTGGCTGGCCCCGGTGGGCGAGGCTTCGATCCACAGCTTGGCAACCGCCACCAGCTGGCCGTCCGAAAACTTGCGCGCCTCGCGGAACCCGGTGGACCAGGCCACGGCAATCAGGGTCAGCCACACCAGCAGCAGCGCGCCGAGCGTCCAGCTCAGGATGTAGCGGCGCAACACGGGCTGCGGCGATGGTGAAGCGGCCATCGGTTTCATTCGGGGTCCGACCGCTTCGGCGCGGCGGCGGGCACCACCTCGCGGGGAACGAAGTAGCCCACACCGCGCACGGTCTTGATGAGCGACTCACCCAGCTTGCGGCGCAGGTGGTGCACGTGCACCTCGATCGCGTTGCTGTCGAGCGCTTCACCAAAGCCGTACAGCGCCGATTCCAGCCGGGCCTTGGACAGCACCTGGGGACGGGCCTGCAGCAGGGTCAGCAACAGCGCAAACTCGCGCCCACCCAATGCCACGGGCAACCCCGCGCGCTCCACCGTGCGCGTGGCCGGGTCGAGCACCAGGTCGCCGTGTTCGATCACGGGATTGCTGCGCCCGCTCGCCCGCCGCAGCATGGCGCGCAGCCGCGCGAGCAGTTCGTTGGCGTCAAAGGGTTTGACGATGTAGTCGTCGGCCCCGATGTCCAGGCCGCTGATGCGGTCGCTCACGCCATCGCGGGCGGTCATGATCAACACCGGCATGTCGCTGCGCGGCAGCGCTTCGTGGGCCCGGCTGCGCTCACCGAGGCGGCGCAGGCGCGCCAGCAGGTCCAGCCCGTCGCCATCGGGCAGGCCCAGATCCAGCAGCAACACGTCAAAAGGCTCCACCGCCAGGGCCGCCCAGGCAGCATCCAGGGTCGGGCACACGTCCACCGCGTAACCCGCCTGGCGCAACGAGTCGCTCAGACCGCTGGCGATGCCGGGATCGTCTTCCACCACAAGTGCGCGCATTTCAAGGGCAGGCCAGGGGCCCGATGACAAAAGAGTTCCATTATCCGGACCGCGCTTAAGCCTCTCTTAAAGTGCGCCGCGCACGATGGCGCCCCATGCACACCCGTCCCGCTGCCCGTTCCCTGCTGACCGATTCGCCGCCCGGCACCCACCTGCTGAGAGGTCTGGTGGCGGTGCTGGCGCTGACCCTGCTGTGGGACCTCTCGGGCCTGGACCTGCCCGTGCTGCAGGCCGTCGGAACGCCCGGGGGGTTTCCCTGGCGCCACCACTGGCTGCTGGAACAGGTGTTGCACGATGGCCTGCGGCAGGTCGCCCTGGGCTTCTACCTGCTGCTCGGGCTGTGGGTGCTGTGGCCACAGACCTGGCCCGGCCCGGCCATCGACCGGCGCGAGCGCCTCGTCGTGGTGGTGCTGGTGGCGCTGTCGCTGCTGGCGGTGAATCTGGTGAAGTACCACAGCCTCACCAGCTGCCCCTGGGAGCTGCAGGCCTTCGGTGGCGGTGCGTCTTACGTATCACACTGGAACTTCCTGGACACGGACGGGGGGCCTGGCCGCTGCTTCCCCGGCGGTCACGCTTCCAGTGCGCTGGCCTTTCTGCCGCTGTGCCTGCCCTGGCTGCTGCCGCCCCGAGGGGTCGACCGCGAGGCCGCGACCGGCTGGCGCTGGCTGCTGGCGCTCCTGTTCGCTGGCGCGCTCGCCGGTGCGGCGCAGACCCTGCGCGGCGCGCACCCGCCCAGCCACACCCTGTGGACGCTGCTGACCTGCGCCAGCGTCAGCCTGGCCGGCTGGCTCGGGGCGCGGCCCTGGCTCGCCGGGCAGGCGGCTCAAACGGTGCCAGTGTCGCCGTAGTAGCTGCGGTACCAGTCCACAAAACGCTGCACCCCGAGCTGCAGATCGGTGTTCGGGCGGATGCCAAAGCCCTTTTCCAGCGCCGTGGTGTCCGCCCAGGTCTCCGGCACGTCGCCCTGCTGCATCGGCATGAAGTGTTTGATGGCCTCAATGCCGGTGGCCTTTTCGATGCAGCCGATGAAGTCCAGCAGGCTCACCGGCCCGTTGTTGCCCACGTTGAGCACCCGGTGGGCGGGCGCGTCTGCCGTGGCCACCGGCGGCACGGCCATGACCTTGAGCACGGCGTCAACCACGTCGTCCACGTAGGTGAAGTCGCGGCGCATCTGGCCGTTGTTGTAGACATCGATCGGCTGGCCCGCCAGCACGGCGCGCACAAACTTGAAGATGGCCATGTCCGGGCGCCCCCAGGGGCCGTAGACGGTGAACAGGCGCAGGCCCGTGGCCGGGATGCCATAGAGGTGGCTGTAGCTGTAGGCCATCAGTTCGTTGGCCTTCTTGCTCGCGGCGTAGAGCGAGATCGGCTGGTCGGTGACCATGTCCTCGCGCAGCGGCATCTGGCGCGCCGCGCCGTAGATGGAGCTGGACGAGGCATAGACCAGGTGCCGCACCCCGCTGTGACGACACCCTTCCAGCACCGTCAGCATGCCGGCCAGGTTGCTGTCCAGGTACGCCATGGGATGGTCAACCGAATAGCGCACGCCGGCCTGGGCGGCCAGGTGCAGCACCGCGTCATAACGGTTTTCGGCAAACAGCCGCGCCATGGCATCGCGGTCGGCCAGGTCCAGGCGGTGGAACACGAAGCCGGGCCGGTCCAGCAACTGCTGCAGGCGGGCCTGCTTGAGCGCGGGCTCGTAGTAGGCGTTCAGGTTGTCCAGGCCCTCGACCTCGAACCCCTGGTCGAGCAGGCGCTGGCACAGGTGAAAGCCGATGAAGCCGGCGGCGCCGGTGACCAGGATTTTCCGGCCGGGCCCGGGGATCGGTTCGGTCATGGCAATACCCCGTTCGTGACGGGTTGGTAGTGGAAACGTTGGAGACGGGCCGGTGTCCCGCAGGTCGGCCGCACCGCGTCCGGACCGAGCAGCACCCATTCGCGCCGGTGCGCCTCGCCCAGCGATACCGCGCGCGACACATCGAAACAGCCCAGTTCGCCGTCGGTGGGCACCAGCAGGTGGCGATTCGGGGCCTCGCGCATCCAGATCCAGGCGTTCTGCTCCTGTTGCAGCAGCGGCGCCAGGTAGCTGAAGTGGGTCAGTGGCCGCTGGCTGAACAGCAGGAACTGTTCCTTGAAGGCAATCAGCCCGAGCTCGGCCCCCGGGGGCAGATGCTGCTCCACCGCCTCCATCATGTCCTGCGGCGTGCGGTAGGGATCGACCCTTGGCCAGACCAGCAACGCGACGAACAGCCAGCCCACCAGGCTGGCCGCGGCCAGACGGACAAACAGGTCAGAACGGCGAAGCCACAACAGCACGGCGATCAAGGCCACGCCCAATCCCGTGAGGGGCGCGGCCACAGCGTTCACGATGTCGGCGTAGTCCTGCAGCTTGCCGGGCAAACGCTCGGGTGCCAGCCACATCAGCAAACCCAGACCGGTCAGAAAGGCGGCGATGCCCGGCATCAACCAGCGGAAAAACCCGTCCAGCCTCTTCGCCAGCGGGAGCTCCCGGCCGTTCACCCACAGCACCGCCACCACCAGCGACAACATGGGCAGCGCGGGGAAGATGTAGACCTCGCGCTTGCCCGAGCTGATCGAGAAAAACAGCAGCACCAGCCCCACCCAGGCCAGCAGCACACGCAGCTTGGCATCCTGGCGCAGCAGCGCCACCAGGGGCTTGATCAACACCAGCATGATGATCGGCAAGGGGAACCACACCACCGGAATCGCCTGGGTGAAGAAGTAGTGCCAGGGTTTGACGTGGTGCCAGGCATTGACGAAGCGCTCGCCCGTCTGCCGGAACAGCAGATCGTTGCGGTAGGCCAGCATCGTGTCGGTGCCGCCGCTGTGCACCTGCCAGAGCATCGGCCCCAGCCAGAGAGCGATCACCGCCAGCATCACCGGAAGGCCAAGCAGCAGTCGCCAACTCCAGCACGCACCACGGAACCGGCTTTGCCGGGCCGCAGGTGCGGTCCCCCCTTCGGGGGGAAGACGCGGAGCGGCGCAGGGGGGGAGCGCATGGCTCCACAGGGCCAACGGCAGCAGCATCAGCAGCGGCAGGAAACCCACGCCCTTGGTCATGATGCCCAGGCCCATGGCCACCCAGCTCACGAAGTACCAGCGCCAGTGGGGCCCGGTCAGGAAATGGCGCAGCAGGCCGTAGCAGCCCAGCGTGATCCAGAACGTGACCAGGGCATCGATCTGCGCCGCCTTGCCCTGCAACAGGAACTGCGGCGTGAAGGCCAGCACCAGCACGGCGAACAGCGCCGTCTGCGGATTCCACAAGCGCCGGCCCAGGTCGTGCACCAGCCAGAGCGTGCCGATCGAGGCCAGCACGCTGGGCAGCAGGAACGACAGCTTGAGGTTGCCGACGAGCTGGAAAAACAGCGCACTCAGCCACATGAACACCGGTGGCTTGTCCGGGTAGTACTCGCCGCCGCGGGTCGGGAACAGCCACTGGCCACTCTCGACCATCTCGCGCGCGATCTGCGCAAAGCGGGGCTCGTCGGCCGGCCAGGGGTAACGCAGGCCGATGCCCGCGAACAGCACAAGGGCCGTGGCCGCCAGCCAGAACAGCGTCTGGCGGCGCACGGTGGCGTCAGAAGTCATGGGGATTGTTCTCCGTCAAACCGGTGGCGCCACCCGCCGGCGATGCAGGGGTGGCTTTGAACTGCTGCATGCGCTGCTTGAACCCGTGGTGGTACAGGTACCAGGCCAGCACGCTGGAGACCACCAGCAGGGCAAAACTCATCCAGATCTTCGAGCTGTCCTGCAAGGCCACACCGCGGCCGGCGTAACTGAACAACAACGACTGCGGCAGGTAACCCGGCAAGCTGCCCAGGAACACACCGCGCCGGCTCAGACCCGCCAGTGCGGCGGCGACGTTGGTCAGCAGATTGCTGCCCACCGGCATCAGCCGGATGATGCAGATCCAGAGCCAGGTGTCCTCGGCGAGCACCCGGCGCAAGCCTTCGATCTTCTGGCCATGGCGCTGGCGCAACCAGTCCATGCCCATGCGGCGCACCACGGCGATGGTCAGCAAGGCCCCAAACCCGGTGAGCAAGGCGCTGACCACCCCGCCCACAAAACCACCCATGAGGTAGCCGCAGCTGAAAGCCAGCAACTGGCGCGGGCCCCCGGCCGCCGTGTAGACAATGCTGCCCAGGGCGAACGCCGGCCAGGCAACGGCCCAGTGCTGCTGGAACAGCTGGCGCAAGAGGTCTTCTTCGGTGACCGAACCCCACCAGCCGTAGTGCAGGGAGACAAAGGCCAGCGTCAGCACAGCCGTCAGCCCCAGCGGCTTGACGAGCAGTTTGGCGCTAGATTTCACCGACGGTTTCCACCCGTTCGAGCACCGGCTGTTTGCTGCGCCGGATCAGCCAGCGCACGCCGATCATGTCGACGATGCCCACCCACACGCGGTTCCAGGCGGTGTACTTGGACACCCCGGCCGTGCGGTGGCGGTGGTTCACCGGCACCACGGCGATGCGGCCACCCACGCGCCGGACCAGCGCCGGGATGTAGCGGTGCATGTGATCAAAATAGGGCAGCAAGGCCCAGGTGCTGCGCGGGATCAGCTTCAGTCCGCAACCCGTGTCGGGCACGCCGTCATCGAGGATCTGGCGGCGCACGGCGTTGGCGATCTTCGACTGGATCTTCTTCCACTCGGTGTCCTTGCGCTTGTGGCGAAAGCCCGCGATGCAGAAATGTTCGCCACCCGCCTCCAGCTCCTGCGCCTGCCGCACCAGAGCCGGGATGTCGGCCGGGTCGTTCTGCCCGTCACCGTCGATGGTGACCAGGTAGCGCCCGCGGGCATGGCGCGAAGCGGTCCACATCGCGGTGCTCTGCCCGCAGCTGCGTGCGTGGCGCAGCAGCTGGGCGCGCGCACCGCGGGCCTGGCAGCGCTGCAGGAACTGCTGGTCGGTGCCATCGGTGCTGCCATCGTCCACCAGCACGATTTCAAAGCCGCAGGTCGGCTGCAGGGCATCGACGATCTCGTCCACCAGGGCACCGATGTTGCCGGCTTCGTCTTTCGCGGGGATCAGCACCGACACCAGCGGTGCGGCATGGCCGGACACTGAGGGGGCCGCAGCGGTCGACCGGGGGTCTGTCATGGGTTTCATCAACATTCACAAAAATCGCAACACGACTTCGCTGCGCCGACAAGGCCGTCGGCGGCGAAAGCGCTGCCTCCCTATTTTGACGCACCTTCCTTTAGGTGGCCTTAAGAAGGCGCCTCAGCCCTCACCAGCCCAGCCCGATGCGCAGCGGCAGGTAGACCAGCATGCCGGCCACAATGGTGCCGAGCACACCACGGCGCCAGTAGAACCAGGCGCCCCCGGCGGCGGCGGCGAACAGGCGCGCGTCCTGCCAGGTGCGCACCAGCTCGCCCTGTGCCATCACGATCTCGGGCACCACCACGGCGGCCAAAGCGGCGATGGGCGCGTACTGCAGCCCGCGCTGGGCCCAGTGCGGCAAGGTCCAGGGCTTGTCCGACAGGAAGAAAAACCCACGCGTGATCACCGTGATGCACCCCAGCGCCACGATGGTGAGCAGGGTCCAGGGGTCGAGGTCAAACATGGGGCGCTCCCGCGGCGGGACGGTGCGGCATCGCCTTTTCCAGCACCAGGCAGATCGCCACGGCGCTGGCGATGGCCACCAGGATGTTGAGCTTGAGCGGCAAAGCCCAGGCCACCACCGCGGCGGCCCCGGCCACACCGGCCGAAACGATGCGCAGCGGTGAAGAGGCCAGCGAGCTGAGCACGCCCAGCAGCGCCAGGATGCCGGCAAAACCCAGGCCCCATTCGGTGGGGATGGCGTTGGCGAGCACGATGCCGACCACGCTGGCCACCATCCAGGCGATGTAGTTGACCGCGCAGTTGCCCATCAGGTAGGCCTGCTGGCGCGCCAGTTCGTCGGGCGACTGGCCGGGTTTGGGAAAACGGCGCGCGAAAAACACGTAGCTCAGGTCACCGGTCACGTAACCGCTGACCAGCCGCTGCCAGCGCGGCAGGTGCATCAGGTAGGGCCGCAGATGCGCCGAGAACACGACGAAACGCAGGTTGACGCAGAACGCCGCGGTCAGGATCACCCACAGCGGCGCGCCCGCCGCGATCATGGGCACGGCCGCGAGCTGGGCACTGCCGGCGTAGACGATCAGGGTCATCAGCAGGGCTTCCAGCACCGACAGCCCCGACTTGACCATGGCCACGCCGGTCATCAGGCCCCAGGCGCCGATGCCCATGGCCACCGTGCCCTGGTCGCGCACGCCTTCCCAGAATTCCGCCCGCTGGCGGTGTTCGCGCAGGTAGAACATCAGGCCGCCGCCACGGTTACGGTGGCCGGGGCGTCCAGCACCTGCCCGGGCGTGAGCGAAAAACCGCGCAAGAAGTCCGCCGCGGGCAGGCGCTTGCCGCCAGCGCGCTGCAACTCGTCGAGCACCAGCACGCCGTCGCCCGTCATGACCCGGATACCCAGGGGCCCGACGGCCAGCACCTGTCCCGGCACAGCCGCACCCGCATCTGCACCGGTATCGGTTTCGACGTGCGCCGCCCAGACCTTGATCGCCTCACCCGTCAGTGCCGTGCTCGCGCCGGGAAAGGGGTTGAAGGCGCGCACCCTGCGCGCGATCACGGCCGCGGGCAAGGTCCAGTCGATGGCCGCCTCGGCCTTCTCGATCTTGTGCGCGTAGGTCACGCCGTCGGCCGGCTGGGGTACCGGACGCAGGCCGCCGCAGGCCGCCATCTCCAGCGCCTCCACCATCAGGCGCCCGCCCAGCTCGGCCAAGCGGTCGTGCAGGCTGCCGGTGCTGTCGTCGGCCGCGATGGGCAGGCGCTCGACCAGCAGCATGTCGCCGGTGTCGAGCCCGGCGTCCATCTGCATGATGGTCACGCCGGTGTGCTGGTCGCCAGCCTCGATGGCGCGGTGGATCGGCGCCGCGCCGCGCCAGCGCGGCAGCAGCGAAGCGTGGATGTTGAAACATCCCAGTCGCGGCGCGTCCAGCACCCATTGCGGCAGGATCAGGCCGTAGGCGGCGACGACCATCGCATCGGCGTTTGCGGCGCGGATCGCGGCGCGCGCCGCGGCGGCCTCGTCGGGGAACTTGCCATCCAGGCGCAGGCTGCGTGGCTGTGCGACCGCCAGGCCGTGCGCCAGCGCGCACTGCTTGACCGGAGAGGCCTGCAGCTTCATGCCGCGCCCCGCCGGACGGTCCGGCTGGCTCAGCACCAATGGAATCTCAAACCCGGCCGCGAGCAACCGTTCCAGCGCCACGCGGGCGAACTCCGGCGTACCGGCAAAAATGATTTTCATGCGATGAAGAAAAAAGGGGCCAGACGATGCGATCGAGCACCGTGGACCCACACTCAGGGTGTCCGGTCGTCGGGCATCGGTTCGTCGGAGTACATCACTTGCTGCACCACACCCGCCGGGCTCAGGTAGATGTGTACCCGGCGCTGCCAGACGTGATCGATCACGCGGTAGGTCCAGATGTCGCCATCGAACCGCGCCACCCGTTCCACCCACGCAGGACGCCCCAGGTGCAGCAAGACATCGTCGCGCGTCCAGCGACCGACCTCGACGCGCTCCAGCCAGGCCACGTCCATGACCTGCTCCAGCCTGCGCAAGCGCCCGTCCGGCCCCAGGTCGAGGTTGTAGACCTGCGCGCCGGCCGGCTGGCGGGAGTACTGAAGGCGCGTGCCGTCGGACAAGCGGTGTTCCGCAGTCGGCCGGCCGAGCCGCTCTTCGATCTGCGCCCGGGTACTGCCCGGGGGCACGCGTTCGGGCATGCCCGCGCAACCGGCGAGCAACGCCAGCCCGGAGGCCAGCGCCAGCCGTCGGCAACGCATGCCCGATGCGAGGTTCATGCCCGCTCCGTTTCGCGTTGCGCCTTGACCAGCTTGCTCTTGATGCGGTTGCGCTTGAGTGGCGAGAGGTATTCCACAAACACCTTGCCCATCAGGTGGTCCATCTCGTGCTGGATGCAGACCGCGAGCATGTCCTGGGCCTCCAGCGTGCGCTCCACGCCGTTGCCGTCGAGCGCACGCACGCGCACGGCGATCGAGCGCTCCACGCCGTCGTAAATGCCGGGCACGGACAGGCAGCCTTCTTCACCCTTGCGGGTTTCGGGGCTGGACCACTCGATCACGGGATTGATCAGCACCAGCGGCTGATCGCGGGTTTCGCTCACATCGATCACGATCAGCCGCTCGTGCACATCCACCTGCGTGGCGGCCAGGCCGATGCCGCTGGCGTCGTACATGGTAGCGAACATGCGCGCGATCAGCTGGTGGATGCGCGCGTCCACCGCCGCCACCGGCCGGGCAACGGTGTTCAGGCGCGGGTCGGGGTAACGCAGGATGTTGAGCAGCTCTGGCGGATTCATGTCTCGGTGGAGTCAAAAATGGGACGGACGTTCCAGATCACCGCCACCACGTGGGGTTGGGCGCTGCAGTGACAAGGTCGCGGGTTTGTCGTTATTTTCGCCACTTTTGCCCGCGCCCGCACGGCCCAAATGCCATAAACATTGCCTAATCAAGGGCTTGGGCGCAAAATCAAATGCGACTTGTCAAGATAAAAAGCGCCGTCTCACCCCGGTCCCGGCCCCTGCGGACCTCCGAGGCGATGGCGTCTGCCCCAGGGGCCCACACATGCCATTGAACACCTGTCCGACCGTCCAACACCGTTCGCCGCATCGCCTGCATCCGCTGGCCGGGGCCGCTGTCCTTTTCGCCGCGCTGACCAGCAGCAGCGTCTGGGCGCAGAACTTCCCCATCACCGCCGGGCAGCGGGCGACGGCCAACCAGGTCGCCGAGACGGGTGTGCCGCTCTCCGAACTGGCACCCAATGCCCCCGACAGCCACACCGTTGTGCGCGGAGACACGCTGTGGCGCATCTCCGGCATCTTCCTGAAAAGCCCGTGGCGCTGGCCCGAGCTCTGGGGCATGAACCTCGATGACATCAAGAACCCGCACCGCATCTACCCCGGGCAGGTGCTCTACCTCGACAAGAGCAGTGGTCGCGCCCGCCTGAGCACCCGCCGTCCGGGCAGCGGCGAAACCACCACCGTGCGTGTTTCACCCCGCATCCGCTCCGAGAGCCTGTCCGACTCGGCCATTCCGCCAGTGTCCATGCAGCAGATCGAAGCCTTCCTGGCCGAACCGCTGATCGTGGATGAAGCCACCTTCGCGCGCGCACCGCGCATCGTCGCCACCCCCGAAAACCGCGTGCTGCTCAGCCTCGGCGACCGGGCCTACGCGCGTGGCAGTTACGGCGACGGCGCTGGTGCCTCCACGGACGCGCTGAGCCTGGCCGCCGGCAAGCCCCGCAACTTCCGCGTCTTCCGCAACGCGGTGCCGCTCAAGGACCCCTCTACCGGCGAAGTCATCGCCTACGAAGCGCAATACGTGGGCAAGGCCTACCTCAGCCGGGCAGAGAGCCGCATCAACGTCGAGGCGCCGCCAGCACCCGGCACCGCACCGCAACCCGTCAAGGCCGACGTCTACAAACCCGCCTTTGACAACCCGGCCAACGTCGAGCGGGTGCAGCTGGCCAACACCTCCGCCGCAACTTCCGCCCCGGCGTCTGAACTGGTGCCCGCCACCATCGACATCGTGCAGGCCAAAGAAGAAATGCGCGTGGGCGACCGCCTGCTGCCCGAGCCGCCGCGCGAGTTCAGCAACTACGTCCCTCGTGCACCCGGCAGTGTCCAGAAGGGGCAGATCGTGTCGGTTTACGGCAACGCGGTGACGTTTGCGGCGCAGAACCAGGTCGTGGCCATCAACCGCGGCCGGGAGCACGGCATGGAAAACGGCCATGTGCTGGCCCTGCTGCGCGACACCAACCAGATCGTCGACAAGACCGACGAAAGCCGCCCGACGATGCGCCTGCCGGGTGAGCGCAACGGCCTGATGATGGTCTTCCGCACCTTCGACAAAGTGTCCTACGCGCTGGTCCTGGAGATCAACGATGGCGTCAAGGTGGGCGACCGCTTCGTCAACCCCTGACGCCCCATGGCCAGAGAAGAGCTGGCCGCCTGGCTGAGGCTGCTGCTGACCCCTGGTGTCGGGAACGAGACGGCGCGCAAGCTGCTCGCCGCGTTTGGACTGCCACAAGCCGTTTTTGCGCAGAGCCTGACGGCGCTGCAGATCGTCGTCGGCGCCCGCATCGCCGAGGCCCTGCAGCAGATTCCAGATGAACTGGAACCTGCGCTGGAGCGCCTGCAAACCTGGCTGGCCGAGTCAGACCGTCACCACCTTCTGACACTGGGCGACGCGCGCTTCCCGTCTGCGCTCCTGCAGATCGCCGATCCACCGGTGCTGCTGTATGTGCTGGGCGATCTGGAAGCCCTGAGCCACCCGAACAAGCTCGCCATCGTCGGCAGCCGCAACCCCACCCACCAGGGCGCGGCCAACGCCCACCAGTTTGCCCAGGCCCTGGGCCAGGCCGGCCTGTGCATCGTGTCCGGTCTCGCACTCGGGGTCGACGGCGCGGCGCATGAAGGCGCGTTGGCGGCCGGCGCCAGAACCATCGCCGTGGTGGGCACCGGTCTGGACCGCGTCTACCCCAAACGGCACCTGAACCTAGCCCACCGGATCGCCGAGCGCGGCGCCCTGATCAGCGAATTCCCGCTGGGCACGTCCCCGCTGCCGGCCAACTTCCCGCAACGCAACCGCATCATTGCCGGTCTGTCGCAAGGCACCCTGGTGGTGGAGGCGGCGCTGCAATCGGGCTCGCTCATCACCGCCCGGATGGCCGCCGAACAGGGCCGCGAGGTGTTTGCCATCCCCGGTTCGATCCACGCCCCACAGGCCAGGGGCTGCCACTCGCTCATCCGCCAGGGCGCCAAGCTGGTCGAGTCGGCGCAGGACATCCTGGAAGACCTTCAATTGGGTGCTCCGGCGACTCCGGAAGAAGGATCAACCACGGAGCCACCCGACGACGACCTGCTCGACGCGCTGGGTCACGACCCGGTCAGCCTCGACGCCCTGCAGGCGCGCACCGGCCTCGACACCGCGACCCTGCAGGCGCGCTTGCTGGAACTGGAACTGGACGGCTGGGTGGGGCGGCTTCCCGGTGGCCTGCTTCAGCGAACAGGCCAGAGCTGAAGCCTGCCGGAGCAACCCAGCGGCCTCAGGAGCGAGGTGTCTTCAAGCCAGAACGCTGCGGAACCGGCTTTGCCGGGCCGCCAGCGTTGCCCCCGGGGGGGGGTCAACCGAGCAGTCTCTCGGGGTTCGCGTCCAGCTTGGCCAGCGCATCGCGCGTGGCGCGCACGGTCAGCGCCTCGTCTTCGCTCGGCACCAGCAGGCCCGCCTGCAGATAGGCCGCCACGCGATTGGACTGCACCAGGAAGCAGCGACCGGTGTTGGTGACAAACAGGTAGAGCTGGCCACGGTCGCTGCGCCAGGCGAGTTGAACACTGTTGAGCTTGCCGTTGTGGTCCAGCCCAAACCACGAGCCGATCTGCAGCTCGACGGCCCAGGCCCGCATCGCCTCGTTCGGCTGGCTGCCGCCTTGCTTGATCACCTCGATGTTGCTGGCGTCCACGCCGGTGATCATCTCGATGCTCTCGTTGTCCAGGTCCAGATCGCCCAACCCGTTTTCGGGCAGGTAGTCTTCGAGGTGCGCCAGGCGATCGGACAGTTTGTCCAGCCGCTCCTGCGGGATCGGTTCCGTGCGCGACATGAACGCATCGGCCAAGGTGTCGCTGACCGACTTGATGTGCTGGTCCTGGAGGCCGGCCGGGTAGCCCAGCAAACCCATGCCCTGGCGCAAGCGCTGCAGGATGCTGGGCAGCTGCTGGATCACCCGGGCGCGGTCATTGCGGTTGGGTTTGGCGCTCGCCGCCCACAACAGATCGGACGCCACCCGCTTGAGCGACGCTGTTTCCTCGTGCTTGAGACCAAACTTGACACTGGCCACCGCCAGCACCTCGACCCAGACCTTGAACAGGAATTCGCGCACTTCGTCGCGCACCGGCACGTCGTCGAGCAGCTTGCGCAGCTCGATGGTGTATTGCACGGACAGCGTTTCCTTCTGCTCCACCTGCTGGGCCACCGTGACAAACCGGCTGGCGTTGCCCTGCTCGCTGAGGTAGGTCGAGAGAAACTTCTGGAATTCGTCGAACACCAGCTGGAACACCCGGCGTCCGGTTTCCGGGTACTGTTCGATCACTTGCACCACGCGTTTGATTTCCATCTCCAGCGCGGTCGAGGTGACATTGGATTCGAAGCCCATGACACAGGAACCCATGCGGTCGATCAGGCGTCGCGCCGGGTGCTGCAGGGCACTGAAAAACTCGGGCTCGGCCAGCGCCACCCGCAGCACCGGGATCTGCAAACGGGCAAACCAGACCCGCACGGTGGCCGGGATGCGCTCCTCGGCCAGGATGCTCTGGAACATCAGCGCCACCACCTCGATGGTGGCCTTTTCGGTGGGCGTCTCGGCGGCCTGCTTGAGTTCAACAGTGCGCTGGCGCAGGGCCTTGGCCGCA
This sequence comes from Burkholderiales bacterium GWF1_66_17, assembly GCA_001770705.1. Taxonomy (GTDB): domain Bacteria; phylum Pseudomonadota; class Gammaproteobacteria; order Burkholderiales; family Burkholderiaceae_C; genus Hydrogenophaga. The sequence goes on along the minus strand of MERT01000008.1, from coordinate 141,388 downwards.
CGTTCGACGTGTGAGGCGTCCGCATACACCACGCCCGAGCCGGTGCTGCCGGTCTGCGGCAGACCAGAGTCGACACTGACCACAGGGACGATGCGCTGCATCGCCTGCACCAGCTGGGGCGAAGGCGGCAGCAACTGCGTCGCCTCAAAATCACCACCCACGCGGTCGATCAGCATGCGCTTGAGCCGCCCGACCACGCCCTGTGCCCGCATGCGGGCCCTGGCCAGAGGCGAAGCACTGGTCATCATGCGGGTTTCGTCATGCACACCCATGCCCGAGGAGGTCATGCCGCCCCGCTGCGACCCCATGCCCGCCTGCCCCCCGGAATCAGAACCGTTTTGCCTGGCAAACCCGCCACGTTCATCGCTGACCTGCCCGGCTCCCCGTTTGCCCTCGACGCCACCACGGCCTTCCGCAACAGCGCCCGCGGCGGCCACATCGCCGGCGGCCGGCGCAGCCGAGCGACTGCCCGGCGCACGCTTGACCAGCGCCTGCAGGTCGATTTCTTTCATCACACCGCTGGAGACCAGGAATTCGTTGGCCGCCTTGTAGGCCTCGTGCATTCTCTTGGCGAGCATCGGCGCCAGGGCGTCCTGCACCAGCAACCAGCCTTCGCGGGTCATCAGCACATCGAGCCACTGGTCCACCAGGATGCGCGCCACCACGTCGGGCAGCAGCACGTCGCCACGCGGCAACTCCTGGCGCTTTTCCAGGTGCTGGATGCGCAGGCGCAGTTCGTTGAGTTCGGTGGAGGCCTGGTCCAGCACGCGCATCGCCAGTCGCGAAGCAAGGATCTGGTCATCCATGGCGCCCTCGGCCATCAGCTCCAACCGCCCGGGCGCGCTGTTGACCGAGCTGCCCGAAGCCGTGAAACGCGGCAGCAGGGTGCGCTGCAGGACCTTGCGGGACTGGTTCAGCCAGGCGGTCTGATTTTTCTGGAACGCCATCCAGGCATCGCGGCGTTCCTGCATGTCGCGTGCCGGCCCGGCCTGATCGAGTATGGAAGTCAGTCGCGTCTCACAGGTCTTGACCAAGTCGGGAAGCGCACGTCCCACATGAACCACGAAGAGTTCACGCGCCTGTTTGGCCAGAGAGGAGACGTGCTGATCAGGAGAGGACACGATGGTTTCAGTATGACACGAAAGGACTCAGAACTCTTTGCGAACAGGCGGGCCGAGTCCGGGGTGTTTGACGCTTAAACCACGGCCCCCCCGTTGGGGTCGTTGGGATCGGCGTCCGCCGACTTGTTGCCCGACTTGATCAGGTCCTCGCGCTTGATGCCCAGCCACATGGCAATGGCCGCGGCCACAAACACCGAAGAATAGATGCCAAACAGGATGCCGATGGTCAGGGCCAGCGCAAAGTAATACAGCGTCGGACCGCCAAACAACAGCATCGACAACACCATGATCTGGGTCGAACCGTGGGTGATGATCGTACGGCTGATGGTGGAGGTGATCGCGTTGTCGATGATCTGCGGCGTCGTCTTTTTGCGGTGACGACGGAAACTCTCACGGATACGATCAAAAATCACCACAGATTCGTTGACCGAATAGCCCAGCACCGCCAGCACCGCCGCCAGCACCGCCAGCGAAAACTCCCACTGGAAGAACGCAAAGAAGCCCAGGATGATGACCACGTCGTGCAGGTTGGCGATGATGGCCGAGACGGCGTACTTCCACTCGAAGCGCACCGCCAAATAGATCATGATGCCGACGATCACCAGGCCAAGCGCCTTGAGCCCGTCTTCCACCAGCTCCTGACCCACCTGCGGACCGACAAACTCGGAACGGCGCAGCTCCACCGTCGGGTTCTGCGCCTTGAGCGCGGCCAATGCGGCCTCGCTCTGTTGCCCCGAGCTCTTGCCCGCCTGCACCGGCAGTCGCAGCAGCACATCGCGCGAAGAGCCAAAGTTCTGCACCGGCACATCGGCGTAGCCCAGGGACTCGACCACATGGCGCACGGCGGCCAGGTCGGCCGGCTGCTCGTAGGCCACTTCCATGACCGTGCCGCCGGTGAATTCCACCGACAGGTTGAGCCCGCGGAGGACGAGAAACACCACCGCGGCGACAAAGGTGATGGCGGAAATCGCGTTCAGCACGATGGCGTGCTTCATGAACGGGATGTCCTTCTGGATGCGGAAAAACTCCATGCTGGTTCCTTGAAGGTGTGCCGCTCAGTCGGCCTTGATCGCGGGTGCCTTGCCGCCGGCCCGCCACACGGTGCCGATCGACACGGTCTTGAGCTTTTTCTGACGGCCGTACCAGAGGTTGACCAGCCCGCGGGAAAACACCACCGACGAAAACATGCTGGTCAGAATGCCGATGCAGTGCACCACGGCAAAGCCGCGCACCGGGCCTGAGCCGAAGGCCAGCAGCGCCACACCCGCAATCAGGGTCGTGACATTGGAGTCCAGGATGGTGCCCCAGGCGTGTTCGTAGCCGGCGTTGATGGCCGACTGCGGCGCCGCGCCGTTGCGCAGTTCCTCGCGCACGCGCTCGTTGATCAGCACGTTGGAGTCGATCGCCATGCCCAGGGCGAGCGCCATGGCGGCAATGCCCGGCAGTGTCAGCGTGGCCTGTAGCATGGACAGCACAGCCACCAGCAACACCAGGTTGAAACCCAGCGCCAGACTGGAAAACACGCCGAACAGCATGTAATAGGCACACATGAACAGCACGATCACGGCAAAGCCCCAGATCACGCTGTTGAAACCCTTGGCGATGTTGTCGGCGCCCAGGCTCGGGCCGATGGTGCGCTCTTCGATGATCTCCATCGGCGCGGCCAGCGAACCGGCGCGCAGCAGCAGCGCCAGGTCGTTGGCCTCGTTGATGTTCATGCTGCCCGAGATCTGGAACCGGTTGCCCAGTTCACCGCGGATCGTCGCCACGGAAATCGCCTCGCCCTTGCCCTTTTCGAACAGGATGATCGCCATTCCTTTGCCGATGTTCTCGCGGCTGACGTCGCGCATGACGCGTCCGCCCTTGGCATCCATGTAGAGCGTCACGCTCGGTTCCTGCTGCTGCGAATCAAAGCCCGCCTGCGCATCGGTCAGGTTCTCGCCCGTGGCCAGCACCTGCTTCTTGACGATCGCCGCGCGCCCGTCCCGCGTCGGAAAGCGGTCCGCACCGAAAGGCACCGGCCCGGTGCCATCGGCGGCGGCGCGCCCTTCGGTGCTCTCGTCCACCAGGCGCATCTCCAGCGTCGCGGTGCGGCCCAGGATGTCCTTGGCCTTGGCCGTGTCCTGCACGCCGGGCAGCTGCACCACGATGCGGTCAGCACCCTGCTGCTGGATCACCGGTTCGGCCACGCCCAGTTCGTTGATGCGGTTGTGCAGCGTGGTGATGTTCTGCTTGAGCGCCTGGTCCTGCACCGAGCGCGCGGCTTCCGGCTTGATCGTGGCCACCAGCCGGAACTCGCTGCCATCGGGCGTTTCGCTGGACACCAGATCCGGGAACTGGTCCTGGATCACGGCGCGCGCCGCTTCCAGCGTGGCGGTATCGCGCGCGCGCACCTCGATGTTGACCCCGTTGCGGTTCACGCCACCGTGGCGCACGTTCTTCTCGCGCAGCGCGGTGCGCAGGTCTCCCGCGAGCACGTCCGCACGGCGCTGCAGCGCCGCCGGCATGTCCACCTGCAGCATGAAATGCACACCACCGCGCAGGTCCAGACCCAGGTACATGGGCGACGCGCCCAGCGCCGCCAGCCACGAAGGGGTGCGTGGCAAGAGACTGAGTGCGACCACATGGCCCGGGTCGGCCGGATCCGGATTGAGCGCGCGCTCGATGGCGTCACGCGCCTTCAGCTGGGTATCGGTGTCTTCGAACCGCGCCCGCACCGAAGTGCCCTCGAACTGGACCGTCGAAGCCACAAGACCCTGCGCGCTCAGCGCCTGCTCCACCCGCGTGACGGTTGACAGATCCACCTTCACCGCCGTCCTTGCGGCCGACACCTGCACCGCAGGCGACTCGCCAAACAGGTTGGGCAGGGCATACAAAGCCCCGATCACCAGCGCCACCGCGATGATCAGGTACTTCCAGAGCGGATATCGATTCATGAGGAGCAGGCCTTCGGCGCAGAGATGTCTTCAAACCAGAGTGCCGCAGAACCGGCTTTGCCGGGCTGCAGGCACTGCCCCCTAGAGGGGGTGACGTGCCGCCAGTGCGGCACGGCGCGGGGGTGTTACTTAATAGTGCCCTTGGGCAGCACCTGCGTCACGGCAGAACGCTGCATCTGGACTTCCACGCCGTCGGCGAGTTCCACACCGATATAGGCTTCACCGATCTTGGACACCTTGCCCAGGAAACCACCTGCGGTCACGACTTCGTCGCCCTTGGCCAGCGCTTCGACCATGGCCTTGTGCTCTTTCTGGCGCTTCATCTGCGGGCGGATCATCACGAAATAGAGCACCACGAACATCAGCACCAGGGGCAGCAGGCCCATGATCGTGGACTGGGTATCACCGCCAGCGGCGGCTTGGGCATAAGCAGAAGAGATAAACACGGGGTCTCCACAAGAGAAAAAACAGCCTCCGACAGGACGGCTTCAGACGAAACCACCTGCCACGGCCGGAAAAAACGATTGTATGCGCGGGGCCTGTCGGCCGCAGGGCCCCGAAACGGTCGCGAAATTTTGTTTAAGTAGTCCTTAAGTTTCCGTGCGCAACCTCCTCCTCAGACACCCGAAGGAGAAGAACATGCAACACCGGATACTGATTGCCGAGGACCACAACCTCCTGCGGGAAGGGTTGCGCTCGATGATCTCCGCCGTTCCGAATTTCGAGGTGGTGGGCGAAGCCCGTGACGGGCGGGAGGCCTTGCAGCTGGCGCAGAAGCTCAAGCCCGACCTGATCACCATGGACCTGTCCATGCCCAACATGAACGGCATCGAGGCCACGCTGCAGATCAAGCGCCGCGATCCCCAGATCAAGATCCTGGCCTTGACCGTGCAGCAGTCCGAGGAATACGTGCGCGAGGCCCTGAAAGCCGGTGCAGACGGCTACGTCCTCAAAGACGCCAACTATGAAGAGTTTGTCCATGCCATGCGCCAGGTGCTGGCCGGCAAACTGTTTCTCAGCGCAGACGTCTCCGGGCAACTGGTCAACCACTTCCTGCAAGACCCGAACGCCCCGCAGACCCACTCGCCATGGGAGCGCCTGACCCACAGGGAACGCTCCATCGTGAAGCTGGTGGCCGAAGGCTGCACCAACCGGGTGGCCGCGGAAATGTTGCACCTGAGCCCGAAGACCGTGGAAAAGCACCGCTCCAGCCTCATGCAGAAACTGGGTCTGCACAGCGCCACTGAGCTCATCCTGATGGCACTGCAGCACGGCTGGGTGGAGCGCGGTCACATGCTGCGATTCAAGTCATCTGCCGGCAGCAGCTGGGCCACCAGCACTTTTCAGGACACATCCCCTTTCACCGAGGAACTGACGGACTTTGTTCGTTGAGGTCGATGTCCGGCTGAATGGCGGGCGGACTGGCCGTGATCCGCATCACCTGCTCCTGCATCGCCCGGTGCTTGGAACCTGAGACATTCAGTATCCAGGTAGCCGCAATCACGGTCCCCTGACCCGGCTCGGACTGGATGGAAAAGCGCCCGTTGGCGCCCTCCGTGCGTTCCCGCATGCTGTTGAGACCAATCCCCACGAGACAGGTCTTGCCGCTCAGGATGCCACGCGAGTCAAAACCCTGGCCGTTGTCTTCCACCCCGATGGAAAACTGTCCATCGTGCAGGCGCATGTAGATCAGCACCCGACTGGCCCGGGAATGCTTGATCACGTTGTTCAAGGCCTCCTGCAACAGACGGAAGACCACGTACTTGAGCGTGGGAGGCAGATCGCTCTCCGACTCGGGCACATCCAGCTCGATCGCCAGCTGCGGAGCTGCTGCCTGGCATTGGCGACACAGGGACTGCACGGTACGCAACAGTCCCAGATCATCCAGCATGGTCGGTCGCAGCTGGTTGGAAATGCGCCGCACATCATCGACCGCGCCCCGCAGGTCGCGAACCGCTTCGTTCAACAAAAGGCGCGAACCATCCACGTCGGAACGGTCCAGCCGCAGCAGCGCACGCTCGACCTTGAACTTGAGCATCGTGAGCACCTGCCCCAGTCCGTCGTGCAGGTCACTGGCAATGCGCTTGCGTTCATCCTCGCGAGCCAGTCGCAGGAAGTTGGCGACAAAGTCATCGCGTGATCCTGCATTGGCCAAAGCGTGCAGCAGCGCGGCCTCCCGGTGCCCCGGGACGATGAACAGCAGCATGCTGCCCGTCACCAGGCTGTCGCGATGCATGGCGTGCGCAAAGACGGCCACCTGGTTCGCCGCCCCCGTCTGGTCCACCAGATAGCTTCGAAAAAAGGAGGCGTAGGGATCGTCGGTCTGCTGACGCACGCCGTCCAGGAACACCTGTCCCGGCTCGCCCAGAAACTCGCACATCCTGCGGCATTCGCTGTCCAGATCCGACAAGGCGAGCAGGCGATGTGCCGGTTCATTCGCCAGCTCGATCAGATTGTCACGATCGATGATCAGGGTGGCCACATCCAGCGACTGGGTCAGGCCCCAGAACCGCGGACCCCGCAACTCGGCATGGTCGCCGACATTGAACAGGGTGCTCAGGAGCAGATCAAGTTCGTTCATGACCGATACCTTCTTGTCTCTGAGGTTGTGCCAGCTGCAGCGGTCAGTGTAGTGCCCAAGGCGCCGCTCAGACCAGTCCTTCTCTGCCCAGTTGACTGCCTTCCAAGTCGCCCACCCCTGCCGCAGGACAAGAAAATGCCCCGCCACTGCGGGCGGGGCTTGCAGGCGCACCCGGCGCGTGGGCGCCGGGTGCGCAGGGGCCTGGCGCCGCCGGGACTACAGAACGAAGTCGCTGGCGCTCAGGGTGATGTGGCCCACCAGGGCAACCTGGAAGTCGGTGCCCAGGTTGTTGTTGACGTTCCCTTCAATCACCGTGATCTCGCTGGCACCACTGCCTTCATAGTGGTACACGATCTGACCCGCTCCGGTGAACAGGGCCCCGTCCGTCGCGTTGAAGGTGAAGTCCTGATTGCCCGCCACACCGGTGTTGGCGTCGAGGGTCGAGAAGTCCAGCTTGTCCGTCCCGGCGACGAAGTCCGCGATGAGGTCGCGCACCGCGGCGCCGACGCCCGACTCGTTCGAGGCGTTGTAGTCGAACACGTCCACACCATCACCACCGGTCAGGTTGTCCAGGCCGGCCCCCCCTGTCAGCGTGTCGTCGCCGGCACCACCATCCAGCGTGTCGCTACCGCTTCCACCCATGAGGCTGTCGTTGCCCAAGCCACCCGACAGCTGGTTGGCCAGAGCGCTGCCGGTGATGCTGTCGTTGCCGGAGCCGCCGATGAAGTTCTCGACACCGTTGACCGTGTCGCTGAGGGCCGTGGTGGTTCCACTGCCGTTCACCACGGCAGTGGCGGTGCCCAGGTTCACCGTCAGGTTGGCTGCGACCGCCGTGAAGTCCACCGTGTCCAAGCCCGCTGCACCGACCAGGATGTCTCGTGCGTCGTCCCCCACGAGCACGAAGGTGTCGTTGCCGGCGCCACCGTTCAGGCCGTTGGCCCCGGTAGCGTCGGTGATCACGTTGTCGCCACTGCTGCCAACCACGTTTTCGATCCCCACCAGCGTGTCGTTGCCGGTTTGCGCGCTGCTGGCGGTACCGGCCGTGAGGTCAACGTTGGCGGCCGCCGAAGTGAGCGACAGGTTGTAGGCGTCGATGCCGGCACCGCCGATGTAGGTGTCGTTGCCGTCACCCACCGACGCACGCAGGGTGTCGTTGCCCAGGCCGCCGTCCACGGTGTCGTCGCCCGCACCGCCGGTGAGGTTGTCGGTGCCCGCCAGGCCGAGAACGAGGTCGGCGCCCGCCGTGCCGACCAGCGTGTTGTTGCCGCCGGTGCCGACCTTCACCGTTTCCGGGGAAATGTACGTGGCCGGGCCGAAGCCGTCGTTGATGGTCGAGGTGGCGCGCAGCGTGGCGTTGCTGCGGTTGGCCAATGTCGCGCTGGTGGCGCCGGCGATGTTGAACCAGACACCGGCCGCGTTCTGCTGCTGCCACTGGTACGTCAGCGGGTACGCGGGCGCGTCCGGATCGACCACCGTGCTGAGTGCCGTCAGGGTGGCGGTGGTCTGCGCGGTCTGCGCGACATTGACGTTCGTGGTGTAGCCGGTCACATTCACCGAGCCGGTGGCCGCTTCGTTCACGTTGGTGACGTTCACCGCCAGGGTCTGGGTGTCGATCAGTCCGCTGAGGTCGGTCACCTTCACGATCACGTCGTAGCTGTTGTTGCCGTTGCTGTCTGCTGGCGCCTCGAAGTTGTTGGGTGCAACAAAGCTGAGCACACCGGTGTTGGCGTCGATGGTGAACAAGCCAGCGTCGGCGCCGCCTGCGATGCCGAAGGTCAGTACGTCGCCAAACGTGCCGTCGGTGGCGGTCACCGTGGTGACGGCGGTCGTGTTTTCGGCCACAGCTTGGACAGCGCTGCCGCCACCGCTGTTGGACGTGATCACGGGAGCCATCGGCTGGGCGACGTAGACTGTCTGGTCGGCGAACTGGAAGTTCTCGACGCCCACCACCACGTCCACGCCATCGCGGTTGGCCACCAAGTCGGTGACCTTGTAGGCGGTGATCGTGCCTTCGTTCTGCGATGCGAAGGTGACCAATTCAACCGTGTAGTCCGCATAGTTGCCCGTGAACTTCACGGTGTCTGCCGTGCCCACGGTGCCCCCGTCACCCACCGCAACGCTGTCGGCCAGGTCGGTGCCGACCACGCCGTTGCTCCACAGGCGGGTGACTTCGCTGCCACCCAGCACGAAGTTCTGGAAGGTCGCAGAAGACAGCATGGTGGTCATGTGCTTGTCGGCGCCGAAACCGACGGCGTCGAGCAGGCCGTTGTCCTGAATGAACCCGGCTGCGCGGTGACTGGCACCGTCCAGGTACTGGTCGTAGGCGCCCGCATAAGTGCCGATCAGGCTGTCCAGCCGGATGCCGTCGCCAACGATCACGTCGTTGCCCAGGCCGCCGGTGATGGTGTCGTTGCCGCTGCCGCCGATGAGCCAGTTGGCGCCACCGAAGACGTTGGTCACATCGGCGTTGATGGTGTCGTTGCCCTGGCTGGCGATCACGCCCTCGATACCGACCCAGGCCGGGAACGAAGACGGCACGTCGATCTGCACCAGCGGGTTCTGCTGGGTCGAGAACAGCACCGACACGCCCTGCGGCGAGTAGGGGTGGTCACTGAAGTCGATCAGGTCGAAGCCGAAGCCCTTGCCGTCGTTGCCCAGGTCGGTCTTGCCCAGACCGCCGACCACTTCGTCCGGGCCGCCGCCCATGGCGAGCGAGGGGATGCCGGGGCGCAGGATGTCGTCGCCGTTGCCGCCGGCCGAAATGTCCTGGTCGTCGCCACCGATGACCAGGTCGTCGCCATCGTCGGCCCAGAGCAGGTCGCCGCCGACACCTCCGTCGATCACGTCGTTGCCGTCGCCGCCGTGGGTGAAGGCGTCGGTTTCTTCTTCACCGAAGATGAAGTCGTCGCCCGACTCGCCCGACAGCTTGTCGATGCCCACGCCGCTGTGCAGGATGTCGTTGCCTTCGCCGCCGATCACCTGGTCGATGCCGGCGGCGGCCACGGCCGTCTGCTGGCCGCTCACGTAGTCGTCGCCCGCGCCACCGTCGAGCAGGTCGCCGCCGTCGCCGCCGTAGATGCGGTCGTTGCCGTCGCCGCCGTAGATGCGGTCGATGCCGTTGCCGCCATAGACGATGTCGTCACCGCCTTCGGCGTAGACGGTGTCGTCGCCGCCCCAGGCGTAGATCAGGTCGTTGTTGTCCGAAGCCACGATGACCTCGTGCGACTCGGCCCCACTGTTGGGTGTGCCGTCGAGGTTCAAGCCGCCGTTGATGGCGGTCGTGCCCGACGTGGCTGCGCTGTCATCCACCCGCAGGTCGCGGATGTACTGCACGCCGTTGATGGTCACGATGGCGCCATTGCCCGTCGTGGCATTGCCCTTGGTGGAATAGATGCCGATCGCCGGCAGCGCATCCAACTCCCGCTGCGCCAGGATGTCGCCGTATTTGTGTTCGGTCTTGGCATCCGCGTCAGCCGTTTCAGCCAGGTCGTAGTACTTGTCGGCGTAGGCAAACACGCTGCCGTTCAGGTGCTCGGCGCCGGTGTTGCGCTCGACGATGTCCTTGAACTGCTCGTTGATGATGCCTTCGCCCATCTGCAGCTGGTCCAGACGGTAGAGGTAGTAGAAACGGTCGCCGTTCATCAGGCGCGTCATCTGGTCGGCGAACACCGTGTCGAAGGTTTCACCCAGCAGGCCGCCGGTGACGTGAATCTCGGCCAGCCCACCGAGCCAGGTGTCGATGTGGTTGAAGCCATCGACGCCATACAACGATGCGTCGGTGTTGTTCATGAAGTCCAGCGCCTGCTGGTAGGTGTAGCCCATCGCCTCGGTGTCGCCTTCGGCGATGCTGCCGTTGTCCAGCCCGATGATCGCGGCGGCGCGTGCCACATCGCCATCAAACGAATAGGCCGCGATGAAGTTCACCAGGTTGTCCGGGTGGATCATGTTGGCGCCGAAGTCGGCCCAGCTCACGTACTCATCCAGATTGATCGCGGCGCGGAAGGCGTTGAGCGTGGGAATGCCCACGTCGCGGCCGCGGGCGATGTTGATGGCGGCCAGGTCCAGCGGCAGGCCCAGCAGACCCTGGTTCAGGGCGGGCGTGAGGTACTCGTCGATCTCGTTGGCTTGCTGGTGCGTCATGCCCAGCGCGATCCCGGCGGCGCCCATGTTGGCAAACAGCTCCGGGTTGAGGAAAGCCGTCTCCAGCGCGAAGCGGGTGATCGCACCTGTGAGGTCGCCGTTCGGGTCGATGAAATCGATCGACTCGCGCAGCGTGCTGTGCCCGAAGCGGTAGGCCACCTGCGAGAAGTCCAGACTCACGTCGCCTTGCGAGCCGGCGTTGTAGCCCACGAACTCGGCGATGTTGGGTGTGATGGTGCGGGCGAACTGGTCGATCGCCGTGTGCTGGTATTCCATCTCGACCGTGATCTTGGCGGCGTGGAAGAGCTTGTCTTCGTTCCAGGCAATGGGACCACCCGCCCCATGCGTGTAATTGCCGTTGGCATCCATGTAAAAGCCGCCAGCGCCATCGCTGATGCCAGTCTGCCATTCATGCAGCAGGTCGTGGTTGTAGGTGCCAGCCTGGTCCAGACGCTCCTGGCGGAGGTCTTCGGTGGCGAGGGCGTTCTGGATGTTGCGCACCTGGAAGTTGTGCTCTTCGTGCCAGACGTGGTGCACGGCGGTCAGGCCGATGTTTTCGTTCACACGGCCATCGCCGGCAATGTAGTGGTTACCCACCGACTCGAGCAGCACCTCTTGGGCCAGCGCATTGAGAGGGTCCGAGGTGTTCGCAGACATCGGCTCAATCGTCTGGAAGTTGATGATGGTGCCGAGAGAATTCGGCCCACCCAAAGCGTAGTTGCCGTTGATATCAGCGACGATACCGATGGCTGCAAGCGCGTCTTGAGTTGCCTGAGTGAAATGGGCGGTATCGAAGTGCGGATTCGCATCCAGAATCAGCGCCTGGCCCGAAGAACCCGTTCCATCAACATGACCACTGGCGTCGCGGTTGCGCAGGTTGGCCACGTCTTCCCAGGTCAGGTCGTCACGGCCGGTGGCGAGCAGGTGGGCACGCAGCTCGTTCAGCGTGGGCAAGGTGGCGTTGGTGGTTTCGCCGAAGGCGTTTTTCCAGGCCACGGAGGTCTGGCCGTCGATCAGGTGCGAGCTGGCGTGGTAGGTCAGCCCGCCGTCGGTGGACACCCATTCGCGCAGGATGTCGGTCACTTCCTGGTCGGAGCCGTAGGTCTGGCTCTGGTCGATGTAGGGCGAGGTGTGGTTGACCCACTGCGCGGTGCCGTCGGCGGTGAAGCCGCTCACGTCGGCGCGCGAGATGACGATCTGGGTGGTGGGCTGGCCGGTGTTCGGGTCGATCACGCCATACATCGGGTCGTCGGTGGCCAGGTTGATGGTGATCTTGGTGCCGTCAGAACCCTTGCCGATGAAATCGAGGCCGTGGTCGAAGAACTGGCCGAACAGCACGAACCAGCCGTTGACCGGCGCCACGCCGGGGTTGGTGGCACCGATGAAGTACTCGGTGTTGCCTTGCGCCTGGGTGTCCAGAAGGCCGGACGCCTGCAGGTCGCCGTAGTCGTTGACCTGGGTGAAGCCGTTGGCGTCCTTGATGATGTGGTTGTTGCCATCGGTGCCAAAGGTCGCGCCCGCCGTCGTCGTCAACTGGCTGATCATGCGCGGCGTGTAGTCCACCACGTTCTGCACCGTGTGGGTCGCCGTCTTTTCGTAGTCGGCGCCCGCCGCGGGAGGCGTGGCGAACTTCAGTGCATAAAACGCATTCGGGTCGACCGGCACCATCGTCGGATTCGCCACGAGATTGCCATCGATGTCGTAGTTGGCCGGGTTGCTGGGGTCGGGCTGCAGGGCACCCGACAGCGGCTTGACGTACTGGTCAAACACCACCTGGGTGCGTTGCAGGAAAGGCTGGTCGTTGGCGCCCCAGTCGGCGTTCACGAGGTACAGGTTGTTGTTGTGACCCGACGGCTCGCGCAGGCCGGCGAAATCGGTCACATAGGCGTAGGAGGTGCCGTACGCAGCGATGTTGGCCAGAGCGGATCCCTGGTCGTCATAGAGCACCCGGGTGGCCATGTCGTTGGAGTTGTAGACGGCGCCGGTGCCGTCCCACTGGATGATGGCATTGCCCTGTTCATCGAACAGCGGCTTGAAGTTGATCTGTTTTTCCAGAAACTTCAGGTCGTTGAAGTTGAAGGCGTACGGTTTGAGCTGGTAGTTGGTGGCCATGGAATACCCCTGAAAAGAAGAACAACCGGTGTGCGGACGAAAGTACGCACGGGTCGCTACCCGATCACAGAAAGTGGACCCAAGTAACGTTTTATTACTGTGATCGGTGTGCCGGAGTACGTCTTTACGGTGACACCCCACCCGTTCGGTAGGGTCCACCCCCTTTCTGGATGGGGGCCTGTCAGCCGCGGGCGGGCGCGACGTCCCGGGCGCCTGCGCCGCGCGCGGCCGATCGAGCGCGATGACAGACCGGGCGCATTGCGCCGGAGGGTGAAACCGTGGGGAGGGGGTGAACCGGCGCTGCAGACCGGCCGGGCTCGCGCCGCCCGTCAGGCAGACGGGGAGGCAGACAAAAGCGAGAGATCGTCTGGTGCGGAAGTGGCCGTCTTTTCCGGCCCTTCGGCCAGGGTCCGGATCCCGACCACAAACACCAACCGGAAGCAGGTGGTGAAAGGCGCCGGCGCTTCGGCCCGTTCGAAGCGCCCGCCCTGGACTTCCATCGCCCGCTGGACGATCTTGTGCCCCAGGCCCAGCCGCTCGGTGGCGTGGGGGCGGCGGAGCGCGGCGAGCGGTGCCGAATGGCTTGCGCCGTCGTCACACACCTGAAGCCACACCTCGGTACCCGCCCGCAACAGCTGGATCTCCACCGCGGTGCCCGGTGGGGTGTGCTGCAAGGCGTTGTCGACCAGATTGCACAAAGCCAGCTCCACCAGCAAGGGGTGGGCATGGACGGTCACCTCCTCACGCACGTCCACGCGGAGCGGGTGGTTGTCCACCCGGGGATTGCGGACGACATCCGCCACCAGCCGGCGCACCATGGCGCCGAGATCGACGGGTTCGGCCATGTTCTGCATTTCGGTCCGGCTGGCGCGTGCCAGCGCCAGCAGCTGGTTCAGCACGCGGCCGGCGCGCAACGTGTCGCACTCCATCTGGGCCAGGATTTCCTGACGCTCCTCCGGATCGAGCCAGCCCTGCAGCGCCTTGAGCTGCAACGACAGCGAGGACAGGGGCGTGCGCAGCTCGTGCGCCACCTCGTTGGCCAGCTGGCGCTCACGTTCCAGCGCTGCGCTGTGGTTGTTGATCAAGGTGTTGATGGACGAGACCACCGATGCAAATTCGCGCATGTTGTAGCGCTCGGGCACACGTTCCGCACGCGACACATCGATGCGCGCCACTTCGGCGGACAGCTGGTAGAGCGGTCGCAGGCCACGCCAGATGGCCAGCATGAGCAACGCCGACAAGGCCGGCAGCAGCCAGAAGCCTGGCACGCTCATTTGCTGCGCAATGTCCGCGGCCAGATCGGCGCGTTCGCCCATGTTCAGGAGCACCATCACCATGCGACTGCGGCTGACGTCCCACTGCGAAAACACCCGCCAGCGGGTCTCGGGCTCACCCAGCACAAGCTCCCGGAACCCCGTTGCGGCATCGAACGACGGCACCGGGGCATCGCCCTGAAAAGCCAGCAGGCGGCCCTGCGCGTCCCACGACGCCACACTCAGCGTCTGCTGGTAATCGTGGTAGATCAGCCGCGGCGCCCGCACGCGGGGCGTCTGGTGGACATCCGCCACAAAGTCCAGCGACCGCTGGTTCAGCAGCATCGCCGTCATGCTGGCCAGGTGGCCATCGGTCAGTTCGTCGGACTCGTTGGCACCGGTCTTGTAGGCCAGCCAGACGAAGCCCAGCCACATCACGACCAGCGCGCACAGCACCCACAGCTGCAGGCGCCGGGTGAGGGTGGGCTGGAGGTGCAGCGGGTTCATGTCGGTAGCGACTGGCGCTCGGCTTCCGGCTGTGCGATGTAGTAGCCCACCCCGCGCATGTTGAGAATCAAGCCGTCACCCAGCTTGCGGCGCAGGTGGTGCACATGCACCTCCACGGCGTTGCTCTCCACCAGACCGTCCCAGTTGTAGAGACGGGATTCGAGCTGCTGGCGCGACAGGATGCGTCCTTTGGCGTTGAGCAACAGGAGCAACAAGGTGAACTCGCGCCGCGACAGTTCCACAGGCGTGCCATCGAGCAACACGGAGTGGTTGGCCGGATCGATCACGATATTGCCCCGTGTGACCGTCGGCTGCGAACGCCCGGCCGCACGGCGCAGCAAGGCGCGCATCCGGGCTTCGAGCTCGTCGAAGTCGAACGGCTTGACCAGGTAATCGTCGGCGCCACGGTTCAGCCCGCTGATCCGGTCAGAGACCCCTTCGCGCGCCGTGATGATCAG
The DNA here is from genome assembly GCA_001770705.1 of Burkholderiales bacterium GWF1_66_17. Lineage (GTDB taxonomy): Bacteria > Pseudomonadota > Gammaproteobacteria > Burkholderiales > Burkholderiaceae_C > Hydrogenophaga. Next base: position 126,280 of record MERT01000008.1, on the reverse strand, counting down.
CACCGGCGTGTCGGTGTTGATGTGTGCACTCTGCGAGGGCGTGCACTGGCGGATGCGTTGCAGCAACTCCGAACCGTCTCCGTCGCTCAGTCCCAGGTCCAGCAGGATCAGATCGAAGCGCTCGACACTGACACTGGTCCAGGCGTGCTGTACCGAATCGCAGACATCCACCACGTAGCCGCGCTGCTTGAGGTTGGTGCGCAAGCCCCTGGCGATCCCGGCATCGTCTTCAACCACCAAAATCCGCATGTTGGCCCCTCATGACGTTGCATGGGCAACGCGGACCATGGTGTGAACGCTTTCTTAACAGAAGCTTAAATGGCCGGGGTCACTGGGGTATCCCCCGAGGGAGCGGCCGACCCCGGGGGCCGGCCCCGGGGTCGGTGGCACGGGTGTGGGTCAGGCCACCCGGACTTCGGTTGTCTCACCGTTGCGCCACTGATCCCGCAACGCCGCCCATCGGCTGCTCGCCGCCGCCAGGTTGCGTGCCTTCACGTGGCCGTAGCCCTTGATCTGCTCGGGCACGCTGGCGATCTCCAGGGCCAGCGCGTGGTTGCCGGCGTCCAGCGTGTCCAGCAGCGACTCGATGGCTTCGCGGTATTCGCCGATCAGGGCGCGCTCGGTGCGGCGCTCTTCGGTACGGCCGAAGATGTCCAGCGCCGTGCCGCGCAGGCCCTTGAACTTCGCCAGCCAGCGGAAGACGGTGAACATGTAGGGCCCGAACTTCTGCTTGACCAGCTCGCCCTTGTTGTTCTTCTTCGCGATCAGCGGCGGCGCCAGGTGCACCTGCAGCTTGAAGTCGCCCTCGAACTGGCTCGCCAGCCGGGCGTGGAAGGCCGGGTCGCTGTGCAGCCGCGCCACCTCGTACTCGTCCTTGTAGGCCATGAGTTTGAAGAGGTAACGCGCCACCGCCGCGGTCAATGTGGACTTGCCCAGCGGCGCTTCCACCGCCCGCACCTTCTCCACGAAGTGCTGGTAGTCGGCAGCGTAGGCAGCATTCTGGTAGCCGGTGAGGAACTCGACGCGGCGCGCGATCAGCTCGGCCACGCTCTCCCGCTTCTTGAACTGGATCACCTGCGCGCCCGCGCCAGCCGGGGCCAGCAGCGCGGCCACGGCCTGCGGGTTGTGTGCGGCGCGGCGGCCCCACTCGAAGGCGGCCTTGTTCTTGTCCACCTGCACCGCGTTGAGTTCGATGGCGCGCATCAGCGCGTCCAGCCCCAGCGGCACCCAGCCGCGCTGCCAGGCGTAGCCCAGCATCATGGGGTTGGTGTAGATGCTGTCGCCCATCAGCCGGGTCGAAGCAGCTTCGGCGTCGAACACGCCCACCTCGTCCGCGCCCAGGCTTTGCGTCAGCGCGTCCACGCAGGCCTGCGCCGGGTTCTGCCAGTCCGGGTTGGTCACGAAGGCGGCCGTGGGCGTGGCACTGGCGTTGAGCGCCACGTGGCTGCGGCCGGCGCGCAGGCGCAGCCAGGTGTCCTTGTGCGCGGCGACGATGGGGTCGCAGCCGATCACGAGGTCGGCCGAGGCGGCCGATACGCGCGTGGTGCGGATCGCGTCCTGGTGCGCGCCGATCAGCACATGGCTCCAGGTGGCGCCGCCTTTTTGCGCCAGGCCCGCCGCGTCCTGCGTGACGATGCCCTTGCCCTCGATGTGCGCCGCCATGCCGAGCAACTGGCCGATGGTGATGACCCCGGTGCCGCCAACGCCGGCGACGATGATGCCCCAGGCCTCGGCGTCGAGCGCGGGCAGGGCCGGTTGCGGCACCGCGCCGCCGGTCCATTCCGGCGCGCCGGCCTGCTTGTCCTTCTTGCGCAGCTGGCCGCCTGCAACGGTGACGAAGCTCGGGCAGAAGCCCTTGACGCAGGAAAAGTCCTTGTTGCAGCTGCTCTGGTTGATGGTGCGCTTGCGGCCGAACTCGGTCTCCAGCGGTTCCACCGACAGGCAGTTGCTCTGCACGCTGCAGTCGCCACAGCCTTCACACACCAGCTCGTTGATCACCACGCGCTCGGCCGGGTCCACCAGGGTGCCGCGCTTGCGGCGGCGGCGTTTTTCGGTGGCGCAGGTCTGGTCGTAGATGATGACCGTGGTGCCATTGATCTCGCGGAACTCGCGCTGCACCGCGTCCAGCGTGTCGCGGTGCTGGATCGCAATGCCGCTCGGCAGGCCGCTCACCGAAGCGTATTTCTCCGGCTCGTCGGTGACGATGGTGATCTTCACCGCGCCCTCGGCGCGCATGCTCTGCGCGATCTGCACGACCGAGTGGCCCTCCGGACGCTCGCCCACCTGCTGGCCACCCGTCATGGCGACGGCGTCGTTGTAGAGGATCTTGTAGGTGATGTTCACGCCGGCGGCGATGCTCTGGCGGATCGCCAGGATGCCGCTGTGGAAGTAGGTGCCGTCGCCCAGGTTGGCGAACATGTGCTGGTCGTGGCTGAACGGCTGCTGACCGATCCACGGCACACCCTCGCCACCCATCTGGGTGAAGCCCACGGTGGCGCGGTCCATCCAGATGGTCATGAAATGGCAGCCGATGCCGGCCATGGCGCGCGAGCCTTCGGGCACCTTGGTGCTGGTGTTGTGCGGGCAGCCCGAGCAGAACCAGGGCTGGCGCTCGGCGCCTTCCACGCCCTTGGTCAGCAGGGTCTGCATCGACTGCTCCTGCGCCGTCAGGATCGCCAGTTGCGCGTCCACGCGCGCCTGCACGTCCTCGGGCAGGCCCATCTTGCGCAGGCGCCGGGCCACGGCGCGCGCGATGATCGCCGGCGACAGGTCGGCGTTGGCGCGCAGCAGGGTGTGGGCACTCGGGTTGGGCATGCTCCATTCGCCGCCGGTGAAATCGCCTTCGACTTCGTCGAACTTTCCCAGCACGTGCGGGCGCACGTCGCCGCGCCAGTTGTAGAGCTCTTCTTTCAGCTGGTATTCGATGACCTGGCGTTTCTCCTCCACCACCAGGATCTCGCGCAGGCCGGTGGCGAACTCGCGCGTGGTCTGCGCTTCCAGCGGCCACACCACGTTGACCTTGTGCAGGCGCAGGCCGATGCGGCGGCAGGTGGCGTCGTCCAGGCCCAGGTCCAGCAGCGCCTGGCGCGTGTCGTTGAAGGCCTTGCCGCTGGCGATGATGCCGAAGCGGTCGTTCGGGCCGGCGATCACGTTGTGGTTGAGTTTGTTGGCGCGGATGTAGGCCAGCGCTGCGTACCACTTGTAGTCAAACAGGCGCGCTTCCTGGTCCAGCGCGTGGTCGGGCCAGCGGATGTGCACGCCACCGGGCGGCATGTCGAACTCGGGGATCACGATCTCGACCCGCTCCGGGTCGATCATGGCCGTGGCGCTGGACTCGACGATCTCCTGGATCGTCTTCATGCCGGCCCAGACGCCGGAGAAACGGCTCATGGCGATGGCGTGCTGCCCCAGGTCCAGGATGTCCTGCACGCTGGTCGGGAAGAACACCGGCAGGCCGCAGGCCTTGAAGATGTGGTCGCTCTGGTGCGCGGCGGTGCTGCTCTTGGCCACGTGGTCGTCACCGGCCACCGCGATCACGCCGCCCCAGGGCGTGGTGCCGGCCATGTTGGCGTGCTTGAACACGTCAGAGCAACGGTCCACGCCCGGGCCCTTGCCGTACCAGATGCCGAACACGCCGTCGAACTTGTTGCTGCCGGGCGGTGCAAAGCCAAGTTGCTGCGTGCCCCAGAGCGCGGTCGCCGCCAGTTCCTCGTTCACGCCCGGCTGGAAGACGATGTTCTGCTGCTTCAGGTAAGGCGCCGCCTTCTGCAGGGCCTGGTCGTAGCCGCCGAGCGGCGAACCGCGGTAACCGCTGATGAAGCCCGCCGTGTTCTTGCCCTGCAGCGCATCGCGCTGGCGCTGCAGCATGGGCAGCTTCACCAGCGCCTGCACGCCGCTCATGAAAGCGCGGCCGTGGTCGAGGGAATATTTGTCGTCCAGCGTGACGGTTTCGAGCGCGCGGCGGATGTGTTCGGGCAGTGGGGCATTCATCTTGTTGTCTCCTGGCAAGGCCGGTGAACCGCCTCGTGGGCGGGTTTTTTTCGGGTCGCTCCGGGTGGGAGCGAGCGGGTTTCAGTGTGCCGCACAGTGTATGACCCGGGCACTGACAGGTGTTTGCTTTTCATGCCCGTGTTTGCCCTGTTCGGGAAAGAACCTTTCCATGAACACGCAAATTTTGAAAGACTGAATGCGGTCGGCAGGGCTGTTCTGCACAAATGAAGAACTGTGGGATGCCATCCGGAACGCGCGGGGGTGCAGCGCCACCGGTCACGCAACTCAAAAAAACGACGTTCGCCACCATTCTGGCGCACATGTGCAACAGGCATTTCATGCCTTTTCGCCAACAATGGTGCAAATTGTTACGATTTTTTCATCGCTCACGCGCGCCACCATGGCCATCCCCCGACTGTTGCACCAGACCTGCCCCTCCAGAGCGGCCTTGCCGACCGCCGTCCAGGCGAATCTGCAACGCCTCACGGAGCGCAATCCCGAGTGGAAACACACGGTCTATGAAGACGCCGACGTGATGGACTACATCCGCCAGCATTTCGAGCCCGAGGTCTTCGAAACCGTCAGGACCATCAGCCCGGACTACGGTGTCGTTCTGGCCGACCTCTTTCGCTACCTGGTCATATACCGCGAAGGCGGCGTCTACCTCGACATCAAGAGCACGGTGAACGTGCCCCTGCGACAAGCCATCCAGCCGTCCGACGCGTTCCTGCTCTCTCAATGGAAGAACGCCAAAGACCAGCGCTGGGAAAACTGGGGCCTGCACCCTGAACTGAGCCAGACACCGGGTGGCGAATTCCAGCAATGGTTCATCGTTGCCGAACCGGGCCACCCTTTCCTCCAATCGGTGATCCAGGCCACGCTTCACAACATCCGGAACTACCGGACAGACCCCTGCGCTACAGGGAAAAACGGGGTACTGCGGTTGTCTGGCCCGATCTGCTACACGCTGGCCATCCTCGCCACCCTGCGCACCGGCAGGCTCCCCCACCAGATCGTCGACATCGAAGAACGGGGTTTCGAATACAGCATCTGGCCCGATCACCATCGGGTGCCCACGCACTACGCCCACCGCACCAGTGCCATCGTCCTCCCCCGTCACGACGCCTGTCTGGCGTGAAGCCCCCATGAAAACAGACAAGCCGCGTGTCGGAATGGCCATCATCGTGAAGAACGAAGGCCCGTACCTCATCGAGTGGCTGGCCCACCACAGCCTGATGGGGTTCGATCATTTTTACGTCGTCAACAACGACAGCAGCGACAACACCTGGCCGCTCCTCCAGGCGCTGAGCCAGACACTGCCCATCACCTGTTTCTCCTACGCCACCACCCCGGGCATCGGCCCCCAGCTGCCCGTCTACGAAGAAATCGTCCGGCGCCATGGACACGAAGTCGAATGGATGGCCTTCATGGACGCCGACGAGTTCCTCTGGCCCAGCCACCATCCGGACACCGTGTCCGACCTCCTGCAAGCCACCATGCACGCCCACCCCGATGTCGGGGCCCTGGCGCTGAACTGGGCCACCTACGGCTCATCGATGAAAGTGGTTGAAGAAAGCGGGCTCGTGACCGAACGCTTTCTGCACCACGCCCCGCAGCAACACCATCTGAACCACCATTTCAAGTCCATCATCCGGATCGAGGCTTTTGCCGGATTCATCTGCCCGCACAGCTGCCAGCTGAAGCCCGGCTACCGCTACCTGCACACCGATGGCACTGAAAAGCGCGACTACTATTCCGCCGGCCAGCGCAACCCGAGCCTGTCTGGCGATGTGTGCTGGACCCGGTTCCGCATCAACCACTACGTCATCAAGTCCTATGCCGAGTATGTTCGCCGCAAAGCCTCGCGCGGCAGGGCATATCCGGAATGCGGCCCGCTCGATGACCCGTTCTTTCTCGGTCACGACAACAACGATGTGCCGTCCCACCCATGCGCGCAGCACATCGTTGAACTGAAAGCCCGGTGCCAGGACCTGGCCGGGCGCATCGGGCTGGCCGACCCTTCCGGCCCGCTGACAAATCCAGCGGCCACGCCCACGGCCAGCATCGCCATCCACCTGCCCGTGGTGGGCCATGTCGACGCTCTCGAAGAGCAGGCCGGCTTCATCACCATCACCGGCTGGGTCCTGCTCTGGAAAACCCGGCCCGCGGCCGGATTCGTCGTCACGATCCAGCACCAAGCCGTGCCCATCGAAGCATGGCAGGCCACCGAACGACCCGACATCCAGCACCACTATCCCAATGCCCCACTGCGAAACGGCTTCGAAATCCGCATCAGAAAACCGGCCCTGGGGTCCGCACAGGACATTGCCGTCAGCGCACTGACGCCCGACGGACACATCACCCAGAAGATTCCGTCAGGCGCGTCGGCGGACACCCTGCGCTGAAGGGAGACCACCCCTCCACGGACGGGTGAAGCGGGAGCCGCCATCTGCGATGGTTTCCTTTCTGATATCAGGTCACAGAAGAACGCTTCTTTCTAGAATGACCCCATCATGGAAACACTCGACAAGTTTGACATCGCCATCCTGCATCAATTGCAGGCCGACGGCCGGCTGACCAACGCCGAACTGGCGAACCGCGTGGGCCTGTCGGCGGCGCCGTGCTGGCGGCGCGTGCGGGCGCTGGAAGAGGCGGGGTTCATCCTCGGATACCGCGCCGAGATCAACCGCACCCAAATCGGCCTGGGCGTGCTCGCCTTTGTCCGCATCGACGCCGAACGCAACAGCGGCGACGCCCTGCGCCAGATGGAAACCGCCATCCGCGACATCCCGGAAATCGTCTCCTGCCACTACATCAGCGGCTCGGGCACCTTCGAGCTGCAGGTCGTCTGCCCCGACCTCAACCACTTCAGCCGTTTCGCACGCGAGGTGCTGATCAACCTGCCCAACGTGAAAGACCTGCACACCAGCTTTTCGCTCGGCGAAGTGAAGGCCGCGGGCGCTTTGCCGCTCTCGCATTTGTTGACCAAATCACTACCCACGACAAACGGACGCAAAACTTGAGCGCTTTTTGATACCGCTCAATCCACAAACTCGACCGTTGGTTAACATCTCGGCCGTAAGTTGTTGAAACTGTGCGTTTTTTCATGCGGACAGGTTGCCTGAAACAGGCACTTTCCGTAGCATCAAGACATAGAAGCACCGCTGGTCATTGACCAGAAAGTGTTCAGTCAGGGAAATTTTTGTTCCTAGGAAACGTCGTGAAAAAGTCTTTGTTCATCCAAACCGCTGTGGCCCTTGCGCTGGCCGCTCCTCTGCTGGCTTCGGCCGAGTCCAACCTGGCTCTCGGCGGTGCTGATGCCGCCGCCGACCTGAACTTCCGCGTGGTCATCCCCGGCTTCATCGCGCTCAAGATCGGCACCGGTGCCATCCTGACCAACACGAACACGACAGACAGAGTTGAGTTCGCGTTGAGCGATCCGCAAGTCACCTTGGATGGGGCTGTTGCCCCCACCACCGGTGGCACGGTGAGCGTCGCCCTCCTGTCCAACGTGGGTACCGTCGACTTTGCCTCAACCGGCGCCGACCTGACAGACGGCACCGAAACCATCCCGCTGTCGAGCATCTCCGTGGCCAACACCACTGGGACCCTCGCACACCCGACCTTTAACGCAGCAGCCACTCCCGTGCCAACGAACGTCGGTAGCAAGGTCATCAACCGCAGCGGCACCTGGACCTTCAGCTATAACCACCAAGGCGCCACCGCCCCCGTGGGTGCCGGCACCTACGACACCACGGTGACCTACACCGCCGCACTGCCCTGATCGTCGGGAAACGATCGCCAAGCCGGCACAGACCGGCTGCACACGACAAAACAACGGAGGGCTCGCGCACAGCAGCCCTCCGTTCGTCTTTTTCAGCCGCCGTTTCCCTGCAATCCCTGACCACTCCCCCGGTCACAACGAAGCCATGACGAACCCATGAAGCCGCCCATCCTCAGCCCCCGCCGGCTCGCCGCCCTGGGCCTGGTCGTGCTGAGCCTCGGGCAATTCGCGGCGGCCCACGCCTGGTCGCTCACCATCGCCGCCGCGTCGCGCCGGGTCTTCCTGCACGTCGGCAACGGCACGTTTGATGGCAACAACGGCACCGTCAACCTCGTCAGCGCCAACCTCAGCGCCGCCCAGCTGCTCAGCGGCACTGCCCAGCCCATGACGAGCAACAGCACCCAGTCCAGAAGCCTCTACGGCGACAACTACACCACCTGTCCCAACCCGTCCACGCAGGTCATGGTCGGCGCGTCCTACCGCCGCAACCAGAACAACCAACCCGCCAGCGCCACCCTGCGCGTCACCTCGCCCGCCAACCTCACCAACGCCGCCGGCGACACGATTCCGTTCTCGCAGATCAGCTGGACCGTCTCCGCGCCCGGCAGCAGCGTGCCCAACGTCATTCCTGCCGGCACATTCAACGGCGGCACGCAGACCCTGGCCACCGTCCCGGCCAACCGCTACATCGAAAACTGCCACTCCTTCATCTACGCTAACAGCGCGTTGCGCGCGGCCGGCACCTACAACGGCCAGGTCACCTACACATTGAGCAGCCCATGAACCTGCCGCTGTTTGCCCGCCTCGTCGCAGCGTTCGCCGCGCTGTTCATATCCACCGCCGCCGTCGCCGAAACCCACCAGCTTGACGACTCGCTCAGCCACACCGTGCCGCCCACCGCGCAGATGCAGTGGCTGCCGCAGACCCGCGGCGACCAGGACGGCGGCATGGAAGCCTGGGTGCGCGTCAACATCCACATCAACACCCAGGACTGGATAGGCCGCAGCGGCCGCGTCTACATGGTGCTGCCGCGCGACGAGACGTCCACCCTCGAAGCCGTCTGGACCACCGACGGCAAACTGCTCGCCGGGCGCCTCGTCTCGGGCGAACGCGCCCTTGTCTACGCCGGCAACATCACCACCAACGCCCTGCGCGACCAGATGCTCGTGCGCCTGCGCTCCGGCCCCGACTGGCAGAGCAACAGCCGCCGCCTCAACTTCCATTTCGAGCTCGACACCGACTCGACCCCCGGCACCCAGCGCCCATGAACCTCCTGCCCGCCTCCCGCCTGATGGCGCTCCTGCTGCCCGCGGCCATGCTGCCCGCCGCTGCCCAAGCCCAGGGCTTCGCCGCCTACATCTCGCCGCCGCGCTTTGAAGTCCAGGCCGAAGCCGGCAAGCCCCTGCGCCAGGTGCTGGAGATCCAGCACGTCGGCCAGCAAAAAGGCAACTACCGCGTCTACACCGCCGACTGGACCTTCAACCCCGACAACTCGGTCAGCTTCAGCACCGAACTCGCCCCCGACAGCTGCCGCCCCTGGGTCGCCATCGAGCGCCGCGAACTCAGCATCGAACCCGGTGCGCGCTACCGCTACCGCTTCGAGATCAACCCGCCCGCCGGCACGCCGCCGCGCGAATGCCGCTTCGCCCTCATGGTTGAAGGCCTCGACCCGGCCAAGGTGCAGGGCAACATCAGCTTTCCCGTCGGCGGGCGCATCGGTGTCATCGTCTACGCCGCCATCGGCGGCGCCGCGCCCCAGCTCAGCATCAGCACCCAGCAGGTCGTTCAGGTCAACGGCAAACCCACCGCCACGCTCGACGTGCGCAACACCGGCAACGCCCACGGCCGCCTCGAAGGTTTCGTCAACGGCACCGACGCTGCTGGCACCAAGTTCGAAATGTCGCCCGCCGACCTGCCCATCCTGCCCGGCGAAACCCGCCGCGTCGCGCTCAGCCCCGTGCCCGAAAACGGCAAGACCGCGCCCGAGATCCGCTTCCCGCTGAGCGTCAAAGGCAGCCTCGAATGGGGCGCCAACCGCCTGCCGCTGGACACGAGCTTCGTCGCCCCATGACCCTGGCGCGCCGGGCGTCGTCCTGTAGCCTGCTGGCCCTTTTCGGCGCGTTCGCGCCGGGCCTGCACGCGCAAACGCCCGCGCCCGCTGCTCCCCCGGCCGCCCCGACCGCGACGCTTGCTCCCGCCCCCGACAACGCTGAAGCCCCCACCGACGCCGGCTACCAGGACCGCGTCATCGAAGGCCTCGCGCCCCTCGACGACGACGACGGCGGCTTCGAATACGACAAAGCCGGCTGGCCGCGCTTCCTGCGCCTCGAAACCCGCCTCGGCACCCAGCCCTTCGACACCGAGCGCAAGACCCAGACCGCCTTCGCCCTCTACGGCCTGCTCGACACCCCCAACCACGGCGCCCTCTCGCTCGACGGCAGCCTCACCCCGCGTGAAAGCCGCGGCACGCTCACCCTGCGCCAGCGCGGCCTGCCGCTGGCCAGCGGCTGGATCGGCAATCACGAAGCCGGCGTCATCACCGCGCCCGCGCCCGGCATCACCCGCCTGCCGTCGCGCGTGTACCTGCCCTCGGCCACCCTGCGTGGCCTGGCCGGCGAATGGCTCGACCCCGCCAGCGGCGTCACCCTGCAGGCCGGCAGCGGCGAACCCGGCCAGATTGAGAGCCTGCCCGCCAGCGGCTTCCGCGGCCTCGGCGGCCGTCGCACCACGCTCGGCGCCCAGTGGCACCTCGGCGCCAGCCCCGACAGCACCGACCCGCTCGGCCTGCCCGGCTGGACCCTCGCCCTGCAACACGAAGACGCCAGCCGCGTCACCGCCCTCGGCCAGACCCGCGAAACCGGCACCCCGCTCGACGCCCGGTCCACCCTTTTCGCCCTGCGCCACGAAGGCGACAGCCGTCGCACCCAGGGCCAGCTCATCCTCAGCCGCGGCGACACCCCAGCCACCAGCGCCATGCCCGGCGAAGCCAACAACCCCCAGGGCTTCTGGATCGACAGCGAATGGGACGACGGCCCGCGCCAGCACGGCATCGGCGTCTACCGCCTCGACCCCGGCCTCAGTTGGGCCGGCCAGGCCATGCCCGCCGACGTGCAAGGCGCCACCGTGCGCAGCGAATGGCGCACCCGCCAGTGGTCCGCCGAAGGCTCGGTCGACTGGCTGCGCTCCATCAGTGGACGCACCCGCGACGGCAGCTACGCCTCGGGCAGCGCCCGCTGGCGCCTCAGCCGCGCCAGCAGCCTCGGCGCCGGCGCCTCCGTGCGCCACTTCGACGGCGACGCCTGGAGCAGCTACGGCGACTGGCGCTGGCAAAACCCGCTCGGCACCAGCGGCCTGCGCCTCACCCTGAGCGGCGGCGCCGCCAGCCAGACCCGCTCACAGGCGATCAGCTACGACCAGGACTGGACCGTGCCCCAGGGCTGGAGCGTCTCCACCAGCTTCGGCCTCACCCGCAACCAGGCCACCGCCGACGGCTCCATCGACCCCGACCGCGAAGACGAAACCCTCTGGTCCGCCGCGCTAGCCTTCACCGCCCCGATCACCGGCGACACCAGCCTGCGCGGCACCCTGCAGACCGAACAAGGCAACAACGGCCAGCGCCGCCACGGCATCAACCTCGGCAGCGTCTGGCGCGTCAACCAGCGCTGGAGCCTCGAAGGCAACTACAGCCGCAGCCTCGGCCAGAGCCGCACCGTGCGCCCCCTCGACCCGCTCGCCCCCATCGTCACCGACACCCCGACCGACAACGACCGCAGCTTCTACGCCGTGCTCCGCTACGAGCTGCAGGCCGGCAGCCGCAGCGTGCCCCTGGGCGGGCGCCCCAGCGAAGGTGGCGGCCGCATCGCAGGCGTCGTCTACTTCGACGCCAACCGCAGCGGCACCCAGGAAGCCAGCGAAACCGGCGCGCCCGGCGTCACGGTCTACCTCGACAACCGCTACGCCGTGCGCACCGACGCCCAGGGCCGCTTCGAATTCCCCTTCGTCGCCAGCGGCCCGCGCACCGTCAGCGTGCGCAACGAAACCCTGCCCCTGCCCTGGAGCGTGGTCGACGAAGGCCAGGCCAAAGTCGACGTGCGCCTGCGCGAAACCACCCAGCTCAGCCTGCCGGTGCAGCGCGCGGATTGAGGTCTTGCTGCCCAGATCAGCCCCCGACCCTCTTCAAGTTTTCACCCCATAGGCCGATAGTGGGGCATGTCCCCCTCGATCCGCCCGGCACTGGTGACCGCACTCACGGCCCTGGGCCTGCTGCTGGCGCCTGTGAATGGGCTGAGCGAGAGCGTGGTGGTCACGGGGAGCGAAAGCCGCGGGGCGAGCGCCACGCTCAACTTCCGCATCGTCATCCCGCCCGTCATGCGCGTGCTGGAAAACAGCCACCCGCTGCAGATCGACCCCGAGGCCGACGGCAGCCTCAGCGCCCAGCAGCGCCTGGTGGTCATGTCGAACATGAAACGTGGTTTTTGCGTCACGTTGCGTCTGGCCGACCCCGCACTTGACGGCTGGCAACTCTCGACCGCACCACAAAGTGGCGTGCAGCTCAGCCCCGTGGCCGGTGGCTACCGCCTCTGCAGCAACCGCCCCGGGCGCTACACCCTGCTGCTGCAACATCAATTTGGTAGCAGCCCCGCCAGCAGCAACGCGCTGAACTGGCCCATCCAGACCGACCTCACGGCCATCTGAGATCCCGGCCCCGCCCCGTGCAGCCGCGCGGCCAACACCCCCGGCACCAGCCACCCACCGGCACCAAGCCTGTGCGATACCCCCCGGGGAACGCACCGCGCCGCTGCATGCTTTGTAACAAGGGCCGCCGTTCGTCGCCTGACCCGGCAACGCCTATCCCCCAAAAGAAGGACACCCTAGGGTCACTCGACCACAGGTGTTACCAATCGTAAGGTGGTCGATTAAACTGAAGGTTCACAGGCGTAGGGCTTTTTGCCTGCTGTCACTGTGGCGAAAAGAACCTATGGTTTAGTCGGTATGACCTCGTTTGCGGCGTACCTGGCCCGAAGGTTGCAAGTTCAAACAAATACAAAGTCGGGGAATTTCATGATTGCATCGCCAGACAGAGACGTGCATACGCCTCCTTCAGGGCCGGGGCGCGCGCAGGAAACGGTCGTCCCGCTCTACAACGAGCAAGACCTGGCCCGCAGTCTCGCGCCCTGGGCCCAGCTCGCCCGGCGGCAGCGCTGGGTCAAAGCCCGTCTGGTGCTCACCGACCTGAGCGTTTTGTGGTGCTGCTTCGTCGCCGGGCGCCTGCCCGGCTGGTTCCGCGACGAAATGAGCCTCTCGCAGGCCATGAACATCTGGTGGGCCAACAACGGCCAGCTGCGCCTCACGCTGTTCGCCGCCATCGCCCTCGCCATGGTCGGCTGGATGTGGACCGAGCAGGGCCACTACACCGCCCACCGCCGCAAACCCTGGTGGGACGAAGCGCGCCAGATGATCCGCGTCATCGTGGTCGCCGCGCTGCTCGACGCCATGATCATGTACCTCGCCAAGTGGCCGCTCTCGCGCCTCTGGACCGGCGTCACCTGGGGCCTCGTGCTCATCTTTCTTCCGCTCGCCCGCCTGGCCATCCGCTCCCACCTGCTGCGCGCCGGCCTGCTGACCCAGCCCTACGTGTTGATCGGCCACCCCGACGACGTTGAAAAAGCCGCAGCCGCCCTCGCCAGCGAACCCCTGCTGGGCTACAAGCCCGTGGCCGTGGTCAGCCCCAACCCCGGCGAACGCCTCGTCTCGCTCGGCAAAGAAGGGGTCTTCGCCCCCACCGCGCTCACCCCCGCCGTGCGCGAGTTCCTCGCCAAGCCCGGGCCTTACCAGCTGGTGGGCGTGCTCGGTATCCGCGACAACAACTGGCTGCGCGAACTCTCGCAAGAGCTCATGCTCACCCGCGACGACCTCGTCATGGTCCCCGCCATCGGCGGCCTGCCGATCTACGGCATGGAGGTCTCGCACTTCTTCAGCCACGAAGTCTTGCTGCTGCGCGCCCGCAACAACCTCAACCGCCGCGGCCCGCAGATCTTGAAGCGCGGGCTCGACATCGCGGGCGCCGCTGCCTTGCTCGTCTTGCTCGCGCCGCTGTTTGCCTGGGTCGCCTGGCGCATCAAGCGCGAAGACGCTGGCCCCGCCTTCTTCGTGCAGAAGCGCGTGGGGGTGGACGGCGAGCTGTTCGACTTCATCAAATTCCGCAGCATGGTGATGGACGCCGACGGCGCCCTGGAACGCTGGAAAACCGACAACCCGAAGCTCTACGTGCAATACCTGGCCAGCAACTTCAAGCTAGCCAACGACCCGCGCATCACCCCCATCGGCCGCCTCATCCGCCGCACCAGCATCGACGAGCTGCCCCAGCTCATCAACGTGTTGAAGGGCGACATGAGCCTGGTCGGCCCGCGCCCGCTGCTGGCCCGCGAGCTGGGCGAATACGGCAAAAGCATCGCCGCCTACGGCAAAGCCCGCCCCGGCATCACCGGCCTCTGGCAGATCAGCGGCCGCAGCAGCAGCACCTTCCAGCACCGCATCGACATGGACCTCTGGTATGTGCGCAACTGGTCCCTCTGGTACGACCTCGTGATCATGCTGCGCACCGTGGGCGTGGTGTTCAAACAAGAAGGCGCCTGCTGATTCCACCCCGAGCTTTTCCCCAACGCCGCCCGCATGCCTTACAGACATTGCGGGCGGACCCGTCTATAGTTATCTCATGCTGCACCGCAACATATTCACCCCCGTCGTCCTCTGCGGTGGCTCCGGCACCCGCCTCTGGCCCCTCAGCCGCAAGAGCTTCCCCAAGCAGTTCGTGCCGCTGATCAACGGCAAGAGCCTGCTCCAGCTCACGCTCGAACGCGTGCGCCCGCTCGGCCCCGGCCTCATGGTCGTTGCCGCCGAAGCCCACCGCTTCATGGTGGCCGACGCGCTGCAAAGTGCGCCCGGCGCGGCCCAGGTGATCCTGGAGCCGGTGGCGCGCAACACCGCCGCCGCCATGGCGCTCGCCGCCCTGCTGGCGGAGCAGAACGGCCAGCCCGAGGCCCTGCTGCTGTTCTGCCCGTCTGACCACCACATCCCCGACACCGCGGCCTTTGCCCGCACGGTCGAACAAGGCGTGCCCGCGGCCGAGAGCGGCGCCATCGTCACCTTCGGCATCGTGCCCAGTTCCCCGAGCACGGCCTACGGCTATATCCAGCACGGCGCCCGCCGCGCCGACGGCGCCCAGCAAGTCGAGCGCTTCATTGAAAAGCCCGGCGCCGACCACGCCCTGCAGCTGCTGCTGAGCGGCGAAGTCCTGTGGAACGCGGGCATCTTCCTGTGCCGTGCCAGCACCCTGCTGCGAGCCCTGCAGCAACACGCGCCCGACATCCTGGCCAGCTGCCGCGAAGCCCTGCCCGCGCCGCTCGCTTCGACCGAGGCCACCGGCCCCCAATGGGTCACGCCGCTGCCCGGCGCCTTCGCCGCCTGCCGCTCGCAAAGCATCGACTACGCCGTCATGGAACACCATGCCAACGTGGCCGTGGTGCCCTACACCGGCGCCTGGAGCGACGTCGGTAGCTGGAACGCCGTGGCCGAACTCACGCCCGCCGACGCCCAGAGCAACCGCATCGAGGGCCAGGGCCACGCCCACCTCTCGCACGACACCTACATCCACGCGCCCCACCGCCCCGTGGTCGCGCTCGGCACCAAAAACCTGCTCATCATCGACACGCCCGACGCCCTGCTCGTGGCCCACCGCGACTGCGCCGAACAGGTCAAAGACGTGGTGGCCCAGCTGGAGAGCCAGCAGTGCGCCCAGGCCGTGATCCACCGCAAGGTCGCCCGCCCCTGGGGCTGGTACGACAGCATCGACCTCGGCGAACGCTTTCAGGTCAAGCGCATAGGGGTCAAGCCCGGCGCCAGCCTCAGCCTGCAAAAGCACCACCACCGCGCCGAACACTGGATCGTCGTCAAAGGCACGGCCGAAGTCACCCGCGGCAGCGAGACCTTCCTGTTGTCTGAAAACCAGTCCACCTACATCCCCATCGGCGAGGTGCACCGCCTGCGCAACCCCGGCAGGCTGGAGCTGGAAATGATCGAAGTGCAGTCCGGCAGCTACCTCGGCGAAGACGACATCGTCCGCCTGGAAGACACCTACGGCCGCGCAGCCCCCCACCCCGTTCCCACCCCATGAACCAGCCAGAAACCATTTATGTGGCGGGCCACCGCGGCATGGTCGGCTCGGCCATCGTGCGCCAGCTGCTCGCCGCCGGCCACCCCGCCAGCGCCATCGTCACCCGCACCCATGCCGAGCTCGACCTCACCGACCAGGCCGCCGTGCGCGCCTTCTTTGCGCAAGTCAAACCGCAACAGGTGTATCTGGCCGCGGCCAAGGTGGGCGGCATCCACGCCAACAACGTCTACCCCGCCGACTTCATCTACCAGAACCTCATGATCGAGGCCAACGTGATCGAAGCCGCGTTCCGTAACGGCGTGCAAAAGCTGCTGTTCCTCGGCTCCAGCTGCATCTACCCCAAGCTCGCCCCGCAGCCCATGAGCGAGCAAGCCCTGCTCACCGGCCCGCTCGAAGCCACCAACGAGCCCTACGCCGTGGCCAAGATCGCCGGCATCAAGCTCTGCGAAAGCTACAACCGCCAGTTTGGCGCCAGCCACGGCGTGGACTACCGCAGCGTCATGCCCACCAACCTCTATGGCCCGGGCGACAACTACCACCCCGAAAACAGCCACGTCATCCCCGCGCTGATCCGCCGGTTCCACGAAGCCAAGGTGTCTGGCGCGCCCGAGGTGGCCATCTGGGGCAGCGGCACGCCCATGCGCGAGTTCCTGTATGTGGACGACATGGCCGCCGCCAGCGTGCACGTGATGAACCTGCCCAAGGCCAGCTACGAGCAACACACCCAGCCCATGCTCAGCCACATCAACGTGGGCTACGGGTCTGACATGACCATCGCCGAGCTCGCCCACAGCGTCGCCCGCGTCACCGGCTACACCGGGCAGATCACGTTTGACGCCAGCAAACCCGACGGCACCCCCCGCAAGCTCATGGACAGCAGCCGCCTGCACAGCCTGGGCTGGCAAGCCCAAGTCGACCTCCCCACCGGCCTGGCCCAGGCCTACCAAGACTTCCTGAAACAAACCGCCTGAGATCACAACAAATGACCACCAACCCCAACCCCGCAGCCAAACCCAAAGTCGCCCTCATCACCGGCGTCACCGGCCAAGACGGCTCTTACCTCGCCGAGCTGCTGCTGGAAAAGGGCTACATCGTGCACGGCATCAAGCGCCGCAGCAGCCAGTTCAACACCCAGCGCGTGGACCACATCTACCAGGACCCGCACATTGACAACGCCCGCTTTCACCTGCACTACGGCGACCTCAGCGACAGCACCAACCTGATCCGCATCGTGCAAGACACCCAGCCCGACGAGATCTACAACCTGGGCGCGCAGAGCCATGTGGCCGTCAGCTTCGAAAGCCCCGAATACACCGCCGATGTTGACGGCCTGGGCACGCTGCGCCTGCTCGAAGCCATACGCATCCTCGGGCTGGAGAAGAAGACCCGCTTCTACCAGGCCAGCACCTCCGAGCTGTATGGCCTGGTGCAAGAAATCCCCCAGAAGGAGACCACCCCCTTCTACCCGCGCAGCCCCTACGCCGTGGCCAAGCTTTACGCGTACTGGATCACGGTGAACTACCGCGAAGCCTATGGCATGTATGCCTGCAACGGCATTCTGTTTAACCACGAAAGCCCACGCCGGGGCGAAACCTTTGTCACCCGCAAAATCACCCGTGGCATGAGCAACATCGCCCAGGGCCTGGAGCAATGCCTGTACATGGGCAATATGGACGCCCTGCGCGACTGGGGCCACGCCAAAGACTACGTGCGCATGCAGTGGATGATGCTGCAGCAAGACCAGCCGCAAGACTATGTCATTGCCACCGGCGTGCAATACAGCGTGCGCGAATTCATTACCTGGAGCGCCGCCGCACTGGGCATTACCGTCGCCTTTGAAGGCACGGGCGTGGACGAAGTTGCCAAAGTGGCCGCCATCACGGGTGACAACGCCCCCGCCCTGAAGGTGGGCGACATTGTGGTCAAAATCGACCCCCGCTACTTCCGCCCCACAGAGGTGGAAACCCTGCTGGGCGACCCCAGCAAAGCCAAAAAAGACCTGGGCTGGACTCCCGAGATCACCGCGCAAGACATGTGCAAAGAAATGGTCGAACACGACCTGGCCCTGGCCAAGCAGCACGCCCTGCTTAAAACCCACGGCTACCGCTTCAACGTCAGCGTTGAATAAACCAGGCCCGCCACCCCATAAAAATTGCCATCGCAGGCACCGGCTACGTCGGCCTGAGCAACGCTGACTTGCCAGACATGACCCACCTGGTGGCGGGTCAGTATGTCAAACGTAATTTGATTGAACTGGACTGAACCGTGAATTCCAGCCTTAAGTCCAAGCTACTCCGCAACGTTGGTGCAAATGCCTATGGTCAGTTAATCACCATAGCGATTCAACTGGTCAGCGTGCCGTTGTATCTGCATTTTTGGGGAGTTGAGGTCTATGGTGAATGGCTGATATTGAGTGCGATTCCTGCTTACCTCGCACTAAGTGATGTCGGCTTTGCCTCAGTCGCCGCAAACGACATGACCATGCGGGTTGCGCAGGGCGATCGACGAGGCGCACTTGAGGTTTACCAAAGCATTTGGTTGTTTATTAGCGGCGTATCGTTACTGGTCGGGGCCCTCCTCGCTGTCGCTATAAGCGTCGCCCCTATTAACTCAACACTTTCAATAAGTCACATCAGCGCACCTCAGACCCGTCAAGTACTGATGGTCCTCGTACTCTACGTGCTGGTAGGCCTACAAGGGGGTGTTCTCAGCGCAGCTTATCGAGCCGCCGGAAGGTATGCCGCCGGCACAGCGATAGCAAACACCATTCGACTAGCGGAATGGCTTGCAGCGATGCTAGCCCTGGCGATGGGGGGTGGTGTATTGCCCATCGCGGTCGCCACACTGGTAACTCGGCTGGCAGGAATGTTACTAATGTGGAACGCATTACGAAAGCAAGAGCAATGGCTCTACCTCGGCAGCCAGGCGGCAACTATCAAACAGGTTCGAAACCTACTCAAACCGGCCGTTGCTTTTATGGCCTTCCCCTTGGGTTTGGCCTTAAGTTTGCAAGGCATGGTACTGATAATAGGAATGACCCTAGGTCCTGCAGCCGTTGTTATTTTTTCAGCGTACCGCACATTAACTCGCCTGCTGGTTCAAGTAATAACAATGATTAACCAAGCGTTTTGGCCGGAAATTTCAGTGGCATATGCGGCGCAACAAATTACGCTGGTAAGGGATCTTCACCGAAAAAGTTCATGCATCACATTTTGGTTAGCACTATCTGCGGTGACGATGATAGGTTTACTTGGTGATTGGTTTGTTGGAATTTGGACGCATCATGCGTTTGAACAAAATCAAGTTTTATTGATACTACTTTTATCAGCTACATTTTTAAATGTTTTATGGCAAACAAGTTGGGTAGTGTTGATGGCAACCAATCGCCATGAAAAGATATCCGTGATATTTATTGCATCCGCAATTGCCTCCATCCTTTTGACCTTAATAGTCGCGCCGATCTTCGGCATTAATGGCGCGGGCATTGTTCTCGTAGCAGCCGAACTACCTCTACTATTTTATGTGACCGCAAGCGCAATTTCATTTATAAATGAAAATTGGACAACGTACCTAAAAGCAGTTACAGGAAATCCATTCAGAAACAAGGCTCGATTATTATGAGGTTAGATTATCTCTGGCGAAATCGAGAACGCCCAAATTTATTCAGCAAACGATGGTTCGTTGTATGGGTGAAACGAAGCCTAACATCCGTTACATTGCTTGAGATTTGTTTTGCCGTCTGGAAGTGTAAATTTCGAGGCGGGAAAGTAGGCTCACTTTCCATAATTAATAGAACGCCATTAAGCGGAAAATTATCAAACCTCAATATAGGTGAAAGCACTTACATCGCCAAGACCGTAAATATTGCACTGCATGAAAAAGTGACGATTGGTTCGTTTGTTTCAATCAATGACGGCGTTCAAATATTGACTGCAAGCCATGACCTTAATTCAAAAACATGGAACACCTACGCCAAAGAAATTAAAATTGGCGATTTCGCATGGATTGCTTCAAACGCAATCTTATTGCCAGGGGTAACCATCGGGCGCGGCGCAGTGATTGGCGCCGGAGCAGTAGTTCGGAAAGATGTGCCTGATGGGCATGTCATGTCAGGCAACCCCGCATTAAAAGTCGCTGAACGCTGTACCGCCCTTGAATACAGTCCAGTTAAGTTTTTTTCGCCCTATGAAGCGTGGCTTGGTTCTGGAAAAACATATGAAAACTGACATTCTCGTTGTACATCCGTACAAACATCATGCGTTTCACTTGGCAGCAGGGTGTAAAAAATCAGGCCGCGAAACAAAAGCCGCTTTTCCACTTTATGAAAAAGGCTTAGGTTATTTTTTAAAATATATTCCTGGAAAAATTGGAAAAAAAGCGGCCGGATATGTGCATGATGAGTTACATAGCAAAGATGTTATATCTTCACCTTATTGGCAAATACGAAAATTATTGTCATTTTTAGGTGACCCAATGAAGTTTCAACTTTCATACGATACCTATGTCGCAAAGAAATTAGAAACGCATGCGTGGCAAGCTAAGACTATTGTTCTTTTGCAAGACCACATGCCTAAAACCGCTCGCGCAGCCAAAGTTGCAGGTATTCACCTTTGGAGTGATCAGATCAATTACTCTTATGAAGCGGCTGAACGAATAGATGCGCACTGGAAAATGTTGGGAATACCGCGGGTACCGCGAGATGAATCCGACAACATTGAAATTCTAGGACTGGCAGATTACATAACTGCGCCCTCAACCTATGCTAGACAGAAAATCGAAAAACTTGCAACCCAATCAAAGCATTTTTCCATAATTCCATATGGCGTCGATTCAAGGAAATTTTTCAAAAGCGACAAGAAGTCCAGCGACTCAATCGTAATTTTTGCTCGAACCAATTCAGTCGCCAAGGGCGGAAATCTCTTCCTGTCAGCCCTTTCATCAATTGGCAGGCAGTTTATTGACACTCTAAAAAAATCAAGTTTAAGAGTGATTATTTTGGGCGAGTTGGATTCAGAAGTGAGTCGTCTGCTGACTGAACTCAGTTTTGATCAACGGATCGTCTTTTCCCACGGGGCAGTTCCCAGTTTGGAAGTACCAAAATTGTTGCGGCAGGCCGATTTATTTGTAATGCCAAGCTTGTCTGACAGCATGTCGCTTGCCTGCATTGAGGCAATGCAAAGTAGCTTGCCGTTAATCATTACGCCATTCGTCGGAATCGATTGTTTTGCGAATGGGAAAATGGGAATTGAGATTGAAGCCAGCGAAGAATCTATTAAAAACGCGCTGCTTTTGGCTGCAGAATCATTTGAGCAATGGAGTGATTGGGGTGCCAATGCGGCACAAGCTGCAAAATCACTTAGCTGGGATGCGTATGAATCGGCGATTGCAAAAACTGCAAAAACTATAGATTTCAACCGGCTCAATTAACGTATGGATATAGGTAAAGACATTTTGTTTAATAAAACAAACATCAACACTACTCTCTCATATTGCAACTTGCAAACTCAATGATTTTAATCTTATTCTGCATTGTTTTTTCTGTATCGATTCTATTATCAAGAAAAATTGATAGATTTTTCATCATCGTATTTTCAGCTTCAGTTGCCTATTTTTGCATTCTGGGATATTGGTACTGGACAGCCATTAGAAACTTTGAGTTTCTTGGCGTCTATTGGTTCGATATGCTACCTCGCGCACGAGAAATTTTAGTTATCTACAGCATGGTCGTGATTTTTTCTGCGGCTTGCTTCAGCAGACTTTCACCCACAAAACATATTGAATCGCATCATCTTTTTCCAACAACAACATTTAATGCGATCGTTTCGTTGGGCGTTGCAGGCGCACTTTATGTCTTGTACGGCTCCATTTCGTATGGTGGACTAAATCCAGATGACACACTGGCTTTACTAATAGGCCAATTTGCTGATGTATTAACCCCATGTCTTATATTCTCAATTGCTTGGCGCGGTTGGACAAAGTCCAATGCTATTGCAGTAGTGCTTTTTGTTAGTTTCGCAGTGTTTGTTGGTTTTCGAACACGGATTGTTCTGGTATGCGGACCACTTCTCTATTTATTCTGGGCGGATAGTAATTTTGGAAGAGGCACAGCCAGAAGAAAACTACTGGTTATTGCAAGCGGAATATTTATATTGCTACTTTTCTCTGTTATGACATTTAGCAGGGAGAAATTTAACGCTGTTAACTTTGATCAAATTAGCAACGCAAATTTTACCGACATGCTGGACGGATTTTTTGGCGAAAGCAACATCATATTTGGACTCATAGGAGTACTTACAGAGTTTGTTGATGTTGGGTTTTTCATCTGGCTACAACCAATTTTAGATTCATTTATCGAGTTTATTCCTCGTTATTTTTATCCAGAAAAATCAACGGGTGACTATTTAGTAATTGCAGTGCGGGGTCTATTGGCATCCAACGCTGTTGAAAGCGGAACTGCATATCCGTTTGTCGGCGAATTTCTCATAATGGGCGGACACCCATTTGCCTTAGTGCTGAGCATTTTTATTGGTTTCATTGTCGTACACTTTCGCAAGGTTATAGAAAATAGCACGAGTAATGAATCACTTCTAAACGCAGGGATTGGAATAATTTCTGTCTTTTTCGGATATTACTATTACTCGCGGGGATATATCCCGCAAATGTTTAAATTATTTATTTTTAGCGTACTTCCCTATTACATCCTACTCAAACAATCCCGAATTTCATCTGTGAAAAACTACAATATTCGTGATTATACATACGTCTAACAGGCTTTCCTCTTCGCCAAAAAAATACTTATTCGATATATTTTTTAGCTTTCAAGCATCTTCGTTAATTCCCATACGAGCCCGCCCTTTTTTGTGGAGAATTTTCGGCATCAATTTAGGAAAGTCGGCCTATATAGGAGCAGGTCTTCATATTTTAAACAAGAACAAGTCTATCGGCAACTACTTTGTAGTTGGCTATGGCGGGTATTTTGATAGCACTGGTTCAATCGTGATTGGCGATCGCGTTCATATTGGCGCAAAGTCAATAGTTCTTTCAGCCACTCATAAAATAATGCCATCAATTTACCGTCGCGACAGAAGTCAAATTGATCTTATGTCCACCAAAATTGGGCATGAGTGCTGGATTGGAACTGGCGTCACTTTACCCGGAGTAGCCATTGGTGACGGATGTGTAATCGGGAGCGGTGCGGTGGTGACCTCTGATTGCTTACAAACGGGCTGTACGCTGGAGTCCCGGCTAAACGTCACAGAGATTTGCCCATTTGATGCCTAATCCTGCTCAGCTATTGACCTTTAAATGATCATATTTCTTGGACCTTTACCGCCACCACTCCATGGCTTCTCAGCCATTAACTCAAAAATGCTTGAGTTAATAGAGGCTCGTTCGCCAACGATGGTTTTCAACCGCTCGCGTTCCACCTCTCGTTTTGGTATCTATGAGCTTCAACTTTTTATCAGATTCGTTGGTTCGATTTTTGGCACCAAAAGCAAATCTCTCTATATGGGTTTGTCCGGTGGTTGGGGACAACTTTTGGATGCGCCGTTTGTTGCGATTGCTTTAGCTTTCAAGATCCGCATATTTGTTCACCACCATAGTTTTGCTTACTTAAATAGTCCTACTTTTTTATCCCGGATTATTATGTTTGCGTTGAGAAAATCCGATCACATCGTTCTCTGCAGTGTTATGGCTGACTCACTGGTTGATAGTTATAAAATTAACTCCTCTCACATTCATGTCCTTTCAAATGCTGCATTTCTAGAAACTACGTCAGTATCCGATTCACGCTGTCGCGCTCCGGGTACACCGTTGACGATTGGATTTTTATCAAATATCACTGCTGAAAAAGGCATATTCACATTTTTCGAAACTCTTCAGTCGCTACGCGACAACCGAGTGCTGTTTAATGCAGTTATTGCAGGGCCTGTCAGCATTGAAATTCAGCGCCAGTTTGATGAGCAGTTGTCTATGGCTTCCGATGTTCGGCATGTCGGCTCGGTTTATGACGCTGCAAAAACAGAGTTTTTCGCGGACCTAGATTTATTGTTATTTCCGACTCAGTACGCTAACGAGGCGGAGCCTGTAACACTCTGGGAGGCCATGGCAAGCGGGGTGCCCATCGTTACGCTTCAGCGCGGTTGTATTAAAACCATGGTGCCTGTAGGAGCAGGCGTGGTGGTTGCCGAGGTCGCTGAATTTGCCCGCACTGTGGTTGCGGAGGTGCGCGCCTTGCATGACGACCCCGCTCATCTTTTGAAACGCCGCGAAGCCGCTAAGGTCGCCGTCGAGCAAGCCCGGAAGCAAAGTGCACTGGCGCTGGACCTATTGCTTGCCAATATTACCGACTCGGTTCGTCCAGGTAAATCAACATGACCGGGAAAGTCCAAGATCTGTACCGCTTCAAAATGCCACCCAACTTCAGAGGGCGGTCAGCTGCCGCTGTGCAGCTTTGGTGGTTGGTGCAAGCAACCTTGTTTCGCTGGTCGCCCCAATTTGCTTATGGTTTTCGATGCATGTTGTTGCGCTTGTTTGGTGCGAAGGTCGGGCGTGCCGTGGTCATTCGCCCAACGGTCACCATCACCTACCCTTGGAAGGTAGCTATTGGCGACTACGCCTGGATTGGCGACAACGCCGAGCTGTACAGCTTGGGTGAGATTGAGATTGGCGCCAACGCCGTGGTGTCACAGCGCAGCTACTTGTGCGCCGCTGACCATGACCACACGCAAGTGGATTTCCCTATACGCAGTCGCAAGATCACCATTGGCGCGCAAGCCTGGGTGGCCGCCGATGTATTTGTAGCACCCGGCGTCTCTGTTGGTGAAGGTGCCGTGATTGGTGCGAGAAGTTCTGTTTTCAAAGACATGCCAGCTGGCATGGTGTGTTTCGGGTACCCCTGCCAACCAGTTAGATTGCGTACCCCAAATAGCGGGGTTAATTAAATGATAAAAATTGGAAGCCTTTTGTGGATTGATAAATCCAATCACTCCGCAGTGAATAATAAAAGTAAGAAGATATCTTCTTATTTCAAACAGCTCGATTGTCTAGCGAAAACACTATTGAAAAACAGTGGCATAAACCTGTGTGTTTTTACCAATAATGCCGCAGAAATTAGATCTTGGTTCAAAGCGGTCAATCATGTTTGCCCGGACTTGATTGAGATAACAGAAAGTTACAGCGTTCCGCCTGGAACTCCATTTTTCGGGGCTCATTACAAGCTAGAAGCTTTAACTGCAGGACGGCGTCTGCTCACTTCCGATTCAGATCGCTTTATTCTTTTGGATACAGATGTAATTTCACTTCGAAAATTTTCCCGCAGCCAGATCGAGGCAATTGAACTTTCAGATTTACTTCTGTACGACATTACGGACCAACTTGAACCCACGTATGGGGTCAAAAGTATCGATTTATCTCGCGATATTGAAGAAATTTCTCACCAGTATTTTTCCAGTTCTATTTGGTACGGGGGTGAGTTTATTTGCGCGAGCGCAAAAGGTTTAGATCGCCTCATTTTGGAAGCACATAAGATTCTTCCGTCTTACTTCGTAAAAATAAAAGAACTTCATCACATAGGTGACGAAATGTTTATTTCGGCAGCTTTAAATGTGATCTGCAAAAACCCTGGAGAAATCGTTGTTCATGATCAAGCCGAGGTAAAAATAATATCCCGCCATTGGTCAAGATTTTCACAACCTGCGCTTAATTGGCACATGCAGCATTCATTGCTGCATTGCCCTGGCAGTAAACCAATTCTCGAAATTTTGTCTGCGTTTAAAGAACCATCCAGAGCTCCTATTGGAGGGTTTCTTAAAATTTATTCATGGTTTGTACGAACCTATCAAAGTTTGAAACGCGGCGGGGTGATGCCATCATGAACATTTCAATCACCAGCCGCCCCGTTACTTATTGCGACGCCAAGTGGAAGCGACAAATATTTGCTAGTAACTTAGTAGCAACCCCCGCACATCTACTGTGCGAAATCCGGTAATTTTGTTATGAAAATCCTCCTGTACGGCATCAACTTCTCGCCCGAACTCACCGGCATTGGCAAATACACCGGCGAAATGGCGGCTTGGTTTGCTGCCAACGGACATGACGTTCGCGTGATCACCGCAGCGCCCTATTACCCTGCCTGGAAGGTGGGCGCTGGCTACAGCGCCAGCCAGTACCGCACCGAAACGTGGAACGGAGTGCGGGTCTACCGCACACCGCTGTGGGTGCCGCACCAGCCGGGTGGCCTCAAGCGCCTGATTCACCTGGCCAGCTTTGCCGCCAGCAGCCTGCCGGTGTTGCTGGCCCAGTGGCGCTGGAAGCCTGATGTGGTGTGGGTGGTGGAGCCACCGCTGATGTGCGCGCCAGCGGCAGTGGCTTTTGCTTCGCTGCGCGGCGCCAAAAGCTGGCTGCACATTCAAGATTACGAGATGGACGCCGCTTTTGACCTGGGCCTGATCAAGGGCGCCACCCTGCGCTGCTGGGTGGCCGGGGCAGAGCGCTGGCTAATGCGCCGGTTTGACCGCGTGTCCACCATCTCGAGCCGCATGGTGGACCAGGCTTTGTCCAAGGGCGTGTCGGCTGAACGGGTGGTTCACTTTCCAAACTGGGTGGACATCAGCGGCATAACCCCGCTGGCGGCACCAAGCGCATATAGAGCGGATCTGGGCTTGGTGGCTGATGCGGTGGTGGCGCTGTACTCCGGAAACATGGGCAACAAGCAGGGGCTGGAGATACTGGCCGACGTTGCCCGTTTGCTGCAAGGCGACCCGCGCATTCAGTTGGTGTTTGGCGGCAATGGCTCGGGCCGGGCTGATTTGCAGACTCGCTGCGCCGGTTTGCCCAATGTGCGTTTTCTGGACTTGCAGCCGCTGGAGCGCTTGAACGACTGGCTAGGCCTGGCCGATGTGCACCTGCTGCCTCAGCGGGCCGATGCGGCGGACTTGGTGATGCCCTCCAAGCTCACGGGCATGCTGGCCAGCGGCCGGGCGGTGCTGGCCACCGCAAACCCTGAAACCGAACTGGGCCGTGTTGTGATGCAAGACGCTGCCTGCGGCTTGGTGGTACCGCCGGAGAACCCGGCCGCCATGGCGGAAGCGCTGCGGGCGCTGGCGGCAGACCCAGCACGGCGCGCCGAACTGGGCGCCAACGGACGGCGCTATGCCGAACGGGAGTTGAGCCAGGACGTGATCCTGCGCCGGTTCGAGGCGGAGTTGATGGCCTTGGTGCAGGGGGATGCAGCGTGAAGCAGGCTGCGATTCATCGACTCGCCTGGTTGGCCATATTGCTGGCGGCAGCCTATGCCCTAGCGCTGTGGCAACCCGTGCGCGCCTGGTACAGCGATGTGGACAAACTGGCCCACGGAATAGTGTTTGCCGGGGTGTACACGGCGCTGGTCTGGGCTTTGCGCTGGAGGCCTTGGGCCTTGGCCGCTTTCGCTCTGGCTTTGGGCGGGGCGGTGGAAATGCACCAGTTCTTTTTGCCCGGATTCACGGCCAGCCTGAATGACTGGCTGGCCGATGCGGTGGGCATTGGCATCGCCTTGGCGGCGCATCTGGCTTGGCGACGTTGGCGAGGGCCGGCGTGCGCCGGAGCGCCCGGGGGCTTGTTGCCACTGGCGCAGTTTCAGCAAGCGGTAGCGGCTTTGCCGCTGGTGTCGGTGGACTGGGTGTTGACGAACCCGGCCGGTGAACTGCTGGTGGGCCAGCGGCTGAACGCGCCTGCCCGCTGCACCTGGTTCACGCCCGGCGGGCGCATTCACAAGGGGGAGCCGCTGGCGGCGGCTTTGCGGCGCGTGGCCTCGCAAGAGCTGGGTCTGGCGGAAGAGCGCGCTGGCGCGCTGGTGCAGCGCGGCGAGCCCATGGGTGCCTGGGACCACTTTTACCCGGACGCCGCTTTTTCACCCACCATGCCCACGCATTACGTGAACCTGCCTTACGCGGCCCGCCTGAGTGAGGCCGAGGTGAACGCCCTTGGCTTGCCTGTGGGCGAGCAACACGAACACTGGCAATGGCTGCCGCTGGCGCAGGCTGCGCAGCAAGTGCACGCCCACGTGCAACCTTATGTGGTCTGGTTGCAGGCCCGCCAGGCATGAACAACAACAGAAAAATCTCAACCGAAGCGGGCCTGAACGGCCCGACCCTGGCGCTGGCCGCGCTGTTGGTGCTGCTGGCAACCGTGTTCCGCGGGGGCAACCGGGCCGTGCCGCTCATTGGGCTGGAATGGCTGGCTTTGGGGGCGCTGCTGGCCATCGCCCTCGCTTGGCTTTGGCGCGACGCCTGGCCGGCTGGTTGGGGCAGCGGGCGCTGGGGCGCGCTGCGCCTGGGCTTGGCGGGGGCTCCGTTGGCCATTGCTCTGGTTCATCTTGTGCCTTGGCCGGGCGCGGGCGCCCTGAGCGCCACGCCGCTGGCCACGGCGCACGCGCTGCTGGCGAGCCTGCCGGTGGTGGCGTGTTACCTGCTGGCGCTTTCGGGCAGCGGCGCGCAGGTGCAGGCGTTGTTGCGCCTGTGGCTCTGGGTGGCGGTGGCGCAGGCAGCGCTAGGGCTGGTGCAGCTCACGGGCATTGAAGGCCTGTTTTTCGGCATGGTCGTCCATGAACCCGTGATCGGCTCCTACGCCAGCAAAAACACCTATGCCAACCTGCTGGCCATGGCTGTGCCGCTGGCGGTGTTGGGTTTCTGGGGCGCATCGGCCCGGCAAAGCCGCAGCGGCAACGGAGAACGGCGAAGCCCTTGGTGGGGTGCCTTGGCGCTGCTGACGCTGCTGGCCGCGGCGTTGGCCAGCACCTCGCGCACGGGCATCGCGACGGCGCTGCTGGTGGCCCTGCTGGCGCTGGCCTTGCTGGCGCCTGCGCGCGCGAGCGCAGCGGGCGGGCGCGGCAGCTGGCTGCGGCGCTTGGGGCTGCCTTCGCTGGCGCTGGGTTTGCTGGCGGTGGCGCTCTTCATGGGCGGGCTCGACTGGGTGGAGCGCTTTGACGCCGAGCGCCTGGCGGCGGACAACGCCGTGCGCGCGCTGACGCGCGAAGCCACCTGGCAAGGCACGCTGGCTTACTGGCCGCTGGGCTCGGGCCTGGGGTCTTACGCCTGGGTGTTCCCGCGCTTTCAGTCGCCCGAGGTGGGCCGCTACTGGCTGGACCTGGCCCACAACGATTACCTGCAACTGTTGATGGAAACTGGCTTGCTCGGCGCTGTTGCCATGGCGCTGGCGCTGGCGCTGATGGGCCGGCGGGCGCTGCAACTTTTTCGCGCCGGGCTCGGTACATGGAGCAGCGCTGACCGCTTGGCCGTGGCCTGCGGGCTGGGCCTGCTGGCCACGCTGTTGCACGCCTGGGTGGACTACCCGTTTCGCATACCGGCCAACGCCATGCTGGCCGCCTTCTTGCTGGGTGTGTTCCTGAGACAGCCCGTTACATCGGGCGATGACCCGCAAAAAGTAAAATCAAGGACTTATGTTTGAACGCCACACGCGCCCCCGGGAGCCCCAGACCATGAACCTCTTTTTGACACAGCCGGCTTGGGGCGGCGCTTTGCTCGCACTGGCCTGGTGCGCCGCCAGCGCCGCCGCCCTGCCCGCCCAGGCGCAGACGGCGCCGCTGCAGGCCCCGCCCATGCAAGCCCCACTTCAATCGCCCGTGGGCTCGGCGCCCGTGAGCCCCAAACCGGTGGGCCAAGCCACGGCGGTGGACCCGGCCACGGGCGAGCCCATGGCGCTCAACTCGCTCGCCACGGTGGGCTCGGACTACCGCATGTCATCGAACGACCTGCTGGAATTTGACGTGTTCGGTGTGCCCGACATGAAACGCGATGTGCGCGTGAACGCCTCGGGCCTGATTTCGCTGCCGCTCATCGGGCCGGTGGCGGTGGCGGGGCTGACGGCGCAAGACGCCGAAAAGCTCATCGCGACCAGGTACGAAGAAAAATACCTGCAAAACCCGCAGGTCTCGCTCTTCATCAAGGAGTTCACCACGCAGCGCATCACCATCGAAGGCGCGGTGGCCAAGCCAGGCATTTACCCCGTCACGGGGCAGCTCACGCTGCTGCGCGCGCTGGCGCTCTCGGGCGGCTACGCGCCCTACGCCAACATCAACCAGATCGTGGTGTTTCGCAACGGCGCGGGCAGCGCGCGCGAGCAGTTCGTTTACGACCTCGACAAGGTGCGCTCAGGCGAAGAGGCAGACCCGGCCATCAGCTCCGACGACGTGATCGTGGTGCAGCGCAGCGCCAGCCGCGCCGCCCTGCGCGACTCGCTGTTCCGCGACATCGTCGACACGATCAACCCTTTCTCGAACCGCTGAGCGCGGCGGTAACCCCATGTCTTCACCCGAAAACCTGCCTTCCCTTCCCCCACAGCCCCAGCCCCCGGGCGCGCTGGCCCTGCGCCCGAGCGGCGCGCTGCAGACCCAGCTGCTGGCTCAGCAGCAAGAGGCCGACGCCCAAGCCGACGATGAGATCGACCTCAAGGCGATCTTGCGCACGCTGCTGAAGCACAAATGGACCATCGTGGGCACCACGGCGCTGTGCACCCTGGCGGCCGTGGTCTACACCCTCCGCGTGACGCCGCAATACGAAAGCGCGGCGTTGCTGCAGATCGACCGCGCGGCGCAGAAGGTAGTGGGCTTCAACGCCGAGGTCGAGGTGGACGAAGGCCCTGCGGCCGACCAGATGCAGCTGCGCACCCAGATCGAGCTGCTCAAGAGCCGCAGCCTGGCCGAGCGCGTGATCGACGAGATGGGGCTCTACAAACCGGAGAGCCCGACCGGACTGCCCGAGGCCCCGGCGGCCGAACCGGGCCGCCTGCCCGGCGAAGCCGATGCGGAAGCCGAAGAACCGGGCTTCGTGGCGAAGCTGGGCAACAACTTCACAACGCTGTTCAAGGCGTCGTCTGAAGACGAGCGCGTGTTGAGCCGAGCGCAGACGGTGGGGGCGTTTGAGCGCTCGGTGACGGTGGAACCGATCCGCAACTCGCGCCTGGTACAGATCAAGGTGCTCAACGCAGACCCGGAGCTGGCCGCGCGCATTGCCAACACCCTGGCCAAGGCCTTCATTGCCAGCAACATCGAGCGCAAGGTGGACTCTTCGGTGTACGCGCGGCAGTTCCTGGAAGACCAGATCAAGCAGACCAAGGCCAAGCTGGAAGAGAGCGAACGCCAGATCAACGACTACGCCAAGAAAAATCAGATCTTGAACCTGGGCGACAAGGGCAGCGCCGCCACGCAGAACTTTGTGGACTTCTCGGCCGCGCTGGGCAAGGCGCAGCAAGACCGCATCAAGGCCGAGACGCAATACAACGAGGTGAAGAACAACCCCGACAGCGCGCCGCAGGCACTGGAGAACGCCGCCATTCAGGCTTACAAGGAAGAGCGAGCCAAGCTGGAAGCCGAGTACGCCAAGAACCTCTCCACCTACAAGCCCGAGTTCCCGACCATGGTGCAGGCGCGCGCGCAGATCGGCGAGCTGAACAGCCGCATCAAGGCCGAGGTGGACACCATCCTGGCCAGCATCAAGGGGCAGTTTGAGGCGGCCAAGCAGCAAGAAGAGGCGCTCAAGGCCAAGGTGGCGAGCACGCGCAGCGAGGTGATCAGCGTGCAAGACCGCAGCGTCGACATGAACCTGCTGCAGCGCGAGCTCGAGACCAACCGGCAGGTGTATGACGCCCTATTGCAGCGCCTGAAAGAGGTGAGCGTGACGGCGGGCATCACGACCAACAACGTGAGCATCGTGGACGAGGCTTCGGCGCCGCTGTTCCCGGCCAAGCCCAAGCCGCTGATCAACCTGGCGCTGGGCCTGGTGCTCGGGGTGTTCCTGGGCATGGTGGCGGCGCTGCTGCGCGAGCAGATGGACGACTCCATCAAACACGCCGACGAGATCGAGGGCTCGCTGGGCCTGCCGCTGTTGGGCCTGATTCCGCTGACCAAGCAGGAAAAGGGCAGCGAGGAGTCGATCGCGCTGCTGGCGCACCGCGAGCCGCGCAGCGGCTTTGCCGAGGCTTACCGCTCCATGCGCACGGCGCTGCAGTTTTCAACCGCCGACGGCGCGCCCAAGCGCTTCATGGTGACGAGCTGCGGCAAGAGCGAGGGCAAGACGACCACGGCGATCGCGCTGGCGATCAACTTCGCGCAGCTGGGCCAGCGCGTGCTGCTGATCGACGCCGACATGCGCAAGAGCGCGGTGCACAAGGCGCTGCGCATGCCCAACGAGCGCGGTTTATCAAACCTGCTGAGCGGCGACCGCGGCAGCGAGATGCTGATCCAGCCGACGGCGATACCCAACCTGAGCGTGTTGCTGGCCGGGCCGACGCCGCCCGACCCGGTGGAGCTGCTGATGGGGCCGAAGCTGGCGATGCTGATGGAAAAGGCGCAGGAGCTGGGCTTTGCGCAGGTGGTGATCGACGGGCCGCCGCTGCTGGGCATTGCGGACGCGGTGGTGCTGGGCAACCAGATCCAGCACGTGGTGTTTGCCGTGAAGGCCTCCAGCACCAAGAAAGACAGCATCAAGGACGCCATGCGCCGCCTGCGCAACGCGGGCATCGCGCCGATGGGCGTGGTGCTGACGCACGCGCGCAACGAGCACAGCAGCGACTACGCCTACGAGTCGTATTACGGCTACGGCGACGCGCACACGCCGCGCGCGGCCACGCCGCAGCCCGCCCCGGGCATGCAACCGGCGCCGCTGGCAGCGAGCACCCGCACCGAGCCGACGCTCGGCCCGACGGCCACCGCAGAAGCATGACCCCGCCCCCCCCGGACTGGAGCAGCCTGCTGCCCGCGCTGCTCGATTTCGAGCGCTCGCCCGGGCGCTACCGGGTGGTGCTGCGCGAGCCGCGCCCGCTGTTTGAGCACACGCTGGCGGTGCTGCAGCTGGCGGTGGGGCGTTCGGTGGACGGGCTGGCCGATCTGGCGCACGAGCCGGCGCAGACCGACGAGCTGAAGCGTGCGGCGCGCTTTTTTGTGCGCACGGTGCTGCTGCGCCCCGGCGTGGACCACTACACCCTGCTCGGCCTGGCGCCGGGCTGCGAAGCCGACGAGCTGCGCGAGCACTACCGGCTGATGATCCGCCTCACGCACCCGGACTTTGCCGCCGGCAGCGGCGAAGCCTGGCCCGCGGACGCGGCCACGCGCATCAACCAGGCGAACGATGTGTTGTCGTCTTTCGAGCGGCGCTCGGACTACAACGCCGCGCTGGCTTCGGCGCAGCCGGTGGCTGCGGCTGCGGGCGCGGCGGCCGCTGGCGCGAAGGTGGCGCAGAAGAAGCCGGCGACACCGCGCTCGCGCGTGCTGACGCTGCGGCCGAAGAAAGACGCGGATGCGGCGGCGGAGCGCACGGGCCCGCGGGTGCCGCGCGGCGTGAAGATCGCGCTGGCTTCGCTGGGCGCGCTGGGCGCGGCGACGGCGCTGCTGCTGAACGGCCCCGCGGGCGACAGCGGCTCGCTGGCGGTGCGCAAGCTGCCCAGCGTGGCCAACCCGACGCTGCAGGCCGAGACCAGCCTGGTGCTGGCGGGCGGGGTGGCAAGCGAGGCGCAGGTGGACACCGCGCCGGCCCCGGCCCCTGTGGCGGAACCAGAGCCCGTGGCACCCCAGCCGAAGCCGCGCCGCAACCGGACGAACCGCGAGCTGGCGGCAGCGAAGGCGGCCGAGGGCAGCGCCAGCGGCGCCCCGGGCGAGGCCGCGCTGAGCCTGATGATGGACACCCGGATGGGGGCGCCGGTGGCGATGCCGGTTTCGATGGCGGTGGCGGCGCCGGCGCCGGCGCCAGTGCCAACGCAGAGGGCGGCTGCCCCGGCCCCGGCTGCGTTGCCCGCCGAACCGGCGGCGCCTGCGGCATCACGCGCGGTGCTCCCCGCGCCGACGCTGGCGCAGGTGCAGCCGGCGCTGTCGAACCTGGTGGCCAGCCTGCCCAGCGGGCGCGGCGAAAACATGGCGCAGTGGATCGACAGCGGTTTTCGGGCCCACCCGGACACGGGCCGCTTCGTGGGCCGGTTCAACCAGTTGATGGCGGGCCTGCGCGTGACGCAGCTGGGCCATGTGCGCTTCAGCTCGCGCACGCAGGGGGTGCAGCTGGTGGTGGATGGCGTGATCGGGCTGCACACACAAGATATGAACAACGAGGCGCGCGTGCGCGACCTGCACCTGCGCGCGTTCTTCCAGCCGCAGGACGGGCAAGCGGTGCTGACGCACCTGGTGGCGGAGAAATTGCAATGACGGCAGCGACCCTGACCGACGCGAAACCGGGCTGGGCGCCGGCGCGCATGGGCGTGTTTGCGCTGCTGGTGCTGGCGGCGCTGTGGCTGGGCTGGAAGGCCTGGGACGTGAACATCACGATGTCGTGCTGGAAGGACGAGTGGCCGAACCTGCCGGTGTGCGAAGAGATCAACGGCCGCACGCCGCCCGAGCGCGTGGCGCGGCTGCAGGAGCGGCTGGCGGCGAACCCAGGCGATTCGCCGGCGCTGGTGGAGCTGACCGAGCTGGCGCACCGGCCCGAGACGGCCGCCGGGCTGGACGCTCCGGCGCTGCTGGCGGCGGCGGGCCAGGCGGCGCCGCAGGACGTGACGGTGTTGCAGCTGCAGGCCAACGAGGCGCTGCGCGCGCAGCGCTGGCCCGATGCGCTGGACAAGCTGACGCGGCTTTCGCAGCACCACCACAACGCCGATGCCACGCGCGTGCTGGCAGAGCTGGTGGCGCTGGCGGCCCAGCCGCCCGCCCAGCCCACGTTGCAGCAGGCGCTGGTGGACGCGGTGGGCGCCGATGCGGGCTGGCTCGACCGCGTGTTGCGGGCGATGCCGGGGGCGAAGCTGCCGCTGGGGAGCGCGATGCCGCTGGTGGCTCTGGCGTCGGCGAAGGAGCCGGGTCTGTCGGCGCCGTTGGGGCTGTATGTGATTCGCCAGCTCAAGACCGAGGGCCTGTGGCTGGAGGCGCACGCGATCTGGCTGCGCCTGTGGAAACGGCCGCTGGGTTATCTGTTCAACGGCGATTTCGAGCAGAACTTCGTGGCCGGGGGTTTTGACTGGGAGGTGATCGAGCGCGATCCTCACCGCGGGGGCGCGCGCATCGATCTGGCCGGGCGGCGCGAGCGCGGCCAGGTGCTGCGCGTGGCGTTCACCGGCCGGGCGATGAAGACACCGCTGGTGCGCCAGCACCTGCTGCTGCCGCCGGGCAGCTACCGCTTTGCGGGCGAGTTCCAGTCGGGCGATCTGCGCAGCGAGCGCGGCCTGGCCTGGGTGTTCAGCTGCGCCAGCGACGGGCGCGAGCTGGCGCGCACCACGCCGCTCATGGCCGGCGGGCGCACCTGGCAGCCGCTGGCTGTGAGCCTGGAGGTGCCGGCCGAGTGCGGGCTGGGCGTGGCGCTGGCGCTGCAGACCGAGGCGCCTTTTGAGGCGAAAACCGGCCTGCGCGGCGAGGTGGTGTTCGACCGATTCACGCTGGTGCAGGCACCCGCAAACCAGGGAACGAGCCAGCCATGATCGATCTGCACAGCCACATCCTGCCGGGCATCGACGACGGGGCGAAGACACTGGACGAGTCGCTGGAGATGGCGCGCATCGCGGTGGCCGACGGCATCCACACCATGGCCTGCACGCCGCACATCTACCCCGGCATGTACATGAACGACGGCCCGGGCATCGAGTGCGCGCGCTTTCGCCTGCAGGCGGAGCTGGTCGGCAACGGCATCCCGCTGAGGCTGGTGGTGGGCGCCGACGTGCACCTGGTGCCGGGCCTGATCGACGGGCTGAAAAGCGGGCTGGTGCCGACGCTGAACCACTCGCGCTACTTTCTGCTGGAGCCTTCGCACACCACGCCGCCGCCGCGGCTGGAAGATTCGGTGTTCAACCTGATCGCCTCGGGCTACACGCCCATCATCACGCACCCCGAGCGGCTGACCTGGGTGGAGAGCCATTACCCAGTGTTCCAGCGCATGGTGGCGCAGGGCGCGTGGATGCAGGTGACGGCGGGCGCGCTGACGGGGGCTTTTGGCAAGCGCGCGCAGCAATGGGGCGAGCGCTTTGTGGGCGACGGCTTCACGCACATCCTGGCGACCGACGCCCATTCCACCGGCCGGCGCTGCCCGCGGCTGAGCGAGGGGCTGGAGGTGGTGCGGCGGCTGGTGGGTGATGCAGAGGCGCAACGCATGGTGTCCCAGCGGCCGATCGCGGTGCTCGAAAACCTGTCGCCAACCGACTATGGATTGCCCCAAAAAGAGGCAGAACGGCCGTCGATGATCGGCAAATGGTTCTCAAAGATGCGGTTGGCACCTTGAACAGATTCTGCACTGCACCATTTCGATACAAGTCATTGAAAACATTTGATTTTTTTCCGTTCCCGGGGTTGACGTGTCACACAGCCCCACTTACTATCGTTAAAACTTCGGAGGTATTCGCATGAAACAACTCGCTCTCGCCTTGGCCATCACAGCTGTTGCTGGCTCTGCATTCGCTCAAGCCGGCGCCACCGTGACCTCGGTCAACGGCCTGGTGACCATGTCGTCCGGCAACCAGCTGGTCAACGTCACCCCCGGCATGCCCCTGCCCACCGGCGGCCAGCTGCTCACCTCCGGCAGCGGCTCGGTGACCGTGCAGTTCGCCAACGGTTGCACCGCCATCCTGGCCCCCGGCCAATCGATGCCAGTGACCGAAGCAGCCTGCGCCCAAAACGTGGCTGCGCGCGCTGCAGGCGGCGGCGCTGGTGGCAGCGGCGGTGGCGTCTTCGCCGGTGGCAACGGCCTGTTGCTGGCTGGTGGCGGCACCGCGGCACTGGCGTACAACGTGAACCAGAACCGCAAGGGCAACGGCGCCACCGTGATCACCCCCACCCAGCCCGGCACCCCGGCCGTGGTCGTGACCCCCACCCCTCCCCGCCGCCCGATCAGCCGCAGCTGATCCCCAGCCGGGAAACAAAAAAGCCCTTCGGGGCTTTTTTTGCGTCTGGGCGGCGGCAACACTCGACAACATTGAAACAAAAGAAGCCAAACATGAAGATTCTGGTGGTGGGCGGCGCGGGCTACATCGGCTCGCACATGGTGAAGCACCTGGGCCTGGCGGGCAACGCGGTGACGACGCTGGACAACCTGTCGGGCGGGCACGCCGATGCGGTGTTGCACGGCACATTCGTGCAGGGCGACATCGCTGACCGGGCGCTGCTCGACCGGCTGCTGGCCGAGGGCCGGTTTGACGCAGTGATGCATTTCGCCTCATTCATCCAGGTGGGCGAGTCGGTGGTGGCACCGGCGAAGTACTACCAGAACAACGTGGTGAACACGCTGAACCTGCTGGACGCGATGGTGGCGGCGGGCGTGAAGCGTTTCATCTTTTCGTCCACGGCGGCGATCTTCGGCGAGCCGCAGAGCGACACCATCGACGAGCAGCACCGGCAGCAGCCGATCAACCCGTATGGCCGCACGAAGCTGATGGTGGAGCAGGCGCTGGCGGACTACGACCGGGCCTATGGGCTGAAGTCGGTCTGCCTGCGCTATTTCAACGCGGCGGGCGCGGACCCGGCGGGTGAGCTGGGCGAGCGCCACGACCCGGAGACGCACCTGATCCCGCTGGTGTTGCAGGCGGCGTCGGGCCGGCGGCCGCACATCAGCGTGTTCGGCCGCGACTACGACACGCCCGACGGCACCTGCATCCGCGACTACGTGCACATCAACGACCTGTGCCAGGCGCACTGGCTGGCGCTGCAGAGCCTGATGGGCGGCGCGGGCAGCCAGGCCTACAACCTGGGCAACGGCAGCGGGTTTTCGGTGCAGGAAGTGATCGACACGGCGCGCAAGGTGACGGGCCGCGAGATCCCGGTGGTGTACGCCGAGCGCCGCGCAGGCGACCCGGCGCGCCTGGTGGCCGACTCACGCGCCGCGACGGCGCAACTGGGCTGGAAGCCGCAGTTTGCGGCGCTGGAGACGCTGATCGAGCACGCCTGGGCGTGGGAGTTGAAGGGGTTTGCGAAGAGGTGAACCGCTGGAGTTGAGTGGCCGCTCACCGCGGCCACAGCGCCCACATCTGCAGCGGCTGCTTGAGCTTGCCGGCGAGCTGGTAGGCGGGGTCGGTCCAGCCGCCCCAGCCGGTGAAGAGGTCGGCGCGCACGGCGCCGACGATGGCGCCGCCGGTGTCTTGCGCGAGCACGAGCTTCTGCTGGTTGAGCGCGCTGCCCTGCGTGGCGAGCCAGACCGGGGTGCCGTAGGGGATGCTTTGCGGATCGACGGCGATGGAGCGCCCGGGCGTGAGCGGCACGCCTTGCGCGCCGCGCGGGCCGAAGCGGGCGTCGAGTTCGCTCAGGGCTTCTTCGCGGAAGAACACGGTGCGCGGGTTGCTCCAGAGCATCTCGTTCAACCGGCGCGGGTTCTGCACGGCCCAGGTCTTGATGGCTTCCCACGAGGCTTCGCGGACAGCG
This sequence comes from Burkholderiales bacterium GWF1_66_17, assembly GCA_001770705.1. Classification (GTDB taxonomy): domain Bacteria; phylum Pseudomonadota; class Gammaproteobacteria; order Burkholderiales; family Burkholderiaceae_C; genus Hydrogenophaga. The sequence continues at coordinate 87,961 of MERT01000008.1, read as the reverse complement.
CCCTGGTCGAGCAGCCAGCGGCCGACGCTCTGGTAGGGCTGGCCGTTGTGGGCGGCGAAAGCGACGCGCACCTGGCGCTGGCGGCCGTCGGGCTCGGTGATGTCGAGCCGGCCGGAGCCCTGGATCTGCAGGATGAGCGCGTCGATGGGGTCGGCGAGCCAGGCGATGGCCTTGCCCTGCAGCGCGGCCTGGGCGGCGGGCAGGGTGTCGATGTCTTTGCGGCTGTACCAGGGCTGGCCGGCGCGCAGGCCCGCGGGCGGCGCGTAGAGCGGCGTGCGGTGGGTGGCGCTGGGCAGGCGGCTGGCGCCGAGGATGGGTTCGTAGTAGCCGGTGAGCAGGCCCTGGGGCAGGCTGCCGTTGGGCTCCATGACGCGGTAGGGCTGGAAGCGGCGCTCGATCCAGGCGCGCTGTTCGGCGGGTGTGGCGATGGCGAGCGGGCGGGCTTCGGCGCAGAGGCCGGCGTGGCCGGCAACGGGTTTTTCGCAGCCGCGCAGCCAGGCGTTCCAGGCTTCGTGCAGGCTGTCCTGCCCCCAGCCGGGCAGTTCGCTCCAGCGCACCGGCGTCCACAGGCTCTTGCCGCGCTGCAGGGCGGGCGGCAGCGGGCCGGTGTCCACCGCGCCGGGCGCGTCCACCGGCGCACGCGGTGGCATGGGAACGGAAGAGCAGGCCACGAGCAGGCTGCCTACAATGCAGGCCGCCAGCCAACCTCTCCACCCATTTCCTCCACCGGACCGACCTGCCATGACTTTGCTGTTGCTTGAAGCGCTGGGCGCGCTGGTGTTGCTGGTGTTCATTGTGTGGTGGACCATGTTTTCCGGGCGCAAGAAGGGCGAGCTGCCCGAGGATGTGCAGCGCGAGCGGGACCAGGACAGTTCGCCCAAGCCTTGAGGCGCCGCGGCGCGGGCCGGGCGCTCACGCCTGCCGCAGGGCGTTGGCCAGCTCCACCGCCGACTTCACCCCCATCTTGTCGAACACGCGCGAGCGGTGCACTTCGACCGTGCGCACGCTGATGTTGAGCTGGTCGGCGACGAGCTTGTTGGGCAGGCCGGCGATGACGAGGTTCATGACGTCGCGCTCGCGCTCGGTGAGCGAGTTCAGCCGCTGCTGCACTTCGCGCTGAGCGCGGCGCGCGGCCAGCACCTGGGCGGACTGGTTGAGCGCCTGCTCGACGCGGTCGACGAGGGCGTTGTCGGAGAACGGTTTTTCGCAGAAGTCGAAGGCGCCGCGCTTGACCGCGTCGACCGCGGTGGGCACGTCTGCATGGCCAGAGAGAAAGATCACCGGCATGACGGCCTGCCAGGGCAGGGTGAGCAGGTGTTCGAACAGCGCGAGGCCGCTGGTGCCGGGCATGCGCACATCCAGCAGCAGGCAGCAGGGCGTGCCGGGTTCGGCGTGCCAGCGCGCGATCTCGGTCAGAAAAGCGTCGGCGCTGTCGAAGCCCTCGCTGAGCAGGCGGCGCGTGCGCAGCAGCCAGGCCAGCGCGTCGCGCACGCCGGCGTCGTCATCGACGAGAAAGATCCGGGCGTCGGGGTGCTGGGTCATGGCGGGATGATAGAGGAGGCAGCGACCCGCGCAACGGTGGATCGAACCGGGCGCTCCATCCTCAGGCGCCCGGCAGCGTGAACCGGAACACCGTGCCGCGGGGCTGGGCCGGCTCGTGGGTGAGCGCGCCACCGTGCTGCTCGATCACGGTGCGGCACAGGCTGAGACCGAGGCCCATGCCTTCGGCCTTGGTGGTGAAGAAGGGGGTGAAGAGCTGCTGGCGCACCGCTTCGCTCAGGCCGTGGCCATGGTCGGTGACGGCGAATTCGACCCAGACCTTGCGCGGCGGGCTGCCGCTGGCGGCGACTTCGTCGTCGTCGCTGGCGTGCAGGCGCGTGCGGCTGACCGCCAGCGTGAGCACGCGCAGGCCGGAGGCGGCCGTCGGGTCGTTGGCGGGCATGGCCTGCACGCCGTTGCGCGCGAGGTTGAGCAGCACCTGCTCGACCATGGTGCGGTCGCACAGCACGGGTGGGCAGCCGGGCGCGATCTGGGTGTGCACGCGGATGCCCTGCTTCTTGGCCTGCAGGCCGAGCAGGGGCAGGATGGCGTCGATCAGGCTGGCGGGCGCGACGGCTTCGCGCACCTGTTCGCGCCGGCGCACGAAGTCGGCCACGCTCTTGATGACGCGCCCGGCGCGCTCGGCCTGTTCGCCGATGCGCTGCATGGCCTGGCGCAGCTCGCCCTGGGGCATGGCGGGCCCGCTGGCGCCGGGCGGTTCGTCGAGCAGGTTGAGCGTGCCGCTGGCGTAGCTGGCGATGGCCGCGAGCGGCTGGTTGAGTTCGTGGCTGAGCAGCGAAGCCATTTCGCCCACGGTGGCGAGGCGGGCGGTGGCCTGCAGGCGTTCCTGCGAGGCGCGGTTGAGGTCTTCAATGCGGCGCTGCTCGCTCAGGTCGAGGATGGCGCTCATGAAGCCGGTCTGCGTGCCCTGGGCGTCGATCAGCGGGGCCTCGATGATGAGCACGGGGAAGCGGGTGCCGTCGCTGCGCTGGAAGACGGATTCGTAACCCTCGCGCGGCAGGGTCTGACCGGCCAGGCGCACGGCCTGGCGCTGCTGGTATTCGTCCACCAGTTCGGGCGGCCACCAGGGCGCGGGCAGGCCGGTGCCGATGAGTTGCTCGGGCGGCAAGCCGACCATCTGGCAGAAGGCGGGGTTGACGTAGGTGATGCGACCGCTCATGTCGCGCGCGCGCAGGCCGGTGACGAGGGAGTTCTCCATCGCCTTGCGAAAGGCCAGGGCGTCGCCGAGTTCGTGTTCGGCACGCTGGCGCAGGCGCATGTCGCGCCCGAGCAGGCCGAGCACGGCAAGCAGGGCCAGCGAGAGCGCGCCGACCACGGCGGTGAGCACGTTGGGCAGCAGGCCGAAGGCCGCGCCGGTGCCGATGCGCGGGCTCTCCAGGCGCAGCAGCAGGGTGTGGCCGGGCAGGTCGAGCAGGGCGCGCGCGGTCTGGGTGCGGCGGTTGCCGGTGACGCTGCTGTGCAGGGCGAGGCGGGTGCCGTCGTTGTCGACGAAGGCCAGACCGCGCCCGCGCAGCAGGGTCCTGTTACCCAGCTCGGCGAGCAGGCCGGGCAGGGAGTAGGTGACGACGAGGAAGCCCGCGGGCTTGCCGTTGCGCACGACGGGCAGGCACATGTCCATGAGCTCCAGGCCGAGACCGCCGTTCATGGGCCAGAAATAGCTCGGGGAGTACGAGGGGCCGGAGCTGCGCTGGGCGTTGTCGCAGGCCTGGCGCATGTCGGGCAGGGCCTGGGAGCGGTCGAGGTAGCTGAAGAGGTCGGCCAGGTAGGGCGTGTCGCGGTGGGCGATGAGCGCGCGGGCGTTGTCGCGCCACTCCAGCCGCACCATCTCGCGGTGCTCGGCCAGCACCTCGCCGGCCGGCGCAGACCAGGCGCCGGGGCTGGCCGCGAGGCTGTAGAGCGATTGCAGGGTCTGCACGTTGCGCACCAGGGCGCTGCGGATGTCGCTGCTGAGGGCTTCGGCGTCGGCTTCGAGCGCGGACTGGTCGCGCACCTCTTCGTATTCGGCGGCCAGAAAGACCAGCACCCCCAGCAGGGCCAGCACCAGCAGCAGCAAAGCCACCCACAGCAGCCGGCGGCGCGGGCGCAAGCCGCCGGGCGTGGCCTCGCGGGGGGCGACCTCAGGCATCAAAGGCGTCTGTGTTGGAGCGCGGGCAGCTGTTCGCGCACGCTGTGCAGGCGCGCCATGTCGAGGTCGGCGAGCACGACGCCGGGGCCTTCGGCCTGCATCGCCATGACCTGGCCCCAGGGGTCGATGACCATGCTGTGGCCCCAGGTGCGGCGGCCGTTTTCGTGGTTGCCGCCCTGGGCGCTGGCGATGACGTAGGCCTGGTTTTCGATGGCGCGCGCGCGCAGCAGGACTTCCCAGTGCGCCTGGCCGGTGGTGTGGGTGAATGCGGCGGGCACGAGCAGCAGGTCGGCCGCGAGCATGCGGTAGAGCTCGCCGAAGCGCAGGTCGTAGCAGACGCTCATGCCGACGCGCCAGCTCTGACCCTGGCGCGAGGGACAGTCGAAGACGGTGGGGGTCTCGCCCGCGCGCAACACGCTGGCCTCGTCGTAGCTCTCGCGGCCGTTGTCGTAGCGGAAGAGGTGGATCTTGTCGTAGCGGCTGACGCATTCGCCCTTGGGCGAATAGACCAGCGAGGCGTTGGCGGCATGGGTCGGGTCGTCGGTGGCCATGGGCAGGGTGCCGCCGACGATCCACAGCTTGAGTTCGCGCGCGGTGTCGGACAGGAAGTCCTGCACCGTGCCCAGGCCCGGAGTTTCGGCCAGCAGCAGCTTGTCGGCGTCGTTCTGCCCCATGAAGCAGAAGTACTCGGGCAACACGGCCAGCTCGGCACCGCAATGGGCGGCCTGGTCCAGCAGGGCGCGCGCTGCGCTGAGGTTGGCGTCGAGACTGATGCCCGAGACCATCTGGATGGCGGCGACTTTCATGAGAACTCCTTGTTTCTATCCCGATGACGAATCCGTGACCGCTCGTTTGTACCGCAGTAACAATAACCAGAAGCCTGTCCGGCGCAAGTGCCCAACCCAGAACGCCGCGGAACCGGCTTTGCCGGGCCGCCAGCGTTGCCCCCCGGGGGGTGACGCCGCAGGCGGCGCGGGGGGGTCACTTCCTCTCTAGCTTCTCGACTTGCGGATCGGCCCAGCTGCCGGTGATGTGGAACTGCTGCGTGGTGGCACTTTGCAGCGGTTGGCGCAGCAGGAACTGGGCCAGGAAAGTGCCCAGGCCGATGGCGGGGTTGATGGCGGTGGCGATCAGGGCGGCGGTGCCGGCGTTGATCTCGGGCACGACGACGACCTTGAGGTCCTGCTGCTCGCGCGCGATGTCGGCGCTGCCTTCCATGAGCGCGGCGGCGTTGATGCCCTTCATCTGCAGGTTGTTGGTGCGGGCCACGCCCTGTTCGATCGAGGCGTCCCCGCGCACGAAGTCGAACGCAAAGCCTTCGGAAAACACATCGCGGAAATCCAGCACCAGGCGGCGCGGCAGCGCCTGCAGGCTGAGCACGCCGAGCAGCTTGGCGGCGCCGGGTTCGACCTTGAGAAACTGGCCGCTCTGCACGTCGGCCTTGAGCTGGCCGGAGAGGCTCGGGTAGTCCAGCGTCATGGGCGAGCCGACCCAGGCGATGTTGCCGCCGATCTGGCCCTTGCCGCCGCGCACCACCCCGGGGCGGCCAAAGCGCGTGAGCAGCAGGCCGGCGTCCTGGATGTCGAGCTTGAAGTTGAGCGCGGTGCGCCGCACGGTGCCCGCGCTGTTGTCGGGCAGGGCCCAGCTGCCGGTGGCGGAGAGCTGGGCTTCGGGGGTGTCGATGTTGAGCTTGGTGAGCTGCCATTCGCGGGTGCGCGCCGCGGTGCCGCGGTTCTGCGCCACGATCTCCACGCGGGACAGGCGGCGGTTGGAGAGCACGAGGTCTTCGATCGCGATGTCCAGCGCGGGCATGCTGGTGGGTTGCTGCAGCAGCTGTTCGACGTCGGCGGCGGCGGCCGGCGCGAGGTTGAGGTGGGCCAGGCGCGCGTAGACGTTGCCGGCGTTGTTGCCGGCAGGCTGGCGGTATTCGATGTAGCCGTTGAGTTCGTCCGCGTCGACGTTGGCGCGCCACAGGTTGCCTTCGCGCGATCCACCGACCACCACGTCGGTGAAACTGCGCCCGCTGACCACGAGCTGGCCGGCGCGCACCGCCAGGCTCGACGGCAGGTAGCCCAGGCTGGCGCTGTCGGCGGCGCTGGGCGACTGCACGCTGGCGCGCACGTCGGTGCCGGTGGTGGCGGTGAAGACACGCTCCCAGGCGTCGGCGTCGATGCGCTGGAAGCGGATGTTGGCCTGCACGCCGGTGGCCGGCTGCGTGACGGTTTCACCGGCGTCGAGCCCGGCGGCCATGCTGCCGCGCAGCACGCGCGGTTCGCCGGCGGTGATGTCGCGCTCGTAGCGCAGTTCGGCCAGCGGCTGGCCCGGCGGGCCGAGCACGACGGACAGGCTGTCGGTGCGCGCGACTTCGCCCGAGGGATCGGCCAGCACCGAGAGCACCCGGTTCTCGTAGCGCAGGGGCAGACTGTCGGCGGCGGCCTTGGCCAGCGGAGCGGGCAGGTTGATGGCGAGCCCCTGCAGGGTGCTGGTCACCACGAGTTCGGGCACGCCGGCGCGGAATCCGAGTTCGGCGCTGTAGCTGGCGTTGCCGCTGGCCTGGCCAAACAGGCGCGAGACAAAGCCCAGCCCGCCTTCGCTCAGGCCCTGGGCGCTGGCGCTGCCCTGGCCGCGGAACTGGATGCGCGGCGTGCCCCGGGCCACGGGCACCATGCCCCCGCCAAACCGCAGCTCGCCGCCGTAGACGCGGGCCTGGGCGTCGGCGATGGTGAAGCCGGATTCGCTGAAGCTCAGGCGGCCGGTGGTGCGCCCGAGCAGCGGGGCATCGGGCGTGATCTGCAGGTCGTTGCCGGCGAACACCACGCTGCCCTGCACGGTGGTCTTGTCGACCTGCTCCAGCGGCAGCTGCAGCTTGAACTGCACCTGGGCGGGGCCGTTGATGGTGGCGCGCTCCAGCGCCTGGCCGGTGAAGAAGTTGACTGGCGAGGTGCGCACGAAGCCCAGCACCTCGGTGGCCGGGCCCTGGGCGCTGGCGGACACGGTGAGCACGGGGGCGCGGACCAGGTCGGCGATGGCGACCTCGGCCTGGCTCAGGCGCACGCCGGGCGCGCCGTCGAGCCCGGCATCGAGCTGGCTCAGGCGCAGGGCGGCGCGGTCGAGCACGAGCTGGCCGTTGACGCCCTTGAGGGCGGGCCAGGCAGGGTCACCCTCGCTCTGAAGGAAGGGTGGCACGTAGGCGAAGTTCACCGCCTTGAGCTGCGCGGTGATGCGGAATTCGCCACGCGCACCGGGCTGGTTGAACGGGACGTCCCAGAGGTCGCCCTGGATGCGGAAGTCAACCGGGCCCACCGTCCCGCCTTTGACGGCGTCGCGCACGTAGCGCTGCGCGTCCGGGCCAACGGCGAGCGGCAGGTAGCGGTGCACGCGGGTGGCTTCGCCGCGGGTGAGGCGCGCGGTCAGGTCGAGCACGCCGGGGAAGCGCGCGTCCGAGGGGCTGGTGGCGGGGTCGCTGGTGTGCCAGTGCACGCTGGCCGTGCCTTCGGCGTCGGCGTTGGCCAGGCGCACCTTGTCCAGCCAGGCGTCGATGCGCTCGCCGGCGACGCGCCAGCGGGCGTCGGCCGTGAACCGGGTGAGCGGCACGCGCACCTCTTCGAACACGCCGGGCAGGTCGACCGACCCATCGGCGATCTGGAGACGCGCCTGGCCGCCGTCCTGGTTGAGGTCGACATCGGCGGTGAGGCCCTGGACGCCGGGGCGCCCGGGCAACGGGCGCTGGCCGGCCACCGATGCGCGCGCCTGACCCGCGAGCGCGAGACCGAGCACGCGGCCTTTGGCGCGGTAGCGCTCGGGGCGCCAGGCAGCGGGCGCAGGCGCGGACGCGTTGCCGCTGCCCGCTTCGGCGCCAGCCGGTGCCACGCCTTCCCAGTTGGCGTCAAGGGCTTCGATGCGGCCAGCGGGCTGCAGGTTGGCCAGCAGGGTGCGGCTGGCTTCGGGCAGTGGCAGGCGCGTGGCCACGGCGGCCAGCGCAGCGAGCTCGATGCGGTCGGCGTTCAGGCTGGTGTTGGCGGGCTGGTTACCCCGAGCGGCCTGGTGCCGCAGCCGCAGTTGCCCGCCCGGCCAGTCTTCGCCGCCCTGGGTGCGAAAGCGCAGGTTGTCGCTGGCGATCTCAAAACCGGCGTCGTTCCACTGGGCACTCAGACGGCCGTGCAGCTCGGCCAGCGCAAGTTCGGGCAGCTTCGGTCCGAGCCGTGTGGCCACGTCCTGCAGCGCCAGGTCGGTGATGACGCCGGTGATGCGGCCCTTGGCGACGTCGGCCCAGGCGCGCACGGCGCCCTGGCCGGAACGCACGTCGGCCTGCCAGGCCGAGAGGTCGAGGTAGCCGCGCAGGCGCGAGACGTCGGCCTTGGGGAAATCGGCGTAGAGCTCGCCGCTCCAGCTGTGCCAGGGCGTGGTTTCGCTGCCGCCGCGGATGAGGTCGAGCAGCGGCTCGCGCATTCGGCCCCGCAGGCTGAAGCGCTCGCCCCATTCGGGGCTCGGGGTGGCGTCGAGGCGGAACTGGTGGTTGCGGCCCCCGTTGCGGGCCACGAAGTCGAGGGCCGTCAGGATCAGCGGCGGCTGCGCGCGCAGGTCGTCGGTCCAGCGCACGACGCCGTTCTGGATCACGAACTCGGTCTGGGCGAAGAACCAGTCGGCGGCGGCGTTGTCGTCCGGCGCGGGACCGGAGAAGTCCAGGCCCGCGACTTCGATGCGGCCTTCGGCGGTGCGCCGCACGTCGAGCACGGGCGAAGCGATCACCAGCTGTTCGAAGCCCAGGCGCCAGAGCGAAGGGACGGACACCGCGGCCTGCACGCTGGGCAGGTGCAGGGCCTCGCGCCCCGCCGGGTCGAAGAGCCGGACATCGGTGAGCTCGAAGGCCGGCACCAGGCTGGGCAGGAAACCGGCGCTCCCGCCGTCGCCCGCCACCGCCGTCCGGGCGCGGATGGCGCCGACCTTCACGGGTACCCCCACTGCCCGGGTGGCCCAGCTTTCCAGCTCAGGGCGCCAGTCGTTGATTCGCGGCACAATCCACAAATGCAAGGCGCCGACAGTGAGCGCAAACAGGCCCCAGGCGGCCAGCACCATCCACAACAGAAGCCGCGCGGTCACTGAAAGGGTTTGTTGGGGTGTTCTCGTGGCAGACGCGAGAGATGCCGGGCGTTGATTCATATCCACTGCAAATTATGACGGCCAGCCCCAACATCGGTTCCCCAGCACTCGATTCCGCCTTGTCAACAAATGTGCCACCGGTCGCACCCTGCATGGATGCCCTGACACAGGCCCACCGCGAGGCCGCCTATTCCCGCTTCGTGCAGCGCGTGCGCAGGCGCTACGCCAGCGAGCTGGACTGCCTGCCACCGGGTGCCCCGGTCCACGCCAGCATGCAGGCCTGTCTGGCGCAACTGCTGGAACGCGGTCTGGCCATGCCCGCGGCCTTGCGCGTGTTGCGCCAGCTGGTGCTGGAGCGCCTGGTGGTGCTCGACTGCGAGCAGGACGCCCCGCTCCAGGTGGTGACCCGCGCGGTCACCGAACTGGCCGAACTCGCGCTCGACGCCGCCTGCACCCTGGCCTTTGCCGAACTCGACGCGCTGTATGGCGCGCCGCTGGCTGAGGGCGGCACCCGGGCTCAGCTGTGGGTGATCGGCATGGGCAAGCTCGGCGCGCGCGAGCTCAACGTGTCGAGCGACATCGACCTGATCTACGTCTACGACCACGATGGCGAGACCGCCGGCAACGAGCAGGGGCGCAACCGCATCAGCAACCACGAGTACTTCGGCAAGGCCGTCAAACACATCTACAACACCGTGGGTGAGACCACCGAACACGGCAATGTGTTCCGCGTCGACCTGGCCCTCCGGCCCAACGGCAACTCGGGGCCGAGCGCGGTGTCGCTGGGCGCGCTGGAAGAATATTTCCTGGTGCAAGGGCGCGAATGGGAGCGGTTTGCCTGGCTCAAGAGCCGGCTGATCGCACCGGCCGCCTGCGTGCGCGACAAGAGCTCGAACGGTTTGCGCAGCGCGGTGCTGCCCTTCGTGTTCCGCAAATACCTGGACTACAACGTCTTCGATTCCTTGCGCAGCCTGCACCGCCAGATCCGCGACCACGCGTCCAAGCGCGCCGCGGGCAACCCCGGTCGGGCCAACGACGTCAAGCTCTCGCGCGGCGGCATCCGCGAGATCGAATTCACCGTGCAGCTGCTGCAGGTGGTGCGTGGCGGCCAGTTCCCCGAGCTGCGCACGCGCCCGACGCTGGACGCGCTGCAGCGCCTGTGCAAGGCCAACCTGATGCCCCCGGCCACGGCCGAGGCGCTGGCCACCGCCTACGACTTCCTGCGCCGGGTGGAACACCGCATCCAGTACCTCGACGACCAGCAGACCCACGTGATGCCCACGCGCGACGACGACCTGGCCTGGCTCGCGGCCACCATGGGCTGCGCCACGGTGTGCGAGTTCCTGCGCACGCTGGACGCGCACCGCGAAACCGTGGCGCAGGAGTTCGACATCCTGCTCGGCGGCACGACCGGCGGCTGCAACGGCGCGGGCTGCAACGGCAGGAACGGCGCCACCCGCAGCGCGGTCGACAGCCTGCAGAGCGTGTTGCCGCAACTGCCCGAGGCCTTTGCCGCCAAGGTGGCGCAGTGGTGCGAGCACCCGCGCGTGCTGGCGCTGCGCGAAGACGCCCGCAAGCGCCTGGTGCGCCTGGTGGAACGCACCGGCGCCTGGCTGGAAGAAGGCCGCGTCAACGAGCAGGCGGCGCTGCGCCTGGCCGACTGGATCGAGCCGCTGCTGCGCCGCGAGAGTTACCTGGCACTGCTGCAGGAACGGCCTTCGGTGCACGAGCGGCTGCTGCGCCTGCTGGGCGCGGCCAAGTGGCCGGCGCGCTACCTGCTGAAACACCCGGGCGTGATCGACGAACTGGCGAGCCAGCAGCTGCTGACCGACCGCTTCGACGCGGTGAACTTCGAAGCCGAGCTGGAAAACCGCCGCGACGCGCTGCGGTCCACCGACGAAGACGACGAAGAAGCCTTGCTCAACCTGCTGCGCCGGGCCCACCACGCCGAGGTGTTCCGCACGCTGGCGCGCGACCTGGAAGGCGTGCTCACCGTGGAGCAGGTGGCCGACGACCTCTCGGCCCTGGCCGACACGATGCTGCGCGTGACGGCGCGCTGGTGCTGGGGCCGCCTGAAGAACCGCCACCGCGAAGAACCGGCCTTTGCCATCATTGGCTACGGCAAGCTTGGCGGCAAGGAGCTGGGCTATGGCAGCGACCTCGACATCGTGTTCGTCTATGAGGACGAAGACGAGAACGCTGGCGAGATCTACGCCGCCTTCGTGCGCAAGATGATCAACTGGATGACGGTCAAGACCGGCGAGGGCGACCTGTTCGAGATCGACACCGCGCTGCGCCCGAACGGCAACTCGGGCATGCTCGTGACCAGCTTCACCGCCTACGCCAACTACCAGCAGCAGCGCGGCAGCAACACGGCCTGGACCTGGGAACACCAGGCCATGACCCGCGCACGCGCGGTGCTGGGCAGTCCGGCGATGTTTGCGCGCTTCGACGCGATCCGCGAATCGGTGATCACCGCCGCGCGCGATGCGCAGGCGCTGGCGGCCGAGATCGTGGCGATGCGCGAGAAGGTGCGTGCGGCGCACCCGGTGCGCGGTGCCATGTTCGACGTCAAGCACAGCCATGGCGGCATGGTGGATGTGGAGTTCGTGGTGCAGTTCCTGGTGCTCTCGCAGTCGCGCGCGCACCCCGAGCTGCGCGCCAACTCAGGCAACATCAATCTGCTGCAGCGCGCCGAAGCGGTGGGCCTGCTGCGGCCGGGCATGGGCCAGGCCGCGTCGGACGCCTACCGCGTGTTGCGCCAGATCCAGCACCGCGCCCGGCTCGATGAAGCGCCCACGCAGGTCGATGCCGCGATGGTGGTGTCGGAATCGGCGGCGGTGCAGGCGCTCTGGCAACACGTGCTGGGCACGCCCGGCGCATGAAACGCTCGGGCAGCTGGCTGCTGCTGTGCGCGCTGCACGCGGTGGCCAGCATGTTGCTGTGGTGGGCGCGCGAGGGCGTTGTGGACGTCTTCATCTGGCGCGCCGATGGCTGGACCGCCCAGCCCTGGACGCTGTGGACCAGCGCCTGGGTGCACCTCAACACCCCGCAACTGATCTTCAACCAGATCGCGCTGGGCGCGCTGACCGCTTTCGCCTGGGTGGTCCGGCCCAACTGGACCTGCACGCTGGCCTGGCTGCTGGCCTGGCCACTGGGGCAGCTGAGCCTGTTGTGGTGGCCACAGATCGGCTACGCGGTGGGCCTGTCGGGCCTGCTGCACGCGGGCGTCGCGGTGCTGGCGGTGCAGTTGCTGCGCCGGCGCATACCGATCCCGAAAGCGAAACGCTGGGGCGGCCTGCTGGCGCTGGTGCTGCTGGGCAAGCTGCTGCTGGAGCGTGGCTGGGCGTACCCGGTGGTGTGGGACGGCGCCAACGACATGTCGGTGGTGCAGGCGGGCCACCTGAGCGCCGCGGCCTGGGGGTTGCTGCTCGGCCTGGCCGCGACCTGGGGTCCGTTCTGGCGGCTCGCCGGTCTGCCCCCGGCGCCCAGCGCCGCGGGTCGCTGATCCAACGGCCTGCGCACGCCCCCTCCCAGGGGGCGCCACCTGAAACCATGCTGCGCTCATGGTCATGCAGAAAAATCTTTCGGACAAATAGTGACTGATCGGTCACAATAGAAACGTTGAAGTTCAAAACAAGAACTCAACGACTTATTCGACCACCGATCACACCGCCGGAAGCACCATGCACATACGGTTACGGAACTTTTTTCAACCGCCGGTCCTCCATACCCCCATGGCTGTGCGCAAGCTTGCGCGACCGACAGCCCACGTTTTTGCACTGCGAAGCCTTCCGGACATGTGTCCGGATGCAATCCCGAGGCGGAACTCCTCCTCCTCCCTCCCTCCCTCCTTCGTTTCGGGGCGCTTCGCAGGCCTTTGTTTTCCGGCCCCTCGGGCCGAGGGGGTCTGAGCCGTGTACGCCGACCCCCTCTCGTCGATCTTCGGCGGCCAAGCCCGCCCGCCTTTGCGACGCGTCGCCATCGTCGGCTCCGGCATCTCGGGTCTGGCTGCGGCCCACACCCTGGCCGGTCTGGCCGACATCACACTGTTCGAAGCAGGCGCCTATTTCGGCGGGCACACCCACACGGTCGACATGACCCTGCCCGACGCCCAGGGCCAGGCCGTCACCTTCGGCGTGGACACCGGCTTCCTGGTGCTCAACGAACGCACCTACCCCAACCTGCTGGCGCTGTTCGCGCAGCTCGGGGTGCCGACGGCCCCATCGGACATGTCGTTTTCGGTGCAGGCGCCGGGCGCCGCACCCGGCGGTGGCGCGCTCGAATGGAGCGGCTCCAGCCTGGCGACCGTGTTCGCTCAGCGACGCAACCTCGGCAACCCGCGTTTCTGGCGCATGCTGGCCGACATCGTGCGCTTCAACCGCGTCTGCACGCAGCTGGCGCAGCGCGGCGAAGACCTGACGCCCGACAGCCCGCTGCTGCAGCCGCTGGGCGACTTCCTGCGCGCACAGCGCTTCTCCGACGAATTCCGTGACTGGTACTTCCTGCCCATGATGGGCTGCATCTGGAGCTGCCCGACGGACCAGATGCTGCAGTTCCCGGTGGCGACCATGGTGCGCTTCTGCCACAACCACGGCCTGATCCAGATCACCAACCGCCCGCAGTGGCACACCGTGGCCGGCGGCGCGCGGCAGTACGTGGAGAAGATCGTGGCCGGCATCGCCGACAAGCGCCTGAATGCGCCGGTGCAGCAGGTGCTGCGCGACGCCGACGGCGTGCGCGTGGTGACCGAAGGCCGGGTCGAACGCTTCGACTCCATCGTGATGGCCTGCCACAGCGACCAGGCGCTGGCCATCCTGGGCGACGCCGCCTCGCCGGACGAACGCGCCGTGCTCGGCGCCATCCGCTACCAGCCCAACCGCGCCGTGCTGCACACCGACGCCTCGGTGCTGCCCGGCGAACGCAAGGCCTGGGCGGCCTGGAACTACGAGCGCGCTACCAGCGCGGACAAAACGTCCACCCAGGTCTGCCTGCACTACTGGCTCAACCAGCTGCAGCCGCTGCCGGTGCAGCAGCCGGTGGTGGTGTCGCTCAACCCGCAGCGCGCCATCGACCCGGCGCTGGTGCATGGGGAATTCGAATACGCCCACCCGGTGTTCGACCTCGACGCCATCCGCGCGCAGGCACGGATGCCCGCGCTGCAGGGCCAGAGGCACACGTATTTCGCCGGTGCCTGGATGGGCTACGGCTTCCACGAAGACGGCCTGAAAGCCGGGCTGCACGCGGCCCGTGCGCTGATCGACGCGCACCTGCTGGCGCCCGCCAGCAGCGAAGCCGCCGCCCGCCGCGCCGCGCTGCCCGGGGTGTTCGCGTGAATTCCAAAGCCACGGACCCGCCGCCGGGCCGCCCCAAGGCGGGGCCAGCCCCCTTGGGGGGCAGCGACCCGCGCGAGCGGTGGAGCGTGGGGGCCTTGATCGGCTTTGGCCAGGTGCGCCACACGCGCCACCGGCCGCAGCGCCACGCCTTCGCCTACCCGACCTACTTCCTGATGCTGCCGATGCGCAGCCTGCGAGCGCACGGCAACGGCGCACTCGCGCGCAACCGCCGCGCCGCGCTCGCTTTCCGCGACGCCGACCACGGCGACGGCCGCAGCGACAGCCTGGCCTGGCTCGACGAACTGCTGCAGCAACACGGCATCGACGATGCAGCCGGTGAAGTCTGGCTGCACACCTACCCGCGCGTCTTCGGCTACAGCTTCAAACCGGTGAGCTTCTGGTACGCCCACCGCGCCGACGGCTCGCTGCGCGCCGTGGTCGCCGAAGTCAACAACACCTTCGGCGAACGCCACTGCTACCTGCTGGAGAACCCGGTCTACGGCGTGCCCTGCACGGCGGACAAGGTGTTCCACGTCTCGCCCTTCTGCCCGGTGCGTGGCCAGTACCGCTTCGTCTTCATGCGCAGCACCGTCGACGGACACGACCGCACCGTGGCGCGCATCGACTATTTCGACGCGCCCGGCGGACCTGTGCTGATCAACACCAGCGTCAGCGGCCAGCTGCAAGCGCTGGACGCGCAGACCGTGCGCCGCGCGCTGTGGCGCTACCCGGCCATGACCTTCGGCGTCATCGCGCGCATCCACTGGCAGGCCTTGCGCCTGTGGATCAAGCGCGCGCCCTTTTTCCGCCAGCCCGAGCCACCGCGCGACTTCGTCACCGCGGGCGATGCCCCACCGCCTGCCCTCTGATCCTTCACCGCAGCCCACCGCCGCCATGAACAGCACCACCGCCCCCAACGCCGGTTTCGCCCTGCCCCGCAACGCCCCCGCCGCCGCCCGCAGCACGCTGCAACTGCTGCAGCGCCTGCGCCACGGCAGCCTCACGCTGCAACTGCCCGATGGTTCGGTGCAGCGCTTCGGCCATGGAGAAGGCATCCACGCCAGCCTGTCCCTTCACAACTGGAAGGTGTTCGGCGCGGCCCTCAAATCGGGCGACATCGGCTTCGCTGAAAGCTACCTCGCGGGCGACTGGCACACGCCGAACCTCACGGACCTGCTGCGCCTGTTCATCGCCAACCGGCGCGACATCGAAGACGTGATCTACGGCTCGTGGTTCGGGCGCCTCGCCTACTGGATCAAACACAAGCTCAACCGCAACTCCAGAACCAACAGCCGCAAGAACATCCACGCGCACTACGACCTGGGCAACGCCTTTTACGAGCTCTGGCTCGACGGCACGATGAACTACTCGTCGGCCCTGTTCGAATCGCCCGAGCAGGACATGGTGGCCGCGCAACACGCCAAGGTGCGGCGTGCGCTCAACATGGCAGGCGTGCAGAGCGGCCACCGCGTGCTGGAGATCGGCTGCGGCTGGGGCGCGCTGGCCGAGATGGCCACCACCGAATTCGGCGCCGCGCTCACCGGCGTGACCCTGTCCACCGAGCAGCTGGCGTTTGCGCAGCAGCGCCTGGAGCGGCTCGGCACATCGTCCCGTGCCGATCTGCGCTTGCAGGACTACCGCGACATCAACGACGGCCCCTACGACGCGATCTGTTCGATCGAAATGGTCGAGGCCGTGGGCCGCGAGTACTGGTCGACCTACTTCCAGTCGGTCGCGCGCCTGCTCAAACCCGGTGGCCGCGCCTGCATCCAGAGCATCGTCATCGCCGACGATCACTTCGACCGCTACATCCAGGGCACCGACTTCATCCAGCAGTACATCTTTCCCGGCGGCTGCCTGCCATGCCCGAGCGCGTTCCGCGCCGAGGCACAGCGCGCCGGTCTGGAGGTGGTGGACCAGTTCGCTTTCGGGCCCGACTACGCGCGCACGCTGCAGATCTGGCGCGACGCCTTCCTGCACCAGCAACAGCGCGTGCTGCAACTCGGTTTCGACCAGCGCTTCCTGCGCATCTGGGAGTTCTACCTCGCCTACTGCGAAGCGGCGTTCGCCGAGGGCAACGTCGACGTCGTGCAGTTCACGCTGCGCAAACCCGCCTGACCGCTTGACCACCTGCCCACTGGAGTCCGCCATGAACACCCACCGCCCGAACGCACGAGCCCTCTGGCTGGCGCTGGCGCTGGCCGGTGCGCCCGGCGCGGCGCTGCTGGCCAACACACCGGAACCCACGGTGGATGTGGCGCTCAAGGAGCACCGGGCGGTGGGCCAGGCGCGGCTGCGGGTGTGGGGCTTCGAGGTCTACGACGCCAGCCTGTGGACCGCGCCGGGCTTTGACGCACAGCGCTACGCCGAGCACCGCTTCGGCCTGGAGCTGAGCTACCTGCGCAGCTTCAAGGGGCGCGACATCGCCGAACGTTCGATCGACGAAATGCGCGGCCTCGCCAGCGTCAGCCCGGCGCAGGCCGCCCAGTGGCTGGCGGCCATGAGCGCGCTGTTTCCCGATGTGCAGCGCGGCGACCGCATCACCGGCGTGCACGTGCCGGGCAGCGGCGCCCGCTTCTACCTGAACGGTCAATGGCGTGGCGAGATCGCCGACGCCGGCTTCGCCCGCCTGTTCTTCGGCATCTGGCTGTCGCCCAAGACTTCTCAGCCGCGCATGCGCGACAACCTGTTGCAGCCGCTGGCCCAGGCGCGCCAGCCATGAGCGCCGCCCGGCCGTTCCGAAGGCGCTCAGCCCCGCAGTGCGCAGCACGGAGGGCAGTCGAGTGAACTTCCCAACGCCAGCCGCCGAGCCCGCTGCGAGCTTCACCGCGCCCGGTGGCTGGCAACACGGCCTGGGCTACGGGCTGCTGGGCCTGCCCTTGGCGTTCGTGGCGCTGCCGCTGTACGTCATCCTGCCCAACCACTACGCCCGCGAGTTCGCCGCGCCACTGGCGGCGCTCGGTGCGGTGCTGCTCGGCGCGCGCCTGATCGACGCCGTGCTCGACCCCTGGATCGGCCGCTGGTGCGACCGCCTCTTTGCGCGCTCCACGGGCGCGGTGCTGGGCGCCGCGGCACTGGCGGCGGTGGTGCTGGCACTCGGGCTGTGGGGCCTGCTGTTTCCGCCCGCCGCCGTGCTCGACCACGGCATGGCCGCCCTGCTGGGCTGGGCCGGCGGCGTGATGGCGATCACCTACACCGCGTTCAGCGTCGTGAGCGTGGCCCACCAGGCCTGGGGCGCACGGCTCGGCGGCAACGAAGCGCAGCGCAGCCGCGTGGTGGCGTGGCGCGAGGGGCTGGCGCTGCTGGGCGTGCTGCTCGCCGCGGTGCTGCCCGGCACGCTGGGCCTGGGCGCCACGGTGTCCAGCTTCGCCGTGTTGCTCGCGCTGGGCTGGTGGGTCTGGAGCCGCTCCCTCGTGCCCGTTGCATCAGCCTCCGATCAACACGCGGCACCCGCTGCCGCGTTGCGACCGACCCGCTCACCGCTGCGCCAGCCTGCGTTCCAGAAACTGCTGGCGGTGTTCGTGCTCAACGGCACGGCGAGCGCCATCCCGGCCACGCTGGTGCTGTTCTTCGTGCAGGACCGGCTGCAGGCCTCGCCCGCGCTGGAGCCGGCTTTTCTGGCCACCTACTTCCTGTTTGCCGCGCTCTCGCTGCCGCTGTGGGTGCGCGCGGTGGCCCGGTTCGGACTGGCGCGCACCTGGCTGGCGGGCATGGCGCTGGCGGTCGCGGTGTTCATCTGGGCCGCCACGCTCGGCGCGGGCGATGCCGTGCCGTTCCTGATCGTCTGTGCGCTCTCGGGCGTTGCGCTGGGCACCGACCTGGCCCTGCCGGGCGCGATGCTGGCCGGTGTGATCGGGCAGCTGGGCGAACGCGGCCAGCGCGAGGGCGCCTATTTCGGCTGGTGGAGTTTTGCCACCAAGCTCAACCTGGCGCTCGCCGCCGGGCTCGCCCTGCCACTGCTGGCCTGGTTCGGCTACACGCCGGGCGCCCGTTCGCCCGAAGCCCTGCAGACCCTCACCGCGGCCTATTGCCTGCTGCCCTGCGCGCTCAAGCTCGCCGCGGGCGCGCTGCTCTACACCCTGCTCATCCGGCCAGAACGTATGGCCGACCCCACCCCAAACCCGCTGAAAGCCCACCCATGACAACCCTGAACCGGCGCCTGATGCTCACCACCGGCGTGGCCTCGCTGGCCGTGCTGACCGGCTGTGCCGGCCCCCAGATTGCGGACTACGCGAACGACCGGCCCACGCTCGACCTGCGCAGCTATTTCAACGGGACCCTCGACGCCTACGGTGTCTTCACCGACCGCTCGGGCAAGGTGGTCAAACGTTTCGCCGTGGTGATGCGCTGCAGCTGGACCGGCGAAGACGGCGTGCTCGACGAAGACTTCAGCTACTCCGATGGCACGACGCAGAAGCGCATCTGGCGCCTCAAGCACCTGGGCAATGGCCGCTACACCGGCACGGCCGACGACGTGATCGGCACCGCCCTGGGCGAAGCGCGCGGCAACGCCTTCCGCTGGGGCTACACGCTGGCGCTGCCGGTGGACGGCAAGGTCTGGCATGTCGAGTTCGACGACTGGATGTACCTCATGAACGACCACGTGATGCTCAACAAGGCCAGCATGAGCAAGTTCGGCATCCACCTCGGCGAGGTCACGCTCTCCTTCGTCAAGAGATGAAGCCTTTGTCCCACCGGCCACCCGCATGACACCCCAACGCAGTTTTGTCGAACCCGGCGCCGCGCGCACGGACCACCCCGCGCAGCAGCGGCGCGGCTGGTCCCCGCTGCGCCCGTTCAACCCGCCCATCACCGACTGGCAGGGCCTGCGGGTCTGGGTGATCGGCGCGTCCAGCGGCATCGGCCTGGCCACGGCCGAAGCGTTGATCGCGCGCGGTGCCAGCGTGATGGTGTCGGCGCGCGGTGCGGCGGCGCTGGAGCGCCTCGTGGCTCAACACACCCGCACCGGTGAGCCGCCCCCGGTGCAGGCCTGGCCGCTGAACGTGACCGACACCGCCGCCGTGGCGGCCACCGCGCGCGCCATCCTCGCGCAAGGTCCGCTGAATCTGGTGCTCTATTGCGCGGGCCACTACCGCGAGATGCGCGCCACCCACATGGACCTGGCCGACATGCAGCAGCACCTGGCCATCAACTACAGCGGCGCCCTGAACGTGCTCGACGCCGTGTTGCCCGCGCTCATCGCGCACGGCAGCGGCCACATCAGCCTCATCAGCAGCGTGGCCGGTTTTCGCGGCCTGCCCAAGAGCCTGGCCTACGGCCCGACCAAGGCCGCGCTCACCAACCTCGCCGAAACGCTGTACCTCGACCTGGAGCCGCTCGGCCTGGGCGTGAGCGTGGTGCACCCGGGTTTTGTGCAGACGCCGCTGACGGCACAAAATCACTTCAGCATGCCCGCCTTGATCACGCCCGACCTGGCCGCGACAGCCATGCTCGACGGCTGGGCGCGCGGCAGCTTCGACATCCACTACCCCAAGCGTTTCACGCGCTGGATGAAACTGCTGCGCCTGCTGCCCTACCGCGCGTACTTCCCGACCGTGCGCCGCTTCACCGGGCTATAAACCGGCATGCAAACCGAAGACAGCCGCGCCATCGTGGCCAGCATCACCCGCTGGTTCGAATCCCTCACACCCGGTAACCTGGGGCAGCTGGAAGCGTTCTACAGCGCCGACGCGCGCTTCAAGGACCCGTTCAACGACGTGCGTGGCGTGCCCGCGATCACGCAGATCTTCAAACACATGTTCGTGGCGCTGCACGAACCGCGCTTCGTCGTGACGCAGCAAATCGTCGATGGCGCGCAGGCCTTTCTGGTCTGGGAATTCCGCTTCCGCTTCAAGCGCTTCGACACCGTGACCGAGCAGGTGATCCATGGCGGCTCACACCTGACCCTGACCGAAGACGGCCGCATCAGCGAACACCGCGACTACTGGGACGCGGCCGAGGAGCTGTACGAGAAATTGCCGGGGCTGGGCGCGCTGATGCGCTGGCTGAAACGCAAGGCGAACCAGTAAACCTCCCGGAGTGCGTGCATCAAATTCCAGAATGCGGCGGAACCGGCTTTGCCGGGCCGCTCGCATTGCCCCCTGGGGGGTGACGCGCCGTTAGGCGCGGCGCGGGGGGGTCAATCAGGCTTTGTGTCCACAAAGCTCTGGCGCAACGCCAGCTTCTCGCCGAGCTTGGCCAGGTTGGGATACGGCGTGCGCCAGTCGATGGCCGGGAAGCGGAAGTCCAGGTAACCCAGCGCGCAGCCCACCGCCACATCGGACAGGCTGAGGTGGATGCCGGAGCAGAAGGGCTTCTCACCCAGCCCCTGGCTCATGGACTTGAGGGCACCCTGCACCTTGTCCATCTGGCGGTCGATCCAGGCGCCGCAGCGCTGTTCTTCGCTTCGGCCGGGCCAGGTGGCTTCAAGCCGCGCCAGGATCGATGCGTCCAGCACGCCATCGGCCAGCGCCTCCCAGGTCTTGACCTCGGCGCGCTCGCGGCCCGATGTCGGGATCAGCTTGCCCACCGGGGACAGCGTGTCCAGGTATTCGACGATCACGCGCGAGTCAAACACCGCTTCGCCGCCTTCCATGACCAGGCAAGGCACCTTGCCCAGCGGGTTGGACGCGGCGATCTTCGTGTCGGCGGACCACACGTCTTCCGGCAAGAACTGGTAATCCAGCTTCTTCTCGGCCATGACGATGCGCACTTTGCGCACGTAGGGGCTGGTGATGGCGCCGATGAGTTTCATGAAGCAGGGATGTGTTGGGACGGATGACCGTGGGTCGGCCATTTTAGCGAGCGATCACCGGCGCGCAGCTGACAGGCGTGGCAGGGAAAACACCCGGTTGCTGCGGGCGCTCGGGTTGACCCGTCCGCCTGACGGCGGCCCGGCGACAGGGCCGCCTCCTACAATGGCGGGATGCGCCCGACCACCCCTTCCCCCTCTGCCTCGTCCACCCCTTCCTCCTCGGCCCTGTCGCCGGTTTCCGCCCTGTCGCCGCTGGATGGCCGCTACGCCGGGCGCCTGGCCCAGCTGCGCCCCTTCATGAGCGAACAGGGCTACATGCACCGCCGCGTGCAGGTGGAAATCGCCTGGTTCATCGCCTTGTCCGACGCCGGTTTTGCCGAATTTCCCACACTCTCGCCCGGCGCCCGCACCTACCTGATGGGCCTGGTGAAGAACTTCAATGAAGCCGACGCGGTCGCCATCAAGGACATCGAAAAAGTCACCAACCACGACGTGAAGGCCGTGGAGTACTGGATCAAATCCAAATTCGACGCCCGCCCCGAACTGGAAAAGGCCGCCGAATTCGTGCATTTCGCCTGCACCAGCGAAGACATCAACAACACCAGCCACGCCCTGCAACTCAAGGGCGGGCGCGACGCCGTGCTGCTGCCCGCGCTGGATGGCGTGATCACCAAGCTGCGCGAGATGGCCCACGCTTTTGCCGCCGTTCCCATGCTCAGCCGCACCCACGGCCAGACCGCCAGCCCCACCACCGTGGGCAAGGAGATCGCCAACGTCGTGGTTCGCCTGGTCGCGGCGCGCGAGAAGATCGCCAGCGTCAAGCTCATGGGCAAGATGAACGGTGCGGTGGGCAACTACAACGCCCACCTCTCGGCCTGGCCCGATTTCGACTGGGAAGCCTTCAGCAAGAAGGTCATCGAAACGCCCGAGCCGCTGGGCCTGGGCCTGACCTTCCAGCCGTATTCCATCCAGATCGAGCCGCACGACTACATGGCCGAGCTGTTCGACGCCGTGGCGCGCACCAACACCATCCTGATCGACCTGGCGCGCGACATCTGGGGTTACGTGAGCGTGGGCTACTTCAAGCAGCGGTTGAAAGCCGGCGAGATCGGCTCCTCGACCATGCCGCACAAGGTCAACCCGATCGATTTCGAGAACGCCGAAGGCAACCTGGGCCTGGCCAACGCGGTGCTCAAGCACCTGAGCGAGAAGCTGCCGATCAGCCGCTGGCAGCGCGACCTGACCGACTCCACCGTGCTGCGCAACATGGGCGTGGCCCTGGGCTACGCCGTGCTGGCCTACCACTCCATGGGCGTCGGTCTGGGCAAGCTGGAACTCAACGAAGAAGCGCTGGCCGCCGACCTGGACGCTTCCTGGGAAGTGCTGGCCGAGCCGATCCAGACCGTGATGCGGCGGTTCGGCGTGGCCGGCGCCTACGAAAAGCTCAAGGAAGTCACGCGCGGCAAGACCGTGACGGCCGAAGCCCTGCACGCGCTGATCCGCAGCCTGGACATTCCCCAGGCCGAGAAAGACCGCCTGTTGGCCATGACGCCGGGCAGCTACGTCGGCAAAGCCACGGAACTGGCGCAGCGCGTCTGATCCCTGCGGGCCCGGGGTGGCCCGTCTTGCCCAGAATGGCGTGAAAAAATCCTCGGATCCTCCTGTTTTTGTCGCCTTTTTATGTGACCAATTGGTCAAAAAGTGCGACTTTGCTGGCAAAGTGGGCCGAATGGTTGATATAGCGCAAACCGGTCAGTAATCGCTGCGCCTACAGTCCCGCGCTTGCGTCGCGCCCTCCAAAAAACCCAGAGCATTCCCCATGGCCATTGAACTGTTCAACCAAGACGGCCACGTGTGCCTGATGTTCGCGCACCTGAGCGACGAGGGTGGTGAAGCGGTGCAAGCCAACCAGTTCCTGGTGATCGATGGCCAGCAAGGCGCCATCATCGACCCGGGCGGCAACGTGGCCTACAACGAGCTGCTGCTGACCATCGGGCATTACTTTCAACCCAGCAAACTGACGGAGATCCTGGCGTCGCATGCCGACCCGGACATCATCGCCTCGCTCGACCGCTGGATGACCAGCACCCAGGCCACGCTCTACATCTCGACCCTGTGGGAACGCTTCGCGCCGCACTTCTGCAAACCCGGCAAGACCGCGGGGCGCATCGTGGGCATTCCGGACCCCGGCATGCGCATTGCCTTGGGCCGATCGGAACTGGTGGCGATTCCGGCGCACTTCATGCACGCCGAAGGCAATTTCCAGTTCTGGGATCCCGTGAGCCGCATCCTGTTTTCAGGCGACCTCGGTGTGTCGCTGGGCACGTCGGCCGACGCCGCCAAACCCATCACCTCGCTGGCCGAACACCTTCCCCGCATGGCGGGCTTCCACCGCCGTTACATGGTCTGCAACAAGGTGCTGCGCCTGTGGGCCAACATGGCGCGCACGCTGCCGATCCACATGATCGTGCCGCAGCACGGCGCACCCATCGCGGGACCCGCGGTGCAGGAGTTCATCAACTGGATCAGCACGGTGGAGTGTGGCGTCGACAACGTGACGCAGGCGACCTACACCGTGCCGGCTTAGAACGGCTCTCCCCGAAGCGCCGTGCGGCGCCTCCCCCAGGGGCAACACCTGCGGCCCGGCAAAGCCGGTTCCGCGGTGTTCTGGGTTGTCAACCCTTCACGCGCTGCTGGAGTGAGCGACGGCTGACGCCCCCAGTCCTACAAGGCGCGCTCTGAATACCGGTTGAAACGCCAGGCGGTGCCTTCGAGCGTGATGCGCCGCCAGCTCGCGCGCTTTTCACCCGGCGTCATCTCGGTCCAGCGCTGCACTTCGTCAAAGCTGCGACCGCAGCCCTTGCACACCGCATCCCCCTGGCTGGTGGAGCAAATAGCGATGCAGGGGGTGTCTGGTGTGGTCTGGAACCAGGCCAGCCACGCCTCGCGCACGGGCTGCGACAGGCTGGCCTCTTCGATCTCGGTTTCGTGGCGGTACGCCATGCGCGCATACAGCTCGGCGAGCGCACGCACGGGATCGGCCAGTGATAAACCCTCCGATGAGGGTGAGCGCTCACGCCAGTAGTTGATCGCGGCTTCAAGATCGGAGATGTGGATGCCTGCCATGGGGCCACGATGATAGCCAGCCGCGCCGCGTGAGCCTGTGGAAAGTCCGTATGCCCCTGACGGGCGCGGAGCCGCAGGCATCTATACAATCGCGGCACTCGAAGGGGAGTAGCTCTCCGGTCAGGGTGGTGGCCAACAGGCCCGCAGACCATGACCGTTCGGACCGTCGTCAGGACGAAGCGCACAGCTTCCGGCGATCCGAGTCCGGTGATCCGTCACCGGCCTGAGCAAGACCTTTGATAGGCCCACCCAGGCCGATCAAGGCCTGCCTGCCCTTGCCTCGCTGCGTTCGCAGCGTGCGCCAAGCGATGGGACAGCGCCCGCAGATCGGCCGCGGTCCGGGCCTCTCCCCCCAACACCAAGAGGACCACATGGATTTCCTGACATCACCCCAGTTCTGGGTCGCCCTGGGACAGATCATCATCATCGACATCCTGCTCGGTGGCGACAACGCGGTCGTGATCGCGCTGGCCTGCCGCAAGCTGCCGCCCGCGCAGCGCACCAAGGGCATCATCTGGGGCACCGCCGGCGCCATCATCCTGCGTGTGGTGCTGATCATGTTCGCCATGACGCTGCTCAACGTGCCCTTCCTCAAACTGGTCGGTGCGCTGCTGCTGGTGTGGATCGGCGTGAAACTGATCGCACCCGACGAAGATGGCCACGGCGACATCCAGACCAGCGACAAGCTGCTCGCCGCCATCAAGACCATCATCGTGGCCGACCTGGTGATGAGCGTGGACAACGTGATCGCCATCGCTGGTGCCGCACAGAACGCGGGCGAACACTCGACGCTGCTGGTGGTCATGGGTCTGCTGATCTCCATCCCCATCATCGTCTGGGGCAGCCAGCTGGTCATCAAGCTGATGGCGCGTTTCCCCATCATCATCACGTTGGGCGGCATGCTGCTCGGCTGGATCGCTGGCGGCATGCTGGTCTCTGACCCGGCCTTGGCCGACCCGGCCAACATGGCCTGGATGCCCAAGCTGTCTCAGAGCGCCACCTTCCACTACGCCTCCGCCGTGGCGGGCGCCCTGCTGGTGCTGGCCATCGGCAAGGCACTGGCCGCACGCCAGAAGCCGGCCGACGAAGAAGCCAACGCCTGAGCGGGCGACTGACGAACAGGGCGGCACCTGCGGGTGGCCGCCCTTTTTCATGGGGTCGATGCTATGCTGCCCCCATGAAACTCATCCTCAAATGGCTGCTCGCGGCCTGTGCCCTGCTGCTGGTGGCCTACCTCTACCCCGGCGTGCAGATCCAGAGCTTCACCTCGGCCCTCATCGCGGCGGCCGTGATCGGCCTCTTCAACATCTTCCTGCGACCCTTGCTCGTCATCCTGACGCTGCCGGTGACCGTGATCACGCTGGGTCTGTTCCTGTTCGTGATCAACGCCCTGCTGTTCTGGGCTGCGGCCAGCGTGCTCGATGGCTTCGGCGTCAACGGCTTCCTGGCCGCGCTGCTCGGCTCGCTGATCTACTCGGTGTTGATGCTGGTCGTGGACGCTGCGCTCAAGCCGGTGTTCAAGGGCTAGCAGGGAAACACCCCCCGCGCCGCTTCGCGTGCCTTGCAGGCCGCGGCATCGTCGGAGCCGATGCCTCTTCGTCCCGTCCAAGCCTGCGCAGGCATGCTTGGAGCCGCGGTCCTCAGCCCCCCTCAAGGGGGACGGCACTGGCCGTCTGGCAAAGCCAGCCCGGCGGTGCCTCTGGGTGATGTTGCTTCATGCGTCGCGGGTGGCGCTTCGGGGCCATGAAATACTGAAGTGGCCCCAGGCTCGCGCTACTCGTTGCGCTCCAGCGCCAGTTCGCGCTGCATGCGCTCCACCTCGCGGCGCCGGCTGTCCACGATGGCCAGCTCCATCGGGTCCGCCGCCCGCTGGGCCGCCGGCAAGGCCTGAGCGGCCCGGAAGCGGTCCGCCGCACCTTCGTAGTCCATGTGCGCGGCGCGCGATTCGGCCTCGGCACGGATCGACCGCAACGTTTGCCCCTGCGCCTGGTGCGCTCGCGCCAGCACCTGCCAGGCCATGGCGTCGCGCGGGTGATGCACCACCCAGGCCTGCAGGCGCGACACCGCACGCGCTGGAACCCCCGTGGCCAGCGCGGCCTGCGCGCCCAGCAACAGTTCCGCCCGCGAGTCGCCGGCCAGGGCCTGGTCGCGCAGGCTCGCCAGCAGGGCACCGTTCGGGTCCACGCGGCTGTTGCCGCCCGCGGCGGGCGCGGTCAGCAGCAGTTCCAGCATCAGCGCATCGGCGGCCGGTCGGGCGCTCGCCGCCACCGAACCCCGCAGGCGCTGCGCCAGATCCAGCGCCAGGTCGCGCTGCCCCAGGCGCTGCGCCGACAGGGCCGCCGCATAACGCACCCCCGGCGATGCGCTGGCGCCCTGGCCGGTCTGCAGCCAGGCGCGCAGCCGGTCCGGCCCGTTTTCGGCCAGCACACGGGCCCGCGCCGCCATGAGGGCGTGCCGCTCGGCGCTGACGGTGGTGTCCACTGTCACCAGCCCGGAGGGGGGCGGTGTGGCGCTGGACAACGCCGGCAGGTCGAGCCGAAGGCCGGCTGGTCCGCCGGTCGCGGGCGCATTGGCAACAGCGCCGGGCACTGCGGACTTGAGCGGCCCCACGCCCGGGCCGGCCCTCGCCGTCGACAACGGCAGGCGCGCCCGCATGTCGGCGATGCGCTCGCTGGTCAGCGGGTGGCTGCGCAGGTAAGGGAACGAACCATCGTCGTTGAGGCGCGAAGCCTGCTGCAGACGGTCAAACATGTCGACAAAGCCCTGCCCCTCAAAACCCGCGCCGGTGAGCACACCAAAGCCCACCCGGTCCGCCTCGCGCTCCATGTCGCGCGAAAAATTCAGCTGGGTCTGCATCGCTACCGCCTGGCTGCCCACGATGGCGGCGTTGGCCACCTCGGTGTTGGCGCGCGCGGCCAGAGCACCCAGGATCATGGCGCCCAGCATCCAGGGCGCCAAACGGTCCTGGCTCGACACCAGGCGCGCGATGTGGCGCTGCGAGACGTGGCTGAGCTCGTGCGCCATCACCGCAGCGAGCTCCTCGGGCCGTTCGGTCACCGCCAGCAGGCCGAGGTTCACCCCCAGATAACCGCCCGGCAAAGCGAAGGCATTCACCCGCCGGTCACGCGAGATCATCAGTTCCCAGGCCAGCCGCTCCGACAGTTCGGGCGGCACATCGCCGCGCGCGCGCGCCGCGCCCAGCAGCGGCTGCCAGATCGCCGACAGGTAGTCGCCCAGCACCGGATCGTCCAGGTAATCGGGGTCGCGGTAAATGTCGCGCGCGATCCGGTCACCCAGACGGCGTTCGGCCGCGATCGACATGTCCTGCTCGTCACCCAGGCTGGGCAAACCACCCCGTGTCGCACCAGCCCCCGGCGCGCCACCGGCCGCTGGATTCGTCTGTGCGTTCGACAACGACACCGGTACCGCCGCCAGAGCGGCCAGCAGCACGGGGACTGAAAAGAGACGGCGGGACAACGGGAATCGGGGGGTCGTCAAAAGGCGCATCCTCGTATGATGCCGCCAACGCCCACAGGTTTCTGTAAAGACCGCGCAAAGATCCCGCCATGAACCACCCAACCACCCCAGCCCCCAGCCCGCTCACCCATTTCGACGCCGAGGGCCAGGCCCACATGGTCGACGTGGCCGCCAAAGCCAGCACGCACCGCGTGGCGGTGGCCGAGGGCCGCATCACCATGGAGCCGGCCACGCTGGCGCTGATCCAGAGCGGCAGCGCCAAAAAAGGCGACGTGCTCGGCATCGCCCGCATAGCCGGCATCCAGGGCGCGAAAAAGACCAGCGACCTGATCCCCCTGTGCCACCCGATCGCGCTCACGCGAGTGGCGGTGGAGTTTGAGGTCGAGGCGTCAACGAACAGCGTGCTGTGCCGCACCACCGCCGAATGCACCGGCCAGACCGGCGTGGAAATGGAAGCCCTCACCGCCTGCAGCGTGGCCCTGCTCACGATCTATGACATGTGCAAGGCGGTGGACCGGGGGATGATCATTGGCGGGGTCCGGTTGATGGAGAAGCGGGGTGGGAAGAGCGGGCACTTTGTAGCGCCCGCGCTCACCACCCTTTGATTTCTCGCTTCAACACCAGCAGGTCCACAACCGCCATTGT
Source organism: Burkholderiales bacterium GWF1_66_17 (assembly GCA_001770705.1). Classification (GTDB taxonomy): domain Bacteria; phylum Pseudomonadota; class Gammaproteobacteria; order Burkholderiales; family Burkholderiaceae_C; genus Hydrogenophaga. The sequence goes on along the minus strand of MERT01000008.1, from coordinate 59,838 downwards.
TTCTTTCGAGAGGATGAGCACGCCCGAGCCGTTGCCGGAATAGATGGGTACCCCGATTAGCTGATCGGGCACCATCGTTGAACGACTCAATATGTCCTGCAGTTCTTGTTCGTGCTCAGCGTACTTTTCGCTCAAACCGTTAAAGGGCGTACTCGCCTTGGCAACCTGCTCGGCAGCCAAGCCATAGTCTTGCCAGAGCTTCGGTTGAACGGCCAGTGGTGGCCCGCCAAAATCCAAGTTCTTGACCCACACGGCAATATCTTCTTCATCCGCCGGCAGACGGCGCAAAGACAACATGCCAGGGCGGCCCCAAGGCAAGTTCTGCAATTGGCTCTGCGCCTGCTTGAGCGCATATTCCGGAACAAGGTACACCGGGACGACTTGAAATTTGTCGTACTCAAAGACCACGTAAACCGGCCTGGCCTGCGCCAGGGCCCAGACACCCAAAATCAGCGCTCCAATTTGAAGGCCAGCAATGAGCGAAAAGTCGACAAATCGCTCCAAAAGACGCTTGCGCTGGTTGAAGACCACAAACGTCAGCAAAGGCCCCAGAACCGTATCCACAACGATCAGCCAGAGGTAGATGTCTTGACCCCACAGCAGCTCCCTGTAGGGTGATGGATACCAGACAAAAAAAACGAGACCGGCGGCCAACATGGCCAATACCACGCTGATGGCAAGGTGTATGACCGATGCTTTGAATTTGGACTTCCAATGGATGGGCAGACGCATGGATCAATGTGCACTCAACGCAAAATGCAAAAGAAAAAGCACAACGCTTGCTGGGTCATCCCGAACCAGCTGCGGCGTGGCTGTCAACAATCCCCAACGCCCACCTTCAATCCCCGGAAGCTGTTGCAAACGGTCCCGGTGTTGGTCCACACGATGTTGGCAGTGGTCGGGGTGGGGGTATTGATCCAGGTCAGATTCGCACCGCCGGCCGACAGCGTGGCTCCGGTGATGGCGGTGATCTGGCCGTTGGTCACGCCGCTGAGCGCAAGCACGTTTCTGGTGGTTTGAAAGTCGGCCAGGGCTTCAATGCCGTTGGTTCCTGCATTGCAGCCGGTCGCCACACCCGTTTCCGTGATGCAAAGCGCCACCTTGCTTCGAATGCCCGCCAGTTCGGTCGCAGCGCCGGAAGCCCGTGTGCGTGAGACGTAGTCCGAATATTGAGGTATGGCAATCGCGGCGAGTATGCCGATGATGGCCACCACCACCATGAGCTCGATCAGGGTAAAGCCACGGATTTTTCTGGCATTCATGCTTGGCCCACAACGTAGAAAGGGTCATCCATCATGGACGGATGACCCTTTGACCGATCAGAAAGAGCTGTGTCGTGAAGCAAATGCAGAACACTTGCTTCATGACCACTCAGGCCATTACGGGCAGTCGCCTTGGCCAGGCTTCAGGCCACGCGTGGAGTTGCAAACGGTGCCGGTGTTGTTCCACACGATGTTGGCCGTGGTGGCAGTGGGTGTGGTGATCCAGGTCAGAGCCGCGCCGCCCGCCGATGCAGTAGCGCCCGTGGTGGTGGTGATGATACCGTTGGCCACAGTGGGCGCCACCGTGATGTTCTTGGTCAGCTGGAACCCAGTTGTAACGATGCCATTGGTGTCCCCGTTACACCCCGTGATGGCCAGCGTGTCGGCAATACACGAACTCACCGCGCTGCGCAGACCGGCCAACTCGGCGGCGGCGCCCGAAGCACGGGTGCGGGACACGTAGTCGCTGTATTGTGGAATGGCGATGGCGGCCAAGATACCGATGATGGCCACCACGATCATCAGTTCGATCAGGGTGAAACCTTTTTGCATGGAACGCTTCATGAGAAAAACTCCTTGGGGGTTGTGGGACAGAGACGCGTTCTACTGAGCAGGGTCCGTGCCAACCGGAAATGGCCTGGGTTCTGCGGCCTTTTTCACGCTTCGGCCGGGGCATGTGACGATTTGTGTCCTGTGATGCCTTTTGCTACTGACAATTTTTGTCACCCGCCCCCGGGGTGACGTTTTTTGTCAGAGCTCGAAGGTCTGCCCGGCGCTGAGCCAGCGGATGTCGTGGCGCACGTCGTCCACGCGGCTGGGCGTCTGGTCGAAGCGCTGGATCTCGTCCATGATGAGCCCGGTCTCGGCGGGCTTGGTGTGCGTAATGTAGATCGGGTAACGCTGGCCGCGGTCGATCTGGTCGAGCTCTTCGGCCAGGGTGCTGGGCGCGAGGTGCAGGCTGCGGCGGGCGAGTGCTTTTTCGCGGTCGCTGAAGGCGGTTTCGATGATGAGCAGCGCCACGGGCAGCTGGTTGACGCGCTGCCAGAACGCGGGGTTGCGCTCGGTGTCGCCGCTGAAGACCCAGTGGCCCGAGGCGGTGGCGGCGGCGTAGCCGCAGGCGGGCACGGTGTGCACGGCCGGCAGCACCTCGATGGCCTTGCCGCCGACCTGCAGCACCTGCCCGACGGCGATGCTCTCAAAGCGCACGAGCGGGGTGTCGGCGCTGGGAATGGCCGAAAAATCGGGCCAGATCAGGTTGTTGAAGATGTGCACCCGCAGGGCCGCAATGGTGCCGGGCAGGGCGTGCACCTGCAGCGGCGGCGCGCCCGCGGCCATGCGCAGGGCGGCCACGGCGTCGATCATCAGCGGCAGGCTGGCCACATGGTCCAGGTGGGAATGCGTGAGCAGCACGTGGTTGATGCGGGCCATCTCTTCCAGGCGGAGGTCACCCACGCCGGTGCCCGCGTCGATGAGCACATCGTCGTCGAGCAGGAAGGAAGTGGTGCGGCAGCCTTGCGCGATGGCGCCGGAGCAACCCAGAACGCGTACCCTCATCGGTCTTGTCAGCGGTTGGCGACCCCATGGGCCGGGTTATTTGGACTCGAAAGTGGTGGTGCCGTCCCAATCGGCGTCGGGCGGCAACCGCCTCATGGAGGCTACCCGTTCGGCATACAGGCGGTAAAGGACTTTTTTGGCATTCTGGCGCTGCAGGTTGAGCAGGTGCACGTCGCAGGCGTCCCAGTCCCGGGCCTGCCAGGCCTTGAACGCGAGCTTCCACTGCGCCAGCTCCCCGGTTTGTTCATCCGTGAGCTGCTCGCGGCGCCCCAGCGGGGTGGCGATGGTGACGGCCTGGGCCTTGCCTTTGACGCGCACCCGGTCGAGCACCTGCCAGGCGAAGCCCGGCGCCTGGGCCTGGGTGGTTTCGCTGGCCACGATGTCCACGCCGTACAGGCGGGAGAGCCCCTCCAGCCGCGAGCCGAGGTTGACCGCGTCGCCGATCACGGTGTAACTGCGGCGCACGTCGGAGCCCATGTCGCCCACGCACATGTCGCCGGTGTTCAGGCCGATGCCGAGCTGGATGGCGGGCAGGGCGCTGCTGGTCCGCTCGGCGTTGATCTCCCGGATGGATTGCGCCATGTCGATGGCGGTCTGCACGGCCAGGCTGGCGTGGTCGGGCGTTTCGACCGGGGCGCCCCAGAAGGCCATGACGCAGTCGCCCATGTATTTGTCGATGGTGCCGCGGTGGTGGCGGATGAGCTGGGTCAGCCGGCTGAACACGGTGTTGAGCAGGGCCTGGAGTTCGGTCGGCGCCATGGTCTCGGCGATCTGCGTGAAGCCGCGCATGTCGCAGAACATCACCGTCAGCTCGCGGGTGGTGGCGGCCATGCTGTAGCTGTCGGGGTCCTTCACCATTTCGTCGACCAGCTCGGGCGGCACATAGGTGCCGAAGAGCTGCGCCAGTTCGCGCTTGGACCGGCTCTCGACAAAATAGCCGTAGCTCATGTTGAGCGCAAAGGCCACGCCCGCCATCACCAGCGTGCTGGCCAGCGGCAGCACCAGCCCATGGCCGAGGTACAGCCAGGTGTTGAGTCCGAGCACCGCCAGCGCCACCCCCAGGCTCAGGACCACCGCCCGCGCCGCGCTCAACAACGGCAGCGCCAGAGCCAGGATCAGGCCGGCGACCACCAGCATGACCAGTTCGTAGCCGAGCGCGTAGTCGGGCTTGACCAGAAGCTCGCCGTCCAGCAGGCCGGCGATGAGGCTGGCGTGGGTTTCGACGCCGGGGTAGGTTTCACCCACCGGCGTGACCCGCAGGTCCAGCAGCCCGGGCGCGGTGGTGCCGATGAGCACGATCTTGTTGGCCAGCAGGCCGGGCGCCACCCGCCCGGCGAGCACATCGGCGGCACTGAGGTAGATGAACGACCCACCCTGGGGGCCACCCGGGCCGCGGAACGGCACCAGAGTGGCCACCCGGTCGTCCACCGGAATGGCCAGCGTGGACGCCCCCTGGCGCAACCGCACGCTCTCAAGCGCCTGGTAATGGCGGCCAACCACCCGCTCGGGGGGGAAGCCCGGCTCGACGCCCGGTGAGCCGAGGACCATGCGGAACATGGCCAGCGACAAGGACTCGTAGTAGCGGCCACCGTGCTCGGCCAGCAAAGGCAGCGAGCGCACCACGCCGTCCGGGCTGGTGACGGCGTTGAAAAAACCAGCGCGTGGCGCCGCTTCGGCCAGCGGCTGGATATTGGCCCCGTAGCCATCCCAGCGCGTGGCGAGAATGGGCCGGCCGCCCAACGCCTCAGCCTGCATCACCGGCGCTGGCAGGACCCCACTGGTGCGCCCGTCGCGGTCGCTGGTGAAGTAGTAACCCAACACCACCGGGCGGTCCTTGAGGGCCCGCGCCAGCAGGGCGTCGCGGTCGAGTTCGGGTTCCAGTTGCCGGACCCGCTCGGCAAAGCCGGGCTGGTCGGCGAGCGCACCGCCAGCCATTTGTTGCAGCTGGCGCAGGCCTGAGCTGTTGTCGGCTTCCGCAAACACGGTGTCAAAACCGAGCAGGGCGATGCGCTGGTCTTCGAACAGGGTGTCGACCAGCCGGGCCACGTGGTGCCGGGCCCAGGGCCAGCGCCCGACCTCGGCCAGGCTTTTTTCATCAATGTCGACGATCACCACACGATCGTCGCGCGTGGCCGGCATGGTGGCCCGCAGGCGGGCGTCGTAAATGATGTCATCGAGCCGCTGCAGCACGCCCATGGGCAGCACACCCACCGCGTGCAGCACGGCCAGCAGCAAGGGCAGCAAGGTGACGGCGATGCGCGGGCCGTGTTTGCTCAAGGCCGGCATGGGGGGCGCCTGATGGGGAAGTGCAGGCCGTTCATGGCCTGCGGATCGGGCTGCTGGCCGGGTCAGGCCTGGACGAACTGCATTTGCGTGCCCGCGAGTTCGATCAGGTCACCGTTGCGCAGGTTGACCGCATCGGTGCCGATGGCGCTGCCGTTCACGGTGGGCTTGATGGCGCCTTCGACCAGCGCAACCACATAACCATGCGGGCGGCGCGTGATGGCGGCCACCGCCACACCCGGTTTGCCGATGGTGGTCACCACCTTGACCAGCGGCACTTCACGGCCCGCGGCGGCACCCGACATCACACGGATCGCCGCGTTGCCCACCGGGGCAGCGGCCGGGGCAGCGGCCTCGGCGGCCCCCACCACGGCACCGGAGTTGATGACCATGGTCTTTTCAAAACTGTCGGCTGCGCCGTCGTGCACGTACTTGATCTTGTACTTGCCGATTTCGACCGTGTCACCGTTCTGCAGCAGCTGCTTCTTGATGGCCTTGCCGTTCACATAGGTGCCGTTGGTGCTGTTGAGGTCTTCCAGAAACACCTGAGCACCGGACATCTGCATGACCGCGTGCTCACCGCTCACCGCCAGGTTGTCGATCACGATGTCGTTGTAGGGGCGGCGACCCAGCGTGGTGCGGTCTTTGGTGAGTTGCACTTCCTTGATGACGACACCATCGATGGAAACGATCATTTTCGGCATGGCCGACTCCTGTGGAACCTGATGAAATAATTCTTAAGAACTACCGTTGCCAAGCATACGCGACAACAAACCCCTGCGAACCTGTTTGGCGCGCGCAAGCGTCAGTATCACCGAAATATTATCGCGGCCTCCGCTCCCATTGGCGGCATCTACCAAGGCGCGACACTTTTCCTGCAGGCCGCCCGTCGACATCAGTATCGCGGCAAGCTGTTGATCGGACACCATGTCGCTCAGGCCGTCGGAGCAAAAGAGGTACAGGTCGCCGTCTTCAACACGGTATTCGTTGACTTCCAGCAACACCGTGTCCTCGACCCCCAGGGCCCGGGTGACGAGGTTCTTGTGGGTCGCGAACTGGGCCTGTTCCTGGGAAATCAAGCCGGCGTCGATCTGCTCCTGCAGCAACGAGTGGTCGCGCGTGATCTGTTGCAGGGTGTTGCCCCGCAGGCGGTAGCAGCGCGAGTCGCCCACATGGCCGATCATCGTTCGCGTTCCCATGAACACCCCCATGACCATGGTGGTGCCCATGCCGGCGTACATGGTGTTGGAGTTGGCGGCGTTGAAGATCGAGCGGTTGGCGTTGTCGATGCAGATCTCCATCGCCCGTTTGAGTTCGCGGGCGTTGGCCTCGTGCCCGCCCTCGACCAGCCAGCGGCCCAGCTCCTCCTTGATGAACGTGGTGGCCATGGCGCTGGCCACTTCACCCGCGTTGTAGCCGCCCATGCCGTCGGCCAGCACCACCAGATGGTTTTCAGCATCCAGGGCGACCGTGTCTTCGTTGTTGTCACGGACCAGGCCAGGGTCCGTGAGGGCGGCGTACTCAAAGTTCATGTTGAGCGGGTTTATACCTTTAGACGTGATCCGTCATCGTTCTTGATTTGCACTTTTGTCACATATTCCGCGACATCGGGGGCGGCGTCCATGGGGATTCAAGGACGGCGGGGTTCGACCTGTGTGGTTTCAAAGTGGCCGGACTGGCTGCTGGCATTGTCGCGCATTGAAATATCGCTACCGACCAGGGTACCCGCCAGCGCTTGTAGCCGCTTCAGTTCGGCCGCCAGATCGGCGCCGGTCTGGTAGCGTTCACCGGGCGACTTCGACAAACTTCGGTTGAGGAGGTCTGCGATACCGGCCGGCAGTTCGGGTCGCAGGGTCCGCACATCGGGCGTGCTCTGGTTGGCGATCTGGAACATCAGCGCGGCCATGGAGTCGGCCCGGAACGGCAGAACACCGGTGAGCAGCTGGAACAGCATCACCCCCAGCGAATAGAGGTCGGAGCGCCCGTCGATGTGCTGCCCGGCCAGTTGCTCGGGCGACATGAAGCTGGGGGTGCCCAGCACCATGCCGGTCTTGGTACGGCTGGAGTCGGTGATGCGTGCGATGCCGAAGTCGGTGACTTTCACCGTGTCGGCATCTAGCGCATACATGATGTTGGCGGGCTTGATGTCGCGGTGCACCACATTTTGCCGGTGTGCATAGTCCAGCGCCAGGGCCACCCGCTCGCCGATGCCCAGCACCGTGGCCACGGGCAGCAGCTGCCCCGCACGGGTGTGTTCCACCAGATCGCGCCCCGGCAGGAATTCCATGGCAATGTAGGCCAGATCGTGTTCTTCACCGGCGTCGAAGATGGTGACGATGTGCGGATGCTGCAGGCGTCCGGCGGTTTCGGCCTCGCGAAAGAAACGCTGACGGGCGTCCTTGAGTTCCTCACCTTCGAACTCACTGCTCAGGGCCAGGGTCTTGATCGCAACCACACGACCGATTTTCGGATCGCGTCCCTGGTACACCACACCCATCGCGCCCTTGCCCAGCTCCTTTTCGACGCTGTAGCGCCCGAGCATGGGTTTCTCCACCCCGTTGCCGCTGAGCAGCAGGGTGCCACCCGGGTGCGAGGCTGAAGCGCCCTGTCCCAGCATCACCGTCTCCGAGAGGTTCTTCGCCCGCTTCAGCCGCGACCGCACGTCCGCATCGCCCCGGTCCAGCTGGGTCATGTGTTCGTACACCGATTGCGCCTTGTTGAACTGGCGCTTGCGCTCGAAGTCCAGCGCCAGCTGCTTGAGGTTGTCCATCAGCGCTTCGCTGTGCGGCACCCGGCGCAGGCGGTCAAAGGCCATGTCGAGCTGGCCCTGGCCTTGCAGGGCCAGACCCATCATGCGGTTGGTTTCGGCGGACTCGGCATCGGCCTGGACCTTGCGCGCTTCGGTGACACCGAAGCGCCGCGTGACCAGAGCCAGGTGGCCCATCAGCAGCAGCGCGGCCGGAAACACCAGCTGCAGCCAGACCGCCGAATAGGACAGCAGGCCGTACTCGGTCCCGAGCAGCGCGACAAACATCCCGGCCGTCACCCAGGCGCCGGCGGCCGCCGACAGGCGCGGCAACAGGAACAAGAGGTAGGCCGTCACCAGGCCCAGCACCGCCAGCACCGCGGCGCCGCCCCAGACCGGCTGCGCAATGAAATGCCCGTTGAGGATGCTGGACGTGATGTGGGCCAGGATCCCCGCTGGCGACATGGCAGGCGAAACGGGCGTGGCCAACAGCGTGCCCACCCCGGCAGCGGTGGCGCCGATGATCACGACCTTGCCGGCGTATTTGGTGGCCGGGATCCGGCCCGAGACCACATCGTAGAACGAGTCGGTGGTGAACGCGGGGCGCCCACCGCGATCGGCATAGAACTGGGGCAGCACAACACCCGAGGCATCGGTGTCGATGCGCGTGCGACCCAGCATCACCCCTTCGCCGGGCAGCAGGCGGATGTCCTGAACCCCCAGGTTGAGGCTCTGGGCCGCCACCATCAGACCCATGGAGGGAACGCCGTGACCGTCGAAGTGCAGGAGCAGGGGTTCGCCGCGCACGGTTCCGTCGCGGTCGGGCAACTGGTTCAGATGGGCCACGGCGAGTGCCGCCTGGCCGATGGCTTCGAGGGGCTGCTGGGCCGCGGAAGCGGCCACACCGAAGCCCTGGGTGTCGGGCACAGCGCTTTTCTGTGCAAAGGCGGGCAGCGGTTGATCGGGTCGCCCCTGGGGTTCACCCAGGACGTAGAGCGAAGGCACGACCACGTTCCCCGCCTGACCCAGACTGTTCACCAGACGGGCATCCGTATCGAGATCCTGTTCAGCGGTGTCGATGAAGGCCTGCAGGCGCTGGCGCGCTTCGGGGCCCAGGTCGGTCCAGGCGGGCGCAGAGGCGGCGCCCGAAAGCAGTTGCTCGCGCAAGTCGCGCAAGCGTGCCAGCCCCCGATCGGTCTGCGGTTCGAAGAAAAAGGCGGTGTGCGCCACCGTTTTGGCGCCGGCCGCCGCGAGCTGATCGATCAGCCGGGCGTGTACCTCGCGCGGCCAGGGCCAGCGCCCGATGTTGGCGATGCTCTCATCGTCGATGGCAATGATGGCCACACGATCACTGGGCGTTCTGTCGCTGCGGGTGCTGGCGAAATCGTAGTACCGGCGCTCCAGCCCGCCAAACAGGTCGGTCGCAAAGTGCAGTGCAAAAGCCGCCACGACCACCACGAGGGCAATGATCGCGTCGGAGGGTTGACCGCGCCGGCGACGCGCCAACGCGGGCTTCACACTGGAGTTGCTGGACAAAGCCCGACGTCCTCTTGCTAAAGCGAATGGCCCGAAAGAAAAGGGCCCGGCCTGGCATTGCGCGATCTGACCCACGCCAACCGGGAACGGAGTGCACCACATGGTGAAACTCTGGCAGTCTGTTTCATTCTGCCAGACCCCATCGGACGGAAACCGGGCAAAAGCCACGGGTGGCGAGGTTTTGCACAGCCGAAAAAAAGGCAACGCAAGCGTTGCCTTTGTCGCGTCAGCCTCAGGGCCGCTTTACAGCTGCGCCTTGAGCAGCTTGCCCAGCTCGGACGGGTTGCGCGTGATGATGAAGCCCGACTCTTCCATGATGGCGAGCTTGGCGTCCGCCGTGTCGGCACCACCGGAGATCAGCGCACCGGCGTGGCCCATGCGCTTGCCGGGAGGGGCCGTCACACCGGCGATGAAACCGACGATGGGCTTCTTCATGTTCGCCTTGCACCACATCGCGGCTTCGGCTTCGTCCGGACCACCGATCTCGCCGATCATGATCACGGCATCGGTGTCGGGATCGTCGTTGAAGGCCTTCATCACGTCGATGTGTTTCAGGCCGTTGATCGGGTCGCCACCGATGCCGACGGCGCTGGACTGGCCCAGACCCACTTCGGTCAACATGGCCACGGCTTCATAGGTCAGCGTGCCCGAACGGGACACGACGCCGATGCGGCCTTTGCGGTGGATGTGGCCGGGCATGATGCCGATCTTGATTTCTTCCGGCGTGATCAGGCCGGGGCAGTTGGGGCCCAGCAGCAGGGTCTTCTTGCCGCCAGCGGCTTCCTTGGCCTTCATGCGGTTGCGCACTTCCAGCATGTCCTTGACCGGGATGCCTTCGGTGATGCAGACTGCCAGATCGAGATCGGCCTCGACGGCTTCCCAGATCGCGGCGGCAGCGCCGGCGGGCGGCACGTAGATCACCGACACGGTGGCGCCGGTCTGCTGCGCGGCTTCCTTGACGGAGGCGTAGATCGGGATGTTGAAGATCGACTCGCCGGCCTTCTTCGGGTTCACGCCCGCCACGAAGCAGTTCTTGCCGTTCGCGTATTCCTGGCACTTCTCGGTGTGGAACTGGCCGGTCTTGCCCGTGATGCCCTGGGTGATGACCTTGGTGTCTTTGTTGATGTAGATCGACATGGTGTTTCTTCTCCGGGCTTATTTGACGGCAGCAACGATCTTGGTCGCTGCTTCGGCCATGGTGTCGGCAGCGATGATCGGCAGGCCGGATTCGGCCAGCAGCTTCTTGCCCAGCTCTTCGTTGGTGCCCTTCATGCGCACCACCAGCGGCACGCTGAGGTTGGTCGCCTTGCAGGCGGTGATCACGCCGGTGGCGATGGTGTCGCACTTCATGATGCCGCCGAAGATGTTCACCAGGATGCCCTTGACCTTGGTGTTCTTGAGCATGATCTTGAAGGCTTCGGTGACCTTCTCGGCGGTGGCGCCGCCGCCCACGTCCAGGAAGTTGGCCGGCTCGCCGCCGAACAGCTTGATGGTGTCCATGGTGGCCATGGCCAGACCGGCACCGTTCACCAGGCAGCCGATGTTGCCGTCCAGGCTGATGTAGGCCAGGTCAAATTTCGAGGCTTCGATTTCGGCCGGATCTTCTTCGTCCAGATCGCGGTAAGCCACGATCTCGGGATGGCGGAACAGCGCGTTGGCGTCGAAGTTGAACTTCGCGTCCAGGGCCATCAGGTTGCCCTTGGAATCGCAGTTCAGGGGGTTGATCTCCACCAGGGACGCGTCGGTGTCCATGTAGCACTTGTAGATCTTGGCGAAGATGTCCACAGCCTGGTCCACGGAATCGCCGGTCAGGCCGATGGCGGCCGCGACCTTGCGCGACTGGTCGGCGGTGATGCCGGTCAGCGGATCGATCATTTCGGTGATGATCTTCTCGGGCGTGGAGTGGGCGACTTCCTCGATGTCCATGCCGCCTTCGCTCGATGCGATCAGGGCCACCTTCTGGGTCGCGCGGTCGGTGACCAGCGACACGTACAGCTCGTTCTTGATGTCGGCGCCGTCTTCGATGTACAGGCGACGCACCTTCTGTCCTTCGGGGCCGGTCTGGTGGGTCTTGAGCTGCATGCCCAGGATCTCGCCAGCGATGCGCTTGACATCTTCAATGGTCTTGGCGACCTTGACGCCACCGCCCTTGCCGCGGCCACCGGCGTGGATCTGTGCCTTGACAACCCAGACCGGGCCGCCCAGTTTCTGCGCGGCTTCCACCGCCTCCTGCACCGTGAACGCCGCAATGCCGCGGGGCACCGGCACACCAAATTGACGCAAGATTTCCTTGCCTTGGTACTCGTGAATCTTCATGAGGTCTCTCTCAGACTGGAGGGGGGTTTTCTTTATCCGGCCGAAAAGGATGCAGCCGGCACGCAGGCACTGGACACAGCAACCGGGGAATGTATCATGCTGCGACGCACCAAAGGGGTGTGATCGCGTTCACATAATGCATAATTATATTGACGCATCTCTGAACCAGAACTGACAAGGCAACCAGCGTCATGGCCAAGATCTTCATCGACGGCGAAGCCGGCACCACCGGCCTGCAGATCCGTGAGCGGCTGCAACAGATGCCTGCTATCGAAATGCTGAGCATCGCCCCCGAGCGCCGCAAGGACCCCGAGGCCAAACGCGAACTCATGTCGCAGGCCGATCTGGTGATCCTGTGCCTGCACGACGATGCGGCCATCGAGTCGGTGGCCATGATCGACGGCCTGCCGGGCCGGAAACCCCGGATCATCGACGCCTCCACCGCGCACCGCTGCGCGCCCGGCTGGGCCTATGGCTTCCCCGAACTCTGTGTCGATCAGCGCGAGGCTGTGATGAAAGCCGATTGCGTGGCCAACCCCGGCTGCTACGCCACCGGTGCCATCGCTTTGCTGCGTCCTCTGGTCGATGCCGGGCTGTTACCCAAGGACTTCCCCGTTTCGCTGCCCTCGGTGAGCGGGTATTCGGGTGGCGGGCGCAGCATGATCGAAGCCTATGAAAAGGGCGAGGCGCCACTGCACGAAGCCTATGCACTGGGTCTCGCGCACAAGCACATTCCTGAGATCCTTCGCTACACCGGCATGAGCCGGCGGCCGATCTTCATCCCCGCGGTGGGCAACTTCCGTCAGGGCATGCTGGTGCAACTGCCGCTGCACCTGGACGACCTGCCGGGCGCACCGAAGGCCGGCGACCTGCACGATGCGCTGGTGGCCCACTACGCGGGCAGCGTCTCGGCCGGCGGCTGGGTCAGCGTAGAGCCCGCCCCGGAGAGCGGCAAGCTCGACGCCACCACCCTCAACGACACCAACAGGCTGGAACTGCGGGTGTTTGCCAACGAAGCCCATCGCCACGCCGTGCTGATCGCGCGTCTGGACAACCTGGGCAAGGGCGCCAGCGGCGCCGCGGTGCAAAACCTCCAGCTCATGCTCGGTCTCTGAGCGGAGCTTCCACTCAGTTCGACCGACCGGGTTCGCTGCGGGGCTGGTTCACCACCTGCTGCAACAAGCGCAGGTCTTCCGTCACCCGGTCCGAATAGGCCTCGAACTGGTCGGTCACCATGCGGCGGGCGTCGCTCCGCTTGCCCGCCTGCTCCAGCGCGAGCACATTGCACGCCACGTGGTGGAACATGCGGTGGTGCGAGAGCAAGGTGGTGAAGCCCGGGAAGGTGCCCAGGCGGGCACGGGCCTGACCATGGATCCAGCGGCCCAGATCACAACGGTCGTCGCGGCAAATCTGTTCGACGTCCAGTCCGGCTTCGGGGTGGCCGGCCAGATGCGCCAGCAAGTGCTGCTTCCACTGCTGGTGGGCGACCACGGCGGCGTCGATGTCCAGGCCTTGCACAGCATCCGCCGCCTCTGCCTGCAGCTGGTTGTCGTGCACCGCCCCTTCAGCTCCAAAGAACCGCCGGAATAAAGCCATGGTTTGTCTCCAGGGACACGCATCGTGGCGTGCTTTTGAATACCCCGGATGGTACTTCTAACACCAGGCTCCCAGCCGCTCAGTCCTCGTGACGCCCGCCCACCACTTTTCGGATGACATCCCCGCCAAAGCCGCGAGTGGCCAGGAAGCGCATCTGCTTGGCCTGTCCCGCGGCATCGGCGGCCGGCTCACCGAACTTGCGACGCCAGATCTCGCGCGCGCGCTCGAACTCGGAACCCTGCAGATCGGCCACCGCCGTGGCCACGGCTTCGGCGCTCACGCCCTTGGCCTGCAGCTCGTGCTTCACGCGCGACGCCCCGAGCCGGCTGGCACGCCGGTGCAGCACCGACGCCACCACGCGCTGCTCATCGATGAAGCCCTTGGCCTGCAGCTCATCGAGTGCGCGGGCCAGTTCACCGGGCTCGGTTTCATGGGGTTTGAGCTTGCGCTCCAGCTCGGCGCGCGAATGCTCGCGGCCGGCCAGCAGACGCAGGGCGCGGCCCTTGAGTGACGGCTGATCAAAGCCCATGCCGGCCCGCCGCTGTCGATTGGCGCGTGCGATCCACCGGGATCGCTTATTCGGCGACGGCGGCTTTCTCCGCCTTGGCGGTCTTGCCACCTTTGGCCGGCGCGGCGGCTTCGTCGGTGGGCAGGAGCGGCACGCCGAGTTCGGTGCGAACCTTGTTCTCGATCTCGACACGCAGGTCGGGGTTCTCGCGCAGGAATTCGCGCGAGTTGTCGCGACCCTGGCCGATCTTCTCGCCGTTGTAGGCGTACCAGGCGCCGGATTTTTCGATCACCTTGTGCAGCACACCCAGATCGAGGATTTCGCCTTCGCGGCTGATGCCCTCGCCGAACAGGATGTCGAACTCGGCCGTCTTGAACGGGGACGCCACCTTGTTCTTCACCACCTTGACCTTGGTTTCGTTGCCGATCGAGTCCTCGCCCTTCTTGATCGTGCCGGTGCGGCGGATATCGAGGCGCACCGAAGCGTAGAACTTGAGCGCGTTGCCACCAGTGGTCGTTTCAGGGCTGCCGAACATGACGCCGATCTTCATGCGGATCTGGTTGATGAAGATGACCATGCAGTTGGTCTTCTTGATGTGGGCGGTGAGCTTGCGCAGCGCCTGGCTCATCAGGCGGGCCTGCAGGCCGGGCAGGCTGTCGCCCATCTCGCCTTCGAGTTCGGCCTTGGGCGTGAGCGCGGCCACCGAGTCGACCACGATCAGGTCGACCGCACCGGAACGCACCAGGCTGTCAACGATTTCGAGCGCCTGCTCGCCGGTGTCGGGCTGGGAGATCAGCAGGTCCTGCAGGTTGACGCCGAGCTTCTGCGCGTACTGGATGTCCAGCGCGTGTTCGGCGTCAACGAAGGCACACTGGCCGCCCACTTTCTGCATTTCGGCGATGGCCTGCAGGGTGAGCGTGGTCTTGCCCGAGGATTCCGGGCCGTAGATCTCGATCACGCGACCCCGCGGCAGACCGCCGACGCCCAGCGCGATGTCCAGCCCCAGCGAGCCGGTGGACACCACCTGGATGTCTTCAATCACCTCGCCCTCGCCCAGCCGCATGATCGTGCCTTTGCCGAACTGCTTTTCGATCTGGGCCAGCGCGACCTGCAGGGCCTTGGCCTTTTCGCTGTTGACGGGGTTGTTCTTGACGGCTGCGTCCATTTGATGCTCCTGAGCGTGTGAGTGGGTGTTCGCTTCCAGCAGGTGTTTTTGTGTACAGGCTGGATGCTTGAACAGCAGTTTACAGCGATATACATTTCAAACAAGTCAATTTTTGGTCAGTTTGACTTACTATTTGACCACCCCCCCCTGCGCCGCTGCGCGGCTTCCCCCCAGGGGGACGGCGCTGGCGGCCCGGCGAAGCCGGTTCCGCGGCGCCCTGGGCGGAAATCCCCCTCCTCCGACGGGCTGAATCGATGAACAAAGGACTGTCTCTTTCCGCACCTGACGACCGCTGGCGCTCCGGCCACCTGGGCCGCCTGATGGGTCTGGCCTTGCGCCGCTTTGACGAACGCGTGCTCGATCTGATGGCGCGCGACGCGGCTGTGCCGCTGGCGCTCTCCAACCTCGCCGCGCGTGCGCAGGTGGGTGCGGCCCACATCCATATCACACGCCACCTGGCGCTCAAGGGCTCGCGCCTGACCGAGCTCGCCCGGCAGGCCGGCATGAGCAAGCAGGCCATGGGCGATCTGGTGACACAGTGCGAGGCCTGGGGCCTGGTGCGGCGCGAACCCGATCCGCTGGATGCGCGTGCAAGGCGCATCGTGTTCACCGAAACCGGCCTGCTCTGGCTGGAAGCGTTTCGCCAGGCGGTGGCACAGGCCGAGGCGGAGTTTCGCGCCCAGGTCGGCGCCGAGGTGGCCACCGTGGTGGCGCTGGGGCTGGAGGCGTACGGCACCTGAATGGCCGCGTGGCACGCGCCCAGGCTTCCCGCGAGCCGGGGGTTTCTCCCGCAACCGCCCCCTGCGCCGAGGCCTAAAATGGCTTAGGAGACCAAGCCGCCACCAGCCGGTTGTGCGGCTGACAGTGCCCCCACAACAGGCCGCCAGACCGGCCGCAAAGGAAACCCGCATGCGCATCCTGATTGCCGAAGACGACCAGGTTCTGGCCGATGGTCTGCTGCGCAGTCTTCGCGCGGCCGGCGCGGCCGTCGACCACGTGGCCAGCGGCAGCGAAGCCGACGCCGCGCTGATGACCAACAACGAGTTTGACCTGCTGATCCTGGATCTGGGCCTGCCCAGAATGCACGGCCTGGAGGTGCTCAAACGCCTGCGCTCGCGCGGTTCGGCGCTGCCGGTGCTGATCCTGACCGCGGCCGACAGCATCGAAGAACGCGTCAAGGGCCTGGACTACGGCGCCGACGACTACATGGCCAAACCGTTCAGCCTGCAGGAGCTCGAAGCCCGCGTGCGCGCCCTCACGCGCCGCGGCATGGGCGGCGCCAGTTCCACCATCAAGCACGGCCCGCTGGTGTACGACCAGGCCGGCCGCGTGGCCACCATCGACGGCAAGATGGTCGAACTCTCGGCGCGCGAACTCGGCCTGCTCGAAGTGCTGCTGCAGCGCGCCGGGCGGCTGGTGAGCAAGGACCAGCTGGTCGAGCGCCTGTGCGAATGGGGCGAAGAGGTGAGCAACAACGCCATCGAGGTCTACATCCACCGCCTGCGCAAGAAGATCGAGAAGGGCCCGATCCGCATCGCCACGGTGCGCGGCCTGGGTTACTGCCTTGAAAAAATCCCTGGATGAAGGCTCCCCCCGCGCCGGGCTTGCAGCCCGTCACCCCCCAGGGGGCAGCACTGGTGGCCCGGCAAAGCCGGCTCCACGGTGCTATGGGTTGGAACCCGTCGCTCCGGACAAGTTTGCGATAAACCGCCGCAGCTGACATGTCCGAACCCAATAAGCACGACAACGGCCAGATGTCGTTCGGGCTGTTCCAGCGCGAGCAGCGCAGCCTGTTTGGCGAGATCCTGGACTGGATGCTCACGCCGCTGCTGTTGCTGTGGCCGCTGTCGCTGGCGCTGACCTGGTTCGTGGCGCAGGGCATCGCGAGCAAGCCATTCGACCGTGCGCTGGAGTTCAACCTGCAGGCGCTCACGCAGTTTGTGGTGAACCAGAATGAAAAGGTGAGCTTCAACCTGACGCCGCAGGCGCGCGACCTGCTGCGTGCCGACGACAGCGATCTCGTCTACTACCAGGTGCTGGACCCCCGCGGCGAGCTCATCAGTGGCGAGGGTGACTTCCCGCTGCCCCAGGACAACGAGACGCCCGAACCCGGGCGGGTGATGCTGCGCGACGACATCGTGCGCGGTGACGAAGTGCGTGTGGCCTACGCCTGGCTCTCGCGCAACCAGGACCCCAAACGCCTGGTGCTGATGCAGGTGGCCGAAACCAAGGGCAAACGCTCCACCCTGGCCACCGAGATCATCAAGGGCGTGATGGTGCCGCAGTTCGTGATCCTGCCGCTCGCGGTGCTGCTGGTGTGGATGGCACTGGTGCGCGGCATCCGTCCGCTCAACGAACTGGAGCAGCGCATCCGCGCGCGCAAGCCCGACGACCTGAGCCCGATCGAAGAGTCTTTCATTCCGCAGGAAGTGGCGCCACTGGTCTCGTCCATCAACGACCTGCTCACACGGCTGAAAACCTCGCTGAGCACGCAGAAACGTTTCCTGGCCGACGCGGCGCACCAGCTCAAGACACCCCTGGCGGGGCTGCGCATGCAGGCCGAGCTGGCGCAACGCGAGAGCGATCCGCAGGAAATCCGCGGCTCGCTGCAGCAGATCGCGCGCTCCAGCACCCGCGCCACCCACACCGTCAACCAGCTGCTGTCACTGGCACGCGCCGAAACCACCGGCCGCACGCTGCCGACCGCGCGCATCGACCTCGCCCGGCTCGTGAAGGGGGTCGTGCAGGACTCCGTGCCACGGGCGCTGGAGCACGGGATCGACCTGGGTTACGAAGGGCCCGAAGAGATGCCCGCGGATTGCCTGATGGAAGGCAATCCGACCCTGCTCCAGGAGATGACGCGCAACCTGGTGGACAACGCCATCAACTACTCCGGCCGGGATGGCGTCGTCACGGCGCGCGTGCTTCTGGACCGCTTCAGCGGCGTGATGATCCTGCAGGTCGAGGACAACGGGCCGGGCATCCCGGAAAACGAGCGCGAACTCGTGCTGCAGCCGTTCTACCGCGCGCTGGGCACCAACGTCGACGGCTCGGGCCTGGGTCTGGCCATCGTGCACGAGATCGCTCAGCAACACGGCGCCGTGGTGTCCATGGAGGACGCCCAGCCGGACCGCCCCCACCGGGGTCTGCGCGCGTCGGTGCGTTTTGCGCCCCGCAAGTCCCCGGACAAGGACTGAGTTGTCTGGTGTTTCTTGAGAGGCCAGGCGACGCGGCCGCGGAAAATCAGGCCGCCGCTGCCGGCTGGTAGACGTTGAGCTGCAGGCGCTCGCGCTCCACCGCACGCGCCACGGCCGGCAGCGCAGCAAACCGCTGGGCCAGCGCCCAGGTGGCGGGGAAGGTGGCGGGATCGATGCCTGCGTAGCCACCCCAGCGCAGCAGGGTCAGCGCATAAGCGTCGAGCGCGCCAGGCTTCTCACCGGTGAGCCAGGGTGAAGCCTGGGCCGCGAGCACCTCGATCTCGCCCAGCAGACCCCGGTAGCTGTTCGCGGCGAACGCACCAATGACCTTCTGCGTGCCTTCGTCATCGGTGAACTTCTGCGGCATGAACACGTGGGTGAAGGTGGGGTGCACCGTGTTGTTCATCCAGGCCAGCGTGGACAGCGCACGCGTGCGCGCCAGACCCGACGCGGGCAGGATGCCGGCCTGCGGCAGCTTCGCGTCCAGGTGCAGCAGGATGGCCACGATCTGGGTGATCACCTCGCCACAGTCCACCAGCACCGGCACCTGGCCACGCGGGTTCATGGCCAGATAGTCGGCCGAGCGCTGCTCGCCCTTGTGCAGCTTCACGCTGACAGGTTCAAACGCCGCGCCCGAGAGTTCCAGCATGCTGTGCGGCACGAACGAGCAGGCGCCGGGGGCGAAATAGAGTTTGAGGCTCATGGTGTGTTGTCTCCTGAATCAGCTGAGGTGTTTGCCCAGCACGCCGGCGATTTCAAACATGGTCACCTGCGGCTTGCCGAACACCGGTTCCAGCTTGGCGTCGGCGTTGATGTTGCGCTTGTTGGCCGCGTCCTGCAGGCCGTTGGCCTTGATGTAGTCCCACAGCTTCTTCACCGCTTCGGGGCGCGACACGGCATCGGCGCCGATCACCGCGGCCAGCGCCGCGCTGGGCTGCTTGCCGCTGGCGGCGGTGGTCTTGCGCGGCGCCTTGGGGGCTTTCACCGCGGGCGTCTTCTTGGCTGCGGCTTTCTTCGCGGGCGCCGCCTTCTTGGCCGGTGCGGCTTTGCCAGCCGCCGCGCGCACGGGTGCACCGGCTGCCGTCTTGCGCGGCGGGAACTTGGACGGTGCGAACTCGAAGTTCACCTTGCCCGCTTCCTTGTCCCAGGCCAGGAAGGCCTTGAAAGCACGGCGGGTGCGCATGGAGACGAACTTGTCGAGCAGGTCGGTCTTGCCGGTTTCCAGCAGCTTGCTCATCTGCTCGCGCGCCACCGGCTGCTGCAGGATGATCTTGCCGCTCTTGAAGTCACAAGTCGGCGTGGCCTGCGCCATCGTCGGCACGGACTTCTCGCACACGTAGTTGGCGCCGTGTTCGTGCACCGCGCCACCACATTTGGGGCAGGCACCGAGCGATTCGCTGCCGGCGAAATCGACCAGCTCGCCAGTCTCTTCGTTTTTCTTGTCGTCACCGAAGTCGAATTCGAGTTTCCAGTTCTTCTCTTCTTCGTTGAACTTGATGACGATCTCGGCCACGAAGGGCCAGCCCGCCTTGGAGCGGAAGCCTTCCAGCGGGCCGATCTTCTTGGTCGCCAGCAGCTGTTCAGCCTCTTCGGGCTCGAAGGTGCGACCGGCCGGCGACTTGCCGAACGAGAAGCCGCAGCCCTCGCTGTTGCCGTCGGCGCCGGTGCAGCCGTAGCGGCGGTAGTTTTCCTTCACCACGCCGCCGCAGTTGGGGCAGGGCGTTTGCAGGGTGGCGTAGTTGCCGGGGATGGTGTCGCGGTCGTATTCCTTGGCCTTCTTCACCATGCGCTCGGTCATGGCGGCGATCTCGCCCATGAAGGCGGCGCGGCTGAGCTTGCCGTGCTCCATCTGCGCCAGCTTGTATTCCCACTCGCCGGTGAGCTCGGGCTTGGAGAGTTCTTCCACACCCAGGCCACGCAGCAGTGTCATGAGCTGGAAGGCCTTGGCCGTGGGGATGATCTCGCGGCCTTCGCGGAACATGTACTTCTCGGTCAGCAGGCCTTCGATGATGGCCGCGCGCGTGGCAGGCGTGCCCAGGCCTTTTTCCTGCATCGCTTCGCGCAGCTCGTCGTCATCCACCAGCTTGCCGGCGCCTTCCATGGCGCCCAGCAGGGTGGCTTCCGAATAGCGTGCGGGTGGCTTTGTCTTCAGGCCTTTGGTCTCCACCGATTCGGTGCGCACGGTCTCGCCTTCGCGCACCGGCACCAGGTTCTGCCCCTTGTCGCCCTCTTTGGCATCCACCACGTCTTCGGCGGCTTCCTTGCCATAGACCGCCATCCAGCCCGGCTTGACCAGCACCTTGCCTTCGGTCTTGAAGTGGTGATTGACCACACTCGTGATGCGGGTCGTGACCATGAATTCGGCGCTGGGGAAGAACACCGCCAGGAAGCGACGCACCACCAGGTCGTACAGCTTCTGCTCGGCTTCGCTCAGCCCGTGCGGCGCCTGCAGCGTGGGGATGATGGCGAAGTGGTCCGACACCTTGCTGTTGTCGAAGATGCGCTTGCTCGGGCGGATGTAGCCGCCGTCGAGCGCGGTGCGCGCGTGCGGCGCCAGGTGCTTCATGCCGCTGCCGGCCAGCATCTCGAAGGTCTGCTTCACCGTGGGCAAATAGTCCTCGGGCAGGGCGCGCGAGTCGGTCCGCGGGTAGGTCAGGGCCTTGTGGCGCTCGTACAGGCTTTGCGCCAGCTGCAGCGTGGTCTTGGCGGAAAAGCCGAAGCGGCCGTTGGCCTCGCGCTGCAGGCTGGTCAGGTCGTACAGCAGGCCGCTGGCCTGCGTGGTGGGTTTGCTCTCTTCCTTGACGCTGGCGGCCTTGCCGCGCACCGCATCGGCGATCGCCTGGGCTTCGCGCTGGCTCCAGACGCGGTCGGCGCGCTGCTCCAGGTCGGCGTCGTCGCCGGTGGGCTTCTTAAACGCGGGGTCGAACCACTTGCCCGGGTACTCGCCGGCCTCGGCCAGGAAGGACGCGTGGATTTCCCAGTAGTCGCGGCTGCGGTGGGCGCGGATCTTTTCTTCGCGCTCGACCACGATGGACAGCGTGGGCGTCTGCACCCGGCCGACGGTGGTCAGAAAAAAGCCGCCGTCGCGCGAGTTGAAGGCCGTCATGGCGCGCGTGCCGTTGATGCCCACCATCCAGTCGGCCTCGGAACGGCTGCGCGCGGCGTCGGCCAGGCCCTGCATCTGCGCATCGCTGCGCAGGTGTTCGAAACCGTCGCGGATGGCCGCAGGCGTCATGGATTGCAGCCACAGGCGCTGCACCGGCTTGCCCAGCGTCTGGTACGAGCCGCCCTTCAGGCCACCGGCGTACTGTTCGATCAGGCGGAAGATCAGTTCGCCCTCGCGGCCCGCATCGCAGGCATTGATGAGCTTCGTCACGTCCTTGCGCTTGGCCAGGCGAACCACGGCCGACAGGCGCGACTTGGTCTTGTCGATCGGCTTGAGTTCAAAGTAGGGCGGCAGCACCGGCAGGTGGGCGAAGCTCCACTTGCCACGTTTGACGTCGAACTCTTCGGGCGCGGCGATCTCCACCAGGTGGCCTACGGCGGAAGTGACGACGTAGGTGTCACTCTCGAAGTGGTCATCGTGCTTGTCGAACTTGCCCGCCACCGGGGTGAGCGCTCGCACGATGTCCTGGGCCACGGATGGCTTCTCGGCAATGACCAGGGTTTTGGCGAAACCTTCAGCAGTTTTCATCTCTACAATCAGCTTTCACGCGCGCATGCACGCGCACACATGGGTACGCACACACACGCGCGCACCTGCATGAATCAACCTTACCAAAAATTCCGGCCGTGACGAAAACCGCAGGTTTCGCAAAAAGCCCCCGCCAGACGCGCGCCGCTTCCGCCACCAAAACGCCCGCTGCCAGCAGCCGGCGCATCCAGACGCGGCGCTCCGGCGTGCACGGCAAGGGCGTCTACGCCGTCGTGGATCTGGCCGAAGGTGAGACCCTGATTGAATACGTGGGCGAGATCATCAGCTGGGACGAGGCGCTCAGGCGCCACCCCCACGACCCCAGCGATCCGAACCACACCTTCTATTTCCACATCGACGAAGGCCACGTCATCGACGCCAAGGTCGGCGGCAACTCCTCGCGCTGGATCAACCACAGCTGCAAGCCCAACTGCGAAGCCGAGGTGGACGACGGTCGCGTCTTCATCCGCGCCATGCGCAACATCGCCGCGGGTGAAGAACTGTTCTACGACTACGGCCTGGTGATCGACGAGCCCTACACGCCGAAGCTCAAGGCCGAGTACCCCTGCTGGTGCGGCGCCAAGAACTGCCGCGGCACGCTGCTGGCGCCGAAGCGCGGTGGCCGCGCTTCCAAGCTCGGATGACCCCCCTGCGCCGCTTCGCGTCTTCCCCCCAGGGGGACAACACCAGCGCCCCGGCAAAGCGGGTTGTGCGGTGTTCTGGGCTGCAGGCACGTCTCTCCGACCATGTCTGACCTGCTCGCCCACGTCGAGGCCGTCTGGCAGGCGGTCGTGCCCGATCTGCCGGGCTTCACCGTCGAGGTGCTGCCCAGCATCGACTCCACCAGCAGCGAGCTCATGCGCCGCGCGCGCGCCGGGTTGATGGAGCCGGTGCTGCTGGCGGCCGATGAGCAGACCGCCGGGCGCGGTCGTCTGGGCAAGGGCTGGCACAGCAAGGCCGGCCAGTCGCTCACCTTTTCGCTCGCGCTGCCGCTGGCGCCGGCCGACTGGTCGGGCCTGTCGCTGGCGGTCGGCGTGAGCCTGGCCGAGAGCCTGCACCCGGACGTGCGGCTCAAGTGGCCCAACGACCTCTGGCTGCACCAGCGCAAGCTCGGTGGCATCCTGGTGGAAACCGCCAGCAACGGCACATCGGTCGGAAGCGCTGCCACGCACCCGCGCCTGGTCGTGGTGGGCGTGGGCATCAACATCGCCCGCCCCGAAGCCGCGGCCGTGAGCGCCCTGGCCAGCCCGGACGCGCTGATGCCCGCCATGGCGCCCGCCGGCTTGTCCGAGGTGCTGGTGGGCCTGACCGCGGGCGAGGCGCTGGCACGTGTGGCGCCCGCGCTGGTGCGCGACATCCAGGCCTTTGAGTCACAAGGCTTCTCCGCCTTTGCCGAGCGTTTCGCCCGGCGCGATGCGCTCCAGGGGCAAAGTGTGCGCCTGTCCGACGGCACCCAGGGAACCGCCTGTGGTGTGAGCCCGCAAGGGGCCTTGCTGGTTCAGACCGACCAGGGCATGCAGGCGGTCACCAGTTCGGAAGTGAGTGTGCGGCCATGTTGAGGGTGGTGATCGGGTTGCTGGTGCTGGCCAACGCGGGCTATTTCGCCTGGACCCAGGGGTACCTGGGCGCCCTGGGCCTGAAGCCGGTGGTGCAGTCCGAGCCCGAGCGGTTGCAATCCCAGATCAAGCCCGAGGGCTTGCGCCTGCTCAACGCCCCCCGACCGGCAGAGGCGCCATCGAACGCCACGGCACCCACGGCGACGCCCCCATCGCCACCCGCGCCAGAGACAACGGCAGCGTCCACGGTTGCAGACGCCGAAGTCCCTTCCAAGCCCCAGACCGACAACACGCCCGCCACCTCTTGTTGGCAAGCCGCCATCTACTCGCCTGCCCAGGCCGATGTGTTGCGCACGGCCCTGCAGCAGCTAGGCCTGCCCGACGGCGCCTGGCGGCTCAACGAAGTTCTCAGCGGAGGCCGCTGGATTGTCTACATGGGACGCTACAACGACGAGCAGATGGCGCGCAAAAAGACCGAACTGCGCGACATCAAGATCGAATTCCGGGAAGTCACGGTGCCAGCACTCGGACGCGGTCTGGCGCTGGGCACCTTCTCCAGCGAAGCCTCGGCCGAAAAGGCCCTGCAGGACCTGAGCAAAAAAGGCGTGCACACCGCGCGCGTGGCGGTAGAGCGGCCCGAAGGCACCAACTTTGTCCTGCGCCTGCCCGCCGCCACCGAAGCGCAGCGCAACGCCGTGAGTGGCCTCGGCGCAGCTCTCGCGGGCAAAAGACTCCAGCCCTGCGAATGAAAAAAGTCGCTGTTTGCACAGCGGCTTTTTTCATTCCAGGGCACCCGTGGAGCCGGCTTCGCCGGGCCACAGGGCGCGGCCCCCTCCGGGGGAAGCCACGAAGCGGCGCAGGGGGTGCTTTATCCAGCCACGACGCGCGCCATCTCCAGGCACTTGTTCGAATAGCCCCACTCGTTGTCGTACCAGGCCACGACCTTGACGAAGGTGCTGTCCAGCGCGATGCCGGCGTCGGCGTCGAACACGCTGGTGCAGGTCTCGCCACGGAAGTCGGTCGCCACGACCTTGTCGGTCGTGTAGCCCAGCACACCCTTGAGCGCGCCTTCGCTCTGCGCCTTCATCTCGGCGCAGATCTCGGCGTAGCTGGCTTCCTTGCTCAGCTCCACCGTCAGGTCCACCACCGACACGTCGGACGTCGGCACGCGGAAGCTCATGCCGGTCAGCTTCTTGTTCAGCTCGGGAATCACCACGCCCACGGCCTTGGCAGCGCCCGTGCTCGAAGGAATGATGTTTTCCAGGATGCCGCGGCCGCCGCGCCAGTCTTTGTTGGACGGGCCGTCCACGGTCTTCTGCGTCGCGGTGGCAGCGTGAACCGTCGTCATCAGGCCGCGCTTGATGCCCCACTTGTCGTTCAGCACCTTGGCCACAGGGGCCAGGCAGTTGGTGGTGCACGAGGCGTTGGAGATGATGGCCTGGCCGGCGTAGGTGGTGTGGTTCACGCCGTAGACGAACATGGGGGTGTCGTCCTTGGAGGGCGCAGACAGGATGACCTTCCTGGCGCCGGCGTCCAGGTGTTTCTGCGCCGTGACCTTGTCGAGGAACAGGCCGGTGGATTCGATCACGATGTCGGCGCCGACGTCGGCCCACTTCAGGTTGGCCGGGTCGCGCTCTTGCGTCAGGCGGATGGTCTTGCCGTTGACGACGATGTTGCCGCCTTCGACCTTGACGGTGCCCTTGAAGCGGCCGTGCACGCTGTCGTACTGCAGCATGTAGGCCAGGTAGTCGGGTTCGAGCAGGTCGTTGATGGCGACGACTTCGATGTCAGAGAAGTTCTGGATCGCGCTGCGCAGCACGTTGCGCCCGATGCGGCCGAAGCCGTTGATACCGATTTTGATGGTCATGTCCGTCTACTCCTTCAGTTGGAAAAGTTGCAAATCAGGGAAATCAGTGCAGCGCCAGCGGTGCCCAACCCAGGGCACCGCTGGGCCGGCTTTGCCGGACGGCCAGTGCCGCCCCCTTGAGGGGGTAGCGCGAAGCGCTGCGGGGGTGGGTCATTTCATCAATACGGTGCGCACCGTGTCGGCCACGTTCTGGGCGGTGAAACCGAAGTGTTCGAACAGCACCGGTGCCGGGGCGGACTCGCCGTAGGTGTCGAGGCCGACGACCGCGGCCACGCCGTATTTCCACCAGCCGTCGGTGGAGCCCATTTCCACCGCGATGCGCGGCAGGCCTTTGGGCAACACGTCCGCCTTGTAGGCCGGATCCTGGCGGTCAAAGGTCGTGGTGCTGGGCATGGAGACCACGCGCACCGCGATGTTGTAGGCGCGGGCCAGCAGGTCCTGCGCCTTGAGCGCGAGCTGCACCTCGGACCCGGTGGCGATGATCACCGCCTGGGCCTTCTTCTTCAGGCCCACTTCGCTGGGCTCGGCCAGCACGTAGGCACCGCGGCTGATGTCGCCGAGGTCGTGCTTGGGCGCGTAGGGCAGGTTCTGGCGGCTCAGCAGCAGCGCAGTCGGCTTGTTGCTGTTTTGCAGCGCCACAGCCCAGGCCACGGCGGTCTCGGCGGTGTCGCCCGGACGCCAGACGTCCAGGTTGGGGATCAGGCGCAGGCTGGCGGCGTGTTCGACCGACTGGTGGGTCGGGCCGTCTTCGCCCAGGCCGATGGAGTCGTGCGTGAACACGTGGATCACGCGCTGCTTCATCAGCGCGGCCATGCGGATGGCGTTGCGGCTGTAGTCGCTGAACGTGAGGAAGGTGCCGCCGTAGGGGATGAAGCCACCGTGCAGTGCGACGCCGTTCATGATCGCGGCCATGCCGAATTCGCGCACGCCGTAGTTGATGTGGCGGCCACCCTGGCCGGCCTCGTTCTTCACCACGTTGCCCGCCAGATCGAAGCGCAGGTTGGGGGTGGACTTGGTGTTGGTGAGGTTGGAGCCGGTCAGGTCGGCCGAACCACCCAGCAGCTCGGGCAGTGCCGCCGTGAAAGCTTCCAGGGCGATCTGGCTGGCCTTGCGGCTGGCCACGGTCTCGGCCTTGGTGTGGGCCGCGAGCACGGCGTCCACAGCGACCTGGTGGAAAGCCTTGGGCAGCTCGCCCTTCATGCGGCGGGTGAATTCCTTGGCCAGCTCGGGGAAGGCGGCCTTGTAGGCAGCAAACTGCGCGTTCCAGGCGGCTTCAACGGTCTTGCCGGCGGCCTTGGCGTCCCAGGCGGCGTACACGTCTTTCGGGATCGCGAACGGCGCGTGGGGCCAGCCCAGGGCTTCGCGGGTGAGCTTGATCTCTTCGGCGCCGAGCGGCTCGCCATGGGCCTTGGCGGTGTTGGCGCGGTTCGGGCTGCCCTTGCCGATGGCGGTCTTGCAGCAGATCAGCGTGGGCTTGTCGGCGCTGTTCTTGGCGGCGGCGATGGCCTTGTCCACGGCGTCGGCGTCGTGGCCGTCGACCGCGCGGATCACGTTCCAGCCGCAGGCTTCAAAACGCTTGGGCGTGTCGTCGATGAACCAGGGCGCGACCTGGCCGTCGATGGAGATGCCGTTGTCGTCGTAGAGGGCGATCAGCTTGTTGAGCTTCCAGGCGCCCGCCAGCGCGATGGCTTCGTGGCTGATGCCTTCCATCAGGCAGCCGTCGCCCAGGAACACGTAGGTGTGGTGGTCCACGATGGCATGGCCGTCGCGGTTGAATTCGGACGCCAGCAGCTTCTCGGCCAGCGCCATGCCCACCGCGTTGGTGAGTCCCTGGCCCAGCGGGCCGGTGGTGGTTTCGACGCCGGGCGTGTGGCCGACTTCGGGGTGGCCCGCGGTCTTGCTGCCGAGCTGGCGGAAATTCTTGAGTTCGCCGATGGGCAGCTTGTAGCCGGTCAGGTGCAGCAGCGCGTAGATCAGCATGGAGCCGTGGCCGTTGGACAGCACGAAGCGGTCGCGGTTGGCCCAGGCGGGGTTGGTGGGGTTGTGGCGCAGGTGGCGGCCCCACAGCGCAACGGCCATGTCGGCCATGCCCATGGGTGCGCCGGGGTGGCCCGAGTTGGCGGCCTGCACCGCGTCCATGGCGAGCGCGCGGATCGCGTTGGCCTGGGTCTGCGGCGACACCGTGGGTGCGGCGGCAGGGACGGCGGCGGGGGCGGGGCTGGTGGGGGTGTTGGCGTCGTCGGACATGGATGAACCGTGGTGAGGTGGGATGACAGCGCCCAGGGCGCCAAACCCGAGATTTTATCGGGCCGCCCGTCCGGCCCCGGCGGCTCGTGAATAATGCAGACGTGACCTTGCCCCACACCACCGCGAAAGCCACCATCCCCGCCATGATCCTGGCCGCCGGGCGCGGCATGCGCATGCGCCCGCTGACCGACGTGACACCGAAGCCTTTGCTGCGGGTGCAGGGCAAGCCGCTGATGCAGGGGCCGATGGAAGCGTTGCACCAGGGTGGCTTCTCCCGGCTGGTGGTCAACACCGCCTGGCTGGGCGAGCAGATCGAGCAGCAGTTCGCCGACTGGCCGCAAGCCCACCCGGGCGCCGAGATTGCGTTTTCACACGAAGGCCAGGACTTCGGCTACGCGCTCGAAACCGCGGGTGGTATTTCGCGCGCGCTGCCGCTGCTGGACGAGGTGTTCTGGGTGCTGGCGGGCGACGTCTACGTGCCTGGCTTTCCCTTCACCCAGGCCAGCGTGGACCGCTTCAGCGCCAGCGGCCTGCTGGCGCACCTCTGGCTGGTGCCCAACCCGGCGCACAACCCCCAAGGCGACTTCGGCCTGAGCGCCGACGGCCGGGCGCTGAACCAGGCCGACCAGAAACACACCTACAGCACCATCGGCCTGTACCGCCGTGCGCTGTTTGAAGCCCCGTGGTGCGAAACCATCCCTGGCAACCCGCAGGGCACCGCCGCTCCGCTGGCGCCGCTGCTGCGCCAGGCCATCGACGCCGGTCTCGTGAGCGCCGAGCTCTACACCGGGCCCTGGACCGATGTCGGCACACCGGAGCGCCTCGAAGAACTGGGCTGAAGCAATCGGCTCCCCCGCGCCGCCTGCGGCGTGCCTTGAAGGCCGCGTCATCGTCGGAGCCGATGCCTCTTCGTCCCGTCCAAGCCTGCGCAGGCAGGCTCGGAGCCGCGGTCCTCAGCCCCCCAAGGGGCGATGCGAGTGGCCCGGAGAAGCCGGTTCCACCGCATCCTTGGTTGAACTGCGCGCCGGGCAGTGGCACTGCGGGGTCGTTGCAAAACACGGAGAATGCCGCCATGGACGCACACACTTCCCACGCCCTCTACACCCAACGCCGCGCGCAGCTCGCCGCCCAGCTCGGCCCCGGTGGCATCGCCATCGTGCCCACCGCACCCGAGCAGCAGCGCAACCGCGACAGCGATTTCCTGTTCCGGCACGACAGCTACTTCTATTACCTGACCGGCTTCACCGAGCCCAAGGCCTGGCTGGTGATCACCGCCGAAGGCGAGTGCACGCTGTTCTGCAACCCGAAAGACGCCGAGCGCGAGATCTGGGACGGCTTGAGGCTGGGCCCGGACGCCGCGCCCGACGCGCTCGGCGTGCAGGCCGCGTTTTCCTCCGCCGAACTCGACCAGCGCCTGCCCAGGCTGCTGGAAAACCGCAGCGTGGTCTGGTACCCATTTGCCACCCACGAGGGACTGGAGAGCCGCGTCAATCATTGGCTGCAGCCGGTGCGTGCCCGCGTGCGCTACGGCGCCCTGTGCCCCGAGTCGCAGCGCGACCTCTGCGCCCTGCTGGACGAGATGCGGCTGACCAAGGATGCGCACGAACAGGACGTGATGCGCCGCGCCGCGCAGATCAGCGCGCGTGCCCACATCCGCGCCATGCAGCGCTGCGCCGCCATGCTGCGCGCCGGGCAGGACGTGCGCGAGTACCACCTCGACGCCGAGCTGCTGCACGAGTTCCGCCAGCAGGGCTCGCAGTACCCGGCCTACGGCAGCATCGTCGCCGCCGGCACCAACGCCTGCATCCTGCATTACCGCGCCGACACCGCGCCCATCCGCAGCGGCGAGCTGGTGCTGATCGACGCCGGCTGCGAGCTCGACGGCTACGCCAGCGACATCACCCGCACATTCCCCGCCAACGGCACATTCACCGGCCCGCAGCGCACGCTGTACGACCTGGTGCTGGCATCTCAGGAGGCAGCCGTGACGGCGACCAAAGCCGGCGCGCGTTTCACCGACCCGCACGAAGCCACGGTCGCCGTGCTGGCGCAGGGCCTGCTTGACGTCGGCCTGCTCGACAAGAACAAGGTCGGCAGCGCGCAGGACGTGATCACCAACCGCAGCTACTTCCAGTTCTACATGCACCGCACCGGCCACTGGCTGGGCATGGACGTACACGACTGCGGCGGCTACGTGGAACCGTCGGAAATCGGCACCGTCAATGAACGCAAAGACCCGCTGAGCGGTGAAGTGATCAAGGACCGCCCCAGCCGCATCCTCCAGCCCGGCATGGTTCTCACCATCGAGCCCGGCCTGTACGTGCGCCCGGGCGAAGGTGTGCCGGAACACTTCTGGAACATCGGCATCCGCATTGAAGACGACGCCATCGTCACCGCCAGCGGCTGCGAACTCATCAGCCGCGGCGTGCCGGTACAGGCTGACGAGATCGAAGCGTTGATGCGCGGCTGATCGGCTTGGCGAAGACTTCCCCACCGTGCGTGTCCTGAGCGTCAACACCGGCAGCGCCCGCGCTTTGAGGATCGGCACTCGCAGCGTGCTTTCGGCCATCGGCAAGTCAACCGTCGCTGGCCCGGTGTCGGTTGGGCGGCTCGGTCTGCAGGGCGACGAGCAGGCCGATCCCACGGTGCATGGCGGGCTGGACAAGGCGGTCTACGCCTATCCGGTGGAACACCACCCGTTCTGGCAGGCGCAGCGGCGCGAAGCTGACGTGAGCCTCTTCGACGAAACACTGCCGCCCGGCTTCATGGGCGAGAACCTCAGCATCGAAGGCCTGCTGGAGCACGAGGTCTGGATCGGCGACGAGCTGCACTTTCCCGGCTGCGTGCTGCGCGTGACCGCGCCGCGCGAGCCCTGCTTCAAGTTCAACGCCGTCATGGGGCTGAACCAGGCGGGTCGGCTCATGATGGAACGCCTGAGTTCCGGCTTTTACCTTGCCGTGGTGCGGCCCGGCACCATCGAAGCGGGTGAGGCCTTCCAGCTGGTGCCGGGCACCCGTGGCCTGCGGGTCAGCGAGGCGTTCGCCGCCAAACGCCTGAAACACCTGCGTTGATCCGCCGATCGGGCGTCATGGTTTTCGGGTAGAACCCCTGCATGAACACACAAGAAGCCCATCTGCGCGTCCTCTGCCTGACGATGAACCCCTCGGTCGACCTGGCGACCGAAACCGAGCGCGTGGTGCCCACGCACAAGCTGCGCTGCGGCGACACGCTGCACGACGCGGGCGGCGGCGGCATCAACGTAGCGCGCGTGCTCACCCGCCTGGGCGGCGAATGCACGTCGCTGTGTCCCACCGGTGGTTCGGCCGGCCACTGGCTGGAGACGCGCATGCGCGAAGAGGGCATCCCCAGCGTGTTCCTGCCGATCGCCGACGAAACGCGCGTCAGTTTCACGGTGCACGAACACAGCACCGGCGCCGAGTTCCGCTTCGTCATGCCCGGCCCGCACCTGACCGAAGGCGAATGGCAGGCCTGCCTGAGCCATCTGGAACAGCTGCCCGAATTCCCCGACCTGCTGGTCGCCAGCGGCAGCCTGCCGCCCGGCGCGCCGGTGGACTTCTACGCGCGGCTGGCGCGCCTGTGCCGCGAGCGCGGTGCGCGCCTGGTGCTCGACACCTCGGGGCCGGCCCTGGCCGCCGCGCTGGCCGAGGGCGTGTACCTCTTCAAGCCCAACCTGCGCGAACTCGCCGAACTCAGCGGTGAGGCGCTGGAGGCCCCCGAACAGTGGCTGGGGGCGGCCCGCCAACTGATCCAGCGTGGCATGACCGAGATCGTGGCGCTGACGCTGGGCCACCTGGGCGCCCTGCTGGTCACGCGCGACGCGAGCTGGCGCGCCGCACCGCTGGACATCCCCGTGGCCAGCGCAGTGGGCGCGGGCGACAGCTTCGTGGGTGGCATGGTGGCCGCGCTGCAGCAGCGCCAACCCTTGCAGGAAGCCTTTGCGCTCGGGGTCGCCGCTGGCTCGGCCACGCTGCTCTCGATCGGCACCGGCCTGTGCAGCCCCGAGGATGTGCAGCGCCTGCTGCCGCAGGTGCAGATCCAGCCGGCGGACTGAGGTCCGCGCGCGCCCTCAGACCGCCGGGTCCGTCTGAACGTTGAGCGGCGCGGCCCGCACCGGCTCGGTGTAGCCACAGAGCACCCGCTCCAGCGCCGAGCGGCTGGGCGTTTCCACGAACAGGCAGAGCTTGCCGTGGCGCTTGCAGTGTTCCTTCACGCGCCAGTAAGCGTTGTGGCTGATGTAGCCCACCTGGCAGATCACCAGATCGGCCGACTGCAGCATCGGCCCCAGCTGCCCGGCCTTGTCCTCCTCGCCGCCATCGCGGTGCAGGAAGCGCCCCCCTTTGTCTTCGATCAGTTCACGGTAAACCGGGATCACCCGCGTGCGCCAATAAACTAAACTAGAATCGTTCTCATTAACGTTACTGAAGGAGTTTCCATGCAACTGCGAGCCCTGACCCTGGCGATGGCCACCCTGACCGCCAGCACGCTGTTCACCAGCCTGCCCGCCCACGCCGCCACGCCCGTGGCCACCACGGCCGCCGCAGCCGCGGTGGACCACAAGGCGGTGGTCGCGAACTACGCCGCGCTGGTGCACGCCAATTACGCCGACACCCTGGCCGCGGCCAAGGACCTGCAGACCGCCATTGCCGCCTTCATCGCCGCCCCTTCGGCCGAAGGCCTGGACAAGGCGCGCAAGGCCTGGCTGGACGCGCGCGAGTTCTACGGGCAGACCGAGGCCTTCCGCTTCTATGGCGGCCCGATCGACGACGAAAAAGGTCCTGAAGGCCAGATCAACGCCTGGCCGCTGGACGAGGCCTATGTGGACTACGTGACGGGCAAGCCCAAGGCCGGCATGGTCAACAACCCCAAGTTCAAGATCACCAAGGCCGCGCTGGCCAAGGCCAACGAGCGTGGCGGTGAAGAAAACATCAGCGCCGGCTGGCACGCCATCGAGTTCCTGCTCTGGGGCCAGGACGTGAGCGAGACCGGCCCGGGCAACCGCTCGTTCGAGGACTACGTCAAAGGCAAAGGTGAGAACGCCGAGCGCCGCGCCCAGTACCTGACCGTGGCGACCGAACTGCTGGTCCATGACCTGTCGGCCATGGTCAAGGCCTGGGAGCCGAACGCGAAGAACTACCGCGCCAGGTTCGAGAAGGGCGGCAAGGAGTCGGTGCGCAAGATCATCGTCGGCCTGGGTTCGCTCTCGCGCGGTGAACTCTCCGGCGAGCGCATGGAAGTGGCGCTGAACTCGCAGGACCAGGAAGACGAACACTCCTGCTTTTCCGACAACACGCACCGCGACTTGGTGACCAACGCCAAGGGCATCCAGAACGTGTGGCTGGGCCAGTACCAGAAGCGCGACGGCAGCCAGCTGGAGGGGCCGGGCGTGCGCGATCTGGTGGCCGCCAAGAACCCGGCCCTGGCCGAGAAGACCACGGCCCAGATCGCTGGCTCGGTGAGTGGCGCCGAAGCCATTCCTGCGCCGTTCGACCGCGCCATCTTCAAGGGCTCGGCCGGCCGCCCGGCCGTCGAGAAGACCATCGCCAGCCTGGTTGAGCAGTCCAAGCTGCTGGTGGAATCGGCTTCCGCCGTCGGCATCGCCAAGCTGACCCTGGTTGAACCCTGAAATATGGCACACCCCCGCGCGGGATTGACCCACCCCTGCGCCGCGCCTAAGGGCGCGTCACCCCCTCAAGGGGACAGTGCGAGTGGCCCGGCAAAGCCGGCTCCACCGCACTCTGGTTGGCTCCCCCTCTCCGGCAGCGCATTGGTTTCAATCTGTTCATCTATTCACCATGTCCACTTTTCCCACAGCCACGCGCACCGCGCTAGCCATGGGGGCGATCGCCGTCGGTTCGGCGGTGTTCGCCCTGCACGGACCCGCCACCGCGGAAACCGACCCGGACCCGCTGGGCGAACGCACGGGCGGCCAGGCCACGGTCTTCGCCACCGGCCGCAACGCCTTCTCTTTCCCGCACGCCAACCTGGACGACCCGGAGCGCACCCGCTTCGTGATCGGCAACTCGTTCTTCAAACGCAACTGGGTCGAAGCGCCCGCCTCCACCACCGCGCGCGATGGCCTGGGCCCGCACTTCATCGCGCGCTCCTGCGCCGGCTGCCACGTGATGGACGGCCGGGGTGCACCACCAGACTGGAAGCGCACCCTGGGCCCCGAGCCGGAGAACTCCGTCGCGCTGCTGATCCGCCTTTCCAAGCCCGGCACGCCCGCCCCGCACGCGGGTGTGGTGCCCGACCCGACCTACGGCGACCAGTTCAACAACGCCGGCATCCAGGGCGTCAAGCCCGAGGGTCAGGTTGAAATCCGCAGCACGCCGGTCCGCGGCCGCTTTGCCGATGGCACGCGCTACACCCTGCAGCAGCCACACTACCAACTCACCCAGCTGGGTTATGGACCGATGAGCCCGGGCGTGATGCTCAGCCCGCGCATCGCGCCGCATCTGGCCGGACTGGGCCTGATCGAAGCCATTCCCGAGAGCGAGATCCTGGCCAACGCGCGCGACCAGGCTGCGGCGCCCGGCCCGATCAAGGGCCAGCCCAACCGCGTGTGGGACGCCTTCGCGCAGAAAGAAGTCATCGGCCGCTTTGGCTGGAAGGCCAACACCGGCAGCATCGCGCACCAGAGCGCGGGCGCCTTCAACGGCGACATGGGCATCACCACCAGCGTGTTCTGGCAGGAGGCCTGCACCGCCGCGCAGAAGGATTGCCAGGCCGCCCCGCACGGCGGCGGCAAACGCAGCGGCCACGACGGCCTGATCCCGTCCGCCCAGGCCACGGCGCAGGTGCCCGAGATCGACGACGAAACGCTGGGCCAGGTGGTCTTCTACACCGCGACCCTGGCCCCGGCCGCGCGCCGCCAGCCCGACAACCCGCAGGTGCTGCGCGGTCAGGCGCTGTTCGCGCAGGCGCAGTGCGCCACCTGCCACCGGCCCAGCTACACCACCGGCAACACCCTGTTCCCCCGCTTGACCAGCGCCCGCATCAGCGGCCAGCGCATCTGGCCTTACACCGACCTGCTGCTGCACGACATGGGCGAAGCGCTGGCCGACGGCCGACCCGATTTCCTCGCCAACGGCCGGCAATGGAAGACGCCGCCGCTGTGGGGCATCGGCCTGTTCAAGGACGTCAACGGCCACCAGCGCCTGCTGCACGACGGCCGCGCCAACGGCGTGCTCGAAGCCGTGCTCTGGCACGGTGGCGAGGCGCAGGCGGCCAAGGACCAGGTGCTGAAGTTCAACCAGCGCGACCGCGAAGCGCTCGTGAAGTTTGTTGAGTCGCTGTGATGAAGCCCTCAAACGAACTGACGCGGCGCCGGCTGCTGGCGGCGCTGGCCGCTGGCGCGGTGCTGCCAGCCACCCCCGTTTGGGCCCAGACCAGCGGCCCGGTGGCCTTTCCCTACTACAGCGGCGAGCAGGCCCTGCAAGGCCTGTACGGTCTGCACCTGCCACAACTGGCGCGCACTTTCGAGACCGCAGCGCAAGCCCTGAGCGCGGCGGCCCGGACCCACTGCGCCGGCCCAGCCACGCCAGCCCCGTTGCTGGACGCCTGGCGCCAGGCCCTGCTGGCCTGGCAAGCCCTCGCCACCCCCGGCCTCGGCCCGGTGATCGAGCGGCGCTCGCAGCGCCAGATCGACTTCTGGCCCGCACGGCCCGCCCTGCTGGACAAGGCCCTGGCGCACGCGCCGAAAACGCTCGCCGACATGGAGCGCATCGGCACCCCGGCCAAGGGCTTTCCGGGCATGGAGCGGCTGCTG
>MERT01000008.1:0-24498 GCA_001770705.1 Burkholderiales bacterium GWF1_66_17 | reverse complement strand
TGCCCCTACCTCGTGCTGATCGCCGAAGGCATCGAAGCCGAGGCCCGCGCCCTGCGCGAGAGCTTCGATGCCCTGGCGGCCCGCGACTGGACCGCCGACGAAGACGCCGCCCGCGGCGCCTTCGCGGAATGGATCAACCAGTGGCTCGGCGGTCTGGAGCGCCTGCGCTGGATCGAGATCGAGCAGCCGCTGCAGCGTGCCAAGACCGTAGGCCAAGGGCATCGGCCGGCCTTTGCCCGTCAGCGCATGGCCGACAACCTCGCCGAATGGCGCACCCAGTGGCAGGCGTTGAACGCCCAGGCCCGGCTGCAGCCAGCGCAACGCACCGAGCCCCCACCACCCGGCCAGGCGCTGATCCCGATTGAGGCCCTGCTGATGGGCAAGGGCCACCTCGCGCTGGCCGGGCGCTGGGGGCAGGCACTGGACGCCGTCTCGGCCGCCGTGGCGGGTTTGCCGGCCCAGCCGGGCGAACGCGAACTCATGGCGCTCTCCAGGACCATGAAAACGGTGACCACGCTCTACCAGGGCGAGGTCGCTTCGGCGCTGGACGTGCCGCTGGGATTTTCCGATGCAGATGGGGACTAGAAAGAGCCCCCCTGCGCCGCCTTCGGCGTCTTCCCCCCAGAGGGGGGACGCCACCAGCGGCCCGGCAAAGCCGGTTCCGCGGTGGCCGCTGGGTGAAGGCATCGCACGCCGCCATGTGTTGCTTTGGGCGGGCAGCATGGCTTTGCCGTCGGCATGGGCTGCGCGGCAGCGCCGAACCACCCTGCTCGCCGCCTGGCAACAGGATCAAGAGCAGCGCATCGGTCTGCTGTCGGCGGACGCCAGCCAATGGTCGGTGCAGCGCTCGCTGGTCGTGCCGACGCGCGCGCACGGCCTGTGGGCCGAGGCGGGCGGCAGCGTGCTGGCCGTGGCGCGCCGCCCCGGCGACTGGCTGCTGCGCTGGCGACCCGGTCAGGCCAAAGCGCAGTGGCACTGGATCGACGGCGACCGCCGCTTCAATGGCCACGTGATCACCAGCGCCGACGGCGCCACGCTCTGGACCACCGAGACCGACCTCGACACCGCACAGGGCCGGCTGGGCGTGCGCGACGCGGCATCGCTGGACAAAACCGGCGAGTGGGCCACGCACGGCATGGACCCGCACCAATTGCTGGCCCTGCCGCAGGCCGTGGGCGGGCTGCCCGCGGGCACGCTGATGGTGGCCAACGGCGGCATCCCCACCTTGCCCGAAACCGGGCGCAGCAAACGCGAACTCGGCCGCATGGACGCCTCGCTGGTGGCGCTGCACCCGGCCAGCGGCGGGCTGCTCGGTCAATGGCGCCTGGACGATCCACACCTGAGCATCCGCCACCTGGCCTGGGACCCGATCAGCGGCACGCTGGGTATCGCTTTGCAGGCCGAACACCCCGACCAAGCGGCGCATCAGGCCGCCCCGGTGCTGGCGGTCTGGGACGGGCGCACGCTGCGGGCGGCCGCGGGACAGCCCGCACTGGCCGGCTACGGCGGCGACATCTGCGCCCTGCCACAGACCGCCGGTGGCGGTTTTGCCGTCAGCTGTCCGCGCGTCAACCGGCTGGCGCTGTTCGATGCGCGGGGTGCATGGCGCGGCGCCATCGAACATGTCGAGGCCTACGCGCTGGCCTCGGACCGCGAACAGTGGTGGCTGGCCAGCAGCCGGGGGCAGGTCGGGTTGCTGCACGGTGGCACCGATGGCGCAGAGCCTTCGCGCTCACGCGCTCCGGACCGCGACACGCTCGTCCTGCAAATCGAAAACCACTGGGTGCTGATGGCGGGTTGAAGCGCCGGCCGCTCAGGAACGCAGGGCCTCCGCATCGTCACCCACCCGGTCGCAGGCCTGACCGCTGCGCCGGCACTGGCCCTCCGCGTCCAGCCAGGGGTGGGCATGGCCCACGCAGCCGGTCTGGCAGATCACCGCCTGGGCCTCCCGGGCGCCGGCCTCCACCGGTGGCCTCGACCTCACAGCCGGTGATCGGCGGCGCAGCACGGCGGCCGCCCCCAACCCCCAGAACACGCTGGTGCGCAGCAGCACCAGCTCGGCGCGCAGACGCAGGTTCTCGCCTTCCAGCGCTGCGACGCGGCTGGACGAAGACCGCAGCAGCTCGGTGCACCGGCTCTGAAGACCACCGATCTGGCGCATCAGCACCCCGTGTTCCTGCGCCAGTTCCCGCGCCATGGTCCATTCGTTGCAGGTCGCCTGTTGCACCACCGTGCTGCTGTGCTGGGTCATCCGGTTCTCCCTGTGCGGGGGTTGGCACAGGCCGCGTCCGGCGATGGTTGCCGCACGGCCCAGTCCACACAATGGATCACCTGGCCGTCGACATCCGCGAAGGCAAACGCCCACGCCCCCCAGGGCTGCAGGGCCGGCGCTTCAGCGGGCAGCCGGTGCGCGTGCAGCGGCTGCCCACCGGACACCCCGGTGCGCACCGGCCGCAGGATGGCCTGGCGCAAGCTGGCGTGCAGCGCCCTGGTGGCGCAGCCGTGAATGGTCACGACCCGGCGTGGCGGAGCGGCTTCAGCGGTGGGCCGCGCGTCGGCCAGCGGGTGGGTCCGGGACGTTCCCGCATCCGCAGGCGCACCCCGCCAGCGCAAACGCCACCCAGCGCTTGCCCGCCCCGAGCCAGCCCAGGCGGCGACTGAGGGCTTTTTCGGCACGGATCTGCGCCAGGCGTTCGCGCACGGAGGGGGTGACGACATGCGGTTCATGGGCGGGGTGGGCGGTCATGGGGGGTTGTCAGGCAGGCGTCCCGTGGGCGGGAAGTCCGGTGTGTTCTGGCCGATGTGCCAGCACACACCGGAGGGATCGATGAGCACGAACTCGGTGATGCCCCAGGGCTGTTCCACCAACGGGGTGAGGCGTGCGCCGTAACGCCCGGCCAGGTCCTGCGCCTCCACATGCGCGCGCCAGGCACCCACATCCGGCACCAGCACATGCATGACCAGGTTTTCCGCCAGCGCCTTCTCGTAGAAATCCTGCAGCAGGAAGGCGCAGCCGTCGACGCTGAAGGATGCGACCCCGCCACCCACGGAGCACTCGGTGAAGCCCAGATCGGCGAAAAAGCGCCGGGACAGCGCAAAGTCCCGGGCCGGAACGAAGGCCTTGATCTCGGTCGCCCGCAGGGCGCTCGCGCGGCTCATTGCACGCTGCCCGGTGCGGCGTGCCACAGCGGCGAAGGCTGCAGGTCCGGGCCCGCCATTGGCGCGGCTTCTGCGGCCAGCTGCCAGCGCATGCGCAGGTTGGCCAGCATGTTCCGCATGGGCGGCGAGACGTGGGGGTGCCCGGACAGGAAGAACAGGTTGGAAACCAGTTTCCGTGCCATCAGGCTGCGGTTCGGGCAGTCCGCCGCAGCTTGAGCGTAGCCGGTCATGAGCGCCAGCGTACCGGCCGTCAGGGCCTCGACGGAAGGCAGATGGACGCCGTCTTCGTCCGGGTCTCCGGCTTCGTTGCCAGGTGGGTGCATGGGCTTCTCCTTGATGGGAAGGGCGTGTCGGGAATCCACAGCCTTCGAGTTCGGCATCAAATCATATGAGAATGATTCGCATTTGTAAAGTAAACCATACGGCCACCGTCGCAAAGGCGGTCGAATGACGACAATGGTTTTTTGCACGAACCCAAAGTCCACCCAGAAAGGAACCCCCTCATGAAAGGCGACCCCCAGGCCATCAGCCATCTGCAGGCGCAGCTGAAGAACGAACTCACCGCCATCAACCAGTATTTCGTGCACTACCGCATGCTCAAGCACTGGGGATTCGACAAGCTGGCCAAGAAGGAGTATTCGGAGTCCATCGGCGAGATGAAACACGCCGACTGGCTCATGGACCGCATCTTCGTGCTCGATGGCCTGCCCAACCTGCAGGATCTGGGCAAGCTGAACATTGGCGAGAACGTGCCCGAGATGCTGGCCAGCGACCTGGCGCTCGAACGCGGTGCCCAGACCACCATCAAGGACGGCATGGCCCACTGCGAGAGCGTGCGCGACTACGTCTCGCGTGACCTGCTGCAGAAGATCCTGGACGACACCGAGGAACACATCGACTTTCTCGAAACCCAGATCGACCTCATCGACAAGGTCGGCCTGCCCAACTACCTGCAGAGCCAGATGGGCGAGCCCAGCTGAGCGGGCGACCCGTCCGAAGACCTCGTGCAGGCATGGGGTGTTCCGGCGCAAACCGGGATACCCCACAAATCATTCGGGCTATTCTCCGAATTGAATACGATCAATTATCATTTGTAGGCCCATCCCTTTCAGGAACCGCCTGCCATGATCGTTTGTGTTTGCCACCGCGTCAGTGACCAGACCATTGCCCGTGCAGCACGTTCGGGCATGGCCTTTGACGACATCCAGCTGGAGCTCGGGGTGGCCACGCAGTGCGGCAAGTGCGAGAGCTGCGCGCGTTCGGTGTGGTCAGAATGCCGGTCGGGTCAGCCCACCGCGCACCTCAAAATCGACGAACTGCGGCAGCAGCTGGCCCGAGGGACGCTGCAACTGGCCCCGGTCTGAAGACCGTTTCTCAGCGCGCCCAAGGCGCGCAACCCGATTCGGCGCAACTTTCCGCCCGTCCTTGACGCCTGTGCGGCCGCACGGTTCTGCGCCGCGCCGGGCCATTCCATCTGAAAATGTCACGCCAGATTGACCCGCTACGCAATATTGCGGACTGGGCATTTCGGGGTCGCACATTTAGAATGCGCAATTCGCTTTCACATTGCAAGATGAGAACCCAACAGGAGACAAGGCCATGACCACGGAAAACAGCCAGGACAACAAGCGTGCCGAACTCAAGCGCGCCGCGCTCGAATACCACGAGTTCCCCACCCCCGGCAAAGTGGCCATCGCGGCGACCAAGCAGCTGACCAACCAGCGCGATCTCGCCCTGGCCTACTCGCCCGGTGTCGCCGCCCCCTGCGAAGAAATCGTCGCCGACCCGAACAACGCCTTCAAATACACCAGCCGCGGCAACCTGGTCGCCGTCATCACCAACGGCACCGCCGTGCTGGGCCTGGGCGACATCGGCCCACTGGCCGCCAAGCCGGTGATGGAAGGCAAGGGCGTGCTGTTCAAGAAGTTCTCGGGCATCGACGTGTTCGACATCGAGATCAACGAAAAAGACCCGGACAAACTGGTCGAAATCATCGCGTCACTGGAACCCACCTTCGGCGGCATCAACCTGGAAGACATCAAGGCGCCGGACTGTTTCTACATCGAGCGCAAGCTGCGCGAGCGCATGAAGATCCCGGTCTTCCACGACGACCAGCACGGCACCGCCATCGTGGTGGGTTCCGCCATCTTCAACGGCCTGAAAGTCGCTGGCAAAGACCCGAAAAAGATCAAGCTCGTGACCTCGGGCGCAGGCGCTGCGGCCCTGGCCTGTCTGGGCTTGCTGGTCAAGCTCGGCATCCCCCGTGAAAACATCTGGGTAACCGACCTGGCGGGCGTGGTGTACGAGGGCCGCACCGAGCTGATGGACGAGGACAAGATCCAGTTTGCCCAGAAGACGACCCAGCGCACGCTCTCCGAAGCCATCGAAGGCGCCGACGTGTTTCTCGGCCTGTCGGCCGGCGGCGTGCTGAAGAAAGACATGGTGGCCAGGATGGCGGCCAAGCCGCTGGTCTTCGCGCTGGCGAACCCGAACCCCGAGATCACGCCCGAAGACGTGAAATCCGTGCGCGACGACGCCATCATGGCCACCGGCCGCTCCGACTACCCGAACCAGGTCAACAACGTCCTGTGTTTCCCCTACATCTTCCGTGGTGCGCTGGACGCCGGCGCCTCCACCATCACCGACGAGATGGAGATCGCGGCGGTGCACGCGATCGCCGAACTGGCGCAGGCCGAGCAGAGCGACGTGATCGCAGCGGCCTACGCAGGCGAACAGCTGATGTTCGGCCCCGAGTACCTGATTCCGAAACCCTTTGACCCACGGCTGATGATGAAGATCGCGCCGGCCGTGGCCCAGGCCGCCGCCGACAGCGGTGTGGCGCTGCGCCCGATCGCCGACATGGACGCCTACCGCCAGCGCCTGCAGAGCTTCGTGTTCGCCTCGGGCACCATCATGAAGCCGATCTACGCCGCGGCCAAGACCGCCGCGAAGAAGCGTGTGGCCTACGCCGAGGGCGAAGAAGAACGCGTGCTGCGCGCCTGCCAGATCGTGGTCGATGAAGGCCTGGCCCGCCCGACACTGATCGGCCGCCCGGCCATGATCGCCGAGCGCATCGAAAAATTCGGCCTGCGCCTGAAGGAAGGCCTGGACTACGACGTCGT
The DNA here is from genome assembly GCA_001770705.1 of Burkholderiales bacterium GWF1_66_17. Taxonomy (GTDB): domain Bacteria; phylum Pseudomonadota; class Gammaproteobacteria; order Burkholderiales; family Burkholderiaceae_C; genus Hydrogenophaga. Next base: position 18,217 of record MERT01000008.1, on the reverse strand, counting down.
CAACGTCGAGCAGGACCACCGCTACCGCGAACTCTGGCAGACCTACCACCAGATCATGGAACGCCGCGGCGTGACCGAGCAGCTCGCCAAGATCGAGATGCGCCGCCGCCTGACACTCATCAGCTCCATGCTGCTGCGTCGCGGCGACGTGGACGGCGTGATCTGCGGCACCTGGGGCAACACCCAACTCCACCTGGACTACATCGACCAGGTGATCGGCAAGCGCGAAGGTGCGAACTGCTACGCCGCCATGAACGCGCTCATGCTGCCAGGCCGCCAGGTGTTCCTGGTGGACACCCACATCAACTACGACCCCACGGCCCAGCAACTGGCCGAGATCACCAAAATGGCCGCTCGCAAGATGATGCGCTTCGGCATCACACCCAAGGCCGCGCTGCTCTCGCACTCCAACTTCGGCTCCAGCAACCAGCCCAGCGCCCTCAAGATGCGCGAGACCCTGTCCATCCTGCAAACGAATGCACCGTGGCTGGAGGTTGACGGCGAAATGCACGGGGATGTGGCATTGGACGCCGACGCACGGCTTTCGATCATGCCGCGCTCGGCCCTCAAGGGCGACGCCAACCTGCTGGTCTGCCCCAACATCGATGCCGCCAACATCGCCTACAACCTGCTCAAGACCGCGGCCGGCGGCAACATCGCCATTGGCCCCATGTTGCTCGGTGTGGCCAAACCTGTGCACATTCTCACGGCCAGCGCCACGGTGCGCCGCATCGTGAACATGACGGCTCTCACCGTGGCCGAAGCGAACGTTTCCCGCTGATCCCTTGGGAAAAAGCAAGCGCTAACTTTTCCATACATTTTTGCCACTGCAGATTGCCTGTTTATTCAGCAATCGCTTGCAATTTTGTAACGCTTCGGGCACACTAGCGGCCTTGGATTACAGGGTTAACCCGCCCCGTCAACACCTCCTCAGGACTTGTCTTGTCGGAGTGCCGGAGGCGGGTTGATCGCATCAGGAGCAGGGATTTCATGGGTCTGGATCGGATCCGGTGGACGAGGAATTGGGCGGTATCGGCCGTCCTGCTGGTGGCTATCAGCACCTTTGTGGTGCAAGCCCGATCGCCCATCTTCAGCAGCCTACCGGGTTCAGCCGTTGCCTCCGTGGCTTATTCGGGTCTGCCTGTGCAGGGCCAGGAAGTGATGTCGCAGATCCGGCAAGGTGGTCCTTTCCGGTATGAGAAAGACGGCACCGTGTTTGGCAACAGGGAGCGGTTGCTGCCCGGTCAGAAGCGAGGTTACTACCGCGAATACACCGTGCCCACACCGGGTTTGAACCACCGGGGGGCGAGGCGGATCGTGTGTGGAGGGCTGAAGCCCCGGGCGCCTGATGGTTGTTATTACACCGAGGATCACTACAGCAGCTTCAGGCTGATCGTGCAGTGATCCGGAGCGCAGTGAGCAGATTTTTAACTTTGACTTTAGAAAGAGACGCGGAGATGGACACGCCACTTCGTAACGTAAAACCCAATATCGTTCAGTCGATTCGCGCCTATGGCGTGAAAGACCTGCAGGCTGCGGCCGAGCAGTTGGGTCATCACTTTCTGTACGCCAACCTGGCCAAAGCCCAGAGCAAGCAGGACGTGCTGGAGTTGATCGCGGCGCAATACACCCTGCCGTCGCACTTCGGCAAGAACTTCGATGCGCTCTACGACTGCATGACCGATCTGGTCCACAAGTCGGGCCCGCAGACCGGTTTCATCGTCGTGCTGGAGCACATCCCGGCCCACGCCAAGTTCGACAAGGAAGCGCGCGAGCAACTGCTCGACATCTTCCGCGACACCGCCGACTACTGGAGCGATCGCAAGATCCCGTTCCGCTGCTTCTATTCCTTCTCGGTCGCACGCGCGTCCAAAGGCGAAGCACCGATCGAAGTGGAAAACGAAGAGCCGATGCCAACCGACAAGCTCCTTGACGTGAGCCCGATGGCGCTGCGCATGAGCAGCCCGTTCAACGCCGGGTACTGGCTGGCGGCAGCCTGACAGGACGCCCCCCCGCGCCGCGCCTAAGGGCGCGCGCGTCACCCCCCACTGGGGGGCAACACCTGCGGCCCGGCAAAGCCGGTTCCGCGGTGTTCTGGGCAAAGAAAAGCCGCTGTTTGCACAGCGGCTTTTTCATGCCTGCGTGTTTTCTATTGAACAGTCTGGACCAGCGCCACGTACTCGTGCACCGGCACTTCTTCGGCGCGGCGCTGCAGGTCGAAGGTACCGGCGAAGTTGCGGGCTTCCAGCCACTTGCCCAGCGTGTTGCGCAGGATCTTGCGGCGCTGGCTGAAGGCGGTCTGCACGAGTTCGCCATACAGCTTCAGGTCAATGGCCGGTGGCTCGGCCAGCGGCACCATGCGCACGATGGCGCTGTCCACGCGCGGCGGGGGATCGAAACTCTCGGGCGGCACGAACAGCACGTTGTCCATCGCGTAGCGCCACTGCAGCATGACCGACAGGCGGCTGTAGTCCGCCGTGGCCGGTCGGGCCACCATGCGGTCAATCACTTCCTTTTGCAGCATGAAATGCTGGTCCTGAATCACCTCCACATGGTCGAGCAGATGGAACAGGATGGGCGTGGAGATGTTGTAGGGCAGGTTGCCCACCACCCGAACCCCGACACGATCCGATGGCTGGCGCTCTGGTGTGCTTCCTGGGGCCGAACACAGTTCATGCGCCAGCGCGGTGAAGTCCACCTTCAGCACATCGGATTCGACCACCGTCAACTGCGGATGGGCACGCAATCGCAGGGCCAGATCACGATCCAGCTCGATGACCGTCAAGTGGCCCAGGCGCTCGACCAGGGGTTGCGTGAGCGCTGCCAGCCCCGGTCCGATCTCGACCATGTGATCGCCTGGCAAGGGCGCAATCTCGCGCACGATGGCGTCGATGATGCCCTGGTCCGTCAGGAAGTGCTGACCAAAGCGCTTACGCGCAATGTGTTTCATGAAGACTGCAACGGTCCGCGATCAGGGCCGCGGATCTTCGCGGTATTCCACGAAAGCGCGTGCGCGGACGTCTTGTGACCAGCTCTGCAGCACCGACTGGGCTTTCTGATCCCGCAACTGGGCGCGGGCCACTTCGCGCTGCTCGCGCTCGCTCATGGCGGTATCGCGGCGCTCATCGACCCGGATGAGGTGCACGCCGAAACGCGAAACCAGCGGCGGCGACATCTCGCCGGGTCGCAGCTTGTCCATCGCTTCTTCAAACTCGGGGACAAATTGCCCCGGATTGGTCCAGCCCAGATCGCCACCCTGGCGTGCAGAACCGTCCTGGCTGTGCTCGCGCGCCAGCGCTTCAAAACTGGCCTGTCCGCTGGCCACCTGCTGCCTGTACCGATTGAGTCGGGCGACCGCGTCGGCCTGGCTGAGCTGGGGTCCTGTGCGCAACAGGATGTGGCGCGCTCGGGTCTGGGTGACGGTGAATGCGGGCGAAACGCCCTGGCGCTTGTCGATCAGCTTGAGCACATGAAACCCCGCCGCACTGCGCACCGGCCCCGCGATACCCCCAGCGGTCAGCGAACGCGTTGACTCGACGAACAGTTCAGGCAACCGGGACACTGGACGCCAGCCAAATTCACCGCCGCTGGTGCCCTCAGGCGCATCGGAAAACTCCCGCGCCAGCGCAGCAAAGTCGCCCCCCGCCCGCGCGCGATCGGCCACGCTCTGGGCCCGGGCCTGCAGCTCGCCGATGCGCGCAGCACTGGCCGTATCGGGCACCTGAACCAGCACATGCGCCAGGCTCAACTCCAGGGCTTCGGGGTTGTTGGCGCCCTGCTCCCGGATGAAAGCGTCGATGTCGGATTCGCTCACCTTCACCCGAAGTTCCACTTCGCGTTCGCGCACGCGTTGCAGCAACAGCTGGCCCCTCAGTTCGTTGCGCAGGCGGTTGATGTCCAGGCCTTCGGCGGCCACACGCTGGCGAAATTCTTCGACGCTGAGCTGGTTCTGGGCGGCGATCGACTGCTCGGCCTGGGCGAGGGACGCCTCATCCACACGCAGCCCCAACTCCTTCGCCTCCTGTTGCTGGGCCCGCTCGGCCACCAGCTGTTCCAGCACGAGACGCGCCAGCTCCTCCCGCGGCGGTAGCGCGACGCCGCGCTGGGCGTACTGTTGTTCGACACGCATCAGGCGTTGCCGCACGTCGTTGTTGGTCACCGGCTCGGAATTGACCAGCGCAACGATGTAGTCCACCGTGCGTGTGGCCACGGACGGCTGTTTGATGCTTGCCTGTGCAAGCTCGCTGCTCAACCGCAAGGACTGGGCGGAAACAGGGTTCAGCGCGAACAGTGCCAGCCCACACAACAAAGCAGGCAAGGAGCGCGGGCGGGCAATTTCGGTCATGTGGGTCAATATGGATCAGTCGTACTGCTGGAAACGGCTTGGCGGGACGATCTCTTCACGCAGGTACTGGTACTTCGGTACGTTGCCCTGCAGGGTCTGAAGCGAGCTCGCGCCAACACGGGAGAAGCCGGAAAACTCGAGCTGGAACAAAATGCTCTGGTTGGCCGTGGTCCTGCTTTGCTGCAGACGGGACAACACGACGCGCCCCAGCCAGCAACCGGCATCGTATTCAAATCCGGCCACGAGGTCGATGATCTTGCGATCCGGCATGCTGTAGTTCATGCGCCCGACGGTATACCACTGGCCTGGCCCCAGCGCGCGCCCCGGCACACGCGTCGAGGCCCCCCCCCACAGATCGGCGATGGGCCATTGCCAGCCGAGATCAATCTGCTCGCTGACGCCGCGCTGGATGCGATAGGCGGCGCTGAGCACCCTGAAGGGCCCCGGTGTGTAGCGACCACCCATTGTGGTCCTCACGCTCTCCCCACTCTTGGGGTTGTACTGCAGGTTCGTATCAAACGACCACAGGGGATCCCACTGAACACGGGCGGCCAGCAGCATGTTGCTCACCCGCTCGGTCACCGGCACACCGCCCGGCAAAGTGACATTCTGGTCCTCGAGCAGCACGCGCTGGGCCATGCCCAGTCGAATCACCTCGGCGCCATTGTCGGCGTCTAGCAGCCGGGAGTTGACACCCAGGGTCACCGCCCGGGTGTCCGAAATGCGGTCATTCCCGTTGTAGGCGTTCTCGGAAAACATGGTCGCCAGGTTGAAGTCCCGCGCACCGGAATCGAAGTTGGGCAGGCCCGTCTGGTCACGGAAGGGCGTCCAGGTGAAAAACGCCCGGGGCTCCAGCGTCTGGGTGTACTGGCGCCCGAAGTAGGCGGCCGGTCGCTCGAACACCAGACCACTGTCCAGGCTGACGGTGGGCACCGCCCGCGAGGTCGATGTGGGAACCCCGGTGGCATTGTCAAACTGGTACTGGGTCGCATGCAGGCGCGCACGCGGCTGCACAAACCAGCCGGGGGACTGCCAGCGACGGGTGATCTCTGCCACCGCCAGAGATCGATCACCCCCGGATTTGACCTCTCCGGCTGTGGACAGTATGGAGCGCTGGAAGCGGGTGAAATTGGTCTGCACCGACATGTCCCAACCAGGCATTCCCAACAGCGTCTGGTCGTACTTCTGATAGTTCAGTGACAGTGATGGCAGCCGATCATAGGGAGGAGTGAAGGGCGCGCTCACATCCTGCAGGGACTGCCATTGGTAGACCCCGGCATTCACCGACCAGGGGCCGCGATTCCAGCCCAAATCAGCTTCGTTCCGCAGAAGGCGCGAGGTCAGGGAAGTGATCGAGCGGGGAAAGTCGCGCCAGTAGTTGTCATCGCCCACGCGGTTCAGGTTCGCACGCAGGCTGATCGGGCTTCCGCCACCAACGTTGTCGGTCAGGCGCTGGCTGTGCTGCAGTGAGTACGCCCAGCGGTCATCGTCGCGCAACCGGTCCGACGGCATGAACGCTGCGCGCAGCCGTCCCGTGTAACTCGGCTGCAGGTAGCGGAACTCACCGGCCAGGTCCACACCCCGCTTCGTCATCAGGGACGGCGCAAGCGTGGCGTCCATGTTGGGCGCCAGGTTGAGGTAGTAGGGTGCCGTCAGCTGCACGCCGCTCTGGTTGTCGATGGCCATGCTCGGCGGTAAAACCCCCGACTTGCGCTTGTCCGACAGCGGGAACGTGAAATAGGGCGCAGCCAGGATGGGCACGCCCTTGAACTCCAGCACGCCACCCTTGGCCGTTCCCACGTCCTCTGCCGTGTCCAGCTCGATGCTGGTGGCCCGCACCAGCCAGTCCGGCATCCAGCGGCTGCCCGGGGGCCGCTCGCAGGTGGAATACCGCCCGTCGTGCACCACCATCGTGTCCCTGTCCAGGAAATCGATGCGGCTGGCGTCGCCACTGGCCTGGTTCTTCAACAACTGGTAGGTGGGTTCAGAAAAATGGCCCTTGTAGGTCTCCACGTTCATCTGCAACTCGGGGCCCTGGAAGCGGTCGCCGTTGCGGTTGATCAGGACATGGCCCGTGGCGAGCGCCTCGTTGGTGCGCTGATCGAATTCGACCCGATCCGCACGAATGACCGTGTCGTGGCGCCGGAGCTCCACCTCGCCCTCCAGCACGGTGACGTCGTCGGTCTTGCCTTGCATGCGCTCACCCCACACGAAGGTCGGCAGCTGTTTGCTCGTTTCTGGCGGCAGCGTCTCCTGCAGCATGGCGCCGGGTTTGAGTCGCACCGATTCCCCGGCATCGGCAACCTGCGCCCAAACCGGTGCCGGCACGGCGCCAGCCCCCAGCGCCAGCGCCGCAATGGCGCCCTGCACAGCCCGCGCCAGGCGGGTCGGTTCGGGACAGGCGCCGTTCGCTGCACGCGTGGTGGTGCGGGAAGAAGCGGGGATGGGGTTGTGAGCAGGTTTCAAGGCGGTGTGTGGCAAAACGGCCGACTCTGAATGCTGTAGGAACTCGGCCCCGCTGCAACAGGTCGGCGGAACCACGAAACGCCCGCCCGGAACCAGGTCGGCGGCGCGATGGATTTGTAGAATCTGCGGCGATTATCCTATGCCTGTTGCCCCGCCCCGGCGACCGTCGCTGACGCCCCCTCCAACACCCTCCCCAGACATGCCCCCCATCACAAACGCCGTTGCGTGGACGGACCCGCAACGCGAAGCCGCTTTCACAAACTGGCTGGAGCCCCTGGCCCGCCAGCACGGCCTGCTGGAGGCCACGCTGCGCCCGGCTTCCGCCGACGCCAGCTTCCGCCGCTACCTGCGGCTGGACGGCCTGAGCGGTGACAGCCTCATCATCATGGATGCGCCACCGGCACACGAAAACTGCCGGCCCTTTGTGCAGGTGGCTGCGCTGATGCGCGAGGCCGGCTTGCTGGTGCCCGATGTGCTGGCCTGGGACGAGCCGCAGGGTTTCATGCTGCTGAGCGACCTGGGCCACCAGACCCTGCTGGACGTCATCAACCCGGACCAGCCGCAATCCAACCACGCCCACTACATGGCCGCACTCGACAGCCTGCTGGCCTGGCAGCTTGCCTCGAAGCCCGGTGTGCTGCCGCCCTACGACGAGCCGCTGCTGCGCCGCGAGCTGCAGCTGTTCCCCGACTGGTACCTGGCCCAGCACCGCCAGACCACGCTGCAGGGCAAAGACGCCGAAACACTGAGCAAGGCCTTCGACAGCATCGTCCAGCGCAATCTGGCCGCACCCAGCGTCTACGTGCACCGCGACTTCATGCCGCGCAATCTGATGATCCCTCGCCAGCCAGGGAGCACGCCCCAGCAGCAGCTCGGCGTGCTCGATTTTCAGGACGCGGTCTACGGCCCCATCACCTACGACGTGGCCAGCCTCATGCGCGACGCCTTCCTGAGCTGGGAAGAAGACTTCGTCATCGACGTCACCGTGCGCTACTGGGAAAAGGCCCGCAAGGCCGGCCTGATGGACTTCGAAGACTGGCACAGCGACTTCGGCGCCTTCTACCGTGCGGTGGAATGGATGGGCCTGCAGCGCCACCTGAAGGTGGCCGGCATCTTCGCGCGCCTCACGCTGCGCGACGGCAAGCCGAAGTACCTGGCCGATGCGCCGCGCTTCATCCACTACATCCGCAACACCACGCACCGCTACCGCGAGCTCGGCCCATTTCTCCAGCTCATCGACAAGATCGAAGGCTTCGAGGCCGCTTCGGGCTACGCCTTCGGGCGGGTCTGAGCGCCACCACATGCCGCGCTTTCACTGTCCCGTCCCGCTCACCATCGGCACCGAACTGGAGCTGCCGCCCGCTGCCGCGCGCCATGTGCAAGTGCTGCGCCTGCAACCCGGTGGCGTGATCACACTCTTCAACGGCGAAGGCGGCGAATACAGCGCCACCATCCTGCGCATGGGTCGCTCCGATGTGGCCGTGCGCGTCGACCACCACGCGCCGGTGGAACGCGAAGCCGGCCGCCGTGTGCTCCTGGCCGTGGGCATGCCGGCCAACGACCGCATGGACTGGCTGGTCGAAAAAGCCGCCGAACTCGGCGTGCGCAGCGTGCAACCCCTGCACACCGCGCACAGCGTGCTGCGCCTGGCCGGCGAGCGCGCGACCAAGAAACAGGCGCACTGGCAATCGGTGGCCATCGCCGCCTGCGAACAGTGCGGCGGCAACCGGGTGCCCGCCGTGATGCCGGTGGCCGATCTGGCGGCCTGGCTGCCGGCGTCGGCCGGCGTGGCCGCGCTGCGCTACGTGCTCTCGCTCGCGCCCGGCACCCGCCCCCTGACCGAGGTGCTGGGCGATGCCCCCGCCGACGCGGGAGTGCTCTTCCTCAGCGGCCCCGAAGGCGGCCTGTCGGCCAGCGAAGACGCGCAGGCGCGCGCGGCCGGTTTCGTGCCGGTCACCCTGGGGCCCCGCGTGCTGCGCGCCGAAACCGCGGCGCTTGCGGCGCTGGTGCTGGCGCTCAGCGCCGGCTGAAAAAGTCCCAGATCAGCTCGTTGGCCGAGACCGCGCTGGCGCCCGGCTGCTCGCCGCGCACCTTGCGCCCGCCGGGCCAGGCATGGCCGCCGGTCTCGGTCACGCACAGCTTCACCTCGGCGCCGCTCCGGCAAGGTGAACGGGTTTCACACCACGCGCCCGGCACCTCCAGCACACGCCGTGGCGCGGCCTCACAGCCGTTGAGCCGGGCCCATTTGGCCACCGTGTCGGGCACCGACACGAAGTCCGCGTGGGTGTCCGAGGCGCTGCCCGAACCCCCGTTGAAGAGCACGCGGTCGTCGTCCAGCGCGTGGATGTGCAGCACCGACACGGGCGCTGAGGGCGCGCAGGCCGGCGTGCCATCCGTGCCGGCCACAGAGGCGATGGCCTTGAAGGTATCGGCCATCTCGCAGGCCAGCCGGTACGAGAGCATCCCGCCGTTGGACATGCCCTGGGCAAAGATGCGCCCCGGGTCGATGTTCAGGCGCTGGCGCAGATCGGCCACCATGGCGCGCACGAAGCCCACGTCATCGACCTGCCGGTCGCGCGCCTGGCCGCAGCACAGGCCGGCGTTCCAGGTGGCGAGCTTGCCCGAGCGCAGGCGGCTGGTGCCGTTGGGAAACACCACCACGTAGCCGGCCTGCTCGGCGTGCGAAACCAGCCCGTAATAACGGTCGTCGGCCTGGATGTCCATGTTGCCGCCGCCCCCATGGAAGGACAGCACCATCGGCATCGGCGTGGCCGGGTCGTAGCGCGCCGGCACGTGCACGCGGTACTCGCGCGTCAGCCCCCCGTGGCGCAGGCTGAAACGGTGCTCACCGGGCCGGGTGATCGGCACCGGTGGGGCCGCCTGCGCCGCCTGTTCCTGGCGCTGTTGCAGCCAGTCCCGCAGGCGTGGGCGCTCGGGGCGTTCCTGCGCGCTGGCCGGCAACGGCGCCAGCCCGGCCCCCAGGATCAGCAGCAAAAAAACCCTCAGCAAAGCTTTCGTGGATGTCATGCACGCTCCCGGCACACGGTGGTGGCGTGATCTTGCCGCAGGAATGGCCCGGCATCGCGGGCGGCCACCGCTGCGCTGCTCATCGCCTCGCAGGCCAGAAGCTGCGCCGGTGCGCTTCAGGCGGTCGTGGTGTACATGGCCTTGCCATCGTTGAGGTAGAGCCAGCCCTTGACGATGCGGTAGATGAACCAGACCAGGTTGCCCAGCAGGACAAAGGCGCCCACCACCAGAAACAGCGTGAGCACACCGATCACGCTCCAGAGCAGCGCGAACCAGAAGGTGCGGATCTGCCAGCGGAAGTGGCTTTCCAGGTAGGTGCCGGCCACGTCATCCTTCTTCACATAGTTCATCACGATGGCCACCAGACAGGTGATGCCGAGCAGCAGCGACGACGCGTACAGCGCGTAGATCACCGTCGTGAGGGTCTTGTTGGCGTCGGCGGCCTTCGGTTCAACGGTGGTGTTCATGGCTCCTCCTGAGTTGAGCGGTGTCTTGGCGAATGGTGTGAGAGGCCCGGGGGCTGTCCTCTGCACTATACCGTCGGGTCTGCGACCCCGGGCGCGAGCGCAGCCTTGTATAAACGACCCCTTATGAACAAAAACCTCTGGCTTCTGGCCGCCGCGCAAGGCCTGTTCCTGACCAACAACGTGGTCTTCATCGCCATCAACGGCCTGGTCGGCCTCTCGCTTGCGCCCTTGGGCTGGATGGCCACCTTGCCCGTCATGGGTTACGTGGTGGGCGGAGCCTTGTCCACGCCGCTGGTGGCGCGCACCCAGAGTGCGTTCGGCCGCAAGGGCTCGTTCCAGATCGGGCTGCTGGTGGCGCTGGCTTCGGCGCTGCTGTGTGCCTGGGCGGCGTTCGACAAAAACTTCTGGCTGCTGGTGACGGCCACCGTGATCGCCGGGTATTACAGCGCCAACGGCCAGCTCTACCGTTTTGCCGCCGCCGAACTGGCTGCGCCGGATTACCGCGAAAAGGCGGTCTCGCTGGTGCTGGCAGGCGGCCTGGTGGGCGCCGTGCTCGGCCCCAACCTGGCGAGCCGCACACGCAACCTGTTCGAGGTGCCTTTCGCAGGCGCCTACCTGTCGCTGGCACTGGTGGCGCTGATCTCGATCGCCATCATGTCCTTCCTGAAGTTCCCGCCGCTGCCGCCCCGGAAGGCCAACGCCGACACCGGGCGTCCGCTCTCAGTGATCATGAAGCAGCCCGTGTTCATCGTCGCGACCGCGGGCGCCGCGCTGGGCTACGGCGTGATGAACCTGCTGATGGCGGCCACCCCGCTGGCCATGCAGGTGTGCGGCTTCGAGTTCGACGACGCGGCGCTGGTGCTGGAGTGGCACGTGATCGGCATGTTCGCCCCGGGCTTTTTCACCGGCCACCTGATCAAGCGCTTCGGCACGCTCACCATCATGGGCGTGGGTGTGGTGCTCAACATCGCCTGCATCGCGGTGGCGCTCACGGGCGTGAACCTGCACCAGTTCCTGATCGCGCTGTTCCTGCTCGGCGTGGGCTGGAACTTCCTCTTCACCGGCAGCACCACACTGTCGCTGCAAGCCTACAGGCCTGAGGAAAAAGACCGCGCACAGGCCGCCATCAACTTTTTTGTTTTTGCCACCATGGCCCTCACGTCGTTCGCCTCCGGTGCACTGGTCACCACGCAGGGCTGGCTGTGGCTGAACGTGGGTTCCCTGGTGCCCGTGGCCCTCACCGGACTGGCGCTGGCGTGGCTTGCGTGGGTCCGCCGGCAAGCCCACAATGCGGCCTGATCTGACGCCGGTCGGCGCCAGACGGGTTTTCTGTTCGGGAGGTTTTCATGGGGCTGTTGGATTCACTGGTGGGCGCGGCGCTCGGAGGCGGGCAAGGTGGTCAGACTCAAGCGGGCACGGGCGGCCTGGATCCCCAGGTGCTCATGGGCATCGTCGCTGCGCTGATGAACAACGGCGGCGGCCTCTCGGGCATCCTGGCCAAGCTGCAGCAGGGCGGTCTGGGTGACGCGGCGCAATCGTGGGTGGGCACGGGCGCCAACCAGCCCGTGTCGCCCGACGCACTGGGCGGCGCGCTGGGCCCGGACCTGATGGGCATGATCGCCAGGCAGCTCGGCGGCAACCAGCAGCAGGCCGCCGGCACCCTGGCCGATCTGCTGCCGGGCCTGATCGACCAGCTCACGCCACAAGGTCGGCTGCCGACCGACAACGGCCTGGGTGGCCTGGGGGCACTGCTGGGTGGTGATCAGGGTCGCGGCGGCATGGATGCCGGTGACCTGATGGGCATGCTCGGCGGCCTGATGCGCAAATAAGCCTGTTCGACCCCAACTGAAACGGCCTCTTCGGAGGCCGTTTCAGTTGTGGGGCAGCTCAGGCTGGGGCCCGCAGATCGAGCCACGCCCTCAGCGCTGCATAGGCCCTCGAAGGATCGGACTCGTTGAAAATCTCGTGGAACTGGCCATCCAGGCACTGGCTGGTCACCTGTTCGCGCGGGGCCACGGCAGCAAATGCGCGGCTGCCTTCGGGTCGCACCAGTCGGTCCGCGCCCGCGTACAACAACAACATGGGCACGCGCCAGCGGGGCGCCGCGGCCACCACGCGCGGGCCGTTGCTGTCGATGAAATGCGCCAGCCGTGCCGAGATGCGGTCGTGCACCAGACTGTCCTGCTGGTAGGCCTGCACCACGTCAGCGTCGTGCGATATCTGTCGCGCATCGAGCCCGTTGGACAGCACGAGGTTGGGCGCCCAGCGGTACAGCAGCCGCACGAGCCTCTTCTGCAGCGGGCCGATGCCCGCGTCCAGCGCGGGCGACGACAGCACCAGCCCATCCACCGGCGCCAGGTTGCGGTGCACGAAGGTGGCGGCCACCAGACCACCCATGCTGTGCCCGAAAAGGATCAGCGGACAGGCCCAGGGGTTGGCGAGGTGGCGGCGGGTGTCGTCCAGCACCTCGGACAGATCGGACAGCAGCGCATCGTCGTTGGGCAAAACACCCTGCGCGCCGCCGGACTCGCCGTGGCCTCGCTGGTCGTACGCACGCACGCAAAAGCCCCAGTCGTTGAGCCGCTGGGCGAGCGCGTCGTAGCGCCAGGCGTGTTCGCCCAGGCCGTGCACGATGAGCACCACCGCCCGCGGGCGCATGCGCAAAGGCAGGGGCCAGTCGTAGAGGGCGAGGTTCAGTCCGTCGCGCAGCGTGAACGGGGCTTGGGTGGTGTCGGACATGAGCGAAAGACTCTCAGTCTCTCAGGGCATGCGGGCCATGACCTGCGCCACCGCGGCCGTGAGGCGGCGCGCGTAGTCGAGGTGCAGGAACTCGTTGGGGCCGTGCGCGTTGCTCTTGGGTCCGAGCACGCCACAGACCATCATCTGCGCCTGGGGAAAGCCCTGGCTCAGCATGTTCATGAGCGGGATGGTGCCGCCCTGGCCGATGGTGCCGCAGGCGGCACCGAAGTGGGCCTGCGAAGCGCCCTGCAGCGCGTCTTCGAACCACGGCGCGGTGCCGGGCGCGTTCCAGCCGGTGGCCGCGCCTTCGCCCTCGAAAGTGACGCGGGCCTGGTAGGGCGCGTTGTCTTCCAGCAGGGCCTTGAGCTGCTGCACGGCGGCGGGCGCGTCCACCAGCGGCGGCAGGCGCAGGCTGAGCTTGAACGCGGTGTAGGGCCGCAGCACATTGCCGGCGTTCTGCAGCGTGGGAAAACCGTCGGCGCCGGTCACGCTGAGCGTGGGCCGCCAGGTGCGGTTGAGCAGGGCCTCCACCGGGTCGGTGGTGGTGGGCAGGGCGAACACGGTGGAGCCGCCACAGTCGTGGTGCGCCCAAGGGAAGCGTTTGTAGAGCTCGTCGCCCAGGATGGCGGCGGTGGCCTGCGCCTGCGCCAGCCGCTCGGCCGGCACTTCGCAATGAAAGCTCGCGGGCAACAGCCGACCGGTGGCGCTGTCTTCGAGTCGGTCCAGCACCTGCCGCATGATGCGAAAGCTCGACGGCACCAGGCCCGAAGCGTCGCCGGAGTGGATGCCTTCGGTGAGGATCTCCACCTTCAGCACACCGCTGGCCATGCCGCGCAGGCTGGTGGTGAGCCAGAGCTGATCGTAGTTGCCGGCGCCGCTGTCCAGACAGATCACCAGGCCCACGTCACCCAGCCGGGCGCGCAGCGCGTCCACATAGGGGAGCAGATCGGACGAGCCACTTTCTTCGCAGGTCTCGATCAAGCCGACGATGCGCGGGTGCGCCACACCCTGGGACTTGAGCGCCTGCACCGCGGCGATGCTGGCGTAGACCGCGTAGCCGTCGTCGGCGCCGCCGCGACCGTAGAGCTTGCCGTCATCGATCTTGGGCGTCCAGGGGCCGAGGTCGCTGCGCCAGCCGGTGAACTCGGGTTGTTTGTCGAGGTGGCCGTACATCAGCACGGTCTGGCCCGAGGCGGGCGCTGGCGTACCGTCTTTTCCGGCACTGGCCGGCACTTCAAAGAACAGAACCGGTGTGCGGGGTGTGCCGTTGGCATCGTCGAGCCGCACGATTTCCAGCGTCAGGCCCTCGACCTGCTGAGCGCGCACCCAGTCGGCCGCGCTCTGCAACACCCGCTCCAGCAGGCCGTTCGTGGCCCAGTCGGGATCGAACATGGGCGACTTGGCCGGCACCTCGATGTAACGCACCAGCTCGGGCACGATGCGCTGCGCCCAGGCGGTGTCGACATGGGCCTGCAAGGCCAAAGGGTCCAGCAGGGGCAGCGGTTGGGGCAGGCGGGCGTTCATGGTGTTGATCTCCGGACCGGGCCCAGCGGCCCACGATCAACAAGTATAGGCAGGCCTGCCACGCCGCCGTGTGACAGGGCCATCGCAGCGCACGGCCCTCTCGCGAACGGGTTTTGTGCGCCCGGCTTCTCAGCCCGGCACCGCCGCGCCAGCCAGCCGGAACACGCGAACCACCTGGGTCAAACTGGCCGCCTGGTCTTTCAGGCTTTCCGCGGCCGCGGCACTCTGCTCCACCAGCGCGGCGTTCTGCTGCGTCATCTGGTCGAGCTGCGTCACCGCCACATTGACCTGCGCGATGCCCTGGCTCTGCTCGGCGGTGGCCGAACTGATCTCGCCCATGATGTCGGTCACCCGCTGCACGCTGGCGACGATCTCGTCCATGGTCGATCCGGCGTCGGCCACCAGGCGCGTGCCGGCATCGACCTTGTCCACGCTGGTGCCGATCAGGGTCTTGATTTCCTTCGCCGCTTCGGCACTGCGCTGCGCCAGGTTGCGCACCTCGGCCGCCACCACCGCAAAACCGCGCCCTTGTTCACCCGCACGCGCCGCCTCCACCGCGGCGTTCAAGGCCAGGATATTGGTCTGAAAGGCAATGCCATCGATCACACCGATGATCTCGCTGATCTTCTGGCTGCTCTGGTTGATCTGGTCCATGGTGGTGACCACCTCGGCCACCATGGTGCCCCCGCGGCGTGCGATGCTGGCGGCCGATTCGGCGAGCTGGTTGGCGGTGCGCGCGGCGTCGGCGCTGTGGCGCACGGTGCTGGTGAGCTCTTCCATGCTGGCCGCCGTCTGCTGCAGGTTCGACGCGGCCTGTTCGGTGCGGGCCGAGAGGTCCTGGTTACCGCTGGCGATCTCCACCGACGCGGTGGTGATGCTGTCGGTGGCGTTGCGCACCTTGCCCACCGTCTGGCGCAGCGACGACACCATCTCACCCAGCACCGCCAGCAGGCTGCCGGCGGGCGCGTGGCGCAGCTCCACGGCCAGATTGCCGTTCGCCACGTCCTTCATCACCGCCACCGCCTCGACCGGATCGCCACCGATCTGGCGCGTCACACTGCGCAACGTCATCCAGCCGATGCCGCCAATGATCAGCAGCGCCGCCAGACCCACCCCGAGGTTGGTGAGGAGCGCCTGGCGCACCTGCACGTCGAGGTCGTCCGTGTACAGGCCCGAACCCACCATCCAGTTCCAGCCGTCAACCTGGATCACGTACTGCAGCTTGGGAACCGGCTCGGTACCGCCGGGACGTGGAAAGTTGGTCTGCACAAAGGCGCGACCGTTGCCGCTGTTGCGCAGCCCCCGAACCAACGCCCCGATGACATCCACACCGTTGCCATCCTTGACCTTGCCCACCATGTCCTGACCCGACCATTCGGGCTTGAGCGGGTGCATCACACCGGCTCCCGCCAAGGTCCAGATGTAGTAATAGTCCTTGCCATCGGCACCGTACCGCGCCATGCGCAAGGCATCCTGGGCGGCGCGCTGGGCCTCGGCCTCGGTCATCTTGCCGGCGGCAGCCTGGGCACGAAAACCCTCCACGATGGTGTGCGCCGACTGCACGCCGGTGACCAGCTGGCCCCGCAGACCTTCGGTGATCTGACGGCGCGACTGCAAAACCGACAGGGTGGCGATGACGGCGATGCCGACGACGGCAAAGAGCACCAGCGTGATGATCTTCTGGCGAAAACTCAAGTTGTCCAACATGGATTGTTCGGTTGATGGTTGAAAAAACGGATCAGGCCTGCAGGCGGAACACCCGCACCACCTCGGCCAGGCGGGTGGCCTGGTCTTTCAGGCTTTCGGCGGCGGCGGCACTCTGCTCGACCAGGGCGGCGTTCTGCTGCGTCATCTGGTCGAGCTGACCCACCGCGGTGTTGACCTGGCCAATGCCCGCCGATTGCTCGGTGGCGGCCGTGGTGATTTCGCTGATGAAGGCCGAGATCTTCTCGGCATTGACCACGATCTCGTTGATGGTGCTGCCGGCCTCCGCCACCAGCCGGGTACCGGCGTCCACCTTGTCAACGCTGGTGCCGATCAGTCCCTTGATTTCTTTCGCCGCTTCGGCACTGCGCTGCGCCAGGTTGCGCACTTCAGCCGCCACCACCGCAAAGCCGCGGCCTTGTTCACCGGCACGCGCGGCTTCCACCGCCGCGTTCAGCGCCAGGATGTTGGTCTGGAAGGCGATGCCGTCGATCACACCGATGATGTCGCTGATCTTCTTGCTGCTGTGGTTGATCTCATCCATGGTCGACACCACCTGGCCCACGACGTGGCCACCGCGCACGGCAACCTCGGCGTTGGCCACCGCCATCGCGCTGGCCTGGCGCGCGGCGTCGGCGCTCTGGCGCACGGTGCCGTTGATCTGTTCCAGGCTGCTGGCGGTCTGCTGCAGGTTGCTCGCTGCCTGCTCGGTGCGGGTGGACAAATCCTGGTTGCCCGAGGCGATCTCCGCGCTGGCGGTGCCGATGCTGTCCGTGCTGCTGCGCACTTCCCCGACGATGCGCACCAGCGCCGACTGCATGCCCCCGAGGGCGGTCATGAGCTGGGTGAGTTCGTCCCGGCCGACCGTGGAAATCTTCTGGGTCAGGTCGCCCTGCATGATGGCGGTGGCCACACGCTGGGCCTGGTCCAGCGGCTGGCAGATGCTTTGCATGTTGGCCAGCGTCGAGGGCACCACCACCAGCGCCGCCAGTGCCAAGGCAACGCCGAACCACAGCGTGGTCTGTCCGCTGATGTAGGCCTCTTCCTTCTGCAGGCTGGCGGCCTCCTGCATGATGATGCTCTGAATCTTCTGCATGTCGACCAGCAAGGCGGCGTACTGATCGTGTGCCCGGCCCAGCATGCGGTTGGCCACGGTGGCGCTGTCATAGCCACCGCTCTTGATCTGGGCCACCACGGGTTCGACCGCGGCCACGTAGTCGTTCAGCCGCTTCTGCATCTCCAGCAGCACGGCGTTGTCTTCGTCCGCATCACCTTGCATCATGTGTGCGATCTCCTTGTTGACCTCCTCGCGGGCCTTCTCCCACTGCAGATTGGCCAGCGACATCTGTTCCGGTGACTCGTACTGGATGACCATGTCCTTTTCATGGCGGCTCATGTCGGACAGCGCGACACGCAAGCGCGACAGCGTGAGGGTTTCCTCAAACGCGTGCCCCACGAATTCGTGACTGACCGCGGACTGGCGCGACATGCCCCACAGGCCCGCACCGCCGACGATGCCCAGCAGCAGCAGCACCACACCGATGGCACCGAGCATGCGCACGCGGATTGAGAACAGGCGCATCAAAGGTTGCAAGTACATGGAAAACTCCGAATGACTGAAATGAATCCGGATCAGGATCCCCGGGATCCGTGATCAACTTTGAAAATCTGCACCGCCTGGGTCAGGCGCTGGGCCTGGTCTTTCAGGCTCCCGGCCGCGGCGCTGCTCTCTTCCACCAGCGCCGCGTTCTGCTGCGTCATCTGGTCGAGCTGGTTCACCGCGGTGTTGACCTGGCCGATGCCGCTGCTCTGCTCGCCGCTGGCCGCGGTGATCTCGCCAATGATGTCGGCCACGCGCTGCGCGTTGGCCACCACCTCGCCGATCGTGCTGCCGGCCTCGGCCACCAGGCGGCTGCCCGCTTCGACCTTGTCCACGCTGGTGCCG
>MERT01000007.1:0-12916 GCA_001770705.1 Burkholderiales bacterium GWF1_66_17 | reverse complement strand
ACCCTCGCACTCAAGCTGTCAAGGTCACAACCCCAATGCAAAACGCGGTGGCTGCACCGGAGTGCCAACCACCGCGTCAGCGGTTTAGTTCAACATGGCGTTGACCACTTGCAGGTTGCTCAAGCTGACGTTGCCGCGCTGCATGGGCAACCAGTGTTCGATGCGATTGAATTGCTCTGGTGTGATCTCCATACCTGCAGTTTCACATCCGGTGACTTTCACCGCAATTAGTGTTAACACGACCCAGTCCAGCCGCTTGACCGCAACGTTGACCTGTCCGATGCCGTCGCTCTGCTCGCCCGACGCTGCCGTGATCTCGCTCATGGTATGGCCCGCGTCGGCCACCAGGCGGGTGCCGGCATCGACCTTGTCCACGCTGACGCCTATCAGGCCCTTGATCTCTTTCGCGGTCTCGGCGCTGCGCGAGGTGGCGCACCTCGGCCGCCACCACCGCGAAGCCCCGGCCCTGCTCGCCCGTCCGGGCGGGTTCCACCGCCGCGTTCAGCGCCAGGATGTTGGTCTGAAACGCGATGCCGTTGATCACGCCGATGATGTCGCCGATCTTCTTGCTGCTGTGGTTGATCTCGTCCATGGTGGTGATCTCCTGGCCGATCACTTGGCCGCCACGCACGGCGATGGCCGAGGCGGACGCAGCAAGCTGGTTGGCCTGGCGCGCTGCGTCGGCGCTCTGGCGCACCGTGCTAGTGAGCTGCTCCATGCTGGCCGCCGTCTCTTCCAGGTTGCTCGCGGCCTATTCGGTGCGCACGCTCAAGTCCTAGTTGCCGCTGGCAATCTCGCTGGAGGCCACGCCGATGATGTCGCTGGCACTGCGCACCTGGCTCACGGTCTGGCTCAGCGAAGCCACTCTCTCTACCCGCGAGGCCAGCAGACTGCCCGAAGACACCTTGCGCAGTTCAACGACTAGGTTGCCCCGGGGCCACGTCCTGCATGACGGCCATCGCCTCGCTGGGTTCTCCGCCGATCTGGCGCATCACGCTGCGCAGGATGGCCCATCCGATGCCACCAATGGCCAGCAGCGCCAACAGCCCTATGGCCAGGTTCCTTACGATGGCGCTGCGCACCAAGCTGTCCAGATCGTCTGGTGTACAGGCCCGATCCGGCCATCCAGTTCCAGCAATCGACCTTGATCACGTATTGCGACTTGGGCATCGGAACGGTCTCGCCCGGGCGGGGGAAATTGGTCTGGACAAAGGTATGCCCATCGCTGCTCTATCTAGCGCAGCCCCTGGCTGAGCGCCACGATGATGTCCACGCCTGTCCGTCCTTGATCTTGTCCGTCAAGTACTGGCACCCCCATTCGGGCTTCATCGAGTGCATGACACCGGCGCCGTCCAGCGTCCAGATGTAGAAGTAGTCCTTGCCATCGGGGCACCGTAGCGTGCGCGGCGCAAGGCTTCTTTGGCGGCTTCCTGCGCCGCAGCCTCGCTCCTCTTGCCGGCGGCGGCCTGGGCATGAAAGCCTTCGACGATGGTGTGCGCAGACTGCACGGCCGTGACCAACTGCCCCTCACGACCATCTATGATCTGGCGCCGAGACTGCAACACCGAGAAGGTTGCGATCAAAGCGATGCCCAGCATGGAGGCGACCCCCAGCAACACGATCTTGTTTCGAAAGCTCAAGCTATTCAGCATGGATCAGGCCCGAAGTGAACGGATGGGAGTGGCGCTGCGCTGCTTTACTGCAGGTGCTGCGAGCTGAGCTCCATGAAGCCCATGTCAGCGCTGCTCATGAGGGCTTCGATGTCCATCAGGATCAGCATTCGTTCGTCCACGTTGGTGTTCACCTCGGGCGCTGTTTTGATCAGCTCGCGGCTGAGCTCCTGCACGTCGGACACAGAATCCACCACCGCACCGACCACACGACCGTGCCCGTTGAGCACGATCACCACGGTGAAACCGTTGTATTCGACCTTCTCGCAGCCGAGCTTGGTGCGCAGGTCCTCCACCACCGGCACGATAACGCCGCGCAGGTTGACCTCGCCCTTGATGAACGCCGGTGCGTTGGCGATGCGCGTGGGCTCTTCTTAGGAGCCGATCTCCTGCACGCGCAGGATGTCGATGCCGTATTCCTCCGCGCCCAGGCGGAAGGTTAGGGAAGGTCTGCACAACACCCACTGCGACGAGAGCTGATTTGCGATGTTTCAGATGGCGGCAACAGCAACTCGATTCGGAGCGTTCGAGGGGCGATTTGCAGCCCATTTGCGCCCCATCGGGCTGCTGCGGGCGCACTCATCCCCGGGCCTCTCTCAAAAGCGTTCGGCGCACCATCCACAGATTGGAGAGCGCAAACAGCGTGTGCAACTGCGCCGTGTTCTTGGCCAGCCTGCGGTAGCGCACCTTCACATGCCCGAACTGGCGCTTGATGACACGGAACGGGTGCTCCACCTTGGCCCGGATGCTGGCCTTCACATGTTCGAGCTTGTCGAGCACGGCACCCATCGGGCTGCTCTTGTCCAAGGCCTTGCGTTTGCCGGGGCGCATGGCCACATGCCAGTTCGCATCAATGTCCTGCGTCTCCTCGCGCTTAGTCACGCCCTGGTAGCCCGCATCAGCGAACACATCGCTCTCTTCTCCGTGCACCAGCGCACTGGCTTGCGTCACGTCGTTGACGTTGGCCGCCGTGCCCACCACGCTGTGCACCAGGCCCGAATCGGCGTCCACGCCAATGTGAGCCTTCATGCCGAAGTGCCACTGGTTTCCCTTCTTGGTCTGGTGCATCTCGGGGTCACGTTCGCCGCTGCTGTTCTTGGTCGAACTGGGCGCCGCAATCAGCGTGGCATCGACCACCGTGCCGCTCTTGAGCAGTAGGCCTTTGGCCGTGAGCGTGGCGTTGACGGTGGCCAGCAGTTGCAGGCTCAGCTGATGCTTCTCCAGCAGATGACGGAAGCGAAGGATGGTGCTCTCGTCGGGCAGGTTGTCTTCGCCCATGTCCAGCCCGGCAAACTCGCGAAACATCGGCGTGTCGTACAGCGCCTCTTCCATCGCCGGGTCCGACAGGTTGAACCACTGTTACTGAGATGGACCCGACGCCACCCTCTGGCGAAACTGTGTGTCCCTCATCAACCGTTGAAATGCGGAGGTTCATCATGGAAATCGACATCCTGGGGATCGACCTTGCCAAACGTGTGTTTCAGCTTCACGGAGCAGATCGCCGAGGTCAGGCGATGCACCGATCCAAAGTATCGCGCCCTGCGCTGATGGAAACGATTCGTCAACTTCTTCCGCGCACCATCGCTATGGAGGCCTGCAGCTCCGCACACCACTGGGCCCGGCAGTTCCAAGCGCTGGGCATTGATGTCCAGCTCATCAGCCCCCACTACGTCAAACCTTTCGTCAAGACGAACAAGAACGACAGGAACGATGCCGAAGCCATTGTTGAGGCTGCTTGCCGCCCAAGCATGAACTTCGTACCTGTGAAGTCTGTTGAGCAACAAGACATTCAGGCAGTTCATCGTGTTCGTGAGCTGTTGGTGCACCAGCGCACAGCCCTGATCAACCAGGCAAGAGGGCTGCTCGCCGAGCGTGGGATCATCATCGCCAAGTCACCTGCTGCGTTCAAACGCTCCATTCCCGACATCCTCTCGGAGCCGGATGGGGAGCTGACCACGTTCTGCCTGTCCTTGAAAACCAGATAGGTAGAGCCGAGGACTGGATCACATCCTTCATGAAGAACTCGGCTCTGTGTCAACGACTCGCAACCATTCCTGGTGTGGGAGCCATCACGGCAACGGCAATCGTTGCAGCGGTGGGGAACGCCAAAGCGTTCAAGAATGGACGACATCTCGCAGCGTGGATCGGGTTGGTGCCACGGCAACACTCATCAGGCGGAAAGAACCGTCTGCTCGGTATCAGTAAACGCGGTGACGGCTATCTGCGGACATTGCTCATCCACGGGGCGCGATCGGTATTGATCCGTGTTGCCTGCAAATCTGATGCGCGAAGTCGCTGGCTGCAGGAATTGATTGCCCGGCGAGGGTACAACCGTGCCACGGTTGCGCTGGCAAACAAGAACGCACGGATCATTCAGGCGATGTTGAGTCACGAGACCAACTACTGCCCCGCGATGGTTGCGGCGTAGCTGTGACCGTGTTCAAAAACACAAAAAAAGGGAGAGCACCCACACTGGTTTTCGAAGCCTCTTAAACGTGATGACACAACCGGTTAGACCAGCGTTCCGGGAGCCTGTACTTTCTGTCGGCTGATCACTCAAGCCGAACTGCTACTAAGGACGGAACGCGCGGATCTCATCAAGGCTGCGGGCATGCATCGACGACTGCCCATCAGCAAGCCGTATACATGTGTGCAGACCGTTGAACATCACCAAAAGGGGCTTGCAAATGGCGTCGGGTCCATACATGCAGGAAGTGGATGCGCAGCATCGTCTGCACCGCAAACGATGGGCGCCCGCCCTTCGTGCCCGTTGCTGGCGCGTGCGGCGCAATTAGCGCCACCAACTCGGCCCACGGCACAACCAGGTTCATCTCGTCGAGGAACTCGCGCTTGCGCGTCCTCTTGGTCTTGCGCTCGTATCCGCTCTCGCCCAGGCTCATTTGCTTCATGCCGTCACTTTCTCACATCACGCGAGCAGGGCCGAGGTTGTGCAGACCCTCCCTAGGGGCTGCAAAGCAACCACAGTTAACCTACGGCAACCAGCCTCAAACCGACTTCCTGATATCTAGGACGGGAGTGCAGCGACTGGAGCCGGTCGCCGGCGGTGGTTGTACTAACGCTGACTGCCACGAAGCGGCTGTTGGGTTCGGCAACCGGCGCTTGCCCGAATGGCGGCTGTACGAGGTACTGCGGTCACAGGATCTCCGCGACCCGGACGGCGCCGCGCCACCGACCGCTTCCCCATCACCTGGACTGGTGGTACCGAACTAAATTTCTTCGGACAAAGCGTCGTCAGTCTCGCACGTGAACGAGGGAATCATTTCTTCCATCACGCTGTCAGGGTTGATGCCAAGGACCATCCCTATCGGGTCGGGATAGCTGCTGATCAACTGTTCGCCGCTCAATGACATCTCTTGACCGCGGGCACGCCAGGAAGCGATGTGGACCACACCCGCAATCGGTTCGTACACATCGTCTTCAAACGGTGCAGCCTGGTGACGAATGGCATCGATCATCTTCTGTGGGAAACGCCATTCTTGGGCAAGCGCAGCACCCACTTCACCGTAGCTGTAGCCAAACAAGTCCTGTTCGGCATGGGCCCTCTTGATATCCAACACGGGCACGCGCTGGTTCAGATCCATCATGGCTTCGGGCATGGCCGCATGCATCATCAGCTCGCCAATGCTGTGCACAAGACCAGCGGTGAAAGCCGTGCTCTCGTCGATCTTGATCGGCAGGGCGATGCAGCGGGACAGGTTGGCCGAAGCGATGCTGTAGCGCCAGAACTGTGTGTGGTTGACTCCGCCCACACAACGAAAACCCTCACCCAATGAGGCCGCAATGACCAGCGCGCGAACTTTGATCAAGCCCATCACATTGAGGGCATCCCTGGCGTTGGTGACAGAGCGACTCAGCCCAAAGTAGGCGGAATTGGCGGTCTTCAGCAGCTTGGCGGTCAGCACCGGGTCTTCTTCAAGCAAAGACGCCACATACAGCGTGTCCACGTCTTCCTGATTGAACGTTTCCATCAATTTGCGCACAACCTTCGGCGCTGAAGGCAAGGTGTTGGGAAGCTTCAGGAGTCTGTCGATGTTCATGTCGCACCGTTGGATGTTTGGAATGAAGAAAGGGCGCTCTTGAAAGTTATCGGCGATAGCTCGTCACAGTGGAGTGCTATTTGGAAAACTTTTGAATTCAACCAAGCTGTTACAGGCTCCAGGTCGCTTTCGCGACAAGCACGCCAGATCATGATCGAAACAGTGGGTTTCAGCGGTTTGACATTGACGGGCGAGGACGCATTGCCCGAGCCAGGTGCGACAGCTCAAGCCGCAGCGACTCAAAGCCCATCTCCGCATCGGCCCCGGCGCCAAAGCGCAGTCGCTCAAAGCGTGTTGCCCAATCGACCAGCGAAGGGCCGCGCCAGCGGGTCTGCACCCGAACCAGCAGCTCGAACAGCGTGGCACCACTGGTATCTCCGCCAGCCAGGCCCGCCAGCGCCTGGTGCAGTTCCAGCGCTCCGGTGCTGCGTTCGATAGCGTCGAGCAACCGTGCATGCTCGCGTGATGCACGCTGGTACCGACGCCAGCCGCACCGCAGCCGCCACGCACTCCACAACGTGGCACCCGCAGCAAGCAGAACCTTCAGCGCACCGATCAACCAATGCCACACTGCACCAGCCTGCGGATCGCTGATTTCGACCACTTCCGCGTGCACGGTCACCTGCTGCAAGGCCTGAGACGGCCCGCCCGCCTGCAGGTCCACCCAGGGCAGGCGCAGGGTGGGCGGTTGCAGCGGACCGGTGTTCTGCGGCTGGGCCAGCAGGCGCACCGACCAGCGTGACGAGAGGCCACGCTCTGGCGCTGGCCGCACCTCAAGCGGATACGCCGACCAGACCGCATCGCCCGCGAGCTGCGCGCGCAGCAGATCGGCCAGCGTGCCGTCGCCGTAGTCGCCCTCGATCTCCAGCTCCCACGCCAGCGGGTCGCGCAGGCTGGCTTCGTTCGGCAGGCGTTGCCCCAGCACCTGCGGTTCGCGCAGCGGCAGCTCGCCCGGCAACCAGCCCGGCAGCGCACGCGCCACAGCCTCGACAGCTGGCGCGGGGAAGCGCCATTCGTTGCCAAAGCGGGTAGCCTGCAGCAGCGGCCAGGTCAGCCGTAGCGGGCCGGCCACCTGCGGCACCACGGCCCATTGCCAGCGCTGTGCGGTGCAAGGCTGGCCGTCGATCTCGCCCGCTTCGCTGCGCTCGCCCAGCAGGCGCACGCTCAGACCGTTGCGCGAGGCCAATGTGGGCGGCTGCCAGAGCAGCTGGCCGGTGAAGCAGGCTTCGAGCGTGAGGCGCACCGGCTGGCGCACCACCCAGCCGGCGGCGCTGTCGGGCTCGCTGAACACGCGCACCCGCACGCGCGGTGCGGGTTCGGCGCTGGTCACGCCGTCGACCGGGCCGTCGTCCACCTGCAGCGTGAGCGGCTGGCCGCGCGGCGCGAAGCGCGGCAGCGTGAGGGTGCCCGCGCGCAATGGGTAGAGAGTGAGCCGCAGGTCTTCCGTGCTGGCGTCGCGCCCGAGGCTGCGCGTGGCGAGGTCGAAGTCTGCCCGCAGCGCCTGCAGGTCCAGCGTGTCCAGCCCTGGTGCCTGGGACGCCGGGCGCCGCAGTGTGAGCGTGACCGGCTCGCCGAGCGCGATGCGGCTCTTGTCGAGGGTGGCGACCAAACCCGGCAGGGTCTGGAGTGCGGCGGCCGGTGCCTGTGCAAAAGCCAGCGGCCACAGCGCAGCCCACAGCCAGGCAGCGATGCAAACGCGCAGCAGCCGCATCATGGCTGGCGCTCCGTGGCGAGCGCGCGGTTCACACGCGGCGTGTCTTGCGCCATCAGGCCCTTGAACAGCCGGGGCCGCGGATTGGCCAGGCGGTCCAGTTTGGCCAGGCCAGCGTTCAGGTGTCCGGGCTGCGGCACGAAGGCCGGGGCCGGCGCCCGGGCCGCAGGGGCGCTGGCGGTGGCCCCGCGCGCGTCGACCGCACTGTCGCTGTAGCTGCTGCCGCCATGGGGCATGTCGAGCTCCTCGGGGTTGCCGGTGCCGTTGGGGTCTATCTGGCCTTGAACCAGTTTGCCCCGGCGGCCATACAGGTCTTGCGGGCCGCCCACGCCGGCGCGCTGACGGGTGGCTTCCTTCCCGGCGATGCGCAGGTTGTTGGCCGCCGCCGCATCACCCGGGCGCTCCTGCAACACCGCGCCAAAGGCCTGCGCGGCGGCGGTCCAGCGGCCGAGCCGGGCCTGTGCCAGACCGAGGTTGTAGAGCGCGTCGAGCCGCTGCGCGGGCGTGGTGGCGAGCGTCCAGGCCAGACCCAGGTGGCGTTGCGCGGCCAGACCGTCGTGCAGTTGCAGCGCGGCCACGCCGGCGCCGAAGTGGCCGTCAAAGCCTCCCACCAGCGCGTAGCGCTGCTGGGCCAGCGCCCACCGCTGCGTGGCAAATGCCTGCGATGCCTGGGCCAACTGCTGCCGGGTGGCAAACGGTGCGGCGGTGCTTACCTGCGCCCATGAGCGCTCGGGTGCGCTGGTCAGCAACAAGACAACCGCCACCAACCCGGCCGACAGCACCTGACCGGATGGCCGGCGGCGCAGCACCATCCACACCCGCTGGCCGAAACGAGCCGCGCCCGCAGGCCAGCCCGGCGTGTGCGCCAGCAGCATCAGCAGCGCGCCCAACGCCAGCGGCAGCGCGAAGCCTTCGCGCCAACCCTGCACGGCCCGGCCCGCTGGCGTGGCGGATACGGCCAGGCGGTCAAAGCTGTTTTGGTACCAGCGGCGCACGGCCTCGGTGCCGTCGCTCACGTGCACCGAGTTGCCACCGGTCTGTACGGCCAGCGCACGGTAAGCGGCCGGGTCGGCCACCGGCGCGCCGAAGCCCATGCCGCTGGCGGCGGGCCCGGTGTCGGCGGTGGCGGCGGTCGGCGCGGTGACCAGCAGCATCTGCAGCGCAACACCTTGCACACGCAGGCGCCGCAAGACCGCGTCAACAGCCGCGCCAGCAGCGCCTTGCAGTGCGTCGCTGTCGGCATCGGTCACCAGCAGCAGCGTGCCGGGCTGACGCGCGGGGGTCTCTTGCGCCAGTTGCTCCAGTTCGAGCGCGGCCAGGGTCAGGGCCTGGGCCAGGTCGGCGCGGCCGGCGGGCACGAGGTCTTCGCCGGTGGCGTTCAGCGCGTCGCGCAGCAGCGCGGCGTCGTGCGTGGGTGGCAGCAGCACGCCGCTTTGTGCGCCGTAGACCAGCAGACCGACCTGCTCGCCACGTTGTTGTTCGCTCAGGTCCAGCAGTGCGAGGCGCGCGCGCGTCAGGCGGTCGGGCGCGAGGTCGGTTGCACGCATGGAGTCGGACAGCTGCAGCAACACCAGCGCCGTGGCGCCCGCGCGCTCACCGGCGCCGCTGCCCGCCTGCGCTGTGTCTGCTGGCTGGCTGACCGGCCAGCGCGGGCCGGCCGCGGCCAAGACCAGCAACAGCCAGGCCATGACTGCCAGCGCACGCTGCAGTTTTTGGCCCGCATCGGCGCGCGGCGTGGACAGCGCCCAGGGACGCAGGGCTTCGTCGGCATAGGCCAGCGCCCGCCGGTGGCGCCAGCGCTGCCACAGCGCCAGGCCAGCGGGCAGCGCCAGCAGCAGCGCCGCCCAGGGCCAGCGCCATTGCAGATCGAGCAGCACGCTCCATGCGCTCATGAAACGCTCCTCCGCCCCGGGCGCCCTTGCAGCCAGCCGGCCAGCGCGAGCAGCAGCAGGGCCAGCAGCAGCGGCACGGCGTACCACTCGTGCACGTCGCGCTGCGAGGGCGCGGGCCGCAGCGTGGGTTCCAGCGCATCAATGGCGCGCATGACGGCTTGTGCGTCTTCGGTGCGCATCACACGCCAGTGCGTGCCGCCACTCAGGCGCGAAATTTCTTGCAGTGTGGGTTGCGGATCGGCGGCGTTTGCCGGATCGGCGTTGGCGGGGCCGGCGCCGATCTGAAGGGTGTGGATCGCCACGCCGAGCTGCACGGCCACGGCCAGCGCCTCGGCGGGCTGCAGGTCGCCGGCATTGGACGGGTCGCCGTCGCTCACGATGAGGATGGCCGGGCGCAGCCGCTCGTGGCGCACGCTGCGCAGCGCCAGGCCCATCGCGTCGCCGAGCGCGGTGTGGTCGTCGAGCACGCCGGGTTGCAGGCGCTTGAGCTGGCGCACCACGTGCGGCAGGTCGTGTGTGGGCGGTGTGAGCTGGGCCGCCTCGCTGCCGAACACCAGGAGCGCGAAGCGGTCCACCTCGCGCGCCGCCACGAACTCGGCCAGCACCTGACGCACCATGGCCATGCGGCTCACCGTCTTGTCGCCATCGGCGGTCTTCACGCGGAAGTCTTCGGCCTCCATCGAGGCCGAGGTGTCAATCACCAGCGCGATGTCGCGTCCCTGCGGT
Organism: Burkholderiales bacterium GWF1_66_17; assembly: GCA_001770705.1. Taxonomy (GTDB): domain Bacteria; phylum Pseudomonadota; class Gammaproteobacteria; order Burkholderiales; family Burkholderiaceae_C; genus Hydrogenophaga. The sequence continues at coordinate 2,859 of MERT01000007.1, read as the reverse complement.
GGCGGTTGCAACCAGTCGCCCAGGCTGCGCGGCTGGGCCAGGGCCAGCAGCAGCAAGGCCCAGGCCAGGCTGCGGCACAGGCGGGGCCAGTGGTCCGCCGGCACCGCGCCCTGCCCGGCCTGCTGCAGCAGCGCGCCGATGTGCGGGTGCCGCAGCCAGACCGCCACTGGCGGCGCGGCCGGGTGGCGGCGCACCCAGAGCCACCACAGCGGCAGCAAGGCCAGGCCCGCCAGCCAGAGCGGCTGACCCCAGACGATGGCCGGCAAGCCGAGCGCGTTCACGGTGCCGCTCCGTCGATCTGCGGCGCGAGCCTCGCCAGCAGCGCCTGCACCGCGGCACGCTCCTCCAGCAGCCCACCGGCCATCGGCAACGGACCGAAACGCCACCGGTCGATGCAACGGCCTTCGTTTTCGCTCACAGGCAGGCCGTGCGCATGCAGCCAGCCGGCCAACGACTGCGCGCCGGTGGCCAGGGCCTGCGGCGTGGCGGAATCGTCGGCCCACACGGCGGCAATGCGCGCGAATGCATCCCGGCGCGCGCGCCGGGCTTGCAACCGCTGCCAGCGGCGGCGCGCCCACCCGGCCAGTGCGATCAGCAGCGCAGCGGCCACCGCGCCCGCCACCCAGGGCAGCGCCTGCGCCCAGGGGCTGGCCCAGAACGTGTCCCACCACCCGGGCGGGGTCACCACCGGGGGTGCGATGGGGCGGCTCAGTTGGTCGAGCGCGTCAGCCATGGGGACCGAGAGTGGAGAGCAGTCCGTCTTGCGGCGTGGCCACGTCGATGGCGCGCAGCCCGTGGCGCTGCAGCAGCGCGTCCTGCGCCGCCAGGCGTTCGGCGTTGGCGCGTCGCAGCCGCTCGTTCAGCGCGGCCTGGCCGCCCAGCCAATGGCGCGCGCCGGTGGCGAGGTCTTCGACGCCCGCCGCGCCCAGCGCCGGCCAGCCGGTTTCCACCGGGTCGAGCACGCGCACCAGGCGCAGGCGCCGTCGGTGTGCGAGCCGCGCCAGCGCCGGCGCGGTGCGCTCACCCAGCCAGACCAGATCGCTGGCCAGCCAGACGTGGCAGCCCGCGGGCAGCTCCTGTGCCAGATGATTCAGGCGCTGCAGCGCGTGAGCATCGGCGTGGGTGGCCGCCTGCAGCTGCAACGGCGGCGGGCAGGGAGCGATCAGGCTTTGCGCCAGTTCCAGCCAGGCGCCCTCGCCGTGGCGCGCGGGCCACCACAGGTCGCGCTCGTCCCAGGCGGTGGCGGCCACGGCCATGCCGGCGTCCATGGCGGCAAAGCCCGCCAGCAGCAGCACGCGCGCGGCCTGCGCAACCTTGAGGCGGCGGCGCGTAGCAAAGCGCATGGTGGCCGTGCGGTCGAGCACCAGGTGGCAGATCGGCAGGCGCTCTTCGCGGTAGGTCTTGATGAAGGGGTGTCCCAGGCGCGCGGTGCTGCGCCAGTCCATGTCGCGCAGGTCGTCGCCTGGCGCGTAGGGGCGGGCTTCCTCGAAATCAAGCCCGCGCCCGAGCGCGGTGGACGGCCAGTCGCCTGCGTGGTGTTCGTGGATCTCCAGCGGCGTGGGTGCGTGCACCCAGTCGCGCGCACGTGCCGCGAGCGCACCCAGCTCGGCGGCGTCCAGCAGCGCGGGCCAGTGCGGCGCGGCGTCAACGCGGGCAGCGAACATGCGCGCGATCAGGGTGCCGGCACGGCCGCGATCAGGCCTTGCAGCAGCACGTCGCGGTCCAGCCCCTGCAGGCGCGCTTCGAGCCCCAGCTCCATGCGGTGGCGCAGCACGTCGGGCGCGAGCGCCTGCACGTCCTGCGGTGCCACGAAATCGCGCCCCTGCAGCCAGGCCCAGGCGGCCGCCGTCTTCACCAGAGCGAGCGATGCGCGCGGGCTGGCGCCGTTCTGCAGCACGCCGGCCCATTCGGGGCGAAACGCACCGGGCTCGCGCGTGGCGCGCACCAGCGCGACCACGTAGGCCTCGATCATCGGCGACACGTGCACACGCTGCACCTCGGCGCGCGCGGCCAGCACGTCGGCCGCGCTCACCGTCAGCGGCTGTGCGGCGGCCTGGCCGCTGCCTTCGGCCAGCGCGCGCTCGCGGTCCAGCCGCAGGATTTGGATTTCTTCGTCGGCACTTGGGTAGCCAAGCTTCACGTGCAGCATGAAGCGGTCGAGCTGGGCCTGCGGCAGCGGGTAGGTGCCGGCCTGCTCCACCGGGTTCTGCGTCGCCATGACCATGAACAGCTCGGGCAGCGCACGGGTCTGGCCGCCGACGGTGATCTGGCGTTCCTGCATGGCTTCGAGCAGGGCCGCCTGCACCTTGGCCGGTGCGCGGTTGATCTCGTCGGCCAGGATGATGTCGTTGAACAGCGGGCCGGGCAGGAAATGGAAATCGGCGCTGCGCGGGTCGTAGATGTCGGTGCCGGTGAGGTCGCCGGGCAGCAGGTCGGGCGTGAACTGGATGCGTTTGAACGGCGCGTGGATGCCCTGCGCCAGCGCCTTCACCGCCGTGGTCTTGGCCAGGCCAGGCAGGCCCTCGACCAGCACATGGCCGCCGCACAGCAAGCCGATCACGAGGCGGTCCAGCAGCGCGTGCTGGCCGACGATGGTGCTGGAGAGCGACTGGCGCAGCGCGGCAATGGCCGCCTGGGTGCTCGACATCGGGCTCAGTGCTTGGCCGGTGCGGTGGCCTTGGCCGCGGCGTCGAAACCGCCCTTGGCCTTCCACTCTTCCATGCCGCCTTGCAGGATGCGCAGGTTGTCCCAGCCCGCCACGCGCATCGCAAAACCTGCCTGGGCCGAGAGCGAACCGGTGTTGCAGTAGATCAGCACGGGTTTGTCTTTGGGGATGGTGTTGCGCTTGGCCAGCACCTG
>MERT01000006.1:318202-417878 GCA_001770705.1 Burkholderiales bacterium GWF1_66_17 | reverse complement strand
TGAAAGTAGGTCATCGTCAGGCTCTTACTACCCCACAACCCCCTCGTACATCTCGTACTTGGGGGTTTTGGCTTTTCGGGGCTATATCAGCTGTTTTGCGGCTTGAGCGAATCCGCCGCTTGCAAAAATGCAATTTCTGTTGACCTGCCCCCGATCAGCCATCCCTCCCCATAAAGGAAGCCCGCTGGTTGCGAGACCAGCGGGCTCTTTCCTTATGGGTGCGTTCAATTCACCAGCACCAGCTTGCCCTTGACCGAGCGCGAACCCATGATGGCGTAGGCCTTGGGCAGTTCGCTCATGGGCAGAGTCTGGTCGATCATCGGTTTGACCTTGCCCTTGGCGTACATGCCGGCGAGGATCTGCATCATCTGCGCGTTGGCTTGCGGCTCGCGGCGAGCAAAGTCGCCCCAGAAAACGCCAACGATGCTGGCGCCTTTGAGCAGTGTCAGGTTCAAGGGCAGGCTGGGAATGGGACCGCTGGCAAAACCCACCACCAGGTAGCGCCCGCGCCAGGCGATGGAGCGGAACGCGGGTTCGGCGAAATCACCGCCCACCGGGTCGTAGATCACGTCGGGGCCTTTTTCGTCGGTGAGGCGTTTGATTTCGTCGCGCAGGCCAGCTTGGGGCGTGTGCACGCTGTAGTTGATGGTGGCGTCTGCGCCCAGCTGGCGGCAGAGCTCGCATTTGTCGTCGGTGGACGCGGCAGCGATCACGCGCGCTCCGGCTGCCTTGGCGATCTGGATGGCCGCCGTGCCCACGCCACCGGCCGCGCCCAGCACCAACACGGTTTCGCCCGCCTTGAGCGCAGCGCGATCCATCAGCGCGTGCCACGAGGTGGCGTAGATCATGATGAAGGCGGCTGCGTCCACCGGCGGGAAACCTGGTGGCAGGGGCATGCACAGCGCCGCGGGCGCCAGCGTGTGGGTGCCGAAGCCGCCGGTGCCGCTGAGGCAGGCCACACTCTGGCCCACCTGCAGATGCTTCACGCTTTCGCCCACCGCTCGCACCACGCCCGCGTATTCGGAGCCAGGCACAAAGGGCAGGGCGGGTTTCATCTGGTACTTGTTCTGCACGATGAGCAGATCGGGGAAGTTCAGGCTCGCGGCCTGGATTTCGATCAGCACTTCGCCCGCCTTGGGCTCAGGGGTGGGCAGCTCTTTCCATGTGAGGGCTTCGACGCCGACAGGGTTTTCGCACAGCCAGGCTTGCATAGTGTCTCTTCGTAGAAAAGGGGGAAGCGGCCGATGATAGGCATGGGGCCGGCTCGGGCACAGCGGGTAAGTCCGCTTTCTGTCGCTGGGGCGACCGGGGTTGGGCTGTCGGTGGCACACCCCGGTCCAGAGGGGTAATCCACCTAGAATCGACAGCATGAAAATCCTCATCTCCAACGACGACGGTTACCAGGCGCCCGGCATCGTGGCGCTGTACGAAGCGCTCAAGGATCTGGCCGAGGTGGAGGTGGTGGCGCCCGAGCACAACAACAGCGCCAAATCGAATGCGCTGTCGCTGCATTCGCCGCTGTACGTGCACACGGCGCCCAACGGCTTTCGTTACGTCAACGGCACGCCGGCCGACTGCGTACACATCGCGCTCACTGGGTTGCTGGGCTACCGCCCCGACTTGGTGGTTTCCGGCATCAACAACGGCGCCAACATGGGCGACGACACCATCTATTCGGGCACCGTGGGTGCCGCGATGGAGGGTTACCTGTTTGGCATTCCCGCAATTGCTTTTTCCCAGACACAAAAGGGCTGGGCGCATCTGGATGTGGCCGCGCAGAAGGCGGCCGATTTGGTGGCGCAACTGCTGCCTTCGCTGGACGGATCTCCGCAGCACCATGCGCCTTGGCTGCTCAATGTGAACATTCCCAACCGGCCCGCGAACGAGATACCGGGGTTCAAGGTGGCCCGGCTGGGGCGGCGCCATGCGGCCGAGCAGGTGATTGCCCAGACCAATCCGCGCGGTGACACCATGTACTGGATCGGGAATGCCGGAGCGGCCAAGGACGATGCCGAAGGCACCGACTTCCATGCCACGGCGCTGGGTTACGCGACCATCACGCCGCTGCAGGTGGACCTCACGGACCATGAACGCCTGCCGTACTGGGCGCCGACCGCAGCGCAGCTTTCGGGCGTACCAGCGGTCGCCACTACCGGTCGGCACGACACAGGCAGCTCTGCGGCATGAAAAAGCCACCCATGCCTGGCTCTCAGGCGCCAGCAACAAAGACACCGGCCCGACCGCGGCCGGGTTTCCCTGTTCAGCTGGCCTCCCCTGCACAGGGTGCGCCGGCGCGCAAAAACACCCCCGTGGCGCCAGCACATGCCAAGCCCACGGCCGCCCCGCGATCGGCGCCGACCGCGAAGCTTGTGGATATGGACTCACGCGCGCTGCGTGCGGCCATGGTCCGCAAGCTGCAGGCGCAGGGGGTGAGCCATCCCGCGGTGCTGGCGGCGATGGGCGCGGTGGAGCGACACCGTTTTGTCGATACGGCTCTCGTCAACCAGGCGTATGAAGACACGAGTCTTCCCATAGGTTTGGGTCAAACCATATCCAAACCCAATGTGGTGGCCCGGATGATCGAACTGCTGTGCGAGGGGCGCACCGAAAAGCTCGGTCGGGTGCTTGAAATCGGGACCGGATGTGGTTACCAGGCCGCGGTCTTGAGCCAGGTGTCGCGGGAGATCTACAGCATGGAGCGCCTGCGCGGCCTGCACGAAAAAGCACGCGAAAATGTGCGGGGTCTGCGGCTGGCCAATCTGCATCTGCTGTTTGGCGACGGAATGCTGGGTTTTGCGCAAGGCGCTCCTTATGCGGCCATCATTGCAGCGGCCGGTGGCGAGGCGATTCCGCAGGCCTGGATAGACCAGTTGGCGGTGGGTGGACGGCTGGTGGCCCCGGCCGTGACCGGCGTGGGCCAGCAGCATCTGGTGGTCATCGACAAAACCGCCACGGGTGTGAAGAAAACGGTGCTGGAGCCGGTGCTGTTCGTGCCTCTAAAATCAGGGGTCGCATGAGGCCCACCTTCTGGTGGGGGCTCGGGATTTTTTCAGGCAGTCCTCGGAACATCGCCAGGGCTGCAACCAGGTGGGAGTCAAGATGAACAGAGTGGAATTCGACCCGTTGGCACCGAAAGGCGTGCCCGCGCGTCGAGCGGCGTGGCGCAGCGTGCTGATGGTGGCTGCGGTCACCAGCCTGCTGGTGGCCGCGGGTTGTTCGACACGGCGTGTCTCGCAGCCCGCGCCGGTGGAAGACCGTTCGGGGGCCAAGGCCACGGAGGTCAAACCATTGCCGGGTGCCGAGAACGCGGGCAAGCCCGGCTATTTCACCGTGCGCCCGGGCGACACCCTGTACCGCATTGCGCTGGAGAGCGGACAGGCCTGGCGCGATGTGCAGGCCTGGAACAACCTGGCCAATCCGAACCTGATCGAAGTCGGCCAGGTCTTGCGCGTGGCGCCGCCCGCGACGACCGGCACAGCGGTTGCACCAGGTACAGCCCCCACCACGGTGACCGCGGCGCCCGTTGCGACCCCCGGCGTGGTGGCTCGGCCCCTGACCGCCGGCAACAGCCCGGCACCGGCCACCACGCTCCCGCCCGGACCGGCAGCTCCCGCACCAGCAGAGCCTCCGGTGGCATCGGCCGAGGAGCTGCAGTTTGTCTGGCCAGCCCAGGGTCCGGTGATTGCACCGTTTGACGAGGCCAAGAACAAGGGCGTGGCGATTTCAGGGCGTGTGGGTGATCCGATCGTGGCGGCGGCCGATGGCCGGGTCGTCTACGCGGGCGCTGGCCTACGCGGCTATGGCAACCTGATCATCCTCAAGCACAACAACACCTACCTCACGGCGTACGCCCACAACCAGGCCTTGCTGGTGCGCGAAGACCAGGCGGTGCGCCAGGGGCAGAAGATTGCCGAGATGGGCAGCAGCGATGCCGATCGCGTGAAGCTGCACTTCGAGGTACGTCGCCTGGGCAAACCGGTCGATCCGCTGGGTCATCTGCCGAAGAGGTAACCCCCCTGCGCCGCTTCGCGGCTTCCCCCCAGGGGGACCACACCTTTGGACCGGCGGAGCCGGATCCTCGGTGTGTGCTGTGATGCATGCTCGCGCTCCGGTGGCGCTTTCCAACGCTTAGGGGACAACTTCATGGCCTGGCCTGTTCTGGTTTTTGACATCGAGTCGATCCCCGACATCGAGGGCCTTAGGGCCTTGCGTGGTGAATCCACCGAGACCAGCGACGAGCAGGTGTACGCAGCCTGGCTAGCGGAACGCAAGGAAAAAGGGCAAAGCGATTTCATGCCTTTGCACCTGCAGCGCATCCTGGTCATCAGCGTGGTGTTTCGCAACGCCGAGGGTCTGCGCATCCATTCATTCGTTGACCGTGATGGACAGAGTGAAGGCAAGGTGGTGCAGACCTTCTTCAACAGCATCGAAAAACACCAGCCGCAGCTGGTGAGCTGGAACGGCAGCGGTTTCGATCTGCCGGTGCTGCACTACCGCGGTCTGCGCCACGGCGTTGAGGCCAGCAAGTACTGGGACATGGGCGAAGACGACCGCGAATACAAGTGGAACAACTACATCAGCCGTTACCACATGCGCCACCTCGACCTGATGGACCTGCTGGCGATGTACAGCCCGAAGAACAACGCGCCGCTGGACGCCATGGCCAAGCTCTGTGGCTTTCCCGGCAAGCTGGGCATGGACGGCTCGCAGGTGTACGCGCAGTACCTTGCCGGTCAGACCGATGACATCCGCCGCTACTGCGAAACCGACGTGATGAACACCTACCTGGTGTATTGCCGTTTCCAGAAGATGCGCGGCGGCCTGACCGAGGCCGAGTACGAGCAGGAAATCACCTTCGTCAAGGAAACGCTGGGCAACCTGGCGCCCACCGAGAGCCATTGGGACGAGTACCTCAAAGCCTGGGCATGAAGCGGTAGCCCCATCTCGCGTCCTGAGACAATCAGGGGATGACCGCACCCCTCGCCCACGAAAACAGCCTGCTCACCACCGCGCGCGACGACGCGCCCGCCGCTTCCGAAGCCACTCTGCCGGAAGGCTGGCTGGCGGTGGAATCCCTCGACATCGATGCCCAGGGCATCGCCCGCCGCCCGGACGGCAAAGTCGTGTTCATCGAAGGTGCCTTGCCCTTTGAAGTGGTCAGCACCAGCGTGCACCGCAAGAAGAACAATTGGGAAGCGGGCGTCGTCACCGCCATTCACCGCGAATCCTCGCAGCGCGTGCGCCCGGGCTGCCCGCATTTCGGCCTGCACGCGGGCGCCTGCGGTGGCTGCAAGATGCAGCACCTGCACGAGAACGCCCAGGTGGCCATCAAGCAACGTGTGCTGGAGGACAACCTCTGGCACCTGGGCAAGGTCAAGGCGCAGACCATGCTGCGGCCCATCGAAGGGCCGGCCTGGGGTTACCGCTACCGCGCGCGCCTGTCGGTGCGTTTCGTGCACAAGAAAGGCGAGGTGCTGATCGGTTTTCACGAACGCAAGAGCCGCTACGTGGCCGACATGCAGGTCTGCCATGTGCTGCCGCCGCATGTGAGTGCGATGTTGGTGCCGCTGCGTGGGCTGATCTTCGGCATGGACGCGCGCGAAACCTGCCCGCAGATCGAACTGGCCTGTGGCGACGACGTGACCGCCCTGGTGCTGCGCCATCTGGAGCCGCTGTCGGAAGACGACCTCACCCGTCTGCGTGCCTTTGCTGCCCAGCACGGTGTGCAGTGGTGGCTGCAATCCAAAGGGCCGGACACCGTGAAGCTGCTCGACGAGGGCGGCCCCCTGTTGTCGTATGGTTTGCCCGATTTCGGCATCACCATGCCGTTCAAACCCACCGATTTCACCCAGGTCAATCCGCACATCAACCGCGTGCTGGTCTCGCGCGCCCTGCGCCTGCTCGATGCACAGAAACACGAGCGCGTGATCGACTGGTTCTGTGGGCTGGGCAATTTCACCTTGCCGATCGCCACGCAGGCGGGCGAAGTGCTGGGGATTGAAGGCAGCGAAACGCTGGTGGCGCGCTCGCGCGAGAACCTGACGGGCAATCAGACCGGTCGAGCGGTGCCGCTGGCGCCCACGGCGTTTGTGGCGCGCAACCTGTTCGAGATGACGCCCTCGCAACTGGTGGGCGATGGGCAGGCGGACAAGTGGCTGGTGGACCCTCCACGCGAGGGCGCGTTTGCGCTGGCCAAGACGCTTGCCGACCTGCACCTGCAGCCCGAACTGCGCGGTGGCTGGACACCGCCCAAGCGCATCGTCTACGTGAGCTGCAACCCGGCCACGCTGGCGCGCGATGCCGGCTTGCTGGTGCACCAGGCGGGCTACCGCTGTGTGGCGGCGGGTGTGGTGAACATGTTCCCGCACACGGCGCACGTGGAGAGCATGGCGGTGTTCGAGCTGGACGCCGAGCGCGTGGCCGGCGCTGTCTGACCGCTTTTGTCAGGACTTGTGCGACCGGACGGCGTTGGCGTTCGGATCGCTGGGCGCTTCGGCTTCGTCGGCCTTACTTGGGCTGGGTTCGGCGGCCTCGGGTTCTGATGGCATGCCGACGATCTGGTTTTCGCGCATGTACTGGTCCATGTCTTTCCAGCCGGCGAAAACGGCCGCCTTGCCAGCCTTGGGGTTGCCGTTGAAACAATCCTCGATGCTGCGAATGGCGTGTCGGCAGGCGCTGCCGATGGCCATGCCTTCGGCTTCCTTCTTGGCGGCGACCTGAGGGGCGGTCTCGATGCCCAGGGCATCACAGCCGGCCAGCAGGCTGGCTGCGGCGATCAGGCAGAAGGTGAGGGCGGTGTGTCGCATGGTGCTGGGTGCGTGCGGATGTGCCCTTTCTTTCGGCTTCTGGTGCGCCAACTTGAATGGTTTTCATGCTCCGGCGACCGGTAATGGGCTTGCGAACAGGCAAAGAAAAAGGACCCGAAGGTCCTTTTTCTCTGAGGGCGGCGAGAGCGATCAGTCGCGTTCGCCGCCGAAGATGCCCAGCAGTGCCAGCAGGCTCTGGAAAATGTTGAACAGGCTCAGGTACAGGCCCAGCGTGGCGCTGATGTAGTTGGTTTCACCGCCGTCCACGATGCGCTTGAGGTCGTACAGCAGGTACAGGCTGAACACGATGATGGCCAGGGTGGCGATGGCGGCCATGCCGGCGGTGCTGCCGACAAACACGTTGATGATCGCGCCGATCATGATCGCCAGGGCTCCGACGAAGAGCCACTTGCCCATGCCGGAGAGGTCGCGCTTGATCACGGTCGAGATGTTGGCCATGATGAAGAACACGCCAGCGGTGCCGCCAAACGCGGTCATGATCAGGCTGGCGCCGTTGCTGAAGCCCAGCACCCCGGCCAGCAGGCGCGAGAGCATCAGGCCCATGAAGAAGGTGAAGGCCAGCAGCACCGGCACGCCGGCTGCGGAATTCTTGGTCTTCTCGATGGCGAACATGAAGCCAAAGGCGCCACCCAGGAAGACGATCAGGCCCAAGCCGCCCGTCAGGCTGGCGGTGATGCCGGTGGCGACGCCGATCCAGGCGCCGAGCACCGTGGGCAACATGGACAGCGCGAGCAGCCAGTAGGTGTTGCGCATCACCTTGTTGCGCTGCGCGGAAGTTGATACGGCGGTGCCGAAGCGGCCGCTGGTGGGTTGTACTTGGTCGGTCATGGTGGTGAGCTCCTTCATCATCTGACGCAGTGGTCTGACAGCATCCGGTCCGGAGGGCCGATCGCTGGTGAAGCCGCATTGTAGGGCGCGGCCTTGTCCGCTGTGCGACCCGGCAAAAACCGCATTCTGGTCAGGGCAGTTGTGACCTGCGCAGGGCCCATAGTGCGGTATCGTCCCAAGTCCAGAGCCTGGGCGGTGAAGCCGGCTCGCGAACCCCAGTCAGATACCCCTTAGAAGGAATAAGTTCATGAAAAACAAAGCCGTGCTCGAACTCGCCGACGTCAAACTCATCGCCGCAGCGGCCGAGGCCGAAGCCCTGCAAAACAGCTGGGCGGTCACGTTCGCCATCGTGGACGATGGCGGCCACCTGCTCTGGCTGCAGCGCCTGGACGGTGCCCCGGCCATTTCGTCGCACATCGCACCCGCCAAGGCCCACACCGCGGCGCTGGGGCGCCGAGAAAGCAAGGTCTACGAGGATGTGATCAACCAGGGGCGGGTGTCGTTCCTGAGCGCGCCCGCCGTGGCCGGCATGCTCGAAGGTGGCGTGCCGATCATGAAAGACGGTCAGTGCATTGGCGCGGTCGGCGTGAGCGGCGTGAAATCGAGCGAAGACGCGCAGATCGCTCGCGCGGGCATCGCGGCCATCGGGTTGTGAGGAAAAAATGACTGGCTACCGGGACCGGAATCCCCTGGCTGGCCAAAAAACGACGCTCGGGGAGATGGTATTTCCCCGGGTCGCCCCACGATGAAGTTGAGTTGATCCTTATTTGGTCAGGATGAGTTTCCCCTGGCGGGTGGTCTGCAGGCGGTAAAGCGCGCCGTTGTGGGTGATGGCCACCGACTTCTGGCCGCGCAGCACATCGTGGCTGGTGAGCAGAATGGGCGGCGCCGTTTCAGTCGGCCTCTCCCCGGCCCGAGGCCGGTCCGTCATGGGCACGGGGTCTTTCGGCGGTGGTTTGCTCAACATGCGTCCTCCTGGGCCGGTTGACCGGGTCTCACGGCGCCACCGGCTCGGTGATGAAGCCGATCTTGCGCACACCCGCGCGCTGCGCAGCCGCCATGGCCAGGGCCACGCGCTCGTAGCGCACCGCCTTGTCGCCGCGGATGTGCAGTTCGGGTTGAGGATCCTGGGCCGCGGCGCTGGCGAGGCGCTGCTCGAAGTCGGCGTCCTTTACCGGGGTCTCGTTCCAGAAATAGGCGCCGTCGGCGTCCACCGACAGGCGGATGTTTTCCGGCTTGTCGAGCACCTTCTCATTGCTGGCGCGCGGCAGGTCGATGTTGACCGCGTGTTTGATCACCGGCACGGTGATGATGAAAATGATGAGCAGCACCAGCATGACGTCGATGAACGGGATCATGTTGATCTCGGCGAGCATCTCGTCGCTGTCGTCCTGGGTTCCGATGGCCATGGTGTTGTCCTCAGGCGGTCAGGCTTTTTTCATGGGCAGGACCTTGCCGTCGCCACCGGCCGTCACACGGGCCCCGGTGACGAAGTAGGCGTGCAGGTCGTGGGCAAAGCGGTTGAGCTGGTGGTTGATGCCCTTGTTGCCGCGCACCAGGACGTTGTAGCCCAGCACGGCGGGAATCGCGACCAGCAGGCCCATGGCGGTCATGATCAGCGCCTCGCCGATCGGGCCGGCGACCTGGTCGATGCTGACCTGGCCGGCCGCACCGATGCCGAGCAGTGCGTGGTAGATGCCCCAGACGGTGCCGAACAGGCCCACGAAAGGCGCTGTGGAGGCGATGGAGGCGAGCACGGTGAGGCCGCTCTGGGCGCGTGCGGTGGCGTCGTCCAGGCTGCGGCGCAGGCAGCGTTCGACCCAGTCGCTCACGTCGAGCGTGTCGTGCAGTTGTGGGCCGGGCCGGCCGTCTTTGTGCAGGACGTGGCGCGCCGCTTCGCGGCCTTCGTTGGCCAGCGCGCGGAAGGGGTTGCCGTCCTGCGCACCGAGCTTGTCCAGGCCTTCGGCAAAGTCGGCGCTGTGCCAGAACCCTTCGCAGGCCTTGGCCTGCTGGCGCTGGGCGCGCTGGTCGAGGTATTTCCACAGGATGATGATCCAGGTGGCGAGCGACATGGCCAGCAGCACGACGGCGACGGTGCGGGTGACGGCGTCGCCCTGGATCCAGACGTGGGCCAGGCCGGATGAGACGTTTTGTGGTTCCATGGGTGAGAAAACTCCAGTGAGATCGGATTCGGTGAGTGTGCGCGTGGCGCTTTATTCGAGGACGAAGTTGATGGGGATGTTGAACCACATCGCTTCAGGCACACCGGCGCGTTTGCCGGGGATGTAGCGCCACTTCAACACCGTCTGCAAGGCGGTCTGGTCGAGGCGTTCGTAGCCGCTGGAAGTCCTGATTTCGGCCTTGCTTGCCGTGCCGTTGACTTCGATGAAGGCGCGCACGGTCACCTTGCCTTGTTCGCCCAGGCGTTTGGACAGCGGCGGGTAGGGTGGGGGTGCGTTGTTGAGGTAGTCGGCGCTGCTGGAGGGCAGTTCGATCTTGGGCGGCGCTGGTGGCGCGGGCTCGGCAACCACCATGGGTGTCTGTGGCGGCGGCGCGGGTGGCTGGGGTTCGGTGATGCCCGTCGCGGCCGTGGGGGAAGGGGTCGGGTCGGCAATGGCCACCGGTTGCGGAGCCGGCCGGGGCGCTGGCGGGGTGACCCTTTTCGGGACCGGCGCTGGTTGGGGCTGCGGTGGCGGCGGGGTGGGCGTCACCTGGGGTTGGGGCAGTTCGATGAATTCGACCATCACCTGCACGGGCACCACGAGCTCCACCGCCCGGCGCAGCAGGCCGGTTTGCAGGGCCCACAGGCCCAGTACATGAAAGCCGACCACGGCGATCACGATGAACAGGCGGCGGTCCATGCGGGGTGTCGGAAGGGGAGCCTGCGGGGCTCCTGGAAGGGGTAGCGCGAGGCTCGCGCTGGCGGAAGACATAGTGTAGGTGGACGCGACGTTCGGTTGGAATGGGCGCTTCGCGGATTCAGGGTTGAAGCACCCACCACGCGGCGGCCAGTATCAGGATCAGGCTGCCGCCCAGAATGAAAACATTGCCGGTCATGGTGAGCCCCTTTCAGTCTGCGGTTGAAAACAGGGTTCCAGTATAAATACGAATTCCTCGCATTCGCGATAAATATCAAAAATTGCCGAAATAAATGGGCGTCCCTGATTCAGCCGGACTGGCGAGACCACAATGCCGCGCTGGCCTCGTCGAGCGTCCGGCAACCGCTCAGCGCCATGGCGATTTCCGTTTCGTCGCGCAGCAGGCGGATGACGTGCGCCACGCCGGTGGCGCCCGCGTTCGCCAGCCCGTGGATGACCGGTCGGCCGACCAGCACCGCGGTGGCACCCAGCGCGATGGCCTTGAGCACGTCGGTGCCGCGCCGGATGCCGCCGTCGACCAGCAGTGGCAGCGCACCGCCGACCGCCTGTGCGATGGCGGGCAGCAGGGTGGCGGTGGCGGGCAGGGTGTCCAGCGTGCGGCCGCCGTGGTTGGACACGATCAGGCCGGCCACGCCGCAGGCCAACGCCTGCTGCGCATCGGCTGGGTGGGTGATGCCTTTGAGCAGGACGGGCAGACGGGTCTGCTCGCGCAGCCAGATCACATCGTCCCAGCTGGGGGCGCGGGTCAGCAGGTCGTCGAAGAGCGGGCTTTGACCCGGTTGCAACGCTGCGGGCGCGGGCGCCTGCAGACCTTGCAGGTTGACGGCGGAGATGCCTGGCGGCAGCGTGAAGCCGGCGCGGCGCTCGCGGTCCCGGGCCCCACTCACCGGCGCATCGACCGTGAGCACCAGGGCCTCATAGCCCGCCGCTTCGGCGCGCTGCACCAGCGCCCGGGTGAAGCCCCGGTCGGGCTGCAGGTAGAGCTGGAACCACAGCGGACCGCGATCGGCTTCGCCCAGCACCACCTGGGCCACGTCTTCCAGCGGCGTGCTGGCCTGGGTGCTCAGCACCAGGCCCGCGCCCAGCACGGCCGCCGCCAGCGCCGTGGCCAGTTCACCGTGCGGGTGCGCCAGGCGCTGGTACGCCATGGGCGCGATCAGGATCGGATGGGCCAGGGTGCGGCCGAGCAGGTCGACCCGCGTGTGACCGCCGGCCAGGGGCCGGAGAACGCGTGGCCACAGCGGGATGCGCTGCCAGGCCAGGACGTTCTCGCGCAGGGTGATCCCGTCGGCCGCACCACCGTTGAAATAGGCCTGCGCATTCGCATCGAGCACGGTGGCGGAATGGGCTTCGTGGTCGGCGAGGTTGACCAACCCTTCGGGCAGGTGGTCGCTCATGACAGACCCAGCGCCGGGCCGCCCCAAGCTGGGTCAGCCCCCTCGGGGGGCAGCGACCCGCGCAGCGGTGGAGTGTGGGGGCTCATGTCTCTGACCACATGCGCAGCAGGTTGTGATAAGTCCCGGTGAGCCCCGTGGTCTCGTCGGTTTCGCCGTGTTGCTGGCGCAGGGCCAGGATGTTCATGTCGAGTTCGTAGAGCAGGCGGCGCTGTTCGTCGCTGCGCACCATGCTCTGCACCCAGAGGAAACAGGCGAGCCGGTGTCCGCGCGTGACGGGGGTCACCTGGTGCAGGCTGGTGCCGGGGTAGAGCACAGCGTGGCCGGCGGGCAGCTTCACGCCGCGGGTGCCGTAGGTGTCGCTCACGGTGAGTTCGCCGCCGTCGTACTCGTCGGGGTCGTTCAGGAACACGGTGCAGGAGACATCGGTGCGCACGTATTCGGTCTGTCCGGTTTCATTGACCTTGAGCCGGATCGCGTTGTCGATGTGGTTGCCGTAGGTGTTGGCTTCGCCGCCGTAGCGGTTGACGCGGGGCGTGAAGATGCGCAGCGGCAATGCGGCGCTGAAAAACAGGGGCGAACGGTTCAGGCCGTTGAGCACCAGGGTCCGGATGGTTTGTGCGGCTTCGCTGTCGTGCTGGAGTTGCTGGTTGTTCTTGACAGTGCGCGCCTGCGGGCCGGCGCTGTCCCGGCCGTCGGTCCAGGGCGCATCGGCGAGCAGCCGGCGCGCCAGGGTCAGTTCTTCGGGTGACAGTATGTCTGGCAGGGTGAGCAGCATGGTGAGTTCCGTCTTTTTGATGGTTGTTCAAAAATGGAAAAGGCCGCCCCTGCGGAACAGCGGGGCGGCCAACGTGCTTTCAGGCGATAGGGATCGCGATCAGAACTTCAGGCTGGCGGTCACCTGCAGCGTGCGCCCGGCACCCGGGATGTAGTGCCCGGGGTAGAGCTGATCGGCGTAGAGCTTGTCGGTGATGTTGGACAGGTTGGCTTTGAGCGTCAGGCGGTCAAAGTCGAACTTGTACTCGGC
This sequence comes from Burkholderiales bacterium GWF1_66_17, assembly GCA_001770705.1. GTDB lineage: Bacteria > Pseudomonadota > Gammaproteobacteria > Burkholderiales > Burkholderiaceae_C > Hydrogenophaga. The sequence goes on along the minus strand of MERT01000006.1, from coordinate 404,923 downwards.
CATCAGATCGGTGGTGACGTAGGACGGGACGGTCCATTCGACACGGGTCGGCGACTGTTTGCCACGGAAGTTCAGGCCGGCACCCAGGCGCAGCTTGGGCGTGAACTGGTAGGTGGTCCACACGGTGCCGCTGTGCTCGGGGGTGAGCGAAGGGCGGTCGCCCGGGCGCTCGCCAGCGGCACCTTGTGAACACTGACCGGTGGTCGGGCAGGGGGCCGCCCGGTCGACCTTGGCCACGGGCAACCACATGTAGGAGCCAAAGACTTCCCACTTGGAGGTCAGGCGACCAACGATGTCGGCCTCGAAGCCCGCCACGTGGCGTTCACCTGACAGCGTCACGACCGGGCGATCCGGATCGGTGTTGCGCTCGTTGTACTTGGTCGATCGGAACACGGCCAGGCGTGTGGAGAAGCGCTTGTCGGCCGAATCCAGCTTGGCACCGAGCTCGATGTTGCGGCTTTTTTCCGGCGGGGTGTCGACGTTGCTGGCGCCCAGCGAGTAGGCGTCACCCGAGGTGTTGAACGACTGTCCAACCGAGAAGTGGTACGACTGCTGTGGCGTGGGCTGGAACAGCACGCCAGCGCGAGGGCTCCATTCCGACACATCCATGCGGTAGCTTTCGGCGCTCAGCGGGCCAGCGGCGTTTTGCGGCAGGCTGAAGCTGTCGTAGTCACCGGTGAGCTTGTCGTAGCGCAGGCCGGCCACCACCTTCCAGGCGGGGGCGACTTCCACCGTGTCCTGCACATAGGCACCCCAGCCCTGCGCGGTGTACTGGTTGTTCACGCGCAGCACGCGGGACGATTCGTCCACCCAGGCGCCGTCGTCCGGTGTGCCGATCAGCGTGGTGGGCTTGGTGATGTCTACGCCGCCTTGGGCGCGGGAGCGCGCGGCATAGACGGTGCGCTCTTCGCGCGAGAAGTCCACACCAGCCAGCAGCTCGTGCTTGGCGCCCAGTGCCTCGAACTTGCCCGAGTAGTCGCTCTGGAACTGGGCCGTGTCCATGTCCTGGATCTTCAGGTGGTTGCCACGGGTCAGCCGGGTGTTCGGGCCGAAGTTCTCCAGTGAGATGGCGCTGGGGCACTGCGGGTTGGTCACGGCGCCGGTCTGCTGGTTCACGCCGCGGGTGCACAGGCGGATGGCGCCCGAGCGCTGGTCGCGCTCGAACTGGCCCACGCGCACCTGGGTCCTGAGTTCGCTGTCGCGGCTGAAGCGGTGGGTGTGCGAGCCCCCAATGAGGGTGGCGCTGCCGTTGTTGTAGTCGCTGGCGGCGCCGTAGTAGGTGTCGGGGTCGAGAGGCAGCAGCACGCGGTCGCTGGAACCGGCGGTGGGCGCGATGTACGGAATGCCGTAGTTGATGCCGTTGTTGTTGTCCAGGTGGTAGAGGTTGACCTGGAACTCGTTGCGCTCGCCAATGCCGTTGCGGTAAGCCAGTGCGGCACCGCGTTTGTCGAGGCTGGCGCCGCTGCCATTGTTGTCGGCCTTGGTGGCCATGGCGTTGATGCGCAGCGCGGCGCTTTCGCCGGTCTGGATGTTGAAGTCGCCCGTGGCGCGCACGTACTTGTGGTTGCCCAGCGTGAGGTCAACCTGGTGTTCGTCGATCAGGCGGGGTGTCTTGCTGACCTGGTTGACGGCGCCGCCGGTGGAGCCGCGGCCGAACATCATCGAGGCCGAACCACGCAGGACTTCCATGCGGTCGAGGTTGAAGGTGTCGCGGTCGTAGATGGCCGGGTCGCGCATGCCGTCGATGAACAGGTCACCGGTCGCCTGCAGGGCGAAACCGCGCAGGCGGATGTCTTCCTCGCCGCCTTCGGCTGCCAGGAAGGTGATGCCGGCGGTGTTCTTCAAGGCTTCCTTGACGGTGTCGAGGTTGCGGTCATCGATCAGTTTTTCGGTGACCACGGTGACCGACTGCGGGATGTCGCGCAGTTGCTGCTGGCCTTTGCCAATGCGGGTCTCGGTGGCGCGCAGCGCGTCTTTGCCTTCAGGCGCTTCGGCCTGTTCGCGCACCACCACGGTGGGCAAGGTCTTTTCGGCGGCGGCTGGCGCGGTCTGGGCCATGGCGTTCAGGGAGCCAGCCAGCAGCATGGCGCCCAGCGGCAGCATCACGCCGGAGTTTGCAGAGGAGGATGAACGGGGCAGGGCGCGCTGGGCGTGGCGCAGGGTCTTTTTGCGTTGTGACATGGAAGCGGTGGTCGAACGGGTTGTCGGCTGGCTTCAACGCACTGCGCTGTGGCTGGCTGGAAGCGTCATCGTATTGCAAACGCGAACGATTCGCAATAAAGTTGATCAAGATGGGTGCCTGAATCCGGTTTTTGTAGCACTGGCCCAACATCGGATGGAGCCGCCCGGACGCCACCGCCTGTGGGTGTGTGGGCGACGCGGTCATGCTGCTGCGCAACAAAAGCTATCGATCCAATGTAAACTATCAATGCGACTTCATGATAGTTGTCGTCTATGATTCATCCCATCGCGATACCCGTCGCGTCCTGATCACCGTTTCTTTCAACTCCAACTTAGGAAATACCATGTCCCTGATCAACACCCAAGTCCAGCCCTTCAAGACCCAGGCCTTCCACAACGGCAAGTTCATCGAAGTCTCCGACGAAAGCCTGAAGGGCAAGTGGTCCGTCCTGATCTTCATGCCAGCCGCCTTCACCTTCAACTGCCCGACCGAAGTGGAAGACGCCGCCGACAACTACGCCGAGTTCCAGAAGGCCGGCGCCGAGGTCTACATCGTCACGACCGACACGCACTTCTCGCACAAGGTGTGGCACGAGACCAGCCCGGCCGTGGGTAAGGCCAAGTTCCCCCTGGTCGGCGACCCAACCCACACCCTGACCAATGCGTTCGGCGTGCACATCCCCGAAGAAGGCCTGGCTCTGCGCGGCACGTTCGTGATCAATCCCGACGGCATCATCAAGACCGCCGAGATCCACTCCAACGAAATCGCCCGTGATGTCAAGGAAACCCTGCGCAAGCTGAAGGCCGCCCAGTACACCGCTGCCAACCCCGGCCAGGTGTGCCCGGCCAAGTGGAATGAAGGCGCGAAGACGATTGCTCCTTCCCTGGAACTCGTCGGGAAGATCTAAGCACCCCCGCGCCGCGCCTAGCGGCGCGTCACCCCCTCAAGGGGGCAACGCTGGCGGCCCGGCAAAGCCGGTTCCGCGGCGTTCTGGGTGAACTGCCTCGCGATCCTCCAAGGTTGCAGTTGTCTCCCTTTTTCTTCTGGCAGTACCGCTGCCTCATGGGCTTGCTTGCAGGCCCATGCAACAGCGGCCTTCCGCGCCCAATCGTTATTTTCAGGAGTCCACCATGCTTGACGCCACCCTCAAATCCCAGCTCCAGACCTACCTCGGCATGCTGCGCCAGCCGATCACACTGATCGCGTCGCTGGACGATAGCGACACCGGCACCGAGATGCGCGGTCTGCTGGATGACATCGTTTCGCTGTCGGACAAGGTCACGCTGGACACCTCGGGCGATGACGCCCGCAAGCCTTCGTTCGTGGTGGCGCGCGCCGGTGAAATCCGAGGCGTGCGCTTCGCCGGCCTGCCGCTGGGCCACGAGTTCACTTCGCTGGTGCTGGCGCTGCTGTGGACCGGCGGCCATCCGCCCAAGGTCGAGGCCGATGTGATCGAGTCGATCCAGGCGCTGGACGGTGACTTCAGCTTCGAGGTCTACATGTCCCTGACCTGCCACAACTGCCCGGACGTGGTTCAGGCGTTGTCGCTGATGGCGATCTTCAACCCCAAGGTCAAGACCGTGGTGATCGAAGGTGGCGCGTTCCAGCAGGAAGTGACCGAGCGCGAAATCATGGCCGTGCCCATGGTGTTCCTGAACGGCAAGGTCTTCGGTTCCGGCCGCATGACGGTCGAGGAGATCGTGGCCAAGCTCGACACCAACTCGGGTGACCGCGAAGCCGCCAAGCTCAACGCCAAGGATCCGTTCGACGTGCTGATCGTCGGCGGCGGCCCGGCCGGCGCCGCGGCCGCCGTGTACGCCGCCCGAAAGGGCATCCGCGTGGGTGTTGCGGCCGAGCGTTTCGGTGGCCAGGTCAACGACACCATGGCGATCGAGAACTACATCTCTGTGCTGGAAACCGACGGTCCCAAGTTCGCCGCGGCGCTCGAAGCCCAGGTGCGCCACTACGAGGTGGACATCATGAATCTGCAGCGTGCCGACAAGATCATCCCTGCTGAGGAGCCGGGTGGTCTGGTACAGGTGCAGATGGCCAACGGCGGCGTGCTGCAGGCGCGCAGCGTGATCGTCTCCACCGGCGCGCGCTGGCGCAACGTCAACGTGCCCGGCGAGCAGGAATACAAGAACAAAGGCGTGGCCTACTGCCCGCACTGCGACGGCCCGCTGTTCAAGGGCAAGCGCACGGCGGTCATCGGCGGCGGCAACTCCGGCGTGGAAGCCGCCATCGACCTGGCCGGCATCGTGCAGCACGTGACCCTGGTCGAGTTCGCCGACCAGCTCAAGGCCGACGCCGTGCTGGTGAGCAAGCTGAAAAGCCTGCCCAACGTGAGCATCCATGTGAACGCGCAGACCACCGAGATCACCGGCACCGACGGCAAGGTCAACGGCCTGAAGTACAAGGACCGCGCGACCAACGAGGAACACCTGGTGCCGCTGGAAGGCGTGTTCGTTCAGATCGGTCTGGTGCCCAACACCGAGTTCCTGAAAGGCACGGTCGAACTGACCCGCTTCGGCGAGATCGTGGTCGACGCCAAGGGCCACACCAATGTGCCGGGTGTCTTCGCCGCCGGTGACTGCACCACGGTGCCGTACAAGCAGATCGTGATCGCCGCGGGCGAGGGCGCCAAGGCCGCGCTCAGCGCGTTTGACCACCTGATCCGCCAGCCGGTGGTGGCCGCTGCATCCGAAGCCGTGACCGCCTGAACGAATCGCAGTTCCCAAAAGAAAAAAGCCACCGGGGCAACCCGGTGGCTTTTTTGTTGGGCGCGGACCAAGGTCCGCGTTTCGTGGATCAGTGACCCGAAGCGCCGGAAGCACCGATGCCCGTTTCCGAACGAACCTGCTGGGCCAGGAAGCCCGCGCGGTCCACCTTGGCTCGGGCGCTGTTGTCCAGGATGGAGAACAGCCAGATGCCCACGAAGCCGATCGTCATGGAGAACAGGGCCGGTGAGGTGTAGGGGAACAGGGCAGAGCCTTTGGGGTTGCCCAGCGTGGCTTCCCAGACCGAAGGCGACACGATGGTCAGCGCCACGGAAGAGATCAGGCCCAGGAAGCCGCCGATCACGGCACCCTTGGTGGTGCAGTCTTTCCACAGCACGCTCATGAACAGCACCGGGAAGTTGGCCGAGGCCGCGATCGCGAAAGCCAGCGACACCATGAAGGCGATGTTCTGCTTCTCGAAAGCGATGCCGAGCACCACCGCCACGATGCCGAGGCAGATCGTGGTGATCTTCGACACGCGCAATTCGGATGCCGAATCGGCCTGACCTTTCTTGACCACGGTGGCGTAGATGTCGTGCGACACGGCCGAAGCCCCCGACAGCGTCAGGCCAGCCACCACCGCGAGGATGGTGGCGAAGGCCACGGCCGAGATGAAGCCCAGGAACACGTTGCCACCCACCGCATTGGCCAGGTGGATGGCTGCCATGTTGTTGCCGCCCAGCAAGGCGCCTTTGGCATCGAGGAAGTCGGGGTTGATCAGCACGAAGGTGATGGCACCGAAACCGATGATGAAGGTCAGGAGGTAGAAGTAGCCGATCCAGCCGGTGGCCCACATCACCGACTTGCGGGCTTCCTTGGCCGAAGGCACGGTGAAGAAGCGCATCAGGATGTGCGGCAGGCCGGCGGTACCGAACATCAGGGCCATGCCGAAGCTGATGGCCGAGATCGGGTCCTTCACGAAGTTGCCCGGGCCCATGATCGACTGACCGGCGGCCGTGGCGGCCTCGGCGATCTTGCCGTCCTTCAGCGCCAGATCGGTCTTGATCTGCACCGCGCCAGCGAACATCGCTTCGGGGCTGAAGCCGAAGTGCAGCAGCACCATGAAGGCCATGAACGATGCGCCACCCAGCAGCAGGCAGGCCTTGATGATCTGCACCCAGGTGGTGGCTGTCATGCCGCCGAACAGCACGTAGACCATCATCAGTGCGCCGACGATGATCACGGCGATGTAGTACTCCAGGCCAAACAGCAGCTTGATGAGCTGGCCGGCACCGACCATCTGCGCGATCAGGTAGAACGCGACGACCACCAGCGTGCCGGAGGCCGCAAAGACGCGGACCGGGGTCTGGTTGAAGCGGAAAGCGGCCACGTCGGCGAAGGTGAACTTGCCCAGGTTGCGCAGGCGCTCGGCCATCAGGAAGGTGATCACGGGCCAGCCGACCAGGAAGCCGATGGAATAGATCAGGCCGTCAAAACCGCTGGCCATCACGGCCGCGGAAATGCCGAGGAACGAGGCGGCCGACATGTAGTCGCCGGCGATCGCCAGACCGTTCTGGAAGCCGGTGATGCCACCGCCAGCGGTGTAGAAGTCCGAGGCCGACTTGGTCTTGGCCGCGGCCCACTTGGTGATGAACAGCGTGAACACCACGAACATCGCGAACATGGTGATGGCCGTCCAGTTGGTGGGCTGTTTCTCGGCCTGACCGAGGTCGGCGCCCGCTGCCCAGGCGGCAAACGACACACCGAAGAGCGCCAGCAGCGTCAGCACGCGACGCAGGGAATTTTGAGCGGGCATCATTTGTACGCAGCCTTGATCACTTCGTTGGAGAGGTCGTCGAACTCGGTGTTGGCGCGTTTGACGTAGATGGCGGTGATGACGATGGTGAAGATGATCACGCCGAAGCCGACGGGGATGCCCATCGTGATGACGCCGTCGCCCAGCTTCTGCGAGAGGAACTCCTTGTTGAAGGCGACCAGCAGGATGAAGCCGTAGTACACGACCATCATGGCCAGGGTGAGCCACCAGCCGAAGCGGGATCGTTTGGCTTTGAGCTCCTGGTATTGGGGATTCTTCAGAATCCGTTGAATGACGGTGTCGTCCATGTCTTGACCTCGGTCGTGGTTGGTTGAACAGCCACGATAGGCCCAGGGTCTTACCTAGTACTTACCCCGACATCCATGGGCTTGCGCTACCAGTGCCTGACATGCCCGCCGTGCTGTGCGGGAGGGGCGAATCTGGACCTTCCTCTCCCTGTGTGCAGGTCATTTATTGGGACTTACCCTTGGTTTGCCTGAAGGGGGTGGTGGAAGCAATTTAACTGTAAGGAAGTGCTTCCACAGTCCGCCCCGTAATGCCGGAATCCGCAAGGTAGGCGGCATGCAAAACGGGGCGGGTCACACCGCTGAAATCGCAAAAGCATCACTACGAGGAGATGACTTTCATGACAAGTGACAACAACGCAAAGGCCTACTGGTCGGCCACCCTGGGTCTGCTGACCAAGGTGCTGATCATCTGGTTCCTGGTCTCATACGGCGCAGGCATCCTGTTCGCCAGCGCCCTCAACAGCATCCATCTGGGTGGCTATCCGGTCGGGTTCTGGTTCGCCCAGCAGGGGTCCATCTATGTGTTCATCGCGCTCATCTTCTGGTACGCCCACCAGATGGGCAAGATCGACCGCAAGTTCGGCATGCAAGAAGACTGATCAAGGAAGACCACGATGGAACTCCAAACCACCATTTATCTGTTCGTCGGGCTGAGCTTCGCGCTCTACCTCGGCATCGCCTTCTGGGCACGCGCGGGCAGCACGTCCGAGTTTTACGTTGCCGGCGGCGGGGTGCACCCCGTGACCAACGGCATGGCCACGGCCGCTGACTGGATGTCGGCCGCGTCCTTCATCTCCATGGCCGGCCTGATCTCCAACATGGGCTACGGCGGCGCCGTGTTCCTGATGGGCTGGACCGGGGGCTACGTGTTGCTGGCCATGCTGCTGGCACCGTACCTGCGCAAGTTCGGCAAGTTCACCGTGCCAGAGTTCATCGGCGACCGCTTCTACTCGAAGGCCGCCCGCAACGTCGCCGTGCTGTGTCTGCTGATCGCATCGCTGACCTACATCATCGGCCAGATGACCGGCGTGGGCGTGACCTTCGCGCGTTTCCTGGGCGTGTCCAGCGACCAGGGCATCTACATCGGCATGGCCATCGTGTTCATGTACGCCGTGTTCGGTGGCATGAAGGGCATCACCTACACCCAGGTGGCCCAGTACATGGTGCTGATCGCTGCCTACCTGGTGCCGGCTTTCTTCATCTCCCTGAACCTGACCGGCAACTTCCTGCCGCAGCTGGGCCTGGGCTCTTCCATGACCGGTACCGACGTGTCGCTGCTGACCAAGCTGGACCAGGTGGTGACCGATCTGGGTTTTGGCCAGTACACCACGTCCAGCGCCGGTTCGATGCTGAACATGTTCTTCTACACCGTGTCGCTGATGATCGGTACCGCGGGCCTGCCCCACGTGATCGTTCGCTTCTTCACCGTGCCGAAAGTGGCTGACGCCCGTTCGTCCGCTGGCTGGGCCCTGGTCTTCATCGCTCTGCTGTACACCACCGCTCCGGCTGTGGGCGCCATGGCCAAGCTGAACCTGCATGGCACCGTCAACACCGCTGTGGGTCTGACCCAGACGGCTGAAGGCATCCAGGTGAACGCCGACGTGGTGAAAGCCAACGGCGACCTGTACGCCACCGAAGCCAGCCTGGTTTACGAGCAGCGTCCCGACTGGATGAAGCGCTGGGAAAAGACCGGCCTGCTGAAGTGGGAAGACAAGAACGCCGACGGCCGTATCCAGTACTACAACGACGCGACCAAGAACGAAGTCGCCAAGGGCAAGGCCGAAGCCGCTGGCTGGAAGGGCAACGAGCTGACCGTGAACGCCGACATCATCGTGCTGGCCAACCCGGAAATCGCGTTGCTGCCCAACTGGGTGATCGCTCTGGTGGCTGCCGGTGGTCTGGCCGCTGCGCTGTCCACCGCTGCCGGTCTGCTGCTGGCCATTTCTTCCGCCATCTCCCACGACCTGATCAAGGGCGCCATCAAGCCTGACATCAGCGAAAAGGGCGAACTCATGGCCGGCAAAATCGCCATGGCTGTGGCCATTTTCGTGGCCGGCTGGCTGGGTCTGAATCCTCCGGGCTTTGCGGCCGGTACCGTGGCTCTGGCCTTCGGTATCGCGGCTTCCACGATCTTCCCGGCTCTGATGATGGGCATTTTCAGCCGCACCGTGAACGACAAGGGCGCCATCGCCGGCATGCTGGCGGGCCTGTTCGTGACCCTGTTCTATGTGTTCGCACACAAGGGCCTGTTCTTCATCAAGGGCACGGACTACGTTGACATGGTCGGCGGCGTCAACGGCTTCTTCACCATCACCCCCGAAGCCTTCGGTACCGTGGGTGCGATCGTGAACTTCGCTGTCGCCTACTTGGTGAGCAAAATGGGTGCTCCGGTGCCCAAGCACATCCAGGAACTGGTGGAGTCGGTGCGCGTGCCCAAGGGCGCGGGCGTTGCCACCGGTCACTGAGATCGACTGAAAACCACCCGTCAGGCCACGGTCTGACGGGTGTGTGAATCAAGACCCCGTGGGCTTGCCGACGGGGTCTTTTTCTTGGAGGACAATCCGGCCTGTCGCTGTTTTGTCACCAGGTTGGTTGTGCACAGACCGTCTTCCCGGCGCTTTGCGTAGAGCACACCCGCTCCCCGTATCAACAAGGACTTCCCGGATGAATCTGCCGAGTGTTTTCATATTCAACTGGATATTTCTGCTGGCCCTGTTTCCCGTGGCCTTCTTCTGGCTGCGCCGCGCGTGGCGCATTCTGGTGAAGAACGACTTCTCCGAGGTGGCTCTGAAAAAAGGCCTGCCCCCGCCCAGCGCCGAGAAATACGCGCCCTATGAAATGGCGATCAACATGATCGGCGGCGTGGTGATCGTGGTCCTGCTCGTGGCCGTGCTCGGTTTTCAGGCGCTGGCGTCGGAAGACTGGGTGGCCATCGCGGGCGTCACACTGTGGGTGAAACTGTTCGCCTCGTTTGCCCTGGGTCGCCAGGCCCACGGCCTCGGCCCGGCCAAGAAGAAGCCCGCAGCAGGCAAATAGGAGCGGTGTTCCCGCCACGCACCCGCATGCGTGGGCGTGGGCGTGGGCTCAATAGCTGAGCTGTTCGGGCCGGATTTCCTGCAGGATGGTGGTGGCAATTTCTTCGATCGACTTCGTCGTTGTCGAGAGCCAGCGGATGCCCTCGCGGCGCATCATGCCTTCGGCCTCACTGACCTCCATGCGGCAGTTCTCCAGACTGGCGTAGCGCGAGTTGGGCCGCCGCTCGTTGCGGATCTCGGACAGGCGTTCCGGGGCGATCGTCAGGCCGAAGATCTTCTTGCGGTGCGGCATCAATGCGGGCGGCAATTTGCGGCGCTCGAAGTCTTCCGGGATCAGCGGGTAGTTGGATGCCTTCAGGCCGTGCTGCATGGCCAGGTAGAGCGAGGTCGGTGTCTTGCCGCTGCGGCTCACGCCGACCAGGATCACATCCGAACCGGCCAGGTCGCGGTGGCTCTGACCGTCGTCGTGCATCAGCGAGAAGTTGATCGCTTCGATGCGGTCGTGGTATTCCTTGCTCTTGGACACGTCCGAGAAGCGGCCCACGCGGTGGTTGGACTTGATGCCCAGCTCAACCTCCAGCGGTTCCACAAAAGTGCCGAACATGTCGAGCATCATGCCGGAGCAGTGTTCCTTGAAGACCTGCAGGACCTCCATGTTGACCACGGTGGTGAAGACCAGGGGCCGCCGGCCCTCGACGACGGCGGTGTGGTTGATCTGGCGCACCGCCTGGTGGGCCTTGTCCACACTGTCGAGAAAAGGCAGCCGCACACGCCGCACTTGAGCCTCGAACTGGTTGAGGATGGCGTTGCCGAAAGTTTCGGCGGTGATGCCGGTGCCATCGGAAACGAAAAAGACGGTTCGGTTGGTCATGAAGCGGTCCCGGGGTGGGGGGTGCAAAAATATTCAGGCCATGCCACCGCGGTTTTCACACCGCAGGGCAACGGTGTGCCGCCTGAAACAGGCTGCCGCCCTACAATCGCGGGTTCGGGCTCCGGTCATTATCCCGGTTCCGGCCCGCCAGATTTCAGCCCCGTTGCCCGGTGCAAGACCCACAACAGAACACACAGGTCGCCAGCGCCGTGCATGGAGCCCCCGGTTTTTTAACTTGAGCGGAGTCTTTCCATGTCCAACCTGTTTTCCCCGACCGATCTGGTCGTGCCTTTCGAGCACCTGCGAATGTCCGACGTCGAATCCGTCGGCGGCAAGAACGCCAGCCTCGGCGAAATGATCTCGCAACTGCCCAGCGGCGTGAAGGTGCCCACCGGTTTTGCGACCACGGCGCACGCCTTCCGCGAGTTCCTGAAATACGACGGCCTGACCGACCGCATCAATGCGCGCCTCGACGCGCTGGACACCGAAGACGTGCGCGCCCTGGCCGAAGCCGGAGCCGAGATCCGCGCCATGGTGGAAAACCAGCCCTTCCCGGCCGATCTGGAAAAGGCCATCCGCGACGCGTTCGTCACGCTGGTGGGTGACAACGACAAAGCCACCTTTGCCGTGCGGTCCTCCGCCACGGCCGAAGACCTGCCCGACGCCTCGTTCGCCGGCCAGCAGGAAACCTTTCTCAACGTGCACGGCATCGACGAAGTGCTGCACAAGATGAAAGAGGTGTTTGCCTCGCTGTACAACGACCGCGCCATCAGCTACCGCGTGCACAAGGGCTTTGCCCATGCCGACGTGGCCCTGTCGGCCGGCGTGCAGCGCATGGTGCGCTCCGACACGGGCGCGGCCGGCGTGATGTTCACCATCGATACCGAGTCGGGCTTCGAAGACGTGGTCTTCATCACCTCCAGCTACGGCTTGGGCGAGACGGTGGTGCAGGGTGCCGTGAACCCCGACGAGTTCTACGTGCACAAGCCCATGCTCAAGGCCGGCAAGCGCGCGCTGATCCGCCGTAACCTCGGCAGCAAGCTGATCCAGATGACCTTCACCACGGCCGAAGAGAAGGCCGGTGACAGCGCGCTCAAGGGCAAGCTGGTGAAAACCGTGGACGTGCCGGTCGAACAGCGCAACCGCTACAGCCTGACCGACGCCGACGTCGAGCAACTGGCGCACTACGCGCTGGTGATCGAGCAGCACTACGGCCGCCCGATGGACATCGAGTGGGGTAAGGACGGCATCGACGGCCAGCTCTACATCCTGCAGGCACGGCCCGAGACCGTGAAGAGCCAGTCGGCCGGCAAGACCGAGGTGCGCTACAAGCTCAAGGGCAAGGGTGCCGTGCTGGCTTCGGGCCGCGCGATTGGCCAGAAGGTCGGTACCGGCCCGGTGCGCCTGGTGCACAACATCAGCGAGATGGACAAGGTTCAGCCCGGCGATGTGCTGGTGACCGACATGACCGACCCGAACTGGGAACCGGTGATGAAGCGCGCCAGCGCCATCGTGACCAACCGCGGTGGCCGCACCTGCCACGCCGCCATCATCGCGCGCGAGCTGGGCATTCCGGCCGTGGTGGGTTGCGGCGACGCCACCGAGTCGCTCAAGGACGGCATGCTTGTGACGGTGAGCTGCGCCGAGGGCGACACCGGCAACATCTACGACGGCCTGCTCGAAACGGAGATCACCGAAGTGCAGCGCGGCACCATGCCCGAGGTGGACGTGAAGATCATGATGAACGTGGGCAACCCCCAGCTGGCGTTCGACTTCGCGCAGATCCCCAACGGTGGCGTGGGCCTGGCCCGTCTGGAATTCATCATCAACAACAACATCGGCGTGCACCCCAAGGCGATCCTGGACTACCCGCAGATCGACGCCGACCTGAAGAAGGCCGTGGAATCGGTGGCGCGTGGCCACGCTTCGCCGCGTGCGTTTTACGTGGACAAGGTGGCCGAAGGCGTGGCGACCATCGCAGCGGCTTTCTGGCCCCGGCCGGTGATCGTTCGCCTGTCGGACTTCAAGTCCAACGAGTACCGCAAGCTGGTCGGCGGCAGCCGCTACGAGCCCGATGAAGAGAACCCCATGCTGGGCTTCCGCGGTGCGGCCCGCTACATCAGCGAAGACTTCCGCGAAGCCTTTGCCATGGAGTGCGAGGCCTTGAAGCGTGTGCGCGAAGACATGGGACTGGACAACGTGCAGGTGATGGTGCCGTTTGTGCGCACCCTGGGCCAGGCCCAGCGTGTGACCGAGTTGCTGGCCGAGAAGGGCCTCAAGCGCGGCGAGAACGGGCTCAAGGTCATCATGATGTGCGAGATCCCGAGCAACGCCGTGCTGGCCCACGAGTTCCTGCAGTTCTTCGACGGCTTCTCGATCGGCTCGAACGACCTGACCCAGCTCACCCTGGGTCTGGACCGTGACTCGGGCCTGGAGCTGCTGGCCAAGGACTTCGACGAGCGCGATCCGGCCGTCAAGGCCCTGCTCAAGATGGCCATCGGCGCTTGCAAGGCCGAGGGCAAGTACGTGGGCATCTGCGGCCAGGGCCCCAGCGATCACCCGGATTTCGCCCAGTGGCTGCAGGCCGAAGGCATCAGCTCGATCTCGCTGAACCCGGACTCCGTGGTGGACACCTGGCAGTTGCTGGCAGCGTCCCAGAAATAAAGCGCGGGCGAGCACGGCGCACGGCGGCAGGGGGCAACCCTTGCCGCCTTTTTTGTTGCGTTGCAACGTAAGCCCGTGGTCAGTGCTTGGGGCACAATCCTTTGAGACAGGCGCGGCGATGCATCGCGCCCGCCGCTTGAGGAGACACACATGTTTCAAGGCTTGGATGCCCAACGCCTGGTGGCCCTGTTCGTGGCCGGCTGGGCCTTGTTGAGCTTTCCTTTGCTGGCACTCTGGGACCACGAGGCGCGGGTCTTCGGGTTGCCACTGTTTCCTTTGGCCCTGTTCGGTATCTGGGTGCTGCTGATCGCGGCGCTGGCCTGGATCGTCGAGCACGGACGCGAACGCGATCCCGCCGCCAGCGACACCGCACGGCCCCACTGACGCCACACGACCCGCCCATGCTGTCCGCCCCGCTGGTCATCGCCGTTTCGTTCGCCTACCTGTTGCTGCTGTTCGCCGTGGCCTACTGGGGCGACTGGCGTGCAGCGCAAGGCCGCTCGGTGATTTCCAGCCCCTGGGTTTACGCCCTGTCGATGGCGGTCTACTGCACCGCCTGGACCTACTTCGGCAGCGTGGGGCGCGCGGCCAACTCGGGCGTGTGGTTTCTGCCGATCTACCTCGGGCCGATGCTGGCCATGATCCTGGCCTGGATGGTGGTGCGCAAGATGATCCGCGTGGCCAAGACCTACCGCATCACCTCCATCGCCGACTTCATCGCCAGCCGCTACGGCAAGAGCCCTTTGCTGGCCGGCCTGGTAACGATGATCACGGTGGTCGGCATCGTGCCCTACATCGCACTGCAGCTCAAGGCGATCGCCAGCGGCTACGCCGTGCTGACCTCGCCGCTGGGCTCGCCCGCGGTGCAAAGCGCGCAATGGTGGAACGACAGCACCCTGTATGTGGCGCTGATGCTGGCGGGTTTCACCATGGTGTTTGGCGCGCGCCACCTCGACAGCACCGAGCGGCATGAAGGCATGGTGGCGGCGATCGCTTTCGAGTCGGTGGTCAAGCTGGTGGCCTTTCTGGCTGTGGGCCTCTTCGTCTCGTTCGGCTTGTTCGCCAGCCCGGCCGCGCTGTTTGACCAGGCCTACGCGGTGGCCGAACTGCGCCGCTTGTTGCAGTTCGGCCAGGACCAGCCTTTTGCGTATCCGCAGTGGTTCGGCCTCACCCTGCTGGCCATGCTGTCGGTGATTTTTCTGCCGCGGCAGTTCCAGGTGATGGTGGTGGAAAACGTCGACGAGCAGCACCTGCGCCGCGCGGTCTGGGTGTTTCCGCTCTACCTGCTGCTGATCAACCTGTTTGTGCTGCCCATTGCCATCGGTGGCTTGCTGCACTTTGGCCCGGGGCGCATGGACCCAGAAACCTTCATCCTCTCGCTGCCCCTGTCGCAGGGCCATGGGGGGTTGGCGCTGGCGGCCTTCGTCGGCGGGCTCTCCGCCGCGACCGGCATGGTGATCGTCGAAGCGATCGCGGTCTCCACCATGGTTTGCAACGACCTGGTCATGCCCATCCTGCTGCGCATGAAGCGCTTCGGTGCGCGCGCCAGCGGGGACCTCACCGGCCTGCTGCTGGGCATCCGGCGCCTGGCCATCCTGGGCATCCTGCTGCTGGGCTACCTGTATTTCCACCTGGCGGGCGAGGCCTACGCGCTGGTCAGCATCGGCCTCATCAGTTTCGCCGCGGTGGCGCAGTTCGCCCCCGCCATGCTGGGCGGCCTGTACTGGAAAGGCGGCACACGCCGTGGCGCCCTGGCCGGTCTCCTGCTGGGTTTCGGCTTCTGGGTCTACACCCTGATGTTGCCCTCGCTGGCCAAGTCGGGCTGGCTGGATTCGGACTTTCTGCAGTTCGGCCCCTTTGGCTGGCACTGGTTCAAACCCGAGGCGTTTCTTGGCCTCTCGGGACTCGACAACCTGACGCATTCGCTCTTCTGGAGCCTGCTGGCGAACATTGGAGCCTACGTGGGTGTGTCGCTGTGGCGGGCACCATCGGCCGCTGAAACCAGCCAGGCGCTGTTGTTCGTCGACGTGTTCAACCGCACGGCGCATGCGCGGCCGGTGTTCTGGCAGGGCAAGGCGCAGGTGTCGGCGCTGCTGCCGCTGACCGGGCGCTTTCTCGGTGTGGACGTGGCCCAGCGGCTGTTTGTGGGCTTTGCCGCGCGCCTGGGTGTGGCCAGCATCGACCAGATCCCGGGCGACGCGCGGCTGGTGCATTTTGTCGAGACCCAGCTCGCGGGTGCCATCGGCAGCGCCTCGGCGCGGGTCATGGTCGCTGCGGTGGTGGAAGAAGAGGCACTGGACCTGGACGACGTGATGCGCATCCTCGACGAGGCCTCGCAGCTGCGGGCCTATTCGCATGCGCTGGAGGACAAATCGCGTTCGCTGGAGCGGGCCACGGCCGAATTGCGCGAGGCCAATGAGAAGCTCAAGAGCCTGGACCGCATGAAGGACGACTTCATGTCTTCGGTGACCCACGAGCTGCGCACGCCCTTGACCTCCATCAGGGCCCTGTCGGAGCTGATGCGCGACGATGACCACATGGACATGGCGCAACGACAGCAGTTCCTGGGCATCATTGTCACCGAGGCCGAACGCCTGAGTCGGCTGGTGAATCAGGTGCTGGACATGGCCAAGATTGAGGCAGGACACGCCGAGTGGCACGACACCGATGTGGATCTGCGCGAGGTGGCCGAACAGGCCGCGGGCACCATGAAGGAGAGCTACCGCGAGCGTGGGGTGACGCTGGTGCTGAGCTTGCCCTCGCAGGTGCATGCGGTCCGGGCCGACGCCGATCGGCTCACGCAGGTGGTGCTGAACCTGCTGTCGAATGCCCTGAAGTACGCCCCCCGAGAGGGTGGTCGTGTGGTGCTGCGCCTGCATGAGGACCCGGACCGTCTGACCGTGGAGGTCGAAGACAACGGCCCGGGCATCCCGCTGGAACAGCAGGCGGTGGCCTTTGAAAAATTCCGGCAGGTCGCCGGTGACGACCATTACCGGGCGGGCGGCACGGGGCTGGGCCTGCCCATCAGCCGCCAGATCGTCGAGCATTTTGGCGGCAGCATGTGGCTGCGCTCAACGCCGGGGCAGGGCGCCTGCTTCGGCTTCTCGCTGCCCCGCCACACACCGACCGCCGCCGACGACAGCTACAACGACGAACACCAGAGGAGCACAGAAACATGAGCCAGAAAATACTGATTGCCGACGACGAACCGAACATCCTCATTTCGCTGGAGTTCCTCATGAAGCGCGAAGGCTTCGAGGTGGTGCTGGCGCGCGATGGCCAGGAAGCGATGGATGCGATTGCCCGCGAGCGCCCGGCGCTCGTCTTGCTCGACGTGATGATGCCGATCAAGACCGGTTTTGACGTCTGCTGCGAAGTACGCGCCAACGAAGACCTGCGCGACACCCGCATTCTCCTGCTCACCGCCAAGGGCCGCGACACCGATGTGGCCAAGGGGCTGGCGCTGGGTGCCAACGCTTACATGACCAAGCCGTTTTCGACCAAGGAACTGGTCCAGAAGGTGCGCGAGCTGCTGGGTGCGGCCTCATGAGTGGGCAGCAGAAGACAGACCGTCGCCTGTGGTGGCTGCTGGTCGTGGCGGCCGTGGTGTCGGTGGCCTGGTTGCTGGCAACGTTTGGCCTGCTCGGTTCGACCCTGGAGCCGGACGACCGGGCAACCATCTGGGGCCTGCTGGGGGACCGTCTGATGCTGATCTCCCTGACGTGGGGCGCCGGCATGGCGGCCATCGCCTGGGGGCTGAAGCGCTGGTTCGACCACTGGGTCACGCCTTCGGTGCAACTGGCCGAAGAAGCCCAGGTGCTGCTGCGCACCGACGTCGTGCGCGAACTCACGCCCAAAGGCAATGTTGAGACCAAGGTGCTGGTGGGGCTGTTCAACCAGTTGGTGGGGCAACGCGAAGACCTGCGGCGCGAGATGGACGCCAAGGTGCATGAGGCGGCGCAAGGCATCGAGCAGGAAAAGTCGCGTCTGGCCGCGCTCATGTCCGAGCTCACGCAAAGCGTCGTGGTCTGCAACCTCGACGGCCGCATTATTCTGTACAACAACCGCGCGCGCATGCAGTTCCGCGCGCTCTCGCAGGCGCCCGGCGTGGCCGGTGGCGCCGAACTGATCGGTCTCGGTCGCTCGATCTACAGCGTGTTCGACCGCAAGCTGGTGGCCCACGCACTGGAGAACATCCAGCAGCGCATGCTGCGTGGCGCCGGCCAGCCGTCGGCCCAGTTCGTGACCACCACGGCGGCCGGTCAGCTGCTGCGGGTACAGATGGCGCCGGTGCGTTCGGCCCAGGCCCAGGCGGCCGAGTCGCCGGCCGACCGCATTGAACTTAGCGGCTTCGTGCTGATGCTGGACAACATCACGCGCGACTACGAGGCCGAGTCGGCCAAAGACCAGGTGCTGCACTCGCTCACCGAGGGCAGCCGTTCTGCACTGGCCAACATGCAGGCCGCGATCGACATGCTCGACTACCCCGATCTGGAACCCGCCATGCGCGAGCGCTTCCTGGGGGTCATCCGCGAAGAGACGCGCACGCTCAGCCAGCGCATCGGGGCGCTGGAAGCGGGCTCGGCCGACAGCCTCAAGACCCGCTGGCCGCTGGAAGACATGCTGGGCGCCGATCTCGTGAACGCTGCACTGCGCCGCATTGAGGTGGTGACCGGCCTGCCGGCTTCGACGGTGGACGTGGACAGCGCTCTGTGGCTCAAGGTGGAGAGCTTTTCGATGCTGCAGGCGCTGGTGTACCTGACCGGCCGCCTGGCCGACGAGTTCGAGGTGCGTTTCGTGCAACTGCGCCTGGCGCCCGCTACGGGCAGCCCTGGCAAGGCCCAGCTGGACCTCATATGGTCCGGTCAGGCGATGAGCACCGAGACGGTGATGAGCTGGGAAATGGACCCGATGAAGGTGGGCCATGAAACCACGCGCCTGACCGTGCGTGACGTGGTCGAGCGCCATGGCGGCGCTTTCTGGTTCGAGCGCGAACGCGTGCGCCACCAGGCCTTCTTCCGTTTCCTGTTGCCGCTGGCAAATCCCCAGGAGCAGGTGGACGCTGCCACGTTCCTGAAAAGCGAAAGCCGCCCGGAGTATTACGACTTTGACCTGTTCAAGACCACCGAGCAGACGCGCTCGCTGGACGACCGCAAGCTCGCCGATCTGGTCTACACGGTGTTCGACACCGAGACCACCGGGCTCAATCCGTCGCAGGGCGACGAGATCATCCAGATCGGTGCGGCGCGCATCGTCAACAACAAGCTGTTGCGCCAGGAGTGTTTCGAACAGCTGGTGGACCCGAAGCGCCCGATCCCGGCGGCGTCGATTCCCATCCACGGCATCCAGCCCGAGATGGTGGTGGGGCAGCCGACCATCGACCAGGTGCTGCCGGCCTTCCATGCCTTCGCGCAGGACACCGTGCTGGTGGCGCACAACGCTGCGTTTGACATGCGTTTCCTGCAGCTCAAGGAGGCACAGACCGGTGTGGTCTTCGACCACCCGGTGCTGGACACGCTGCTGCTCTCCGCGCTGATCCATCCCAACCAGGACTCGCACCGGCTGGAGGCCTTGGCCGAGCGCTTCAACGTCACCGTCATCGGGCGCCACACCGCACTGGGCGACGCCATGGTCACCGCCGAGGTGTTTGTGAAACTGATTCCGATGCTGGCCGAAAAGGGCATCCACACGCTGGGCGAGGCGCGAGAAGCGGCGCAGAAGACGTACTACGCCCGAATCAAGTATTGACCCCCCCCCCCGCGCCGCGCCCGGAGGGCGCGTCACCCCCCAGGGGGCGGCACTGGCGGCCCGGCGAAGCCGGTTCCGCGGTGCCCTGGGATCAACTCCCACTCGCATCACCCAGTACCTCTCCGGAGCGCGTGCCTTGACCCAGGATGCGGTGGAACCGGCTTTGCCGGGCCACTCGCATCGCCCCCTGGGGGGTGACGGCCGCAGGCCGGCGCGGGGGGTATCACATTTTATAGCGCTGACCCAGAACGCTTTGCAGTGACTGGACCACGGTGAAGGCGTCCTTGAGCTGGGAGCGTTCGAAATTGGAGATGTCGTCCGGATTCAGGTAGTTGTCCGGGGCCAGACCGGCGGCGATCTGGCGGGCCTGGTGCTGGATGCGGGTGAAGGCTAGAAATTCCAGCGCATCACGCAGGTCGCGGGCACTCTGTTCGCTGATGGAACCGCCCGCTGCGGCGCCCAGCAACCGGTCGTGGGTGTTCACGGCATCGTCGCCGCCCGCCAGCGCGTACACGCGGGCCAGATCGACGATGGGCACCACACCGGTGTGCTTGAGGTCGATGGTGCCCTTGTGCTCACCGCTGCGGATGCTGGAGATGCCCTTGAACATGCCCAGCGGCGGTTGGTGCGTGAGCGCGTTGCCCACCATGAGGGCCAGAAAGATGCTGTTGCCCCTGGTGCGTTCGAGCACATCGCGACGCAGTCCGTCGAGCAACTGGTTGTTGCCGTGCACGGCGCGCAGGTCAAAGAACACACAGGTCAGCATCAACGATTTCGGATCGGGCTGACCGGTCCAGCGCGCAAAGTACTCGGCCCAGCGCCGGCGCGGTTGGCGCCAGGTGTCTGTCATGGCCATCATTTCACCGGGGCAGTAGACGTAACCGCAGGCGTCCAGCCCGTCGCAGACGAACTGGGCCAGGGACTTGAAGTAGGCGCCGTGTTGCGCTTCGTCGTAGCTGTCGTCCAGCACCATGCAGTTGTCCTGGTCGGACTTGGCGGTCTGCTCGCTGCGCGCCTGGGAACCGGCGGCCACCCACACGTAGTCCACCGGCGCCGGGCCGAAGCGGGCCTCGCCGAGTTGCAGCAGCCGGCTGGTGATGGCGTCGGTGATGGCGGTGATGATGTGGCCGGTGCTGTAGGCCGAAGCCTGGGCCGATGCCAGGCTCTGCTGCAGGCGCTTGATCTTGGTGCTGGCTTGCTGCAGGCCTTCGACGCTGCCTTGTTTGTAGATGTCACCCGCCAGGTACACGGCCGAGGTGCTGTGCTGCTCGGTCAGGTCGGTGGCGGTGATCATGCCGGCGATGCGCCGGCCGTCGAGCACGGGCACGTGGTGGATGTTGTGGCGGGCCATGAGCAGCAAGGCATCAAAGGCCGGGTTCTGCACGTCGATGGTCATGGGCGCGAGCGTGGCGATGTCCATGATCGAGCGTCCGGTGTCCATGCCGGCGGCAATGACCCGGTTGCGCAGGTCGCGGTCGGTGATCAGTCCAAAAAGGTGGTCCTGCTCCACGATCAGCACCGAGGATACGCGCTTTTCACTCATGATCTGCGCCGCCTCGCGGATGCTGGTTTGTGGGGGCAGGGTGATGGGTGCTCGCTTGATCAGCGCGCGCACCGGGGTGGTCATCAGGTTGAGCGCGGGGTCGGTCTCGGTGCCGGCGCTGGCCAGGGCGTTGCGTGGGAGGCGATTCCCCTGGGGCAGGAAATAGGCGAGGGCAGGGGCTTCCTGGCGCAAGGCACCCAGGGTGGCGTGGTCGAGTTGCGCGACGCGGCAGGCGCTCAGGGCGACCGCGGCGCAGGCCATCAGGTCAGCTCCCTGGTCCAGACCAAAGAACTCACCCGCCTGCAAGCTGAGCAGCGGTTGGTCATCGGCATCCTGCAGCTCCACGGCGCCGTCCATGAGCCAGTACAGATGGGCCGTGAATGACTCGCCATCGGCCAGGCGCACGCCGGCCTCGTACCCCTGAACCATCAAGGCTTTGGCCAACGAGACCTGGGCACTGGCGGGTAAGCGGCCGAACACCCGGTGGTCCCGGATGGCGGCGGTGAGGGATGGGGTTTTGCTGGCGGATGCGCTCATGTCCTGGACCTGTTGGAATGCTTGCCGGACATGCTACACCCCGAGCGCAGGGGGTATTGCGGGTATACCCTGTTGGCGTTTGACCTGTGTCAGACGCGATGTCGGTGCTTCTGTAAGAACTTGGTAAGCTCGAAATCCAGAATGGCGCCACCTTGTCCTGAGCCTTGCATGTTGATCCTCCTCTCTGCCGTCAAACTCGTCGCTGAAATCGCCCTGCTGGCGTTGTTCGGGCAATGGGTTTTGGGCTTGCTGGCGGGCCAGCGCCGTGCACAGAATTTCTTCTACCAGCTGCTGCAACAGATCACCCGACCGTTTGTTCAGCTGGCGGGATGGGTGACACCCCGGGTGGTGCTCGAACGCCATCGGCCACTGGTGGCCTTCCTGATCCTGGGTTTTGTCTGGCTCGCGGCCACCGCGGCCAAGATTGCCCATTGCCTTGAGATCGGGGTGCAGCTGTGTCGATGACCGAGCGCATGACCGTCACGCTGGAACGCGGTCGGGTCCGGCTGCTGCTGATGTGCGGACTGGAGCGGCAGGCGCTGGCGCGGGTCTTGCACCGCCTTGAGGCCCACCCCTTCGATGCGTTTTCACTTGCGACGGGCGCACACCTTCACGCCTGCCTGGGTGACCCAACAGCCGCGCAGCGCCTGCTGGAGCGGCTGGTCCGGCAGCACCCTGAGCGGGCGGACGGCTGGTTCAATCTGGGCTACGTGTGCGAATCGCTGGGCCTGCTGTCCGCGTCCGAGGCGGCGTTCCGCCGTGCGATCGCCATCGATCCCCGGCTGGACCGGGCGTGGTACGGCCTGTCGCTCAGCCTCATCGCCCAGCAGCGCCTGGATGAAGCCCTGCAGGCGCTGCGCAAGAACACCGAGCTGCAGCCCATGAGCCCTTATGGGTGGTACCAGATGGCCCGGGTGCAGTTGGATCGGCAGGCGCCCGATGAGGCCGAAAAAATCATTCACCACCTGCGTGGGTTCGAGCCGCGTGTGGCGGCCCAGCTGGAGCGCGAGACCGGTCTGGGGACCGCCCGGGCCTGACACCGGCGAAGAAACCAATGGATCACATGGAACCCACCGACAACCACCGCCGCTACTGGCGGAAAAACCTGAACATCACAGCCGTCCTGCTGGCGATCTGGTTTGTGGTGACTTTTGTGGTGAGCTACTTCGCCCGCGATCTGAACTTCAATTTCTTCGGCTGGCCCTTCAGCTTCTGGGTGGGCGCGCAGGGTGCCCTGGTGGTGTACTGCCTCATCATCGGGTTCTACGCCTGGTACATGAACCGGCTCGACATCCAGCACGGGGTGGATGAGGACGGGCCATAAACCATGACAGGTCGACCCGAATCCCGGCGCAGCGCCAGCGACATCGCCGCCAACAAGGCGTTCAGGCGGCAGCTCGACAAGGTGTACCTCTGGTACACCGGGGGTTTTGCCTTTTTTGTGGTCAGCCTGGCCGTGGCGGAGCAGATGGGTCTGCCGCGCGACTGGATCGGCTTCATCTTCCTGCTCGCCACGATCGGTCTCTACGCGGGCATCGGCATCATGAGCCGCACGACCGACGCCACCGAGTACTACGTCGCCGGCCGCCGGGTGCCCGCCGTCTACAACGGCATGGCCACCGGCGCGGACTGGATGTCGGCCGCGTCCTTCATCGGCATGGCCGGTACGCTGTACCTCACGGGCTACAGCGGCCTGGCGTTCATCATGGGCTGGACCGGCGGCTATTGCCTGGTGGCCCTGCTGCTGGCGCCTTATCTGCGCAAGTTCGGCCAGTTCACCATCCCGGATTTCCTCGGGGAGCGCTATGGCGGCAACCTGCCGCGCCTGCTCGGGATTGCTGCGGCCATCCTGTGTTCGTTCACCTATGTGGTGGCCCAGATATCGGGCGTGGGTCTGATCACCTCGCGCCTGACCGGTGTGGCGTTCGAGCTCGGGATCTTCCTCGGACTGGGCGGTATCCTGGTGTGCTCCTTCCTGGGCGGCATGCGTGCTGTGACCTGGACCCAGGTGGCGCAATACATCGTGCTGATCGTGGCCTACATGCTGCCGGTGGTGTGGCTGTCGGTCAAACAGACCGGGGTTCCGGTGCCCCAGGCCATCTACGGGTTTCAGCTGGAAAAGGTGACGGCCAAGGAAAAGCTGCTCGCGAACGACCCCAAAGAGCTGGCCGTGCGCGAGATCTACAAAGCCCGTTCGATTGAACTCGGCGCCAAGCTGGAAAACCCCGCGGCCGCCCTGGTGGCGGCCAAGGCGGCTGCTGAAGCGAAGCTCGCCGGATTGCGTTCGGCGAATGCGCCGTCGTCGCAGATATCGGCTGCCGAAAAAGCCTTGTCTGCCTTGCCGCGGGATGCCGTTTCGGCCCGGGTCACCTGGACCCGTGCCAAGGTCGAAGCCGACGCCAAGTCGCTGCCGCTCAACGGCATGCCGGCGCACGCGGCCCAGTTTGCCGGGGATCCCGACGGGGACGCCGAGGCCCGGAAGACCTACGACGAATCGCGTCGCAACTTCCTGGCGCTGATCTTTTGTCTCATGGTGGGTACCGCAGCGCTGCCCCACATCCTGATGCGCTACTACACCGTGCCCAGCGTGAAGGAGGCCCGGCAATCGGTGACCTGGTCGCTGTTTTTCATCTTCCTGCTGTACTTCACGGCGCCAGCGCTGGCCGTGCTGGTGAAGTTCGAGGTGTTCCATGTGCTCATCGGCACGCCGTTCGACCAGTTGCCCCAGTGGGTTTCCGCGTGGAACAAGGTTGATCCCTCGCTGCTGTCGGTGACCGATATCAACAAGGACGGGCTGCTGCAGCTCAATGAAATGTCCATTGGTGGCGACATCATCGTGCTGGCCACCGCAGAGATTGGCGGCTTGCCCTATGTGATCTCCGGGCTGGTGGCCGCCGGGGGACTGGCCGCGGCGCTGTCCACCGCCGACGGGCTGTTGCTGACGATTGCCAACGCGCTGTCTCACGACCTTTACTACAAGATGATCGATCCCAACGCGTCCACCGCGCGCCGGGTCACCATCTCCAAGGTGCTGCTGCTCATGGTGGCCCTGGTGGCGGCGTACGTGGCGGCGCAGAAGCCGGCCGACATCCTGTTCCTTGTCTCGGCCGCGTTCTCCTTCGCGGCGGCAGCGTTTTTCCCGGCACTCGTGCTGGGCATTTTCTGGAAACGCGCCACCGGCATCGCCGCGGCCCTGGGCATGATCGCGGGGCTGGGCGTCACCTTCTATTACATGGTGACCACGCAGCCGTGGTTGCGCGATGTGTTCGGGGTCAACTCGCCGGTGGAGCTCTGGTTCGGCATCCTGCCGATTTCTGCCGGCGTTTTTGGTGTCCCGCTGGGCTTCGCTGTGATCATTCTGGTGAGCCTGGTCACGCCGCCGCCGAGTCGCGCTGTGCAGGATCTGGTGGAGCACGTTCGCTACCCCCGGCGCTAGGCTCCGGCGCCATCGCCCAGCGTCAGTCCGCTCAACCACGCCAAGCCTGTTTTACAGACCGCCCGGATCTTTGCTAGAATCGCGGGCTTGCCTTGCTGCACCCCAAACAGACGCTGGGGGCGGCTTTTTTATCCAAAAGGAGAGTCTATGCGTCATTACGAAATCGTTTTGCTGATCCATCCGGATCAAAGCGAACAGGTTCCAGCCATGCTGGAGCGCTACAAGGGCATGATCACGGCCGGCGGCGGCAAGATCCACCGCGTTGAAGATTGGGGCCGTCGCCAGATGGTTTACCAGATCAACAAGCTGTCCAAAGCCCACTACCTGTGTGTCAACATCGAGGCCGATCAGGCTGTGATGGCTGAACTGGAGCACGCCTTCAAGTTCAACGACGCCGTGCTGCGCCACCTGACCGTGCTCAAGAAGAAGGCCGAAACCGGCCCTTCGAGCATGATGAAGTCGGTCGAGCGTGAAGAGGCCCGCAAGCTTCAACAGCCCGCCCACGGCAACCAGGAACAGCGAGTCCAGGCCGCCTGATCCCGGGCGTGTCATCGTCAGCGGTCAACCGGTGTCAATTGTCCGCCGTGGTGGTGCAGGTTCAGAGCCTGCGCTACACACCGGCAGGCATCCCGGCCGTCAACCTCGTGCTGGAGCACGAGTCAACGGTCACCGAAATGGACACCCCGAGACTGGTGAAATTGCAACTGAGGGCTGTGGCCTTCGGTGCCCAGGCTGAAACGCTGTCCCGACAGGGGCTTGATTCGGTTTGTGAGTTTCACGGTTTTCTGGCGAATGCACGCAACGGCAAAGGCGTCGTGTTTCATATCCAAGATTTCAGCAAGACATAGGAAAGGCCCATCATGGCTGCACCGAAACGTTTCAACAAAGACAAGCGCCCCAAGCGCAACACCCAATCGCTGCTGTTCAAGCGCAAGCGCTTCTGCCGCTTCACCGTGGCGAACGTCGAAGAAGTCGACTACAAGGACATCGATGTCCTGCGTGACTTCATCGCCGAAAACGGCAAGATCATCCCCGCGCGCCTGACCGGCACCCGCGCCTTCTACCAGCGCCAGGTCAACACGGCCATCAAGCGCGCACGCTTCCTGGCCATGCTGCCTTACAGCGACCAGCACCGCGTCTGAAAGAGAGCCTGACATGCAAATCATCCTGCTCGACAAAGTTGTCAATCTCGGCGCCCTGGGCGATGTGGTCAAGGTCAAGGACGGCTACGCCCGCAACTTCCTGATCCCGTCCGGTCGCGCCCGCCGCGCCACGCAAAACGCCATCGCCGAATTCGAAGCCCGCCGCGCGGAACTCGAAAAAGTGGCGGCTGCCAAGCTGGCTGAAGCCCAGGCCTTGGGTGAAAAGCTGGCTGCTGTGACCATCAAGCTGTCGCAAAAAGCCGGTGTGGACGGTCGCCTGTTTGGCTCCGTCACCAACCACGACGTGTCCGAAGAGCTGAACAAGCAAGGCTTCTCTGTGGCCAAGTCGCAAGTTCGCATGCCCAACGGCCCGTTGAAGAACGCGGGAGACTACACCGTGAGCGTCAACCTGCACACCGACGTCACCATCGACGTCGCTGTTTCGGTGCTCGGCGAAACCGCCTGATCTGCCCCCATCCATCCCGGCAGCTCGCTGCCAGGGATGGAACAGAAGCCGCCGCCTTCGGGTTGGCGGCTTTTTTGTTTCCTGCGCTGCGTCCCGTCCATCGGCTGGAGCGACTTGTCCCACGAAATCCTCCGCCTTTGCACCGGTTGTCCACAGGCTTGTCCCATGACACCCGGGCGGCCGCGACGTACCATTGAAGGCCCTTCAGGAAAGCCATGTCCACCGCATTCTCCAGTCCCCTTTCTTCGTTTGACGCCGGTCTTGATGAGGTCGATTTCGGTGCCGACCGGCAGATCGCCCAGTTGCGCGTTCCACCGCATTCCATCGAGGCCGAATCCAGTGTGCTGGGCGGCCTGCTGCTCGACAACCACGCCTGGGACCGCGTGGCCGATCTGGTCAACGATTCCGACTTTTACCGCTACGAACACCGTCTGACGTATTCCGCCATCGCCTCGTTGGTGAACGCCAGCAAGCCGGCCGACGTGGTCACGGTGTTCGAGCACCTGCAAAACCTGGGCAAGGCCGACGAGGCCGGTGGCCTGGCCTACCTGAACTCGCTGGCGCAATACGTGCCCAGCGCGGCCAACATCCGCCGTTACGCCGAGATCGTGCGCGAACGCGCCATCCTGCGCAAACTGGTCGCTGCCAGCGACGAAATCGCCACCGCGGCCTTCAACCCGCAAGGCCGGCAGGTTGCCAAGATCCTGGATGAAGCCGAGCAGAAGATCTTCAAGATTGGTGAAGAAGGCTCGCGCATGAAGGAGGGCTTCCAGGGCATGGACACGCTCGTGGTCGATCTGCTGGACCGCGTGCAGGAAATGGCCGACAACCCGATGGACGTGACGGGTGTGCCCACGGGTTTCATCGATCTGGATCGCATGACCTCGGGCCTGCAAGCGGGCGACTTGGTGGTGCTGGCGGCGCGTCCGTCGATGGGCAAGACGGCATTCGCGATCAACATCGCGGAACACGTGGCGCTCAATGAAGGCCTTCCAGTGGCGGTGTTTTCCATGGAAATGGGCGCCTCCCAGCTCGCGGTGCGTATCGTCGGTTCCATCGGTCGCATCAACCAGGGTCACCTGCGCACAGGCAAGCTGACCGACGACGAATGGCCCCGCCTGACCGAAGCCATCGAAAAGCTGCGCAACGTGTCGCTGCACATCGACGAGACACCGGGCCTGACCCCCAGCGAACTGCGCGCCAACGCGCGGCGCCTCTCGCGACAGTGCGGCAAGCTCGGCCTGATCGTGGTCGACTACCTGCAGCTCATGAGTGGCTCGGGTGCAGCCGGGGGGGACAACCGTGCGACCGAGCTGGGTGAAATCTCGCGGGGTCTGAAGATGCTGGCCAAGGAACTGCAGTGTCCGGTGATCGCGCTCTCCCAGCTCAACCGCTCGGTTGAGCAGCGCACCGACAAACGCCCCATGATGAGCGACCTGCGCGAATCCGGTGCCATCGAGCAGGATGCGGACATCATCATGTTCATCTACCGCGATGACTACTACAACCGCGAAACGTCCAAGGAACCCGGTGTGGCCGAGATCATCATCGGCAAGCAGCGAAACGGCCCCACCGGAGTCGTCAAACTGACCTTCCTGAACACGCTTACGCGTTTCGAGAGCCTGGCCGGTGGTGGCGATTTTTGATCCGTTCTTCCCCAAGAAAAAACCCGGCCAGAGCCGGGTTTTTTCTTGGGGGTGTGGTCCGCGTCAGAGCACTTCACTGGCGAAGTCCGCCAGTCGCGAGCGTTCGCCGCGCGCGAGCGTGATGTGGCCACCGTGCGGCCAGCCCTTGAAGCGGTCCACCGCGTAGGTCAGGCCCGACGATCCCTCCGTGAGGTACGGCGTGTCGATCTGCGCCAGGTTGCCCATACAGATGATCTTGGTGCCTGGGCCGGCGCGTGTGATCAGGGTCTTCATCTGCTTGGGCGTCAGGTTCTGCGCCTCGTCGATGATGACGTACTTGTTCATGAAGGTGCGCCCACGCATGAAGTTCATGCTCTTGACCTTGATGCGGCTGCGGATCAGCTCGTTGGTGGCGGCACGGCCCCATTCGCCGGCGTTGCCACCGTCGCCCTTGGCCAGGAATTCCAGGTTGTCGTCGAGCGCGCCCATCCAGGGGCCCATCTTTTCTTCTTCGGTGCCGGGCAGGAAGCCGATGTCTTCACCCACGCTCACGGTGGCGCGGGTCATGATGATTTCGGTGTAGCGGCGGTCATCCAGCACCTGGGTCAGGCCGCTGGCCAGCGCCATCAGCGTTTTGCCTGTACCGGCCGTGCCGGCCAAGGTGACGAAATCGACCTCGGGGTCCATCAGGATGTTGAGGGCGAAGTTCTGTTCACGGTTGCGGCTGGTGACGCCCCAGACCGCGTTCTTCAGGTGTGTGAAGTCCTTGAGCGTCTTGAGGACCGCGGTCTTGTCCCGGATTTCGGTCACGCGGGCATACAGCGAGGGTTCGCCAGGCGCTTCGAAGTACACAAACTGGTTGATGTAGAACTGGCTCACCGCCGGACCGCTGACGCGGTAGAAGGTGTGGCTGCCGCTGGCCCAGCTCTCGATCGTCTTGCTCTGGCGCGTCCAGAAATCCTGCGGCAGGGCCAAGGCACCCGCATAGAGCAGTTCGCCGTCATCCAGGGTCTTGTCGTTCTGGTAGTCCTCGGCGGCCAGACCCAGCGCGCGGGCCTTGACCCGCATGTTGATGTCCTTGGACACCAGGATCACTTCGCGCTGCGGGTGCTTGTCGCGCAAGGCGTGAACCACGCCCAGAATCTGGTTGTCGGCCTTGCCCTGGGGCAGGCTGGCGGGCAACTGGGCGTCCAGCGGTTCGGTCTGGAAAAACAGCAAGCCGCGCGCAGACAGGTGACCGGTGGCTGAGAGCTTGAGGCCTCGAGTCATGTCGCCGCCTTGCTGCGCGACCAGGGCATCAAGCGTGCGGCTGGTCTGGCGGCCGTTGCGGGCGACTTCCGTCATGCCCTTCTTGTGGCCGTCGAGCTCTTCGAGCACGATCATGGGCAGGAAGATGTCGTGTTCCTCGAAGCGGAACAGGCTCATCGGGTCGTGCAGCAGCACGTTGGTATCCAGCACGAACAAACGGGCCGGTCCGGTTGACCCGCCGGATTTGGCGCGCCCTGCGCGGCGGTTGCTGGCCACGGGCGAGGCGCGCGACACGGTCTCACTGGCGACCGGCGGTTTGCCCGTTGGCTGAGGCGCACGGAATTCGACCGGTTGGCGCTCTGCAGCCGGGGTGGCGGGGGAGGACGCCCGCGCGGCAGGTTGGGATGGCGCAGGGGCCAATTCGGACTTTCGCTCCCGGCCACGGGACCGCGCACCGGCTTTTGCAGTCGGCGCCTCGCTGGCGGGTGCCGCAGGAGCGGCACGCAAGGGGGTGACCACGCGCTCGGGTTCCGGAGAAAAGCTGATCAACTCTTCAGATGCTCTGAGGCTGTAGGCATCGGAGGCAAGCAGGGCGGCGCGTTTGGAAGGGGCTGGAGGCAGTGGCATGGAGGGCTTGGTGGTTCAGCGCTGGGCCGGAAAGCAAAAAGCCGCCGGGGAGACCGGGCGGCTTTTTGGGCTGCAGAGGGCAGAGAAAGAAGGGCGGGCGAAGGGTCTTCCCAATGTCATGAACCCATTATGCACGAGCCCTGTGACGGGCAAAATTCCGCCGCCACCGGCGGTGTGGTTAAGCTCAGACAGCCTTTTTCAGGGTCTTGACGGCCTTCAGCACATCTTCGACATGGCCCGGCACTTTAAGGCCACGCCATTCCTGCTTGAGCACGCCATCGGCGCCAATGAGGAAGGTGCTGCGTTCGATGCCCTTGACCTTCTTGCCGTACATGATCTTGTTCTTGACCACACCGAACATGTGGCACATCTTTTCTTCCGTGTCGGCGATCAGTTCGAACGGCAATTCAAGTTTGGTTTTGAAGTCATCGTGGGACTTCATGTTGTCGCGCGAGACGCCGAACACATGGGCACCAGCCTTGACGAAGTCTTTGTACTTGTCGCGGAATTGCATGGCCTCGGTGGTGCAGCCGGGTGTGTTGTCTTTCGGGTAAAAATACAGCACGACGGTCTGGCCGAGGTGAGTCTGGTTGCTGACTTTGATACCGCTGGTGGCCAGGGCTTCAAATTCGGGAATGGGTTTGTTGACAACGACTGCCATACTGCGTGGACCCCTGACGTAAGTTGGTGGTGATTCGTTGGCTTCCCGTGTGCATCGAGCACGCCACGGGCGGCGTGCGCCCAATGGCTGTCAAAGCAGGAAACAATCCGGTATTTTACCCTGAACAGCGTTGCCGGGCCGGGAATGGACCCGAATGGACCGCTCGGTACCCGGGTATTCAGGTGCCAATCAGGAGGGCGGCCAGCACCCGCCGGCCTTCGCCAGCGAGGATGTTGTAGGTGCGGCAGGCCGCCAGGGTGTCCATCGTTTCCACGCCAATGCGCTGGTTGATCAGGCACTCCAGCATGCCTGGACGCACGAACCGCAGGCGCGGGCCACTGCCAAACACCACCAGCTCGGGCTTCACCGGCGAGCAGCTCAGCAGTTGCTCGAAATGCGCGGGCTCGAGGTCTTCGAACCGCTCGCAGGCCCAAGGCAGCAATTCCCCGGACGACGCGAGGATGAGGCTTTGCGTGTGGCGCTGACCGTTGATCGCGATCCATCCATCGCCGTAAGCGTTGATGGTGTGCAGATCGGGCTTGTCAGCGTGCAGTTTCATGGGGAAGTCGGGCGCAGGAATGGGGCGGAGCGTGCACGGATACGGTGAAGAACTGTGGTCAAATTACAGGTTTTCCCTACAAGACGCACCGTAATATAGCGCCCAGCGCCATAGCCCGGCTCTCCACCTCTTTCTACGGCCCCCAAGCGGGAGGGACTTTGAAAACCATCCAGAAATCCGCCAAGCTCGCCAACGTCTGCTACGACATTCGCGGTCCCATCATGGACGCCGCGCGCCAGATGGAAGAAGAGGGTCACAAGATCATCCGTCTGAACATCGGCAACCTGGCGGTGTTTGGTTTTGATGCCCCTGAGGAAATCCAGCAGGACATGATCCGCAACTTGCCGAACTCGGCGGGGTATTCGGACAGCAAGGGCATTTTTGCGGCGCGCAAGGCGGTGATGCACGAGACGCAGAAGCAGGGCGTCAAGGGCGTGACGCTGGACGACATCTACCTCGGCAACGGCGCCAGCGAGCTGATCGTGATGGCCACCAACGCCTTGCTCGACGATGGCGACGAGCTGTTGCTGCCATCGCCCGACTACCCGCTGTGGACGGCGGCGGTCAGCCTCTCGGGTGGCACGCCGGTGCACTACATGTGCGACGAGTCGAATGGCTGGATGCCCGATCTGGACGACATCCGCCGCAAGATCACGCCAGCCACCAAGGGCATCGTGGTGATCAACCCCAACAACCCGACCGGCGCGCTGTATTCCGACGAACTGCTCCAGGCGATCGTGGCGATCGCGCGCGAGCACGGTCTGGTGATCTTTGCCGACGAGGTGTACGACAAGGTGCTCTACGACGGCGTGAAACACACGGCGCTGGGCAGCCTGTCGGAAGACGTGCTGACGCTGACCTTCAACTCCTTGTCCAAGAGCTACCGCTCCTGCGGTTACCGCGCGGGCTGGATGATCGTCTCGGGCGACAAGAAGCCGGCCCGGGACTACATCGAGGGCCTGAACATGCTCTCGAACATGCGCCTGTGCGCCAACGTGCCGGGCCAATGGGCGATCCAGACCGCGCTCGGTGGCTACCAGAGCATCAACGATCTGGTGTGTGAAGGTGGTCGGCTGCGCCGCCAGCGCGACCTGGCCTACGAACTGATCACCGCCATTCCGGGCGTCAGCTGTGTCAAGCCGACGGCGGCGCTCTACATGTTCCCGCGCCTTGACCCGGCGATGTACCCGGTTGAAGACGACCAGCAGCTGTTCCTGGAGTTGCTGCAGGAAACCCGTGTGATGCTGGTGCAGGGCTCGGGCTTCAACTACCCGGACAACCAGCACTTCCGCATCGTTTTCCTGCCGCACGAGGACGATCTGCGCGAAGCCATTGGCCGCGTGGCCAAGTTCTTCGAAGGCTGGCGCAAGCGCCATGCACCTGCGCACGCATCAATTGCCCCGGCAATGGGCAACACCGCCAGTCTGGCCGTTCCCTAAACTGGGTACCCCGGGCCATGGCATGGCCTGGCACCGATATTTTTGAAGCCGAGAGTTAACAACGATGAAACCGATCCAAGTAGGCCTGCTGGGCATAGGCACCGTGGGCAGCGGCACGTTCAACGTGCTGCAGCGCAACCAGGAAGAGATCAAGCGCCGCGCTGGCCGTGGCATTGAAATCACCATGGTGGCCGACCTTGATGTGGCGCGTGCGCAGAGCATCGTCGGCCCGGACGTGAAGGTGGTGAACGACGCGCGCGCCGTGATCGCCAACCCCGATATCGATATCGTGATCGAGCTGATCGGTGGCTACGGCATCGCCAAGGCGCTGGTGCTGGAAGCCATTGCGGCCGGCAAGCACGTGGTGACAGCCAACAAGGCTTTGCTCGCTGTGCACGGCACCGAGATCTTCGCTGCGGCTTCGGCCAAGGGCGTGATGGTGGCGTTTGAAGCCGCCGTGGCCGGTGGCATCCCCATCATCAAGGCGCTGCGAGAAGGCCTCACCGCCAACAGCATCCAGTGGATCGCCGGCATCATCAACGGCACGACCAACTTCATCCTGTCCGAGATGCGCGACAAGGGGCTGGACTTCGACGTCGTGCTCAAGGAGGCGCAGCGCCTGGGCTACGCCGAAGCCGACCCGACCTTCGACATCGAGGGTGTGGACGCGGCGCACAAGGTCACGCTCATGAGCGCCATCGCCTTCGGCATCCCGGTGCAGTTCGACAAGGCCTACGTCGAGGGCATCACGAAGCTGGGCTCGACCGACATCAAGTACGCCGAACAGCTGGGCTACCGCATCAAGCTGCTGGGCATCACCAAGCGCACGGCCCAGGGCATCGAGTTGCGCGTGCACCCGAGCCTGGTGCCGTCCAAACGCCTGATCGCCAATGTCGAAGGCGCCATGAACGCCGTGGTGGTGCAGGGCGACGCCGTGGGCACCACGCTGTACTACGGCAAGGGCGCCGGCAGCGAGCCCACCGCCTCGGCCGTGATCGCCGATCTGGTGGATATTACCCGCCTGCACACCGCCGACCCGCTGCACCGCGTGCCGCACCTGGCGTTCCAGCCCGATGCCATGAGCGACCTGACGGTGTTGCCCATGAGCGAGGTGGTGACGAGTTATTACCTGCGCCTGCGCGTGGCCGATGAAGCCGGCGTGCTGGCCCAGGTGACCGGCCTTCTGGCGCTCAACAACATCAGCATCGACGCCGTGTTGCAGCGCGAGGCCGACGAAGTGGGCGGCGAGGGCGCGACGTCCACCGACCTGATCATCCTCACGCACGACATCCGCGAAGGCGCCATGAACGACGTGCTTGCGCTAATGCAGGCCCTTCCTTCGGTGCTGGCACCGATCACGCGCATCCGCAAGGAAGAACTGAACTGATCGCTCGCTGACCGTCATGCAATATCTCTCCACGCGCGGCCACCCGGACCGCAAACACTTCTGCGAAATCCTGCTCGAAGGCCTGGCGCCCGACGGCGGTTTGTACCTGCCCGAGCGCTACCCGCAGGTGGAAGCCGCCACACTGGCGCGCTGGCGCACGGTGTTCAATGGCGGAGCGGCCGGTGGTTACGCCGCGCTGGCGTTTGAGGTGCTGTCGCTCTACATCGACGACATTCCCGCGGCCGACCTGAAGGCGCTGTGCGACAAGACCTACACCGAAGCGGTGTACGGCACCGCGGCCATCGTGCCGCTGAAGCAGCTGGAAGACGGCTTCTACCTCGAAGCCCTGTCCAACGGCCCGACGCTGGCCTTCAAGGACATGGCCATGCAGTTGCTGGGCAACCTGTTCGAATACGAGCTGGCGCGCCGCGGTGAAGAGCTCAACATCCTGGGGGCAACGTCTGGCGACACCGGCAGCGCGGCCGAGTACGCCATGCGCGGCAAGCACGGCGTGCGCGTCTTCATGCTCAGTCCGCACGGCCGCATGAGCCCGTTCCAGCAGGCACAGATGTTCAGCCTGATGGATCAGAACATCCACAACATCGCCATCGAAGGCGTGTTCGACGATTGCCAGGACATCGTCAAGAACGTGTCGAACGACCTGGCCTTCAAGCGTCAGTACAAGATCGGCACCGTCAACTCGATCAACTGGGCGCGTCTGCTCGCGCAGGTCGTGTACTACTTCGCCGGCTATTTCCAGGCGACCACGGGCGACGACCAGAAGGTCAATTTCACCGTGCCCAGTGGCAACTTCGGCAACGTCTGCGCCGGCCATGTGGCACGCCAGATGGGCCTGCCGATCCAGACCCTGGTGGTGGCGACGAACGAAAACGACGTGCTTGACGAGTTCTTCCGCACTGGCGTCTACCGCGTGCGTGCCAGCGCTGACACGCACGAGACCTCCAGCCCGTCGATGGACATTTCCAAGGCCAGCAACTTCGAGCGCTTCGTGTTCGATCTGCTGGGCCGCGACGGCGCGCGCGTCAAGGCGCTGTTTGGCGAGGCATTGAACAAGGAAGGCCGTTTCGATCTGGGCGCCGACCCGGTGTTTGCCGAAGCTGCGAGCCACTACGGGTTTGTCAGCGGCAAGAGCACCCACGCCAACCGCCTGGCCACCATCAAGGACACCTTCGAGCGCTTCGGCGTGATGATCGACACCCACACCGCCGACGGCGTGAAGGTGGCGCGCGAGCATCTGAATGCGGCGACGCCGATGATCGTGCTGGAAACCGCCTTGCCCATCAAGTTCGCCGAGACCATCGTCGAGGCGCTGGGGCGCCAGCCCGACCGGCCCGCGAAGTTCGACGGCATCGAAGCCCTGCCCAAACGGGTTCATGTGATGGCGGCCGACACGGCGGCGGTGCAGCGCTACATCACCCAGCATTGCCCCGCGGCGTGATGCCCGGGCGGCGGCAGCGGGCATGAAAGTCGTCGGCTTCGCAGGCTTTTCCGGTGCGGGCAAGACCACGCTGGTTGAGCAGCTGATCCCCGTCCTGCGTCAGTGGGGCCTGCGGGTTTCGGTGGTCAAACATGTGCACCATGGTTTTGAAATTGACCACCCGGGCAAAGACACCTGGCGCCATCGCGAGGCCGGCGCCTACGAGGTGGTGGCCGCGTCACCGCAGCGCCTGGTGCTGATGCGCGAATTCGAGCGGCCGGTTGAGCTGACGGTCCACGACGTGATTCGCACGCTGCATCCAGGTGTGGACTGGGTGCTGGTCGAGGGCTACCGCGACAGCAACTTGCTCAAGGTCGAGGTCTGGCGTGCGGCCACCGGCAAACCCGTGCTGTACCCGGACGATCCCTTTGTCGCCGCCATCGCCACCGACAGCACCGATCAATTGCCGCAGACCACCCTGCGCCCGGTGCTGAATTTGAACGACGCCGCTGCCGTGGCCGGCTGGCTGCTCGACAATGAAGACCGTTTTGACTATGTTCCCGAGGCCTACATCTGACCCGGCGGACATGCCCATCCACCGACCCTGACGCCATGAACGCTTCTGTACCGCCCGCACGGGCTCCCTTGATGGCGCTGGACGCTGCGTTGACCGACCTGCTCGCGCGGGTCGTTCCGTTGTCCCGGGTCGAGACGGTGGCCACGTTCGAGGCCGATGGCCGCGTGCTGGCCAGCGATCTGGTTTCAGGACTGCAGGTGCCACCACAGGACAACTCGTCCATGGACGGGTATGCCGTCAACGCGGCCGACGTGACCGAAGCCGGCAAGGTGCTGGCGGTGTCGCAGCGCATCGCGGCCGGTCATGCCGCCGAGCCGTTGCGGCCCGGCACGTGTGCGCGCATCTTCACAGGTGCGCCCATGCCCGCGGGTGCCGATGCGGTGGTGATGCAGGAAGACACCCGAGAGGTCGGCGGCAACCTGCATGCGGTGCACATTGACGCCGTGCCGGCCGCTGGCCAGTGGGTGCGTCGCGCCGGCGAAGACGTGACGCGTGGAGCGGTGGTTTTGCCGCGTGGCACGCGGCTTTCCCCGGCCAGCCTGGGGCTGGCGGCCAGTATCGGTTGCGCCCAGCTGCCGGTGATGGTGCGTCCGCGCGTGGCCCTGTTTTCCACCGGCGACGAACTCGTGATGCCGGGCGAGGTGGCTCCGCAAGACATGAAGCCCGGCGCGATCTACAACTCCAACCGTTTCTTTCTGCGCACGCTGCTGCAGCGCCTGGGCTGCGAAGTGAGCGACCTCGGCATCGTGCCGGACAAGCGCGAGCTGACGCTCGCCGCGCTCAAGACCGCGGCCGACCACCACGACCTGATCCTCACCAGCGGCGGTGTCTCGGTGGGCGAAGAGGACCACATCAAGCCGTCCGTTCAGCAGCTGGGCAGCCTCGACCTGTGGCAGATCGCCATGAAGCCGGGCAAGCCTTTCGCGTACGGCACGGTGCGGCGCGATGCGGGGGCTGGTGCCGATGCGGCGTTGCCCTGCCATTTCATCGGTCTGCCGGGCAACCCGGTGTCCAGTTTCGTCACCTTCCTGTTGCTGGTGCGACCCTTCCTGCTGCGGCTGCAGGGTGCCGAAGTGCCGGGTCTGCAACCGGTGAAGCTGCCCGCCCACTTCGACCTGCCGCGCGCCGACAAGCGCCGCGAGTTCCTGCGTGTGCGCCGCAACGCCGCCGGCGGACTGGACCTGTTTCCCAACCAGAGTTCGGGCGTGTTGACCTCCGCGGTCTGGGGCGACGGCCTGGTGGACAACCCGGCTGGCACCACCATCGCCCGGGGCGATCTGGTGTCCTATCTTTCTTTTGCCGACCTGCTGCTCTGAAGGCCTATCCCGTGAAGATTCAACTGCGCTATTTCGCTTCCATCCGCGAGGCCGTCGGCACCGGCAGCGAGCCGCTGGACACGGCGGCTGGCACGCTGACCGACCTGCGCGACGAACTGATCGCGCGGGGCGGGGGCTACGCCGAGGCGCTGGCGCGTGGCCGGGCGGTGCGCGTGTCGCTCAACCAGACCATGACCGATGAAGCCGCTGCGCTCAGCGAGGGCGCGGAAGTGGCCTTTTTCCCGCCCGTGACCGGAGGCTGAGCATGAACGCCCGCGTCAGCATCCAGACCCAGGACTTCGACCTCAGCACCGAGGTCGCCCGGCTGCGCGAGCAGGACAAGCGCGTGGGTGCCATCTGCACCTTCGTTGGCACGGTCCGTGACCGCAACGATGGCCAGAGCATCAGCACCATGGAGCTGGAGCACTACCCGGGCATGACCGAAAAGAGCATCGAGGCCATGATCGACGAGGCGTTCAAACGCTTCGACATCTACGCAGCGCGCGTGATCCACCGCGTCGGCCTGCTGCAGCCGCTGGATCAGATCGTGCTGGTCGCCGTGACCTCTGCGCACCGCGGCGAGAGCTTCCAGGCCTGCGAGTTCCTGATGGACTACCTCAAGACCCAGGCACCGTTCTGGAAGAAAGAACAGACGCCGGAGGGTGCACGTTGGGTGGATGCGCGGGTCAGCGATGACGCGGCGCTGGCCAAGTGGGGCATCCAGAGTCAGAACGCCTGACAGCCCATATTGACATGGCGCCCACGATCCTTTCCGACGCCGACATCGAAGCCATCGAGCGCGCCACGCTCGACGCCGTGTCGCCCGAGCGCGTGGAGTCGCTGCCCGGTTGGCTGCTGCCCATGGACAGCGGCACCGTGGGCCGTGCCCGCAGCGCTGTCCCCCTGAGCCATGGCAATGCCGACCCTGCGGTGCTCGACGACATCCTCGAACGCTACGCCGCCCAGGGTTTCGTGCCGGCCTTCCGCCTGCCCGATGGACCGGCCTTCGAAGCCCTGCACCAGGGGTTGCAGGCGCGGGGCTTCGCCCGCGCCCAGCCCACGCTGACGCAGTGTGGCCGCGTGCAGGACCTGCTGATGGCGCAGACCGGGCCGGTGGCGGACCTGGCGGACACGCCCGACGTCGCCTGGATGGCGATGTTCCTGGGCGAAGGCCTGGATCCGGTGGACGGTGCGAGCCGTGCCCGCTCGCTGAGCCGGGCCACCGGGACGCTGTTTGCCAGCCTGCGCGAAGACGGGCAGACGGTGGCCTGCGGGGCCGCGGCCTACGGCCACGGCTGGCTCAGCGTGCACGGCATGCGCACCACCGCCTCACACCGGGGCCGGGGCCTGGCCGGGCGGGTGTTGCAGGCCATGGCCGAAGAGGCCTTGCGCCGCGGGATTCACCGGGTGTTTCTCCAGGTCGTCGCGGACAACGGGCCGGCGCTCGCGCTGTACCGCCGGCTGGGCCTGAATACCGCCTGGACCTACGCCTACTGGCGCCGTTGAGCGGCGCCGGTCCAGACGGTCCCCAAAGGGCGGGTATCGGCTGATCTGCGTCAAGACGATGTGGTGCACGCGGGCGCAAGCTGGAAAGATCATCTTGAAAACCCGGGGAATCGCTCCAAATGCCGGGTAATCAAATTTTCCGGAGAGCTCTTTCATGCGACTCGACAAACTCACCACCAAGTTCCAGGAAGCCCTGAGCGAAGCCCAGACCCTGGCGCTCGGCAACGACAACGCCTATATTGATCCGGCCCACCTGCTGCTGGCCATGCTGCGCCAGGCCGACGGCCCGCAGTCGCTGCTGCAGCGCGCGGGGGTGAACGTGCAGGGACTGGCCAAGGCCGCCGAGGCGGCAGTGAAGCGCCTGCCCGAAGTGCAGGGCCAGGAGCAGGTGCAGGTCGGCTCCGATCTGGCCAAGCTGTTGCAGGCCACCGAAAGGGAAGCCATCAAGCGCGGTGACGAGTTCATCGCCGGCGAGCTGTTCCTGCTCGCCGTGGCCGACCAGAAGGGCGATATCGGCCGCATCGCGAACGAAAACGGGCTGACCCGCAAGAGCCTGGAAAGCGCCATCACGGCCGTGCGCGGCGGCCAGAAGATGGACAGCCCCGAGGCCGAGGGCCAGCGCGAAGCGCTGAAGAAATACACCATGGACCTGACCGAGCGCGCCCGCCTGGGCAAGCTCGATCCGGTGATCGGTCGCGACGACGAAATCCGCCGCGCCATCCAGGTGCTGCAGCGCCGCACCAAGAACAACCCGGTGCTGATCGGTGAGCCCGGTGTGGGCAAGACCGCGATTGTCGAAGGCCTGGCACAGCGCATCGTGGCCGGTGAGGTGCCCGATTCGCTCAAGGGCAAGCGCGTGCTGAGCCTGGACATGGCCGCGTTGCTGGCCGGTGCCAAGTTCCGCGGCGAGTTTGAAGAGCGCCTGAAGACCGTGCTGAATGAACTGGCCAAAGACGAAGGCCAGACCATCGTTTTCATCGACGAGCTGCACACCATGGTGGGCGCCGGCAAGGCCGAAGGCGCGATGGACGCCGGCAACATGCTCAAGCCGGCGCTCGCGCGTGGCGAGCTGCACTGCGTGGGCGCGACCACGCTGGACGAGTACCGCAAGTACATCGAAAAAGACGCCGCGCTGGAGCGCCGCTTCCAGAAAATCCTGGTGGGCGAGCCGACGGTGGAGGCGACCATCGCCATCCTGCGCGGCCTGAAGGAACGCTACCAGGTGCACCACGGCGTGGACATCACCGACCCGGCCATCGTGGCCGCGGCCGAGCTGAGCCACCGCTACATCACCGACCGTTTCCTGCCCGACAAGGCGATCGACCTGATTGACGAGGCCGCGGCCAAGATCAAGATCGAACTCGACTCCAAGCCCGAGGTGATGGACAAGCTCGACCGCCGGCTGATCCAGCTGCAGATCGAGCGCGAAGCCGTCAAGAAGGAAAAGGACGAAGCCTCGCAGAAGCGCTTCGTGCTGATCAATGAAGAGATCACCAAGCTGCAGAAAGAGATCGCCGATCTGGATGAAATCTGGAAGTCCGAAAAGGCCACCGCCCAGGGCAGCGCCCAGGTGCGCGAAGAAATCGACCAGCTGCGCCAGCAGATCGAAAGCCTGACCCGCAAGGGCGACCTGGCCAAGGTGGCCGAGCTGCAATACGGCAAGCTGCCCGAGCTGGAGAAGCAGCTCAAGGAAGCGCAGGAAAAAGAGTCCGGCAAGGCCAAGGGTGGCGCGGGTGTGGGTCCGCAGCTGCTGCGCACCCAGGTCGGCGCCGAAGAGATTGCCGAAGTGGTGGCGCGTGCCACCGGCATCCCAGTCGCCAAGCTGATGCAGGGCGAGCGCGACAAGCTGCTGGTGATGGAAGACAAGCTGCACACCCGTGTGGTGGGGCAGGACGAAGCGATCTCGGCCGTGGCCAACGCCATCCGCCGTTCGCGCTCGGGCCTGTCGGACCCGAACCGCCCGACCGGTTCCTTCCTGTTCCTCGGCCCGACCGGCGTGGGCAAGACCGAGCTGTGCAAAGCCCTCGCGGGCTTCCTGTTCGACAGCGAGGAGCACCTGATCCGCATCGACATGAGCGAGTTCATGGAGAAACACTCCGTGGCCCGCCTGATCGGTGCGCCACCCGGCTACGTGGGTTACGAGGAGGGCGGTTACCTGACCGAAGCCGTGCGCCGCAAGCCCTACAGCGTGCTGCTGCTTGACGAGGTGGAGAAGGCGCACCCGGACGTGTTCAACTTGCTGCTGCAGGTGCTGGACGACGGCCGCCTGACCGACGGCCAGGGCCGCACCGTGGACTTCAAGAACACGGTGATCGTGATGACGAGCAACATCGGCTCGCACCTGATCCAGGCCATGGTGGGGCAGCCCTACGACGACATCAAGGAAGCTGTCTGGGGTGAGCTCAAGGATCATTTCCGGCCCGAGTTCCTGAACCGCATCGACGAGACCGTGGTGTTCCACGCGCTGGACGCACAGCACATCGCGTCGATCGCCGGCATCCAGCTCAAGGCTTTGCAGGTCCGCCTGCAGAAGATGGACCTGCGGCTGGAGGTGGCACCCGCCGCGCTGGCCGAACTGGCCAAGGTCGGTTTTGACCCGGTGTTCGGCGCCCGGCCCTTGAAGCGCGCGATTCAGCAGCGCATCGAGAACCCGCTCTCCAAGCTGCTGCTGGAAGGCAAGTACCCACCGAAATCGGTGATTCCGGTTGGCGTGGATCCGGTGCGCCACCCGGGCGTGTTCGAGTTCGGCGAACCCATCGAAATGGCCTGATGCATGAGAACCGTCAGGCGGTCGTGACCGGGGGATAGACGGTCGCACTGGTAACAGGTTGTTGCCATTGCCTTGCATTCGAACAGGAGGCGGACGGTATAAATCCAAGGATATATGCCGAATTCGTCACAGTTGCTCGATCAATGTTTTGATGAGGTCGCCCGCCAGGCGAAGCCTTTGCTGGGCCGTTGCGTCGAGGCGGCGGTGGCTTCGTTGCAGGCGGCCGAAACGAAGTCCAGCGCGGTGGCCGAGCGCCAGCGCCTGGCCCAGGCCTGCTGGGCATTGACACAACGCAAGGGCGCGCTGACCGATGCCTATCCGGTGCGCTTGCGCGAGGCCTTCGAGCGGGGAGGGGACGAGGGCGGGCGAACGTCGTCGCTGGCCCTGTTGTCCGACTCCTCGTTGCTGGCGCTGGTGGATGACCTGTCGGTGTCCGAATCGCTGGAATCGGCCCGCTTGCTGCAGGACCTGATGCCGGTGGTGGAGCAGGCCCTGACGGCGCTGGATGCGCGCATGAGTTCGCTCATCGGCTTCGAGACGGTGCAGGTGGAGAAGAACCCGCTGCGTCCCTCGGTGTTCGTGCGGGTGCTGCGCGACCTCATTGCCGAGTTCGAGCGCGAGCCCGAGATCCGGTCCCTGTGGTTGCAGAACCTGGCCAGCCCGCTCGGTCGCGGGCTGTGCCAGCTCTACGAACAACTGGCGCTGCGGCTGCAGCAGGCTAATGTGCAGGAAGCGGGCTATCGCATCCGCCTGGTGGAGGATCCGCAAGCGGGCTCGGGTCCGGCTTCAGCGCGGCGCGATCCATTGACCCGCGACGCGCTGTCTTTTGAACCCGCTCCGACCGGGCGCGGTGATCCGTATCAGGCGCTGCCGCCCATGACGGCCCTGGCCGGCACGCAGACCCGGCTGGACCATCAGGTGTTTCACGATTTCCTGGCCGATGAGGGTGACCGGTTCGAGCAAGCGCTCGATTCGGGCTACTACGAACAACTGGGGCGCGAGCAGCGGATCGCCCAGACCCAGGCCGACTGGCCTTTGCTGGACGAAGTGGTCGTGGATCGCGAGCGTGAGCAGTTCCGCGGCCTGCCGGTCGTTGACCGGCCTGCGCGAGCGGTCAGCATCGGTTCGCAACTGGGCACGGACCACTGGGGCGCCTACGCCGCTCCGCACGAGCGCACGCGGGTGTTGCTCGACCTCAAGCAGCAAGCCGAACGCGTGTCGCAGGCGGTGGGCCTGGACCTGGTGCGCAAGCTGGTCAACCAGGTGGCGCGCGATCCGCTGCTGCTGGCGCCGGTGCGCGAGGCGGTGGTGGCGCTGGAGCCGGCCCTGCTGCGGCTGGCGATGGACGACCCCCGGTTCTTCGCCAAAGACCAGCACCCGGCCCGCCTGCTCGTCGAACAGGTCGCGCAGCGCAGCTTCCGCTTCAACGACGAATTCTCGGCCGAGTTCGAGCAGTTCCATGCGCCGGTGCGCGAGGCCGTCAATGCCCTCAACGCCTTGCCCGGTGCGACGCCCGAACCCTTTGCGGTGGCGCTGGAACACCTGCGGGAAGACTGGGCGGGTGCCGACCAGGCCGAGGCGGAAGCGCAGGCGCAGCACCTGCAGGCCCTGCATTTCGCCGAAGCACGCCAGGAGCTGGCGGACCAGGTGGCGTGGGAAATCAGCCTGCGGCCCGACGTGTTCAACGCGCCTGCGGCAGTGCTGGATTTTCTCTACGGCAGCTGGTCGCTGGTGATCGCCGAGGCGCAGCTGCGCCATCCCGACGGTGGCCCTGACCCCTTGGGCTACCGGGCCCTGATCTCGGATCTGCTGTGGAGCGTGCGCCACGAGGTCACGCTGCACCAGCCGCGCAAGCTGATCGAGATGCTGCCGGGTCTGCTGCAGAAACTGCGAGCCGGGCTGGGCATGCTGGACAAACCGGCAGAAGAAACGCAGACCTTTTTCGATGCCTTGATCCGCTACCACGAGCCGGTGCTGGCGTTGCGCCGTGCCAGCGCCCGGTCCCAGGCCGGGACTTCGATGCCGGGTGCGCTCGAAACCCCGGTGGTCGCCTTTCCCGAAACGGACAACCTGGCTGAGGCTCCCCGGCCGCGGGTGGCAGACACGCCCTGGCTGGCGGCGCGTGAGCGGGTCGACGCCGGGTTCCAGGATGCGCCGGCTGCGGTTGCCACGCTGGTGGAGGACTCCGCGGCAGCGCCGCTGTCCACGTCCAGCGAAGATGCGGATGAAGGGACAGAAACCGCAGGCGTGCTCGCCAGTCTGCATGTGGGTGACTGGGTGGATCTGCAGGCCAGCGGACAGTGGCTGCGCGCCCGGCTGGTATGGGCCAACGCCCGGGCCACGCTGTTCCTGTTCACCAGCCGGGGCGGGCACCCGCACACCATGACCCGGCGCAGCTGTGAAAAGCTCATCCGCCAGCGCGGGTTGCGGCCGCTGGCGGTGCGGCCGGTGGTCGATGCCGCCATCGACGCGGTGGTCAAGGGCGTGCCCGGGGCTCCCGCACACGCCTGTGTCGTCGCCACCGAAGCGGTTCCGGCCTGATAGGGGCACAACCCCTATCTCCGGGGCGGCGTCTTTTCTATGATGGCACCATGACCCAGACCCCGCCCGACCTCCCGATGCGCGCCCTGTTTGACGCGCAGTACCGGGCCAGCCGCTCCCAGATCGACGTGCCGCTGGCGCTTCGACTCGACCGCCTGCAGCGCATGCGGGCCTTGATCGACGTGCACGGCGCGGCGCTGGCCGAAGCGGTGCAGGCCGATTTCGGCGTACGCTCCCTGCAACTCACCGAGGTGGCCGACTTTTTCGTGCTGCGCGCGCTGCTGGGCGACCTGGAGAAGCACACCGGCGCGTGGATGAAACCGCGGCGCGTGTCCACACCCATCTACCTGCAGCCCGCCAGCGCGCACATCCAGCGCCAGCCGCTGGGCGTGATCGGGGTCATCGGCCCCTGGAACTACCCGTTGCAGCTCACGCTGGGCCCGGCCGCCACGGCGCTGGCGGCGGGCAACCGCGTGATGATCAAGCCCAGCGAGCTGACGCCGCACACCTCGGCGTTGCTGGCTGCGGTGTTGAACCAGGCCTTTGCGACCGACGAGGTGTGTGTGGTGCAGGGCGGGGCGGACGTGGCGCACGAGTTCGCCAGCCTGCCGTTTGACCACCTGTTCTTTACCGGCTCCACCGCCGTTGGCCGCAAGGTGGCGGCGGCGGCGGCTGCCAACCTCACGCCGACCACGCTGGAGCTGGGCGGCAAGTCACCCTGCATCATCGACGCCTCGTGCGACATCGCCAGCGCCGCCATCAAGATTGCCCACGGCAAGCTGCTCAACGCCGGGCAGACCTGCATCGCACCCGACTACGTGCTGCT
Source organism: Burkholderiales bacterium GWF1_66_17 (assembly GCA_001770705.1). Taxonomy (GTDB): domain Bacteria; phylum Pseudomonadota; class Gammaproteobacteria; order Burkholderiales; family Burkholderiaceae_C; genus Hydrogenophaga. The sequence goes on along the minus strand of MERT01000006.1, from coordinate 359,938 downwards.
GCCGCGCGGGCGCGAGGCCGAATTCGAACAGGCGTTTGCGGCGGCCGTGGTGCGCCTGTTCCCCACCATCGGCGGCAACCCCGACTACACCAGCATCGTCAGTGACCGGCACCATGCGCGCCTGCAGTCGCTGCTGTCAGAGGCCCGGACACAGGGTGCGCGGGTGGTGGAGATTCGTGCCGCGGTTGTGGAGGGGGCACACACGGTGGCCCAGGAGCGCCAGATGAACCCGGTCCTGGTGTTTGATGCCCCGTCCGGTCTTCGCCTGATGCGCGAGGAGATCTTCGGCCCCATCCTGCCGGTGCTGACCTACAGAAAACTGGACGACGCCATCAACACCATCAACGCCGGGCCGCGCCCACTGGCGCTCTACTGGTTCGGCAGCGACACCGGCGCGCGCGACCACGTGCTGAGCAACACGGTGAGCGGCGGTGTGACCGTGAACGACACCCTGCTGCATATTGCCCACGACAACCTGCCGTTTGGTGGCGTGGGCGAGAGTGGCTGGGGCGCCTACCACGGTGAAACGGGCTTCCTGCGTTTCACGCAGCAGAAATCCGTGCTGGTGCAATCGCGCTTTGCGATGGGCAGCCTGTTTTACCCGCCGTACGGCAAGCGCTTTGAGCAGGTGATGGGGTTGCTCAAGCGCTGGCTCTGAGCGCCTGGGCGATCAGCTGTTGAGGGTGTTGTCCCCGTCGCTATACATCACGAGCGGAATAGGCTGCAGGTAACCCTGGAGCTGCAGCCCGTGTGCCAGCTCGGAGACGTCATCCCCCAGCAGCATGGAAAGCTCCCGCTCGCTGCGCCGTCCGTTGGCCATCAGCAGCAGGCTGTGGGCTTTGCGCCCGATCTGGCCCGGGCGTGCGAGCGCGTCCCAGGCCTTGGGTGTTTTGGCGAACCGTTCGATGTTGGCCATATGGTGCTCCCTGTGCGTGTGACTTCAGATCAGCAAGATACGGGCCGGCCGTGACAGGGGCGTGACAAGGTCGCCAGCGCCCGATGGCCGGGCACTTTGCACCGCGAGCGGGCGCTATGCTCGCGCCAGCCTCCACCGAAGCACCGACATGAAGCCCAAGAACTCCGAGATCACCTTTTTCCACAACCCCGCCTGCAGCACCTCGCGCAACGTGTTGGCCATGGTCCGCGAGGCGGGCCTCGACCCGCTGGTGGTTGAGTACCTGAAGACACCCTACACGCGCGAACAGCTGGCCGGCCTGCTGAAAGCCATGGCCCTGCGCCCGCGTGACGTGATCCGGACCAAGGGCGATCTGTACACGCAGCTCGATCTGGCCCGGCCCGACTGGAGCGATGAGCAATTGCTCGATTTCATGGTGAACCACCCGGTGCTGGTGGAGCGGCCCATCGTCGTCACGCCGCTGGGCACGCGCCTGTGCCGGCCCAAGGAGCGGGTCTGGGAGGTGTTGCCTGTCGAGCGGCCCGCCTGATCAGGCGGACGCTGGTCGACCCGGCCCGAAGCGTGTGGGCGGCTGGCCCAGCGCGGCGCGGAACATGGCGGTGAAGGCACTGTCGCTCGCGTAGCCGCTGGCCGCGGCCACCTGGCTCACGGGCGTGCCGCGCGCCAGCATGGGCAATGCATGGGCCAGCACCACCTGCTGGCGCCAGCGCTGGAAGCCGGTCCCCAGTTCTTCACGAAACAGCCGCGCCAGCGTGCGTTCGCTCGCGCCGCTGTGCGCCGCCCAGGCGGCCAGCGTGGCGTGCTGCGCGGGTGCGTTCATCACGGCTTCGCACAGCGCGCGCAGCCGGCGGTCGCCGTGTTGCGGGTCGGGCATGGGCACACCCAGGGGCTGGGTCGGCGCGTGCGCGATCTCGGCCAGCACGAGCGTGGCCAGGGCCTGCTGCTGGGGCGCTTGCTGCGCGTGGGGTTGGTCCATGCCGCGCACCAGCTCGCGCAGCAGCGGCGACACCACCAGGACGCGCGAACAGCGCCAGTCCGCCGGCACCACCGACGCGTCGATGTAGAGGGTGTGCAGTTGCGAGGCTTCGAGCATGGTGACGGCGTGCCGCGCCCCCGGCGGAATCCAGACCGCGCGCGACGGCGGCACGATGGTGGTGGTTTCGAACGCGGGCGCGTTGCTGCTCGGGTCTCCCGGCGTGGACACCGTCACCTGCAGCAGGCCGCTGGCGCAACAGGCGAGCTGGCCCCAGGGGTGGTGGTGCGGCTCGAACTGGGTGTCGTGCCCCATGGCGCGTGCGCGGCAGCGCACCGGCCGCGCCGGCGTGGGTTCGAAGGGGTCGGTGTCGCCGACCGGGACGGCCTGGCGCGGGCGGCGGGGTTTCATGGGTGGGGCAGGGCGGTTTGGCTGGAATTCGACAGGAATTGTCTTTTTATCGCAAAACAGCCCCATCTGCCCACCCTACCATTGGCCGCATGAACACCGCCACCCTCGGCGCCACAGCGCCGGTCAACCCCATTCCCCTCAAGCAGGATGCCTCCGTGATCGGCCTCGTCGGCCTGGCGCACGGCACTTCGCATTTCTCCCACCTGCTGCTCGCGCCGCTGTTTCCGGTGTTCATGCGCGACTTTGGCCTGAGCTATTCCGACGTCGGACTGCTCATGAGCATCTTTTTCATCATCTCGGGTTCGGGCCAGGCCATGGCCGGCTTCGTGGTGGACCGCATCGGTGCGCGGCCGGTGCTGTTCGCCGCCATCACCTGCTTCCTGCTGGCTTCGCTGGCCGCGTCCATGGTCACGGGCTACATGGGCCTGGTGCTGGTGGCCGCTCTGGCCGGACTGGGCAACGCGCCGTTCCACCCGGCGGACTTCACCATCCTGAACCAGCGCGTGTCGGCGCCGCGCCTGGGCCACGCCTTCAGCGCCCACGGTCTCACCGGCAACCTGGGGTGGGCGCTGGCGCCCGCGTTCCTGGTCGGCATCACCGCACTGGCCGACTGGCGCACCGCGTACCACGCCGCCGCGCTGCTCTACGTGGCCGTTCTGGCCCTGCTGTTCTGGCAGCGCGACAAGCTGCGCACCGAGGTGCACGTGCGCCACGCCGACGCACCGAAGGGCGCCGAGCTGGCCTATCTGAAACTGCCGGTGGTGTGGTGGTGCTTTGCCTTTTTTCTGTTGTCCACGATGACGCTCGCGGTGGTGCAGAGTTTTGCGCCGTCGATCCTGAAGAGCTTGTACGGCGTGAGCGTCGAAGCCGCAACGCTGACCATCAGCGCCTACATGCTGTGCGGTGCCGGAGGCATGCTGGTCGGCGGCTTCGTGGCGGCTTACGGCCAGAGCCACCGGTTCTCCAGCGACCGCGTGGTGGCGGTCTCGATGTCCTGCGGTGCGGCCTTGCTGCTGCTGTGCGCCACCGGCTGGCTGGGCGCCACCGGTACCATGGTGGCGCTGGCCGCCACTGGCTTTGCCGTCGGCGTGGGTGGCCCCAGCCGCGACATGATGATCAAGAAAGCCACGCCCAAAGGCGCGACCGGCCGTGTCTACGGCACCGTGTACTCGGGCCTCGACGTGGGTTTCGCGATTTCGCCGCTGGTGTTTGGCGCCCTGATGGACCGCGGCTGGTACGCGCTCACGCTGGCCGGCGCCGCGGTGGTGCTGTTCATATCGGTCTATGCGGCTGTGGGTGTCGGCCGCAGGACAGTTTGAATTTCGACCCGCGGCACAATGCCGGCATGACACAAAAACTCGCCGGCCACCTGCTCGTTGAATGCCTGATCGCCCAGGGTGTGACCCACGCCTTTGGCGTGCCGGGCGAAAGTTACCTCGCCGTGCTCGACGGCTTTCATGCCCACGCCGACCGCATCCGTTTCGTGATGAACCGGCAGGAGGGCGGCGCCGCCTTCATGGCCGAAGCCCAGGGCAAGCTCACCGGGCGACCGGGCATCTGCTTCGTGACCCGCGGACCGGGCGCGACCAACGCCTCCATCGGCCTGCACACCGCCTTCCAGGACTCCACGCCCATGGTGCTGTTCATCGGCGATGTGGCCAGCGACGCGCGCGACCGCGAAGCCTTTCAGGAGGTGGACTACCTGAGCTTCTTTGGGCCGAGTACCAAGGGCATGGCCAAGCGCGTGGAGCGCATCGACGATCCGCGCCGCATCCCCGAATACGTGGCCCGCGCCTTCGCCACCGCCATGAACGGCCGGCCCGGTCCGGTGGTGCTCGTGCTGCCCGAAGACATGCTCACTCAAACCGTGGACGTCGAACCGCTGCCGCGCGTGGAGCCGGTGCAGGCCTGGAGCGACCCGGGCGCGCTGCGCACCCTGCGCGAACTGCTGCTGCAGGCCGAGCGCCCGCTGGTGATCGCCGGCGGTGGCGGCTGGACGCCGCAGTCGGCTGCGGCCTTGCAGCGCTTTGCTGAAAACTGGCAGCTGCCGGTGGCCAACGCCTTCCGCTTCCAGGACTGTTTCGACAACCACCACCCCAACTACGCGGGCGACATCGGTCTGGGCATCAATCCGGCACTGGCCGCACGCGTGCGCGAGAGCGACCTGTTGATCGCCATCGGCCCGCGCCTGGGCGAAGCGACCACCGGCGGCTACACCTTGATTGAAGCACCGGTGCCGAAACAGAAGCTGGTGCACATCCACGCCAGCGCCGAAGAGCTGAACCGCGTGTACCAGGCCACGCTGGCGATCAACGCCACCATGAACGCGGCAGCGCGCAGCCTGGAGGTTTTGACCGCGCCACCCGGTGTCGCTTGGGGCCAGTGGACACAGGCCTGCCACGCCGATTACGAGGCCAATGTGGACGTGGCCAACGGCGGCATCGTGCTGCCCGGCACGATCGACATGCCAGCCATCATCCACACGCTTCAGGAGCACCAGCCGGCCGATGCTGTGCTCACCAACGGCGCGGGCAACTTTGCGTCGTGGTTGCACCGCTTCTACCGCTACCACGGGCTGGTCAAAGGCCACAAGACCCAGCTCGCACCCACCAACGGCGCCATGGGCTACGGCGTACCGGCGGGGATCGGGGCGGCCATTCTCACCGGGCGCACCGCTTTCACCATCGCGGGCGACGGCGACTTCCTCATGAACGGTCAGGAACTGGCCACTGCCGTGCAGCACGGCGCAAGAAGCATCGTGCTGCTGCTCAACAATGGCACCTTCGGCACCATCCGCATGCACCAGGAGCGCGAGTACCCGGCGCGCGTGAGCGGTTCTGACCTGAACAATCCGGACTTCTGTGCACTCGCACGGGCCTACGGCTACGCAGCCGAGCAGATCACCCACACCGCCGAATTCGAGCCCGCGCTGCTGCGTGCCTTGGCGGCGCCCGGCGGCACGGTGATCGAAGTGATGCTCAGTGAAGAAGTCATCACCACGCGGGGCACTTTGTCGGCCATCCGCGACAAGGCGCGGGCATAAGACCTGTTGCGGGCCGATTTCTGGGCGAAATGTAAATAGATCACAAAACGCCGGGCAACCACGCGCTACCTGTCCGGCCGCCATTTTTTTAAAGTTCCTCCATCAACACGACGGAGGAACGTCACATGTGGCAAGCCAATGAAACCATCTCCACCCGCAGCCAATTTTCGGCAGCGGGCCTGGGTGCTCAGAGCGGCCTGGAGCAGGCACTCCTGCTGCGCGTTCTGGACGAAGTCGACTACGGTGTGCTGGTGATCGACGGCCAGGGCCGTCTGCGTCATGCCAACCACCTCGCACGCCACGAAATGGTCAGCGCGCGGCTGATCATGAACCACGGCAACACGCTGCTGGGGACCACCACCGATTTCACCGTGCAGATCCAGCAGGCGTTGGAGCACGCTCTGCGTGGCCAACGCCGGCTGGTGTCGCTTCGCAGTGCATCGCGGGAGCTGTCGCTGGCCTTCATCCCGCTGAGCCACCCCCTGGAGACCGACGAGCCACTGGTGCTGGTGCTGTTGTCGCGACAAAGCGCCTGCGAGAACCTGGCGGTCCGCATGTTTGCCCGGTCGCAAAACCTCAGTCCGAGTGAAGAGTCGGTGCTGATGGGGTTGTGCCGCGGCTTGTCGATCCCCGACATCGCGGCCGAACACGGCGTGGTCCAGTCCACGGTGCGCAGCCAGATCAAGGCCTTGCGCGAAAAGACCGGCTGCCCGAGCATCCGGTTGATGATGCAGCGCGTCAACAGCCTGCCGCCGGTGGTGCCCGCCTTGCGCATCGTTTCCCCGATGCATCACAATGCCATGGAGTTCGCACAACCATGAGCATCCATGCCCCTTGCCGCAGCCTTCTCGCCCCAACCCGGTTCCACATCACACATTGAGGCTCTGGCCGCCCTCGGGGTGCCGCGCCTCTACCGCCGCGGGACGCTGCTGATCCAGGAAGGGGAAACCGGCGACACGCTCTACGTCGTTCTCAAGGGCCGGCTCCGGGCCTTTCTGGCCGACAACAGTGGCAAGGAACTCACCCTCGGCACCTATGGGCCGTGGGAATACGTGGGCGAAATGTCGCTCGACGGCGGCCCCCGGTCGGCCAATGTCGAAGCCACCGAGGCCAGCACCTGCGCCGTGGTGACCCGGGCCACGCTGCTGGGCTACATCGCCGATCACCCCGAATTTGCCCTCGAACTCCTGGGCCGTCTGATCCGGCGCGCCCGCCTGGCCACGGAAAGCGCGCGCAGCGTGGCCCTCATCGATGTTTACGGTCGTCTGGTCAGCCTGCTGAACAAGATGGCTCAGGCGCCCGATCCACACGGTGAACGCATGCTGGGCGAACGCATCACCCACCAGGCCATGGCGCAGCACCTGGCCTGTTCGCGCGAGATGGTCAGCCGCCTGCTGAAAGATCTGGAGAGCGGCGGCTACATCGCCGTGCGCGAGCGCTGGATCTGGCTGCTGAAGCCGCTACCGGCGCGTTGGTGAACGGCTGTTTGTTCTGTTTTCGGGAAAGGTGGGTGGGCGTCTCGACTGGTCGGCCCATCTCCAAGCAGGTTGAGCCGACCTGAAGAGTGCTTACTCAAGCCGGTCGAACCGCGCCCTGGCGAGTTGGGGCGATGCGCAGCTGGTGCCAAAAAGCCGCACGGCGCTGCCACTGCGGCTACCGGCACCCAGGACACCCCAGAGTGCGGTGCTCTCGTCGGAAACCGCCAGTGCATCGGGTACTTTGGCGACCCGGTAGCGCTGTGGTAGCCGTGTGGCATCCGGGTCCGGCAGTCTGGGGCTGTAGCGTGCTGCCGGATCGAAGGCACTGGAGGCGAAGCGCACGCCGCCGACCGACACAGTGGCTTGCCCGGTGCCGATGCTGTTGAACGTGCCGCTGCGTCGGATCGCCGTCGGGTTGTCCGGTTCGTCCACGAAACTTTCAATATTGCCGCTGGTGTCGTAGCACTTCCCATCGAAGTAGGACTGACGGGCTCCGGTATGTGTACCCAGAGCCACATCGTCCCGTTCGATGTAGGCGTCGAGCACCACCGGGTGGACGCCGTCATTGCTGATCTTGACCCGCCAGGTGCCGGCTGGTGCGAGCCGGTCAGCCGGGTTGTGGGACGCCGTTGGACACAGCGCCAGCAGGGCGCAAGAACCGTACCGACCCAAGGCGGTCCGGTGGGGAAACACCAGTGCCAGTTGCGGGCTCTGGGAAGAGGGCCAGCAGCCTGCATTGCCGGTCGTCAAAGCTTCAAGCGCCCGCCCTCCGGGCAGGGTGACTTCGATACGCACATCTTGCAGAGCCTTTTCGGGCAAATCCGGGTCACCCAGCCAGAGCTCCAGAAAACTCTGTGTCCGGTCGTCAGGCTGGACGTGCCATGTCAGTTCAACCGACTCCCCAGGAGCCAGCGTTTTGTTCGCGTGGGTGCGATCCTGGTAGCCGTTGCCGGCCGGCACAAAAACCTGCAGATGTTCGGGGCCGCGCAAGGCAATCAGCTGTTCGATGGCAGCTTCCAGCACCGAGGTGCCATCGTGCGGGCCCGCCAGCGTTCCCCAGCTGATGTTGACGACCACTTGGGCGCTGGGTGCTGTGCGGTTCAGGATATAGATGAGCGCATCCAGAATGCTCACGTTCATGGCCCCGCCCGACGTATCGACGACATTGGACCAGTCCAGCTGTACCGCAATCAACGGTGCCTGGCTGGCCGCATCATCGGCTGGGGTCATGTCGGGCGTGTGCCCTGCGCTACTCATGCGGGCCGTGGCCAGCCAAGGGCCGCTGGCCAGACTGGCCACGTGAGTACCGTGGCTGACGGGGTGCTTCAGGTCCCAGAACTGCAGGTAGTCGTAAAGGTCATCCTCGTCGACCGCTCCGTTGATGGTGAAACGGTCCATGGCGTCCCGTATCGCCTTCGCTGTCAGTTCGTGGCCGTATCCCATCACCGATGGCGTTGGACCGCTGCGCACCGGATCCAGTCTGGCACGCAGGCTGCGTCCCATGCCTGGCCCGTGGGGGCCATCGAACTCGTCCTGACGCCAGAAATAGCGAATTCGGGGAAGTCCATCGGTGCGAAGGAAGGCGGCATTGGCGAGAGCCAGGCCCCCGTCGATGATGCCCAGGACCTTGCCGTCCAGTGCTGGCCGCTCCGTATCTGGCGTGCTGTGTGGGGTGGCCGGGTTTTTCAACGGCCCAGTGTGTTCCTCCACAGGCAGCCCCAGCTCGAAACGCCGGATGATGGCCGAAAGCGCAGGGCGTTTGCGCAGCGCCTTGAAGAATCCCTTGGCCGCTCGGGCTGTGCAGAAACGCAGTCCGTGTACTTGCAGATAAGCCTTGGACACCTGTAGCCATTTCACGTCAGAGGCCAGCAGCAGATCCTGGACGCCGTAGTCCTGATGGAGTTCGATGGCAATCGGCAACCACTGGGGTTTGGCTGCTGCGCCTTCCCCCAGGCGATAACCGGCGAATCGATCGGCTTCTGCCCACGCCAGATAAGGGTCAGCGCCGCTGATGGCTCCGGTGGCGGACCAGTCGATGCCTGTCACTTCGCCCCTGGGCAAATCTGCCCAAGGCATCGGTGCCTGGCGTCTCATGCCCATTCCTTCAGCGCTTCCTGCCACAGCCAAGCCAGGGTGTCAGCCTTGGGGAGCGCAATCGCCGGGCCACTGACGCTGTAGGCACCGGCGTCCAACGGGTCGCTGAGTTTGAAGTCTTTGGGTGAGCCATCGGCTTCGACGAACCTGGCGCTGTCAAACCCACGCAGCCGGACGCTGCCACCTGTTGCGCGGGCCACAAAAAACTCGCCCAGGCTGCAGCCCAGCAGGCGGCCGGCCGCGCTGTCCACCGGGAAGTGCACTCCGGCCACCGTGCGGTTCACGGCGATGCGTGCGGCCAAGCGTTGCAGTTGTACCTGGCTGTTCTCGCCATCCTTCTTGCCAGGCCGGGCCTGATTCATAAAGGACTGCAGCATCTGGGCCACGGCGAAGGCCTCGGTGGCATGCCCACTGGGCCAACTGCCATGCCCAGGGGTCGGGATCATGGGTTGAATCTGTGGTGAGAACTCGACCGGTCGCAGGGTGGCGAAGATGTGCTTGAAACGCATTTCAACCTGCACACACAGCGCCAGCGTGATCTCGATGAGCTGGATGGTCTTTTTGTGGCGATGGGCCGACAGCCCTAGCACGGCAGACCAATAACCGACTGGTGCCGTCAACTGGTCGATGATCTCGGCTCCACGGTCGCCACGCAGGTCGGCGTAGGCGGCCACCAGTTCCAGTTGCTGCTTGAGCAAGTCCTTGTCCGGCCCCTGTAAATCCACCAGCGTCTTGTTCTTGATGGTGTTGCCATTGAGATTGGCGAAACGCATCGATGCCTGTTTTCGGCTCTTGTTCACCGTGACGGACACACCTTCGAACAGCTCTTCGAAGCAGGTGGTCATCCGCGGGCCGTCAGCCCACAGCTTCAGATTGTCAGGGTGATCAAAACCGGGCGTCCCCGGGTGAAGAACGGCACTCTGAAACGGGCCGGCGATGGCCGCGCGACTGACATCAATGGCCTGGGATTCCAGGCTTGATCCGTAGCCTCCGCTGTAACCGCCCGAATATCCACCCGAGTACCCGCCTGAATAGCCACCGGAATAGCCACCGCTATAGCCCCCTGAGTAGCCGCCGCTATACCCGCCGCTATACCCTCCGCTCATATGCACTCCTATCCTGGTGTTGAAGTTCAGTGTTCAGGCAAGCCCAATGCACTCAGAACGCGTGCACCGTGTTGCCTTGTCTTGCTCTGGCTCCCTGACGCGAGGTATCGGCTCACCGTCAGGTCTGGTTGGAGCTGCCGTAACAACTCGAATGTCTGTTTGGCGTCGTCGGTGAGACCTGCTTCATACTGCCCGAACAGCAGCGCCCTGATGGTCGGAAGGTGGTACCTGTTTTTGCACAGGGAGCTCTTGCACAGCGCAATGGATCGGCCGTAGTCACCGATCGCCAGGTAGCTGTTGGCCAGCATCATCTCGAAATAGTATTTCTGCGGATCCAGCGGCGAGAGGTGCAGGGCGTTTTCGGCTTCGATCATCGAATCCGTGGGGGTGCCCCACATCTGTGACCACACGCTGTTGTACAGCCAGGCCATGGCGTCGTTCGGGTTGCTCTGGGTGGCTTCCTGCAGCAGGCGGTGCGAGGCGTCCACGTCCTCGCCCAGGTGACACAGCGCATGGCCCTTGATGGCCATGGCCAGCGAGCTGGAGGGCTCCAGATCGAGCGCGCGGTCGGCCATGTCGATCGCTCGCTGGAATTCCCTGGCCGGATCGGTTGCGATGCCTTGCACCACCTGCATGATGTGCCACTTGGCCATCCAGGCCCGGGGTGCCGCCACGCGTTTGTGCCGTTCAGCCACCGCCTCGAGCAGCTGCTGGCTGCGCTGCAGGTCGCGGGCTGTCGAGCGGTGCATGAGCGTGATGCCACCCAGCATGAGCGAATTGCTGTCCAGCTTGGGCAGGGGCAGCACCAGACTGCGCTGGATTTCGGCATGGAGCAGTGCGTGGGCACAGGCGGAGCTGAGCGTGTTGAGCAATTCGCTTTGCTCCTGCACCAGGTCCAGGGTGTCGCCACCGAGGCGCTCGGCCCACACGACTTCATGGCGGCGGGTGTCGGACAGCTCGGCCATGATGACCACCTTGTCACCCAGGGTGGCATAGCTGCCGCTGAGCACAAAGGCGGCGTCGAGCCGGGCGTCGATTTCGCCGGGGCTGGCGCTGCGGTTGCGAAAGGCCGTGGTGGACAGGCGTGAGATCACGCGCAGGTCCTGGGTGCGAGAAAGCTGTGCGATCACGCCGTCGGCAATGAGCTCGCCGACGACGAAGTGTTCTGGCGAAGGGTTGCGGGCCTCGAACGGGATGACGGCGATGGAGGGCCGGAAGTCGACGGGCGCGGCCTCGCGCGCCGCGGGCCGCCAGACCACCTGGCCGTCTCGCACCGGGTGAACCAGCCAGGTGCGCACCGGCTCTGGCCAGTGTTTGAGATAGCTCTCGCCCATGTCCTCGACTTCACCGTCCACCCCGTCCACGATGGCATCGCGCACGGCCGCTGTGACCACCGTGTCCCCCGGATCGGCCAGGCTGGTCACGCGCGCAGCCAGGTTCACGCCGTGGCCATACACGTCTTCGGAATCGACATACAGGTGGCTGGCGTTGATGCCCGCCCGCAGGTGCAGTTGCTCGGCGGGCGGCAGGGTCTGGTTGAGGGGGGCAAAGAAGCGGTGGAGCTCGTGGGCCGCCTGCACCGCGTCGACGGGCTGGTCGAACTCGGCCAGGATGCCGTCACCCAGGCTCTTGACCAGTCGACCGCGCCGCTGGGGCAGTACCTGCGTTCGTGCATGGCTGAGAAAGCCGCGCCAGTGGTTCACCACCGCCGACTCGTTGGCCGCCATCAGACGCACCGATTCCACCAAGTCCATCACAAGGACCACCCTGTTGTATTGCAGCGGCAACGGCGAAGTCAGGTCCTCATGACCTGAACCGCTGACCGGAATGTTGGGCTGTGGGGGTGGAACTGTCATACCTCATTTGGGGTAGGTTTTTTTCAGTTTCTCACATTTGGGTGATGCTCTGCAGGGGCATCCCATTGATGTTGCCCTTCGGCAGCGCTGGTCGCGTCGAGACGAAAAAAAGCCGGCTTGCGCCGGCTCTTTTGATCGAAGGCTCTGCGCGAAGCGCGGAGCCCCGAGGGCCTGATCACTTCAGGTGTTCGTTGATCATCTTGGTCATTTCGAACATCGAAGCCTGGGCCTTCTTGAAGATCTCCTTCAGCTTGGCGTCGGCGTTGATCATGCGACGGTTCACTTCGTCCTGCAGCTTGTTCTTTTTGATGTAGGCCCAGACCTGCTTGGTCACTTCGGTGCGTGGCAGCGGGGTGGAGCCGACGATGGCGGCCAGGGCAGCGCTGGGCGTCATGGCCTTCATGAACGCAGCGTTGGGCGTGCGCTTTTTCGCCGGAGCGGCCTTCTTGGCAGGGGCGGCTTTTTTGGCCGGAGCGGCCTTCTTTGCCGGAGCAGCAGCCTTCTTGGCCGGAGCGGCTTTCTTAGCGGGTGCAGCGACCTTCTTCGCAGGAGCGGCCTTCTTTGCCGGTGCAGCGGCCTTCTTGGCCGGGGCGGCTTTTTTAGCCGGCGCTTTTTTTGCAGTTGCCATGGTTGGATATCCTTCTAGAAGTTGACTATTCACCAGCGGAAAACGCGCTTTCTCACTGGTGTCTCGGATGCTAATGGACTTGCATCACCATTCCAAGCGGCGCGATCAGGTTTTTTGCAGGTTTTCAGAGGAAGTGAGGCCCATATTGGCGTTGAAAACAACACTTCAGCCCACGCCCTGTGCAAGCTGTTCGTCAGAGCGTGTGGTCATGCTCCAATGCGCTCGATTTCCGGGCCCTTCTTCCCTTCGTTTTTCAACCCGTTTTTCAATCCGTTTTTCACCATGTCCAACACCCCCATGATGGCCACCTGCGATTTGTGTGACGCCCACAAGAACGATGACTCCGGCGCCTTTCGTGTGCTGCCGCCGGTGTTCCGCGATTTCGGCGCGATGCGCCGCTTCGCGGGGCCGGTGGCCACCGTCAAATGCTACGAAGACAACACCCCGGTGAAGCAAGCGGTCGAAAGCGCGGGCGAGGGCCGGGTGCTGGTTGTGGATGGCGGCGGCTCGTTGCGCCGCGCGCTGCTGGGCGGCAACCTGGGGGCAGCGGCGGCCCGCAATGGCTGGGCAGGCGTGGTGATCGATGGCTGCGTTCGCGATGTGGCCGAGCTGGCCGTCTGCAACGTGGGCATCCGCGCGCTGGCCTGCATACCGTTGCCCACCGAGCGCCGAACCGAGGGGCTGCGCGATCTGGCGGTGCAGATCCAGGGGGTGTGGGTGCGTCCAGGCGACTGGCTCTACGCCGATGAAGACGGCATCGTGGTGTCGAACGTTCAGCTCGCGGGTTGAGCAGGCCCGCTGCTGGTGGCCCGAGCGTTCAGGCTGCCAGACCCTTGTAGAGCATGTAGGCGGCCAGCACATACAGGATGCTGGCGAAGACGCGCTTGAGCGATTTCACCGGCAGCGCGTGCGCGGCCTTCACGCCCAGCGGCGCCATGAGCACGCTGGCGATGGCGATGACCAGCAGCGCGGGCAGAAACACGTAGCCCAGCGAACCGGTGGGCAAGCCGGTCACGCCCTGGCCCGAGACGATGTAGCCCAGGGCGTTGGCCAGCGCAATCGGAAAGCCGAGCGCGGCGCTGGTGGCCACGGCGTTGTGGATGGCGACGTTGCACCATGTCATGAAAGGCACGCTCACGAAGCCGCCCCCCGCACCCACCAGACCTGAGAGGAAGCCGATGGTCGTGCCCGCGCCGATCTGGCCCGCGGTGCCGGGCAGGGTGCGTGTGGGTTTCGGTTTCTTGTCCATCAGCATCTGCGTCGCGGAGAAGCTGACGAAGGCGGCAAACACCAGCGCGAGCCAGGAACCCTTGAGCAGGGCGAACACGCCCAGGCTGGCCAGTGCGGCACCCAGCACGATGCCCGGCGCCAGGCGCTTGACGATGTCCCAGCGCACGGCACCGCGCTGGTGGTGCGCACGCACGCTGGAGATGGAGGTGAAGATGATGGTGGCCATGGACGTGGCGATGGCCATCTTGATCGCCAGATCGGGGGCGACGCCGCGACCCGAAAGGATCACGGTGATGAAGGGCACCATGATCATGCCGCCACCGATGCCGAGCAGGCCGGCCAGGAAGCCGGTGCACAGGCCAAGGGCAACCAGTTCGGCAATGAGCAGAGGTTCAAGAATCATGAGGGGATCGTGGCAAAACGCCGAAAGCACGCGCAGGAGGGGGAGCCACCCGGAGCAGCCGTGGAACCGGCTTCGCCGGGCCACAGGCTGCGTTCCCCCTCCCGCAGGAGAGGGGGGAAGACGCGAAGCGGCGCAGGGGGGTGGTTCGAATAAGGTGTCTGCCGTGCCGCCGGACCGTCATCCTGAACCGGGGTTCAGGTGGGCCAGGGCAGCGTGACTTCGGGTTCATCTGACGCGAGATGCTCACACCCATCAGGCAATGTACCTAGTCCGTGCTCAATGAGCATTGGTTCAAGGAAATATAAAGCCCGGCGCGCACTGCAGACGGTTTGAATTGTAGGCCCGCTGCGCTGTGTTTTCAGGACCGCCGGTCCATAAAAACACCGCGCGCCGCCGAATGGTCGTCAGAGCAGCTGGCCGTCGCTGCCCAGGGTCTGGTCGAGGCGGCGAATGAGTTCGTCCATGCGCGCCTGCGCGGCCGGATCGTTGTCCGCGCTGCCCAGGGTCTGGGAGGGCTCGGTGAGCGCGCCGGATTCGGTGTGACCGAACACGGGCTGTTCAAAATGTTGTGACTCTTTTTGCGACAGCTCGAAGGCGAGATTCAGCGAGGCGAGCACGGCGATGCGGTCGCGGGCCTTCATCTTGCCGGCATCGCGGATGCGGCACATGGCGGTGTCGACCCGCTCCACGGCGTCGAGCAGGGCCGACTCGCCACCCACCGGGCAGGCCAGCAGGTAGCTCTGACCCATGATCTGGACTTCAATCTGTTTGCTGGCCGGCTTGTTCATTCGCGATCCTTGTGCGGGGTCGTCAGGCCTTCGGTGGCCGAGGCGGGCAGCCGGTCGAGCAGGGCGTCGATGCGGGCGCGGGCGGCGTTCAGGCGCGATTTGAGCGAGTCCCGTTCGGCCTGCAGGGCCTGCACCTGCTCGTGCAGCAGGGCGTTGGTGCGCTGCAGCTCCTCGTGTCGCAGCAGCAGCCGCTCTACGCGTTCGGTGATCTGGTCAAGGTGCTTGGGATCGGCCATGGTTACGACATGTTGCTGCCACATTGTAGGGTTGCGGCAAGGGCCGCGCGATTACAATGCGCGCTGTTGGTGCTCGCGGTGTGGTTCACATGCCGCAGTTCAACGGGAAGCAGGAGGGAAAGTCCACACGGACCGACCTAACCTGCGCTGCCCCCGCAACGGTAAGCAGACGAGATGCCTGATGTCTTCAGGCCACTCCGCTTTCATCTCACAACCACTGGACGGCTCGCGCTGTCTGGGAAGGTGATGAAGGTCGCTCTGCCAGCCCGGATACCGGCCAACGAGGTGGTGGTGCGTCCAGTCGTTGGCGCGCTGCCGTGACGCTCAGGCACCGTCGGGGAAGACGGTGAGAGCACATCATCGTTCGTTCTGCTTTCATGAAAAACCGCAACCTGCGCGCGCCCCTGGCCGTGCTGCCCCTGGCCATCCTGGCCCTGTCTTCCCACGCCCAGACTTCTGGAGCCTCCTCGGCCACGGAACTGCCTGAAACCGTGGTCACCGCCACGCGGTCTGCCATTCCTGTGGCCGATGTGGTGGCCGACGTTTCCATCATCGACCGCGAGCAGATCGAGCGCAGCGGCGCCAACGGTCTGGCCGATGTGTTGTCGCGTGTGCCGGGCATCACCGTGACCCGCAACGGCGGCCCCGCTTCGACCACCAGCGTGTACCTGCGCGGCGCCGAGACGCGCTTCACCGCCGTTTTCGTGGACGGGGTCCGCGTGGATTCGCAGTCCACCGGCGGCGCCAGCTGGAACGCGATCCCCTTGGCGCAGGTCGAGCGCATCGAGGTGCTGCGCGGCCCGGCGGCGGCGATCTACGGATCGGACGCCCTGGCCGGTGTGGTCCAGATCTTCACCCGCCAGGGTGAGGCGGGTTTCTTTCCCTCGGTGCACGTGGGCGTGGGCACGCACAACACGCGCGACATGAGCGTGTCGCTGCGGGGCGGGCAGGACGCGGTGAGCTATGCGCTGGGCCTCTCGGGTGAGCGCAGCGACGGTTTCAACGCCAAGCTCTCAGGCAACCCGGACCGCGACGGCTACCGCAGCCAGTCGGTTTCTGGCCGGCTGGGCTGGAAGCTCGCACCCGGCCACGAGCTGGAAGCGACGCTGCTCGACAGCGAGCAGGAGGCGGGCTACGACGGCTTTCTTCCCGGTCAGGACGACCAGAGTCAGCAAGACCTGCGCACCCTGGGACTCAGCTGGTCGGCGGCCTGGAGCGACACCTGGAAAACCCGGGTGGGGGTGACTCGCGGTACCGACCGCTACGAAACCACGCCGTCGCCTTACCTCACCAACACACGCATCGACACCTACCTCTTACGCAACGAGTGGCGCATGGGCACGGCCACCCTGAGCGCCGATCTGGAGCGCCGCGAAGACCGCCTCACGAACGGCAGCACCACCCCCGAACAGAACGACCGCAACCAGAACGCGCTCGCGCTGGGCTACACACTGCGTCACGGAGCTCACACGCTGCAGCTCAACGCACGCCACGACGACGACAGCGAGTTCGGTGGCCAGTCCACCGGGGGCGCTGCCTACGCGTTTGCTTTGTCGCCCGCCTGGCGCGCCACGCTGTCGGCCGGCACCGCGTTCCGTGTGCCCACGCTGTTCCAGCGCTTCAGCCTCTACGGCACGCCCGATCTGAAGGCCGAAACCGCCCGCAACTTCGAAACCGGTCTGCGCTACCAGTCGGGTCATGACCGGGCCGGGTTCACGCTCTACCGCAACGAGGTGAAGAACCTGATCGACTACGTGAGCGGGCCCGGGACCTGTGCCAACGGCGTGGGCGAATTCGCGGGTTGTTACGGCAACACGGGCAGGGCGCGCTACACCGGCGTCACGCTCAGCGGCGGCACCCGGGTGGGCACGGTCAACCTCGGGGCTTCGCTCGACCTGATGCGTCCCAAAGACCAGGAGACCGGGCTGCGCCTCGCGCGCCGTGCCCAGACCCAGGCCACGCTGACCACCGATACCCAGCTCGCCAGCTGGACACTGGGGGGCGAGGTGCAGCATGTCGGCTCGCGTTTCAACGACGCGGCCAACACGCAGCGCCTGCCGGCCTACAGCCTGCTGAATCTGACGGCCAGCACCGCGCTCACGCCCGACTGGAAGCTGCAGGTCCGTGTCGACAACCTGAGCGACAAGGCCTACGAGTCGGTGCTGGGCTACGCCACCGCCGGCCGCACCTTGTATGTCGGCCTGAACTGGTCACCGCGCTGAGTGTCGCCATGGACCACGCCGTTGCTGTCTGCCCCGCGCTGCTGATCGCGGCCCCGGCCTCGGGCCAGGGCAAGACCACTGTGACGGCGGCGCTCGCGCGGCTGCACACGCGGCAGGGCCGCCGGGTGCGGGTGTTCAAGTGTGGTCCGGATTTCCTGGACCCGCACTGGCACACGCTCGCCAGCGGCCACCCGGTGCACAACCTCGACCTCTGGCTCAACGGCGAGGCCGACATCCGCGCGCGCCTGTTTGAGGCCGCATCGTCGAGCGACCTGATCCTGATCGAAGGGGTCATGGGCCTGTTCGACGGTGAGCCCAGCGCGGCCGACCTCGCACGGCGTTTCGGGCTGCCCGTGCTGGCGGTGATCGACGCCTCGGCCATGGCGGGCACGTTCGGCGCGCTGGCGCACGGGCTGCGCCACTACCAGGAAGGCCTGCCCTGGGCGGGCGTGCTGGCCAACCGGGTCGCCAGCGAGGGCCACGCGCAGATGCTGCAGCGCTCGTTGCGTCCGGCGATGTCCGAAGGCGACGCGGTGGGCATCGACGCCGGCTGGCTCGGAGCCTTGTTGCGCGACGCGGGGTTCACGCTGCCCGAGCGGCATCTCGGCCTGACCGTGGCGTCCGAGCTGCCCGACGCCATGGAGCGGCTGGACGCCGTGGCCGACGCGCTGGCGCAGACGCCGCTGGGTCAGCTCGACCACGCGGGCTGGCAGCGTTGGGCGGTGCGGTTTGACGCGGTGTCGCCCGCGCTGCCGGCTCGCCGGCTGGTGGGGCGCACGGTGGCGGTGGCGCGCGATGCGGCCTTCTGCTTCATCTACCCGGCCAACCTGGACAGCCTGTGCGCGCTTGGTGCCGAGCTGGTGTTTTTCTCGCCGCTGGCCGATGAGCCGGTGCCCGCGTGCGACGCCGTGTGGCTGCCGGGCGGCTACCCGGAGCTGCACGCGACCACGCTGGTGAAGGGTGTGCACTGCCGTGCCTCGCTGGCCGATCACGTCGCGGCCGGCCGACCGGTCTGGGCCGAGTGCGGCGGCATGATGCCGCTGTTTGACACCCTGGCCACCGCCGACGGCGACGAGCACGCGATGTGGGGACTGCTGCCCGGTCGCGTGGTCATGCAGAAGCGCCTGGCAGCGCTCGGGCCGCAGCGCTGGGACACGGCGCAGGGCGAGTTGCGCGGGCACACGTTCCACTACTCGACCACCGAGTCGCCACTGATGCCGCGCGCATCGACCGCATCGCAGCGTGCGGGCGGGCGCGGCGAGGCCATCTACGCGCAGGGCCCGGTGCGCGCCAGCTATTTCCACGCCTGGTTCGCTTCCAACGCCGAGGCTGCTGCCTCGCTGTTCCTTGAGGAGGTTTTGTGAGCACACAGCCCCTGGGGCTACAGCGCATCGTCTGCCTGACCGAGGAGACCACCGAGTGGCTCTACCTGCTGGGGCAGGAGCAGCGCATCGTCGGCATCAGCGGCTACACGGTGCGCCCGCGCCGGGCTCGCGACGAGAAGCCCAAGGTCAGCGCGTTTCTCAACGCCAAGATCGACAAGATCCTTGCGCTGCAGCCGGACTGCGTGTTCGGTTTCTCGGACCTGCAGGCCGACATCGCGGCGCAGCTGATCCGCGCCGGTGTGCAGGTGACGGTGTTCAACCAACGCAGCGTGGAGGAGGTTTTTTCCATGCTGTTCCAGGTGGCGGCGATGGTGGGTTGCGCTGAAGAAGGCATGGCGCGCATCGACGTGATGCGCCTGCGGCTGGCGGTCATACGTGCCGAAGTGGCCGCGCTGGTGGCGTCCGGCAAGCGCCGCCCGCGGGTGTTTTTTGAAGAGTGGGACGAGCCGCACATCAGCGGCATCCGCTGGGTGTCCGAGTTGCTGGGCATCGCGGGTGGTGACGATGTGTTTCCCGAGCTGGCGGTGCAGTCGCTGGGCAAGCACCGCATCATCGCGGACGGTGCGGAGATCGTGGCGCGCTCACCGGATATCGTGATCGGCTCCTGGTGCGGCAAGAAGTTCCGGCCCGAGAAGGTGGCCGCGCGTGCGGGTTGGCAGGATGTGCCTGCGGTGAAGAACGGCCAGCTGTTTGAGGTCAAGTCGGCCGACATCCTGCAACCCGGCCCCGCGGCGCTGACCGACGGGGTGGAGCAGATGCACCGCATCGTCGTTCAATGGATGAAGCAGCATGGCTGACCTGACCCGCAGCGAATTCATCCTCGGCGGCCAGCGCAGTGGCAAGTCGCGCCGCGCTGAAGAACTGGCGCGTCAATGGATGGCCGCCGACACAGCGCACCGTGCCGTGCTGATCGCCACCGGCCAGGCCTGGGACGACGAGATGCGCGAGCGCATCGCGCGCCACCAGCGGGACCGCGCAGAGCGGGTGCCTGGCATGGCGACGGTCGAAGAGCCTGTTGCGCTGGCCGATGCACTGCGCCGTGCCAGCGATGCGCAGGCCCTGGTGGTGGTGGATTGCCTGACGCTGTGGTTGACCAACCTGATGATGCCGGCCGATGCAGGGCATGCCATCGATGAACCCGCCGTGATCGCCGCGGGCCACGCGCTGTGCGAGGCCATCGCCGCCGTGCCCGGTCCGGTGGTGCTGGTGGGCAACGAGATCGGCCTGGGCGTGATCCCCCTGGGGCGCGAGGTGCGCCAGTTCGTGGACGCGCTCGGACGCCTGAACCAGCAGGTGGCCGCCGCCTGCGAGTGCGTCACCCTGATGGCGGCGGGCCTGCCGCTGACCTTGAAAGACAAGCCATGAATCCGATGCGCAACATCCTGGCCTCGGTGGCACTGGCGGGGCTGGCGCTGCTGTCTTTGCAAGCCCGCGCTGCACTCCAGATCACCGACGACCTCGGTGTGGTGGTGAACTTCGAACGTTCGCCGCAGCGCATCGTGAGCCTGCTGCCCTCGCTGGCAGAGACGGTGTGCGAACTCGGCCAGTGCCAGCGTCTGGTGGGCGTGGACCGTTACACCAACTGGCCCGCGAGCGTGAAGACCTTGCCCAAAGTGGGCGGTGGGCTGGACCCAAACATCGAGCAGATCGTGGCGCTGCGGCCCGACGTGGTGCTGATGGCGACATCGTCGCGCGCGGGCGACCGCCTGCGTGCGCTGGGCCTCAAGGTGGTGGCGCTGGAGCCCAAGACGCACGCCGACGTGCAACGCGTGATGCTCAAGATCGGCCAGTTACTGGAGGTGCACGACGCGCAGAAAATCTGGCGCGCCATCGACGCCGCCGTGATGGCCGCCGCGCAGTCGCTGCCCGCCAGCGTGCACGGCACGCGGGTGTATTTCGAGGTCAACCCCGGGCCGTACGCCGCGGGTGAAAGCTCCTTCATCGGCGAGACCCTGACGCGCCTGGGCGCGAAGAACATCGTGCCCGCGTCGCTCGGGCCGTTCCCCAAGCTCAACCCCGAATACATCGTGCGCGCCGACCCCGACCTGATCATGGTCGGCCAGCGCAGCGTGGATGGCATGCTGCAGCGCCCGGGCTGGATGAGCATGCGCGCCATGCGCGCGCAGCACCTGTGTGTGTTCCCGGCCGACGAATCCGACACCCTGGTGCGGCCTGGTCCGCGCATGGCCGAGGGGGCCCGACTGATGGCGCGTTGCCTGACCGACAAGGCACCTGGTGCCAAACCGCCCGCCGGAGCGCGCCCTTGAACGCACGCCGCGCCTCGTGGCTGGTGGTGGGCCTGCTGCTCACCGCGCTGGCGCTGGCCGCGCTCGGCGTCTGCGTGGGCAGCGCGGGTTTTGAAAACCTGATCGGCCCGCTGCTGAACCCGGAGGCCGATCCGGCCGACACCGCGATGGCGCAGCAGATCGTGTGGGAGATCCGCCTGCCGCGCACGCTGGGCGCCTGGGGAGCGGGCGCGCTGCTGGGCCTGGCCGGCGCGGTGGCGCAGGGCCTGTTCCGCAACCCGCTGGCCGACCCGTTTCTGCTCGGCAGCGCTTCGGGCGCCTCGTTGGGTGTGGCGCTGGCGCTGGCGGCCATGGGCGGTGGCGCGGGCATGCTGGGCGCCGGCATGATGAACAGCGGCGTGGCCGTGAGCGTGTTCTCCAGCAGCGTCTGGGTGCGCCTGGGTCTGACCGGTGCGGCCTTCGGCGGCGCGGTGCTGGCGGTGCTGCTCACGCTGCTGCTCTCGCGCGGTGTGCAGCACACGCTGCGCCTGCTGCTGGCCGGTGTGGTGGTGGGGGTGGTGCTGGGTGCGATGACGCACCTCGTGTTGCTGTTTTCGCCCGAATCGCTGCAGGCCATGCAGGCCTTCATGCTGGGCTCGACCAGCTTTGTGGGCTGGACGGCCTGCGTGCTGATGGTGGCCGTGTGGGCGCTGTGTGCGCTGGCGGCCTGGCTGCTGGCGCGCGTGCTCGATGGCCTGAGCCTGGGCGACGCGACCGCGCGCAGCCTGGGCCTGCCGCTCGGCCCCATGCGCGCGGCACTGGTGGCGGTGCTCGCGCTGGCCACGGGCACCGCCGTGGCGCAGACCGGGCTGATCGCCTTCGTCGGCCTCGCCGCGCCGCACCTGGTGCGCTCCATGGTCAAGACCACCAGCGCCCGGTTGATGCTGCTGGCCAGCTGCATGGGCGGCGCGCTGCTGATGGCGGCCGACACGCTGGCGCGCTGGCTGATCGCGCCGCAGGAGCTGCCGGTGGGCGTGCTCACTGCGGTGCTGGGTGGCGGCTACCTGCTGTGGCTGATGCAACGCAACACGCGCGTGTCGCGGGGGGCGGGGCTGTGAACGCACCCATGAACGCCATTGCCATCGAAGCGCGCGGCCTCAGCGCGCGGCTGGGCGACGCACACATCCTGCACAACATCACCCTGGCGCTGCCGCGTGCGCGCTGGACCTGCATCGTCGGGCCCAACGGCGCGGGCAAGTCCACGCTGCTCAAGGCGCTCGCCGGGCTGCTGCCACACAGCGGCGGGGTCGCCTTGCTCGGCCGGTCGCTGGCCGACTGGCCGAGCCGCCAGCGGGCGCAGCAGCTCGCCTGGCTGGGACAAAACGAATCGAGTGGCGACGACCTCACCGTGTGGGATGTCGCCATGCTCGGGCGCCTGCCGCACCAGGCCTGGCTCAGCCCGCCCAGCGCCGCCGACCACGCTGCGGTGGAGCGCGCGCTGCGTGCCACCCAGGCCTGGGACTGGCGCGCCCGCTCGCTCGGTCAGCTCTCGGGCGGCGAGCGCCAGCGCGTGCTGCTGGCCCGCGCGCTGGCCGTCGAGGCCCAGGTGCTGCTGATGGACGAGCCCCTGGCCAACCTCGACCCGCCGCACCAGGCCGACTGGCTCGATCTGGTGCAGGCCCTGGTGCGCGAAGGCAAGACCGTGGTCAGCGTGCTGCACGAGATCGCCATGGCCCTGCACGCCGACGAATTGGTGGTGATGGCGCAAGGCCGCATCACCCACCAGGGCCTGTGTGCCGAGCCCACCACCCACCGCGCGCTGGAAGCGGTGTTCGACCACCGCATCGAAGTCCATGCACTGCAAGGGCAGTGGGTGGCGCTGCCGCGCGCTACTTCTTCATTAGTGAAACCACACCATGCAGATTGAAACCCCGCCGAGCGAGAAGCCCTACGACAAAGCCGAGGGCGAACGCCGTGGCCTCGTGATCGTCAACACCGGGGATGGCAAAGGCAAGAGCACGGCCGCCTTCGGGCTGGCGTTGCGCGCCCACGGCCGCGGCAAGGCGGTGAAGATCTACCAGTTCATGAAGGTGCCCTCAGCGCGTTTCGGCGAGCACCGGGTGTTCGAACAGATCGGCATCCCGATCGAAGGCTTGGGCGACGGCTTCAGCTGGAAGAGCCAGGACCTGGAACACTCCGCACAGCTGGCGCGCGACGGCTGGGAGAAGGCCCGCGCTACCATCCGCGCCGGTGAACACTTTCTCGTCGTGCTCGACGAGATCACCTACCCGCTGATCTACGGCTGGTTGCCGCTGGACGGTGTGTTGCAGACCCTGCGCGAGCGGCCTTCGCACGTGCATGTGTGCCTGACCGGTCGCCGCTGCCCGCCCGAGATCATCGGGCTGGCCGACACCGTGACCGAAATGACCAAGATCAAGCACGCGTTCAACGCCGGAATTCCGGCGCAGCGCGGCATTGAAGATTGACCCCACTGCGCCGCTTCGCGTCTTCCCCCCGGGGGGACCACACCAGTGGCCCGGCAAAGCCGGTTCCACGGTGTGTGCTGACCGAGACACGGCGATCAAGACAGACCCTTTGGAGCGAACTACCTATGAACACTGCTGCTGAAGCCCCCGTGACCCTGCACCGCAAGGCCAAGCCCGCGCCCGCGACGAATGAACGCTGGTCGGTGGCCGCCGTGCAGGCCCTGCTGGACCTGCCTTTGCCCGAGCTGATGCACCGCGCCCAGACCGTGCACCGCGAGCACCACGACCCCACCGAGATGGAGCTGGCCACGCTGCTGTCGATCAAGACCGGTGGTTGCCCGGAGGACTGCGGCTACTGCCCGCAGTCGGTGCACCACGAAACCGGCGTGCCCGCCACCAAGATGATGACACCCGAGGAAGTGCGCGAGGCCGTGCTGGGCGCCAAAGCGGCCGGCGCCTCGCGCTTCTGCATGGGCGCTGCCTGGCGCGCACCCAACGACCGCGACCTGGAGAAGGTCGAAGAGCTGGTGCGTGTGATCAAGGACGAGGGCCTGGAGGCCTGCTGCACCCTGGGCATGCTCACGGGCGACCAGGCCCAACGCCTCAAGGGCGCGGGCCTGGACTACTACAACCACAACCTGGACACCGCGCCCGAGCTGTACGGCGACATCATCACCACCCGCGACTACCAGGACCGGCTGGACACGCTGGGCCATGTGCGCGGGGCCGGCATCCATGTGTGCAGCGGCGGCATCGTGGGCATGGGCGAATCGCGTGCCGGGCGCGCCGGCCTGATCGCGCAGCTGGCGAACCTGGCGCCGTACCCCGAGTCGGTGCCGATCAACCACCTGGTCAAGGTGCCCGGCACGCCGCTGGCCGACGAACCCGATCTCGACCCGCTGGAGTTCGTGCGCACGGTGGCGGTGGCCCGCATCACCATGCCCACGGCCAAGGTGCGCCTGTCGGCCGGGCGCCGGCAGATGGACGAATCGACCCAGGTGCTGTGTTTCCTGGCCGGTGCCAACTCCATCTTCTACGGCGACAAGCTGCTGGTGACCGGCAACCCCGACGTCGAGGCCGACCGTGCGCTGCTCCAGCGCGTGGGCCTGACCACCCGCCACACGTTCAACGCCTGAGGAGATTCCCCATGTTCCGCACCCTGCTGAAATCCAAAATCCACCGCGCCACCGTCACCCACTGCGAGCTGCACTACGAAGGCTCCTGCGGCATCGACGAAGACCTGCTGGAGGCGAGCAACATCCGCCCCAACGAACAGGTGCACATCTGGAACATCAACAACGGTGAACGTTTCATCACCTACGCCATCAAGTCGCCGCGCGGCAGCGGCATCATTTCGCTCAACGGCTCGGCCGCCCGGCGCGCCAGCGTGGGCGACCTGGTGATCATCGCGGCCTTCGGCATGGTGCACGAAGACGAGCTCGACGAAGCCGTGCCCAAGCTGGTGTTCCCCGACGCCGCCAACCGCATCGTCGAGACCCGCAGCGTGCCCGCCGGGCCGCAGGCTGGCGACCCGCCGATGCATCCCATCGACGCCGGGCACTGAGACCCCCCCATGTTCTCCCTCCACGGCCCGCTGACGCTGCACGCCGGGGCGCTGATCGCAGCGCCCGTGGGCGTGGCGCTGCTCATCGACCGCCTGTGGGGCGAGCCCGCCGCGCGCTGGCACCCCGTGGTGTGGATGGGCGCGTACCTGGGGTGGGCCGGCCAGCGCCTGGCGCCGTTGATGGGTGATCCCTCTCCGCCTGGGTTGAAGGTGTTTGCGCGGGGCGCGTTGGCCTGGCTGTTGGGCGCTGCGTTGGTGGTGGTCGTGGCCCTCGGTGTGGTTGCACTGCTCTCGGACGCGCCGGTCTGGCTGCAGGCGCTGGGGTTGGGCGTGCTGCTCAAG
Source organism: Burkholderiales bacterium GWF1_66_17 (assembly GCA_001770705.1). Lineage (GTDB taxonomy): Bacteria > Pseudomonadota > Gammaproteobacteria > Burkholderiales > Burkholderiaceae_C > Hydrogenophaga. The sequence continues at coordinate 334,552 of MERT01000006.1, read as the reverse complement.
CCCTTGCTGGCCTGGCGCATGCTGCGCGACGAGGTGCGGGCGGTGGAGGCTGCATTGGCTGATTCGTTGCCGGCCGGACGCGAACGGCTGGCCTGGCTGGTGAGCCGCGATGTGAGCACGCTGGACGCGGCACAGGTGCGTGAGAGCGCCATCGAAACCCTGGCCGAAAACCTCAACGACTCGGTGGTCGCGCCGCTGTTCTGGTTCGCCGTGGCCGGCCTGCCGGGCGCCGCGCTGTACCGCTTCGCCAACACGGCCGACGCCATGTGGGGCTACCGGGGCGAGCGCCAGGGCCGCGACTGGACCTGGGCCGGCAAGTGGGCGGCGCGGGCCGACGACGTGCTGTCGTGGTTGCCGGCGCGCCTGACGGCTGGATTGCTCGGTGTGCTGGGCGCAACCAGCACCTGGCGGCACCTGCCGTCGCAGGCGGGCCTCACACCTTCGCCCAACAGCGGCTGGCCCATGGCCGCGATGGCGCTGGCGCTCAACGTGAGCCTGGCCAAGCCGGGCGTGTACACCCTGCACCCGGCCGGGCGCAGCCCGCAGGCGGTGGACACCGCGCGTGCCCTGCAGCTGGCGGGCCGGGTGGTGGGCGCGCTGGCGCTGCTGGCCGGCGCGGTGATCCTTTTCGCCGCAGGGAGGGCGTTCGCATGAGCGGCATTCACGGCGGTCCCGATGCCCTGGGCGTGCCGCGCTGGGATTTTTCAACCAACGCCAACGCCTGCGGGCCGTGCCCCACGGCGCAGGCTGCCGTGCATGCTGCCGATGCGCAGCACTACCCCGACCCCGCTTACACCGACCTGCGCGCGTCGCTCGCCGCGTTTCACGGTGTCGCGGCCGAGCGCATCGTGGTCGCGGGCAGTGCGAGCGAGTTCATTGCGCGCCTCACGGCGGCGGTGGCTCGCTCGGGCGGGCGGCAGGTCTGGCTGCCAGCGCTGGCTTACGGCGACTATGCACACGCCGCGAGGGCCTGGGAGATGCAGCGGGTGAGCGAGCCCGCCCAGGCCGACCTGCTCTGGCTGTGCGAGCCCGCCAGCCCCCTGGGCAACGCCGAGCCCATGGCGAACACCGTGGCCGGGCAGGGCGGCGCGGTGGTGCTCGACCGGGCCTATGAGCCACTGCGCCTGTCTGGCCACTGCAGCCTGGGCGCCGAAGCGCTGGACCGCGTCTGGCAACTCTGGTCGCCCAACAAGGCGCTGGGTCTGACGGGTGTGCGTGGTGCCTACGCCATCGCGCCGCTGCAGGGCCTCGCGCTGGCCCGCTCGCTGGAACAGATGGCGCCTTCGTGGCCGCTCGGCGCCCATGCGGTCGCGATGCTCACCGCCTGGGTGCAGGCCGACACACAGCGCTGGCTGGCGCAAAGCCGCGAGCAACTGACCACATGGAAAGCGGCCCAGGTCGCGTGCCTGGGCGAAGCCGGCTGGGTGTGCCTGCCGAGCGAAGCCAATTACGTCTGCGCCCGGGCGCCGCACGCGCTGGACGTGCCCGCGCTGCGCGCCCAGGGCATCAAACTGCGCGACACCACCTCGCTGGGCCTGCCGGGCCACTGGCGGCTCGGTGTGTTGCCACCAGCGGCCCAGCAGGCGCTGCACACCGCAGTGCTGGAAACCACGAAGGAAACCTCCCCATGACAGCGGTCTGTGTGATGGTGCTCGGCACCACCAGCGGTGCCGGCAAGAGCTGGCTGACCACGGCGCTGTGCCGCCACTATGCGCGCCAGGGGTTGAAAGTCGCCCCGTTCAAGGCGCAGAACATGAGCAACAACGCGCGGGTGGTGGCAGGTCCCGGTGGTGCCCTCGGCGAAATCGGCAGTGCCCAGTACTTTCAGGCCCTGGCCGCCAACGCGCAGCCCGAAGTGCGCATGAACCCGCTGCTGCTCAAGCCCGAGGCCGACACGCGCAGCCAGGTGGTGTTGATGGGGCAGGTGAGTGAAGAACTCTCCCCCATGCCCTGGCGCGGCCGCAGCGAGAAAGTCTGGCCGGCGATCACCGCCGCGCTGGAGGCGTTGCGCGAAGAGAACGACGTGGTCGTGATCGAGGGCGCGGGCTCGCCGGCCGAGATCAACCTGCACGCGAGCGACATCGTCAACATGCGCATCGCGCGCCACGCGCAGGCGCGCTGCCTGCTGGTGACCGACATCGACCGCGGCGGCGCCTTCGCCCACCTCTACGGCACCTGGGCGCTGCTGCCGGAAGACGAGCGCGCACTCATCAAGGGCTTCGTGCTCAACAAGTTCCGGGGCGACGCCACGCTGCTCGCGCCCGGCCCGCAGATGCTGCAGGACCTGACCGGCGTGCCCACCGTGGCGACGCTGCCGATGTGGTGGCAACACGGTCTGCCGGAAGAGGATGGCGTTTTTGATGACCGCACCCTTGCTTCCGGTGCGGTGCAGACAACGATTGCCGTCATCGCCTGGCCGCGTATCAGCAACCTCGACGAATTCCAGCCCTTGAAGAACGTACCCGGTGTGCGCCTGGTCTGGGCGCGCAGCCCGGCCGATTGCGCGGGCGCCGACTGGATCGTGCTGCCGGGGTCCAAGGCCACCGTGGCCGACCTCGCCTGGCTGCGCGCGCAGGGGCTGGACCAGGCGGTTGCCGAACACGCCGCGTTGGGCGGGGCGGTGCTGGGAATCTGTGGCGGCCTGCAGATGCTGGGCGAGGCGCTGATCGACACGCACGGCATCGACGGCAACGCGCCCGGCCTGGGCCTGCTGCCGCTGGTGACCGCGTTCGATCCGCAGAAAACCGTGCGCCACACGCAGGCCCGTTTCAGCGCGCTCGCTGGCCCCTGGAGCGCGCTGTCGGGGGTGGAAACCGCCGGCTACGAAATCCACCACGGGCAGACCGCCCAGCACCCGGCCATGGCCGCCAAGGGCGACGTGGCACGCGAGGTGATCCCCGGCCTGGCCTGGCAGAACGCCGCGGGCAACGTGCTCGGCTGTTACCTGCACGGCCTGTTCGAAGACCCGCGCGTGCTGCACGCGCTGTTTGGCGCCAGTGCGCCCACGCTGGAGAGCGTGTTCGACGGCCTGGCCGATTTTCTGCAAAGCCATGTCGAGCCCGGTGTGCTCGACGCCCTCATCCAACCGGACTGAATCATGACCACCACCGTTCCCACCATTGCCGACATCACCCAACCCGTGCTGGCGGCGCGCCTGCAGCACAAGCTGGACAACAAGACCAAGCCGCAGGGCTCGCTCGGCCGCATCGAGGCGCTGGCGCAGCGCCTGGCCCTGATCCTCGGCAACGAAACGCCCGAGCTCCAGGATCCCCAGCTGGTGGTGTTCGCCGGCGACCATGGCCTGGCCGCGCGTGGCGTCTCGGCCTACCCGAGCGACGTGACCTGGCAGATGGTCGAGAACTTCCTGACCGGTGGCGCCGCGGTGAGCGTGCTCGCGCGGCAACACGGCATCGGCCTCACGGTGGTGGACTGCGGCGTGCGCCACGACTTCGCGCCCCGACCTGGCCTCGTGATCAACAAGGTCGCGCCCGGCACCGCCGATGCGCTGGAAGGCCCGGCCATGAGCGCCGCGCAGTGCGAGGCGGCGCTCGCCAACGGGGCCGCCCTGGTGCGCGGGTTGCCGGGCAACGCGCTGCTGCTGGGTGAGATGGGTATCGGCAACACCTCGGCGGCTTCGTTGCTGCTCGCGCGCCTGGCCGGGCTGTCGGTGGCCGACTGCACCGGTGCCGGCACCGGACTCGACGCCGAGGCCGTGCAACGCAAGATCGGCATCCTGCGCCAGGTGCTGGCGCGCCACCCCGATGCCAGGGACCCGCTGGCCGCGCTGGCCGCGTTCGGCGGTTTCGAGATCGCCACCATGGTGGGCGCGGTGCTGCAGGCCGCGGCCGAGCGCCGCGTGATCGTGGTGGACGGCTTCATCGCCAGCGCGGCCGTGATGGTGGCCGCGGCCTTGCAACCCGCCGTGCTGCAGCGCTGCGTGTTCGCGCACCGCTCGGGCGAACGTGGCCACGCGCTCATGCTCGCCCACCTGCGCGCTGAGCCACTGCTCGACCTGGGCCTGCGCCTGGGCGAAGGCTCGGGCGCGGCCATGGCCTGGCCGCTGCTCATGTCGGCCTGCGCCATCCTGCGCGAGATGGCGAGTTTTGAATCGGCAGGGGTGTCGCGCCAGGATGAGAATCTGGCAGATGCGACCACCCAAGCCTGAGGCAGACGCTGTGGAGCGCCGTGACTTGGAACCAGGCAGCCGTGGAACCGGCTTCGCCGGGCCACCAGCTGCGTCCCCCGGGGGGGAAGACGCGCAGCGGCGCAGGGGGGTGTTCCAGTCCTTTCGGCATTTTTTCATCGCCCTCCAGTTCTTCACCCGCATCCCGGTGACCGGTCGGCTGGCGGACTGGGTCGGTTTTTCGCCCGCCATGCTGCGCGCGAGCGCGGCGCATTTTCCGGGTGTGGGCTGGGTGGTCGGCGGGCTGACGGCGGCGGTGTTTGCTGGCCTGCTCATGTGGCTGCCGGCACAGCCCGCTGTGCCCTGGGTGGCGGCCGTGTTGTGCACCGCGTTCAGTGTCTGGCTGACCGGCGCGTTCCATGAAGACGGCCTGGCCGACACGGCCGATGGCCTGGGCGGCGCGGTGAACCGCGAACGCGCGCTCGAGATCATGAAAGACTCGCGCATCGGCAGCTACGGCGCGGTGGCGCTGGTGCTGGCCTTGTTGTGCAAGGTGGCGTTCATCGCGCTGCTGGCGCAGGCCGGCGGCCTGCTGCTGGCGAGCGCGGCGCTGTTTGCTGCCCACGTCAGCTCGCGGCTGATGCCGCTGTTCATCATCCGCACGCTGCCGCACGTGGGCGACACGCCCACGTCCAAATCCAAACCATTGGCCGAGAGCATCACCACCGCCGGGCTGCTGGCCGGGCTGCTGTGGTGGGCGCTGGCCATGGGGCTGGTGGTCAGCCTGCAGCCGGCCCTGCACTGGGCCGCAGCGGTGCTCGGCGCGCTGCTCGGCCTTGCCTGGATGTGGCGCCTGCTGCGCTGCCGCCTGCAGGGTTTCACCGGCGACGGCCTGGGCGCCACGCAGCAGGTGTGCGAGCTGGCGTTTTACCTGGCGCTGGCGCTGGCGCTGTGAAACTCTGGCTGCTGCGCCACGCCCGGGTGGAACTCGAATCCGGGTTCTGCTACGGCGCGACCGACGTGCCGGCCAACGCCGCGCTCACGCTGCAGGCGGCCGAGGCAGCGGCGGCGATGCTGCCGACCGGCTTGCCGGTTTGGGTGTCGGGTCTGGGCCGTGCGCAGCAGCTGGCGCAGGAACTGAACACGCTGCGGACCGACCTTGGCGACCCGGCCATCGACACCCGCCTGAACGAAATGGACTTTGGCCACTGGGAGCTGCAGCGCTGGGACGCGATTCCCCGCGCCGCGTTCGACGTCTGGATGGCCGACTTCGCGCACCACCGCTTCGGTGGCGCCGAGAGCACGCAGGAGCTCATTGATCGCGTGGCCGACGCGCTGGACGCGCTGCGCGACAGCGCGCTCGGCGAAGCGGTCTGGGTCACCCACGCCGGCGTGATCCGCGCGGCGCAGTTCGTCGCCGCCCACGGCCGCGGACCCATCGGCGGCGTGGCACAGTGGCCGAAGGACGCGCCCGGGACGGGCGGGCATCTCTGCCTGACGTTCTGAAACTCCTTCGCGATCAAGGCACACTGTTGCCCATGAACCTCCCGCCGATGAAACCATCCGCCAGCCTGGCCCGCATGAAGGCGCTGGCGCTCGGCTTGCTGCTGCTGGCGGTGGTGATCTATGTCGTGGCCACGCTGCTCACCCCGCGCCACCCCGCCTGGGCCTATGTGGCCGCCGCAGCGGGCGCGGCCGTGGTCGGCGCGCTGGCCGACTGGTTCGCCGTGGTGGCGCTGTTCCGCCACCCGTTGGGCCTGCCGATCCCGCACACCGCCATCATCGTGGCCAACAAGGACCGGCTGGGCGCGCAGCTCGCGCGCTTTCTGGGCACACACTTCCTCACCGCCGAACACGTGCGCCCCATGCTCGCGCGCTGGGACGTGGGGCAGGAACTGGGGCGCTGGCTGGCGCAGCCCGAGTCCGCCGCCCGCGTGGGCCGGTGGCTGCAGCAGGCCACACCGGCCTTGCTGAACGCGCTCGACCAGACCCTCGTGCGACAGTGGGTGGCGCAACTCGCGCAGCGCCTGCTGCGCCAGGTGGACGTGGCCACGCTCGGTGGCCAGGCGCTCGCCGCGCTCACGCAACACGGCCACCACCAGCAGTGGCTCAACGGCCTGTTGCAGCAGATGGCGCACTGGGCCGAACAGGACACGGTGCAGGAGCAGCTCACCGAGCGCATCGCGGGCGAACTCAAACAACTCAAATACGTGGGCCTCGACCAGATGGCCGCGCGCCTGGCCACGCGCAAGCTCGTGGCCGCGCTCACGCACACCTTGGCCGACGTGGCGGCCGACCCGCAGCACGAGCTGCGCCACCGGTTTGATGACTGGATGGCGCAGTCCATCCTGCGCCTGCAGACCGACGCCGACTGGCAGGCCCGCGTGGCCACCTGGCGCGACGCCTGGCTGGACCAGCCGCAATGGAACGAGCCCATCGAAGCCTGGTGGCACGAGGTGATGCAGCGTCTGGCCAACGAGGCGCAACAACCCGACAACGCGCTCGCCGGGCGCTACGCCAGCGTGGTGCAGACCGCCGGGCGCCAGCTGCTGGCCGATGCCACGTTGCGCGAATGGCTCAACACCCAGGCGCAACAGGTGCTGCTGCGCGCACTGGAAGGCAGCCGCGACAACATCGTCGGCTTCGTGGCGCAGCGGGTCGAGGCCTGGGACGCGCACGACATGAGCCGCGTGCTGGAGGACCACATCGGCCGCGATCTTCAGTTCATCCGCATCAACGGCACGCTGGTGGGGGCGCTGGTGGGGCTGTTGTTGCACGCCGCCACGGTGATCGCCATGGGCCTGCCGCTGGTACGGTCCTGGATGCAGCCTTAGCCTGTCGTCTTCGGCTTGAAATCGCAATACGCCGACACCGCGCAGCGGTGGCACAGCGGCTTGCGCGCCTGGCACACATAGCGCCCCAGCAGGATCAGCCAGTGGTGCGAGTCCACCGCGTAGGCCGGCGGTACACGTTTCATCAGCTGCTGCTCGACCGCCAGTGGCGTCTTGCCCGGGGCCAGGCCGGTGCGGTTGCTGACGCGGAAGATGTGGGTGTCCACCGCCATCGTGGGCTGGCCGAAGGCCACGTTGAGCACCACGTTGGCCGTCTTGCGGCCCACGCCGGGCAGGGCCTCGAGGGCCTCGCGGGTGCGTGGCACCTCGCCGCCGTGGCGCTCCACCAGGATGCGGCAGGTTTCCATCAGGTGCTTGGCCTTGCTGCGGTAGAGGCCGATGGTCTTGATGTAGCTCTCCAGGCCCTCCTGCCCGAGCGCCAGGATTTTCTCCGGCGTGTTGGCCACCGGGAACAGCTTGCGCGTCGCCTTGTTCACGCCCACGTCGGTGGCCTGGGCCGAGAGCAGCACGGCGGCCAGCAGCTCGAACACGCTGGTGTATTCCAGCTCGGTGACCGGGTGCGGGTTGGCGGCCTGGAGGGTTGAAAAAAAGGCTTCGATGGCGGCGGGTTTCATGGGCTGATGCGGTTTTACAGGGTGACGCCCTTGGACGCGAGCCGTTCCTTCACCCGCTGTTCCACCTTGGGCCCGAGCAGGCGGCCGAACTGCACGCCGATCTCGAACGATTCCCGGTTGAGCGCGGGCGTGACGAGGGTGAGCTTGCGGCCGGTGTCCGAAGCGTAAAACACCAGCAGTTGCCGGATGTCGTCGGCGCTGAAATGCTTGTGGTACAGGTGCACCATCAGCGCCTTGAACACGCCGATGTTTTCATCGAACACCGCTTCGTGGGCTTCGGCGACGATGCGCAGGTGTTCTTCGGTCAACTTGGGCTGCTTCTGGCGCAGCTGCAGCACGAGTTGCTGCAACACGGTGTTCATGTTGGCGCGCGCGTTGCTCATGGTCTGGGTGAGTTCGAGCAGCTGCTCGATGTCGGCGCGCTTGGCGTCGTCCAGTTCCTGCGCCCAGGCGCTGTGGCCGAGCGTCAGACACAGCGCGAGGGCTGCGAGCAGAGAGCGTATGAAGGGCATGGTCAGACCGGGAGAAGTGGCGGGGCGTCTGCCATCTTATGTGCTTCCCGTTCCAGATACCGGGACACAGCCTTACCTCGGCCATTCGCCGACCGCCTGAGCAACGCCGAAACCTCCGCCATCCGCGAACGCTTCAAGCGGCTCGGCAGGACCCCCGTGTCGCCCCCTGCCACGCCTCAGGCGCTCGCCGCTTTCAGGTCTTTCAGCATGCCCTGGATCGCCGCCTCCACGGTCTTGGCGCGCTCGGCGAGCTCCTTGCCTCGCAGCTCCAGGGCCTTGGTGGTCAGTGCGGCCTGTTCTTTCAGTTCGGGCGATTTTTCCAGGGCGCGTTTGAAGGCGTCGCTGCGGATCAGGGCGCTGTGCGCCTTGTTGTCGGCCTGGCCCTGCTGGGTGCGTTGTGCCAGCTGTTGGCCGTAGCCCGTGAGCGCCTCGCCGATCTCGCTGGCGATCCGGGCGGGTGGGTCGTCCGCTGTCCGGCGGGCCTTGGGTCGCAGCTCCGGGACGTCGGGCACCTTGAGCACGGCGCCCCTGGGCAGGGTGCTCAGATCGTTCAGCCGCGGGTTGGCTTTCAGGATGGCGGCCTCGGCCTTCTCGCGCTGCTTGGGCGTCAGGCGCTCAAACATGACGTCGGCGATCTCGGCCACGGACTTTTCGCCGCGGAAGCTGGTGATCGGCATGGCAAGTCTCCTTCAGAGGCCAATGATGTTGGTCAGGTTGATGTCGGCGGGGGTGGGCGTGCCGCCCTGCACCACGATCGGACCGGTGCTGGTGTTGCCCATCACGATGGCGCGTTTCAACTCGGGCAACAGGAACAGGGTCTGCAGGTCTCCCAGGCCGATCAGCCGGTTGTTGCTGGCGTTGAGCGTGTGCGCTGCGAGCTGGCCGATCACCGGCTGCGGGCTGCTTTCACCCACCGCCACGCAGTGGTTGGTGTTGAACAGGCAGTCGGCGACGCCGCCGCAGCGGTTCAGCGGCACCGAGGACAGGTGGCCGCGCAGCCGGTTGCCCCGGATGGACAGGATACCCGTGCGCGCGGGCACGGCCGCCGCCAGGCTCTCGGTCAGCAGGAAGCCCGCTTCGCCCGCCGGGACGTGGCTGGCCATGGCGAAGTGGGTGAAACGCACGCTGCTGCCGGGCGCGATGTTGATCGCGCGCCAGGCCAGCGGCTCGGGCTTCTGGTCGTCGGCGCCGATGCGGTCCACCTGGTTGTCGTCGATCGCGCAGTGCTCAAACGGGGGCAGCACATGCAGGCCGCTGATCTGGCCGCTGCCGCGGTCCGGGCCGACGCCGAAGCAGCGGTTGCCCGCGATGCGCAGCTGCCCCATGGCCAGCGCGCGCACCGCATCGACCGCGGGCGACCCGTTGGCTGTGCGCGCGACCCCGCCCACGCTGTTGTCGAGCAGATCGGCACGTTCCACGCGCACCAGCTGGATCGCGGCGAAGGCGGTGTTCTCCACGTTCGCCGCCTGGCCGATGTCGTGGCACTGGTTGCCCGAAAAGCGCAGCACGCCCGCGGAGCCGCTGCGCGCCATCACCAGCGCACCGAGCCCCAGTTGCTCGAAATGGTTGTCGCTGATCACCGCGTGCTCGACGCGGTGGCTGATCAGCACACCGTTGCCCCGCAGCGCGCGCAGGCGGTTGCCGCTGATGCGCGCGCGATCCAGCGCCACCGGGTCCAGGCCCTCTTCGAGCACGATGCCGTCGCCGCTGCGCTCGCTGGAGCCGGAGATCTCGTTGCCCTCGATGGACAGGCCATCGACCCCGGCCCGGATGCCGTCGCCTGCGGTGTAGATGACGTTGCTGGCAATGTCCATGGGCGAGCCAGGCAGGGTGGCGCCGGTGGCGACCACGGCGGCCTGGTTGCCCACCAGCATCAGGTTGTCCACGATGCGCGTGTTGCCGAAATGCAGGCTGACGCCGTCGAGGTTGACCGCGCGCTGGCTGCAGAACATCAGGTTGCGCGCGATCCGCAGTTCGGCGGTGAGCAGGTGCTTGCGCTCGCGTTCGGTCACCGCCGCGACGCCGCGTTCGGCCACCAGCGCGCACTGCTCGATCTTCGCGCCGAACACGTTGCCGGCCAGTCCGATGGCCACGCTGGTGCCGTTGCCCACCGACAGGCCGAGCACGTTGATGTGCTGTGCGAGCAGGTCGATCACCTGGGTGGCCAGCAGCATGGCGGTGGTGCCCGAGGTGCGCGCCGAGCCGAGCAGGCTGAGGTTTTCCAGCGCCACGCCGTTGCTGTCGTGGATGTTCACCACGGTGCCGGGCTCGGCACCCTGCAGCACGGTGGCCCAACCCTGGCCGCGGATGCGCAGCGAGCGCGCGCCCTCGATGTTCAGCGGCGCCGAAAGGACGTAGGTGCCGATGCCCAGGCAGACCGTGCCCCCGGTGGCCTGCAGGCTGTCCACCGCCTGTTGCAGCGTGGCGCTGCCGTTGTTGTGGTTTTCCGCGCTGACGCAGACCGAGCAGTCGCAGCCGTGGCCCTCGGGCAGGGGTGGCCACAGCGTGCGGCAGTCGGTCTCGGCGTCGGGGAAGTTGACCACGGCGAGCCGGGCGTGGTGGTGGTGGGTGCCCAGCGGCGGGGCGCGGTCCAGCTCTTCGATCTTCGCGTTGGTGCTCCGCGCGGCGAACACCCAGTGGTCGCCGCTGTGGAACAGGCCGCCGGCCGGGTCGAGGCTGAATTCGACCAGGACGCCGTGTTCCAGAAACAGGCGCGTGCCCAGCGGCGGGATCAGGATCGCGCCGGTGCTGGCAGGCGCGTCCAGGTCCTGGCCGGCCACCGCGCTGCCGTCTTCGCGGCGTACCTGGCCCGACTGGTCCCAGCGCCGCACCCGGGTGTTGCGCAAGGGGTCGGTGGCCTGTTGCGGTGTGGTGGGGAACAGGCCGGCGCTCAATGGCTGGTCAAAGGTCAGCGTGCGCGCGGTCACGTCCACCCCGCTGGCGGCGCGGATGCGGCGCAGCTCGCCGGGCAGGCCGTGCAGCTCGCGGTGGTCGTCGGTGACTTCGACCCAGTCGCCGTCGTTGAAGCGCAGCACGTCGTCGCGCCCGATGCTCTCCACCGTGACGCGGTCGCGTGCCGGGTTGATGTGGGTCGCGCGCGAGGCCACGCTGGCGTTGTCGCGCGACCATTTGAAGGTCGCCGTGCCGAGCGGGCCGCCCTGGTGCACCTCCACGCGGTAGAGCTGGTTTTCCAGCCCGCGGTAGCCCGCGGCCGGTGGCACGCTGCAGGGGTTGGGCTCGAAGCCGGGGTCGCCGGTGGCGGTGGACAGCCGCGCGGCCGACGGCGCGGTGGCGGCCATCCAGCCGGGGATGTCTTCGTCGGGCGTGGCGCAGCTGATCGCGCCGACGTTGGGCAACAGCTTCACCTGCCACACCGTCTGGCGCCGGCCGGTGGTGTCCACCCCGATGGCAGGCTCGATCAGCCCGGGCACCTGCAGCGCGGTCACGTCGCGCTGCCACACATCCAGGTACACCAGGTGGGGCCCCGCGGCGGGCAGCGCGGGCGGCTCGGGGTAGTGGGGCTGGTCCAGGTAGTCCAGCGCGGTGGTGCCGGCCAGTTCTGCCAGGTGGGGGTCCCAGGCGTCGGGCCTGCCGCCGTGGTTTTCGGCCAGCAGGCCATCGACGTACATGCGCCCCGGGCCGATGCTCAAGTTGCCACCGGCCGCCTCGATGCGGAAACCGTCGGGCGTGGTGCGTGGCACCACGCTGCCGTTGAAGGTGTCCCAGCTGCCGGCCTGCAGGCGCCGGCCGAGCTGGGCCACCCACTCGTTCCAGTCCGCGTCCAGCTGGACGCGGCCCTGTTGCATGACCACGCCCAGGAAGTCCTGGCGGGCGTCAAAGCGCACGCGGCTCAGATCGAAACTCATGGTGCTCCCTCCTTCAGGATTCGTAAAAAATGCCGGCCCGCAACCCGACCCGCAGGTACTCGGCGAGGCGGATGCGCAGGTTGGCTTCGCGCTGCGCGCCGTGCAGGTGGTGAAAGACGCCCATTTCGCTTTCATCGTCGGCGCCGCGCAGCACCTCGGGCGGTGTCGAACGGGCGAGCTGGGCGTAGGCCGGTGTGCCGTAGACCAGCGAGGTGAAACGCGGCGCGATGTGTTGCGCATCGCTGGCCGAGCCGGGCTGGCAGCGGAACCGCGTGGGCACGATGGCGCCCAGTGGCAGCCAGGAGAAGCGCACGCAGCCCACCTGTTTGCGCGCGGCGCGCACGGGCACGGCCCAGCTGTCGCCCTCGGCCAGGGCCGCGAGCAGGATGCTGTTGGACACGCTCATCTGCGCCGCGTGCAGCTTGCCCACCACGGTGCAGGCCTCCAGCGTCAGCGCCGCGCCGGGGCCGCTGCCATCGAGCGCGGCCAGCGCCACGCCGCTGCGCGCGGTGGCGTCGATCAGGCTGTCGTGCGCGCTCAGACTGGCGCGTTCGTGGCAGCGCACGGCGCCTACGATGCAGCGCTCGATGTGCGTCTGCAGACCGGCAATCTCCAGCAGCAGGCTGGGGCTGGCGGGCTGCGCCGGGCTGGCGTCCGGGTTCAGGGCGATCCCCGGCACCAGGGTGCAGTGCAGCAGGTTCAGCTGTTTCAGCGCGTTCGTGCCGTCGTCGGGCACCACCAGCGGCGCGCCGGTGATCAGCAGGCCGTTGAGCGTGCAGGCGGCGTTGGCCCCGCCGGTGACGGTGCAGCCGCCCAGGTCGAGCACCGGGCGGCGGCCGTTCTCGGCCCGGATCTCGATCTGCCCATCGGCCACCACGGCCAGGGTCAGCGTTTCCGTGTAGCGGCGGCTGTCGCGGATTTCCACCACGCCGTTGCCCGCGATCTGGGTCAGCGCCGCGCCGATGCTGGGCTGGTCGTCGGGCACACGCACCACCAGCGTGGTCGCGGCCGGGGCGGGCAGGCTCTCGCCGCGTTCGTACTCGCCGCCGCCCAGGTCGGCGCTGAAGCCTTCGTGCCAGGTCAGGCTCAGCTCGGCCGGGTCGTCGGCCTCGGGCGGCAGCGCGATGCGCCCGAGCACCGGGTCGATGGCGTAGACGCCCGCCGGGGGCGGCGTGTGGGCCCAGCCCGCGCCGTCGTCGCCCAGGTTGCAGATCACGATCTGGTCGCGCTCGATGGGCGTGCCGTCCAGGCTGAGCAGCAGCGCGGGTTCGGCGTTGTCCGCGGGCGCCGCCGCGTGGGCCCGCGTGCCGTAGTGCTGCGCCAGCTCGGCGGCCAGGCGCCGGCGCGAGAGCGGGCCCGGCACATGGGCCGGCTCGGCCAGGTGGGTGATGTCGTCCTCGGCGCGCGGGCGGTTGTACAGCGGCAGGTCGTGGTTGAGCGGGCTCACGCGGTAGCGGCGCGGCCCCACCCGCAGCGCCGGTGTGTCGCGGTGCCGGTAGGCCTGGATGCGCCACAGGTGCAGGCCCACGTTGGGGATGTTGTGGCGGCCCCGGCCCGACTCGATGCGCCGCACGTCCACCGTGCGGTTGGCGCTCTCGAACGCCGTGCCCACGAACGCCAGCGCCGCCCCCCGCCGCAGGTCGGGCGACTGCAGGTTGTGCGGGCGGGTGTGGTTCATGTATTGCGTGGTCACGATGCGCTGGAAATACTCCACGGCGTGCGCGTCCCAGCCGGTCACGTCGCGCGCGAGCTGCTCCAGCACCAGCGCCGTGCCCTTGCGCCGGCGCAGGGCGATGGTGTGCGCCACCTCGGCGCGCGCGCTGGCCACCTTGGGCGTGACGCCGTGAAGGCTCTGGTAGCCGATGAGGTCGCCGATATAGGGCACGGCCCAGTCGGCGCAGGTCTCGATGAACAGGTCGTCGTAGAGCTGCTCCAGGCTTTCCCCGGTCACCGCGATCTGCTCGGCCAGCACACCGATCAGCTCTTCGAGCGGCCCGCGCTCCAGGCCCAGGGTTTGCGCAAGCTCGGCGTCGCGGATGCGGTGGATGGCCGGCAGCAGCTCAAAGAGCGACTGGGTGTCTGAGGTCATGGCATCACCTCCAGTTCCACCGGCTCGTCGGCGAGGGTGAGCAGTTCGGCCGGCAGCGGCTGGCCGGTGAGCGAGGCCACGGGCAGGGCCGCGAACAGGCGCGGCAACAGGCCCGGGGCCTGGCCCACGCGGTGCAGGCGGGTGACGTGCACCGCCTGCACACCCGCCACCGCCTGGGCCACGGCCGCCACCTCGTCCACCGACACGGTCTGCCCGAACTGGCGGCGCGCGAAGCTGAAGTGCGCGCGCAGCGCGGCCTCCAGGGCCTGGAGCACCGGGTCGGTCTCGTGGCTGGCCAGCACCTTCACCGAGAGCCGCACGCGAAACCGCACGCCGAGGTGGTTGCGCAGGTGCAGTGGCACCAGCGCGTCGCCGTGGTTGCGCAGTGCCGCGCCCAGGCTGGCGAAGGTGGCGCCGGACGGCGGCACCACGGCGCCGTCCACCCCGGCGATGGTGAGGAACACGCCTTGCGCGGGGCCGGCGGGAATCCACAGCGCGTGGGCCTTGTCGATGCCGGCGAAGGCGCGCGCGAAGCTGGCGTAGTCGGTGATCGAGACCGCGCGGTCCAGCGTCAGCACGGTGAGCGGGGCGTTTTCGCGCGCGCGCTCCAGCAGCTCGCCGTCTTCGCCGCCGGTGGCGGGCTCGGGGTTCACCACCTCGCTGACCCCGAGCGGGCGCGACAGCAGCGTGGTGAGCTGGCCCGCGGCCACGTTGCCGGCCACGCCCAGGCCCTTGCGGTAGCGCGCACGCACATTGCTCTGCCCGCTGGGCAGGCGCGCGCCTTCCACGCCGTCGCCAAACTCCACCGTGGTCAGGCCGTCGTCGTCCTGGCGCGTCTGGTAGACGCGGGCGCCGGGGCTCGCCTGGTAGAGCGTGGGTGCTTCGGTCCACAACACGTCGGCGACGCGCAGCTCCAGCGTGGACGCGCCGCCGCTGGGCGTCGGGGCGCTCACGTAGGTCAGCGGCGCCTGGTTCAGCACGAAGCGCTGGCCCGCGCTGCCTGCGTCGCCGTTGCCCAGCAGCGCCTCGACCGTTTCGCCGTGCGTGGCGGGCGCCACGTTGCCGTTGATCCGGACGCTGGCGCGCTCGTAGACGTGGCGCAGCGCGGCGTCGAGCTTCAGTTGCGTGTGGTCGCGTTCCAGCAGCACGGCCTGCCCGGTGTCGGCGATGTGCGCGATCTCCCGCACCAGCGGGTCGTCCTTGCGCGCTGGCGCCAGCCGCAGCTCGTGGCCCTGGGCCATCAGCGTGCCGCTGTGGCCGTCGCGGTCCGTCAGGGCGAGCCGCAGCCGGGCCGACGGCTGGCCGAGCAGCGCGGTGAAGGCCTCGGCGCCGAGCGTGATGGCCGTGAGGCCCACCAGGCGGCTGGCCGGCGCGGTCATGAAGAGTTCGTCGCCCTCGTTCAGCGCCACGCTGCCGCCCTGCGTGAGCAGCAGCGACAGGCCCTTGGCGCCCGCGGCGATGGCGATGCGTTGCCGGGTGCCCGAGACCGCCAGCGCCTGGCCGGGCAGCAGGCCGTCCACGCGCTGGCCCAGGGTGAGCGTGTCGCCCTGCACCGGGTGGAACAGCGGTGTGTCCACCGTGGCCAGGCGCTCGCTCTGCGCGAGCACCAGGGTGTTGCGCAGGCCGAAGCGGGCCGCGCTCAGGTTTTCGGTGGTGTCGGGCGTGATGCGGGTGGTCTTGCCCGAGATGCCGAAGTCGTTGCGGCTGAGCTGGCTCACGCGCTGGGCGCGGTAGAGCTCGGTGTAGCCCGGCAGGTCGGCGCTGCCCAGACCGGCCTCGTTGGACACCAGCGCGAACCAGGTGCCGGCGGTGATCTTGGGGTTGGCGCTCTCCAGGTCCACCGTGGTCCCGTTGATGTGGAACTGCTTCCATGTCCAGTTCGAAGGCGTGCTCCTGTCGATCTTCTGCGCCAGGTTGGAACCCCGGCCGCTGAGCAGGTTGGGATCGGGCGCGTTGTGGCCGAAAAGCGCCGTGCGCTGGCGAAACGCGTGCACCTCCACCCCCACGCCGGCCGGGCTCATGGTCGGGAATGCGCTGCCCAGGGGATGGTTCCACAGCACGCGGGTGCGGGCGTTGGCGTTGTCGGGCAGCACCGCGCTGAGCACGCGCACGTCCCAGTGTTCGCCGCCGGGGTCGCTGACGCGGTCGCTGCCCACGATGAGGATCGCATCGCCCGGCTGCAGCTGCGTGGCCAGGCCGTCGAGCCAGAGCTCGGTGTCGCCCGACTGGGGCCGCCAGGGCACGCGGGTCTGCACCGGCATGGCGTTCCACTGCACCCGCGCGGGGACCTCGGC
>MERT01000006.1:143134-318163 GCA_001770705.1 Burkholderiales bacterium GWF1_66_17 | reverse complement strand
GCCAGGTGGGTGCTGGCGGCCACACCGGGTGCGAGCCGGTAGCCGATCAGGCGCGCCATCTCGCGCACCGAGAGGCGCTCGGTGGCGGTGCGCAGGTAGTGTTCCTGCGCATAGCGTTCGGTGTAGAAGCTCAGCACGTCGAGCGAGGTGGCCATGGCGTCGGCCAGCGCCAGGCTGAAGTCGCTCATCTCGCGTGTGCCCAGGGCGGCCAGCGCCGGCGTGTCGGTGCTCGACAGCCGGGCCTGCATCGAGGCCAGGAAGTCGCCGTGGCGGCCCACCCGCCAGGCAATGGCCGACAGGCCGGGCGGGTTGTGCACGCGCGCCGGGGTGTCGGCGTCCACGCCGGCGCAGCAGCCGCAGTCGCCGTTGCCGGCAGGGGTGTCTTGGCCACTCATTACTTGCCTCCGTGCAGTTCCAGCCGCAGCACACCGTGCTCGGGGAAGTTGGGGTCGTTGTCCAGCCGCACGATCTCCAGCCGGCCCAGCGTCATGAAGCCGTCGGCCAGGGGTTTGGGGTCGGCCTGGCCTTGGCGCTGGAAGCGCGTGACCTGGACCGAGCCCACGCCGGCCACGGTGCGCGCGGCCGCGTACAGCGGGCTCAGGAACACGGTCTGGCCGAAGCTGAAGTGGTCCGGGTGGAACAGGCCACGCGTGCCGTCGGCGCGGGTGCGGCTGCTCAGCGCGTCGAGCAGGCCGCGGCTGACGTCGCTGCGGAAGTGGTCTTTGTCCACGCAGACCAGCAGGTCGATCTCCAGCGACACCGGGATCGGGTCGTGGATGCGCAGGTCGTGGCCGGCCATGCGGTAGCGGTCGAGGTGGGTGCCGACCTGGGTGGCGAAGGCGGGGTCGATGATTTCACCGTCTTGCCGGTCCACGGTGACGAACACGGTGTGCCAGCTGCCGGTCCAGCGCAGGCTGGCGGCGGCGCGCTGCACCTCGGGCAGGCGCTCGGTGACGGCGGCGTAGTCGGCCGTGGTCACGGCGCGCTCCTGGGTGCGAAAGGCCTGCGGTGCGCGCCGGCGCACCTCGGCGGTGGTCTCGGGCGCCACGCCGCCGCGCGCGGGCATGGGGTTGACCACCGCGTTGATGCCGCCCTGGGTGGTCACCACGTGGGCGATGGCCTGCGCGCCCACGTTGCCCTGCGGCCCGTTGCCCACGCGGTAGTGGGCGCTAAAGGCGGTGCCGCTGTCGGGGCGGCGGCCGTGCAGGTCGTCACCGAAGCGCAGGCGCGCGCTGCCGTCGTCCTCGGCTTCGATCACGAAGTGGGGGTCGCTGGCCCGGCTGGAGAGCAGGTCGCGCCGCGGGCTCCAGGTCTCGCTGCCGCTGCCCTGCGTGGCGGTCAGGCCGATCCGGGGCAGCGCGTCGGCGGTGCGCCAGCGCATGGCGGCGCTGGCCGAGTCCTGCGGGTCGAACAGCAGGCGTTCGCTGGTGCGCACGCCGTTCTCGACCCGGGTCACGAGCACCGTGCCCTGGTGGGTGAGCGGCGCACTGGCCAGCCGGGGCCGGTAGCGCGGGGGCAGGGGCTGCGGCGTCTCGCGCTGGCAGGCGCTGCCCAGCACGGCCGGGTGGTGCAGCCGGGGCTGCGGCACGCTGCCCAGCGCCTCGTCTTCGATGCGCCGGCCGTGATCGACCAGCACGTTGTTGCCCAGCGCGAGGCTCACGCCGTGGATCAGCACGCTGCCGTGCGCCTTGTCGGTCTCGCTGGAGATGCACAGCGCGAAGGGCAGGGCGTCGGCCGGGTGCCAGGCGATCTCGGTGATCTCGGTCAGGGTGGTGGGATCGGCCGGATCGGGAGGCAGCGGGTCGGTCAGCGGGTCGCTGCCATCGAAGGCGCGCACGGCGCTCAGGCGCACCGCGTGGCGGTGGGCGGGGTCGGCGTCTTCGGGCTCGCCGCTGAGCGGGCCGAGCTGCTCCTGGAAGATCAGCACGTCGCCCGCCTGCAGCTCGGGCCAGTGGCCGAGCAGCGTGGCGCGGGTGGCGCCGCGGGGCAGGCAGCAGCGGGCATCGCCCCAGGTGTGGAACTGAAAGCTGTTGTGCGCCTCGCGCAGGGTCGCGCCGTGCAGCGGCTCGAACACCAGGGGCCGGGCCTGCAGCGCGGCGCGCTCGGCGGGCGAGTCGGGAACGATGCGCGGGGGCACACCCGCCACCCGGGTGTAGAAGCGCAGGCCGTCGGGCAGGGGGAAGGGGCCACCGCTGACGTCGAAATGCAGCCAGGCGCGGGCGTTGCAGCCCTCGTGCACCGCGTAGTCCACCAGCAGGGCGTGGCGGCGCAGGCTGCTGCGCCGGCGGGCGGTGTGCAGGTAGGCCTCGGTGGCGACGGCGTCGAGCTGGTAGTGCTGCAGATCGCCCACGTAGGCGATCAGCTCGGCCAGCGTGGTGGCCAGATCGGCCGGGCTGCGGTCGCGCCAGCCCGGCATGTTGCGCGCCAGGCGGTCGATCACCAGCCGGCGCAGGCTTTCGTAGTCGCGTGCGAGGTAGTTGATGTCGGGGACCGGCTTGGCGGGCTCGGAGCAGCCCGGGGGCGTGCGGCAGTCGAAGTCGCTCGAGCACTCCACCTTGAAGCGGAATTCGATCTCGGAGAGCCGGGGGTCGAAGTCGGGCAGCGGGGTGGGCGTGGCCGGGTCCTGCGTGAGCCGCAGGGTGTAGCGCGAGAAGTCGCCCGCGCTGTCGGTGCGCACCAGCAGCACGTGGTCGGCCTCGGCCAGCGCGCTGAACAGGGCCTGCTCGGCCGCGTTCGCCTCGGCGGGCGGTGCGCTGGCCACGCCGATCCACTGAACCTCGATGCGGCGGATGCGCTCGCCGCCTTCGATCACGACTTGTTCGCGCGTGAGCCCGGCCGGCACCGGCTTGAGCAGGCGCACGAGCAGGGTGCGCTGGCGCGGGCTGCCCAGGGGGGCGTCGAGGTCCAGCACCTCCAGCCAGTCGATGCCGTTGAGCGTGGCGTGGGCGTCCACCGCCGCGCGCCGGTTCTGATCGCAGCAATGGAAGATCACGGCTGGCCTCCCTGGGTGAAGGTCTCGCGCTGGCGCGAGGCGTTGCGCCGTATCAGGTACTGCACGGTGACGCTGAGCGCGGCGTCCACCGCCCGCACTTCTACCGCCTCGACCGTGATCAGGCCCGAGAGCCAGCGCTGCAACGCGCCCTGCACCAGGAACTGGGTGGTGGCGGCGAGCTCGGGGCTGTTGGGGGCGAACACCAGCTCGCGCAGGCCGCTGCCGAAATCCGGGCGCATCACGCGCTCGCCCGGCGCGGTGAACAGCACCTGCTCGACCAGGCCACGGATCCATTCCGCCTCGTCGGCCTCGCGGGTGAGGCCGCGGCCGTCGAACTGGTAGGGGAAAAACAGGCGTTGGGTCATGTTCAGCTCCCTATCACGCGGGGTTGTGCGGCCACCGGCATCAGCGGTGTGCCGTTGGGCACGCACACCGCCTGGCTGTCCATCAGAACCAGGGGCTGGCCGCTGGACTGCACGCGCAGCGCGGCCACCACCCACTGCCCGGTGACGCAGGGCACCGGGCTGCCCGAGACGTTGAACGGACAGCCCGCGATGGCGTAGGGCGCGCTCATCACCACCGTGGGCTGGCCGCTGACCAGCACGCGCGGGTTGGGCGCCGTGGGCGTGGCGGTGCCGCCGTGGGCACAGAGCACGGTGGCGCCGACGTGGAGCAGGGGGCCGGGCATGGTGTCAGGTCACCGTGAGGGCGCCGTTGTTGATGGTCACCACCGGGCCCACCAGAGTGATCGCCGCGCCCTTGCCGTTCTGGATGTAGATGCCGGTGTCGTTGACGATGAGCATCGCGCCGGTGGTGCTCTTGATCATGATGCCGCCGGTGGGGCCGGGCACGTCGGAGATGGTCAGGCCGTTCTGCAGCGGCGTCTGCAGCGTGATCGCCGGCACCGCGGGGGGTGTGAGCAGGGCCAGCGCGGGCACTTCGGCCGCGCTGCCCCAGAAGCCGCCGACCCAGATGGGAAAGTCCGGGTCACCCTGTTCGAACTCGACCCAGACGCCTGAGCCGGGGATGGGCAGCGCGAACATGCCGTTCTGGATGCCCGCGATCGGCACGCAGGGCATGGCCCAGGTGCCGGGGATCAGGCCGCCCACGTCGGGCACCTGCACCATCAGCCGGCCCTGCTGCATGGGGTCGATGTTGGAGATCACCATGCCGCGGTATTTGCCGTAGAACTTCTGCGCGCCGTTGCTCATTCGACTACCCTCCGTGCTGCGCACTGCGGGGCTGAGCGCCTTGGGAACGGCCCGGCGGTGCTCATACCGGAATCCTCGGTGTGATGGAGATCAGGCCGTTGCGGCTGAGGTCGAAGCTTTGCTTGAACTCGCCGCGCTTGAGCGTGCTCTTGACGCTGGAGACGTAGTACAGGCCGTCGTAGGCCAGGCCAACACCACGCACCCCGACCAGTCCGCGCGACTTGAGCGGGCGGCCGTAGCGCAACACGTCGAGCTCGCCGCTGGCGGTCACCGAGTCCTGCGATTTCTTGGCCTCGGCCAGGCCGCGCGAGATCGCCTGCATCGGGTTCATGCGGGCCGTGTCCTTCAGCATGGTCAGGTTCGACAGCGGTGTGGACAAGACGCCCAGCGGCGGCTGCAGCGGGTTCAGGTTGGGGATCGGGATGGGGATGGGCGCGCGGGTGAGCTGGTTCTGGATGAACACGATCGGCAGCACGCCGGCGGTCGGGTCGAAGTTGAAGCTCAGGTTCTCGACGTTGGTCAGCGCGTCCATGTCCACGTTGAGCGCGGGCTGGGGCACGCCGATCTTGATCTCGGGGCCGAAGTAGGCGATGTTGGTGCCCGGCGCCGGCCCGGGCTCGATGTAGAACACGTAGCCCACCTGCTCGGCGAGCTGGCGGATGTAGGCGAGGTCGGTGCCCTGCTGGGCCGGGATCTTGTCCACCGGGATCGGCACGTCGGGGAACAGCGCCGGGATCACCAGCGGGATCAGGCCAAACGGGGCGTACTTGGCGCAGAGCAGGGCCACGCGCGCTTCGATCGGCATGGCCGGAAACGGCAGGCCGCTCCAGTCCTGGGTGTCCATCACCTTGGTCAGGTCTTCGCCTGTGACGGTGACCGTGCCGGGCGAACCCTGGCCGCCGGCCTGCACCTCCACATGGGTCATGACGCCGTCGAACAGCGGCTGCGGCGAGCCGTTGAGCGTGACGATCAGCATCACCCGCAGCGGCGGCGTGCCCAGCCCGGTGTTCTGCGCGCCGGCGATCAGGAAGATGGTGTTGAGCTCGGAGCGCGAGCTGAACTGGAAAGTCAGCGTGAACCCGCTGGCGCTGCCCGCGGAGCTGCGCACTTCCACGCTCTCCAGCGCGTCCATGACCACCCGCGGCGCCGGCACCGCGATCACCGGGCCGATCAGCAGGGTGAGCTGGATGCCCTTAGCCAGCATCGCTGTCTCCCGGAATGCCTTCGGGCAGGGTGATGCGCAGCAGGCGGCCCACGGTGGCGGTCAGCTCGGCCGGGTCCATCGCGCCGTTGGCGTCGCACAACCGCCAGTACTGCAGCGGGTCGCCCAGGTGGTGCGCGGCCAGGTTGTCGAGCCGGTCGCCGCTGGCCACGGTGTGCTCGGAGAGGGTTGAAAAACGCTCGGGTGGCGGCACGAAGCGCCGCTTGACGAAGGTGATCACCGTGCCCTCGGGCGTGGTGGTCTGCGCCGAGCCGATGCCGTGGTAGCGGCTGGTGGGCGCGAACAGCGGGGTGGCCAGCGCATGGGCCTGCATGAATGCCTGAACGGGGTCCATCAGCCGATTCCTCCTATGCCCAGAGAGCCGAAGCTGCCCGCCTGCGCCTGGCCGGCGAGCCGCTCCTTGCCCTGCAGATACGCCATGAACAGGCTGCCGCCCTTGTGGGAGAAGCCCAGGTCGTCCACCGACAGCACACGCAGGCCGATGCTGACCTTGGCGACGATGGGGTTGAGCGCCGGGTCGAAGGCCTCTTCGGTGATCGAGAACTCGGTCAGCCGCACCGGCACGATGCGGTTCTTGCCCCAGACGAAGAGCATCAGCGGGGCCTCCATGGGTGCGATCTCCAGCGTGCCGGAATCGGCCTGCCGGTGCACCTCCAGCAACTGCGCGCTGCCCGGGTTCGCCAGCGCTTCGAGCACGGCCAGCTGGGGCGCCACGCCGTGGTCCACGGTGCCGCGGTTCTGGTCGGGAAACTCCAGCTGGTCGGCCGCGTCGATGTCGGCTTCGAGCCGGAAGGTCTCGATGGCTGGCCCCTTGAAGCGCATCGCCTCGCTGCGGTTGGCCGCTTCGCCGCCAGCGGCCTGCACCTGCAGGCTGCGGGTGAGTTTTTCCGGGTTGTACTGCAGCGAGATGACGCGCAACACCCGCGACGACTCGGGGTCGATCAGCACCAGACCGCCTTTGAGGACCTTGGGGGAGTTGGGGAAGCTGGTCATGGGGGGCTCATTTCGGCGGCGGCGGGGGTTTGAAGGTGGACTGCGCGAAGAAGTCGCTGTCGCCCTCGGTGCGGTTGAAGTGCTCGTGCGCGGACACGTCCAGGCTCTCGTGGTGCAGGTAGGCCACCACCCGCGTGGCGGTGGCCTTGATCGTGGTCGAGCCCTTCTTGGCGTTGTGGCTGCGGGTGGTGTCCCAGCGGTAGCGGTCGGGGTTGTTCAGCGTCGCACGCGCGGTCTGCTCGAACGCGGCGTCGCTGGGCACCACGGCTGAGCTCAGCTCGAAGTACTGCGTGGCACCCTTGGGCAGGTCACCGTCCAGCCGGTAGGTGCGCGTCGGCTCGCCGTCCTCGCCGGTGGAAGCACTTGAACTCAGGGTGCCGGGGACAAATCCCTTGGGCACCTTGCCGCGCGCTGCGCGGAACGCTGCCAGAAACTCCTGGCCGTCCGCCGGCTCGACGAAGGTCCGGGGAATGACGCGGCGGTAGACCCGCTGGCCCTTCTGCTTGTAGGTGCCGTCGGCCAGCGCCACCGCATTGGACCGCGGGTCCTTGGCCACCAGCTTCTTGGCCAGCGCCTTGTGCCGGGCCTCGGAGAGGTGTCCGTACAGGCGCTTGAGCTCCGGCAGCAGTTCGTCTGCCGTGTACAGCTGCTCGCCCAGGCGCTGGAACATCGGCCCCGAGAACGCTTCGTAGGTCAGGGCCTCCTGCACCTTCTGTTTTCGCTCGTCGCCGCGTTCCTTGAGTTCGGCCTTGATGGCGGCCTTGCGCTCGGCCACGGCCTTGGTGCGCGCGGCCTTGGCGTCCTTGAGCGCCTGGCCCTTGAGCGTCTTGTCGACCGACGCGGGCTCGGGGTACTTGGCATCCACCTCCGATCGGAACGCCTTGTCCGCGCGCTTGGCGAGCTCGGGGTCGGTGCCGTAGACCTGCTCATGGGTGGGCGCGGTGACGGTGCCGGCACCGCCGAAGGCCTCGTCCAGCAGTTCGAGCATCTCCTTGGTGCGGCCGATGTCGCAGCCCTTGATGCGCACCACCGTGTGGGCGTCGATCTGCTTGCCGACCCGGGTCAGCGCCGACACTCCCGACGCCGGGTGCAGCGCCTTGCGCAGTTCGGTGACGTTGAGCTTTTTGTCCTTGTCGTCGCCGTCGAGCCCGAAGCTGAGCGTGCCGTCTTCGTTGGCATGCGAGACCAGGTACAGGTTGCCGATGGGGTCGGTGATCTCGCCCGCGACGTGGTCGAGCACCGCCGCCAGGCTGCGCTTGTCGGTGACGAAGGTGGCCCGGGGCCGGTGGGCGCGGAAGTAGCGGTTGGCCTCGCGGTAGAACGCGTCCTTCTTCACGTCGCCCATGATGAACACGTAGTCCTGCCGGGGCGGCCCCTGCACCTCGGCGTCGGCCTGGGCCGGCGCGTCCACCGCCGGTTCATCGGCTTTCGCCGGTCGCAGCGCCCGCGAGCCGCCGAGCGCGGCCTTGCGACCGCCTTCGAAGGTCTTGTCGTAAAAGGCGCGCAAGGCGTCTTCTTCCGCGCCGTGGAAGTCGCCGTCCAGGTTGTCCGGGTCGATGCCGCCCTTGGGCGCGAAGATGGTGGCGATGTCGGCCGGGCTGCTGTTGAGCAGCAGGGTGAGGATGGCGCGCTCGTCGTCGTTGCCGGTGAAGCCGGACTGCATCTCCTGGATCAGCAGGATCTTCTGCGCAGCGTCGAGGGTCAGCGTGCCCTTGCGCCACAGCGCGACGATGGCCCGGGCCTTGTCGTCGCTGTTCATGTTGTCTTCGATCTTGCCCGGCCCGTGTTGGGCCAGGTAGGTCTGCAGCGTGGGCAGATCGAAGCCCTCCGCATCGAAGTCTTCGATGTCCAGCTCCCGCTGCACCCAGGGCGCCGCAGCGCCTTGCTGCACCACGTGGGCCAGCTCGTGCGCGATCAGCCGCTGCCCCTGGCGCGTGTCGGGCGCGAACTGCCCGGCGTTGAAGGCGATGTGTTCGTCCACGGTGTAGGCCCGGGCGCTCACATCGTGGGCCGATTGCTGGGCCGGGCCGTCGGTGTGGATGCGCACGCGGGAAAAATCGTGGCCCAGGCGTTGCTCCATGCCGTGGCGCAGCGCGGGTGCCATCGGCGTGCCGGGCCGGGCCAGGGTGCGCTCCACGCTCGCGGGTGCGCTGCTGGTTTCGCCGGTGGCGTGGGTCGCGTCGCGCTGCAGGCGGGGGGCTGCCGGTGCGGTGGCTGCGTGGGGCGGTGCGGCCAGCGCCTGGTCGGCGACGCGGTCCGCCTCCTGCTCCAGCCGGTCGCTGCTGGCGCCCACGGCGAGCTTGCGCTGCAACACGCCACGCGCCACCGGTGTGCCCGCCGCCTTGGCCGGTGCGACCTGCAAGGGGGCGGCCGTGCTCATGGGCATTTGGTGCTCCCGCAGGGGTTGGTGTTCCAGCTGGTGTTGCCGGTCTTTTTCCGGTGGCAGCAGAGGTCGCTCAGCACCGCACCGCTGTAGCTGACCGACACCGTGGTCACGCCGATGCGGGTGTGGTGGTTCAGGGTGCGGATCAGGGACCGGGTGCCGACGTGCACACAGGCGTGCGAGCCGGTGTTGAGCAAGCCTTCGTGAATCGCCTGGATGCCCTTGAAGAAGATCGCGTAGTTCATGGTCCCGGCGCCGCTGGCCGAGTAGCGCGCGCCTTTGCCCTTCTTGGCCACGGGATCGGTCAGGTTGCCGAGTCGGACGTTTTCGGAGTCGGTGTAGCCCAGGCCTTCCAGCCGCGAGACTTTGGAATTCTTGACGCGGTCGGTCAGCCCGACGCCCAGCATGGTGGAGCCGCCCGCGATGGGCATCACGATGTCGGCCGGCACGCTGGACGATGCCGCACTGTATTTGGCCTTCAAGGTGCCGGTGGGCATGCGCGGCTCCAGCTGGCCGGCCGCAAGGGCCGCGGCCTTGTGGCCGTCGTCCACCACGGCTTTGTCGAACTGGATGTCGATGTGTTCCACCCAGGGCTGGGTCTTGGCGTCGTTCAGGGTTTCGTCGGCGCCCTCGAAGGCAATCGTGTCCTTGCCCTTGCTGCGGTAGCGGTGCAGGGTCTGCGCGGAACCGGAGGTCGGTTCGCCCGACGACCCTCTCTGCTGGACCACATGGGTGAGCTCGTGGGCGATCAGGTGCCGGCCCGCCGCCGTGCCGGGTGCGTACTGGCCGCTGCCGAACACCACGTCCCGGCCCACGGTGTAGGCGTGGGCGTTGACGTTCCGGGCCGAGGTTTGTGCCGCCGCGTCCGCGTGCACGCGCACCCGGGAGAAGTCGTGGCCGAAGCGTTGTTCCATGTCCTGGCGCAGCGCCGGATCCAGCGCGCGGCCCGGGCTTGAAAGCGCCGCGTCCACGCTGGCTGGCGCCGCGGCCGCACCCTGCGGCGCGCTGCCGCTGAAGCGCTGGATGCGGGGCGCCACCGCGCCCGCGTGGGGCCGGCCCGGTGCCGCGAGCACCTGGTGGGCGACCTGTTCGGCCTCCTGCTCCAGCGCATCGTTGCTGGCGCCGATGGCGAGCTTGCGCTGCAGGGCGCCGGTCGAGGCACCGTCCTCGCGGCGATCCGTGGCGGGGGTGGTGGCGGACGAACCGCAGCCGCAAGCGCACTGGCGCTGCAGCCACGGGCTCGCCACCGGGGTGTGGGTGGAGGCCCTGGTTTTGCCGGCCTTCGTCATCAGGGGTGCTGCTGTACTCATGATCGCATCCCCCGCACGATGCCTTGCGCGGTCTGTTCGCCCACCGCCGTGGCCTGCGCCCCCGGCGCGATGCGCAGGGCCGCGACCTTCAGCCGCGGCACGCTGTGTTGCGCCACCAGCGCCTGCGCGGCCTGCGGCGTGGCCAGCAGCCGGCCGAGCTCCGCGCGCAGCCCTTCGGCGATGCCTTCCTGGTCTTCGCGGTCGAAGCCACGCAGCACCAGCCGGTCGATGTGCAGCACGACGCGCTTCATGACCACCCCCGGGTTTCGGCGTCGCTCAACGGGCGTTCGCGTTTGCTGGCTTCGGATTGCGCAGCGCGCAGCACGTGGGCCATGCCGACGGGTTGTGCGTCCTGCGCCGCGTGGAAGGCGGCGTTGAGCGCGATGTTGCGGATGTTGCCGCCGGCCATCTGCAGGCGGGCGAGCTTGGCGTGGTCCAGGTCAGCGGTGGGCGTGGCGCCGGGGAAGATGCGCCGCCAGATGGCTTCGCGCTCGCTGGCCTCCGGAAACGGGAAGTTCACCACAAAGCGCAGCCGGCGCGAGAACGCCGTGTCCAGCGCCTTTTGCTGGTTGGTGGTGAGGATCGCCAGCCCGCGGTAGGCCTCCATGCGCTGCAGCAGGTAGCTCACCTCGATGTTGGCGTAGCGGTCGTGGCTGTCCCTGACCTCGCTGCGTTTGCCGAACAGCGCATCGGCCTCGTCGAACAGCAGCACCACGCCGCTGTCTTCGGCCACGTCAAACACGCGGGCCAGGTTCTTTTCGGTTTCACCGATGTATTTGCTGACCACGGCCGAGAGGTCGATGCGGTAGAGATCCAGGTGCAGCTCGTGGGCCAGCACCTCGGCCGCCATGGTCTTGCCGGTGCCGCTCTCGCCGGCGAACAGCACCGAGATGCCCAGGCCGCGCCCGCCCTTGCCCGCGAAACCCCAGTGTTCGTACACCGTGGGCCGGTGGCGCAGGTGGGCGGCGATCTGGCGCAGGGTGGCCTTCTGTGGCTCGGGCAGGATCAGGTCGTCCCAGCGGGCCACAGGTTCGATGCGCTGGGCCAGCCCGGCGATGCGCCGCCCCTCCAGCCCGCGGCAGGCCGTCCACAGGGTGGCCACGGGGTCGGTGGCGAGGTCCTCCGCGCGCTGCAGTTCGGCGCCCATGCGATGGATGTCGTGCGCGCTCAGCCGGAACTCCGAGGCCACGCCGTCGAGCGCGGCGCCATACCGCGGCGCACGCCCGCCCAGCGCCTGTTCCCACAAGAGCCGCTGCTCGCGCACCCCGGGCTTGGGAATGTCGATGCGGATGTCGCGCCGCGTGAGCTCCGCCGGCTCGGACACGCTCAGCAGCGTCAGGCTACCGATGCGCTCGATCAGGCGCAGGGCCGGCGCGGGTGGGGCGGCGTCGCCGCATTCGACCAGCAGCGCGGCGTCGAGCAGCGCGGCTTCGCGTTGCCAGAGCACGGCCAGCGCTTCAAGCTCCTGCGCCGATTCGGGCAGGTCTTCGCACGCCATCGCGTAAAGCTGCAGGCCGAGCCGTGCGGCAGCGCTGGCGGCGATGTCACGCTTGCCGTGCCGGTCCTTGCCCCAGAGTTGCACCACCGGAACGGGCTCGCCCGCCTCGGCGATGGCGGCGGCGAGCGCCTGGGCCAGCGTCTGCTGCTGGGGCGCCATCGCGGTGGGCACCTGCACAGGCTGCAGCAGGGCCTGCAGGCGCGTGTCCAGGAAGCCGGCGCCGGCCAGGTGGTGCAGCACCCGCTCGTCCAGTTTCAGGCGGGCGTTGACCAAAGATGAGTCGTCGGTGGGTTCGATCAGGCGCCAGCGGCGCAGGGGCCGCACCGGGGTCAACGCGCTCCAGTGCGGATCGGGCAGCACGGCCAGGGCCAGGCCGAACGTGGCCCAGGGGCGCTGGCCGCCGGGCGAGGCCCCCGCGCAGAGGGCGCCGATCTCGCTGTCCATTTCGACGCCGGCGGCCAGCAGCACGGTGTCGCGCTCGAAGCCCGAAAGGCCGAAACGTTCGACCAGCTGGTCGATGGCCGCCGGTTCGTCGAGTTCAAGCCGGCATTGCGTGATCCGGGCCCGGGCAGCCGCCTCGTCCTCACCGCGCAGCCGGGCCTTGATGCGCGCGAACTCGGCCGACAGCAGGCGCTGGTTGGCCGTGGTCCAGTCGGGGGGCGCGTGGGTGGTGTCGCGGGCGTTCATGTGATCACCACACGCTGGTTCAGGAAAGTCGGCGGCGCGGCCGTGCGGTCGATGATGGGGCTGTCGATGCCGTCGATGCGCAGGCGCACCAGGTGGCCCGGGGGCTGGCCCGGTGGGGGTGGGGGCGACACGGGCGCGTCTTCGATCACGAAGTCGAGCGAGGTGGTGGGCGCGGTGAACGCCTGCGGCGCGTACTCCTGCTGGCCCAGCACCAGCACCACACTCTGCCCGGCGCGCAGGGCCGGGTGGAAGTTGATCGTGAAGCTGGCGCTGCCGTCGCCCGCGCGCACCACGTTCAGTGGCAGCCCGGTGATCTGCGGCGCCAGCGTCATGGCCAGGCGGTTGCTGCTGCGTGCGGCGCTCTCGCCCGGACGCAGCACGCTCACGCCGACGCGGTAGACGCCCACCGGATAGATCGCGGCGTCGGCCACCGGGAGGCTGAACTGCACCAGGGCCGCCCCCCCGGCCGCCAGCGCGGGCAGGCTGAGCTCGCTCTCGAAGCGGTCGTTGCCCAGCAGCACGGTGCGCCCGGTGCCGTCCAGGTGGTGGCCCGTGAGGTCGATGGTTTCACCCAGCCGCGCGACGATCTGACCGCCGGGTGGTGACAGCGATTCGAGCGTCGGGATCGCGGGTTCCAGGCCGGGTTCCACGGACACGCCGCGCTCGCGCCCGCTATCCGGGTCCACCCCACCGCGGGTGAGCACCGGCAGCGCCGAGCGCACCGGCTCTGAGGTTTCGATCAGCACCACCGTGGCGCGGTAGGCGGCGGTCGGGCGCAGATGGCTTTGTGTGGCGGTCCAGAGCTTGGACATCTCCTCGGTGTCGAGGTGCTCGGGCGTGATCTTGATCAGCTCGACCTGGTCCGCCAGACCCGAGTCGAACAGCGCGCGTTCGAGCGGTGTGCCGGGCAGGGGCGCGGGCGTGAGGGCCTGGCGGATCATGCCGCGGGTCAGCAGCGGGGACTCGTGCAGCCATTGCATGGCGTAGCCCAGCAGGATCTCGGCGTGCAGATCGCCGCCGCTGTAGGCCGAGAGCAGGTAGTGCAGGTCCAGCGCGAGCGGGGCGTTGCTCAGGCGGTTGCGCCCGGACCCGTCGCGGCTGGGCAGGCCTTCGTTGCGCCAGCCGGTGTTGGCGCTGACGCGGTGCAGGAACAGGTTGAGCTGCGAGGCCTCGGTGCCGTTCTGTGGCACCACGCGGTCGGGCGGCAGAACGCTGACGGTGGCGGTGCTGCCCAGCACGCCGCTGAGGTTGTGCTCCACCAGCCCCTCGCTCAGCAGGCTGCGCAGGGTTGCGGTGACCGCGGCGATGCCCAGGGCGGTGGTCATGAGCGGCCTCCTTGGCGCCGGGCCAGGTATTCGTCCAGCGACACCGGCGCTTTGCGGCGTGCCGCCGGGCGCTGCGCTGGCGCCGCCGGTTCGTGGATGGCCGTGACCTCGATGCGGCCAATGCTCACGTGCACTTCGGTGGTGGTGTCGGCCGGGCCGCCTTGGCTGGGCCGGTGGGACAGAGGCGGCAACGCGGCGCTGGCGGGCCAGCGCACGCGGATCGCGGGCGCCAGCAGCGGCTCGACCTGACGCCAGGCCGGGGGCTCTGAGTTTGACGGGGGGGTGGATGAGGTGGTGTCCGGCTTCGGGGTGGCGGGTGTGCTGGTGGCGGGGTTCGCGTTGCGAACCGCCCGGGTTTCGTTCGCCGTGTCTGGTGTGCCAGGTGTGGGCATCGGTGTTTTCGTGTGCATCGTCCGCGCCGGGGAGGGCGCCGCAGCGGCTTCGTCGGCGGGTGCCAGTAGCGGATCGGGGTTGGATCGTGTTGCCGTTGTCTGTCCGCGCCGGGGTGTTTCCGCTACCTGCTGGCGCCGTGCCTCGGCTGGTGAGAACACCGGGTCGGAAAAACGGCTGGGACCCGCGCCCGGAGGCGTGCCGGCGGGCTGAAACGGCGCGGTGGCATCGGGGGCCGGTGCTTCTTCCTGTAACGGCATGCCGTGCCCGAGCGCCTCGGGTGCGAACCGCGCGCCCGGCGCGGCGCGCACCGTGCGGGCCGAGCCGTTGGCCCGTTGGGCGAGACGTTGCAGGAATCCGGTCATGGTCTGCCTCGTCGTGTGGTGAGCCTCAGACCCTGAGCAGGTCCAGGTACGCGGCGCGTCGGGCCGGGCTGAGCGCGAGCACCTCGCCTTCGGTCCAGCCATAGGCCTGCGCCAGGCTGTGCACCTGGCCCAGCAGGCCCCTGGCGTGGTTGCGCACGTCGTCCCACAGCAGGCTGCCTGCGTCGAGCGAAGCCTGCGTTGTCTGGCCGCAGGCTTCGCAGGCCACGCTCAGCCGCAGGTCGGCCAGGGGGTCGGCGGCTTCGAGCTGTTCTTCCGCCTCGCTCAAGACGTCGGCCAGCGCAGTGGGGCCATCGGCGCGCGCCACACAGCAGCGCTCCAGCAGGTGCAGCGCGGCCGTCTGCGCATCGGTTTCATGGGCCAGGGCGGCGAGATCGATGCTGTGGGGCACGCGAAACCGGAATCCCTGCAGCTCGATTTCCGCGCGTTCGTCCTGTGTCGTGGCGTCGGCCAGCAAGGGGTTGATGTCCAGCGCGAGCTCCAGGTGTTCACCGCAGTGTTCGCAGTCCAGCTGCACCTCGACGCGCGCACCGAACAGCGCAGCGCGCATGCGCAGCAGCCCGGTGTTGACCACCCCCAGCGGCAGCTGCGCGAAGCGCTCGGGCGCCACGTCGGGCCGCGCCCAGGCGCAGAGCAGCAAGGCCCGGTCAATGGGATGGCGGTCCTGGCCGCGCTCCCAGAGGCTGAGCAGCCCGGCTTCGTCGAGCGTGCGCATGACGGGCTTCAGGCCGGTTCGGTGAAGCGCGGCTCGGTCGGTTCGGTGACGTCAAAGTCACGCTCCCAGCCCTCGTTCTCCAGCTTGATCGACTGGATGGCCACCGCGTTGGCGTTGGCGTCCAGATCGGGCAGTGCCTGGTATTCCGAGACCCAGCAACGGAACACCTTGTAGGCCAGGACGAGCTGGCCGGCCTCGTTGTAGACCTCGATGATCAGGTCCTTGCGGAAGTCCTGCAGCGAGACCTCGGCGCCCAGGCCGGAACCGAAGTTCCAGACCTTGTTGGCCCAGCGCTCGAACTCCAGGTCGTGCGTCACGCCGCGCTCCAGGCTGATCGCCTCGAACTTGGTGCGCCCGGGCGACTTGCGCGTGACCGAAGGGTCGCCGCCCTCGCGGTGCTCGACCAGTTCGGTGCTGCGCTTGAGTGCGCCGACCTTGCTGATGCCCGCGACGTAGCGGCCATCCCACTTGACGCGGAATTTGAAGTTCTTGTAGGGGTCGAAACGCTGTGCATTTACGCTGAACTGAGCCATGACGGTTCTCCTTAGGGCCTGTTCACACTGTTTTTCAAAGTGCGAATGGGTTGAAAACAGCGCCAATCTAGGCGCGCGACGACGGCCAGACTGTGCGTCTGGCCTAGGAGTGCAACAACGAGTGGCGTTGTTTCCAACCCATTCCCTTCGGGTTGCGGCCAAAAAGGCCATGCGCGGCGTTGCGAAGCCTTGCCGGGGGGCGACCCCGGCTGCGTTTCGCGCCTTGCGCATGGCCTTTTTGATCCGCAACGCATCTTTGAAAAACAGTGTGAACAGGCCCTAGACTTCGACCTGACCGGCCATCTGCTGGATCTTGAGCACCACGAATTCGGCCGGTTTCAACGGCGCGAATCCGACCAGAATGTTCACGATGCCGAGGTTGATGTCGTTCTGCGTCGTGGTCTCGCGGTCGCACTTGACGAAGTAGGCCTCGCGCGGGCTGCGGCCCTGAAACGCGCCCTGGCGGAACAGGTTCTGCATGAATGCGCCCACGTTGAGCCGGATCTGCGCCCACAGCGGTTCGTCGTTGGGCTCAAACACCACCCACTGGCTGCCGCGGTACAGGCTTTCTTCGAGGAACAGCGCGAAGCGCCGCACCGGCAGGTATTTCCACTCGGAGGCGAGCTGGTCGGCGCCGGCCAGCGTGCGCGCGCCCCACACCAGGTTGCCCGTGACCGGGAAGCTGCGCAGGCAGTTCAGCCCCAGCGGGTTGAGCAGGCCGTTCTGGCCGTCGGTCATGGTGTAGCTGAAGCCCTGCACACCGGAGAACGAGGCGTCCAGGCCCGCCGGGGCCTTCCAGATGCCACGCTGCACATCGGTGCGCGCGATGATGCCCGCGACCGCACCGCAGGGCGCGAACTCGGCGAGGCGGTTTTCGCTCAGCGGATCGGCCATACGCAGGCGCGGAAAGTACACCGCGGCATTGCGCGCGTCGTCGTTGCCCACCGTCGTGCGCAGGCCGCTCACGCCGGTCTGGGCGGTGCTGATGGCGGTGGCGGCGTTGGCGGTCCAGGCGGCGGGCGCGTCGACGATCAGCATCGCGCGCCGGTCCTGGCAGTAGGTGGCGGCCAGGGCCCAGGTGGCGGTGGCCACGTCGGCCTCGTGGGTGAGCGGCGGCAGGCACAGCAGGTTGAACAGGTCGGCCGCCTCCAGCGCGTACATGCCCTCGCGGTTGGCGATCGCCGTGGCGTTGGTGGGCACGAGCTGGGCGTCGGTGATCGCCGCGCCATCGGCGTTCGCTGCGCCCGCGGCCACCACGTTGGGCAGGGCCGGGTTGGCCGGATCGTTCGGGCTGGCGTTCTGCGGCGCGGAGGCGCGCACCCTCACCAGGGCCGACTGTTCGTTGAGCACGGTGTTGACGAAGCGCGGGCTTAACGGCGAGACCGAGACGTTGCGAAAGCTCTCCGAGGCCACCACCTGGCTGCCGCCCACCCGGTCGAGCTCTTCGACCGTGAGGTTGAAGAGCAGCGTGTCGGCGGGGTTGCGGGTGAGGTGATCGACCCGGGCCCGCAAGGCCTGGCCCCACAGGCCCGGACTGGCAGCCTCCAGCACCAGACTGCCGGCGCCCGCGGGCAGGGTGATGGTGGCCGTGTTGGTCGCGATGTTGCCGTTGAACACCCGCACGATCAGCGCGTCGGCCCCGCCGTGCTGAAAGAAGTGGTTCACCGCGTAGCTCATGGTGCTGTCGCGCCAGAGGCCACCGAAGATGCGCGCGTACTCTGTAAAACTTTGTACCCGTACCGCCCGGTTGACGGGGCCTCGCGACGAGCGGCCGATGAAGGCCGTGATGGACGTGGCGACACCGGTGATGGTGCGCACACCACTGGGAACCTCTTCGACGTAAACCCCAGGATAGGTGAGGGCTGAAGGCATGGTGGACGCTCCTTGAAGGCTGTGTTGGTTGGGGGCCCGGAGTGCGCCTCGTGGCGCTTGGTGAAGCCAGCGGTGTGCTTCAGGTTCGAGAGGCTACGAACTTCATCGACCGGATGTTGTGACACTTTGTGTCGCCCGATCCCTTGTCCAACCGGTGAAATTCGTGGCCTCAACGCTGGTTCTTCTGGACCGCATTGCGCCACAAATCGGTGTATCCGGCATGCCTCAAACGGAGGACGAAACGGGGCTGTTGGGCACAAAAAAATGCGCGCCGAAAACGGCGGAAATGAGCCCACGGGAAAGCCCTGTTTCAGGGGATGCGGTGGCGGCGTCTGATATCTTCCAAGCTTTCGTTTTCGCCAATGAGCCACACGCCATGCCAATGCAATTTGCCGACCGCCTGAACAACGTCGAAACCTCCGCCATCCGCGAACTCTTCAAGCTGCTGGGCAAGCCCGGCATCATCAGCTTCGCCGGCGGCTTTCCCGACAGCGCCATGTTCGACGTGGACGGCATCCGCGAAGCCGTCAACACCGCACTGACCGAAGAACCGGGTGGCGCCCTGCAATACGGTGCTACCGAGGGTTACAACCCGCTGCGCGAACAGCTCGCCGCGTTCATGACCAGCAAGGGAAACCAGGGTGTGACGGCCAGCGACCTCATCGTCACCACCGGCAGCCAGCAGGCGCTGGACCTGCTGGGCAAGACGCTCGTGTCGCCCGGCGACAAGGTCATCGTCGAAGGCCCGACCTTCCTCGCCACCATCCAGTGTTTCCGTCTCTACGGCGCGCAGCTCATCAGCGCGCCGGTGGACGGCAACGGCGTGAAGACCGATGAGCTGGAAACGCTGATCGAAGAACACAAGCCCAAATTCGTCTACCTCATCCCCACCTTCGGCAACCCCAGCGGCGCCATGCTCAGCCTGGAGCGGCGCCAGCGCGTGCTGGAAATGGCGGTGAAGCACAACACGCTGATCGTGGAAGACGATCCGTACGGTGATCTCTACTTCGGCGAAGCGCCACCGCCCAGCCTGCTCGCACTCAGCGCCAGCGTGCCCGGCAGCCGCGAGCTGCTGGTGCACTGCGGTTCGCTGAGCAAGGTGCTGAGCCCCGGCCTGCGTGTGGGCTGGATGATCGGCGCCGCTGAGCTGCTGGCCAAGGCCACCATGTGCAAACAGTTCAGCGATGCGCACACCAGCACCTTCGCCCAGGCCACCGCCGCGCAGTACCTGAAAGCCGGCCGCATGCCCGCCACGCTGGCCAAGGTTCGCGCCGTGTACGCCGAACGCGCCACCACCATGGGCAACGCCTTGCGTCGCGAACTGGGCGACGCGATCGAGTTCGTGCAACCCCAGGGCGGCCTGTTCGTCTGGGCCCGCCTCACCGGCGCGGGCGGCAAGGTGGCCGACGGCGGCGAGCTGGCCAAACGCGCGATCGAAAAGGGCGTGGCCTTCGTGCCCGGCGCGCCGTTCTACGCCACGAACCCCGACCACGCGACCCTGCGCCTCTCGTTTGCGACGGTGGGGGTGGAGAAGATTGAAGAGGGGGTGGGGCGGTTGGGCGCAGCGGTTTGATCTGTTGACTCCCACTTCTTCAGTGCCAACAACCCAAACACTCTGACCGGCGCCGCACCATGATCCGGCCCGAAACCCCCGCCGATGCAGACGCCATCGCGGCCCTTACCACGGCCGCCTTCCTGAACGCACCCCACACCAGCCACACCGAGGCCTTCATCGTCAACGCGCTGCGCCGCGCCGGTGCGCTGAGCGTGTCGCTGGTGGCGGAGCAGGGTGGCGAACTGGTCGGGCATGTGGCGACCTCGCCGGTGGTCATTGCCGACGGCACGCCGGGCTGGCATGGGCTGGGGCCGATTTCGGTGTTGCCTGATCACCAGGGAAAAGGCATCGGTTCGGCGCTGATGCAGGCCGCGCTGCAGGCGCTGCGCGAGCAGGGCGCGGCGGGCATCATGCTGGTGGGCGAACCGGGCTACTACCGGCGCTTCGGTTTTCGCAATCAACCGCAACTGGTCTACCCGGACATTCCGCCGGAGTACTTCATGGTGCTTCCGTTCACCGACGCCTTGCCGCGCGGCACGGTGCTCTTCCACGAGGCGTTCGGCGCGACGTCCTGAATCTGCGCAACGGGAGCCCACACATGGCCAAAAGATCGTTCCCGCTCGCCAAGGCCTACACCCTGCTTGAACCCGGCCCGGTGGTGCTGCTGACCACGGCGAGCGGCGGGCAGACGGATGTGATGGTGCAGTCCTGGCACCTGATGCTGGAGTTCGAGCCGCCGCTGGTGGGCTGCGTGGTCAGCCCGCGCAACCACTCGTATGGTTTGCTCAAGGCGTCGCGCGAGTGCGTGATCAACATCCCCTCGGTGGAGATCGCTGAGCAGGTGGTGGCGTGTGGCAATTCATCGGGCCGCAACGTGGACAAGTTCGAGCGCTTCGGGCTCACGCCGGTGCCGGCCAAAGTGGTGGGTGCACCGTTGATCCAGGAGTGTTTTGCCAGCCTGGAGTGCCGCGTGGTGGACACGGGCATGGTGGCGAAGTACGGCCTGTTTGTGCTGGAGGTGGTGAAGGCCTGGATGGACCCGGCGCAGAAGGACGCGCGCACCTTGCACCACCGCGGGCGTGGCCGCTTCATGGTGGCGGGTGAGACGATCCAGCTCAAATCAAAAATGAAATAGCCGGCCCACGCCTTTCATCGACCCGGACGGCGTGCGTCTGGAGGTGACGAACGACCGGCAGGAGCGGCGCGAGCGACACGATCACTGGGGCGAAGCGGCTGGCTGACGCGCGGGCTTACTCTATCGGCTCGGCTTCAAACTGCGCCGCGTTCTTGCCCTTGAACGGCGCGTAAAACGCCTTGATCGCGGCCATGTCGGCCGCGATGTCACCGGTGGGCTGGAACAGCGGGCCCAGGCCGCTGCGTTTGGTGGCGTAGTCCATGTAGGCCATGACGATGGGCACCCGGGCCGTCTGGGCGATGTAGTAGAAGCCGGTCTTCCAGTAGCGCGTCTTGCTGCGCGTGCCTTCGGGCGGCACGATGAGTTGCAGCGGTCCGTCGGCCCCGGCAATGGCCTGGGCCGAGGCGGCCACGAGGTTGCTGGATTGCGCGCGGTTCACCGGGATGCCACCGAGCCAGCGCATCAGGCCACCAAACGGGGCTCTGAAGATGCTGTGCTTGCCCATCCAGTAGGGGTTCAGGCGCAGGGCGAAGGCCACCATGAGGGTGTAGGGCAGGTCCCAGTTGCTGGTGTGGGGCGCGGCAATGAACACGCTCCGGGTCGCCTGCGGGGGCAGGCTGCCTTCGACCGTCCAGCCGGTCATTTTCAGGAAAGCCAGCGAAAAGCCGCGCAGCAGGGCGTTGACCACCGGGGTGGTGAAGATGGTTCGGTGCATGGCCGGGGAGTATCGTGCAAGACACCGCCTTGCCCCTGCGCGCGCTACCATCGCCGCCACTTCATTTGACGGATATCAAGCCATGACCCCAACCCTCGATGTGCAGGGACTGACGGTGCAGATCGAAGGCCACGGCCCCACGGTGGTGATGCTGCACGGCTGGCCCGACACGCTGGCGCTGTGGGACGGCGCGGTGCGAGCGCTGAGCGACGGCTACCGCTGCGTGCGCTTCTCGCTGCCGGGCTTTGACCTCGCGAAGCCGCCGCGCCCTGTGTCGGTGAATGAGATATGCGAACTGGTGGGCGCCGTGGTGGACGCGGTGAGCCCGGACGAGCCGGTGACGCTGCTGCTGCACGACTGGGGCTGTTTCTTCGGCTACGAATACGCGGCACGCCACCCGCAACGCGTGGCGCGCGTGGTGGGCACAGACATCGGCGACACCAATTCGGGCGCCTACCTCAAGTCGCTCAAAACCAAAGAGAAGCTGATGATCGCGGGTTACCAGCTCTGGCTGGCTGTGGCCTGGAAGCTGGGTGGCTGGCTGCCGGGCCTGGCCGACCGCATGACGCGCTTCATGGCGCGCACCATCGGCTGTCGCACGCCGCCGGAGCGCATGGGCTGGCAGATGAACTACCCCTACGCCATGCAGTGGTTCGGTTCTTATGGCGGCTTGCGCGGCGTGGCGCGGGTGGACAAGGTGTTCGGCCCGCAGATCCCCACGCTGTTCTGTTTCGGTCGGCGCAAGCCCTTCATGTTCCATTCACCGCGCTGGCTCGCGGCCCTGGGTACCACGCCGGGCAGCCAGGTGAAGGGCTTTGACGCCGGGCACTGGCTGATGTTTCAGAAGCCCGCCCTGTTCCACACCGCGGTGCGGGCCTGGCTGGACGGTGGAGGCGCTGAGCGATGAAGGCTGAGGACCTGGAGCGCCTGATCACAACCGAGATGCCTTTCGGAAAACACAGGGGCACGCCCATCGCCGACCTGCCGGGCAACTACCTGAACTGGTTTGCACGTGAGGGCTTCCCGAAGGGGGACATCGGCCGCTTGCTGCAGCTGATGCACGAGATCGACCACAACGGCCTGAGCGACCTGCTGGCGCCACTGCGGCGGCGCTCCTGACCAGCCCTCCTTCGCCAGCGACGTCAGCCCTCAGGCGATGTCGAAGGCGTGGAAGCCGAACTGCCCGCGACGGCGGTCGGCGAAGTAGTGTTCCAGCGTTTCCCGGACGGTGCGGAACGCGATCTCGTCCCAGGGGATCTGGTCTTCGGTGAACAGCCGGGCCTCGATGGTCTCGAAGCCGGGGTTGAACTGCTTGCTGAGCAGGCGGGCGCGGTAGTACAGGTGCACCTGGCCCACGCGCGCCACGTTCATGAGTGTGAAGAGTTCGCCCAGCTCGATCTGCGCGCCGGCCTCTTCGTCGGTTTCGCGCAGCGCGCCTTCGGCCGTGGTTTCGCCCAGTTCCATGAAGCCGGCGGGCAGGGTCCACTTGCCACGGCGCGGCTCGATGTTGCGCAGGCAGAGCAGCACGTATTCACCCGTCTCGCCCCACACCGGCACGGTGCCCACCACATTGAGCGGGTTTTCATAGTGGACGGTCTGGCAGACGGTGCAGATGGCGCGGGGTTTGGTGTCACCGTCGTCGGGGAGTCGGTAGGTGACGGCGGCGCCGCATTCTCTGCAGTGTTGGATGGGGCTGCGGTGCATGTCGCAAAGTGTAGGGGAAATGAAAAAGGGCCCCTTGCGGAGCCCTTCAAGAATGCCTGGGTGCAGGCACCCGGCGCAGGTGCTGATCAGGCCTTGGCGCCCTTGCCGTGTTTGGCGATCAGCGACTTTGCCGTGTCCAGCAGTTGCTTGCCGTTGAAGCCGCGCTTGTCCATGTCCTGCATCCACTCCACTTCGACCAGGCGCGCCTTGCGCTTGAATTCCTGCGCTTCTGCGGCGGGGATGGTGTAGATGCTGTTGCCCAGCTTGACGGCCGACTCGCGGCCGGGCGCGTCGCCGCCCTGCTGCACCTTGCCCAGCCAGGCCGAGGTCTCCATGCCGGAGTTCTTGTCGATGACGGCCTTGAGGTCTGCTGGCAGCGCGTTGTATTTGGCCTTGTTCATGGCCAGGATGAAGGTCGTGGTGTACAGCGCGCCGCCCGCCGGGTCGAACTCGCTGTGGAACTTGGCCAGTTCCTGCACCTTGACGGCCGGCACCACTTCCCAGGGGATCACGCAGCCGTTGATGACGCCTTTGGAGAGCGCGTCCGGAATCTGCGGCAGCGGCATGCCCACGGGCGAAGCACCGAGGTAGCCCAGCATCTTGGTGATCTGGCGGGTCGGGCCGCGCACCTTGGAGCCCTTGAGGTCTTCGGCGGTCTTGATCTGCTTGTCACGCATGTGGAAGATGCCGGGTCCGTGCACCTGCAGGGCGATGGGATGCACATCCTTGAACTCGTCCTGGGCAACGGTCTGCACGTATTCCCAGTAAGCCTTGGATGTGGCTTCGGCGTTGTTCATCATGAACGGCAGCTCGAACACTTCGATGCGCGGGAAGCGGCCCGGCGTGTTGCCCGGCAGGGTCCAGACGATGTCGACCACACCGTCCTTGGCCTGGTCGTACAGCTGCACCGGCGAACCACCGAGCTGCATGGCAGGGTAGGCCTCGAACTTGATGCGGCCGCCCGAGTCCTTGGTGACCTTGTCCATCCAGGCCTTGTGCATGTTGAGCCACACATTGGACTGCGGCGACATGAAGGTGTGGAACTTGAGGGTGACGGTCTGCTGGGCAAAGCCAACCAGCGCCGGGGCGCCGAAGGCAACGGCGGCGCCGGACTGGAGCAGGGTTCTGCGCTGGATCATGGGATGTTCTCCTGTGTTGTAGGGGGAAATGGGGTGGCCGACGGCTGATGACCCAGTGACGGTAAACGTTTTGTTGCGCTGCGGGACAGAGGTCAAACCCGCAACGCGGACATTCCGCCTGGGTTTGCGTGATTTAATTTTGTGAAATCAGTTCACGACGGTTGAATTGTAGGTATTCAACCCTGCGGGTTAACCCTGGCGCCTTTTTCAGGCCACCTTGACGCTGATGCTGGTCA
Organism: Burkholderiales bacterium GWF1_66_17; assembly: GCA_001770705.1. Classification (GTDB taxonomy): domain Bacteria; phylum Pseudomonadota; class Gammaproteobacteria; order Burkholderiales; family Burkholderiaceae_C; genus Hydrogenophaga. The sequence continues at coordinate 294,165 of MERT01000006.1, read as the reverse complement.
AGCCGTCCACCCCACCGGTCATGGTGTCGCCCTTGACCACCGCGGCCACGCCTTCGGGGGTGCCGGTGTAGATCAGGTCGCCCGGCTGCAGTTCCCAAGCATTGGACAGGTGTTCGATGGTCTCGGCGACACTCCAGATCAGCTTGGCGACGTTGCTGCGTTGTCGGTCGCTGCCGTTGACCTGCACCCAGATCGCGGCGTTGCCGATGTCGCCCGCCTCGGGTGCGGGTGTGATGGGGCCGATGGGTGCGGACTGGTCGTAGCCTTTGCCGATGCACCAGGGGCGGCCCTGCTTCTTCATCTCGGTCTGCAGGTCGCGCCGCGTCATGTCCAGGCCGACCGCGTAGCCGAAGATGTGCTTCGCTGCGTCTTCGGCACGGATGCCGCGCCCACCCTGTCCGATGGCGACCACGAGCTCGATCTCGTGGTGCAGGTTGGACGTGAGCGAGGGGTAGGGGATGACGGCGGTCTTGCCAGCGTCGGCAACCACGATGGCGTCGGCCGGCTTCATGAAGAAGAACGGCGGCTCGCGGCCGGTGAAGCCCATCTCTTTGGCGTGTTCTTCGTAGTTGCGGCCCACGCAGTAGATGCGGTGGACCGGGAAGCGTTCGGCGCGGCCGATCACGGGCACGGAGACGACGGGCGGCGGGGTGAAGACGTAGCTCATGGCGGGTTCCTGGCTGCTGGCGGGCAGCGGGTGGCGTGGGTTCGAGTGCCCAGCAGTATAGGCAACCGGTGCCCGCTCAATACTGCGAAGCGGGCAGGTGCAGTTCGATGCCGTCGAGTTCCGGTGTGAGCACGATCTGGCAGCTCAGCCGGCTGCCGGGTGCGCGCGGCGATGCCGTGAATTCGAGCATGCCTTGTTCGTCATTGCCGGGCTCGGGGAGCCGGTCTGCCCAGGGGGCATCGACGATCACATGGCAGGTGGCGCAGGTGAGCGTGCCGCCGCAGTCGGCTGCGATGCCGCTCACGTTGGCAGCGACGGCGGCTTCCATGACGCTCTGGCCTGGTTTTCCCTGGATGTCCTGTAGCGACTGGTCGGCGGCGATGAAACGGATGTGGATCATGGGGTGTCAGATTCTGCTGAAGTATTCGCGGCGGTCGAAGTCGGTCTTGTCCTTGGCGTCGGCGTGGCGATCGATCTCTTGTTGTTTGATGCGGCAGAAATGGTGCACGACATCGGCGCCCAGCCCGGCGATGAGCGCGGTGTCTGCGCGCAGGCATCCCAGTGCGTTGCCGAGGGTGTCGGGGATTTTGGGGTGATCGGCGGCATAGGGTGTCTCGCAGGCGGGTGGTGGTTCGAGGCCGCGGGTCAGTCCGTCGAGCCCGGCGTGGATCTGCGCCGCCATGTACAGGTAGGGGTTGGCTGCGGGCTCGCCGATGCGGTTCTCGATGCGGGTGGCGTGGTCGCCCGGCCCGCCGACCACTCGCAACATGGCGCCGCGGTTGTCCTGCCCCCAGATCACGCTCTGGGGGGCCAGCGCGTTCGGGCGGAAGCGGCCGAAGCCGTTGACGGTGGGTGTGCACAGCGCGGTCATGCCTTCGGCGTGCGCCAGCAGGCCGGCGAGCCAGTGGGCGCCGGCGTCCGACAGCGTGTGGCGCGCGTCGGCGCGGCCGCTGCCGGGCGCGGGCGATTCGCGCACGCAGGCGTTGCGGCCGGTGGCCAGATCCACCAGCGACTGGTGCAGGTGCCAGCCGCTGGACATGATGTGGGGGAACGGCGGGCGGCACATGAAGGTGGCGTGGTAGCCGGCGCGGCGAAGCGCCTGGCGCACGCCGTTGCGGAACAGCACCATCTGGTCGGCCGCGGTGAGCGCGTCGGTGGCGTCGAACACGGCTTCCACCTGGCTGGGGCCGAGTTCGATTTCCAGCGATTGCAGCGGCAGGCCCAGCGCCTGCGCCGTGTGCATCACGATGGCCAGCGGCTCGTCGGCCATGTCGATCATGGCTTCGGACTGCAGGTTGTAGCCGGGGTGGATCATTTCCACGCTCGGCGGCAGACCGGGCCAGTCGGCGCGTTCGGGGTCGAGTTGCGGCGCGGTGTCGGTGATGCGGTAGATGTGGAATTCCACTTCGAGCCCGGTCTTGAGGCCGTAGCCCGCCTGGGCCAGCCGCGCCAGCGCCTGCTGCAGCACGCGGCGGCTGTCCAGCGCCACCGGGGTGGCGTCCTGGAACCAGGGCTGGCAGCGCAGCCAGCCGGTACCTGGGCTCCAGGGCAGTTCGATGAAGCTCGCCGGATCGGGCAGCAACATCAGGTTGGCCGCGCCGGCAAAGCCGGGCAGGTCGCTGGTGCCGCCGGGCTCAAACACCTTCCAGGCGGTGCGGTCGGCCGTGTCCTTGAGCATCATCGTGCCGACCATGCCCACGCCATCGCGCAGCGCTTTGATGGCCGCGGGCGCCATCAGTGTCTTGCCGCGCAGCATGCCGTGGACGTCGCACCAGCCCAGGCGCACGCGCTGGATGCCACTGGCTTCGATGAGCCGGGCGGTTTGTTGGCAAGCCGCTTCCCGGGCCGCGTCGTGCAGGCCGCAGCGTTGGGCGAAATGGCTCATTTCGCGCCGGCCGTTTCGGTCGCGGCTTGCACGGCGCTGTTCTGCCAGGGCGCGCTTTCGCGCTTGGCGCGCACCGCGTCCTGCCACCAGGTTGGCCAGCCTTCGGCGGGCGCGATGCCGTCCACCGTGTCGGGGCCGGTGATGCTGGCGTGTTGTGCCGGGTCGGCGATGCCGGGTGGCGTGCCACCTTGTTCCACGGTGTCCATGGCCTGCAACAGCATCCGCCGGTTCGCCATGATCACCTTGTCGGTTGTGCCCAGGTGTTCGCGCGTGCGGTCCTGAATGGCGCCCATGCTCTCGCAAGCCCACTGGTCGTGCACGTTGATGTCGTCCTCTCCCATGCCGAGGTAGGTGCGGCTCTGCTGCTCCTCTGCGTTGAAGCCCCAGTTGTTGTGGCGGCCGGACTTCGGGATGTAGTCGGGCAGGGTGACGGCATCCAGGCGCTGGTTGCGCATGGTGTCCTTGTCCACCGGTTTGTCGAAACTGGTGAAGAAGGCGAACCAGTAGTTGCGCGTGTCGTCCACCGGCACGTGCATCTGCGTGATCGTCATGGTCTCGGAGAGCGGGATCACGAAGGTCTGCGGGAACACCGCGTTGGTGATGCGCACGTGGGTGAGCGCGTCGGTCATGGGGCGCAGCGCGGTCAGCTGCAGGCCATAGGGCTGCTGGGTGAAGCTGATCTGGGGCTGGCCGAATTCGCGCATCACCTTGGTCATGGGCCAGCGCTCGCCGCCCACCTCGCCCACGCTGGCGCCGCGGAACTGCTTGCCGTAGCTGCCTTCGAGCGAGGCGTCATTGAAGAAGCGGTGCAGGTACGAAGCGTGCGCCGGGTCGATGCCGACCTCGAAGGCCTGCAGCCAGTTGCAGTGCCACAGGCCCTTGAACACGAAACTGTGCGTGGCCGGCGCTTCAAAGCAGTCCAGCGCGGGGAAGGGCGGCGGCGTGCTGCCTTCTGGGCCGAACCAGCCGAACAGCGCACCGGCTTTTTCGATCAGCGGGTAGCTGCGCTGCCGGATGCGGGTGCACAGCGTGCTGCCGGCGGGTTCGGCCGGGGTTTCGGTGCACTGGCCGCTGACGTCGAACTTCCAGCCGTGGAAGGGGCAGCGCAGGCCGTCGCCTTCGTTGCGGCCAAAGGCCAGGTCGGCGCCGCGGTGCGGGCAGTCGCGGTCGAGCAGACCGAAGGCGCCTTGGGCGTTCCGGAACAGCACGAAGTCCTGCCCCAGCACGCGCAACGCCTTCACCGGACGCACGCCCATGGCCGGGTCCAGCGCGGGGTTGAACTCGTCGAGCAGGGCCACCGGTTGCCAGTAGCGGCGCAGCAACTCGCCACCCGGTGTGCCCGGCCCGACCTGGGTGATGCGCTGGTTCTGTTCGGCTTTCATGCGGGGTCTCCTGTGGGCTGTTCGGCAGGTGATGGACAAACGGTATCCCGTTTTGTAGATTCAGTGTACAGTTTGCGGCATGAGCCTGCAAGAAACCGTTTTGATGCAATTGCGCGACCTGATCCTGAGCGGCGAGTTCGCGCCCGGCCAGCGACTGGCTGAGCAACAACTGGCCGAGCGCCTGGGGGCATCGCGCACGCCGGTGCGCGCTGCGCTGGTCACGCTGGAGCAGGAAGGGCTGGTCGAGGCCAACGACACCGGCAAGTACCTGGTGCGACAGTTCACCGCCCGGGAAGTCACCGACGCGATCGCCGTGCGGGGCCACCTGGAAGGCATGGCGGCGCGCCTGGTCGCCGAACACGGCGTGTCGCGCCAGCTGCAGGGCGACCTGCAGGCCTGCCTGGACGAGGGCGACCGGCTGCTCGCCGACAGCCCGCTCACGATAGAAAGCTACGTTGCCTACGCGGCCATGAACGACCGTTTCCACGCGCTGATCCTGGCCGCCTGCGGCAACCGGGCGCTGCAACGCGCCGTGGCGCTCAACGACAAGCTGCCGTTCGCGCCCGCTTCTGCCATGTTGCCCATGCAGGGAACGGTGGCGCTGGACCGCGACTGGATGCTCTACGCCCACCGGCAGCACCACATGTTGTGTGACGCGCTGCGCCGGGGCGAGGGCGCGCGCGCACAGGCGCTCGGTGTGGAGCACACCGAGGTAGCGCAGATGAACATGCGTCTGGCGCTGGAGCGTCGTGTCGAGTCCGAGCGGTTTATGCCCGGGATGCGGCTGGTCGTGGGCTGAACACGGCTCCCGCCGCGCCGGCCCTGCGGGCCGTCACCCCCCCCCAGGGGGCGATGCGAGTGGCCCGGCGAAGCCGGTTCCACCGCATCCTTGAAGAAGGCATTTCGCGCCGGAGGGGAAGTTGGTTCCTGGGCGCCGTTTCATGCCTCGGGGTGACGCTCGGGAGCCGTGGAAAACTGCAGCGGGAGCGCTTTGCGCTATCGCTCCGGGCTTTCGGCGGTGTATCGTGCCGGGCATGAGCGCCCAACCCGAACAAGAGACCCCCGGCCGCGGCAGCCTGATGCTGCGCCGCGTGGCCATCGACACCTACCGCGAGAACGTCGCCTACCTGCACCGCGACTGCGCGGTCTACCGGGCCGAGGGTTTTCAGGCCCTGTCCAAGGTCGAGGTGCGCGCCAATGGCCAGCGCATCCTGGCCACGCTCAACGTGGTGGACGACGCGTCCATCGTCGGCTGCAACCAGCTCGGCGTGTCGGAAGATGCCTTCGCCCAGCTGGATGTGCCCGATGGGCACCCGGCCTCGGTGTCGCAGGCCGAGCCGGCCGAATCCATCCCGGCGCTGTTCCGCAAGATCAACGGCGAGCGCCTCACGCGCGCCGATTTCCACGCCATCGTGGCCGATATCGCCCAGCACCGCTATTCCAAGATCGAACTCACCGCTTTCGTGGTCGCGAGCAACCGCAGCGAGCTGGACCGCGAAGAGGTGTTTTTCCTGACCGAAGCCATGGTGGCCAGCGGCCGCAAGTTGGACTGGCACGAACCGCTGGTGGTGGACAAACACTGCATCGGCGGCATCCCGGGCAACCGCACGTCCATGCTGGTGGTGCCCATCGTGGCGGCCTACGGGCTGGTGTTTCCCAAGACCTCGTCGCGCGCCATCACCTCGCCAGCGGGCACGGCCGACTCCATGGAGGTGCTGGCCAACGTGGAACTGCCGTTCGACCGGTTGACGGAGATTGTGCGCACCCACAAGGGCTGTCTGGCCTGGGGCGGCACGGCCAACCTGTCACCGGCTGACGACGTGCTGATTTCTGTGGAGCGGCCGCTGGCGCTCGATTCGCCGGGGCAGATGGTGGCGTCCATCCTGTCCAAGAAGATCGCGGCCGGCGCCACCCACCTGGTGCTGGACATTCCCATCGGCCCCACGGCCAAGGTGCGCTCCATGCCCGAGGCGCAGCGCCTGCGCCGGTTGTTCGAGTACGTGGCGCAGCGCCTGCACCTGTCGCTGGACGTGGTGATCACCGATGGCCGACAGCCCGTGGGGCAGGGGGTGGGGCCGGTGCTGGAGGCGCGCGACGTGATGCGGGTGCTGGAGAACCACCCCGATGCACCGAACGACCTGCGGCAGAAATCGCTGCGCCTGGCTGGGCGCCTGATCGAATGCAGCCCCGACGTGCGCGGTGGCGATGGCTTCGGTATCGCGCGCGACATCCTCGACTCGGGTCGCGCGCTGGCGCAGATGCAGGCCATCATCGAGGCCCAGGGTTCGCACGACTTTGATCACCACCACCCGGCGCTGGGCGCGCTCACGCTCGAAGTGACCGCAGCGCAGGCCGGCGTGGTGACCGGGATCGACAACCTCCAGATCGCGCAGATCGCGCGCCTGGCCGGCGCTCCCAAGGTGCAGGGCGCGGGTGTGGACCTGCTGCACAAGCTGGGCGACGAAGTGCGCGCGGGCGATGCGCTCTACCGCGTGCACGCCAGCTACCCGGCCGACCTCGAATTCGCCCGCCAGGCCTGTTTGCGCTTCAACGGTTTCAGCCTCGGGCACGCCGACCAGGTGCCCCATGTGTTTGTGGAGTTCTGATGCAACCCGACCTTTCTGCTGGCTGCCTGCTGTGTTTTGACGATGAGCAGACCATCGCCCAGGCGGTGGCTGCAGCGGCGGGTCTGACGCTGGCCGTCATTCAGCGCCACCGCTTTCCGGACGGCGAGTTGCGCCTGCGACTGCCAGAGAGCCTGCCACCGCGCGTGGTGTTCTGGCGTGGCCTGCACCAGCCGAACGAGAAGCTGGTCGAGATCCTGCTGGTCGCGCGCACCGCGCACCAGCTCGGCGCAGTCCACCTCACACTGGTGGCGCCCTACCTGGCCTACATGCGGCAGGACATCGCGTTCAACCCCGGCGAAGCGGTGAGCCAGCGCGTGATCGGCCGCTTCCTGGCCGGTCTGTTTGACGCCGTGATCACGGTGGACCCGCACCTGCACCGCGTGGCGACGCTGGAAGAGGCCATACCCGTGAAAGATGCCATCGTGCTCAGCGGCGCGCCGCTGCTGGCCGACCACATTGCGACGCAGCGCCCCGACGTGCTGCTGATCGGCCCGGACGAGGAATCGCTGCAATGGGTGGCGCAGGCTGCTGCGCGCCACGGCTGGGCGCACGGCGTTTGCCGCAAGCTGCGGCATGGAGACCGGCAGGTGGACATCGAGCTCCCCGACCTGCCGTTCACCGGACGCGCCGTGGTGCTGATGGACGACGTGGCCAGTTCCGGCCATACCCTCGCCCAGGCCGCGCGTTTGCTGAAAGCGGCGGGCGCGGCTTCGGTGGATGTGGCGGTCACGCACGCGCTGTTTGCCGACGGCGCGGTCCGGCTGATCCGCGAAGCCGGTGCTGGTCAGATCTGGAGCACCGACAGCATTCCCCACGCCAGCAACGCGGTCAGCATCGTGCCTGCGGTGGCGGAGGCTTTGCAGCACCTCGCCGACCGCACACACTGATCGGCTCTTGCTATTGCGGCGGTCTTCGCTCACATTGATTGCGCTCAATCGGGCCGTGCTCCCGATGGGGCAAGATGTTTCATATGGGAGCGTAGTCTCCCGCCACACCACAGGCAGCGCAGGTTTTCCGGTTCGCTGACGGTCTTTCGTTTTGGCGTCTTGCGACGGGCTGCTGTGCATCCAGGAGACCACGGTGAGCGCGACCATTCACAAGCAACCCGCGGCGCGGGGACCGGTGCCGAACCTGATGGACCACGCGGTTACTGCCGCGCAGTTCAGCTGGAATGACGCCCGCCGCTGGCTGGACGGCCTGCCCGGCGGTGCTGGGCTGAACATCGCTTACGAAGCCGTGGACCGGCACCTGCTGCACGGCCGCGGCGACAAGGTCGCGATCCGCTGGATCGGCAAGAGCGGTGAACGCCAGGAATTCACCTACGCCGATCTGGCGCAGGCCACCAACCAGTTCGCCAACGCGCTGCACGACCTGGGCGTGATGCCCGGCGAGCGTGTGTTTGTGTTGATGGGGCGCCTGCCCGAGCTGTATGTGGCGGTGTTGGGAGCGCTCAAGGCGCGCTGCGTGGTGACGCCGCTGTTCTCGGCCTTTGGTCCCGAGCCCATCGTCACCCGGGCCGAGATGGGTGACGCGCGCGTGCTGGTGACGACGCCCGAGCTCTACCAGCGAAAAATCCGGGACGTGCGGGAACGCCTTCCGGGTCTGAAACATGTGGTCGTGGTCGGTGCGGCCCCGTCTGACGAACCCGGCGTGCACCCGTGGGGTGTTCTCGTGTCGCCTGCGTCCACGCGGTACACGATCGGGCACACCGATCCCGAGTCCATGGCCCTGCTGCACTTCACCAGCGGCACCACCGGCCGCCCCAAGGGTGCGGTGCACGTGCATGAAGCCGTGCTGGCGCACGTGGTGACGGGCCGCTACGCGCTGGACCTGCACGATGACGATGTGTTCTGGTGCACGGCCGATCCGGGCTGGGTCACCGGCACCAGCTACGGCATCATCGCGCCGCTGGTGTGTGGCGTGACCAACGTGGTGGTCGAGGCCGAGTTCGATCCGCAGACCTGGTACGGCGTGCTGGAGCGCGAGCGCATCACCGTCTGGTACACGGCGCCCACCGCCATCCGCATGATGATGAAGCTCGGTGCCGAGGCCTTGCAGGGTGTCGACCTCTCGGCGCTGCGCTTCATGGCCAGCGTGGGCGAGCCGCTCAACCCCGAGGCCGTGGTCTGGGGCCTCAAGGCGTTTGGCCGACCCTTCCACGACAACTGGTGGCAGACCGAAACCGGCGGCATCATGGTCTCCAACTACGCGGCCATGGACATCAAGCCGGGCTCCATGGGCAAGCCCTTGCCCGGCATCACCGCCGCGGTGGTGCGCCGCCTGGCCGACGGTCATGTGGAGCCCATCGAAGCACCCGATGTGGACGGCGAGCTGGCGCTCAAGACGCCCTGGCCGTCGATGATGCGCGGCTACCTGCACGAGGACGAGCGCTACCGCAAGTGTTTCGCCGACGGCTGGTACCTCACCGGCGACCTGGCGCACCGCGACGCCGATGGCTACTACTGGTTCGTCGGCCGGGCCGACGACGTCATCAAATCCGCCGGGCATTTGATCGGGCCGTTCGAGGTCGAGAGCGCGCTGATGGAGCACCCGGCGGTCGCCGAGGCGGGCGTGATCGGCATTCCCGACCCGATGGCGGGCGAGGTGGTGAAGGCCTTCGTGGCGCTCAAGCCCGGCTTCGAGGCTGGCGAGACCCTGCGCCGCGAGCTGCTGGGCCATGCACGCAAACGGCTGGGCGCTGCGGTGGCGCCCAAGCAGATCGAGTTCCGCGACAACCTGCCCAAGACCCGCAGCGGCAAGATCATGCGCCGCCTGCTCAAGGCGCGCGAGCTCGGCTTGCCGGAAGGCGATCTGTCCACGCTGGAGAGCGATGAAAAGAAGGGTGCACCATGACCGACAAGATCCACCTGGACCGCGCCCACCTGCACCACCTGTACCGCGGGATGCTGCGCATCCGCCGCTTTGAAGCCAAGTGCGTGGAGTTGTACCAGGCGCAGAAGATCCGAGGCTTCCTGCACCTGTACGACGGCGAGGAGGCCGTGGCCGTGGGGGTGATGGATGCGCTGGAGCCGCGTGACGCGGTGCTGGCCACCTACCGCGAGCACGGCCATGCGCTGGCGCGCGGCGTGCCGATGGCGCCACTCATGGCCGAGATGCTGGGCAAGGTCGAAGGCTGTTGCCGTGGGCGCGGCGGCTCCATGCACCTGTTTCACCGTGAGCACCGCTTCTTCGGCGGCAACGCCATCGTCGGCGGTGGCCTGCCGCTGGCCGTGGGCATTGCCATGGCCGACAAACAGCTGCGACCGGGCGCGGTGACGGCCTGTTTCTTTGGCGAGGGCGCCGTGGCCGAAGGGGCCTTTCACGAGAGCATGAACCTGGCGGCCATCTGGAAGCTGCCGGTGCTGTTCGTGTGTGAAAACAACCTCTACGCCATGGGTGTTCCGCTGGCCGATTCGGAGTCGCAGACCGAGGTGTACCGCAAGGCCGACGCCTACCGCATGGCCTCGGCGCAGGTCGATGCGATGGACCCGGTCCAGATGGCCGCCGCCGCGCGGCGCGCCGTGGAGCATGTGCGCACCGGCCTCGGCCCGTATTTCCTGGAGTGCCGCACCTACCGCTTCCGCGCGCATTCGATGTTCGACACCCAGGCCTACCGCACGCGGGGCGAGATCGAAGGCTGGCGCCAGCGCGATCCGATCGAGCGCCTGCGCCACTGGATGGAGGGCAACCACCTGCTGACCGCGGACGAAGCGGCGGCGATCGACGCCGCGGTGGCCGCGGAGCTCCAGGCGGCGGTGGCGTTTGCCGAGGCCGGCACGCTGGAACCGGTGGACCAGCTGGAGCGCTTCGTGCTGATGGACAGCGTGGTGCAGGAGGCGGCGCCATGAGCAGCTTCAAACCCTTCCGGATGACCTACCGCGAAGCCTGCAAGCAGGCGATCCGCGACGCGCTGCTGGCCGATGCCCGCTGCTTCGTGATGGGCGAGGACGTGGGCAAATACGGTGGCTGCTACGCCGTGACCAAGGGTCTGCTGGAAGAGTTCGGCCCCGCGCGCATCGTCGACACGCCGCTGGCCGAGGTGGGCTTTGTCGGCGCGGGCGTGGGCGCAGCGCTGGCCGGTCTGCGCCCCATCGTCGAGATCATGACCTGCAACTTCAGCCTGCTCGCTCTGGACCAGATCATGAACAACGCCGCCACCATCCCGCACATGTCGGGCGGGCAGTTCGCCGTGCCGCTGGTGATCCGCATGGCCACCGGCGCGGGTCGTCAGCTGGCGGCGCAGCACTCGCACAGCCTGGAGGGCTGGTATGCCCACATCCCCGGACTCAAGGTGCTGGTGCCCGGCACGGTGGAAGACGCGCGCCACATGCTCGCCGCCGCACTGGCCGACCCCAACCCCGTGCTGATCTTCGAACACATCGTGCTCTACAACGCCGAGGACGAACTGGACCCGGCCGTCACCACGGTGGACATCGAGCACGCGCGCGTGCGCCGCCAGGGCAAGGATGTCAGTCTGGTGACCTATGGCAACAGCCTGCCCAAGTGCCTGGCCGCGGCGCAGCAACTGGCCAGCGAGGGCATCGAGGCCGAGGTGATCGACCTGCGTGTCCTGCGCCCGCTGGACACCGCCACCGTGATCGAATCACTTACCCGAACGCACCGCTGCGTGATCGTGGACGAGGGCTGGAAGAGCGGCTCGATCTCGGCCGAGATCGCAGCCCGACTGGCCGAAGACGCGCTCTACGAGCTCGATGCCCCGGTGCGCCGCGTCTGTGCCCGCGAGGTGCCGGTGCCCTACGCCGAACACATGGAAACGGCCAGCCTGCCGCAGGTGCCCGACATCGTGGCCGCCGTGCGCAGCGTGGTGAAAGCGGGGTAGGGCGCATGGCCGACTTTCTGATGCCCGCGCTGGGTGCCGACATGGAAACCGGCACGGTGGTGCAGTGGCTCGTCGAGCCGGGTGCCCGCGTGAAGCCTGGCGATGTGGTCGCCGTGGTGGAAACGCACAAAGGCGCGATCGATGTGGAGTGTTTTCTCGACGGCGTGATCGGCGATCTGGTGCCCGTGGGTGAACGCTTGCCGGTGGGTGCGGTGCTGGCGCGGGTGATGGAGACGGGCGGGAAGCCTGCAGTTTCGGTCAAGGCTTCGAAGTCCGCGGTCTCAGCCGTTGCGCAGCCCGCATCTCCGCCGCTGGGGCGCGAAGCCGCAGCCCCCCGGACCGGGCAGTCCACACCGGTCAATCCGCGCCGCAAGGTCAGCCCGGCAGCCCGTCAGCGGGCGCTGCAGATTGGCCTGGACCCCGATGCGCTGTCGGGTACGGGGGTCGATGGCGCGGTGGTGCTGGGCGATGTGGAGCGTGCTGGGCGGCGGACCCGGTCGGTTGCGGCCCCCGCAGCAGCGGCATCGGCCGCGCACAGGGGAAGCTTCGACCCGGTGCAGATGCGCCAGGCCATCGCGTCGGCCATGGCGCGATCCAAGCGCGAGATCCCGCACTACTACCTGAGCAGCACGGTCGATTTCGATGCGGCACAAGCCTGGCTGCAGGCCTGGAACCGCGACCGCGACCCGGTGCACCGCCTGCTGCCGGCGGTGTTGCTGCTCAAGGCCACGGCACTCGCGCTGCGCGAGGTGCCGCAGTTCAACGGATTCTGTGAAGGCGGTGTCTTTCGGCCCGGCGTCGGGATTCACGTGGGATGGGCCACTGCCCTGCGTGGCGGCGGCCTCGTGGCGCCCGCCATCCACGGCGCCGATGGCCGATCGCCCGCCGAGCTGATGGAAGCCATGCGCGATCTGGTGCAGCGCGCCCGAGCTGGCGGTCTGCGCAGTTCGGAACTGACCGATCCCACCGTCACTGTGACCAGCCTGGGTGACCGCGGTGCTGAAAGTGTGCTGGGCGTGATCTACCCACCGCAGGTCGCCATCATCGGGTTTGGCCGGGTGGTGGAACGGCCCTGGGTGGTGGACGGGCAGATCGTCGCCCGCCGGCTCGTGAACCTGAGCCTGGCTGCCGATCACCGCACCAGCGATGGCCATCTCGGCGGCCAGTTGCTGGCGGCCATCCAGCAACACCTGCAATCGCCCGAAACGCTGTGAGGAACCCACCGTGAAGAACCCGATCGACATCCGACAACTCGCGACCGATGTGCTGGCCGGCATCGCCCCCGAGGCCGACCTGAGTACCGTTGGCGACCACGAGGATCTGCGCGAAGCCCTGGACCTCGATTCCATGGACTTCCTCAACTTCATCATCGGCCTGAGCCAGGGCAGCGGCGTGCCGATTCCCGAAAGCGACTACCCGCGGCTGTTCACGCTGCAAGGGCTGGTGGCGTATCTGACCCGGTAGGTCGTCGTCGCGGCGGGATGCCGGACCGGCGAACCCTGGCTTCAAGGGCGCGGTGCACCGCCAGCGGTGACATCCTCGTCTCCACCATGGGTGTATTGCTGGCCATTTGCGTGTGGTCGGCCGGAAGGCATACAGTGAATCCGCTATCTCTGCGGAGGTGCGATGAATACAGCTCATGCCATGGATCCCCGGGCCGTCGGGGGTGACCGCCTCAGCCGCATCCGGGGCTGGTGGGTGTGGGCTGCGTTGTTGTGGGCCTTCGCCGTGACCGGTGTGCGGGCCGAGCCGGTGATGGTCCTGACGGTGCAGGGTGCCATTGGCCCCGCCAGCGCAGATTACGTGATCCGTGGTCTGCAGCGTGCCCAGCAGCAGGGCGCGCCGCTGGTGGTGCTGGAACTGGACACACCCGGCGGTCTCGACACCTCCATGCGCCAGATCATCCAGGCCATCCTGGCCTCACCCGTTCCGGTGGCGACCTATGTGGCGCCACAGGGCGCACGGGCCGCGAGCGCCGGCACCTACATCCTCTACGCCAGCCACATCGCCGCCATGGCCCCGGCCACCACGCTGGGGGCCGCCACGCCCGTGGCCATCGGCATGCCGGGCGCACCGCAGGCACCCCGGAAACGGCACGATCCTTCGCCAGCGCCCCCGGGAGCACCGGGCACGCCAGCGCCCGCATCGCCCGTCGACGTCATGACCGCCAAGCAGGTCAACGATGGGGCCGCCTTCATCCGCGGCCTGGCGCTGCAACACGGACGCAACGCGCAGTGGGCCGAGCGTGCGGTGCGCGAGGCGGCGAGCCTGGCCGCAGCCGAAGCCCTGCGCGAGAAAGTGATCGACGTGGTGGCCAGCGACATTCCGGACCTGCTCGCGCAGATTCACGGGCGCACCGTGCGCATGGCCAGCGGCGAGCTGCGCCTGCAGACGCGCGGTCTGACCACCGAGGCGCAGCCACCCGACTGGCGCCACCGCCTGCTGGGCGTGATCGCCAACCCGAGCCTGGCGCTGATCCTGCTGATGATCGGGGTCTACGGCCTGATGTTCGAGTTTTCTTCCCCCGGCTTCGGCCTGCCCGGTACCGTGGGCGCGCTCTGTCTGCTGCTGGCGATGTTTGCATTGCAGCTGCTGCCGGTGAACTACGCGGCGCTCGCGCTGATTCTGCTGGGCTTTGCACTGCTGGCTGCCGAACTGCTTTCGCCCTCGTTTGGCGTGCTCGGTGTGGGTGGTGTCGTGGCGTTCATCGCTGGCGGACTGCTGCTGTTTGACCGCGATGTACCCGGCCTGGGTGTGCCGCTGCCGCTGATTTTCGGCATCGCCGTCACGGCAGCGGCCGCGGTGTTGCTGGGCGGTGGCATGGCGCTGCGGGCGCGCCGCGCGCCGGTGGTCAGCGGTGGCGAAGACATGGTCGGCGCGCTCGGTGAGGTGGTCCAGGTGCAGGACGATCAGGCCTGGGCCGAGGTGCGTGGCGAGCGTTGGCAGGTGCGCTCGGAATCGCCCCTGTTGCCCGGGCAGCGCGTGCGGGTGCTGGGTTTGAGCGACCTGGTACTGCAGGTGCGGCCCGACACCGAAAACTCTTCTGCGTCCCAACCATCCCCCTGAAGGAGGCACCCACGATGTTCGATTTCAACCTGGGACTGGGCGCTATCCTCGTGCCCGTTGTGCTGATCCTGCTGGCCTCGTCGTTTCGCATCCTGCGCGAGTACGAGCGCGGCGTGGTGTTCCAGCTCGGCCGTTTCTGGAAGGTCAAGGGGCCGGGTCTGGTGATCGTGGTGCCGGGCCTGCAGCAGATGGTGCGGGTCGATCTGCGCGTGGTGACGATGGACGTGCCGCCGCAGGATGTGATCTCGCGCGACAACGTGTCGGTCAAGGTCAATGCGGTGGTGTTCTTCCGTGTGGTGGCGCCCGACAAGGCCATCATCCAGGTGGAAAACTTCCTCATGGCCACCAGCCAGCTCGCGCAGACCACGTTGCGCGTGGTGCTGGGCAAACACGAGCTCGACGAAATGCTGGCCGAGCGCGAGCGGCTGAACCTCGATGTACAGCAGATCCTGGACGCGCAGACGGGTGCCTGGGGCATCAAGGTGACCAACGTCGAGATCAAGCACATCGACCTGAACGAGTCCATGGTGCGCGCCATCGCGCGCCAGGCCGAAGCCGAACGCGAGCGGCGTGCCAAGGTGATCCACGCCGAAGGCGAGAAGCAGGCCGCCGTGTCCTTGCTCGAAGCCGCACAGATGCTGTCGCAACAGCCCGAGGCCATGCAGCTTCGCTACCTGCAGACCATGACCCAGGTGGCCGGTGACCGCGCATCGACCATCGTATTCCCGCTGCCGATGGACCTGCTCGGCCGCATGCTGGACACCCCCCGGAAGCCGTGATTCACGGAGTTGACCCAGGGCAGGGAGCCAGGCTCCCAAGCAGTCGCCGGGGTGGCGCTTTTGTGAACACCCTAAGCGCGCCAGCGCACCGACTGGCGCGAATGGCGTGTCTAAGCTGAACCGGGACGGAAGCTCCAGGCCACCAGGCCGAATTTCCGCTCAAACGTGGCGATGGCCTGATCTGCCGACGCTCAAAGTCTGTGTCAGAGGGCTGATCAACTCTGCAGGGCTGCTCTTCAAGTGAGGGTGGTCCTCGTAAGCCACCAAGGAACCATCATGCATTCAATCAAAATCATCGCCGTCGCCGCGACCACACTGGCGCTCACCGCCTGCTTCTCGCTGCCTGCAGGCCCGACCGGTGCCACTGGCGCCACGGGCGCGACCGGCGCCACGGGGACCACCGGCTACACCGGCGCCACAGGTGGCACGGGTGCCACAGGGGCCAAGGGCACCACGGGTTACACCGGTGCAACCGGTGGCACGGGCGCCACCGGTGACACGGGAGCGACCGGCTACACCGGGGCCACGGGCGCCACGGGCTATACCGGTGCTACCGGCGCCACCGGCAGCACAGGTGCCCGTGGAACAACGACCCAGGGCGACACGCTGGTCATCGTCCCGGCGCGCTGAACAGCCGGGTAACACTGCGCTGAGAGTCTGAGAGAAATGCTCTCTGGCTCTCAGCCGTTGTGAAGCCCGCCTGCCCGATGGGGGCGACTTCGCACGACCGGACAAAGCCATCCGGTCGGTTTATCCTCGGCTTCCATGAAGCTCTACAACTATTTCCGCTCCTCGGCCTCGTTCCGCGTGCGCATCGCGCTGGCGATCAAGGGGCTGCCTTACGAATACCTGCCGGTGCACCTGGCCAAGGGTGAACACCGGCAAGCGGCTTACGGTGATATCGCGGCCGATGGTCTGGTCCCACTGCTGGAACTGGACGACGGCACGCGTTTGTCGCAGTCCATGGCGATCATCGAGTACCTGGACGACATCCATCCCGAGCCCGCCCTGGTGCCGCGCGACGCGCTGGCGCGTGCCCGTGTGCGGGCGCTTGCGCAGTCGATCGCCTGCGAGATCCACCCCATCAACAACCTGCGCGTGCTCAAGTACCTCTCGGGCACGCTGAAGCTGGATGAAGATGCCAAGAACACCTGGTACCGCCACTGGGTGCGCAGCGGACTGGAGGCCTTTGAACGGCAACTGGCCCAACAGCCGGCTTCGCGCTTCTGTTACGGCGACACACCCACGCTGGCCGACTGTTGTCTGGTGCCGCAGATCTTCAACGGGCAACGTTTCAACACCCCGTTCGACGGCTTGCCACGCACCATGGCCGCTTTCGACGCCTGCATGGCGTTGCCGGCTTTCCAGCAGGCGCAGCCCTCTGCCTGCCCGGACTTCGAAGCCTGATGCCCATACCGGAAGACTGGCTGGTGCCCGACTGGCCGTCGCCGGCCGGGGTGCGCGCGGTGTTCACCACCCGCTCGGGCGGCGTGTCGGCGCTGCCGTTTGACCGCCTCAATCTCGGTGACCATGTGCAGGACGACCCGGTTGCGGTCGCCACCAACCGGGCACGCCTGGCCGGTGCCACCGGTGTGCGACCGGTGTTCCTGAAGCAGGTGCACGGCGTGGCCGTGGCCACACTCGATACCCGGACGCTCGATGGGGGTGAGGCCGATGCCTGCCTGAGCACGCAGCCCGGTGTGGCCTGCACCATCATGGTGGCGGACTGCCTGCCGGTGCTGTTCACGAACAGCGCGGGCAGCGTGGTGGCGGCCGCCCACGCCGGCTGGCGTGGACTGGCGGGAGGGGCTGATGGCCAAGGGGTGCTGGAGGCCACGGTCGCCGCCTTTGTGCAGGCGGCTCAGCAGATGGACGCCTCGGCCCATCGGGACCGCATCATCGCCGACATGCTGGTCTGGCTGGGGCCATGCATCGGACCCGAAGCGTTTGAGGTGGGGTCTGAGGTGCTGTCTGCATTTGTGCTGCGCGATCCTGCGGCCCAACGCGCTTTCGTCCCGCACCCGGTGGGTGGCGAGAAGTACCTCGCGAACCTGTCGGCGCTGGCCCGGCTGCGGCTGAGCGCCATGGGCATCCACCACGTCTACGGCAACGACGGTACCCCGGTCTGGTGTACCGCGACACAAGCCTTACGTTTCTTTTCCCACCGCCGGGACGCTGTCCGTCTGGGCAGCACCGGGCGCATGGCCGCCTGCATCTGGCGGGTCTGAAGGCCCCCACGCTCCACCGCTGCGCGGGTCGCTGCCCCCCGAGGGGGCTGATTCGCCTTGGGGCGGCCGGGCGGCGAATCGGTCTTCTTGCTCGGTGGAGTGGGCTTGCGGGCCGGCAGCGTTCTCGGCGGCTTCACGTGCCTTGATTTCTTTGCGGCGTTGCGGCGTGCGCATCAGGTAAACCACCAATGCGATTGGAATCAAACCGTAAAGAAAGAAGGTCACAATGGCTCCGAGCACGGTGCCCGTCGTATTCGACGCCTCGGCCACCGCCATCATGAGCACCACATAGAGCCAACCGATCACCACCAGATACACAACGTTCCTAACCATGCGGGGTTTTGTTGTCAGCTTGCTGGAAGCCGGCACATTGATACTAGGGAAAACCCGGAATTCCTCCCCAGAGGAACCGATAATAAGCCGCTGGTAAAAACCATTGGAGACAAGCATGACATCTGGGAAAACGCCCCAACAGCCCTGGCTGGAAGCTGCGCAGCAGTTTCAGCAAAACCTCATTGCCCAGTGGACGCAAGCTGCGCAGGCCTTTCCAGGTGCTGCCGCACAGGCAGCTCCGCAGGGCGCCACCGATCCGTTCGCGGCTTTCAAGGCGTTCATGCCGCAAAGCGGTGCAGCCCATCCTTTCGGCATGGCCATGCCGCAGGTGGGCGCGGGGATGGGCATGGCCGGCATGGGTGACATGTTCAACCAGGCCGCCGGCCATAAGGTCCACTTCGATCCGGCCAAGCTGCTTGAAATCCAGAACACCTACATGAAAGACGTGGCGGGCCTGTGGAACCACGGTCTCGACGCCAAGCCGCAGGCCGACCGCCGCTTTGCCTCCGAAGCCTGGGCCAGCAATCCGGTGGCCGCGTTCTCCGCCGCCGCCTACCTGCTCAACGCTCGCACCCTGATGGCGCTGGCCGATGCGGTGGAGGGCGATGCCAAGACCCGGACCCGCGTGCGCTTTGCGGTGCAGCAGTGGATCGACGCCAGCGCACCCAGCAACTTCCTGGCCTTCAACGCCGAAGCCCAGAAGATGGCGCTGGAGTCCAAGGGCGAGAGCATCGCCAAGGGCATGGCCAACCTGCTGCACGACATGAAGCAGGGTCATGTGTCCATGACGGACGAGAGCGTGTTCGAGGTGGGCAAGAACGTCGCCACCACCGAAGGCGCCGTGGTGTTCGAGAACGAGCTGTTCCAGCTGATCGAATACAAGCCGCTCACCGCCAAGGTCTACGAGCGTCCGTTCCTGCTGGTGCCGCCCTGCATCAACAAGTTTTACATCCTCGACCTGCAGCCCGCCAATTCGCTGATCCGTTACTGCGTGGAGCAAGGCCACCGCACCTTTGTGGTGAGCTGGCGCAATCCGGACGAGTCGCTCGCGCAAAAGACCTGGGACGACTATATCGAAGACGCGGTCATCAAGGCCATTGGAGTCACGCAAGACATCACCGGCGCCGAGACCATCAACGCGCTGGGCTTCTGCGTCGGTGGCACCATGCTGAGCAATGCGCTGGCCGTGCTGGCTGCGCGTGGCGAAGAGCCGGTCCACAGCGCGACCTTCCTCACCACGCTGATCGACTTCACCGACACTGGCATCCTCGATGTGTTCATCGACGAGCCTTTCGTGAAGATGCGCGAAATGCAGTTTGGCCAGGGCGGCCTCATGTCGGGCCGCGATCTGGCGACCACCTTCAGCTTCCTGCGCCCGAACGATCTGGTCTGGAACTACGTGGTGGGCAACTACCTGAAGGGCGAATCGCCGCCGCCGTTTGACCTGCTGTACTGGAACTCGGACGCGACCAACCTGCCTGGCCCGTACTACGCCTGGTACCTGCGCCAGACCTATCTCGAAAACAACCTCGTCAAGCCCGGCAAGACCGAAGTCTGCGGCGAGAAGATCGATTTCCGCCAGGTCAAGCTGCCGGTCTACATCTACGGCTCGCGCGAAGACCACATCGTGCCCATCGGCGGTGCGTATGCGAGCACGCAGGTGTTCCCGGGCAAGAAGCGTTTCGTCATGGGCGCGTCGGGCCACATCGCCGGCGTGATCAACCCGCCAGCTGCCGGCAAGCGCAGCCACTGGGTGAGCAACGCCACCAAGTTCCCGGCCGACGTCAACGACTGGATCGACGGCGCCACCGAACACAAAGGCAGCTGGTGGACCGACTGGGCCAACTGGCTCAAGCCGCTCGCTGGCAAGCAAATTGCTGCGCCCAAGACCTATGGCAAAGGCAAGACCTACGCCGCCATCGAGCCGGCGCCGGGCCGCTACGTTAAAGCAAGGGCATGAACCACCCCCGCAGCGCTGCGCGCTACCCCCTCCAGGGGGCGACACCAGAGGCCCGGCGAAGCCGGTTCCTCGGTGTCCCTGGGAGGGGGCACGTCTGGCGAAGCGGCGTCGCATTTAGTTAACCCAACAAGGAGAGACACATGGAAGACATCGTCATCGTTTCAGCCGCCCGCACCGCCGTGGGCAAGTTCGGCGGCTCGCTCGCCAAGACCCCGGCCACCGAGCTGGGCAGCATCGTCATCAAGGAGCTGCTGGCCCGCACCGGTCTGCCGGTCGATGCCATTGGTGAGGTGATCATGGGCCAGGTGCTGGCCGCTGGCTGTGGCCAGAACCCGGCGCGTCAGGCCATGATGAAGGCCGGCGTGGCCAAGGAAACCCCGGCGCTCACCATCAACGCCGTTTGCGGCTCGGGCCTGAAGGCCGTGATGCTCGCCGCTCAGGCCGTGGCCTGGGGCGACAGCGAGATCGTGATCGCCGGCGGCCAGGAAAACATGAGCGCCAGTCCACACGTGCTCAACGGCAGCCGCGACGGCCAGCGCATGGGCGACTGGAAGATGACCGACACCATGATCGTGGACGGCCTGTGGGACGTTTACAACCAGTACCACATGGGCATCACCGCCGAGAACGTGGCCAAGGCCCATGGCATCACCCGCGAAATGCAGGACGCCCTGGCCGCAGGCAGCCAGGCGAAAGCCGCTGCTGCACAGGCCGCCGGCAAGTTCAAGGACGAGATCGTCGGCGTGAGCATCCCGCAGCGCAAGGGCGACCCGGTGCTGTTCAACAGCGACGAGTTCATCAACGCCAAGACCACCGCCGAAGTGCTGGCCGGTCTGCGGCCTGCCTTTGACAAGGCGGGTTCCGTGACGGCCGGTAACGCATCGGGCATCAACGACGGCGCTGCCGCCGTGATGGTGATGACGGCCAAGAAAGCCGCCGCCCTGGGCCTGACGCCACTGGCCCGCATCGCCGCCTTTGGCACCAGCGGTCTCGACCCGGCCACCATGGGCATGGGCCCGGTGCCCGCTTCGCAGAAGGCCCTGGCCCGCGCGGGCTGGAAGGCGTCAGACGTCGATGTGTTCGAACTTAACGAAGCGTTTGCTGCACAGGCTTGCGCCGTCAACATGGCGCTGGACATCGACCCGGCCAAGGTCAACGTGAACGGGGGTGCCATCGCCATCGGTCACCCCATCGGGGCGTCCGGCTGCCGCATCCTGGTGACGCTGCTGCACGAAATGCAGCGCAGCGGTGCCAAGAAGGGCCTGGCCGCGCTGTGCATCGGCGGCGGCATGGGCGTCTCCCTTGCGGTAGAGAGGTAAGTACCCCCCCGCGCCGCCTGCGGCGTCACCCCCCAGGGGGCGGTGCGAGTGGCCCGGCGAAGCCGGTTCCACCGCACCCTGGGTGAAGTCACCGCTTTACCCCAACAAGTTTTTTAATGCCATTCGGCACCACCTAGAGGAGCAAACAACATGAGTCAAAAAGTAGCGTACGTCACCGGCGGCATGGGCGGCATCGGTACCGCCATCTGCCAGCGCCTGCACAAGGAGGGCTTCAAGGTCATCGCTGGATGTGGCCCCACGCGCGATTTCACCAAGTGGCTGGACGAGCAGAAGGCCCTGGGCTACACCTTCTACGCCTCGGTCGGCAACGTGGGTGACTGGGATTCCACCGTCGAGGCCTTCACCAAGACCAAGGCCGAGCACGGCAGCATCGACGTGCTGGTCAACAACGCCGGCATTACCAAGGACCGCATGTTCCTGAAGATGTCCCGCGAAGACTGGTCTGCCGTGATCGAAACCAACCTGAACTCCATGTTCAACGTGACCAAGCAGGTTGTGCCCGACATGGTCGAAAAGGGCTGGGGCCGCATCGTCAACATCTCGTCGGTGAACGGTGAAAAGGGCCAGGCTGGCCAGACCAACTACTCGGCCGCCAAAGCCGGCATGCACGGCTTCTCAATGGCGCTGGCGCAGGAACTGGCGACCAAGGGCGTGACGGTCAACACCGTGAGCCCGGGCTATATCGGCACCGACATGGTCAACGCCATCCGTCCCGACGTGCTGGAAAAAATCGTCGCCACGGTGCCGGTCAAGCGCCTGGGCAAGCCGAGCGAAATCGCCTCCATCATCGCCTGGCTCGCCAGCGAAGAAGGTGGCTACGCCACAGGCGCCGACTTCTCGGTGAACGGTGGTTTGCACATGGGGTGAGGGTGGTCCCCCCTGCGCCGGGCTCCGCCCGTCACCCCCCAGGGGGCGGCACTGGCGGACCGGCGGAGCCGGATCCACGGTGCCCTGGATGGGGCACCTCTTGCCGAGAGCCTTGCTGATGCAGGGCTTTTTTTCGCCTGTTCGATCCGGGTCAGGTTTCGATATCGGGTCAGAGCGGGGCGGGGCGGCTGTTGCTGTGGTCCAGTGGGGCGGGGCGGCTGCCGATGAAGTCGCGTTCGCGTGGCGGGGGCTGGCCGGGCAGGGTGAAGAAGATGGTGGCGCCGACGTTGATCTGGCCCTGTGCCCAGACACGGCCGCCGTGGTGCTTGACGATGCGCCGCACCGTCGCCAGCCCGATGCCGTCACCCGGAAATTCGCGCGCCGAATGCAGCCGCGTGAAGGGCTGGAACAGTTGGGTTGCGTGGGCCATGTCGAAGCCGGCACCGTTGTCGCGCACGTAGAAAGCGGTGGAACCATCGGCCTGCGGACTCTGGCCGATCTTGATGCTGGCCGGTTGCCGGTGCGCGCTGTACTTCACCGCATTGCTGATGAGGTTCTGCAGCAGACTGCGCACCAGATGTTCGTCGGCCCAGACGGTCATGCCCGCCTCCAGCTGCCATTCGATGCGGTGGTCTTTCTGGTCGATGCCAAAGGCCATGCATATCTCGTTGGCCATGGCCGAGAGGTCCAGCCAGCTGCGCTGCAGCGGGATCTCGCCGATGCGCGAGAGGTTGAGCAGGCTTTCGACCATCTGGGCCAGCTGGTGGGCCGACTTGCGTGCGCGTTCGAGCAGGTCGCGCGCAACGGGACTCAGCGAGTCACCGGCTTCCTCGACCGCCAGGGCGGTGTACGCCTCAACCGCCCGCAGCGGGGCGCGCAGGTCATGGGACACCGTGTAGTTGAACCGGCGCAGCTCCTCGGCGGCATCGTTGAGCTCGCGGGTGCGCTCCTCAACGCGGGCTTCCAGCTCTTCGTTCAGCTGGCGCAGCGCCAGTTCGTTGCGGATGCGTTCGGTCACATCGCGGGACAACCAGATGACCTGTTCAAGAGAGGTTTGTGGGGGCGTCTCGAAGGCATCGCTGGTCGGCAGCGGTTCGATGGCGGCCACGCGGGCTTCGAACCAGCGGGTCCGGCCCTCGGTGTCGGTCAGTTCCGACTCCAGGGTTTGCACCTGCCGTGATGAAAGGGCCTGGTGGATCGTCTGCAGGTACTGCCGGCTCAAGGCTGCGGGACGGTGTTGCTGAACGAGATCGCCCACGGGCAAGGGCGGCAGTTGTCCAGGATGCTCATGCTGGTGCCCGATGGCCTCCAGCACGCGGCCTTCGCTGTCGAGCACATACACAGGGTCGGGCACGGCATCGGTATAGGCCCTCAGTCGCGCTTCACTGGTGTGCACCTGGCTGAACGCGTTGCGAACCCGCGACCACATCCAGAACAGCGTGACCACCACGGCCGTCATCAGCACCCCGGTGGCGATGATGGCCAGCCCGTCCAGCCACCGCTTGGTGCGGAAGTCGTTCTGGAGCTGACCCAGAATGTGCTGCTCCAGCCGGTGGGCCAGGGCCGAGAGGTCGAGCAAACCGCGCTGCAGATCCAGCAGCACACGGCCGGAGTCGTTCAGTGCTCGGGTGCTCAGGGTTTGCAGCTCGGTGGCCTGGTCCCGCAGTTGCAGTGCGACCGTTCGGGCATCGTCCTGCAGCGCATGCGATCGGGGCAAGCCCGCCAGACCACCTTCGCCGTTGAGCAGCCGCTGGGTGGATGCCACCACGTTCTTCAGCAGCAGTGGTACCTCGCAGAGTTCGTTCTGTCCCTGGTCGTTGCAGGGCAGCTGGGCCAGCTGGTCCTGGCGTTTCACGAGCAGCAGAGCCTGCGAGGTCTGGCGCTGGATCAGCAGGAGCTCCTGCATCGGAGCGACGCCGCGGTCCAGGGTGCGGTCCGCCATGCTGACGCCGAGGATGAGCAGGATCTGCATGAACAGCCCGAACGCCAGGATCGTGGCGATCGATACGCGCAGGGGCTTGGTCAGCAGCACGGGCGGGGTGTGCCCTGGCGAAGGGGGATTTCTGGGCATGTCAGGGCGCTTCCGGTGGCATTTCGTCGCTGGTGAAGCCGAAGGCCTGAACCAGCTCACGATGTTCGTCACTGCCCAGGAAGGTCTGGAGTTGCTGGTTCATCTGATCCCGAAGACGGGCATCGTCAAGGCGAAAGGCGAACGCGGGCAGACCCGCAGGTCCGTCGCTCAGGGTGCGCACTTCCAGCGCCCATTGGGTGTTGTGCGCGACCAGGTACCAGGCGGTCACGGCGGATATGGCAAAGGCATCGGCCGACGACTCGGCGACGGCGCGCATGCCGCGGTGTGCCTGGGGCACGGTGGCCACCTGCTCGGGAGCGATACCGGCCTGGAAGAGCAGTCCGTTTTCGGCAGCACCGTGGATGGTGGCCCAGCGCAACGGCGGATGGGCCGACAGGTTGGCCAGCAGCGGTTCGTGCGGGATGGTGGCTTCGCCCTTGCGCACCACCAGGGCCGGGCGCACCCGGGCGGTGGGACGGGTAAAGGCCGCTTCGCGCTGGCGCTCGGGCGTCACGAACATGCCGGCTGCGATGGCGTCGATGCGTCCGAGCTGGAGTTCGGGCAGCAGGTGGGCAAAGTCCAGGCGCACCCAGTCGATGTGTTCAACGCCCATCTGGTTGGCCATCAGTTTGAATATCTCGGTGGCCTCGCCCGTCACCTGGCCATGGGCATCAAAATAGGCGTACGGCGGTTCCAGCGCGAAGCCCACGCGCAGCGTGCCACCGCGCTGCAGATGGCTGGCTGCGGTGGCGGGCGCGTTGCGTTGCACCAGCCACAGGGCGGCTCCGGTCAGGAGCACGATGAAAAGCAGTGCGGCTGTCAGCAGCCTTTTGTGTGGTTTCAACCCGGAACTCCCTCTTGTTTTCTGAAATATAGGGGGATTGCGTCATTTCGGGGTTTGTTTGACGGCAAAAAGTCAACGGCAATCGTCAAATCTTCACAGGCTGCGCGCGGCGCTGACGGCTGGGATAATCTGGTACATGTTGTCTGCCGCTTCCTCCCGTTTCGAAGCCGTTCCGGTGGCTGCCCCATCTCCCTGGCGCCTGTCGGTCGCGCCCATGATGGGGTGGACGGATCGCCATTGCCGGTTTTTCCATCGCCTGCTGACCCGCCACACGCTGCTCTACACCGAGATGGTGACCACCGGTGCCCTGATCCACGGCAACGCGGCGCAGCACCTGCACTTCAATGAAGAAGAGCACCCGGTGGCGCTGCAGCTCGGCGGCAGCGAGCCGGCCGATCTGGCCGCCTGCGCGCGGCTCGGTGAACAGCGCGGTTACGACGAGATCAACCTCAACTGCGGGTGCCCCAGCGAGCGGGTGTTGCGCGGCGCTTTCGGCGCCTGCCTCATGGGTGAACCGAAGCTGGTGGCCGACGGGGTGAAGGCCATGGTGGACGTGGTGGACATCCCGGTCACGGTGAAGCACCGCATCGGCATCGACCGGGTGGAGAGCTACGACTTCGTGCGCGATTTTGTCGGCACCGTGGCCGATGCGGGTTGCAAGGTGTTCATCGTGCACGCACGCAACGCCTGGCTGAAGGGCCTGTCGCCGAAGGAGAACCGCGAGATTCCGCCGCTGCGTTACGAGCTGGCGTATCAGCTCAAGCGTGACTTCCCGGCGTTGACCATTGCCGTCAACGGTGGTATCACCACCAACAAGCAAATTGAAGAACATCTGACGCAGATCGACGGGGTGATGATCGGGCGCGAGGCGTACCACAATCCTTGGCTCATGACGGAATGGGACGCCCGCTTTTACGGTGCGCCAGACAGTGCAACGGCGCTGACGCGTGAAGCCGTGGAGCAGCGGATGGTGGACTACATGGAACGAGCGGCCCTTGAAGACGGCGCACCCTGGTATTCCATCGCCAGCCACATGCTGGGTTTGCGCCATGGGTTGCATGGGGCGCGCAAGTGGCGCCAGGTCTGGAGCGACCACCGGTTGAAGCCCCTGCCGGCGCGTGAAGTCTGGGCGATGGCGCAGGCCCACGTCGGCAAGGTAGAAGAAGGTGCATTGGCTGAGGTGTGATCTGAACTTTTCCGGACCGGTATCCTCACACGCTCAGGATCTGTAGAAGACACCTGTTTCGGGTGGCGCAGATTCAGAGCCAGGCGGGATGAGGGTATCCGGCTGGCGCCAGCCCTGGCGGGGAGCGGGTCGGGGTTGGTGGATTTGCATGAGTGCGCTCCAGACTAGGAGGTCGTATGGATGCCGTCCGTCATTTCCTGACCCGATACGAGCAGACGCGTGAAGATGAGCTCTCGATCGAGGAATACCTGGATGCCTGCAAGCGCGATCCGCTGGTGTATGCCACCGCGCCTGAGCGCATGCTGGTGGCCATTGGCGAGCCGGAGTTGCTCGACACCCGGCACGACCAGCGCCTGTCGCGCATCTTCGGCAACAAGGTCATCAAGATCTACCCCGCGTTCCGGGACTTTTACGGGCTCGAAGAACCGATCGAACAGGTGGTGTCCTATTTCCGCCATGGGGCCCAGGGGCTGGAGGAACGCAAGCAGATCCTCTACCTGCTTGGGCCGGTGGGTGGCGGCAAGTCGTCGATTGCCGAACGCCTCAAGCACCTGATGCAACAGGTGCCGTTCTACGCGCTCAAGGATTCGCCGGTCAACGAGTCACCGCTGGGCCTTTTCAATGCGGCCGAAGACGGCGAACTGCTGCACTCGCAGTACGGTATCGCGCCGCGGTATCTGGAACGCGTGATGTCGCCCTGGGCCGTCAAACGGCTGGAAGAATATGGCGGCGACATCCGGCGTTTTCGGGTTGTCAAGCGCTTCCCCTCGGTGTTGCGGCAGATCGCGATCGCCAAGACCGAACCGGGCGATGAGAACAACCAGGACATCTCCTCGCTGGTCGGCAAGATCGACATCCGCCGGCTTGAAACCTTTGCCCAGGACGACACCGACGCCTACAGCTACTCGGGTGGCTTGTGCCTGGCCAACCAGGGCCTGCTGGAGTTCGTGGAGATGTTCAAGGCGCCCATCAAGGTGCTGCACCCGCTGCTGACCGCGACCCAGGAAGGCAACTTCAAAGGCACCGAAGGTTTCGGCGCGATCCCGTTCGACGGCATCGTGATGGCGCACTCCAACGAGAGCGAGTGGAAGGCCTTCCGCAACAACAAGAACAACGAAGCCTTCCTTGACCGCATTTACATCGTCAAGGTGCCGTATTGCCTGCGGGTGACGGAAGAGATCAAGATCTACGAGAAGCTGATCCGCAACTCGTCGCTGTCGCAGGCCGTCTGTTCACCCGGCACGCTGAAGATGCTCGCGCAGTTCGCGGTTTATACCCGCCTGAAGGAGCCCGAAAACTCCAGCATCTTCAGCAAGCTGCTGGTCTATGACGGCGAGAACCTCAAAGACACCGACCCCAAGGCCAAGAGCTACCAGGAGTACCGCGACTACGCGGGCGTGGACGAGGGCATGAGCGGCATCTCGACCCGCTTCGCGTTCAAGATCCTGTCGCGGGTGTTCAACTTCGACAGCACCGAGGTGGCGGCCAACCCGGTGCACCTGATGTACGTGCTGGAGCAGCAGATCGAGCGCGAGCAGTTCCCGGCCGAGACCGAGCAGAAGTACCTGGCGTTCATCAAGGAAACGCTGGCGGTGCGGTATGCCGAGTTCATCGGCAAGGAGATCCAGACCGCCTATCTGGAGTCGTACTCCGAGTACGGCCAGAACATCTTCGACCGCTACGTGACCTACGCCGACTTCTGGATCCAGGACCAGGAATATCGCGACACCGACACTGGCGAAATATTCGACCGATCTTCTCTCAACGCCGAGCTGGAGAAGATCGAAAAGCCCGCTGGCATCAGCAACCCGAAAGACTTCCGCAACGAAATCGTCAACTTCGTGCTGCGCGCGCGGGCCAACAACGCGGGCAAGAACCCGCTGTGGACCAGCTACGAAAAGCTGCGCGCGGTGATCGAGAAGAAGATGTTCTCCAACACCGAGGACCTGTTGCCGGTGATTTCGTTCAACGCCAAGGCCAGCGCCGACGAACAGAAGAAACACGAAGACTTTGTCAACCGCATGGTCGACAAGGGCTACACCACGCGCCAGGTGCGCCTGCTGTGCGACTGGTACCTGCGCGTGCGCAAGAGCTCCTGAGCGCCCGGGGCCGTTGTCCCGAAAACCAGAAAGGCGGGTCTCCATGCTGCAGCAGATCGTCGATCGCCGGCTGTCGGGCAAGAACAAGTCCATCGGCAATCGCGAGCGATTCTTGCGCCGCTACCGCGACCAGATCCGCGACGCGGTGAAGAAGGCTGTCTCCGGCCGCAGCATCCGTGACATCGAGCAGGGCGAAGACATCACGCTGCCCCGGCGCGATGTGTCCGAGCCGGTGTTTGGCCACGGCCAGGGCGGGGTGCGCGAGACGGTGCACCCGGGCAACCGCGAGTACGTGCGGGGCGACCGTGTCGGTCGGCCGCCATCGGGTGGCGCGGGCGGAGGCGGACGGGGCAGTCAGGACGGCGGCGGGGAAGACGATTTTGTTTTCCGCATCACGCGCGACGAGTTCATGCAGATCTTCTTTGACGACCTGGCCTTGCCGCACCTGGTGCGCACGCAGTTGTTGCCCGACGCACCCGAGTGGAAATCGCAGCGCGCGGGCTACGTATCGGCCGGCAATCCCGCGAGTCTTCACGTGGTGCGCTCGATGCGCACTTCGCTGGGGCGGCGCATCGCCATGGGCGGTGAACTGCGGCAGCACCTGCGCGAGCTGCAGGACGCGCTGGCCAAAGCCGAGCGGCTGGACAGCACGCCGCGCGAGGAGATCCATGCGCTCCAGCAGCGCATCGAGGCCTTGGTGCGCCGGGTGCGCCGGATTCCATTTCTCGATCCGCTCGATCTCCGGTTTCGCAACCGGGTGCGCATTCCGCAGCCGACCGCCAAGGCGGTGATGTTCTGCCTGATGGATGTGTCGGGCTCGATGGATGAGGAGCGCAAGGACATTGCCAAGCGCTTTTTCATCCTGCTCTACCTGTTCCTGCAGCGGCACTACGAACGCACCGACGTGGTGTTCATCCGCCACCACACGCAGGCCGCCGAGGTGGGGGAAACCGAGTTCTTCCAGGCGACCGAAAGCGGGGGCACGGTGGTCTCCAGCGCGCTGACGCTGATGCACGAGGTCATCCAGGCGCGCTATCCGCCGGGCGACTGGAACATCTACGGCGCCCAGGCCTCGGACGGTGAAAACTGGTACAAGGATTCGGCGCTGTGCCGGGATCTGTTGCAGCAGAAGCTGCTGCCCCTGGTGCGCTACTACGCCTATGTGCAGGTCGCTGGCGACGAGCAGAACCTCTGGGAAGAGTACGACCAGGTGCGCCGGAACGAGCCGAACTTTGCCATGCGCCGGATCACCGATGCCGCCGACATCTACCCGGTGTTTCGCGAGCTGTTCAGGAAGGCAGGTACCTCATGATGCACGCCGGCGATGTCCCGCAGGAACCGGTGCCCGAGGTTGGCGGCGATCCCACGCCCACGGGCCGGGACCGGCAGCCCTTGCCCTGTCCATCGGACTGGACCTTTGAGCTCATCGAAACCTACCACGCGGAGATTGCGCGCGTGGCGCGCGACTTCGGACTGGACACCTACCCAGTGCAACTGGAGGTCATCACCGCCGAACAGATGATCGATGCCTACGCCTCGGTGGGCATGCCGGTCAACTACCGCCACTGGTCCTTCGGCAAGCAGTTCATCGCGACCGAAAAACACTACCGGCGCGGTCAGATGGGGCTGGCCTACGAGATCGTGATCAACTCCGATCCCTGCATCGCCTACCTGATGGAAGAGAACACCATGACCATGCAGGCGCTGGTGATCGCGCACGCCTGCTACGGCCACAACTCGTTCTTCAAGGGCAACTACCTGTTCCGCATGTGGACCGACGCCGAGTCCATCATCGACTACCTGGTCTATGCACGAAACTATGTCACGGAGTGCGAGGAGTTGCATGGCATCGAAGCGGTGGAGGCGTTGCTGGATTCGTGCCATGCGCTCATGAGCCAGGGCGTGGACCGCTATCGGCGTTCGCAGAAGCCCTCGCTGGCGGAGGAGGAAGTGCGGCGCAAGGACCGCGAGGCCTATTTGCAGCAGCAGGTCAACGATCTCTGGCGCACCCTGCCCAAGGGATCGGACAAGCAGGTGGAAAAATCCAGCCGGCGTTTCCCGCCCGAGCCCGAGGAGAACCTGCTGTACTTCATCGAAAAACACGCGCCTCTGCTGGAACCCTGGCAGCGCGAGGTGGTGCGCATCGTGCGCAAGGTGGCGCAGTATTTTTACCCGCAGCGCCAGACCCAGGTGATGAACGAAGGATGGGCCACGTTCTGGCACTACACCTTGCTCAACGCCCTGTACGACGAGGGCCGCCTGACCGACGGTTTCATGATCGAGTTCCTGCGCTCGCACACCAACGTGGTCTGCCAGCTGCCGGTGGGGCACCCGGGTTACAGCGGTGTCAACCCGTATGCGCTGGGCTTCGCCATGTTCAGCGATCTCAAGCGCATCTGCGAAAACCCCACGCTGGAAGACCGGCAGTGGTTTCCCGATCTGGCGGGTAGCGACTGGCGGTCGACACTGCATCACGCGATGCGGAACTACCGCGACGAGAGCTTCATCGGGCAATTTCTGTCACCGCGGCTCATGCGCGAGATGCGGCTGTTTTCCATCGTCGATGACGCGGCAGAACTGGAGCTGGAGGTGGCCGCCATCCACGACGAGGCGGGCTACCGGCGGGTGCGCGAAGCGCTGGCGCGGCAACACGACCTGAGCGAACGGGAGCCCAACATCCAGGTCTGGAATGTGGACGTGCGCGGCGACCGTTCGCTCACCTTGCGCCACAGCCGCCAGCACGACCGGCCCCTGAGCGACGACGTCCGGGAGGTGCTCAAGCACGTGTCCCGTCTGTGGGGCTTCAAGGTTCAGCTCGAAAGCGTGGACAGCCACGGCAAGGTCGTGCAGCGCTGGGAGGCCGAGCCGCCGCGCCATTGAGGGCGCTTGCCACCCGAGTGCCCGCGCAGCATCAGGGACCCTGTTTGCCCTTTAGCTTGGTGATGCCGATGAAGTCCATGATGAGTTTTTCGTAGATCGGCTCGGACGTGCCCTTCTGCATCTTGCGCATGAAGTACTTCTCGAACGCCACCTTGGCCAGGTGCACCCACTTGCCCTCGCTGAACCAGCTCACGTTGCGTGGCGGGATCTGCGGCAGCGCCACAAAGGCCGCGCCGGTGTCGCCGAAGTCTGCCAGGCACACCGTGTTCCAGGTGGCGTGGTGCGTGGGCTCCTTGCCGTCGAGCAGTTCGCGGATGTTGTGCGCCGTGGCCGTGACCATGGACTCGATCATGTAGCCGGTCTTGGGGGTGCCGCAGGGAATGGGCGTCACTTCCACCGGCGGAATCGCCACGCACACACCCACGCTGAAGATGTTCTTGAATTTGGCGTTGCGCTGGTGCTCGTCGATGGTGATGAAGCCGCGCGGGTTGGTCAGGCCCTCGATGCCAAACACCGCGTCCACACCCTTGAAGGCGGGCAGCATCATGGAGTGTTTGAAGGGCAGCACGTGGTCCTTGATGGGCTTGCCCTGGTCGTCGTGTTCGGTGACGTGCATCTGGCCCGCTTCCACCTTGGTGGTCTTGGCGTTGCAGATCCACTTGATGTGGCGCTGGCGCATGGCCGATTCGAGCATGCCTTTGGAATCGCCCACGCCGCCCAGGCCCAGATGGCCGATGTAGGGTTCGGAGGTCACGAAGGTCATGGGCACCTTGTCGCGGATCTTGCGCTTGCGCAGGTCGGTGTCCATGATCATCGCGAACTCGTAGGCCGGGCCGAAGCACGAAGCGCCTTGCACGGCACCGACCACGATCGGGCCGGGCGCCTGCACGAATGCGTCCCAGGCCGTCTTGGTGGTCTCGGCGTGGCTGACGTGGCAGATCGACTGCGTGTGGCCGCCAAACGGACCCAGGCCTTCGACCTCGTCAAACGCCAGCTTGGGGCCGGTGGCGATGACAAGGTAGTCGTAGTCCACCCGGCTGCCGTCTTCCATCTCGATCTGGTTGGCGTCCGGTTGGACGCGTTTGGCGCGCTGGATGATGGACTCGATGCCTTTTTTGGCCAGTGCCGGGGCGATGTCGACCTCGATGTCTTTTCGGGTGCGCCAGTTCACCGCCACCCAGGGGTTGGACGGGACGAAATGGAACTTGGGTGCTTCGCTGATGACCGTGACCGTATCGCCGGGGCGTGCGAGGGCCTTCATTTCATAGGCCATGGGCATGCCGCCGAGACCGGCGCCGAGAATGACGATTCGAGCCATGGGGATATCTCCGTCGCGATGGTTGGGTGGGATAAGAATTATTAAATCCGCAATTGCTTATATTGCGCGCACATGAGGTACAGCTGTCTTGGTATATACCCTATGGTGTATGCCGTCGAAGCCCAGCTGGCTTCACTTCTTCTGTGCTCCGCCCAGTGTTTATACGCCCACTGCGCGCAGGTCGATGAGCCCTTCTTTCACCGGGGGGCACCAGAAATAGGCGCCGGTTTCGGGTTCGGTGAAGGTGTACAGGGCGTCGGTGATGCCATCTTCAGCGCCCGACATGCGCTGCAGCTGGGCCTCGAAGGCGTCAAACGAGTGCCCGAAAGCCGTGAACACGAGACCACCCTCATTGCCCTTGGCCCAGGGCATGGAGCGGCGCAGCACAAAGGCCTCGGGCTCGAAGTTTTCCTGGGCGGTGCGTTTCACGTGGGCCGACTCGGGTGCGTCGTCGATCTCTTCGTTGCTGTCGCGTTCGCGGCCGACGGTGTGGTCCTGCTGTTCGCGCGGCATGGCTTCGAAGCGGCTCATGTGGTGGCGCCAGCGCTGCACCGCCACGAAGCTGCTGCCGGCGAGCAGACCCGCACTTTCGGGCAGAAAGGCCACGGCCAGGGCTTTTTCACCCTCGGGGTTTTCGGTGCCGTCTTCGTAGCCGGTGAGGTCTCTGCCGTTGTCGTGGTTGAAGGCATCGGTGATGTCGGTCACGTCGAAGGCGGGTGCGAGCAGGGTTTCAATGTGACGGCTGCGGATCAGCAGATGGCCGCGGTCGGTGCCGCGCAGCCAGACCAGCAGGTCGGTCGGGGTGGCGGGCAGTTTGATGAGGGCGCCATCAATGCCGCAGAAGGTCTTGAGCCCGGGAATCTCCGCGCCGAGCTCGCGCACCAGCGAAGCGCCCAGCGCCACCACGGTGGACAGCCCATCGGCCTGGCTGCCTAGTCGGCGCAGCACCGTCTGGGGCTCGGCGCCCACGCGCAACTGGCAGGACAGGTAGCGGCCCTGGGCCGGGATGGGTTCAAGAATGCCGGGTTGGGCCAGATGGGCAACGGACATGGGGGCTCCTGGGGCTCGTCGGATCACATACCCCCGCCCGGTGTTTGACGGGCAGGGCCTGGCCCGGAATTTACCAGTGAGCCGGCCGCAGAAGGCCGGGTTGTGTCAGGTCGCGGCTTCTAGCCCGTTCTGGAAGTGCTCGTGCATGCGCTGCTGGGTCAGCTCGGCGTTGCGCGCGAGCAGGGCGGTCATGATGGCGCGGTGTTCGGCGAGCGACTCGTCGATGCGCCCGGTCTTGAACAGCGAGTTGTGGCGGTTCAGCTTCATGACCTTGCGCAGGTCGGCCACCATCTGCTCCCGCCAGCGGTTGCTGGCGATTTCGAGCAGGCGCATGTGAAAGCGCTCGTTCAGGGCGAAGAAGCGGTTGCGGTCGTCTGCGGCGGCTTCGAGCTCGGCGTGCAGCCCCTGGAGCTCGGCGAGTTCGGCGTCGCTCGCGCGCTGGGCCACCACGCCCGCAGCGTCCGACTCCAGCAGCGCCAGCAGGTGGTAGACGTCGGCAAGGTCCTTGTCGGACACTTCGGTCACGTAGGCGCCGCGGCGCACCTTCATGGTCACCAGGCCTTCGGCCGCCAGCACCTTCAGCGCTTCGCGCAGCGGCGTGCGACTGATGCCGTATTCCTCGGCGATCTTGAGCTCGTCGATCCAGCTGCCGGGCTCGAGCTCGCGGCTGAAGATGCGCTGGCGCAGCAGCTCGGCGACTTCTTCATACAGGGCGCGGGGGGCGAGGGACAGGGCGGACATGGGGCGAGTGGTTGGGAAAACGGTGTGTGACGGTCTGCTGATTGTAAGACCGCAGGAATATTTTGCATCAATAATTATGAATGATATAAAATCGCCGGCGCTCCCGAGTCTCCCTTCAGTTGTTACAAGTACCTGCCTGCCATGAGCCACAAACAGCCCGAATTTGCCCCCGCCACCCTCGAAGCCTGGACCAAGGCGGCCCAGAAGTCCGCGCCCGGCGGTGACGTGAACGCGCTGAACTGGCTCACGCCCGATGGCATTTGTGTCAAGCCGCTGTACACGGCCGAAGACACGGCCAACCTGCCGCACACCAACACCTTGCCGGGCTTTGAGCCCTTCATCCGCGGCCCGCAGGCCACCATGTACGCGGTGCGGCCCTGGACGATCCGCCAGTACGCCGGGTTTTCCACCGCCGAAGAATCCAACGCCTTCTACCGCAAGGCGCTGGCCGCAGGCGGGCAGGGCGTGTCGGTCGCGTTCGATCTGGCCACGCACCGTGGCTACGACTCCGACCACCCGCGCGTCACCGGCGACGTCGGCAAGGCCGGCGTGGCGATCGACTCGGTCGAGGACATGAAGATCCTGTTCAATGAGATCCCGCTGGACAAGGTCAGCGTCTCCATGACCATGAACGGCGCCGTGCTGCCGGTGCTGGCCGGCTATGTGATCGCGGCCGAAGAGCAGGGCGTCTCGCAAGACAAATTGAGCGGAACGATTCAGAACGACATTCTGAAAGAGTTCATGGTCCGCAACACCTACATCTACCCGCCCGAGCCGTCGATGAAGATCATCGGCGACATCATCGAGTACACGGCCCAGCACATGCCGAAGTTCAACTCGATCTCGATCTCGGGTTACCACATGCAGGAAGCGGGCGCCAACCAGGCGCTGGAGCTGGCCTTCACCCTGGCCGACGGCAAGGAGTATGTGAAGACCGCCATCGCCAAGGGCATGGACGTGGACGGTTTTGCCGGGCGCCTGAGTTTCTTCTGGGCGATCGGCATGAACTTCTACCTGGAAATCGCCAAGATGCGCGCGGCCCGTCTGCTGTGGACGCGCATCATGAAGGGCTTCGACGCCAAGAACCCCAAGAGCCTGATGCTGCGCACGCACTGCCAGACCTCCGGCTGGTCGCTGACCGAGCAGGACCCGTACAACAACGTGGTGCGCACCACCATAGAAGCCATGGCGGCGGTGTTCGGCGGCACCCAGAGCCTGCACACCAACGCCTTCGATGAAGCCATTGCGCTGCCCACCGACACCAGTTCGCGCATCGCCCGCAACACGCAGCTGGTGATCCAGGAAGAGACCCACATCACCAGCGTGGTGGACCCCTGGGCCGGCTCTTACATGATGGAGTCGCTCACGCAGGAAATGGCCGACAAGGCCTGGGCCATCATCGAAGAGGTCGAAGCCATGGGCGGCATGACCAAGGCCGTGGACAGCGGCTGGGCCAAGCTGAAGATCGAAGCGGCGGCGGCGGAGAAGCAGGCGCGCATCGACTCGGGCAAGGACGTGATCGTTGGCGTCAACAAATACAAGCTCAAGACCGAAGACGCTATCGAAGCGCGCGACATCGACAATGTGGCGGTGCGCGACGGCCAGATCAGCCGCTTGAACGCCATCAAGGCCGCGCGCGACAGCGCCAAGGTCGAGGCCGCGCTGAACGCGCTGACGGCAGCCGCCGAATCCGGCCAGGGCAACCTGCTGGACCTGAGCATCCAGGCGATCCGCCTGCGCGCCACCGTGGGCGAGGTGAGCGATGCGCTGGAAAAAGTTTTTGGGCGCCACCGCGCCGATACCCAAAAGGTGACTGGTGTGTACGCTGCCGCTTACGACTCCGCCGAAGGCTGGGACGCCCTTAAAGGAGAGATCAACGATTTCGCCGCTGCCCAGGGCCGCCGTCCGCGCGTGATGATCAGCAAGCTCGGCCAGGACGGTCACGACCGCGGCGCCAAGGTGGTGGCCACGGCCTTCGCCGATCTGGGCTTTGACGTGGACATGGGCCCGCTGTTCCAGACGCCCGAAGAGTGCGCCCGCCAGGCGATCGAGAACGACGTGCACGCGGTCGGCGTGAGCACGCTCGCCGCCGGCCACAAGACCCTGGTGCCGGCCATCATCGCCGAGCTGAAAAAGCAGGGCGCCGACGACATCATCGTGTTCGTGGGCGGCGTGATTCCCCGCCAGGACTACGAGATGCTGTACGAGGCTGGCGTCAAGGGCATCTATGGCCCCGGCACGCCCATTCCCGCCAGCGCGAAGGACGTGCTGGAGCAGATCAAGAAGGCGCTTGCGTGATTCCTGCCGAGTTGCAGGCCGGTGTTCTGACCGGCACCGGCGCCGTACAGCGCCGCGCCATGGCCAAGGCCATCACGCTGCTGGAATCGACCCGCGCCGACCACCGCGCGCAGGGCGACGTGCTGTTGACCGCGCTGCTGCCGCACACCGGCCAGTCGTTCCGGCTCGGCATCAGCGGCGTGCCCGGCGTGGGCAAGAGCACCTTCATCGAAGCGCTGGGCCTGTACCTGATTGGGCTGGGCCACCGCGTGGCGGTGCTGACCATCGACCCCTCGTCCACCGTCTCGGGCGGCTCCATCCTGGGTGACAAGACCCGCATGGAGCACCTGAGTGTGCACGAGAAGGCCTACATCCGCCCCAGCCCGAGCAGCGGCACGCTGGGGGGCGTGGCCGAGAAGACGCGCGAGGCCATGCTGGTCTGCGAAGCCGCGGGCTACGACATCGTGATGGTGGAAACCGTGGGTGTGGGCCAGTCTGAGACCGCCGTGGCGAACATGACCGACATGTTCTGCCTGCTGCAGCTGCCCAACGCGGGCGACGACCTGCAGGCGATCAAGAAGGGCGTGATGGAGCTGGCCGACCTGGTGGTCATCAACAAGGCCGACATCGACCCCGACGCCGCCACCCGCGCCCGCGCGCAGATCACGTCCAGCCTTCGCCTGCTCGGTTTGCACGGTCATCCGGAGCACGCCCACCACGACAACCAGATCTGGCACCCGCAGGTGATCCAGATCAGCGCGTTGCACAACCAGGGCGTGGACAGCTTCTGGGCCGAAGTGTCCCGATTCCGCACCGTGCAGACCGCCAACGGCCGCCTCGCCGCGCGCCGCCAGCACCAGGCGGGCGCCTGGATGTGGGAGCGCATCGACGCCGGCCTGAAACAACGCTTCCGCGAGCACCCGCAGATCCGCGCACGGCTCGACGACACCACCCGCCGGGTGCTGGCCGGTGAACTGCCCGCGTCGACCGCCGCCCGCCAGTTGCTTGAACTGTTTGACTGAATCCGAACCGATTTTTCTGGAGAAAACGCATGCAAGAAATCCTGGACCAACTGGAGCAAAAGCGCGCCGCAGCCCGCCTCGGCGGCGGTGAAAAGCGCATCGCCGCGCAGCACGCCAAGGGCAAGCTCACGGCGCGCGAGCGGCTGGAGGTGCTGCTAGA
The DNA here is from genome assembly GCA_001770705.1 of Burkholderiales bacterium GWF1_66_17. Classification (GTDB taxonomy): domain Bacteria; phylum Pseudomonadota; class Gammaproteobacteria; order Burkholderiales; family Burkholderiaceae_C; genus Hydrogenophaga. Next base: position 256,543 of record MERT01000006.1, on the reverse strand, counting down.
CGAGGGCACGTTCGAAGAGTGGGACATGTTCGTCGAACACCGCTGCACCGACTTCGGCATGCAGGACAACAAGATCCCCGGCGACGGCGTGGTCACGGGCTACGGCATGATCAACGGCCGCCTGGTGTTCGTCTTCAGCCAGGACTTCACGGTCTTCGGTGGCGCGCTCTCCGAAGCGCACGCCGAGAAGATCTGCAAGGTGATGGACCAGGCCATGAAGGTCGGTGCGCCGGTGATCGGCCTGAACGATTCGGGCGGTGCCCGCATCCAGGAAGGCGTCGCTTCGCTCGGTGGTTATGCCGACGTGTTCCAGCGCAACGTGATGGCCAGCGGCGTGGTGCCACAGATCAGCATGATCATGGGCCCCTCGGCCGGTGGCGCGGTGTACTCACCCGCCATGACCGACTTCATCTTCATGGTCAAGGATTCGAGCTACATGTTCGTCACCGGCCCCGAAGTGGTGAAGACCGTGACGCACGAAGAAGTGACCGCCGAAGAGCTGGGCGGTGCCGTGACGCACACCACCAAGAGCGGCGTGGCCGACTTGGCGTTCGAGAACGACGTCGAGGCGCTGCTGATGCTGCGCAGGCTCTACAACTACCTGCCGCTCTCGAACCGCGAAAAGGCGCCCGTGCGCCCCAGCGGCGACCCGATCGACCGCATGGAGCTGAGCCTGGACACGCTGGTGCCGGACAACCCGAACAAGCCTTACGACATGAAAGAGCTGATCGTCAAGACGGTGGACGACGGCGACTTCTTCGAGCTGCAGCCCGAGTACGCGAAGAACATCCTGATCGGCTTCGCCCGCATGGACGGCCAGACGGTCGGCATCGTGGCCAACCAGCCGCTGGTGCTGGCCGGTTGCCTGGACATCAAATCGAGCATCAAGGCCGCGCGCTTCGTGCGTTTCTGCGATGCGTTCAACATCCCGGTGATCACCTTTGTGGACGTTCCCGGTTTCATGCCCGGTACCAGCCAGGAGTACGGCGGCATCATCAAACACGGCGCCAAGCTGCTCTACGCCTACGCCGAGTGCACCGTGCCGAAGATCACCGTGATCACGCGAAAGGCCTACGGCGGTGCCTACGACGTGATGGCCTCCAAGCACCTGCGTGGCGACGTGAACTTCGCCTGGCCCAACGCCGAGATCGCGGTGATGGGCGCCAAGGGCGCGGTGGAAATCATCTTCCGCGAAGAGAAGAAGGACCCGGCCAAGCTGGCCGGGCGCGAAGCCGAATACAAGGCCCGCTTCGCCAACCCCTTCGTGGCCGGCGCGCGTGGCTTCATCGACGACGTGATCCTGCCGCACGAGACGCGCAAGCGCATCTGCCGTTCGCTCGTCATGTTGAAGGACAAGAAGCTGGAAAACCCGTGGCGCAAGCACGGGAACATTCCGCTGTGAGTGGCGCGGTTATGTGTTCTTGTCGCGCTGGATCGGGCTGCCCGGTCGTTTTGCTCCGTGTCCCCCGCGCTTCGCGCTCCTCCTTTACCTGCGCAAAACGCCCAGGCAGCCCGATCCCGGGTGCTGGGCATTCCACCGGCCCTATCCCCACATCGTTCGTAGCAACGGGCACGGCGTGTCTGCCGCAGCGAAGTAAAGGAGGAGCCCGCAGGGCGGGGGACATGAGCGGAGGCGGATGCGCCGGGTCCGTTGCGGGCTCATCGATGCATCACCCCAGAAACAACAAGCCTGTTCTCGTCTAGGAGATTGAAATGTTCACCAAAATTTTGATTGCGAATCGTGGCGAAATCGCCTGCCGCGTGATCGCTACCGCCAAGAAGATGGGCATCGCCACTGTGGCGGTGTATTCCGAAGCCGACAAGGAAGCGCGCCACGTGCAACTGGCCGACGAGGCTGTGTTGCTGGGCCCGGCGCCTTCGCGCGAGTCCTATCTGGTAGCCGACAAGATCATCGAGGCCGCCAAGAAAACAGGCGCACAGGCCATCCACCCCGGCTACGGCTTCCTGTCGGAAAACGAAGCCTTCGCCAAGCGCTGTGAAGACGAAGGCATTGCCTTCATCGGTCCGCGCCATTTCTCCATCGCGGCCATGGGCGACAAGATCGCCTCCAAGAAGCTGGCGCTGGAGGCCAAGGTCAACACCATTCCGGGCTGGAACGATGCCATTGAGACGGCCGAGCGCGCGGTGGAGATTGCCAAGGACATCGGCTACCCGGTGATGATCAAGGCCTCGGCCGGCGGCGGCGGCAAAGGTCTGCGCGTGGCCTTCAACGACAAAGAGGCGTTCGAAGGTTTCACCAGCTGCCGCAACGAAGCCCGCAACAGCTTCGGTGACGACCGTGTGTTCATCGAAAAATACGTGCTCGAGCCGCGCCACATCGAGATCCAGGTTCTGGGCGATTCGCACGGCAACGTGATCTATCTGAACGAGCGCGAGTGTTCCATCCAGCGCCGCCACCAGAAAGTGATCGAAGAGGCGCCGTCGCCCTTCATCTCCGATGCCACGCGCAAGGCCATGGGCGAGCAGGCGGTGGCACTGGCCAAGGCGGTGAAGTACCAGAGCGCCGGCACGGTGGAGTTCGTGGTCGGCAAGGATCAGGACTTCTACTTCCTGGAAATGAACACCCGCCTGCAGGTGGAGCACCCGGTGACGGAGTGCATCACCGGCGTCGACCTGGTGGAGCTGATGATCCGCGTGGCCGCCGGCGAGAAGCTGCCGATCACGCAAGCCGATGTGCAGCGCAACGGCTGGGCGATCGAGTGCCGCATCAACGCCGAAGACCCGTTCCGCAACTTCCTGCCCAGCACCGGCCGCCTGGTGCGCTTCCAGCCACCGGCGCAGACCATGCACCAGTCCAACACCGCCGATCTGTACGGCGTGCGCGTGGACACCGGCGTGGTCGATGGCGGCGAGATCCCGATGTACTACGACTCGATGATCGCCAAGCTCATCGTGCACGGCAAGGACCGCAATGAAGCCATTGCCAAGATGCGCGAGGCGCTCAACGGCTTCGTGATCCGCGGCATCAGCAGCAACATCCCGTTCCAGGCCGCGCTGCTGGCGCACCCGAAATTCGTCAGCGGTGAGTTCAACACCGGCTTCATCGCGGAGCACTACGCGCATGGCTTCCGGGCCGAAGACGTACCGCACGACGATGCCGACTTCCTGGTCGCTCTGGCCGCTTTCGTGCGCCGCAAGTCGCGCGAGCGCGCAGCGGGTCTGACGGGCCAGCTGCCGGGTTACGGCGTCAAGGTCGGCCACGACTTCAGCGTGATCACCTTGGGGACCGGCGGCGAAAACCGTTACACGGCGGTGCACGTGGACGAGGTGGTGGGGCAGGTCGGTTCCGCGGTGGTCACGGTGGAGGGCAAGCGCTTTGCCATCAGCAGCCCTTCGCGCCTGAACGATGTCTGCATCACCGGCGCGTGCAACGGTCAGCCCTTCACCGCCCAGGTGGAGCGTGGCACGCTGCGCAACCCGCTGGCCCTCGTGGTGCAGCACAACGGCACGCGCATCGAAACCGTGGTGGTGTCCGCCCGCATGGCCGAGCTGCACAAGCTCATGCCGTTCAAGGCGCCGCCCGACATGAGCAAATACGTGCTCTCGCCCATGCCCGGCCTGCTGGTTGACGTGGCGGTCCAGGTGGGCCAGAAGGTCCAGGCCGGCGAGCGCGTGGCCGTGATCGAGGCCATGAAGATGGAGAACGTGCTGTTCGCTGCGGCCGACGGCGTGGTCTCCAAAGTGCTGGCCGCCAAGGGCGAATCGCTGGTGGTCGACCAGCCGATCGTCGAGTTCGGCTGATCCCGGCCGAACACACTGGTACACAGACAAGCCCGGTGGAAATGGGATACCCTTCGATTCTCGTTGGCTTCGAGGGGTCTCGCATGGACCATGGTCTGGCTTTCGCTCTGGGTTGTCTGCGCAACCCGCGGCGTGTGGGCGCCATCGCCCCCGCTTCCCGGGCGCTGGCCCAGGCGGTCTGCGACGAGGCGTTGCGCGGTGCACCCGGGGTGCTGATCGAGGTGGGCGCCGGCACCGGGGCCATCACCCGCCGACTGGCGACCGCCGCGCGGGCGCTGGACCGCTTCGTGGTCTATGAGCTCGACCCCGACTTCGCCGGCCTGCTGCGCATCGCTTTTCCCCAGGTCGAGGTGCTCAACCACTGTGCCTCCCGTGTCGACCGGCTGGTCATTGGGGCCGACACGCCGGTGACGCTGGTCTCGTCACTGCCCCTGCTGTCCATGCCGGCGCACGAGGCGCGCCTGTGCATCGACGCCATGCTGGCGCTGGTCTCGCGCCAGCCACATTCCCGCCTGGTCCAGTACACCTATGCATCACCGCACCTGCGCCCGTTTGACGGCATTCCACCCGGCTGGCGCTGGCGGCGCGCGGCCTCGGTCTGGGCCAACCTGCCACCGGCCACCGTCTGGACGCTGGAGCAGGTCCCCCATTCACTCAACAACGGCATTCACTGATTCATGACACCACAACAACGCCCCTTCAAGGTGCTAGGCATCCAGCAGATCGCCATCGGCGGACCGGACAAGCAGCGCCTGCAGAAACTCTGGGTCGACATGCTCGGGCTGGAGGTCACCGGAACCTTCAAAAGCGAGCGCGAGAATGTGGATGAAGACATTTGCGCCATCGGCAGCGGCCCGTTCAAGGTCGAGGTCGATCTCATGCAGCCGATGGACCCCGAGAAGAAGCCCGCGGTGCACGCCACGCCGCTGAACCACATCGGCCTGTGGATCGACGACCTGCCGTTGGCGGTGCAGTGGCTGACCGCCCATGGCGTGCGTTTTGCGCCCGGAGGCATCCGCAAGGGTGCGGCGGGTTTTGATATCACCTTCCTGCACCCGAAGGCGAACGATGAGTTCCCCATTGCGGGCGAGGGCGTGCTGATCGAGCTGGTGCAGGCGCCGCCCGAGGTGGTGAGCGCCTTCGACAGGCTGGCGGCAGCGGCTTGATGGTTTGACGGACCGGAGGAGATCGGCCCTGCAGGTGTTCGCACCTGCAGGGCCTTTTTTTGCATGGTGCGGGGTGCAAACCACGGAGCAGGGTGGTTTTCCACCGTTTGTTCGGTGCATCCGCGGGTTGAATGGCCGATACCCTTGAGACATCAAAAGTTCGCCAGAAGAACCGGTTGTCCGGTTGTCGCAGGGGCTGGATTTCATCAAGGAGGGATTTTCCATGCGCTCGATGCAGTCACCATCACCCGTCGGTGCGGAGCCACCCGCTGCCATGCCTTTGTTGGCACAAGGTGACGCCCGCTGGGCACAGCGACAGCCCCAATGGCGCGAGCGTGAGCTGGCGCTGCCGTGGCCGCGGGAACTGCTGGAAACCTTCACCTTGCGCATGTCCAGCCACGGCATGTGCGTCAGCCGTGCGCTGATGCTGTGCGACCTGCGCTATGCACTGGAACAGCTCGCCCATGCCCGCAATCTGGCCGACGACACGCTTCAGCTGATGGCGGAGCAGCTCTTCCGGCACTTTGAGGCCCGGCAGTCCGGGATTCCTGCCCGGCACTGATGTGCCATTTGGCTGCTCCGGTGGCCGAAAAAGTTCAAGCCCCGGGGAAACGGACCGATAAACCCTCAGAGTTCCATCGAATCAGGAGACCTTCGCGCATGTTCCGCTTTTCACCCTTAGCGCCAGGCATCTGGCTGATGCGCCGCCTCCGGTTGCCCACCAAGCTGGGCGTCTTGTCGTCGGTGCTGGTGGTGCCCCTGCTGGTCATCTGCGTCTTGCTGGTTCAGCGACTGGGTGAGGACATCCGCCTCGCCGAAAACGAAGCCGACGGTGTGCGGGTGATTTCGCTCATGGCCGATGTGGTGCAGTCCGTGCAGACCCATCGGGGGCAGACGAACATGCTGCTGTCGGGCAACACCGCTGTGCGCGGCGCACTCGACAAGACCCGCGGCGAACTGACCCGGTCACTCGCCGCTACACGGGCGCTGGTGGACGAGCTGCCCCGGATGGGGCTTGAACGCGAATGGCAGGACCTCCAGACGCGCATCGAGAAGCTGCCATCGATCGAAAGTGGTGCCCCGGTCGATGCGTTCGCCCAGCACACCGCCGTGGTGAGCGAGCTGCGGCGGCTGATTTACACCACGGGAGAACGGTCCCAGCTGCTGTTCGATCCGGAGGCGGCCACCTATTTCCTCATGGACATGGTGGTCTCTCGCACCATTGGCTGGAGCGAAGCCGTTGCTCGCCTGCGCGGCTTGGGGGCGGGGCAGCTCAGCCTGTCCGAACCACAGGCCGAAGCGATGAGTGGCCTGCGCCTGCAACTTGACATGCTCAGCGCCGAAACGCAGGACATCCGTTTTTCCATGGGCTTCGCTGCCCGCCACGATCAGAACGATCTGCAAGGTGAGGCCGCACTGGCTTCGACGGAGGCCTTTGTGCAGACCGCGCGCCAGGCGTTCGACACGGCCGGCACCGTCAGCAGCCAGGCCTACTTCGATGCGGGCACGCAGACCATTGCGGCGATCCGCACGCACCAGACCGCGGTGCTGCAAAGGCTGGATACGCTGCTGGACGAACGCGCCGGCACCTTGCAATGGCAGCGCCAGATCGCGGTGGGTTCTGCGCTGTTCGGTCTGGGCCTGCTGCTCTTCCTGCTGCTGTCGTTCTACCGCAGCTTCGTGATCGATTTTCGCGATGTGTTGACCGTGATGAAGCAGACAGCCGCCGGCAACCTGCAGGCCCGCGTGAAGATACGGGGGAACGACGAGCTGTCCGATCTGGCCCGTCTGCTGGAAGGCATGACCCGCAACCTGTCGTCGATGGTGGCGGAGGTGCGCAGCAACTCGGCGCTGGTGGCGCACGCGGGCAAGAGCCTGGCGCTGGGCAACCGCGACCTGGCGGACCGCACCGAACAACAGGCGGCCAACTTGGAAGAGACGGCCGCGAGCGTGCAGCAGCTCTCCAGCACCGTGCACCAGAACGCGGAGACGGCCAGCGACTCCGACTCGCAGGCGGCGCGGGTGCGCGATGTGGCCGAATCCGGTGCGCAGTCCATGGGGCGGGCGGTGGAATCGGTCGAGACCATCCAGAAAAGCGCTCAACAGATGAACGAGATCATCGGCGTGATCGACAGCCTGGCGTTCCAGACCAACATCCTGGCCCTGAACGCCGCGGTGGAGGCGGCACGGGCCGGCGAGCAGGGGCGCGGATTTGCGGTGGTGGCGAGCGAGGTGCGCATGCTGGCCCAGCGTTCGGCGGCCTCGGCCAAGGAGATCCGGCAGCTGATTGAAGCGTCGGCCACCCAGGTGGCGGCGAGCGTGAAGCAGATCCGCGCGGCGGGCGGCAACATGACCGAGATCGTCAACGGCGTGCGCGGCGTGGCAGCCAACATGTCGCTCATTTCGGCCGCCAGTGCCGAGCAGAGCACCGGTCTGATCCAGGTGTCATCGGCGGTGAGCCAGCTCGACGAGATCACGCAGCGCAACGCCCAGATGGTGGAGCGCGCCGTGGTCCAGGCGAACCAGCTGGAGGACCGCGCGGCCAATCTGTCCCGGGCCGTGTCGTCCTTCATGTTGCAGCAGGGCACCGCTGAAGAAGCGATGACCCTGGTTGATCAGGCGCTGGACTTCCGTGGAACCACCGGGCGTGACGCCTTCCTGCGCGGACTGAGCGCGCCAGACGGTCCGTTCTTTGATCGGGACATGTACGTTTTTGTGCTCGACCGTCAGGGCGGCTACCTGGCGTTTGGTGGCAAACCGGAAAAGGTGGGCTCCCGGGTACAGGACATCGCCGGCATCGATGGCCAGGCGCTGCTGGAGAGCATCGTGGCACAGGCGGAACTGGAGCCTGGCTGGGTCGAGTACGACATCGTCAACCCGCAGAGTGGTGCGATCCAGACCAAGATGTCGTATGTCACCCGGGTGGACGACCTGTACCTGGGCTGCGGCGTCTACAAGTCGTTGAGCCTCCAGTAAACGATGCCCCGGCGGGTGTGACACTCAAGCGCCGCTGGCCTGGCGTTTGGCGCGCGCACGCTCCAGTGCCGCTTCAATGACGGCGCGCTTCTTGTCCAGCACGGCCGGATCGGTGTGCTGCGAGTGGGCCTCCAGATCGGCGAATTTCATCCGGGCCTTGGCTTCGAGCACCAGATCGTGTTCCACCTGCTCGCGGGCCAGCCGCAGCTTGCGTTCGTCGTAGCGCTGGCGGGCCTGGGCGGCCTGTTCTGTGGTCCAGGCCTGCCAGCCGGTGCGCTCGCCACTGACGATCTCCAGCGAGATGCAGTCCACCGGACAGACCGGCAGGCAGAGTTCACAACCCGTGCAGAAGGGCTCGATCACGGTGTGCATGCGCTTGTTGCTGCCGACGATGGCATCGGTCGGACAGACTTTGATGCACAGGGTGCAGCCGATGCACCAGTCTTCATCGATCACCGCGAGGGTCAGCGGTCCTTCGATCCCGTTGCTCGGGTTCAGCGGTGATGTACTTCGGCCGGTGAGGCTGGCCAGTCGTTCAATGCCTTCGGTGCCGCCGGGCGGGCACTGATTGATGCCGGCTTCCCCTGCGGCAACCGCTTCGGCGTAACTGGCGCAGTCCGGGTAGCCGCAGCGGGTGCACTGGGTCTGTGGCAAGACGGCGTCGATGCGCCGGGCGAGATCGTTCATGTCGCCAATATACCGGGGAGCAGGGCGCTCCCCGGCCCGCACGCCATCAAGCGGAGCGGGGAGGGGTCTTGCGTTTGGCGGCGGCGACCGGGGCCTTGGTCGCGGGCTTGGCCACGGCTTTGACCGGCGATGCTTTGGCGACGGGCGCTGCCACCTTGTGCACCGTCTTGGCCTGGGCCGGTTTGGCGGCGCGCACGGTGGGTTTGGTCACAACGGCGGGCGCTGTCGGCGCGACAGCAGCGGTTGCCTGCGCCGGTTTGGGCTGGTGCGACAGGATGAAGGTCTTCACCACCGGGTACACCATGTCGCGCCAGCGCCGGCCGCTGAAGATGCCGTAGTGACCGGCACCCTTGGCCTCGTAGTGCATCTGGTGCGTCTTGGGAATGCTGGTGCACAGGTCGTGGGCGGCCGCCGTCTGGCCTGAGCCGGAGATGTCGTCGAGCTCGCCTTCGATCGTGAGCAGGCCGGTGGCCTTGATGTCCTCTGGGCGCACGCGCTCGATCTTGCCCTTGACGGATTTCACATCCCAAGTGCCGTTGACCAGCTTGAAGTCCTGGAACACCGTCTGGATGGTTTCCAGGTAATAGTCCGCGTCCATGTCGAGCACCGCGTTGTACTCGTCGTAGAACTGGCGGTGGTTTTCGGCGCTCTCGTTGTCGCCCTTGATCAGGTCTTTGAAATAGTCGTAGTGGCTGGTGGCATGGCGGTCGGGGTTCATGGCCACGAAACCGGTGTGCTGCAGGAAGCCGGGGTAGACACGGCGGCCAGCGCCCGGAAAGCTGCTCGGCACGCGGTAGATCACGTTGTTTTCGAACCAGCTGTGGCTGCGCTGGGTTGCCAGGTTGTTGACGGCCGTGGGCGACTTGCTGGCGTCGATGGGGCCGCCCATCATGGTCATGGACAGAGGCGTCATTTCGTTGCGGCTGGCCATCAGCGAAACAGCGGCCAGCACCGGCACGGTGGGCTGGCACACGCTCATGACGTGGCAGTTGCCGTAGCTTTTTTGCAGGTACTGGATGAATTCCTGCACGTAGTTGATGTAGTCGTCGAGGTGGAATTCGCCTTCGGACAGGGGCACCAGGCGGGCGTTTTTCCAGTCGGTGATGTAGACCTTGTGGTCCTTGAGCATGGTGCGCACGGTGTCGCGCAGCAGTGTGGCGTAGTGGCCGGACAGCGGTGCCACCACCAGCACGACGGGCTGGCCCTTCAGCTTCTCCAGGGTCGCGGTGTCGTCGGAGAAACGCTTGAAACGGCGCAGTTCGCAGAACGGTTTGTCCAGCTCCACGCGCTCGTGGATCGCCACATCCACGCCATCCACATCGACCGTGTGAATGCCGAAAACGGGCTTTTCGTAGTCTTTGCCCAGCCGGTGCATCAGGTCGTAGCCGGCCGACACGCGCTGCGCCATGGGCAACTGGGCCAGCGGCAGAGCGGGGTTGTTGTAGAGCCTGGAAGCCACTTCGGCCAGGTCAGCGAACGGCTCCATGATGGAGCGCTGGGTTTCGTAAATCTGGTAGAGCATGGGACTGATTCTTCCGTTATGTTGCAGTGCAATATAACAGTATGCGGTCGGTCGCGTGAGAGTGAAAACACCTAAATTCACTGGCAGGTTGTCACCTTCGTGAAAGAATCCGTATAGAGCTTTCCGGCTGTTGTGGCATCGATCCACCGCCGGTCGACGAACCCTTCCTCTTCATGCAACGCCGCCCTCTGATCCGTTCGGGCTTCGCCCTTGCCGCCACAGCGATGGGAATTCCCATGAGTCTGACCTCTGCAGCCCCTTCCTCCACACCGGTTTCAACCATTTCCCGTCTGGACCCGTTGAATGACTGGCCCCTGTCCGAACGCCAGCCGGTGATGTTTCTGGGGCATGGCAGTCCCATGAACGCCATCGAAGACAACGCCTATCGACGCAGCTGGCAGGTGCTGGGCACCGAACTGCTGGAACGGGGTCCGCGCCCGCGCCTGGTCCTGTGCATTTCCGCCCACTGGATCACACGCGGCTGGCAACTGACGGCGATGGACGATCCGCGCACGATCCACGATTTCGGCGGTTTTCCGCAGGCGCTGTTCGACCAGCGCTACCCGGCACCGGGATCGCCCGCGATGGCGCGGGCGATCAGCGCGGCCGTGTCGCAGCCGGGCAGCGGGGCGCCGCTGGGTCTGGACGATCTGGAATGGGGTCTGGACCACGGCACCTGGTCGGTGCTCAAGCCCATGTTTCCGGATGCCAGCATCCCGGTGATCCAGCTCAGCATGGATTACAGCCGTCCGCCGGCCGAACATTTTGAACTGGGTCGGCAACTGCGTGCCCTGCGCGAACGGGGCGTGCTGATCGTGGGCAGCGGCAACATCGTGCACAACCTGCGCGCCATCCGCCGCGAGGCCACCGACAACCAGGCCTACGACTGGGCCATCGAGTTTGACCGCATCACGGGCGATCACATCGCCGAGGGGCGGCTGGACGCCCTGGACGGATTCCGTGCGCTGGGCCCGCTGGCCCAGATGGCCCACCCCACCTGGGACCACTACCTGCCTTTGCTGTACGCCGCGGGTGCGGTGGAGGCGGGTGAAGCGCCCCGTTTCTTCAACGACAGCTTCCAGGCCGCTTCCATCTCCATGCGCTCGGTCATCTGGGGCTGATCGGGCTCCATGGGCTTCCAGAAAGGGTGTTATGCCTCTGATGGCCCAAGCCTGACCTGAACGGCCCCTCGCCGCACAACCGCCCGCGGCAATCGCCTTGAGCCTGCTCTGCAGGTAGGGCGCCACCTCATTGGAATCGCAGAAGTCCTGCATCACCTCATCCTCGGAGAACCGCTGACGGGCTGGCTCGCGGAGCAAGTCATGTGCCCTCGCTGTCCGGCACCCCTCGCCCCTCCAAGAGGAAACCCCCTCCATGAGGTCAACGAAAGCTATTTCCGTAAGAACTGCCCGAACTGCGGGGAGAAACTTGATTGACGGGGGAAGTGCGCGCAGCGCTCACCAGGCGCTGGCCGCTGAGTGAGATGGCTATACCGGGGATGCCCACAAGCCAAACCGTCACCCATTACCTGCTCACTCACCCGCTTCTTGTCGGCCTAGGGCTAGTCCTTCTTTGGCGAGCGCTTGGGCCCCGTTGGGCCTCACGAAAAGCCCGCCCGCTCCGAGAGGCACAGCTAGCTAAACCCGCGGACGTTGAAATCTCCATCTATCGATTCCAGGAGGAGCACTCAAAGCACCTGATGCATCTGCTCCTCTTTTTGGGGGCCCTCGTTGCGCTCACTTTGGTGGGGCGCGTCCCCCTCAACATCGCGATTTATGTTGGGGGGCCAATCAGTTGCTACTACCTGATACGGTGGCTCACGGCGGGCAGGATTGCGGGGCCGTTTTCACCGCGCAAAGCCCCTCGGCCAGTTATTTGGCTGAGCCCAGCTGGCTACCAAATCGAAGGAGCCGGAAGAGCGCTTTGGCCACAATTGAACTCGGCCAAGACGGTCATAGTGGGGCACGGCAAGTACCGACGGCCCTATCTGGCGTTGTCGTTCCGAGGAGAGGGGCCGACAGGTAACTTGACCGGCCAGGTGTCGGCACGGATGGCTGAGCATGTCAAGGGCGTTCGGGAAGGGGACTTTCTGGTTGATATTTCCTACCTCGAGCCGTGGGCGAACCCCGAAACGGTCTTGGCCCTGATGCACAAGCGAATGGAAGCATCGGAAGGCGCCCCGCGCGCTGGTGGAGCACACGGCGACCCCGCCGGGCAGGTGTAACAGTCCGCCGAAACTCCCGCCCATGCACAAGCCCCGTTCGTCGGGGCTTTCTAATTTTCTTGAGGCGCCCGTCAAACAGGAGCTAACTCGTTGATTTTTCAGGGTTTTGGCCATCAGAGGCATAACACCCTCCAGAAACAGAAATGCCGCTCATCGAGCGGCATTTCTGTCTGGTTCAACCCGGTCAGATCACCTTGGCGATCGCCTGGCAGACGTAGTCGATGTTCTTGCTGTTGAGTGCGGCCACGCACATGCGGCCGGTGTCGGTGCCGTAGACGCCGAACTCGCTGCGCAGACGCACCATCTGGTCCTTGGACAGGCCGGAGTAGCTGAACATGCCGATCTGGGTGGTGATGAAGCTCATGTCCTTGGCGACGCCGGCGGCCTTCAGGCCGTCGACCAGCTTCTGGCGCATGGCCTTGATGCGCACGCGCATTTCGGCCAGTTCCTTTTCCCACAGCGCGCGCAGTTCGGGGTTGCCCAGCACGGCGGCCACGATCGCGCCACCGTGGATCGGTGGGTTGGAGTAGTTGGTGCGGATGGCGATCTTGAGCTGGCTGAGCACGCGGTCGGTCTCCTCCTTGCTGCTGCCGACCACGCTCAGGGCGCCCACGCGCTCGCCGTAGAGGCTGAAGCTCTTGGAGAAGCTGGTGGAGACGAAGATGTTCAGGCCGGCGGCCACGAACTTGCCGATCACGGCGCCGTCTTCGGCGATACCGTAGCCGAAACCCTGGTAGGCCATGTCCAGGAACGCCGTCAGGTTGCGCGCCTTCACGACGGCGATCACCTGGTCCCACTGGGCCGGGGTGATGTCGTAGCCGGTCGGGTTGTGGCAGCAGGCGTGCAGCAGCACGATGGTCCCCTCGGCGGCGGCGTTCAGCTTGGCCAGCATGCCGTCGAAGTTGATGCCGCCCAGGCCGCCGTTGGCGCTCTGGTCGAAGTAGGGGTAGGTGTCGACGTTGAAGCCGGCGTTGGTGAACAGCGCGCGGTGGTTTTCCCAGCTCGGGTCGGAGATCAGCACGGTGGCATTGGGGCTGAGCTTCTTCAGGAAGTCGGCGCCGATCTTCAGGCCGCCGGTGCCGCCGATGGCCTGCACGGTGGCCACGCGGCCGCTTTTCACAACCTCGGAATCGGCGCCGAAAACCAGGCCCTTGACGGCGTTGTCGTAGGCCACGATGCCGTCGATCGGCAGGTAGCCACGGGCCGTGGGCTTTTCCATCATCGTCTTTTCAGCGGCCTGCACGCACTGCAGCAAGGGCAGCTTGCCGTTGTCGTCGAAATACACGCCAACGCCGAGGTTGACCTTGCTGGGGTTGGTGTCGGCAGCGAACTGCTCGTTCAGACCCAGGATCGGGTCGCGGGGGGCCATTTCGACGGCGGTGAACAAAGACATGTCAGAGGTCCTGAAGTGGAAGGGTGCGCGAAAAGAAAGGAGGTCGGAAGCCGTGTGGCAGCGGCGCGTCGATTGCGGTAGGCTGTCGGGTTCGACCGCCATTTTATCCGCCCATGTCCGCCCTTCCATCCGCTTCCTTGAGCCTTGTCGAAGAACCGAGTGCGCCCGAAGGCGAGTTCGTGCGTTTTCCGGGCTCGCCGTTCGAGCTTTTCATGCCCTATCCACCCGCGGGCGACCAGCCCACCGCCATCGCGCAGCTGGTGGAGGGCGTGAACGACGGCGAGGTGTTCCAGACTCTGCTGGGCGTGACCGGCTCGGGCAAGACCTTCACCATGGCCAACGTGATCGCCCGCCTGGGGCGCCCGGCCATCGTGTTCGCGCCCAACAAGACGCTGGCCGCGCAGCTGTACAGCGAGTTCCGCGAGTTCTTCCCGAAGAACGCGGTCGAGTACTTCGTCAGCTACTACGACTACTACCAGCCCGAGGCCTATGTGCCGCAGCGCGACCTGTTCATCGAGAAGGACAGCGCGATCAACGAACACATCGAGCAGATGCGCCTGAGTTGCACCAAGAGCATCCTGGAGCGGCGCGACGTGGTGATCGTGGCCACGGTGTCGGCCATCTACGGCATCGGCAAGCCCGAGAGCTACCACCAGATGGTGATGCTGCTGCGTGTGGGCGACAAGATGGGTCAGCGCGACCTGATCGCCCAGCTGGTGCGCATGCAGTACGCGCGCAACGAGGCCGATTTTTCGCGCGGCAAGTTCCGCGTGCGCGGTGACACCATCGATGTGTTCCCGGCCGAACACAGCGAGATGGCGATCCGCATCGAGCTGTTCGACGACGAGATCGAAACGCTGCAGCTGTTCGACCCGCTCACCGGCAAGGTGCGGCAGAAGATCCCTCGCTTCACGGTCTACCCCAGCAGCCACTACGTGACGCCGCGCGAGCAGGTGCTCAATGCGGTGGAGCTGATCAAGGACGAGTTGCGCGAGCGCCTGGGCCAGCTGGTGGGCATGGGCAAGCTGGTGGAGGCACAGCGGCTGGAGCAGCGCACCCGCTTCGACCTGGAAATGCTCAGCGAAGTGGGCCACTGCAAAGGCATTGAGAACTACTCGCGCCACCTGTCCGGAACGGCCGAGGGCGAACCCCCTTCCACGCTGACCGACTACCTGCCCAAGGACGCGCTGATGTTCCTGGACGAGAGCCATGTGCTCATGGGTCAGTTCGGTGGCATGTACAACGGCGACCGCGCGCGCAAGACCACGCTGGTGGAGTACGGCTTCCGCCTGCCCAGCGCGCTGGACAACCGGCCGCTCAAGCTCGAAGAGTTCGAACAGCGCATGCGTCAGGTGGTGTTCGTCTCGGCCACGCCGGCCGACTACGAGAAGACGCACTCGGGCCAGGTGGTGGAGCAGCTGGTGCGCCCGACCGGCCTGGTGGACCCGGAGGTGGAAGTGCGCCCCGCCACGCACCAGGTGGACGACGTGCTGCAGGAGATCCGCATCCGTGTCGAGAAGAACGAGCGTGTGCTCATCACCACGCTGACCAAGCGCATGGCAGAGCAGCTGACCGACTATTTGACGGAAAACGGCGTCAAGGTGCGTTACCTGCACAGCGACGTGGACACGGTGGAGCGCGTGGAGATCCTGCGTGACCTGCGGCTGGGTGCCTTCGACGTGCTGGTCGGCATCAACCTGCTGCGCGAAGGCATCGACATTCCCGAGGTGTCGCTGGTGGCCATTCTGGACGCCGACAAGGAAGGCTTCCTGCGCTCCGAGCGCAGCCTGATCCAGACCATTGGCCGCGCGGCGCGCAACCTGAACGGCCGCGCCATCCTCTACGCCGACCGCACCACCGATTCGATGGCGCGGGCCATCGGCGAGACCGAGCGCCGGCGGACCAAACAGATCGCGCACAACCTGGCCATGGGCATCGAGCCGCGCAGCATCAACAAGCGCATCAAGGACCTTATCGACGGCGTGTACAGCGAAAAGGCCGGCAAGGAAGCCGACCGCCTGGCCGCCGAGAGCGCGCTGCGCGCCAGCGTGGACGACATGAGCGAGAAGGACGTGGCGCGCGAGATCAAGCGGCTGGAGAAGCTGATGCTGGAACATGCGCGCAACCTCGAATTCGAAAAGGCGGCGGGCGTTCGCGACCAGTTGCACCACCTCAAGGCGCAGATCTTTGGCGCGCCCGGTGTGGACAACGTGGCCTGAAAACAATGAAGGACAATGGCGCCACAAGCACCCGCGCAGGGGCCGGCCAGCATGGACGGGACGCGGGGGCAACCAGCAACCGATCCATTTATGCAAGCACCGCAAGCGCTGCGCGAACCGGAGGGGCAGGGCTCTGACACGCGCATCTACCTGGTAGAAGACGATCCAAGCATCCTGCAGTTTGTGCAGCAGGCGCTGCTGATTCGCCCACTCTGGCAGCTGTTGGGCCACTCAGCCACGCTGGCACATGCACGACGACACGTCGTGGCGTCGAACGCCAATGTGTTCCTGGTGGACCTCGGTCTTCCCGACGGCAGCGGCGAAGACTTGTTGCGTTTGCTGGCGCGCCAGAAACCCGAAGCCGAGCTGCTGGTTTTTACCGTGTTTGGCGAAGAATCGCGGCTGGTGGCTGCGCTGGAGGCGGGCGCCACGGGTTACGTGCTCAAGGGCTGCAGCCCGGAGTCCTTGATCGCGGCCATCGAACAGATCCGCGAAGGGGGCGCCCCCATTTCACCGCTGTTGGCGCGCATGTTGCTGAAGCAGTTTCGCGAGGTGCAGTCGTCTTTGCCCGCGTTGGAGCTGTTGCACGAGGTTCTGCTGTCGGACCGTGAAACCGAAGTGCTTCAGCTGGTCGCCAAGGGTTACGTGAACAAGGAGATCGCCATCAAACTGTTGATCTCTCCGGCCACGGTGGGCACGCACATCAAGAACCTCTATCGCAAGCTCGCGGTGCACAGCCGCGTGCAGGTGGTTCGCGCGGCCCAGCAGCGGGGTCTGCTTTGAGGCTGTGGCAGCCACTGCTGCAGCGCCTGCACCGCACGCCGGCCTACTTCTGGGCCGGGTTGCTGGTGGGCTTGATGTTGTTGGCGCTCGGGCTGGCGACCCGCGTGGGCCACATGCCCGGCGCGATCGCCGTTGAGCAGGCGACCGTGCTGCTGGCGGGGCAGGATGACGCTTCAGGCCGCGCCGTTGAGTTGCCCCACGTCTGGGACAACGAGCGGCGCAGCTGGCGCGGCGAAGCGCACTACCGGCTGGTGCTGCCGGAGGCGCTGGCGCAAGCCGGGCAGGTCGAGAGCGGCCTGGCCCTCCTGCTGCCCCGCGTGGGTGTGCGTTTCCGGGTTTTGTTCAACGGACAGGAGCTGTCGGCAGAGTGCTGGCGGCGGAGCGCCGGTTATTGTGATGCCGGCACGCGGGCGCATTTCGTTCAGCTCCCGCAGCGCCTGATGGCGCCCCAATGGGCTGACAACCGGATCGAGATCCAGCTCAAGGGGCAGTTGCTGCGCAGCAGCGGGTTGTCACCGGTCTGGGTGGGTCCCCGGGATGCGTTGTACCAGCGCTACCGGTGGTTGACCTGGTGGCAAGTCGACCTGACCTGGATGGTGGTCGCCTCGTCGTTCATGATGGGTGTTCTGTCACTGCTCATCTGGTCCCGGACCGCTGAGCCGCTGTTTGGTTTGCTCGGTGGTGGACTGGTGGTGCTGACCGTGCGGCTGTGGCTGTCCACGCCAGTGTTTCTGCCCGGGCCGTTTCTGATCTGGGACTACATCCACAAACTCAGTTTCACCTGGTATTGCGGGTTCACCTACCTGTTCATGTCGGAGCTGTTCGATTTCCGGCAAAGCCTGGTGCGCAAACTGGTGGTGGTCATGATGGCGCTCGGGCCTTTCTGGCTGGCCCTGGAAGCCTGGCTGGAGAACTACCAGCTCTACCGGCTGTGGACCGGCGTGATCGCACTGGTTTGCGTGCTGGCCATCCTGAAGGTGCTGCATCGAGCCCGCTGGGGCATGAATGTCAATCAGCGTCTGATGGTGGTGGTGAGCCTGGCCACCATGGCCACCGGCCTGCGGGATTTTCTGGTGGTGCAGATGGACTTTCCCGGTGACACCGACATACGCTGGATGACACCGGGCAGCCTGGTGCTCATGTTTGCCATGGGCTGGGTGCTGGTCCGCCGCACAGCGCAAGCGATGGAACAGGTTGCCCAGCTCAATACCGAGCTGGCGCGCAAGGTGAGCGAGCGCGAGGCCGAACTGCACGCCGTGTTTGATCGTCTGCGCGTGGTGGAGAACCAGCGTGTGCTGGAGGCCGAACGCCGACGCCTGACCCGCGACATGCACGACGGCCTCGGAAGCCAGCTGGTGCAGACGCTCAACCTGGTGCACAGCAGTGGCGCCAAGGTGGACAGCGCGTCCGTGGCGAACATGCTCAACCACGCGCTCGAAGAGCTGCGCATGACACTGGATTCGCTGGAACCGATGGATGGTGACCTGCCCACCATCCTGGGCACCTTGCGCCAGCGCATCTCGCCGACGCTGCAAGCCGCCCGCATCGATCTGGACTGGCAGGTCGAAGCCGTTTCCGCCGTTCCGGGACTGGAGGTGCGTGGTGTGATGCACCTGTTCCGGTGTCTGCAGGAGGTTTTTGCCAACGTGGTCCAGCACGCACAAGCCACCCGGGTGACGGTGCGCACCTGGGAGCGGGGGGGGCGCATCTTCCTCAGTGCCACCGACAACGGTGTGGGTCTGGGCGAGCCGCTGGAATCGGGTTTCCGTGAAGGTGGCCGCGGTATCAGCAACATCCGGATGCGGGCGTCGGAAATCGGCGCCGAAGTGCGGTTCTCCTGCGCCCACCCGGGCACCTGTGTGACCTTCAGTTTTGCTGCGGACCCTGGAGCCGCTCCTCTGGGCGCAGCCGCGCAAGCTTGAGCAGGGAACAGGGTTTTCGGGTATACTCGATCAAAATAGTCGGGAAAGACTTCGAAGTGTCAGCCGCCGATGGTGCGGCAGGGTGGGCGGAGAAGCGGTTTGGTGGGTTTTGCCCATGAAACCTTCAACGACGGTCAAGCCACAACTTTCAGGAGCTTGAAATGCGCCTCACGACCAAAGGCCGCTTTGCGGTCACAGCCATGATCGATCTGGCCCTGCGCCAGAACAACGGTCCCGTCACGCTCGCGGCCATCAGCCAGCGCCAGCAGATTTCGCTCTCTTACCTGGAGCAGCTGTTTGGCAAACTGCGGCGCCACGAACTGGTGGAATCCACGCGTGGCCCGGGTGGTGGTTACAGCCTGGGCCGCAAGGCCGCGGAAATCACCGTGGCCGACATCATCGTTTCGGTGGACGAGCCGATCGACGCCACCCAGTGTGGCGGCAAGGAAAACTGCCTGGGTGAAGGCAACCGCTGCATGACCCACGAGCTGTGGGCCGCGCTCAACGCAAAGATGGTGGATTTCCTCGACTCGGTGTCCCTGCAGTCGCTGGTGGATGAACAGCTGGCCAAAGGTGTGGTGGTGGAAAACGCCCCCATGATCAAGCGGGCCATCTCCAGCGCACCGGTGGTCAAGCCGATCCGTGTGAACGCCCCCAACTCGGTCTTCGCACTCGGAGGTGCGGCCTTTTCGAAATGACACCGGCTTGCCGGGACTGTTTCCCGGTGGCAGGGTCCGATTCCACGTGTTCCGGGGTGTCCTGATCGATGCCGAGGGTACGGTGCGTCGTTCGTTTGTCCCTGCATGCCCTTCCTGTCGATCCCTACCGATCCCAACCGCCAGCCCAATTCATTGACCGCCATGAGCACACCGCACTTTCCCATCTACATGGACTACAGCGCCACCAACCCCTGCGATCCGCGGGTGGTGGACGCCATGATTCCCTGGTTGCGTGAACACTTCGGCAATCCGGCGTCGCGCAGCCATGCCTGGGGCTGGGAAGCTGAAAAGGCAGTCGAGACCGCCCGCGAGCAGGTGGCCGCCCTGATCAACGCCGACCCGCGCGAAATCGTCTGGACCAGTGGCGCCACCGAGTCCAACAACCTCGCCCTGAAGGGCGCGGCGCACTTCTACCAGACCAAGGGCAAACACCTGATCACGGTCAAGACCGAGCACAAGGCCGTGCTCGATACCATGCGCGAACTGGAACGCCAGGGTTTTGAGGTGACTTACCTCGACGTGATGGCCGATGGCCTGATCGATCTGGACGTCTTCAGGGCGACCATCCGCCCGGACACCATCCTGGCTTCGGTCATGTTCGTGAACAACGAGATCGGCGTGATCCAGGACATCGCCGCCATCGGCAAGATCTGCCGCGAGAAAGGCGTGATCTTCCACGTGGATGCGGCGCAAGCCACCGGCCGGATCGACATTGACCTGCAGACGCTGCCGGTTGACCTGATGAGCCTGACCGGCCACAAGACCTATGGGCCCAAGGGCATCGGCGCGCTGTATGTGCGGCGCAAGCCACGCATCCGCATCGAGGCGCAGATGCACGGTGGCGGTCATGAGCGCGGCATGCGTTCGGGCACGTTGCCCACCCACCAGTGCGTGGGCATGGGCGAGGCCTACCGCATCGCCAAGGAAGAGATGCACACGGAGAACCTGCGCATCCGCGCGCTGCACGACCGCATGGTCGCCGGCCTGAAGGGTATCGAAGAGGTGTTCATCAACGGCCACGAGACGCAACGTGTGCCGCACAACCTGAACATGAGCTTCAACTACGTCGAAGGCGAGTCGCTGATCATGGGCATCAAGGGTCTGGCGGTGTCGTCGGGTTCGGCCTGCACCTCGGCCAGCCTGGAGCCCAGCTACGTGCTGCGCGCGCTTGGCCGCAGCGACGAACTGGCCCACAGCAGCCTGCGCATGACGATCGGCCGCTGGACGACCGAAGAAGAGATCGATTACGCGATCGACACCATCAAGGAAAACGTGGCGAAGCTGCGCGAGTTGTCCCCCTTGTGGGAAATGTTCAAAGACGGCATTGATATCTCGACGATTCAATGGGCCGCACACTGAAGGAGAAAGACCATGGCTTATTCTGAAAAAGTGGTTGACCACTACGAAAACCCCCGCAATGTCGGCTCGTTCGACAAGGGCGACGAATCGGTGGGCACCGGCATGGTGGGCGCACCGGCCTGCGGCGACGTGATGAAGCTGCAGATCAAGGTGAACCCGACCACCGGCGTGATCGAAGACGCGCGCTTCAAGACCTACGGTTGCGGCTCGGCGATTGCTTCGTCGTCGCTGGTGACCGAATGGGTCAAGGGCAAGACGCTGGACCAGGCCGCCGCGCTGAAGAACAGTGAGATCGCCGAAGAGCTGGCGTTGCCGCCGGTGAAGATCCACTGCTCCATCCTGGCCGAAGACGCGATCAAGGCCGCGGTGGACGACTACCGCAAGAAACACCTGAACTGATCCAGGCAAAATTTCCAGCACCATGGCTATTTCGATCTCCGAAGCCGCTGCGCGGCACGTCACCCGTTACATCGCCAAGCGTGGCAAGGGCGTGGGCGTGCGCCTGGGCGTCAAGACCACCGGCTGCTCCGGCCTCGCTTACAAGCTGGAATACGCCGACGAGATTGCACCGGAAGATGTGGTGTTCGAGGACAACGGCGTCAAGGTGCTGGTGGACCCGAAGAGTCTGGCCTACATCGACGGCACACAGCTCGATTTCGTGCGCGAGGGCCTGAACGAAGGCTTCCGCTTCAACAACCCCAATGAGCGCGACCGTTGCGGTTGCGGCGAGAGTTTCAGAATCTGATACTGTTGCCGAATAACCCACTAGTAGCCGCCAGTGCGTACCGTCCTGGCGGCTTTTTGATGTCATGAACCTGCTGTCCAACGACTTCGAAATTTTCGGTATTGCACCTGCCTTTGCGCTGGACCGCGACGCGCTGGACCAGCGCTGGAAAGACTTGCAGCGCGAGGCCCATCCGGACCGTTTTGCAGCTTCCGATGCCCCCGCTCAGCGCCTGGCCATGCAATGGTCGGTGCGCATCAATGAGGCCTATCAGCGCCTGAAAGACCCGCTCAAGCGCGCCGCCTATCTGTGCGAGTTGAATGGCGTTCCGATCCAGGCAGAAAACAACACCGCCATGCCGGCCGCCTTCCTGATGCAGCAGATGCAATGGCGTGAAGACCTGGAAGACGCCCGCAGCAGAGAGGCGCTGGAGCGCATGGCGGACGAGGTGAGCGCTGCGCGCCGCACGATGTTGACCCAGCTGCAGCAGACCGCCGATGGCGAGCGCAACTTCGCCGCACTGGCCCAGCAGGTCAGAGCCCTTATGTTTGTTGAGCGCTTTGCCCGCGACGTCGAGAACCGGCTCGATCAGCTGGGACAATAACGGGCTGTCCTCCGCAACCCTCTGCTTTATTTCTCCACCAGAACCCGCGCCCATGGCTCTCCTGCAGATTTCCGAACCCGGCCAGTCCCTCGATCCGCACCAGCGACGGGTGGCGGTCGGCATCGACCTCGGTACCACGCATTCGCTGGTGGCCGCGGTGCGCCACGGGGTGTCCGAATGCCTGCCAGCGGCGGACGGTCGCGTGATCCTGCCCAGCGTGGTCCGCTACCTCGATCCTGCGCAAGGCGGCTCGGGTCGCCAGATCGGCTTTGAAGCGCTGGCCGCGCAGGTCAGCGATCCCGCGAACACCGTGAGCTCGGTCAAGCGCCTGATGGGCCGCACGCGCGCGCAGGTGGCCGACGCTGACAAGCTCCCGTACACGGTGGTGGACGAGAACGGCATGGCCGTGGTCGAGACCATCGCCGGACGCAAGACACCGATGGAGGTGAGTGCCGAAATCCTGGCCACGCTGCGTTTCCGGGCCGAAGACAGCTTCGACGATGAGCTGTTTGGTGCGGTCATCACCGTGCCGGCGTACTTCGACGACGCGCAGCGCCAGGCCACGAAGGACGCGGCCCAGCTCGCCGGCATCAACGTGCTGCGGCTGATCAACGAGCCCACCGCCGCAGCGATCGCGTACGGGCTGGACAACGGATCGGAAGGTATCTACGCCATCTACGACCTCGGCGGCGGCACCTTCGATATCTCCATCCTGCGCCTGACACGGGGGGTTTTCGAGGTCATGGCAACCGGTGGCGACTCCGCGCTGGGCGGCGACGATTACGACCAGGCGCTCGCTGCCTGGGTGCTGGCGCAACAAGGGGTGACCACGCCGCTGAACGCATCCGAGCGTGCGGGTCTGCACACCGAGGCGCGCCGCTGCAAGGAAGCCCTGTCGGCCGTGGATGCCAGCTCCGGTCATGCGGTGTTCGAAGCGGTGGTCGGCGGCCAGACGCTGCGCCAGGCCGTCACACCGGCCCAGTTCGAGGCCGCCACCACCGCACTCACGGCCCGCACCATGACCGCCGTGCGCAAGGTGCTGCGCGATGCGCACATCGCCAAGGACGAAGTCAAGGGCGTGGTGATGGTGGGCGGCTCCACCCGCATGCCGGTGATCCGCCGCACCGTGGGGGAATTCTTTGATCAGGAACCCCTGGTCAACCTGAACCCGGACGAGGTGGTGGCGCTGGGCGCAGCCATCCAGGCCAACGCGCTCGCCGGCAACAGCCGCGACGGCGACCTGCTGCTGCTCGACGTGATTCCGCTCTCGCTCGGCATCGAGACCATGGGCGGCCTGGTTGAACGCATCGTGCCGCGCAACAGCCCCATCCCCACCGCGCTGGCGCAAGATTTCACCACCTACCAGGACGGCCAGACCGCGCTGGCGCTGCACGTGGTGCAGGGCGAGCGCGACCTGGTGGCCGACTGCCGCAGCCTGGCGCGCTTCACGCTGCGCGGCATCCCGCCCATGGCCGCCGGCGCGGCGCGCATCCGCGTGAGCTTCACGGTGGATGCCGATGGGTTGCTGTCCGTCCATGCGAAAGAGCAAGGCAGCGGTGTCGAGGCCACGATCGACGTCAAGCCAGCCTATGGCCTGTCGGACGAACAGATCGCCGCCATGCTGAAGGACAGCTTTGCCACGGCGCAGCAGGACATGCAGGCGCGAGCGCTGGTCGAAGCCCGGGTGGATGCCGACCGAATGATCGCCGCCACACACAGTGCCCTGGCGGCCGACGCCGATCTGCTGGAGCCCGCTGAGCTTCAAGCCATTCACAATCTTATTGCCCAGTTGAGTCAGACCCTCACCGGTGACACCGCCGCTGCGATTGAATCCGCCACCGAAGCGCTCGCCAAGGGCACAGAGGCCTTTGCCGCCATGCGCATGAACCGGGGCATCCAGCATGCCCTGGCCGGCAAACGGCTCGAAGAAGTCTGAAACCCGCCGCGGACCGACGCACAGGAACCCCATGCCCATCATCAAGATATTGCCCCACCCCGAATACTGTCCGCAGGGAACCCAGGTCAGCGCACCGGCTGGCACCTCGATCTGCGAGGCGCTGCTCGAAAACAACATCCCGATCGAGCACGCCTGCGACATGGTGTGTGCCTGTACCACCTGCCACGTGATCGTGCGCGAAGGTTTCAACAGCCTCAACGAGCTGGACGACAACGAAGAAGACCTGCTCGACCGGGCCTGGGGCCTGGAGCCCAACTCGCGCCTGTCCTGCCAGGCCATCCTGGCACAGCAGGACGTCACGATCGAGATACCCAAGTACTCGATCAACCACGCCAAAGAGAAACATTGACCCCCGAGCGTTTCCCCGCCTTTGGCGGTGACCCGGGGCTCCGCCGCTGCGCGGGTCGCTGCCCCCCGAGGGGGCTGATCCACCTTGGGGCGGCCCGGCGGTGGACATCCACTGATGCGAGGAATCCATGAGACAGATTGTTCTTGATACAGAAACCACCGGCCTGTCGGCCGACAGCGGCGACCGCATCATTGAAATCGGCTGTGTCGAGCTGCTCAACCGCAAGCTCACCGGCAACAACCTGCACTTCTACGTCAACCCGGAGCGCGACAGCCACGAGGACGCGCTCAAGGTGCACGGCATCAGCAACGAATTCCTGCGCGACAAACCCAAGTTCGGGCAGATCGCCGACGAGCTGCTGGACTACCTGCGCGACGCCGAACTGATCATCCACAACGCGCCGTTCGACATCAGTTTCCTCAACAAGGAACTGGACCGCCTGGGGCGTCCGCCGCTCAAGACCGTGATCGGTCAGGTGATTGATAGCCTGGTGATGGCCAAGGAGATGTTCCCGGGCAAACGCAACGGCCTCGATGCGCTGTGTGACCGGCTGGGCGTGGACAACTCCGGGCGCACGCTGCACGGCGCGTTGCTCGATGCCGAACTGCTGGCCGACGTCTACATCAACATGACGCGCGGCCAGGACGCATTGCTGATTGAAGGCAATGAAAGCAGCGAAGCGGGCGTCGAAGCCATCGTGATCGATCTGTCACGGTTCGAGTTGCCCGTGCTTCGCGCCAATGAGCAGGAGCTGCAGGGGCACGATGTCGCGCTGGCCGATCTGGACAAGGCATGCAAAGGCAAGACGCTCTGGCGCAAGCTCGAGGCGGCTTGACTGGGCATTTCTCCAAATTTTCTGCGCACCGGGGAAAACGGCTCAAATAAGACGCTATAATTTGAGGCTTCCGAGAGATCGGTCAGATCAATCGGGCGGTTAGCTCAGTGGTAGAGCACTGCCTTCACACGGCAGGGGTCGCAGGTTCGAACCCTGCACCGCCCACCAGACAAAGCCCCAAGCGTTTCGCTTGGGGCTTTTTCGTTGGGTCATGTCTTTGGCAGGAGTTGGCGGCATGGAGCAGGTGGATGTGGTGGTGATCGGCGCCGGCGTGGTCGGGTTGGCGGTGGCCCGTTCGCTGGCGCTGGCCGGGCGCGAGGTGATGGTGCTGGAGCGCGAGGCGACCATCGGCACCGGTACGAGTTCGCGCAACAGCGAAGTGATCCACGCCGGTATCTACTACCCCCAGGGTTCGCTCAAGGCTCGGCTGTGTGTGCGGGGCAGGTCGCTGCTGTACGCCTATTGTTCAGAACGCGGGATCGCTCACCACCGGTGCGGCAAGCTGATCGTCGCCAACACGGCGTCGCAGGTGCGAGGGCTGCCGGGCATCCAGGCTCGCGCCGAAGCCAATGGTGTGCACGATTTGAAGTGGCTCTCACGCGCTGAGGCGCTGGCCCAGGAGCCTGCGCTCGAATGCCTCGCGGCTTTGCTCTCACCGTCCACCGGCATTGTCGATAGCCACGCCCTGATGTTGAGCCTGCAGGGCGATCTGGAACATGCGGGCGGGCTGGTGGCCTGCCACATTGGGGTCGATAGTCTGCGGGCATCCGGCGCCGGTATCGAGGTTCTGATGCAAGACGGCACCGTTTTGTTGGCGCGCAGCGTGGTCAATGCCGCTGGGCTGCATGCCTGTCAGATCGCGCGGAACACCCAGGGCCTGGATCCTGTGCACGCGCCCCGGGCCTGGTACGCCAAGGGCAGTTACTTCACCTTGAGCGGGCGCTCGCCATTCGCCCGCCTGATCTACCCCGCGCCCGATCCCGAGGCGCACCTGGCCGGGCTGGGTGTGCACCTGACCCTCGATCTGGGTGGTCAGGCCAAGTTCGGACCGGATGTGCAGTGGACCGACGACCCGGATGACCTGGGCGTGAACCCGGCCAGCGCCGAGGGCTTTTACGCCGCGGTTCGCCAGTACTGGCCGGGATTGCCCGAGCACGCCTTGTTGCCCGGTTACGCCGGCATGCGACCCAAGATCAGCGGCCCCCATGAGCCCGCGGCCGATTTCCGCATTGACGGCCCCGCCGTGCACGGCGTTCCGGGACTGGTCAACCTGCTGGGCATCGAGTCCCCGGGCCTGACCAGTTGCCTGGCCATTGGCGAGCAGGTCGCGGCGCTGCTGTGAGCGCCGCTGCAATTCCATTCAGTGGGGCGCGGGTGCGGCGCTCCTGATCGCCTCGGCCGCTTCCCGCACGAGCGCCGGGCCTTTGTAGATCAGCCCGGTGTAGATCTGGACCACGTTGGCGCCCGACTGGATCTTGCTCACCGCATCCGCTGCGCTGAGGATGCCGCCCACACCGATGATGGGGAAACTCTTGCCCAGGCAGGCCCGCAGGCGCCGGATCACGCGGTTACTGGCCGCCAGCACCGGCGCGCCCGAGAGCCCGCCCGTTTCGTTGGCGTGGGGCAGGCCGGCTACCGCTTCGCGGCTGAGGGTCGTGTTGGTGGCGATCACGCCGAAGGCGTTGTTCGCTTGGCCTGTGCTGTCGGTGCCGTAACGCATCAAGGTGGTGGCAATCACCTCGATCTGCGTGTCATCCAGATCGGGCGCGATCTTGACGAAGATGGGAATGCGTCGGCCTGTCTGCTGGGCGAGGGCTTCCCGGCGTTCTGCGACGGCGCCGAGCAGCGCGTCCAGCGCCTGGTCGCTCTGCAGGCTGCGCAGGTTCTGGGTGTTCGGGCTGGAGATGTTGACCGTGACGTAGTCGGCGTGGGGATACACACCTTCCAGGCAGGTCAGGTAGTCGTCGGTGGCACGCTCGATCGGCGTGCTGGCGTTCTTGCCGATGTTCAGGCCCAGCAGCATCGGATGGGAGCCGCCCTTGCTGCGAAAGCGGGCCCGCTGCACATTGGCGATGAAGGCGTCCAGGCCATCGTTGTTGAAACCCAGCCGGTTGATCAGGGCGTTGGCCTTGGGCAGTCGGAACATGCGCGGCTTGGGATTGCCGGGCTGCGCCTTGGGCGTGACCGTGCCCACTTCGACAAATCCGAAGCCCATGGCAGCCAGGCCGTCGATACAGGCGGCATTCTTGTCCAGCCCCGCAGCCAGACCGACCCGGTTGGGGAAGTTCAGGCCGGCCAGGGTGACCGGATCGTCGATCCGGGTTTCGCCATAGAGGCAGGTCAGTGGCGAGCGCTGCAGCTTCGCGATGCTGTGCAGCGTGAGTTCGTGGGCGGCTTCCGGGTCCAGGCCAAAGAGGAAGGGGCGTGCGACAGCGTAGGGCAGGAGGGACATTGGATAATGGGGTGATTCTTCGTAACCGCTGATTGTCTCAAATGACCCAAGACGAACTCAAAGCCCTGGTGGGCCAGGCCGCCCTGCAATACGTGACCCCTGGTGACATCGTCGGTGTGGGCACCGGCTCCACGGTCAACAAGTTCATCGATGCGCTTGCCACCATGAAGGACCAGATCCCCGGCGCGGTGTCGAGTTCGGTAGCCTCCACGGCCCGGCTGAAAGCGCTGGGCATCCCGGTCTTCGAAGCCAATGAGGTGGCCGAACTGTCGGTCTACATCGATGGCGCCGACGAAATCGACGCGCAGGGTCACATGATCAAGGGCGGTGGCGCGGCGCTGACACGCGAGAAGATCGTGGCCGCCCAGTCACGCCGGTTCATCTGCATCGCCGACGAATCCAAGATGGTGAAGGCCTTGGGTGCTTTTCCGCTGCCGGTGGAGGTGATCCCGATGGCCACGGCCCGACTGATCCGCCAGTTTGCCGCCCTCGGCGGCAAGGCTCACCTGCGGCTCAAGGACGGCGCTCCGCTGGTGACCGACAACGGCCAGCACATCCTGGATGTGACCGGCCTTCAGATCACCGATCCGCTGGCCTTCGAGAGCGAAGTGAACCAATGGCCAGGCGTGGTCACCGTGGGTGTGTTCGCCCACCAGAGGGCCAGCGTCTGCCTGCTGGGGACCAGCAGCGGCGTGAAGACGCTGACGTTCTGAGTCTCAGGGCCAGAACCCGTTCAGAAACGGATGCCAGCGGGATTGTCGGTCGGCGCTGTTACCGGCGTCTCGGCCGGTTGCACCGGCGGCCTGGCCGGAGCGGCATTCGGTCGCGCAGCTGCTGCTGCCTGCGCGGGTTGCGTTGCCACCAGCGACGTTGCTGCAGGCCGGCGGTAACCGGATGGCAGGACGGATTGTTTGGGGTAACCCGCTGCGTCCAGGTACTGCGTCCAATCGGCGTCCGAGAACCCTTTGATCTGTTGCCCGCCGATGCTGAGGAAGGGCAGCGAGGTTTCTCCACTCAGGCGCTTCAATGCAGAGGCGTCCTCGGCAGAATTGACCGTTTTTTCAGTGAAGGGCACGCCGCGCGCGGTGAGCAGGTTGCGCCCGGTGTTGCAGGGCGCGCAATCGGTCGCGGTGTAGAGGGTGACCGGATAGCGGTTGACCACCTGGCGCAGTTCCAGCGGCAGCTGTGGGTTGGCGGCCGCTCCGGCGCTGGCTGAGGCGCCACCGACGACGGACGCCTTGCCGTTGGCCGGTGGTGGCTGGTCCGAATAGGTCACCTTGCCGTCGGGCCCCACGGTGCGGTACACGCCTTGAGCCGAGGCCCAGGGTGCGGCGAGCGCGCCGAACACGACGCCCGCCAACGCTGCACGCACCAGCGTGCGCTGCATGGAAGTCTGGGAAAGGGTGATGCTCATGTCAAATCCTTTTGCCAAATACAAGTTCCGAACCACATTCAGGAGGCGGGCGTTCGCGCTCAGGCCATGCCCTGATGACGCAGCAGGGCGTCTATACCCGGCTCCCGCCCACGGAACGCCTTGAACGACGCCATGGCCGGGCGGCTGCCGCCAGCTTCCAGGATCGCCTCACGGTAGCGTCGGCCCGTTTCCACGTCCAGCGTGCTGTGCCCATTCTTCTGGGCAGCTTCTTCGAACGCGGCGTAGGCATCGGCCGACAGCACTTCGGCCCACTTGTAGCTGTAGTAACCGGCAGAGTACCCACCTGCAAAGATGTGGCTGAAGGTGTGGGGCGTGCGGCTGTAGGCGGGCGGTTGCAACACGGCGACTTCATCGCGCACCTGTTGCTGTAGCGCCAGGATGGCGTCGCCGCTGGTGACGAGCTCGGTCTGGCTGTGCAGCAGCATGTCGAACAGTGAAAACTCCACCTGGCGCAGCGTCTGCAGGCCGCTCTGGTAATTCTTGGCCGCGAGCATCTTGTCGAACAGGTCGCGAGGCAGCGGTTCGCCAGTGTCCACATGGGCCGTCATGTGCTTGAGCACGTCCCATTCCCAGCAGAAGTTCTCCATGAACTGGCTGGGCAGTTCGACGGCGTCCCACTCCACACCGCTGATGCCCGAGACATCGCGCTCGTTCACCAGGGTCAGCATGTGGTGCAGACCGTGGCCGAACTCGTGGAAGAGGGTGATGACGTCGTCGTGCGTCAGCAGCGGCGGTTTTTTTACGCCGTCGACTTCGACGCCTTCGGCGAAGTTGCAGACCAGATGTGCCACCGGTGTCTGCAGTGCACCGGTGTCCGGGCGCAGCCAGCGGGCGCGCACATCGTCCATCCAGGCTCCGCCACGTTTGCCCGTGCGGGCGGCCGGGTCGAGGTAGAACTGACCCACCAGCTGGGCGCCGGCCGGCGAAGTGCGTTCGATGCGGTAGAACTCCACGCCGGGGTGCCAGACCGGTGCGGTGTCGCGGCGAATCGCCACTTCGAACAGCGTTTCCACGATCTGGAACAGCCCGGCGAGCACCTTGGGCGCTGTGAAATAGGGTTTGACTTCCTGCTCACTGAAGGCGTAGCGCGCCTCCTTGAGTTTTTCACCAACATAGGGCCAGTCCCACGCTTGCGGGTCGGTCAGGCCAAGCTCGCTGGCGGCGAAAGCGCGCAGGTCCGCCAAGTCCTTGTCGGCATACGGGCGCGCCTTGCCCGCCAGATCGCGCAGGAACTGGATCACCTGTTCGGGCGATTCGGCCATCTTGGGCACCAGCGACACGTCGCCAAAGTGCCGGTAGCCCAGCAGCTGCGCTTCTTCATGGCGCAGGGCCAGCAGCTCGGCCATGATGGCTGTGTTATCGAACTTCAGTGCCTCCGCGGCCGCCTGGTCGCTGGCCCGCGTGACGTAGGCCCGGTAGAGCTGTTCGCGCAGCGAGCTGCTGCGGGCGAACTGCATGACCGGCAAGTAGCAAGGCATCTTGAGGGTCAGCTTGTGACCCGTCTGGCCTTCGGCCTTGGCAGCAGCGGCCGTGGCCTGCAGCACATCGGCTGGAACGCCCGCCAACTCTTCGGTGGACACGATCAGCGAGAACGCATCGGTCGCGTCGAGCGCGTTTTCACTGAATTTCTGCCCCAGCTCAGCCTGGCGCTCCTGCAGCCAGGCAAAACGCTCCTTGGCTTCGCCCTGCAGTTCTGCACCGCCCAGTACAAAGCTGCGCATGGCGTTTTTGTGCGCCTGCGTTTGCTCCGCGTTGAGGCTGGCCGGGTCCATCGCCTTGTACTTGGCGTAGAGGCGTTCGTCCGAGCCGAGCCGGGTCCAGAATTCGGTGACCTTGGGCAGGGCTTCGTTGTAGGCGGCGCGCAGCTCAGGCGTGTCGGCCACGCTGTTGAGGTGGCTGACGGCACCCCAGGCGCGCGAAAGGCGCTCGGTGGCCACGTCCAGCGTGCCGGCAATGGCGGCCCATTCAGCCGGGAACGTGTCCGCCGTGACCTGCTCCAGCGCGCGGTTGGCGTCGGTCAGCAAGACGTCCAGCGCCGGAGCCACCTGGTCCGGCGTGATGGCGTCAAAACGCGGCAAATCGGAAAAATCCAGCAGGGGCAAGGTGGCGCCGGGCGCAGTTGGAAGGTTCATGCGGTTTCAGATGGTGCGCGACAGGGGAAGTTCAAGCCGCTGGTGGCCGGGGCATCGGCTCACTGGGCGCTCTTCTTGATGCTCTTTTTCATGACCTTGGCGCGCTTGACCTGGCCGCCGGGTGTGAGGCGCTGGTTGCCCAGGACGCGCACCACCTTGACTTCGGGACGCTGACCGCCCCGCTTGCTGAACTTGAGCACTTTGACGTCGCGCGGTCCCGGCATGCGCTCTTCGTCCGTTGTTTTTTCTTTCTCAGGCATCGGGCGCCACAACACCAGCAGTTTGCCGATGTGCTGGATCGGTGCGGCGTCGAGTTCGTCGGCCAGCGTCTTGAGCATGAGCTCTCGCGCGGCACGGTCGTCGCTGAACACGCGCACCTTGATCAGGCCATGGGCCTTCAGGGCGTTGTCGATTTCTTTTTTGACGGACGGGCTCAATCCATCGCCGCCAACGAGGACGACGGGATCAAGGTGGTGGGCATCAGCGCGGTGGACTTTGCGCTGGGCGGGAGTGAGTGTGATCTGGGGCATGGGACAATTATCGTTTACACAGAACTGAAAAGACCTTTATGGGCATGAAAGTCAAGACCCAGAGCAAGAAGGTCAACAAGGCCTGGCTCAACCAGCACGTCAACGATCCGTATGTGAAGCTGGCGAAAAGAGACGGCTACCGCGCGCGGGCCGCCTACAAACTCAAGGAAATCGACGAAACCCTGGGCCTGATTCATCCCGGGGATTGCGTGGTCGACCTGGGATCGGCCCCAGGCGCCTGGAGCCAGTATGTGCGACGCCGCCTGAGTCCGCAGGGTGCGGCGGTGGGCGAACTCCACGGGCAGATCATCGCGCTGGACATGTTACCCATGGAAGCGGTGGAAGGCGTTCACTTCATCCTGGGCGATTTCCGGGAGCCCGAGGTGCTGGCAACGCTGGAGCAGTCCCTGATCGACCGGGGTGTGGCGGCTGTGGATGTGGTGGTTTCCGACATGGCGCCCAACCTGTCGGGCATCGGATCGGCCGACGCAGCGCGCATCACCGACCTGATCGAGCTCGCCGTGGATTTCAGCGTGCACCACCTGAAGCCCGACGGCGCGCTGGTGGTCAAGCTCTTTCACGGCGGAGCGTATGACACCGCCGTGGCCCTGTTTCGCCAGACCTTTCGCGTGGTCAAAGCCATCAAGCCCAAGGCTTCACGCGACAAATCTTCTGAAACCTTTCTGGTGGGGCTGGGTCTGAAACCCCAGACACAGAGCTGAATCCAGCGCCGGGTGAAATAAAAAGCTAACCCTCCGATTGACATTGCCAAGTCATTTGTCAATGGCAGGGCTTCTTGAAAGACCTAAAATGGGTCCAATATGCGTATCTACGACAATGTTCTAGCCAGGAGCTGCACTTGAACAACCAGTGGTTCTCGAAAATCGCCGTGTGGATGGTTATCGCCATGGTGCTTTTCACCGTCTTCAAGCAGTTTGACGGCCGCGCAGCGGCTGGCGCTGGCTACATCGGCTACTCCGAGTTCCTTGACGAGGTGAAGGCCCAGCGCATCAAGAGCGCCACTATCCAGGAAGGCCAAGGCGGTACCGAGATCGTGGCCGTGACCCAGGACGACCGGCGTATCCGCACCACGGCGACCTATCTGGACCGCGGTCTGGTGGGTGACCTGATCAACAACAACGTCAAGTTCGACGTGCGCCCGCGCGAAGAAGGCTCGCTGCTGATGACCCTGCTCGTGAGCTGGGGTCCCATGCTGCTGCTGATCGGCGTCTGGATCTACTTCATGCGCCAGATGCAAGGTGGCGGCAAAGGCGGTGCTTTCAGCTTCGGCAAGAGCAAAGCGCGCATGCTCGACGAGAACAACAACACAGTGACCTTCGCCGACGTGGCGGGTTGCGATGAGGCCAAGGAAGAAGTCAAGGAAGTCGTGGACTTTCTGAAGGATCCGGCCAAATTCCAGAAGCTGGGCGGTCGCATCCCGCGCGGGTTGCTGTTGGTCGGCCCTCCTGGCACTGGCAAAACGCTGCTGGCCAAGGGCATCGCTGGCGAAGCCAAGGTTCCGTTCTTCAGCATTTCGGGTTCTGACTTCGTTGAAATGTTCGTCGGTGTGGGCGCGGCCCGCGTGCGCGACATGTTTGAAAACGCCAAGAAGAACGCACCCTGCATCATCTTCATCGATGAAATTGACGCCGTTGGTCGCCAGCGTGGCGCTGGCCTGGGCGGCGGCAATGACGAGCGCGAGCAGACCCTGAACCAGATGCTGGTCGAGATGGACGGTTTCGAAACCAACCTGGGCGTGATCGTGGTCGCGGCCACCAACCGCCCGGACATCCTGGACGCTGCCTTGCTGCGACCGGGGCGTTTTGACCGTCAGGTCTATGTGACGCTGCCCGACATCCGCGGTCGCGAGCAGATTCTCAATGTGCACATGCGCAAAGTGCCGTTGGGCACCGACGTGAACCCGAGCGTGATCGCCCGGGGCACGCCCGGCATGAGTGGCGCTGATCTGGCCAACCTGTGCAACGAAGCCGCCCTGATGGCCGCGCGCCGCAATGCCCGCGTGGTCGAGATGCAGGATTTCGAAAAGGCCAAAGACAAGATCTTCATGGGCCCTGAGCGCAAGAGCATGGTGATGCCCGAGGAAGAGCGCCGCAACACGGCCTACCACGAAGCCGGTCACGCCCTGATTGGCAAGCTGATGCCCAAATGTGACCCGGTGCACAAGGTCACCATCATCCCGCGTGGCCGCGCACTGGGTGTGACCATGAGCCTGCCCGCGCAGGACCGTTACAGCTACGACAAGGACTACATGCTGAACCAGATCAGCATGTTGTTCGGTGGCCGCATTGCCGAAGAGGTGTTCATGCACCAGATGACCACCGGCGCGTCCAACGACTTCGAACGCGCGACAACCATCGCCCGCGACATGGTGATGCGCTACGGCATGACCGATGCACTCGGCCCCATGGTCTACGCCGAAAACGAAGGCGAGGTGTTCCTGGGCCGCTCGGTGACCAAGACCACCAACATGAGCGAGCAGACCATGCAGAAGGTCGACGCCGAGGTGCGCCGCATCATCGACCAGCAGTACAAGCTGGCGCGCGAGCTGATTGAAGAGCACAGCGACAAGATGCATGCGATGGCGAAAGCCTTGCTGGAATGGGAAACCATCGATGCCGACCAGATTGACGACATCATGGCCGGCAAGCCGCCGCGTCCGCCCAAGGACTGGACGCCCCGTAACCCTTCCGTGGGTGGCGGCGGCAGTGGCAGCGGTGGCACACCGGCTGTGAACACCGATCCGGCGCCAACGGCGGCCTGATCCCACAGGTTCTTACCTGCTTTCACCTGACGGGGCCTTTGGCCCCGTTGCTTTTTGCGGACTCCACTCATGCACTGGCAAACCTCCCGCTTCGACATAGACCTGAGCCAACCCAAGATCATGGGCATCGTCAACGTCACGCCCGACTCATTTTCAGACGGTGGCCAGCATGCGGGAACCCGAGCTGCGCTGATGCACTGCGAGCAGTTGCTGAAAGATGGGGCGCACATCCTCGACATCGGTGGCGAATCCACCCGTCCAGGCAGCCCGGCGGTGCCGCTGGACGAAGAACTGGCGCGCGTGCTGCCCGTGGTTCGCGAAGCCGTGAAGCTCGGTGTGCCGCTGTCCGTGGACACCTACAAACCCGAGGTCATGCGGGCTGTCCTGGATGAAGGGGCCGACATCATCAACGACATTTGGGCGCTGCGTCAGGGTGATGCGTTGCAGGTGGTTGCATCGCGTCCCCGCTGTGGTGTGTGCCTGATGCACATGCACCGCGATCCGCAGACCATGCAGGTGGCTCCCATGCAGGGTGACGTGGTGCCTCTGGTCTCCGAATTTTTGCGCATTCGGGTGAGCGCCCTGCGCGCTCTGAATGTGGCTGCTGAGCGCATCGTTCTCGATCCCGGCATCGGGTTTGGCAAAACCGTCGAGCAGAACTTCAGCCTGCTCGCGCGCCAGCAGGAGTTGCTCGTCGCGGGTTACCCCCTGCTGGCGGGTTGGTCGCGCAAGTCCTCCCTGGGTGCCGTGACTGGGCGAGAGCTGCCTGCCGAACGCGTGTCGGCCAGCGTGGCGGCGGCCTTGTTGGCCGTGGACAGGGGGGGGCGTGTTGTGCGCGTGCACGATGTTCGGGAGACAGGCGAAGTGTTGGCGGTGTGGGCTGCCATGCAGGCCTCAAATGCCCTGGCTCCCTGAACCTCGTGCGGGCCGTCGTTTACAATTTGAGACAACTAAGGTAGTCGTAAAATACCCTGATGATCGGATTTTTATAATACACAAGTTACACTAACCAGCAATAAAACTGATTTCAGGAGGAAGCGGCCGCACCCGGCGTTCGCTCTGGTCATCATTGCCGCTACCTTTGCGGCGGTGTGCTGATCCAGGGCGTGGTGCGTTTGCCGTTGATGGTTTCAATGCTGGATTGCCCCGATCTGTCGGTACCCCATGAAGTGATGCAGCACGTGGTTCACGTGGAGTCGTCACGCAATCCTTTTGCCATCGGCGTCGTGGGGGGGTATCTTGCCAGTCAACCCAAAAACCTTGAAGAGGCGCTGGCTGCGGTTCGCCAGCTGAAAGAAGAGGGCTACAACTTCTCGGTCGGTATTGCTCAGGTCAATCGCTACAACCTGGCGAAATACGGCTTGAATACCTACGCTGAAGCATTCGATGTTTGCTCTAACCTCAAGGCGGGTTCCCGCATTCTTCGTGAGTGTTATGACCGCGCCCAGGACTGGGGCAAGGCGTTCAGCTGTTACTACTCCGGCAACTTCGCCACCGGGTTTGAACATGGCTACGTGCAGAAGATCTTTGCATCCATGCGCAAGGTTCAGTTTGGCCTTGTGGCTCAAGCCCAACCAGTCCGGATCATTCCCTACAACAACCCGCGAAAGCCAGCCAGGGACGACAACCTCCCCCTGGGTGGCGGCGGTGCGTCAACCGCTGCCCCTTTCGGGCAGGTCGCTGCGTATCCAGAACCGCACAACATCCGCAAATACCAGCCTTCGACGCCGTTGTCCGTGACTGCGGCGGCGCTGGCCAACGCCCAGGCGACCTCGCAACGATTGCCAACCAGCGGCACCAGCATTGAAACGGCAGAAAACCGTCCCGCAATACCCGTCCCCGGACCGGGCGCCGTCATGCCGGGAGCGATCAAGTCTCCGTCGGGCGGACTGCGCAACATCCCGACTCAGGTGGTGGGCGTCAATGGCGACCCCTACCAAACACGCCTGCTGCTGCCCGACAGTGCGAGCTTGCCCACGGAACAACTTCCGTTGCCCGATTTGAATGCCCCTTTGGCCCCCGGTGCAGGAAGTGCGCGCAAGCCTCAAAAATTCAGTGCAACCAGCGCCATGACCGCCCGCAAAGGTGGCAGTTTGTTGCACGCCACCGAGTCTTCAGGGAAGCCTGAAAACGCCGTTGACGGCCCTTCTCGGGTCGGCGACGCCAGTCCTGGGTTGCAGAGCAAACCATCATCTTCAGACAAGTCTTTCGTTTTTTAATCAGGAGTAAACCGTGAATTGGCAATTTAACCAACAGGGAATCGAGAGCAAAACAGTTCTTTCGCTGGTGTTTTTTTTCGTGGTGATGATGCTTTCCGTTGATGTATATGCTCAGGCGGCTCCGGGAGGTGCCGGTGGTTTTAAGGGGGCCTGTGACAATGTGGTGCTGTTTTTCCAGAACTTTGAGACCTTGTTGAAGGCTGTTTCGGTATTGGTGGTTACCGTTGCGATCGTCTTTGCCGGGTATCAAATCGCTTTCGCTCACAAACGGCTTTCCGACGTGGCACCCGTTCTTATTGGCGGTCTTTTGATCGGTGGTGCAGCCGCTATCGCGGGGTGGTTTACCGCTGGGTGGACGGGTGGTGCAACTACTTGCACCTGATTCTTTATCACATATACCCTGGGCGAGTGATTTTTGGAGTCAATTTGAAAAAGGATGCCTTGTTCCGGGGCTGCACCCGCCCTGCGATGATTTTGGGAGTTCCGTATGTGCCATTTCTCGTGGGTGCGGGATTCCCGCTTTTGTTGTCCATGTATTTTTCGCTGTATCTTTTGTTGTTGATTCCCGTGAGTATTTTCATCATGCGATTCATGACGAAAAAGGACGAAATGATTTTTCGCCTAATCGGGTTGAATTTGGCATTTCGGTTTTTTCCAAAAAATCAACAGCAAGATGGTGGTGCCTGGGTATTCGGGCCGTCAATGTATTCCAAGAATGCAGCCAACGTGCGTGGCTATGAAGTCTGAAACGCTGTGGCAATAATGATCAATTTCAGTTGTAGTTGACTCAAACCTCCGATATGTTTTCTCCCGACGCTGATTACAGCAATTTCATCCCCTTCAGCACCCATGTGGATACCCACGTGGTGAAGTCGCGTGAGGGCGATTACATGATCACCTGGCTCCTGAGCGGGTTTCCGTTCGTTGGCCGGGAGGACTGGGA
This sequence comes from Burkholderiales bacterium GWF1_66_17, assembly GCA_001770705.1. Classification (GTDB taxonomy): domain Bacteria; phylum Pseudomonadota; class Gammaproteobacteria; order Burkholderiales; family Burkholderiaceae_C; genus Hydrogenophaga. The sequence goes on along the minus strand of MERT01000006.1, from coordinate 218,849 downwards.
GCTGGAGCACCGTCACAAGACGTTCAACAGTCTGCTGCAAAGTCTGCGCGCGCCGGACTTCGAGAACATCGCTTTCTGGGCGCACGACGTGCGTCGGCGCCGGCCGATCAAGACTGATGCCAGTTTCCCGCACCGCTTCAGTCAGGCGCTTCACGAGAGCTACATGGAGCGCCTGTCAAGCAAGCGCCTGATGCAGAATGAGCTGTATCTGACGATGATCTATCGTCCGGTGGTCAGTGGAAAGCGATTTGCGGCCATCTCTAGGGATGTGGAAGTACTGCGCCGCGAAGAGAAGGCCTATCTCGAAAAGATTTACGAACTGGTGGGTAATGTCGAGGCTCTGCTGCAGGACTATTCACCGTACCGGCTGGGCTTGTACGAAAGCGTCCACAAACAGGTGTTCTCCGAAAATCTGGAATTTTTCGGCTATCTGGTGAACCACGTTGATGAGCCGGTACCGGTGTTGCCCGCTCCGATCTACGACTACTTGCCCACGAGCAAACACATGTTCTCAACTGGCAGTGGTGATTTTGCGATTCGCACGGCCAACGGTGACAATTACTACGGCGCAATTCTCAACATCAAAGAATACGCGGACAGCTCGTGGCCGGGCATTCTGAATGGCCTGAAGTATCTGGAGTTTGAATACATCGTCACACACTCCTTCACGCCCATGAGCCGTTACGCCTCAATGAAAGCGCTTGAACGGACCAAGGGCGCCATGTTGTCTTCCGAAGATAAAGCAGTCAGTCAGATCGTGGAGCTGGATTTTGCGATGGATCAACTGGCTTCCGGGAACTTTGTCTTGGGGCAATACCATTTCAACATGGCTGTCTTTGCATCGGGCCAAGAGGAGTTGTACAACAACATTTCTCAGGCCCGGGCTCAGTTGTCGGGCGCGAGCTTCGTGACAGTGAAGGAAGACGTGGCGATTCCGGCAGCGTTTTATGCCCAGCTGCCTTGCAACTGGCGCTTTCGGCCGCGAATTGCCAACCTGAGTTCACTCAATTTCCTGGGTTTGTGCCCGTTGCACAACTTTGCCACCGGGAAACCCCATTTCAACCCTTGGGGCCCCTCCGTCAGCATTTTGCAAACGCTGAACAACCAAGCCTACCATTTCAATTTTCACGCCACCAAGCCTCACGAATACTCGCTCGGCGAAAAGGCCATTGCCAACACGATGGTCATTGGCAAGTCCGGTACCGGTAAGACCGCGCTGATCAATTTCCTGCTCGCGCAGGTGCAGAAAATCCAGCCCGAACCCACAATCTTTTTCTTTGACAAGGACCGTGGTGCCGAGATCTTTATCCGGGCATGCGGTGGTCGCTACTTCACGCTCGAAAAAGGGCGCCCGACCGGGTTCAACCCCCTGCAATGCGAGAACACGCCGGAGAACGAACAGTTCCTGGTCGAACTGGTGCAGACCCTGTGTGGGAAGGACAAGTATTCACCGTCCGAGCAGGAAGACCTGAGCCGCGCTGTGCGTGCCATTCTTGACACGCCGCTGCACTTGCGGACCATGACCAATCTGCAGAAGAGCTTGCCCAACATGGGGGAAAACAGCCTCTTTGAATGCATCTCGGTCTGGTGCAAAGGCGGCCCGGCGGCCTGGGTATTTGACAACCCCAGGGACAACATCGATTTCTCGGGTTCCAACATCATTGGTTTCGACTACACCGAGATCATCGAAGACGGCAAAACCCGCGAGCCCATCATCCAGTATTTGCTCCACCGCATGGAGAGCCTGATCGATGGTCGGCCGTTCATCTACGTGATGGACGAGTTCTGGAAAGTGCTCGAAGGCAAGGGCGGGTTGAAGGACTTTGCCAAGAACAAACAAAAGACCATCCGCAAACAGAACGGCTTGGGCATCTTTGCGACCCAAAGTCCGCAGGACGCCCTGAACAGCGACATCTCCGCCGCATTGATCGAGCAGACCGCGACGCTCATCCTTCTGCCCAACCCCAATGCAGACGCCAAGGACTACCTCGAAGGTCTCAAACTGACGCAGGCCGAGTTTGAGCTGGTGGTTGGGCTGGACGAGCGCAGCCGTTGCTTCCTGGTCAAACAAGGCCACAACGCCGTGTTGTGCCAGCTCAATCTGAATGGCATGGACGACGAATTGGCGGTGTTGTCCGGTTCGAGCGACAACGTTGAAATCCTCAGCGAACTGCTGAGTGAGCACCCGACACCCAATCAACCCGACACCTGGTTGCCAGAGTTCCACGCCCGCCGCAAAGGGTTGCGAACCCACCGCAAGGCTGCCATGGTCTCCAGCAATGAATTCTTGCGACACGCTCCGACGGAGTCGGTTCGGTACGAAGTCTGAGCGTGGGACATACAGGGAGTCTTGAATGAAGAAAACAAAATGGTGGATATTGAGTTTGGCGCTGTTGAGTGCGGTGCCATCGGCCTTTGCTGCTGCGGGTCAGTCTGAGTGCGGGGGGCTGGCGCCGGCCGGAACGGGCACGGGCAATGCCTATTTCAACGACGACCTGCCGGCCGGACAGGACGTATTTTCCTTTTGCGCCTTTGGCTACCCTCCGCATTGCTGGGTGGGTGTCAATCCGATCGCGGGCACTTGGAAGATCGTCAGCAACTATTGCTTCAACCCCAAGTGGACCAGCAAGTACGAAGAGGTTTGCCCCCATGGTCTCAAGCCCGGCACCTGGAAAAGCCCCGGGAAGATGCCTTTTGACACCAAAGGATCACCCGGGAGCCCAGACGGGCTGAAGGAATGCCAGCACCTCATGGAGGAGTGATCCGGCATACCCCCTGTCGTTGGCAACGTATTGGGGGTCAGACGTATTTCCAGATTGTCAAAAAAATAGATTTCAGAAGCAACCCAGGGAGGGGTCCATGCGTTTCTCTTATTCTGCCCGTCAATGGGCACCGTTGTTCGCCAGTGTGGTGCTGGCGTTGGCAAGTCCAAACGGCTTTGCCGGTCTGCCGGACCCGTCCAGCACACCCCAACCCGGGCAAATGCCCGAAGCCCCGGAGCCGCCAGAGTTGACGGAGCTGCCTGAAAGCGCTGAGCTGAAAATGCCCAAGCCCGGCCAGGCCGCCGTGCCTCAGGTTTCCTGTGTGCAAAAGGGCAACATGGACATCACCCGTCCGTCATTGCCCTTGCTGAGTTGCTGGGAAAGCGCTGCCTCGGAGGGGGGAAGTGTTTCCGAGCTTCAAAAAGCCTGCCTGGTTCAAATGACCCCCATGAAGGTCGACTCCGCCTTGGTGCCCAAGTGCCCGTCCAAGGCGTTGGGGGGTTTGCACCGGTGCCCGAAGTGGCAAGGGAAGCTTGAGCAACCACTACCACTACACACCGCAACCGTTGTCTGAATGGCGCAAGTCCAAGAAGAACTGCGAAAGAGCCGGCGGCGAATGGCATGGCTTGGGCAACCCGACTTCCTGGTTCTGAGACGCCAGGCGGTGCTGGGTGAGCGGCAACGGAACACGGTATCACCGAGTGTGGGCGTCGGCTGCACCGCCAGACCGCAGCGCGCCAAGCGGCTTAGTGCTCTGTACCTAAGAGTCATTGGGGATAGCTTAAAAACTGAGAACAATTCATTGTCAGATCTGACAGTTGATAAGTCTTTTGGATACAAATATTGACTATGCTTATCCGGTTTCCAGGCGAGGCAAGCATATACGAAGCACACCGTGCTCCGAGCTTGGCCATTCATTAATGTTGCGCTCCGCGCGAACCCTAAGGTAGGAAGAAAACCATGAAACACATTTCCCAAGATTCCTTCAACTTTTTGAACCGCCGGCGACTGCTGGGTCGGTGGGCCTTGGGCGGCACGGCCGCTTTGGCGTTGGCGGCCTGCGGCGGGGGAGGTGGCGACGACGATTCGGAAGGCATTGATCTTCGGGCGGCATATGACAGGGTGGTTGAAGGGATGAGCATTGCCCAAGTCATCCGTGCGGTCGGAAGAGAGCCCAATTCCAATAACACTGTAGTGGATGGTTTTGGCGACTTAAATTGGAGTGAAAATGGCCAACAGCTTGATGTCACGATTGGAGAATCGAGTCGGACGACATTCCTCGTGCGTTGGGATAGATTAACCGCTCCAATTGCAACTCTGCGAAAAGAGTTCGATTGTCTATGTGGTTAACTTGTTTTCTGAGGATGGCAACGATGAAGAGTTTGATGACAATTTGTGTGTGCTTGATTCCGAACTTTGTGATGGCTCAATGGGCTGTATATGACGATGCTGTGTTGAATGAGATAAAAAAAATCAACAGAGTCGAAAAATTATTGAATGGTAACGACAAACTCGATGGGGATTTCAAAGGCACTATCTCCAGCTCTTCTTCCGGCCAAGACGTCACTTTGGGAACCGGCTCCAACCAAGCCATTTTAAAAGGTCTGGACACCAAATTTGAAACCATCACGGTGGATAATGCAAAAAAATACATTGGCACCGAGCAGGACTGCGGCTCCAATGATGCAAAGTTTCTCAAGCATTACAACGCTTGCGTGGGTTTGAGGAATCTGCGCTTGCAAACGCTCAAACAAAGCCAGGACATGCTCAAGGTGCTGAACAAGCGGCGTGAGCAGATTGTGAAACTCGTGGAGGCATCGCGAGGGGTTAGCGACAAATCGGGACAAATGCAGCGCTACCACTTTGAACTGCAGGCACAACAATCGCTGCTGCAGACCGACGCAATGCAATTGCAGGTGCTGATGGACGGCTACAAGCAGCGGGAAAAGACCTACGAAATGCAGATGGTTGAGGCCAAGCGGGAGCGCGACACAGGCCGGTTTGATGCGGGCAAAGGGGTGCTGCGCAAGCCCTCTGTGCCGTTCGTCATGCCTTGATGCTGTCTAAACATATAGCAAATAGCCATGCCATTGAAATTGTTTATTGCTGGAGGTTTCTGATGCCTGCTTGTTCCGCTGCGGGGGTCTTGGCTGCCGGAGCCACGTTTGGGCTGGGCGGCATCACTGGGGCCGGGGCGGATTTGTTGACGGTGCTCAATGATGCGTTTTTCTATTGCTCGGTGCGTGAGTACATCATGGACGACATCATCCAGGGTCCATACAGGGAGCTGGTTGCACAAAAGCTTGCGATGGCGTTGGGGGTGATGTCCACCGTGATCATGACCATCTGGGTCTCTTTTCAGGGGTTTCAGATCATTACCGGCGCGAATCGAAACCCCATCGTGCCGTTGTTCGTGCAGACGGGCAAGATGGTCTTGATCTTGTCGCTGGTGGGTCTTGTCGCCGCCAATTCACCAGTGATCGTGGATTGGGTGGGTGATTTCAAAAACCTGATATCACAAGCCGTGGCCAACGGTACCGATATCACAACGCTCGTAGACCTGAATCTGGGCATCACCTCGCTGCTCAACTCCATCACCGAGTCGATGAAGGCCGTTGACAACGGGAAGGATCCCAATGCCATCACAACGACCGTGGGCTTGATCGGGCAAAGCGGTCCGGCGATGCTGGTGGCGGTGTTGTTGATGTTGACCGAACTGTCGGTCACATTGGCCATCATGTTGGCGCCGATGTTCATCTTCTTCCTGCTGTTTCAGCAGACCTCGGCACTGTTTTGGTCTTGGGCCAAGTTCATTCTGGGCGCCCTGTTCTCGATGGCAACTCTGACCCTGATTGGTGCGCTGGTTTTGAAAGCAACGGCCATTTACGGGGGGTCGGTGGTTCTGGCTTATTACGGCGGCATCTTGAGCGGAACTGGCTTGTTCGATATTTCAGGCAGCTCGTTGCGATTGGCCGCTCTGGGAACGTTGATGTCAGCCATCATCATGGCGATCCCCCACACCATCATGCAGTTTTTCGGCGCAGGCGCCGGCTTTGCCGCTGGGGCGTTCGGGTTTGCAGGGGCCGGTGCTGTGGCGGGGAGTTTGGGTGCCGCCAAGGGACTGGGCGCTGGAAACGGCGTTGTCGCATTGGGCCAAAATCAGTCGCAAAACAGCGGGGCCGGCGGACAAGCAGGTATTGCTGGGGGACAGCCCAATCAAGCGCCGGGTCTGATCGGTGGTTCCCAGTCGCTGACTCAATCGGGATACAGCGGCTCCAGCAATGGGGGCGTTTACAGCGCGCAAACGGCCATTGCGCGCCTCAACTCGGAGGCTGGCTCCCCAGGCGATGGGTCCACGGGGTCTCAGAGCTTGTCTGGATCGAGAGGGTTGTTGGCCAATGAAAGGGGGTCCACTGGCTTTCAGTCTGCTCGCCAAAACCAGTATGCGATGGAGCAGTCGGGCGAGCTGCGTCGCGACGAGTCGATGGGCAACCCGCCAACCGGAAGCCCTGCGGGCCGCAATGCGCAAGAAGTGACCTTGGATGAAAAGCGGGGTGTCTATACAACGCTTGGCACCGACGCGGCACTCGCTGGTAGTGCGGGCCGTGGTGGCGATCTTCGTGTATCCGGATCAGACACAGATGTCCATGACGCAAACAAGGTGCCCTTGGCCAGAAACGAAACGCACCCCGCGCGTCCGCCTCTTCGCTACCGCTGATATGGCATTTCAAGAGTCATTTGATGTCGGGAAATAGCGTTTTTTAATCCGTGAATACAACATGACCAAGACGAAAACAATGAAAACCAGGGGTCGAATGGCTCGCGCGGCGGCAGGCGTGCTCGTGCTGGGCCTCCTCCAGGCCTGTGCCGTGCCCAAGGCCATCGACATCGCCGACAACTGGAAACCAGTCAACACGCTCGCTTCGGTGCCCCAGGAAATCCCGCTCAAGGAAGAAGCGGAGCTCATCAAATTCCAGATGCTGCCGACCGACGCGACCTTGCGCAACATGCTGGAGCGATGGGCAAAAGAGTACGGCGGTGCGCTGGACTGGCAGTACCCGAGCGACCTGACGTTGGTGAGTGGACTGGAGTCCATCAAGGACAACAACCTTCAGCGTGCGCTCAACACGGTGCGCCGCAACTACGCGGCCCAGAAGCTGCGCATCCAGGTGTCGGCCAACAAGGCTGTGCTGGTGACCCGGATGCCTTGAACGGGCGGTCGGGATCGGGTTTGAGTGGTATGGATCAACAAGGGTTTCAGGGCTGATATGGCATTGTTCAAGCGGAAGCTCTCCGAGGCTTCTCAGGTGATTCTCAAGAAGTCGATGGACTTTGAATCGAACGTGATTTCCATGGTCAAGCGCAGTGAGCGTCGGGCATGGATCGTGGCGATGGGTTCGATGGCGTTGACGGTCCTGATGGCGGGTGGCATTGCCTACATGCTGCCACTCAAGGAGAAGGTGCCGTATCTGGTGACGGTGGACTTGAAGCGCAGCACGAGCACGATTTCGCCGCTGCGCGACAACGTGGCCGCGACGGGCATTTACGCGAGCGAGGCGCTGAACCGCAGCCATGTGGCGCGGTTTGTCCAGGCCCGAGAGGGGTACGACTACGACACCATCAATGAGCACGACTGGGAGTACGTGGCGGCGATGTCGAACGATCAGGTCAAGGGCCTGTTTGTGAAGCAGTTCGACGGGACGAACAACAGCCCCGAGAAGCGCTGGGGGCGCAACACGGCGATCCGGGTCAAGGTCAACAGCATTGTGTTCAACGGCCTGGACGAGGAGCGTGGTGCGCGGCCGACGGGCGCAACGGTGCGCTTCGAGAAGTGGAAGTTTGATAAGACCACCGGCAAGAGCGACTACCTGAGCAGCCACGTCGGAACCCTGCGCTACGAATACAAGACCCACCTCAAGATGAGCGACAACCTGCGCCTGCGCAACCCCTTGGGGTTCCAGGTGACGGCGTTCCGGGTGGACGATGAGTTCAACGCCCCAGTGTTCAAGTCGGCGAACCAGGATATGGGCGTTCCGCTGCTGAATGAAGAAGAAGGCGTGACGCACCAGGGCTCGGATGGAGTCGGGATGGGGGCGGCTCCAGCCGCCCCCGCGCAGCAGCCGGGTTTGCCCGGCGCGCCGGCCACGCCGACGCAGGGGCAATGATGTTTTCTGAATCAACCGAATTTTCCGGAACGGACAGGGGTGGCTTCACCATGACAAAAAAAATATCGCGAATTCTGGCCCAGTGGGCCTTGTTGGCAGGGGCTGGCATGGTTTCGCACAGCGCGGCTCAGGCGCAGGAGGTGCGCGAAGTGCCTTACCTGCCCGATCAGGTGACCCGGGTGAACACGGCACTGGGCATTGCCACCCAGATCGAGATCAGCCCGCAAGAGCAGATCAAGGACTTCGGCACGGGCTTCAGCGATGGCTGGGAGCTGGTGCGGCGCGACAACATCTTCTACATCCGCCCGAAGAACGTGGATGTGGACACCAACATGTACATCCGCACCAACATGCGCTCGTACCTGCTGGATCTGAAGGTTTCGTCATCCAAGTGGAAGACGCTGGAGGAGGCGAAGAGCGCCGGCGTGTTCTACAAGGTCCGCTTCGTTTATGGCGGCGAGGCGCCGGACAGGGCCAGCGCCCTGGCGACGGCCAACGCGGTGTTGTCGCCGACCGCCAGCGCGCTGAATTCGCAAGGCAACTACCACCTGAACTACGACTACTCGACGGTGAACGAGGCATCGACCATCGTTCCGACGCGGGTGTATGACAACCAGCAGTTCACCTACATCCACCTGCCGCCGATGGCGAACTTCCCGGCGGTGTTTGGTCGCAACGAGCGCCTTGGCGAGGAGTTTCTGGTCAACACCAAGAGCGAAAAAAACGTGATGGTGGTGCTGGGTGTCTACCCGTATCTGGTGATGCGGTTGGGCAATGACGTGGTGGGACTCAGGAGGAACAAATGAAGATGCAATTTCCCAATGCCAACGGTGGTGGCCAAGGCCCCGTGCTGTCGGACAACATGCCCAAGCTGTCTGCGGGGCTGACCCGCGGCGTGAACAAGACGGCGGTGGCTTACATCGTCCTGGTGTCGCTGGCGACCATCGGCATGACGCTCTGGGTGGCGAGCAATGCGTTCTCGGCCGATGACGACAAGAAAAAGCAGGTCACCTACGAAGAGGTGACCGTTCCCGAAAAGCCGTTGCTCAAGCTGCCTCCACCAGCGCCTCCGGTTGATGTCGTCGCCCGGGCCGATGTGCCGCCGATGCCGCTCGCCATGCCGCAAACGGGCGAAGGCGCCACGTCGGTCAAGGACGATTTGATGCAGCGGCGCATGGCCAGTGAGAACAACCTGGTGGCCGCGTCTGAAAAAGGCAAGAAGAACCCGCTGTTCGAAGACGAGTTTTCGGCGGTGAAGCGTGGTGCGGTGGAGGTCTTGGCCAATGCCGATTTCACGCTGACGCGCGGAACCTTCATCCGTTGTTCGCTTGAAACCAAGGTGGTGTCGACCCTGCCGGGCATGACTTCCTGCATCGTGACCGAGCCGATCTACTCGATGAACGGCAGCCGCTTGCTGATCGACAAGGGATCGAAGGTCACGGGTGAGTACAAGTACGCCGATGAACACTACGATCGCGTGGGCATCGTCTGGACCCGCGTGCTGACCACCACCGGTCTGGATGTGCGGATCGACAGCGCGGGTACCGACGCCTTGGGTGGCGCGGGCATTCCCGGTCACTACGACGGTCACTGGGGTGAACGCATCGGTGCGGCTTTGCTGGTCAGTCTTCTTGCGGACGGAATTGATGCCGGTGCGCAGAAGTTCGCCAATGAGAACGACATCCGCGGACGGCAGACCACGACCTACGCGGGTGGTGCGATCCAGGAGCGCATCGACCCCTGGGAATCTGCGACCGCCACGACCGCAAAGAAGGCGGCCAACGACATGCTCGCCCGCTCGGCGAACCGCAAAGCGACGGTGACGGTGCTCAACGGCACGGTGATCAACATTTTTGCGGCACGCGATGTCGACTTCTCCAGCGTGATGCGCTGACCGAAACGGCCTCCATGTCATGACGGCACAGAGCAACGACGAACCCATCGCGAACATTTCCACGGAGTTTCTGGAGTACCAGTACCACGTGCTGGGGATCACGAATTTTCTGAGCGATCCCCGCGTCACGGAAATCTGCATCAACCGTCCGGGGGAGGTGTTCCTGGAGACGGTCGATGGCTGGCAACGCATCGACGTGCCGGGACTGACATTTGATCGGGCCAGGCAGTTCTGCACCACGGTGGTCAACGAAAGCAAGACAGGTCAGCGCATCACGCAGGTGGATCCGGTGGTGTCGCTGACTTTTCCCACCGGACAGCGCGCGCAGTTCGTGCTGCCACCGGCTGTGCCGTCCGATCACGTGTCGATCACGATCCGCTTGCCTTCGCGCTACACCAAGACGCTGAACCAGTACCAGGAAGACGGCTTTTTCGCGCAGATTCTGGAAGAAGACGGCAGCATCAGCGCGATGGACGAGGAGTTGCTGGCATTGAAGCGCGCACGGGATTTCCACGGCTTTTTCAGCAAAGCGGTGCATTACAAGAAGAACATCGTGGTCTCCGGGGCCACCGGCAGCGGCAAGACCACCTTCATGAAATCGCTGGTGACACACATTCCGGACGACGAGCGCCTGATCACCATCGAAGACGCGCGCGAGCTGTTCATCGAGCAGCCCAACCGGGTGCACCTGATCTACTCGCGCGGCGGGCAGGGCACGGCCAATGTGACCGCCAAGGGCTGCATGGAGGCCTGCCTGCGCATGAAGCCCGATCGCATCATCCTGGCGGAAATCCGGGGTGACGAGTCGTTCTATTACATCCGCAACTGTGCTTCGGGCCACCCCGGCTCCATCACCAGTTGCCACGCCGGTAGCACCAGCCAGACCTGGGACCAGATGGCGCTGATGGTCAAGGCTTCGCCCGAGGGTTCTGGCCTGGCGTTCGGCGAAATCAAGCGGCTGCTGATGCTGACCATCGACGTGGTGGTGCACATCAAGGCCCACGCGGGCCAGCGCTGCATCACAGGCATCGATTTTGACCCCCAGCGCAAGCTGGCACTGGACGCGTGACACACATGACTGACACCTCTTTGTTGTTCAAATGGCTGGGCGCCGCATGCTTTTGCCTGGCTTCGCCACTGGTCCAGGCAGCGACCCCGATTCCGGGTTTGACGCCGGTGGATATGCGCGGGTTGTGGTTTCCGAAGTCAGAAGCGGGCGCGGCCCAATGCGCCAGCTACCTGGGCCGTCATCCGGCGGAACCGGAGCAGGGCGCCCTGGTGATCCATGAGCGCCAGATGGTGCAGTGGTTGCAACCGGGCCAGAGCACCACGATTTTCGTGACCGACGTTCAACCGCGTCGTCGCAACACCTGGCGCATCCAGGGCCTCGTGGACGCACCGCCCTACGAGGTGCCCAAAGTGCTTGAGACCTACGTATTTGAGTTGCGTCAGGACGAATTGCACTGGTCGAGCCGGCGTGAAGACGCCCGGCTGAGCGACAAAGTGGATACCTCGGTTTTTTCGCGATGCGGGTATTGAGGGGCTCTTGACCTTTTCGCCCCTCTCTTTCTGCGGCCATCGGCGCTGCGCATAGTTTTAAGGTGACCTGATGCGGACATGGCGGATTTTCGTGGGCGTCTTGATGACCTTGGCATTGGCCACGGCGTGTGCGACCAAGGTGGCGGAGCCTTGGCACGATTTTGCTTTTGATGGCTGGAGGGACAAGTGGCATCCGGCTCATGAGTTGCTGGAGTACAGCTACGGGGATGGCTCCCGTATGTTGAGGAACAGTATCTTTACCCCAAGAAGCCCAGTCTTTGAGGGAACGAGTAGCTTGCCACCGTCTACTGGGGTCAGTGGGCCCATGCCTGTTGGGGATTTCCTGTTCGTCAAATGGCGTATCAAGTCGACGGGTGAGGTGGTCGAGGATCGGGTGGATTTGCGCCAGCGTTTGCCCAAGGACATGACAGACCATGGCCTGACGTTTGTGATCGAAGGCAACCAGCTCTATGTGTATGTGATCACGCCCAAGGTCCGCAACAGTGACTTGCCCCCCAACAAGAAGACGAGTTCGTCCAGGTACCGGGAAACCTTTGAGATCTATCCCACGAACGAGCTGTCCAGATAAACCGGATCAAGACCTACGGGCATGGGAACCACCATCGAGCGCCATCTGTCGCGAGAAGAAGTCCAGCAGGTGCAAATACAGCGCGATGCCATGGGCCAGCTCCATGGCGCGCCAGCCGGGAAGTTCGTTTTCCTTGCGGCGTTTGATGGGACGAACAACGACAAGGACAATCTGCGGCTGTCGGGCAACCCGTATCCGACCAATGTGGCGAATTTGTTTGATCCGGCTGAAAAGGCATCTTGGGCAAATGGCAATCTTCAGGCCCGCTATTACCCTGGGGTAGGTACCGGAGGCGAAATGGGTGATTTGCTCCAAGCTGGTCCATTCCCCACGGAACCCGTGCGGGCTGCCGCCAACAAGGCCTACCGGCACCTGGTGGAACAGGCGGGAGATTTCCTCCACAACAACCCCTCCGCCACCTATAAAGACATCAGCCTTTCCAGCGTGGGTTTCAGCCGCGGCACCGCGTCTCAGGTATTGCTGGCCCAGATGCTCAACGACAAAGGCCTGGTGACCGAGGATGGCAAGGTGCTGGCGCCGCCTGGGGGCATCGAGGTCAAGGGCATGGTGATGTTCGACCCGGTGTACAGCTACATCAAGGGCGACATGCGCTTGCCACCCAATGTGCAGGGTGATGTGCTGGTGGTGCGGGCCGATGATGAGTTCCGGACGGAGTTCAAAGCGGCTGACTACAGCCGCGACCCGCGCGTCAGGACCGTCAACCTGCATGGCAACCATTGCGGCATCGGTGGGGGCTCTCACCAGCGGGGCACGGCCGCCGCCGTGCTGGAGGGCTCGACGAAGTACCTTCAGAACACCGGGGTGACTGTCGCGGACGTGCCCGCCAGCCAGCGGTTCGACACCAATGAGCCGGTACCACTGCACTCGGAGGCCTACCAGACCGCGCGCAACGGCGACAAGCTGTACAACGTTTCGAGCGACGGCGATCCGGGTCTGGCCCGGCCTTCGCTGCAATGGGCGGTGCAGGGCGAGCGCGGTTCGCGGGGCACGACGCCCGTGCACGCCGACCCCGCCCGATTTGAAACATTCCCGGAGCACATGCGCGGCGTGCTCCAGGATCGCCGGCTGAGCGATGCACAGAAGGACAGTCATGTGCTGCTTCAGCACCGTTTCGATCAGCGCATGCTGAATGCCAACCTGTCCGTGACCGACCAGCAGGCGGTGCGATCGCAAATCGAACGGCAGTTTTATGACCTGGCGGCCAACGGGCGCCTGAACCAACCGCTGAAACAGACCGTGCGGGCCGTGGAGGAGGTGTTCGCTGCTACACGCCCACCCGAGCGAGGGGCGCCCTCTGAGCAGGACGGGGCCTTGAGCGCACGGCAGACGCAGGCTCGGCAAAGCCTCGGCGCAGGCCTATTGAACCTAGGGTATTCAGCCGAACAAGTCGGGCAAGTGGCCGCGCAGGAAAGGGCGCGCGCTTGAGGCTGTTGTGCCGCCGAGAAAAACCAATCAACTGAAAAGGGAGTGCCAATGAAGACAAAGATATGGGGCAGGATGCGTGTTCCGGGTGCGCTGCTGCTGACAGCAGCGCTGGCAGCGTGTGGGCAGGTGCCCCTCCATTTCCTCCAACCCCAGCGCAGCGGCCTGCAGGCCCTGACTCAGCAGATTGGCCTCGATGCCGGCACGCTGCGTTTCGACTTTGAGTTCGACGACAAGGCGGACGCGGTGGAGGGCGAGGTGGGGTCGGGTTACATCGTGGTGAGTCGCGATGGCAAGGAGTTGCAGGCTTTGCCACACGCGTTTGAACTGCCGCGCGAGCGGCTGGACCGGCAGGCCTGGTTGGACTTCAAGGACTTCAACGGGGACGGCCTGCTGGACTTCAAGGTCACGCGCCTGTTTGCTATGGACGGCAAGCTGTCGGTCGACAGCCTGTACCAGTTTGATGCCAAGACAGGCAACTTTGCCCAGGTGGATGTCGTGTCCAATACCGGCGAGATCGCGGCGACCGAACCGGGTTGCCTGTCCTTGAAAGTCGTCAATGCAGCCGGCACCTCCCAACAGGAAAGCCACTGTTTTGCGCCAGCCACCGCGCGGTGGGTGCGTGCCAAGGCGGACCTGCCAAAAAAGGGGAAGGCGGTCGCCAAGGTGAGCGCGATCTGCGACCCGCTGGCGCCCGAGTTGATCAGCTGTCGCCGGGCGCGCATCGAACAAGACCGCGTCCTGTTGACGATGGTGCGTGAATACCGCATGGGCAAAAAGCAGGTCCTGATCGGTTCGTTGGGCAAGGGCTACGCCGAGGCCTACGTCAGAACACAGCATCTGGACCACCAGAGCTGGCACCGCTACCGCGACGCGCGTTGTGCCTCACAGGTGCGTGAACAAGGGGTGGCTGTCAAGGCCTTGCCAGCAGCGACCGAGCTGTGCCGTTACGACTGGTCTCGCGACCAGTTGCGCCGCTACAAAGAGCAGGTAGCCCGCCTGGGCGAGGGGAACAGCAAGCCATGAGGCAAGCCAAGCTGCTGTTTTTTCTGGTGGCGTTGGCAGCAGCCCTGTTCGCCGGTCTGTATCTGAGCGGTCTGGTGCTGTTCTGGCGCCTGGACATGCCTTGGGCGCGCATGGAGTGGCTGGACTATTGGCGCTACTGGTCTGCTTATTCGGATGTGCCCGCCCACGCCGGCGTGATCAAGAGCAGCGGGGTGATCGGGTTTGCCTTGCCACTGCTGGTGCTGGTGGCGCTGACCGCGCTGATGCTGTTTCGGAAAAAGCCCAACCTGTACGGTGAGGCCCGGTTCGCGACCGCTGGCGACCTGCGGGAGCGACGCATGCTCAAGCCCGAAGAGACGGCGCTGGTCGTGGGCAAGAAGGACGGGAAGTTCGTTTACTTCAACGGCCAGCAGTTTGCGTTGCTGGCCGCGCCGACCCGCTCGGGCAAGGGTGTGGGCATCGTGATCCCCAACCTGCTGAGCTACCAGGGCTCGGTGGTGGTGCTCGACATCAAGCAGGAGAACTTCGACCTCACGAGCGGCTTTCGCGCCCGCTACGGGCAGGATGTCTACCTCTTCAACCCCTTCGCCGAAGACCGGCGCACTCACCGCTGGAACCCGCTGTCCTATGTGTCGCAGGACGAACATTTCCGCATCAGCGATGTGCAAAGCATCGCCGCCATGCTGTACCCGGTGTCGGATCTGCACAAGGACCCGTTCTGGGCCAACCAAGCACAGAACGCTTTTGTCGCCTTCGCGCTGTACGCCTTCGAGCAGTCCGCGTACCTGGCGGACCAGTTCGACGCTCCCTATGACGCGCCCACCATGGGCGGCCTGTACCGCCTGGCGTCCGGCCGACCGGGGCAGGAGATCAAGGCCCACCTGTCGGAACTCGCGGCCTGGCCGCACCTGAGCCCGAGCGCACGCACCGCGTTCGCCACGCTGCTCGGTCAGGCCAACGAAACCTTCGCCAGCATCATGGGCACCTTCAAGGAGCCGCTGAACCCCTGGCTCAACCCGGTGGTGGACGCGGCGACCAGCGGCAACGACTTCGATTTGCGTGATGTGCGCAAAAAGAAGATGAGCATCTACGTGGTGATCCAGCCCAACAAGCTGGCCGAGAGCCGCCTGATCCTCAACCTCTTCTTCAGCCAGCTGATCAACCAGAACACCCGCGAACTGCCGCAGGCCAACCCCGAGCTCAAGCACCAGTGCCTGCTGCTGATGGACGAGTTCACCAGCATCGGGCGCGTCGACATCATCGCCAGCGCGGTCAGCTTCATGGCGGGCTACAACCTGCGACTGATGCCCATCATCCAGAGCATGGCGCAGCTGGAGTCCACCTACGGCAAGGAAAACGCACGAACCATCATGACCAACCACGCACTGCGCATCATCTTCGCGCCGCGTGAGCAGCAGGATGCCAACGAATACAGCGAGATGCTGGGTTACACCGCCATGCGCAAGGACAGCGTGAGCCGCAGCCGTTCGCGCGACAGCAGCTACACGCGCAGTGAGAGCGACGAGCGTCGCGCGCTCATGCTGCCGCAGGAGCTCAAGGCCCTGGGCGACGACAAACAGATCCTGCTGGTCGAAGGCATGGCGCACCCGGTGATGGCCGAGAAGATCCGCTATTTCAAGGAAGCGGCTTTCAAGGAGCGCTTGCTGCCCAAGGTGGAGGTGCCGATGCTGGCCTTGCCGGGCTGCCTGCCAAAGACCTTCGAAGCCGGGGCGAACGCCCCGGTGCATCGCGCAGCCGTTGAGCAGGATGCCTCGCCCGTGGTTCACCAGAGCGCCGAATCCTCGCTGGCTCAGCAGTACGAGGCGCACCGCCTGCGAACGCCCGAAGCGCCCGGCGAATACACCGGGCTGGCGGGGATTCAGCGTGAGGTGGATGGGGTGATGACCTTGTTGGAACGGTAGGGGAGGACAAACGCATGAAAACGAAGCAAACACAGCACTGGCTGAAGGCGCTCTTGATGGGCATGCTCACATGGAGTCTGCTCGGGTGTGGAACACCCGGCAATGCGGCTGCGAGTGGCGCAGAGGCCGCGACAGGGGACGTGCTGCGGGCGCCGTTGAAAATTCCCATGCCGCTGGACAAGGCGGGGCACAAGGTGGATGTGACCTTCGATGTTCCAGTGCCGCCCAAGGTCAGCCACTCGACTGGTTACTTTCTGGGTCTGAGGACGTTGTTTGCACCCTCCGACCCGGATGGAAAGATCGCTACGATCGATGCCCATCCGGTTGAAGTTCGCGTGACGCTGCACCGCCTGCTGGGTGGGAAGGAGATTCCGGTTCAGTTCTGGAACCGCGTCGATGTCTCCAAAGGCTATGAACCCAGTCGGATTGAGTCCTTTCCACTGAAGGACGACATCGCCGTTTCTCGCAGGTCCTTTACCGAATACTCCGGCGCGCCGCCGGGCAGACCCGACGCATCGACGTATGTATTGAGGTTTGGAGGACCCGACGAACAAGGTCCGGGCCGTTACCGCCTGAGACTGGAAACGCGCAATGACATTCCGCAGCTTCACGGATACAAGGCGTTTCTGGTCTTTGAAAGAGCACCTGATCGATAGGAGCGCATATGGCAGACCCCTATCGCATCACGATCTACACCGCCATGCCAGGCATACCTTTGGTGGACGGAGATAGGCAGATGGGTACGTCTGCTGCCGGACACATGTGGTACCAGGTGTCCGACGGCGAGGTCAAGAACAGTTATGGCTTTGCACCCAAGGAGCATGGCGCTTCGAGCGGTCCGGGAACGGGCTATGACACGGATGCCGAGGCGTATCAAAGTCCCCACTACTCACGTACGATGGAGATCACTGCCGAGCAGTACGCCAAGCTCAAGCAGTTCGGTGATGCTGCCATTAAGGAGGACTGGGGCTACTTCAAAGGCGAGTACAACGGTGCGACCAACAGCTGCGTCGACTTCACGTGGGGTGCCTTGAAGCACGCGGGCTTCAATATCCATCGTCCCGATGGTCATCACACACGATGGCACGGTGGTGTCGCCTGAGCACAATGGACCGAGAAAGAACCATTCAGAGCCACTGGACCGAAGCGGCGGCGCTGGATCGTGGCCGGTCCGACGACGCTCTGGTTTCCCGCGAAACCCGTGGTGCCCAGTTCCACGCGGCACCGTCGCAGCAGATGGAAGCGCCTGCTCTGTCGCGCGGTTGAACTCATGGGCGATGCAGCTTGAACCGGACCGTACCGTGCGGCCCCCTAAAATCGAACCCATGACTCGCAAATACTTTGGCACCGACGGCATCCGCGGAACCGTCGGTCAGGCCCCGATCACGCCCGATTTTGTTCTCAAACTGGCCCACGCCGTGGGGCGCGTGCTCAAGCGCGACGAGGCGCACCCCACGGTGCTCATCGGCAAGGACACGCGCATCTCGGGCTACATGCTGGAAAGCGCGCTGGAGTCCGGCTTCAACTCCGCCGGTGTGGACGTGGTCTTGCTCGGACCGGTGCCGACACCGGCCGTGGCCTACCTGACCCGCGCACAGCGCGCCAGCCTGGGCGTGGTGATCTCGGCGAGTCACAACCCGTTTGACGACAACGGCATCAAATTCTTCAGCGCGCAGGGCAACAAGCTCTCGGACGACTGGGAGCACGCCGTCGAGGCCGAGCTGGACAAGGACCCGGTCTGGGCCGACTCGCGCAACCTGGGCAAGGCGCGGCGCATGGACGACGCGGCGGGCCGCTACATCGAGTTCTGCAAGAGCACCTTCTCCAACGACCTCACCCTCAAGGGCCTGAAGATCGTGGTCGACGCCGCCCACGGCGCGGCGTACCAGATCGCGCCCGCGGTGTTCCATGAGCTGGGCGCCGAGGTGGTGCGCATCGGCTGCGCCCCCGACGGGCTGAACATCAACCACGAGGTCGGCGCGACCCATCCGCAGGCCCTGGTCGATGCGGTGCGGGCGAGCGGGGCCCACTATGGCGTGGCCCTCGACGGTGACGCGGACCGGCTGCAACTGGTGGACGCCAGCGGGCGCCTGTACAACGGCGACGAGCTGCTGTACCTGATCGCGGCCGACCGCATCGCGCGCGACGTGGACGTGCCCGGCGTCGTGGGCACGCTGATGACGAACATGGCGGTCGAGGTGGCGTTCCGGAAACGCGGGGTCAAGTTCGTGCGCGCCCGGGTGGGCGACCGCTACGTGCTCGAAGAGCTGGAGCGCCATGGCTGGATCCTCGGCGGTGAAGGCTCGGGGCACCTGCTGGTGCTGGACAAACACACCACCGGGGACGGCCTGGTGTCGGCGCTGCAGGTGTTGCAGGCCTGCGCCGGCAGCGGCAAGACGATGGCGCAGCTGCTGGCCGATGTGACGCTGTTTCCGCAGACCTTGATCAATGTGCGACTGCAGCCGGGGCAGGACTGGAAAACCAACACCCTGCTGGCCGATGAGACAAAAGCGGTCGAGGCCGAGCTGGGGGACACGGGGCGCGTGCTGATCCGCGCCAGTGGCACCGAGCCGCTGCTGAGGGTGATGGTCGAGGCGCGCGATCCTCAGCAGGCCCAGGCTTGCGCCGAGCGGCTGGTGAACGCGGTGAGGGCCGGATGATGGCGGCCGCGGTTTCTGTCCGCCGCGCGGATTACGCCAACCCGCACGATGCGGCATCGCTGGTGATGCTGCTCGACGCTTACGCCAGCGATCCGGCGGGTGGCGGGGATGGTTTGAGCGACTTTGCCAAGTCCCACCTGGTGCGCGAACTCGCGGCACGACCACAGGCCTACAGCGTGCTGGCATTTGACGGTGATGCGCCGGTGGGGCTGGTCAACTGCATC
Organism: Burkholderiales bacterium GWF1_66_17; assembly: GCA_001770705.1. Taxonomy (GTDB): domain Bacteria; phylum Pseudomonadota; class Gammaproteobacteria; order Burkholderiales; family Burkholderiaceae_C; genus Hydrogenophaga. Next base: position 199,646 of record MERT01000006.1, on the reverse strand, counting down.
GAGGGTTTTTCTACCTTTGCGTGCAAGCCGTTGGTGAACGTGCACGACGTGGCCGTGTTGTCCAGCCATCGCGGGCGTGGCATCGCCGAGCAGATGCTGGCGCTGGCCGAGATCATCGCCCGCGAGCGCGGGGCGGTGAAGATGACGTTGGAGGTGCTGTCGGGCAATGCGCCCGCGGTCAAGCTCTACGAGCGCATCGGCTACGCCGGTTACCAGCTGGACCCGGCCATGGGCACGGCGCAGTTCATGCAGAAGTGGCTGTGAACTGACCCCCGTTGCTCAGTAGAGCAGGTGGGGTTTCCGGGTCTCTATCCAGGCCGCTTCGTCCGGCCTGGTGATCGCATCGAGATCTTCGGGCTTTGACTTCGGATCGTCCACCCACTCGCGCAACGCTGGACCGCCATTGATGAGGTCGATCGCCAGGCGATCGTGTTCGTATTCGTAGGCGAAGTCGCGCCACAGCGGATAGTCGGGTGCCTGCAGCCGCAGCGCCTTGAACGCCAGGGCCTGCAGGCGCCAGGGCTGGAACGCGGTGTGGTCGTAGTGGGTCGGGTCTTCCACGTGGATCTGCACGCCGGCGCACAGCTGGCCGGCGTGCTTGTGGAAGGTGGGCTCGAAGAAACATTCGCGCAGCACACAGCCTTTGAGCCACTGCGGCGCGATGCGGCGCATGTCGGCGATCAGGCGCCGCGCGTCGATGCCGGGGGCGCCGAACAGCTCCAGCGGGCGCGTGGTGCCGCGGCCTTCGCTGAGCGTCGTGCCTTCGAGCATCACGGTGCCGGCGTAGGCGCGGGCCATCCAGAGGTTGGCGGCGTTGGGGCTGGGGTTGACCCAGGTGCGCTCGGTGGGCCAGCCGAAACCGGGCGCTGCGTCGGGCGTCCAGCCTTCCATGGTGATCACGCGGTATTCGACCGTCAGCCCCAGCGTGGCGGTGAACCAGTGGCCGAGCTCGCCCATGGTCATGCCGTGGCGCATGGGCATGGGACCGGCGCCGACGAAGCTTTCCCAGCCCGCGCGCAGCGTCAGGCCTTCGACCGGGCGGCCGGCGGGGTTGGGGCGGTCCAGCACCCAGACCGCCTTGCCGTGTTTCGCTGCCGCTTCGAGCACGTAGCGCAGCGTGGTGATGAAGGTGTAGATGCGGCAGCCGAGGTCTTGCAGATCGACCAGCAGCACATCGAACGTGTCCATCATGGCGTCGGTCGGGCGGCGCACCTCGCCGTAGAGGCTGAACACGGGGATACCCAGGCGGGGGTCGAGGTAGTTGGGCGACTCGACCATGTTGTCCTGCTTGTCGCCGCGCAGGCCGTGCTGCGGGCCGAAGGCGGCCGTGAGATTCACGTCGGGCAGGGCGGCGAGCGCGTCGAGCGAATGGGTGAGGTCGCGGGTGACCGAAGCCGGGTGGGCCAGCAGGGCGATCCGTCGGCCGGCCAGCGGGGCGCGCAGGGCGGGGTCTTCCAGAAAACGTTCGATGCCGAATTTCATGCGGGGTGTCAGGCGGGGTTGAAAGGTGCGGTGGGAAACGGTGGCAGGTCGAGCACATGCGCGAAACCGGCGCGGTGGTGAAAGTCGGGGCGTGCGGTGGGGTGGTGCAGGGCCCAGTAGCTGAGCTGGCCGTCGCGGGTCTCCAGGACGGCGCTCAGACCCAGCATCAAGGGTGCAGCGGCCGCGGCTGGCGGCAGCGCCTCGCGCGGCAGCCAGACCTGCAGGTCGAGGGCCTGAGGCTGTTCCACAAACTCCAGCTCGGGTGCACAGTCTGGCGCAGCTGCCTCGGCGGGCAGATCGCGCACCCGTTCGGTACTGAAGCGGTAGGCCGCCCACCGACCCGATGGCGAAAAATTGAATTCCTGGTAGGCCGGCTCGCCAGCGCGGGCGACGAACGCCTCCAGGCAAGTGTGCTGCCACAGTCCATCGGCCGGTCCGGGCGTGCAGGGGGGCGGGACGAGCAGACCCGCGGTGTCACCAGCGATGCGGTAGTGAAGCAGCCAGCCGGCGCCCGTCTCGGAACCCGCCGCCGCCAGCGACACGCTCAGCTGCAGGTCCAGCGGGCAGGGGGTTGCAGGGTGGCAGGTCAGCGCCAGTGGCTTCGCGGGCAGTGGCTGGATCGGGGTGGGGGAGGAAGTCACAACCCCGTATTCTGGCAGGCCGGCGGCCGCTCCGGCCGGGGTCAGCGCGTCGCGCTCACGGCTGGTAACACCGGCCCGAAGGGTCGTTGTCGATGCGGATCAGCTGGTTGTTGCCACCGCCCCAGACGGTGCCACCGGTGAAGGTCAGGCAGCCATCGCCTTTGTAGTGGGTGATGATGCGGCGGGCATCGCTGCCGAAGTAAAACGGGATCCAGCGCTTGCCGGTGTCGTGGGAGTACATCGCATCGGCCTCGCCGATGCGCTTTCGGACCGACTGGGCCTCCATGCCGATCCGGAGCTGGGCAAACCGGCTGCCGGGTGCGGCGGTGCCCGTGACCTCGCCTTCAGACTGTCCGTCGATGGACTTCACCTCGCGCACAGGCGGCTCGGTGGGTTCGAGGGAAATGCTGGAGCAACCCCAGAGGGACAGTGACAGCAAGCTGGTCACCAGCAGGGTGCGCGGTGCGTGCATGGGGTTCTCCTGTTTGGCGCGACGCGATGCCGCGGCTCAGTTTACCTGGGGCACGAACCAGTGCCGCGTGCGGTTCACAAAGGCCACCAGCGACAGCATCACCGGCACCTCCACCAGCACGCCGACCACCGTGGCCAGCGCGGCGCCCGAGTGCAGGCCGAAGAGCGAGATCGCCACCGCCACGGCGAGTTCGAAGAAATTCGAGGTGCCGATCAGGCAGGCCGGTGCCGCGATGTTGTGTGGCAGCTTGAGCCAGCGCGCACCCACGTAACCGATGGCAAAGATGCCGTAGGTCTGTATGAGCAGGGGGATGGCGATCAGCGCAATCACCAGCGGCTGGGCCACGATGGTCTCGGCCTGGAAGCCGAACAGCAGCACCACGGTGGCAATCAGGCCGACCACCGACCAGGGCTTGAGCAGCTTCACGAACGCGCTCACGGCCGCCTCGCCACCGCGCGAGCGCAGCCATTGCCGCGTGAGCACACCCGCCACCAGCGGCAGCACGACATAGAGCACGGTGGACAGCAGCAGCGTCTGCCAGGGCACGGCCAGGTCGGTCACGCCCAGCAGGAAGGCGGCGATGGGCGCGAAGGCGAAGACCATGATGAGGTCGTTCACCGACACCTGCACCAGCGTGTAGTTGGGGTCGCCCTTGGTGAGCTGGCTCCAGACAAACACCATGGCGGTGCAGGGCGCCACGCCGAGCAGGATCATGCCGGCGATGTATTCGTTGGCCGACTGCGTGTCCACGAAGGGCGCGAACAGGTACTTGAAGAACAGCACACCGAGCGCTGCCATGGTGAAGGGCTTGATGAGCCAGTTGATCACCACGGTGAGCAACAGGCCCTGCGGCTTCCTGCCGACGTCGCGCACCGCCGCGAAGTCGATCTGGATCATCATCGGGTAGATCATGATCCAGATCAGCACGGCGACGATCAGGTTGACGTGCGCCACCTCAATCGCCGCGATCGCCGCGAAGCTGGCGGGCGTGAGCAGGCCCAGACCGACACCTGCGAGGATGCCCAGGCCGACCCAGACGGTGAGGTAGCGTTCGAAGAGTCCCATGCGGCGATTGTGAGGGCTCAGGCCTGGGCCAGGCGCCGGGCTTCGGCTTCCAGCATCAGGCGGTCGAGTTGGGGCAGAGGCAGGTTCATCAGCAGCTCCAGACGCTGGTGCAGCGCGTGCAAGACCTGCTTGAAGGCAAACAGCTGTTCGTCATGGTTGCCAGTGTGAAGCGTCGGGTCTTCATAGCCCCAGTGCGCGGTGGCCGGGTGGCCCGGCCAGACCGGGCAGACCTCCGCCGCCGCGTCGTCACACAGCGTGATGATCAGGTCCATGTGCGGGGCATCGGGCAGCGCGAACTGATCCCAGCTTTTGCTGCGCAGACCGTCAGTGCGGATGCCGGCGGCTTGCAACACTTCCAGCGTCAGCGGGTGTGCAGCCCCGTCCGGGCTGGGTTGGCAACCGGCCGAGTGGGCGCGAAAGCTGGGCCCATCCATGTGGTTGAGCACCGCTTCGGCCATCAGGCTGCGGGCGGTGTTGTGGTTGCAGAGAAAGAGGACGTGAAGGGGGCCGTGGACAGTCATGGGGGTTCAGGCGGAAGTGGTGCTCGGTGCGGGTTCAACGACTCGGCCGATACCGCTCACTTCCTGCTGCAGTGCCAGACGGCTGAGCTTTTCGATGGGCAGGCACATGAAGAGCGAGATGCGGCGCGAGAGCACGCTGAAGGCGTCATTGAAAGCCCGGTGCCGCTGCTCCTCGGTGCCGGTCACAGCGGCCGGATCGGCCACACCCCAGTGGGCCGAGATCGGCTGGCCTGGCCAGACCGGACAGACTTCGGCGGCGGCCTGGTCGCAGACGGTGAAAACGAAGTCCATCACCGGTGCGCCCGGCGCGGCAAACTCGTCCCAGCTCTTGCTGCGCAGGCTGTCGGTCTTGTAGTGGTTGCGCTGCAGCAGTTCGATGGCATGCGGGTTCACGGATCCCACCGAGTGGCTGCCGGCGCTGTAGGCGCGAAAACGCCCGGCCGACTGCGCATTGAGTATGGATTCGGCCATGATGCTGCGGGCCGAATTGCCGGTGCAGAGGAACAGCACGTTATAGACCTTAAGGGTGTTCATGGGATCGTCCTTGTCGGGTTGATGGAATGCCTATGCAGGGGTCGGGGGAGAAGCGTTGAGCGCCAGGCGCGTGGGCAAACCCAGCGTCAGCAGCCAGCACACCAGCAGCATCAGCGCCGAGCCCACCAGCGCGTAGAGCAGGCCGCCCCACTGGTAGAGCAGGCCCGACATCAGCGTTCCGAAGAAGCGGCCCAGGGCATTGGCGGCGTAGTAGAAGCCCACGTCTTCGGCCGCTTTCTCGCTGCCGGCGTAGGCCAGGATCAGGTAGGAGTGCACCGAAGAATTGACGGCGAAGGCGAAGCCGAACAGGCCCAGGCCGCCGACCACCCACCACTGCAAATTCGGCGCTTCCAGCAGCACGGCCGCAGCGATGCCCACCGGGATCAGCGCCAGCGCCAGCGACCACCAGCGCGCGGCGGGCACCTCGGCGCTCAGGCCGTCGGCACTGCGCCTGACGATGTTGGGCGCGAGTGCCTGCACCAGACCGTAGCCGATGGTCCAGAGCGCGAGGAAGCCGCCGACCATGGTGAAGGTCCAGCCCTGCGAATACAGGAACACCGGCACGCCGACCACGAACCACACGTCGCGCGCACCGAACAGCGCCACGCGCGCGGCGGCCAGCGCGTTGATGCCCGCGTTTTTGGCGAACAGCTCCTTGGCCGATTTGGACGCCTTGCTCTTGCCCATCAGTGGCGGCACGAAGCCCACCACGCCCGCCAACACCAGCACCAGCAAGCCGGCCATGGCCCAGAGCGCGTGCTGGAAGCCCAGTGCATCGAGCAGCAGGCCGCCGAGGAAAAAGCCGAAGCCCTTCATGGCGTTTTTGCTGCCGGTGAACCACGCCACCCACTTGAACAGCTGGCCCGAGCCCTGGTTCTTCGCCTGGTCGGCGGTGATCTTGATGGCCGACTTGCTCGCGGTCTTGGTCAGGTCCTTCGCCACGCCGCAGATCCCTTGCGCCACCACCACCCAGGCCACCGACATGACCGCCGTCCAGGCCGGGTTCAGCAGCGAAAGAAGGGTGAACCCGGTGATCTGCGTGACCAGGCCCACGGTCAGCATGCGCTGAATGCCGTAGCGCGTGGCCAGCCAGCCGCCGATCAGGTTGGCCAGCACGCCGGCCGCTTCGTACAGCAGGAACAGGAAGGCCAGCGTGAACGGCGAATAACCCAGCCGGTAGAAGTGCAGCAGCACCAGCATGCGCAGCGCGCCGTCGGTGAGCGTGAAACCCCAGTAGGCGGCGGTGACGATGGCGTAGTTGCGGGTGGCGCTGCTGGCCGTGGAAGCGGATGCGGTCGCGTTCGACATTTCAGAGGCCGTGCGATTCGAGGTAACAAGCGAGGTCCACCATGCGCGTGGCGTAGCCCATCTCGTTGTCGTACCAGGCGTAGACCTTGAGCAGAGTGCCGTCGGTCACCATGGTCGAGAGGCCGTCCACGATGGAGCTGCGCGTGTCGCGCGCGTAATCGGCACTCACCAGCGGGCGAGATTCATAGCCCAGGATGCCGGCCAGCGGGCCGTTCGCGGCGGCTTCGAGCAGGGCGTTCACTTCTTCGGCTGTGGTGGCGCGGTTGAGTTCGAACACGCAGTCGGTCAGCGAGGCGTTGAGCGCCGGCACGCGCACCGCGTGGCCGTTGAGCTTGCCCTTGAGTTCGGGGTAGATCAGCGCGATGGCCGTGGCGCTGCCGGTGGTCGTGGGGGCCAGGTTGACCATGGCGCTGCGCGCGCGGCGCAGGTCTTTGTGCGGCGCGTCCACCACCAGGTTGGTGTTGGTCGGGTTGTGCAGCGTGGTGATCTGGCCGTGTTTGATGCCAATGGCTTCGTGCACCACCTTGACCACGGGCGCCAGGCAGTTGGTGGTGCAGGACGCGGCGGTCACGATGCGGTCGCGCGCCGGGTTGTACAGGTGTTCGTTGACGCCGACCACGATGTTGAGCACGTCACCCACCTTCACCGGCGCCGCCACGATCACGCGCTTGGCGCCGCGGTCCAGGTGGCCCTGGATCGTTTCGGGGGTGAGGAACTTGCCGGTGCATTCGAGCACCAGGTCCACGCCGAGGTCGCCCCAGGGGATTTCTGCGGCGGTGGCGTGTTCGCTGAACGACAGGCGGTGGTCATTGATGCGGATTGCGTTGCTGCCCTCGGCGGCGATGTCGGCGCGCCATTTGCCTTGCACCGTGTCAAAGGCCAGCAGGTGGGCGGTGGCGGCGGCACCGCCCTTGATCTCGTTGAGGTGCACGACTTCCAGGCGGTTGCCGCTGCGCGGGTCGATGGCTTCGCGTTCGATCGCGCCGAACGCGGCGCGCAGGGCCAGGCGGCCCACGCGGCCCATGCCGTTGATACCAACTTTCATGTTGACAGGTCCAGTGAAGGGGAAAGATCGGGAATCGGATCGGGCGTGAACGCTTCAAAAAACGTTGAATTGTCCCGCGTCCATATGACGAATGTGTGACATCGGGTCGGATGTCACACAGCGGCCATTCAGGCCATCAGCGCCCGCAGCAGCCGGCGGCTGATGCAGGAGCCGCGGCCGGACTGCAGCAGGCGCTGGCCGAAGAGGCTGCGGGCGCTGGTGCGCAGCACGCTGTGGCCGCAGGTGCCGCGGCTTCGTTGAACACGGGGATGTTGCCCAGCGTGTGGAACTGCTCCCAGGCCACGCCTTGCGGGTCGGTGATCCAGTATTTGTCGCTGCGCGCGTAGCAGCAGGTGGTTTCGCCTTCGTCCAGCAGGGCCATGTAGGCCGCCTGCGCCTGGGCCTTGAGCGCGCCGAGCTCGTCGGCCGACGACACCTGGAAGCCCAGGTGGTCCAGCCCGGTGCTGGTGCCGCGCGTGGAGATGGCGAAGTTCACCGGCGGGTCTTCCAGCATCCATTTGGCGTAATCGCCTTCGGTGCGGGTGGGCGGCTGGTTGAACAGGGCGGAATAGAAGCCAATGTTCTTGTCCAGGTCGCTGACGTGCAGGTGGACGTGAAAACGTTTCATCGGAATCTCCAGTCAGGCTTGAAAGGGAAGGGTTTCGGGGAGCGTGGTGGCTGCCGGCAGCACCACCACCGGTGAGAAGCCGCCGCCTTCGGTTCGGAAGTTGGTGGTCTGGCCCGACCAGGTGCGCGCGGCCAGCAACTGCACCTGGCCGCGGTAGGTGTAGGCGCGCAGGTCCAGCTTGAGCAGCGTGGTCACGCCGTCCGCGGACACCAGCCGCTCGCTGGGCGGCACGGTGGTCTGGGCGACGTAGTCCCCCGCCAGGATCTCGCCCCACACGCGCCGCGTGAGCTTGTCGCCGCGGTAGGCAGCGCGCGCGCCGAAACCGGCGGCGGGTTTGAAGAACAGTGTGCGCCGCCGGGTCCAGAGGTCATCGGCGTTATCGACCGTGACGCGCTGTGTGGCGGGCACCACCTGGCGCAGCACGGCGCGGTCGCTCTCGCTCACCCCCCAGGTTTCGAGCAGCGCGGCGTCGGACAGCGCGATCAGGTTGCGTTTGTCGGCGTACAGCGCGTGGGTGCGCGGGTGCGGCGTGACCACGGCCGCGCCGGCGCGGTAGGCCTGTTGCAGCGCATCGTGGCCGCTGTCCTGCAGGTAGAAGTCGGTCAAGCGGTTGTAGACCAGGTCCACCGGCATGCCGTCCGGCAGGGCCGGGTGCCAGAGCGCGCCGTCGCGCCATTGCAGTTCGCGCGCATCGACCACCTCGGCGATCAGGCCGTGCGCGGCGAACAGCGCGTGCGCCATCTGGAACTCGGGCGCGAGGTACTGCTCGCCGGGCGCGTCGTCCACGATCAGCACGTTGCGCAGCGGTGCGTCGCCGCGCTGCGATTGCCACTCGGCACGGAACATGGCGACGAACACGTCGTCGAGCCGTTGCAGCGTATCCGCCGGGTCGAACAATGGCTCGAAGCCCGTGCAGCAGGCGCGGTGCGCCCTCGCCAGCGCGGCGTTGAGCAGGGCGCCGCCAGCGTTGCTGTTGATCTCGATCAGCTTGGGCCCGTCGGCGGCGAGGTGGAAGTCGTAGCCCATGAAGACACCGGCCGGGCCCCAGTCCAGCGCCGCGATCGGGTTCGCTCGCTCCAGGGCCTGGGCGTGCCAGGCGGGCAGGGCGATCACCCGCTCCAGCGTCTGCACGGCCATCACGATCTGCTGCTGCACCCCGGGGTCGAGGAACACCGCGCTGGCCGAGAACAGGTGCGGGTGGCTCTCGGCCAGCCGCGCGGTCAGACCGCCGAGCGCCGGGCTGGTTTCCAGCTGCTCGCGCAATCGGTTGGGCTGCAAGGTCTGGCAGGCACAGCCGAGGTTGATCGCGTCGGCCAGGTTCATGGAGCCGTCCCGCAACCGGTGCAGCCGGCATCCACCGGGATTTCGCAGGGCTCACCGGCGCAGCAGTGTTCGGTGAGGTAGCCGAGCAGGGCGTTCATGCGGTCGAAGCTGGCGCGGTAGATCAGGTGGCGGCCCTGCGGCTCGGCGCTCACCAGATCGGCGTGGGCCAGTTCCTTGAGGTGGAACGAGAGCGCGCTGGGCGACACCCCCAGCTGCTCCGCCAGGACGCCGGGCGTGAGGCCGTCGGGGCCGGCCACGACCAGCGCACGGAAGGCGCGCAGGCGCTGCACCTGGGCGAGCGCGGCCAGTGCGCTCAGGGCCTGGGATTCCAAGGGTGATGTGATTTCCATATTTCAATACTACTTGAAATGTGGAAGTGATGCCTGTTTTTTCCATGCCCACAAGGGTCGGAGGGTGTCATCAAAACTTCATGCCGCTGCCACAGACGGGACATGCGCGATTCCCAGAATGCAGGTTCATGAACACGAGCACACCGACCACAGCGCCTGCGATGGGCGCATCCACCAGGAGCCTGCCATGAGAGAACTGCCCACCCCCACACTGAACCTCTCGCCGGTGAGCCGGCCCCGGGGGTTGCTTCATCCGCGCTCACCTGCTCAGTCTCAGCCCATGGTGGCCAGTCCGCTGGCGGAAACGCCCGCGGCTGGTGGTATCGAAGTCTCGTGGGCCCGCCACCTGGACGAGGTTCGTGAAGCGCAACGACTGAGGCACGCGGTGTTTGCCGGCGAGATGGGGGCCATTCTCTCCAACGCCGTGCCCGGGCACGACGTGGACCTGTTCGACGACTTTTGTGAACACCTGCTGGTGCGCGACAGCGCCACGCGGCAGGTGATCGGCACTTACCGCGTGCTCACACCGGCCCAGGCCCGTCGCGTGGGCAGCACCTACAGCGACACCGAATTCGACCTGACCCGACTGCGCAATGTGCGCGAGCGCATGGTGGAACTGGGGCGCAGCTGCGTGCACCGCGACCACCGCCACGGCGGCGTGATCATGGCGCTGTGGGGTGCGCTGGCCGAATTCATGGTGCGCAACCAGCTCGACACCATGATCGGTTGCGCCAGCATCCCCATGCAACACCAGGGCGAACACGGCATGGTGGGCGGCGGCCATGCCGCGGCCAGCATCTGGCGCCAGGTGAAAGAGAAGCACCTCGCTTCCATCGAATTCCACGTGCGCCCGCGCCTGCCGCTGCCCATCGAACAACTCGACGACACGCTGGACGTAGAGCCGCCCGCTCTGATCAAAGGTTATCTGCGCCTGGGCGCCAAGGTGTTGGGCGCACCCGCCTGGGACCCGGACTTCAACGCCGCCGACCTGCCGATGATGATGCGCATCGCCGATCTCCCAGCGCGCTACCGCAAGCACTTCCTGGGCGCTTGAGATGCGCACGGCCTTCGAAGCACTGGGCGGTTGGGGGCAGGTGGGGAATCTGTCTGCAGGCTTCGAAACCGACGACGAGCATCCCAACGATGGCGGAGAACGGCCCCGTTTTCGGGCCGTTTTCATTTCCGATCTGCACCTGGGCACGGCGGGTTGCCAGGCCAGTGCCTTGCTGGAGTTCCTGAAGCACCACCCGAGCCAGACGCTGTACCTGGTGGGCGACATCATTGACGGCTGGCAACTGCGCCGCAAATGGTTCTGGCCGCAGGCGCACAACGACGTGGTGCAGAAGCTGCTGCGCCGAGCGCGCAAGGGCTGCCGGGTGGTGTTCGTGCCGGGCAACCACGACGAGTTTGCACGCCAGTTCCACGGCCACAACTTCGGCGGCATCGAGGTCAGCAACGAGGCCGTTCACACCACGGCCGACGGGCAGCGCCTGTGGGTCGTGCACGGTGACCACTTTGACGGCGTGATCCAGTGCGCCAAGTGGCTGGCCTACGTGGGCGACAACCTTTACGAGTTCACGCTGCGCCTGAACCGCCACCTGAACTCGCTGCGCGCGCGCATGGGCCTGCCGTACTGGTCGCTCTCGCAATACCTCAAGCACAAGGTCAAGAGCGCGCTGAACTACGTGACCGATTTCGAGCGCGCCGTGGCCGCCGAAGCGCGCCACAAGGGCTACCAGGGCGTGGTCTGCGGACACATCCACCGCCCCGAGATGCGCCACATCGACGGAACGCTCTATTGCAACGATGGCGACTGGGTGGAAAGCCTGTCGGCGCTGGTCGAGCACATGGACGGCCGGCTGGAGCTGGTGCACTGGATTCCGTCCATCGCTGAACGGCCGTCAGAGCCGCAGCTGCGCCAGACGGCCTGAAAGAGACACCCAGGGAGACAAAAAATGAAGCTGGTTCTGGTGACAGACGCCTGGTTGCCCCAGGTCAACGGCGTGGTGAGCACGCTGGTGGAGCTGGTGCGCCAACTCCAGGCGCGCGGCGACGAGGTGGTGGTGATCCAGCCCGGGCAGTTCCGCACCCGGCCGTGCCCCGGGCATCCGGGCATTGCGCTGGCGCTGTTCCCGGGCCGGCAACTGGCGCGCATGGTCGACGCGGCCAACCCCGACGCCATCCACATCGCCACCGAAGGCCCGCTGGGCTGGGCGGCGCGAAGCCATTGCCTGCGGCGCGGATTGCCTTTCACCACAACCTTCCACACCCGGTTTCCCGAGATCCTGCAGACGATGCTGCGCGTGCCGCTGTCCTGGAGCTATGCGCTGCTGCGCCGTTTCCACCGGCCCAGCAGCGGCGTCATGGTGCCGACCCGTGGCGTGCTAGACCTGCTGGAACAACGGGGTTTTGGCAACCTGCGCGAGTGGACACACGGGGTCGACACCCGCCTGTTTGCGCTCGCCCCCGAGGCCACCGAGTTCCCGCCCCTGGGCCACCTGGCGCGGCCAGTGAGTCTGTACGTGGGGCGTGTTGCTGCAGAGAAAAACATCGAGGCGTTCCTTGCGCTCGACGTGCCGGGCAGCAAGGTGGTGTGTGGGGTGGGGCCGCTCAAGACCGCTCTGCAGGAGCGTTATCCCAATGTGCACTGGCTCGGTGTGTTGCCGCGCCAGGAACTCGCTCAGGTGTACGCCGCGGCCGACGTGTTCGTGTTTCCCTGCCGCAACGAAACCTTCGGGCAGGTGATGCTCGAAGCCATGGCCTGCGGTGTGCCGGTGGCGGCGTATCCGGTGCACGGGCCGCTGCAGGTGTTGGGTGATGCCGGGGCCGGCGCGATGCGCGAAGACCTGCGCGAGGCCTGGTTTGACGCGCTGAAGGTCAAGCGTCATGCGGCGCGCGCCCACGCCCAGCAGTTCAGCTGGGGCCGTGCCACGACCCTGTTCGCCTCTTTCCTGGTGCTGTTCCCGCCGCGGCAGCGCAAACCCCGGCCGTCGCCGCTGAACGCCGCCGCTGCCGTGCGGTCCTTGCCGGGCATCGAGGTGGCCAGACTGTCACACAAACGTCATCCAGCTGTTGAATAATCGTCAAGATCATGTGACATGGACGCCAGCCAAAACCGGCCGGACCTTGCCGCATCCCCTGATACCCACGGTTTTCATGAGCGCCAGCAACCCACAGACCCGCCTGACTTTTCTGGACCGAGACCACAGCATCCTGGCTTTCAACGAGCGGGTGATGGACTGGGCGCGCCGAACCGATGTGCCCCTGCTGGAACGCCTGCGCTACCTGAGCATCGTTTCCAGCAACCTCGACGAGTTCTTCGAGGTGCGCATGGCGCCCCAGCTCAACGCGCACAAAACCCATGAGCAGCGCGGCCTGTATACCGTCGAAACTTACGAACAGCTGTCCGCCAAGGTGCACGCCCTCGTGGCGCAGCAGTACGCCATCTACAACGACGAACTGCTGCCCTTGCTGGAGAAGAAGGGCATCAAGCTGGTGGCCCACGGTGAGCGCAACCCGCGCCAGCGCCGCTGGGTCAAGGAGTTCTTTCAGCGCGAAGTGCAACCCCTGTTGTTGCCCGTGGGCCTGGACCCGGCGCACCCGTTTCCCCAGGTGGCCAACAAGTCGCTCAATTTCATCGTGCGGCTCACCGGCAAGGACGCCTTTGGCCGCGAGAACGAGATCGCCATCGTCAAGGTGCCGCGCATCCTGCCGCGCTTTTTCCGCATGCCGCCGGTCAAGGGCTCGAAGCAGAGCCACTTTGTCTCCATCTCCAGCCTGATCCGCTCGCACCTGGCCGACCTGTTCCCGGGCCGGCAGGTGACCGAGTTTTCACAGTTCCGCGTCACGCGCCACTCCGACCTCGCGGTGGACGAAGAAGAGGTGAAGAACCTGCGCACCGCGCTGCGCAAAGGCCTGCAGCAACGCCACTATGGTGAAGCTCTGCGTCTGGAGATCTCGGCCGGCTGCTCCGACTACCTCGCCGGTTTTCTGCTGGCGCAGTTTGCGCTGCCGCAGGAGGCCCTGTTCCGGGTGCCCGGTCCGGTGAACCTGGTGCGACTGAACCAGCTCATCGATCAGATCGACGCGCCCACGCTGCGTTTTGAGCGCTACAACGCCGGCTGGCCGATCCAGCTGGCGCCCGGGCAGTCGTACTTCGAGCAGCTGCAGCAGGGCGATGTGCTGATCCACCAGCCCTACGAGAGTTTTGACGCGGTGCTCGCCTTCCTGCGCGAAGCGGTCGAAGACCCGGACGTGCTGGCCATCAAGCAGACCATCTACCGCACGGGCGCCAAGTCCGAGTTGATGAACCTGCTGCGCGAGGCGGTGCGCCGGGGCAAGGAAGTCACCGCGGTGGTGGAGCTCAAGGCACGCTTTGACGAAGAGGCCAACATCAACTACGCCGAACGCCTCGAATCCGTGGGCGCACAGGTGGTATACGGTGTGGTGGGCCTGAAGACCCACGCCAAGATGATGCTCATCACGCGGCGGGAAGACGGCCGGCTCAAGCGCTACGGCCACCTCTCCACCGGAAACTACAACCCCGGCACCGCCAGGCTCTACACAGACCTGAGCTACCTCACCGCCGACGACGCGCTCACCGCCGATCTGGAGCAGGTGTTTCTGCACCTCGCCAGCCAGAACCGGCTGCCCAAGCTGAACAAGGTACTGATCGCCCCGTTTCATCTGCACAAGTCCATGCTGGACAAGGTGGAGGCCGCGGGTGCGGCCGCCAAGGCCGGCAAGGAAGCCCGCATCATCCTGAAGATGAATGCCCTGACCGACGAGCCGCTGGCGCGGGCGCTGGCCGCGGCCTCGCAGCAGGGGGCCCGCATCGACATCATCGTGCGCGGGGCCTGCATCCTGCCGGCGCAGGTGCCGGGCGTGACCGACAACGTGCGGGTGCGATCGGTCATCGGCCGGTTCCTGGAGCACTCGCGGGTGTTCTATTTCCGGACCGACGAGGTCGAAGAACTCTGGCTGTCCAGTGCCGACTGGATGAACCGCAACATGCTGCGCCGGGTCGAACTGGCCTGGCCCGTAACCGACAGCGCGCTGCGCCACCGCATCATGGACGAGTGCCTGTCGGCCTGTCTGCACGACACCAAAGATGCCTGGCTGCTGCAGCCGGACGGCCGGTACGTGCCGGCCGCCGTGCTCGCTGGCGCCAAGGGACGCAGTGCGGTGCCGCAGTCGGCACAGGCCAGCCTGATGGCGCGCTACGGCAGCAAGGGCTAAGAGGCTGAGAGTCTTTTGCTCATGTCCGCTCACCCCCCCAAAACGCCCCCGCTCTGCGTTGCAAATGCGCGGCATAGGCCGAGCTATGCCTGTGCTTTGCGCCTTGATCGGGGGCGTTTTGGAGCGTTGCTCGGCCACGCCCAAAAAACTCTCAACCTCTGACAAGGAAAGGGCCAGGCTGTGGATCTGATCCTCTGGCGACACGCCGAAGCCCACGATCACCCCGACCTGGTCAATGGCCAGCAGGGCGACCCACTCGACCTCGCGCGCCGCCTGACGCCGCGGGGCGACAAGCAGGCCGCCCGCATGGCCGCCTGGCTCGACCGCCAGCTGCCCGACGGCGCCCGCATCTACGCCAGCCCTGCGGCGCGCGCAGAACAGACGGCACAGGCACTGGGGCGCAAATTCAAGTTGCGCGATGAACTCGCCCCGGATGGAGACCCGCTCGCCTTGCTGGAACTTGTTCAGTGGCCCAACGGCAAATCGCCGGTGGTGGTGGTGGGCCATCAGCCGATGCTGGGCAGCGTGATCGCGCGCCTGCTCGGCTTGCCGGAAGAGTACTGCCCGATGAAGAAGGGGGCGCTCTGGTGGTTGCGCCACCGGGAGCGCAACGGTGCACTTCAGACGGTGCTGGTCACGGTGCAGACGCCCGAGCTTATCTGAGCGTCTGCGAGACAGGGTTCAGCGCACCGTTCAGGGTGCGCTGAAGCATCAGGCGTTGGTGGCGGTGACAGGCTTGACCACAGCGACGGCCTGCTTGGCGGGCACAGCGGCTTTGTCGGGTGCGGAGGCCTTGGGCTTCGCTGCCACCGTCTTGGTGACTGGCTTGCGCGCTGCCGGGGCAGCGGCTTTTTTCGCGACCACTTTCTTTTCAAGCGCCTTGGGTGCCACCTTGGCAGCCGGCTCGACCTTGGTTGCGGGTTTTGCGGTGGATTTCGCCGCCTTCCTGATGGTCACCTTGACGGCAGGCTTGGCTACCACAGCAGGTTTGGCTGCCGGTGCGGAAGCCTTGGACGGCGTCACTTCGGCGCTGGGGCGGCCGGTCTTCAGGGTGGGCACGGCGGCAACAGCGGTCTTGAAGGCCGCATCGCTCATGCCTTTGAGCGCCATCAGGCCGGCGCGCAGGAGCTCGCTCTTCTTGACGCTGGTGCCCAGGCCGATGGCGCGGATCTTGAGGACATCAATGGAGGCGTACTCGGCCTTGGGGATCGTGAAGCTGTCGCGGACCAGTTTGCTGGATTTGCCGGTGTTCTTGGATGCCATGAATTTTCCTTTTGAGTTAAACGGTATAAACCGTTTATACCAAAAAATCCGGCCGTTTTTCCATCGCAGAACCCGCCCGCTTCAGGCCCGGGCCATGAAGCCGGCCAGTGCGCGCGCCGTGCCAAGCGCGGCGGTCTGCAATTGCTCCAGCGCCTGGGTGTCCACCGTCCGATCGCGCGCCGCCTGTTCGATCCGCGCGCAGGCAACCCCCAGCGCGGTGGCGCCCACGTTGTCGGCACCTCCCTTGAGTCGGTGCGCGGCGTCCTGCAGGTCCTCGAAGCGGGGCATTGCAGCGGCCTGCTGAATGGCATCGCAGCGGGCGGGCAGGGCCAGCAGGAATTCGTTGAAGATGTCGCGGCGCAGCGAGCCCGCCGCATCGTCGCATTCGGCCAGTTC
The DNA here is from genome assembly GCA_001770705.1 of Burkholderiales bacterium GWF1_66_17. Classification (GTDB taxonomy): domain Bacteria; phylum Pseudomonadota; class Gammaproteobacteria; order Burkholderiales; family Burkholderiaceae_C; genus Hydrogenophaga. The sequence goes on along the minus strand of MERT01000006.1, from coordinate 183,380 downwards.
CGCCCAGCGCGCGGCGTCCAGCCAGGCGGGATCGGGCGCAGCCAAGGCTGTGGCAGCGGTGGTGGACGGCGCCGGGGTGGCCGCCGGGCTCCAGCGGCGCAGGGCGGTGGCGAGGCGTTCGAGCTCCAGCGGCTTGGGCAGGTAGTCCGACATGCCCGCGTCCAGGCAACGCTGACGGTCTTCGCCCAGCGTCGAGGCGGAGATGCCGATCAACACCGGCGCGAGGTCGCCCAGCTGTGCCCGGATGGCTTGCGCAGTGGCCTGGCCGTCCATGCCGGGCATGTGGCTGTCGAGCAGCACCAGGGCAAACGGCTGCTGCGCGGCCTGCGCGCGGGTGATGGCCTGCAGAGCTGCGGCGCCGTCACCGACGCTGTCGTGGGGATAGCCCAGCCGGTCCAGCATGGCCGCGGCCACCTTGAGGTTGACCGGGTTGTCATCGACCACCAGCACCCGGTGGGGCTGGATGTGGTGCGGCACGGCGGTGGTCGCGGGTAGGCGCACCAGCGCGGGATCGGCGGCCACGCAGCGGACCGAAAAGCGGAAGGTGGAGCCCGTGCCGGGCGCACTGATCACGCTGATCTGCCCACCCATCATCTCGACCAGGTGTTTGCAGATCATCAGTCCGAGGCCAGTGCCTCCGTAGACGCGGGTGGTGGACGTGTCGCCCTGGGCGAAGGGCTGGAACAGGTCGGGCAGGCGCTCGGGCGGGATGCCGACGCCGGTGTCGGTGACGCTGAAACACAGCTGTGGCGGCGTCTGCGTCTGGTCCAGCCAGCCGCGCAGTTCGACCTCGCCGTGGTCGGTGAACTTGATGGCGTTGGACAACAGGTTGAGCAGGATCTGCCGCAGACGGACCACGTCGCCGATCATGGCCTCGGGCACCTCGGGCGCGATCTGGATGGCCAGATTCAGGCCCTTCTCTTGAGCCTTGAGGCGCATGATGCCGGTGGCGTGACCGATGGCGGCGCGCACGTCCAGCGGTGCCTGTTCCAGGTGCAGGCGCCCGGATTCGATTTTGGAGAAGTCCAGGATGTCGTCCACCACGGCAAGCAACTGGTCGCTCGACACCTTCAGCACACCGAGCAGCTCCTGCTGGGTCGCAGTGAGCGGCGATTCGCTCAGCAGTTCGCTCATGCCGACCACACCGTGCAGCGGGGTGCGGATTTCATGGCTCATCACCGCGAGGAAGCCCGCCTTGGCCTTCACCGCCGCGAGCGCCTCTTCGCGCGAAGCGGCGAGTTCGGCGGTGCGCAGGCTGACGCGGGCTTCCAGCATCTGGGCGGCATCTCGCAGCGCCTCGTTTTTCTGTTCAATCTCCGCGTTGTAGGCCTGCAGCTGGACCGCGCTGTCGTGCATGACCTGCGACAGGTTGTGCACCTCGCGAAACCGGGTGAGCCGCTGCACCGGCGGCACTTCGCCTGAGCCCAGGCGCAGGGCCGAGGTGTTGAGCTGACGGAACTGGCCCGAGAGCCGCCGGGCCACGGTGTACGCCACCAGCGCGCTCACCCCCATCAGCGCGGCCATCGCCATCAGCGCCCATTGCCGGGCCTGCGTGACCTGGTGGGTGAAGTCCTGTTCGGGCGCGACCACGATGAGCTGCCAGTCGAGGTTGTATTTTTTGCCAAAGGGACGCTGCAAGGCCATCAGCCGGTTGTTGGTCAGGCCGAGCCGTTGCAGCCAGTCCTGCCGGGTTTCCAGCCGCACCAGACCGGGCTGGGTGCGCTGGCCTTGCTGGAATCGCGCCTGGAGCTGGCTGTAGGAGGCACGCACCAGCGCGTCCTGGCTCTGCGTGGGGGTGATGCGCTGCTGTTTCCCATCGACGAGGTGGTGGAGCGCTTCTTCGCCCGAACTCGCCACCATCAGGCCCTGCGCGTCCACAAGGTAGGTCACGGCGTGGTCGCTCACGCGGGTGCTGCGGATCAGGTCGGTCAGCCGTGCCAGGCTCATGTCCACCGCCATCACGCCGAGCAGGGTTTTCGCATCCGCGCCGTAGATCGGCTGCGCCAGGGTCAGGTCGAACTGGTCCTTGACCGCCGAGCGGTAGACGTTGGTGAACACGCGCTGGCCGGTGCTGGCCGCGAGCTGGTACCAGGGTCTGCGGCGCGGGTCGTAGACCGTGGTTTCGGTCTTGACGAGGCGGCTGCGGTCACCCGGTTGCGCGATCAGGAAGTGCCGCCGGCCGCTCTCGCCGGGCCGGATGCTGCGCACGATGAAACCCGCCTCTTCGCGTTCCAGACCGAAGAAACTGCCGTCTTCGGTGCCGAAATACAGGTAGGGCACATTGGCCGACTGCTGCGTGAGCGCGTGGGCCATCAGTTCGAACGCCGTGGTGTCCTTCAGCCAGTTGCGCGTGCGTTCGGCCTCGGCGCCGCTGGTCACGAAGGGTGGCACCAGCGCGTTGACCACGGTGTGCGATTCGCCCAGGTGGGCCAGCGCGCCGACGTCCACGCGGTGGGCCGCCTGGCTCATGGCGTTTTCGGCCAGGGTGTCGATGGCCTGCGCGCTGTTGGACGAGAGCAGCCAGGACACCAGCAAAGCCGGCACCAGCGCGGCCAGCACCAGCGCAGCGATCAGGGCAGGGCCGAGCGAGAGCCGGCGGCGGTGGGCGTGGGTGGTGGGCACGGTGGCGGGCCAGGGCAGGGGGTCAGAAAGGCAGCGGTTCCACGGCACAAACGTCCATGGGTTCGCTGCGGTGAGGCAGTGTGAGCAGGTAACGGGCAACGGGCCGGACGGCGCCGGTGATGCTGCGCAGCACCGGGATCGAAACCGTGATGGCGCCGTGTTCGGACGGCGCGTGGCGCTGCATGGCCATGGCGTCCACCACGGCTTCGCCCACCGGGATCAGCTGCCGGCTGCCGCCGAGCAGGCCGTCCAGCTGCATCATCGCCACCGGTCCCCCGTGCAGCGCAATGCCCACTTCGAACGGCGGCAGGCGACGGCCGGGAAACTGCGCCTGCACGAAGTCGGCCATGCTGGCGGCGGCGTTGCGCAGGCCCAGCGCGGCCTTGGCCGCCCGCAGACTGTGGGGCGCGCTCATCGCCAGGTTGACCCCGTCGGCAAAGATGCCGAGCACGCCTTCGCCCACGAACTGCATGGCGCTGGCGCCGAACAGGTGAACGGTGTCGCCACTGTTTTCGTAGAAACGTTTGAGCATCCGGCCGAGTTCGGCCGGGTCCAGCGCGGCCAGCCATTGCGGGTAGTGACGGATGTCGGCGAACAGCACGGTGGCCTCGGGGTAGTTGAGGGCCTGCTGGCCACGCGCATCGCCAGGCCACTGTTCGCTGAGCTCGCGTGCGAGCCGCTTTTCGTATTGTTCATGCAGGTCCCAGGCCTGCTCTTCAAGGGCCTCGGACAGGGCTTTCTGCAGGTGCATGTCCTGCACGGCGGTGCGCAGGTTCTGCCGGTTGAACTGGGCCCGGACCGCCTCGGTCAGTTCCTTGGGGCGCAAGGGTTTGGTGAGGTAGTCGTCGGCACCCAGAAGCATGCCCTGACGCATGTCGCGCCGCTCTTGCAGCGAGGTCAGCAGGATCAGGGGTGTCTGGCCGAGTCGGGGGTGTTCGCGCAGGTGCTGCAGCAGGTCAAAACCACTCATGCCCGGCATGTTGACGTCGCTGACGATCAGGTCGGGCTGGTGTTCCTGGATCAGGTGCCAGGCGGCGAGACCATTGCTGGCTTCGAGCACTTCGTGGCTCTGGTTTTTCAGCACCACGCTGATGAGTTTGAGTGTTCCGCCATCGTCTTCCGCTACCACTATCAAGGCCATCGCTGTGCTGTCTCCGGGTACACATGGAATCGGGCATCGTAGACTGGCCGGTCCGGCTTTCGGCGGCGCCAGGTGTGCGGCTGGGTGACTCCGTGACGGATTGCCTGTGGGCGTGCGCTGGGGTCAGCGCAGATCGGCGCTGAACTTCCAGGCCGTTTTCTGCCAGGCCAGCACCTCTTCGCCCAGCAGCCAGGCCGACTGCGGGTAGCGACGCGACCAGCCCGGGTTGGTGGCCAGCTTGAAGGCGCCCGATTTGTAGCTGAGCTTGACCGACTGGTGCTCGGGCATCTGGCGGGCATGGCACAGCAGCACCGCCAGGCGCAGGCTCATGAGCTGCTTGGCGAACAGTTCGTCTTCCAGCGACTGCTCCAGCTTGCGCAACTTGCCGCGCTGACCGAGCACCAGCTGGCTCATGCGGTGCAGTTCGGGAAAGGAGAAACCCGGTGCGTCCACGTTGTCCAGGATGTAGGCGCCGTGGTGGTACGAGCGGTCGTGCGAAATGTGCGTGCCGATCTCGTGCAGGCGGGCTGCCCAGGCGAGCTTTTGCGAATACCGTTCGTTGGGCGTGTCGGCGGCCGCGATCTGGGCGAACAGGGCAGTGCTCACCGTGCTCACGCGCTGCGCCTGCGCTTCGTCGATGGAGAAGCGCTCGGCCAGCCAGCGCACCGTGCGCTCGCGCACGTCGCCCTCGTGGGACTCGCGGTCGATCAGGTCGTAGAGCGCACCCTGGCGCAAGGCACCTTGCGCGGGCAGCATCTGCTGGATGTCGAAGAGGTCGAAGATCGCGCGCAGCACGCTCACGCCGCCACCGAGCACGGCCCGGCGGTCGTCCTTCATGCCCTCGATGCGCAGGTTGTCGACGTTGCCGGCCTTGATCAGCTTGTCCACCAGCCAGTCCAGACCCGAGCGGGTGACCACGCCCGAAGCCCAGCCGTTGGCGGCCAGGATGTCGGCGACCGATCCCACGGTGCCCGAGGATCCGTAGGACACCGTCCATTCGGAGGGCGGAAAAGTGTCGAGCGCCTCATCGAGCACGGCCTTGGCCGCGACTTCCGCAGTCTTGAACGCCACCGCCGTGAGCTGGCCGCGGGGGAAGTATTTGGTCGACCAGGCCACGCTGCCCAGCCGGTACGACTCCATCTTGCGGGCCTCGTAGCCCTGACCCAGGATCATCTCGGTCGAGCGCCCGCCGATGTCGACCACCAGCCGTTTTTCTTCGGATTGCGGCAGCAGGCGCGAGACGCCCTGGTAAATCAGGCGCGCCTCTTCGTGGCCCGACACCACCTCGATGGCAAAACCCAGGATGGACTGGGCCTTGCGCATGAACTCGTCGCGGTTCTGGGCCTCGCGCAGGGTCTGCGTGGCCACGGCCCGGACCTGTTGTTTCTTGAAGCCGTGAAGGCGCTCGGCAAAGCGGGCCAGGCAGTCCCAGCCGCGCTGCATGGCGGCTTCGCTCAGCACCTTGTTTTCATCCAGGCCGTTGCCCTGGCGCACGGTTTCCTTGATGTATTCGACGCGTTCGATGTGGCCGGAGTGGAAACGGCCGATTTCCAGCCGGAAACTGTTGGAGCCGAGGTCGATGGCGGCGAGGAGGGTTCCGTTTTGCATAGGGAGAGATGACCACGGCGGCTCCCATAGGGGGGCCGGCGGTCCGGGAAGTCGGATGAGGAGCCCGGATTGTGACGCATGGAGCGCGCGCCCAGCGGCTACGGCCGCCCGCGTGGGTCGGCGGAAATGGAAACCGTTTGTTTGTGCCGAGGCCTGCCCGGGCGAAGCCAATGGGCTTCAATGCGGCCAAGTTCCGCTGGCGAATGGCGTCAACTTCCGATATAGCTCATTTCTGGCTTGGGCATGGAGGACCTTTCGGCCACACATGACCGCTGCTGTGAATAGCGATCGGAGCGTCCTTGTCACACGGACGCGATGGCGCTGGCGAGTTGTTCATCATCCCTGGTGGTCATGTTCCGGAGAATGCGGCGGAGATCGACGCCTTGGCCCGCGAAGAGACAGGTGAACAGGCCTCCTTCGGTGGACAGCCTGGCACGGTTGCAGTCACCGAAAAAGGCCTGGGTCACGCTGCCGATGACCCCTATCTCGCCCAGCGATCTCTCATGCTGACCGTCGGCTCCTGCGTAACCCCAGCGTTGCGCGGTTTCGCCGGAGGAGCTGCCCTTGAGGCGGACCAGCGGCATGTGCTCGGAGAGCCGCCGAACGAGTTCGGCGCTGGGCAGCACGGCATCCAGGTTCCAGCCGTTGGTGGACCCGACATCCATGAATTCGATGAAGCGCAGCGTGACACCCGTTCCCTGAAAGAAGCGCGCCATCGGAAGCACTTCGTGGTCGTTTACGCCGCGCTGGACCACCATGTTGACCTTGATGTTGGAGATGCCTGCAGCCTGGGCCGCTTCAATGCCCTCCAGCACCTTGGCCACCGGAAAATCCACATCGTTCATGCGTTTGAAAACACGGTCGTCCAGCGCGTCGAGGCTGACCGTGACGCGGTTGAGCCCGGCGGCCTTGAGCGCCGCTGCCTTGCGCGCCAGCAAGGAACCATTGGTGGTCATCGTCAGGTCGATCGCATCGCCATTGGGTGCCCGCAGCCCCCCCCCAGCTGCGCCAGCAACACCCCCAGGTTCTTGCGCAACAGCGGCTCACCACCGGTCAGCCGAATCTTCCTGACCCCCAGAGAGACGAACTGCCGGGCCACCCGGGTGATCTCTTTGAAGCTGAGCAGCGATGAATGCGGGAGGTAGCGGTAGTCGCTGCCGAAGACCTCTTTGGGCATGCAATAGGCGCAACGGAAATTGCACCGGTCGGTCAAGCTGATGCGCAGGTCACGCAAGGGGCGGTGAAGCCGATCCCCTGACATCGCCAGTCGCCCAGGCGCCGGAGTGCGATGGCACCCGCTGCCGTTCGGCGAACTGCCGATGGTCCAGCAATCGGATCACACGCGACAGCAGGGGCTCACCCGTGGCAGGGCTCCCTGTGTGGGACCGCGGCAGGTTGATTCCTTCGATACGAGGCGGTCACAGCGTGCTCACAAAGCTGTGCACCTCGGGGTGCCGGCGCTGGGTCTTGCGTCTGGACACGGTGCCGATGTTCAGGAAGCAGACCGCTTCTTCGCCCGTGGCAAGACCAAACAGCTGGCGCATGCGGGTGGACTGCATGGCCTGGCCGCTGGTCAGGCTGCTGCCGAAACCCTGGCCATGCGCCATCAGGAGCATGTTCTGCACGGCCGCGCCCACGGACACCATGCGCTCCAACGATGGAATGGGTGGCTCGCAGGTGCCCAGCTGGGCCACCACGAGCATCAGCACCGGGGCGCGATGCGCTTTCTCGCGGGCGGTTTCGATCTGTTCCAGTGTGGCGCCTGGATCGCGGTCCACCAGCGCCAGTGCAAAGACCTCGGCCAGCAAGGCGCGTTTGTCCTGCAGCACGATGACGAACCGCCAGGGCTTGACCAGGCCGTGGTCGGGCGCTGAGGCGGCGCTGCGAAAGATCTGTTGCAGCTGCGAAACGTCGGGGCCAGGCGCCTCCAGGCGCTTGGGAGAGATGTTCTGGCGGGACGTGATCCAGGCCTCGGCCATGTGGCCGGTGAAGGGATCATCTGTGTGCGACGTTGTCGGCAGCGTCGCTCCCGGCCAAGGTTTTGGCACGTGTGAGGCAGCACCCATGGGTGTCTCCTGTCAGAGGGTATTGAAGGAGGAAAGGGTGGCCGTTGCCACCCTTTCACAACCGGTCATGCGAACCGGCGGTCCTTGAACGAGATCGACTTCTTGTAGTCGTCCACCGTGCCGACGCGCTTGATGCCGCCCCAGGTGCCCTTGTAGTAGGGCACCACGTTGCGGTCCACCCAGGAGGTCACCACGTCACCGGCCACGCCCTTGATGTAGCCAAAGAGCATGAAGGTCTGCCCCGCCTTGATCGCCTTGAGCGGGTAGGCCATGGCGTAGGTGCTGCCGAAGTCGTTGTAGACCTCGACCACGTCGCCGGCCGCCACGCCCAGTGCCTTGGCATCGTCCGGATTCATCTCGATGTAGGCCATCGGGTAGCGGTCGCGCACGAAGCTGTTGTACTGGTCGTGATAGGCCGTCTGCCAGACTTCGTTGGCGCGGCCCTGGTTGATCCAGAACCTGTACTTGGCCTTCTGGTCCGCCACCATTTTTGGCAGGCCGTTCCACGGCGCGGGCTTGAAATGGGCCTTGCCGTCGCCGGTGCTGAACTTGCCATCGGCGTATTCCATTTCCGTACCGATCAGCTTGCCGTCCTTGACTTCCTTGATGGGCAGTTGCACGCCGTTGTTCCCTGCCTTGCGCAGGAGATCGTAGGTGGCCAGATAACCGGTGGGGCCGCCCTGGCTGTCGATCGGCTCCACCCCCGGGCGACCGGCTCGGCGGAAGCCGTCGTTGAAGGCGTCTTCTTCGGTCTTCCAGTTGAAACCCTCGAAACGTTTGGCCATGTCGACCTGCCCGGCCTTCTGGTACATCGCCTTGAGCGTGTTGGCGATGTCGGCGGCGATCAGGCAGTCGGGCTTCGCGGAGCCGGGAGGGTCCATGAACCTTTCGGACAGGCGCATGCGGCGCTCGCCATTCATGGAGGTCAGGTTCATTTCACCGGGATGGGTCGCCGGAAACAGCAGGTGCGCGTCGTCGGCGAGCTGCGTGGGGTAGAGGTTCATGGCCGCCACGAACATGCCACCCTGGTACTTGCAGGCGTTGTAGATCACGTCCACCAGTTGCTCGGTGCTCGCTCCGCGGGCCCGCGAGATCGCCTCGTCCACGATCTTGGCGCGCTTGCTCAGCACCAACCGATGCTGTTCAGCGTTCAGCGTGGTCTGGTAGGGGTTGGTACCCCACAGTGTGTACATCAGGCCCTTGCCGGCGATGACTTCCTGGTCCACATAGATCTTGCTGTTGCCCGGGTAGGGCGGACGGGTGTAACCCTCCTGGTGGCCGCCCAAACGGCACACGCCGGTGCCACGGCGCCCGACGTTCTCGGTTGCCAGCACCAGGCTCACCAGCGCACTCTGGATGACGTAGTTGTCGTTGCCCCAGATGATGCCCTTCTCATAAGGGTGGAAGGTGCGGGGGCGGTGTCCGCTGGCCTTGGGCTTGTAGGCCCATTCCGCCGCCTGTTTGATCTGGGCCACGGTCAACCCGGTGGCCTTGGCGCCGTCTTCCAGGCTCATGCGGTTGGTCTTGACCGCGTCGTCATAACCGCTGGTGTGTTTGGCGATGAAGTCCTTGGCGGTCCACCCTTGTTGAACCACGTAGGTGAACAGCGTGTTGAACAGCGCCGTGTCGGTACCCGGCAGGATATCGAGGTGGAGCACGTTCTCCTTGCCGGCCACCTGTTCGCAGATCGCCACCGTAGCCGAGCGGCGTGGGTCCACGATGATGATCTTGGCCGCAGCTGCCGTTTCGCCCGGGAACCACTTTTTCTTCTTGTCGACCGTGGAACCGGATAGGTTGGCCACCCAGTGGTTCAGGAAGTAGTTGGTCTGCGTCTCGTAGGGGTTGGCTCCGGTGCACAGGATGCAGTCGGCCAGCTGGGCGTCTTCGTAGCTGTTGTTCAGCTCGCCCACGCCCATGTCGCGCGTGGCGTGGCACTCGGAGTTGTAGGCCGGGCGGTTGTGGATGCGCACCATCTGGGTTTTCAGCGCGCTGAACATCAGCTTGCCAGTGCCCCAGGTGTTCTCGAATCCGCCGCCTGCGCCGCCATGGTCGAAGCAGTCGTAGAACAGGCCGTCAGGGCCGTCGTTGTCGAGGATCTTCTTGGTCAGGCCAGCGTAGATCGCGAGGGCCTGCTCCCAGCTGGTGTCCAGCCACTGGTCGCCGCGCTTGATGCGCGGGTGCTTCAGGCGCTCGCGGCCGATGCCGTCGTGCGTGTACATGTAGCTGGCCATCTTGCCGCCGCGCGTGCTTGAGAGGCCGCTGTTCACGGAGCATTCCTTGTCGGGAACGATCATGATGTTCCACTTCTTGCCGCCCTTGTCGGTGATGGTGTTGGTCATCGCCCGGGTCAGGGTGGTGGCAAACGGCGGCAGCTGGGTGCGGAAGTCCAGTCCCAGCGCGTTCTGGTCCGGTGCGCGGCCGCCTTCGGTGTTGTGATCCCACTTGTAGGCGTGGTAGCCACATCCGACGATGCAGAAGTGGCAGGTCATGTTGGTCTTTTGCGCGTCTTTCGGGGGCAGCGCGATGCGGTCGTTGATCTGGGTGGTCATGCGGCTCTCCTTACAGGACGTTGGACTGGCGGCCGTAGATCAGGCCATCGACGCCGACGGCGTGGATGCTGTCGGTCTTGGCGTCGTACTCCAGCAGGATGCGCGGCAGGTCTTCGGTGGCTTGGCCGGTGACCATCTGACCGCCGTTCTCGGGATCGAAGATGGAGAAGTGGCAGCCGCACTTGAAGGTCTTGGTGCCGGGTTCGTAGCCGACAGGGCAGCCCATGTGCGTACAGAACGAGCTGTAGGCCACGATGTCGCCGTTGGGGCCGACGCCGCCGGGAACGGGCGAGCCCATGCGGATGGCCAGGCAGGCCGAGCTGTCATCGGGGTAGGCGAAACTCACCGCCTGGTTCAGCGGCAGACCCTTGGCCGAGCCGACGGCTTTTTTGGGATAGGGCAGCGTGGTGCCGCTGGATGCCGGCAGGGTGGCGGCGTTCGCATTGCGAATCGGGATGATGGTGGCGCCCGCTACAGCGGCTGCGGCGCCGCCCGATTTCAGAAAAAAGCGGCGACCGATCTTGATGTCTTCCATGTTGTCTCCTGGTTTGAACAAAGGCGATGTCACATCGCAATGGCTGTGCCAGGAGCGGATCTCTTTAAAAACAAGGGCTTGCAGCACTAGGGTTTGTTCGCTGTGAACTTTTCGTAACCATGATGAAAATCAAAGTTACGAAAACGTAACGCAGGAATGTCCGTGAACCGAAGACGCTACCTGGCCGCCGGCCTCTGCGGCGCCGCCGCAGCGGCTGTGTCACTCCCGAGCTGGGGAGCGGACCGCCTGCGCATCGGTCTGACCCCGGTGATCCTGGCCGACCAGGTGGCCTTCCTGTCGCGCTGGGGGCGCTATCTGGGCAGTCGGGTGGGGGTCGATGTCGAGTTCGTGGCCCGCGAGTCCTACCAGAGCATCCTGGACCTGCTGTTTTCGGGGCAGATCGACGCGGCGTGGATCTGTGGCTATCCCTTTGTGCGTTTCGAGAGTGAGCTGTCCCTGCTGGCGGTGCCGCTGTACCAGGGCCAGCCGTTCTACCAGGCCTACCTCATCCGCCCGAAAACACCGGTCGCGGAGATCCAGGGCTGGGCCGATCTCAAAGGGCGTGTGCTGGCCTATTCCGATCCACTCTCCAACTCGGGCTGGCTGGTCGCGCAGGCCCAGTTGGGCAAGGCCGGGGTGCCGGTGCGTGACCTCAAGCGGGGTTTTTTCACGCACGGCCACCGCAACGTGGCCGAAGCCGTGGCGGCCCGCCTGGCCCAGGCCGGCTCAATCGACGGCTACGTCTGGGAGACGATGCGCGCCCAGGGCATGCCCGCCATTGCCAAGACCGAGGTCATCTGGAAGTCGGAACCTTTTGGGTTTCCGCCGCTGGTGGTCCGCAAGGGTCATGAGCACCCGCAGATGGAAGCGCTTCGCCAGGCCTTGCTACACATGGGCGACGACAAGGTGGGGCGAGACCTGTTGGCCTCATTGAATCTGACCGGTTTCACGCTGGGGCAGGCAAGCCTGTTCGACTCCATCCGGCGGCAGGCCCGGCAGGTCCCCGGCAGCGGGGTGGGGGGCTGATGCTCAGGCGATTGCCTTACCGGGTGCAGATACCGCTGGGGCTTTCCCTGGCCGTGCTGCTGGCGGCGGTGCTGGTCACGGCCATCACAGCGCGGGTCCAGGCACAGAACGCACGCCGGGATACCTTGTCGCTGCTGGACCGGGCAGTGGTCCTCGTCATCGCGCAGGTGCGCCCCATGCTGGCAGCCGACGACACCTGGCGAGTGTTCTCGCTGCTGCGAGACACCGCACAGCTCATCCCCGGGGCGGATGCGGACCAGGCGCGCCTGGCGATCCTGTCCCCGGACGGTGCCGTGTTCGCCGCGTCGGACCCGGTGAAACTGGAGACCGGCCGGCAGGTGCTGGGCGCACCCTGGCGTGAACAGCCGCTGTTGTCTTCTCTGGAGATCGAACAACGGGAGCTTCACCTGATACTCGATGGCTCCGTGGTGCTGATCGACCCCATTCGCAGCGAAGACGGCCAGACCCTGGGCTTCGTGTTCACCGAGGTGGAGTCGGCCGCTTTTGCGCCCGACTGGGCATCGCTGGCCCGTACCGCCTTGATCGGTATCGTGCTGGCGGTCACGGTGCTCGGTCCCCTCGGGTGGTGGGTGGGCAAACGCATGGCCCGTCCGGTGGGCCGGCTGGTGGAGGTGATCGAGCGCATCGGGCGGGATGACACCGGTGTCCTGCAGGGCGATGTGCCCAAGACCACGGACCCTGAGTTGAGCCGCATTGGCGATGCCGTCGCGCAGTTGATGGGCGAGCTCGAACGCCGCAAAGCAGCGGAGGAGCGCGCGCTGTCGGCAGAGCGCCTGGCCGCCGTAGGCAAGATGACGGCCGCCGTGGCGCACGAGATCAACAACCCGCTGGCGGGCATGTTGACGGCCACCCAGACGCTGCGCCTGCACGGGGGAACGGAGTCGATCCGACTGCGCACCCTGGATCTGCTTGATCGAGGACTGCAGCAGATTCGCACCACCGTGGCGGCGCTGTTGCCACAGGCCCGGATCGAGGACCGGCCGCTGGAGCCGGGCGATCTGGAAGACATCGTGACCCTGGTGAGGGGTACGGCCGAAAAACGCCGGGCGGAGATCCGGATTCAGGTCGATGTGGAGTCGGCCCTGCGGGTGCCCTCGGCGCCGCTGCGTCAGGTCATGCTCAATTTGCTGCTCAATGCGCTCAAGGCGGCGGGCGAGCAGGGTTCTGTCTGCGCGCGGCTCCAGGCCGATGAATCCAGGGTGCGGTTCTGCATCAACAACAGCGGACCGGTGCTGAGCGAAGACAAGTTCAAGAGCACGCTGGCCGCCGAAAGCGGCAAGGACCCACGCGGATTTGGCCTGTGGGTGTGTCAGGAACTTGCCAGCCACCTGCGCGGCCGGTTCGAGCTGGACACCAGCGAAACCTCACAAACCTGCCTCTTGTTTGAGGTGCCCAACCGAGAGGCGCCGGAAGGCCTGACATGACATCCATCCTGTTGATTGAAGACGACCCCATCATGGGTGAGTCGCTGTTGCAGCGCTTCGAACTGGAAGGCCTGCAGGTGAGCTGGTGCCGTCGGCTCAGCGAAGCTCGTGAAGCCCTCTCATTCCTGCCTTCTGCCGTGGTCAGCGATGTCCGGCTTCCCGATGGACTGGCCACAGAGTGGTTCGTCTCCTTGCCCGCCACCGTCAGGGCCTTGCCCTGGTTCTTCCTGACGGGCTATGGCAGTGTCAACGATGCGGTCGCAGCCGTTCGCGCCGGTGCCCGGGAGTACCTGACCAAGCCTTTCGACATCGAGCGCCTGGTGGCCAAGATACGGGATGCTGTGGACCTGTCCGTCGCGCTCGACGACGACGCGCTGCTCGGTGTTTCTGTCGCCATGCGCCGTGTGGAAGCCATGGTGCACAAGGTGGCCAGCCAACGTGTGTCGGTGCTTTTGACCGGGGAGTCGGGGGTGGGCAAGGAGGTGGCCGCCCAGCTCATCCACAGCCTCGATCCCAGAGTGGGGAAGGGGGAATTCGTGGCGGTGAACTGCGCCGCGATCCCCGAGACCATGCTGGAGGCCGAGTTTTTTGGGTACGAGAAAGGCGCATTCTCCGGAGCGATGCGCACCCACAGGGGCTATCTGGAGCGCGCCAACAAGGGCACCTTGTTTCTGGACGAGGTGGGCGAGTTGCCTGCCAGCATGCAGGCCAAACTGCTTCGCGCCCTGCAGGAAAAGTGCTTTTTCCGCCTGGGGGCTGAGCGGACCACACAGAGCGACTTTCGCATCCTGGCCGCAACGAACCGCGACCTGTACGCGGACATGAACGCGGGCGCGTTCCGGGAAGACCTGTTCTACCGACTGGCGGTCATCAAGATCGAGTTGCCTCCGCTGCGCGAGCGACCGGAAGACATCCGCTGGCTGACCGAAGAGCTGCTGGCCCAGATCGTGGTGGAGCAGGGTCGTCCCCTGGCCATGTCCGAACCCTTTCTGAGAGCCCTCATGGGCCGCGAGTGGCGTGGCAACGTGCGGGAGCTGCGTTCGTTTCTGGAGGAGGCGGTGGTGCTCAGCGATGGTGGGGTGCTGGACCTTCCCGAGAGCCAGCCCCATGGTTCTTCCGTCACACATGACGGGCCAGAGGACGGCATCGTCACCTTGCAACGCATGGTCGAAACGGTGGAGCGTTCACACATCCAGAAAGCACTGCAGCACTGCGATGGCAGCGTTGGAAAAACGGCCGATGTGCTGGGCATTTCACGCAAGACGTTGTGGGAAAAAATGAAGAAGCTAGCGATTCAGGCGTGACAATGTTGAGCTCCGCACAGAGCCCGATGGGCGTTGAGCCTGACGGGTTGCCGTCTGGAGACTTCTCGTCATGAGGCGAACTCTTGCATATGCCCATCGTGGCGGAATATCTATTCAGAACCGCTTGAGTCGTTGATGTCGCGCTCTGACGTCGCTATCTGGAAACATTCTTCGCATGTCCGTTGATCGTTCTGCCTCTTTCTCCCCTGTGTTGGCCATCTGGTCGCAACACGAAGCCGAGCTGCGCCGCTGGCTGCTGTCGCGCGCGCCGGTGAAGAGCGAGGTGGACGACCTGCTGCAGGACGTGTTTCTCAAGACCCTCAAGCAGGGAGACCACTTCGCCGCCATCGCGCAGCCGCGCGCCTGGCTGTTTGAAGTCACCCGCAATACCCTCACCGACCGCCTGCGCGTGTCGCGCGACAGCCTGCCTTTGCCCGAGGGCCTGGACGAGCTGCCCGCACCTGTCGAGCACGCCGACCCGGTGGACACGCTGGCCCAGGCCTGTCTGCCTCGGGTCTTGTCCGAGCTGGACCCGCAGGACCGCGAAGCCATTCAGTTGTGCGACCTGCAGGGCATGGAGCAGGGGGACTTCGCCCGGCTCAAGAACCTGAGCCTGCCGGCGGCCAAGTCCCGCGTGCAGCGAGCCCGCAAACGCATGCGCGAACGCATGACCACGGCCTGCCAGGTGTCTTTTGACGATGTCGGCCGCGTGGACGATTTTGTGCCCCGGCCACCGTTGCCCGCCCCCGTAGCCCCCGCTTGTTGTGACCCTCAAGAGCCCAAGGACCTCCCATGACCCGACCTGAAGCCGGACCCGGCGCCATACCCGATGCCATGCATGACCGCTGGACCCGCCGCGTCTGGCTGGGCGGTGCCGCCGCCGTGCTGACCAGCCCATGGCCAGCCGCCTGGGCTCAGCCGGTATCGGCCGCCGCCGAGGAGGCCAAGGCGCCACCGCTGCCAGCGCTCGGCAGCGAACTCAAGCTGCCGCGCATCTCGCTGCTCGACGGTTCGGTGTTCGAGCCGGCCCCGGCCGAGGGCAAGCCCCTGCTGGTGTACTGGTGGTCCAGCACATGCCCGTTCTGCGCGCTGCAAAGCCCCAGCATGGAAAAGCTCTGGCAAAGCCAGAAGGGACGTGGCTTGCAGATGGTGGCGCTGTCCATCGACAAGAAACCCGAAGACGCCGTGGTTTACCTGAAAAAGAAGGGCTACAGCTTCCCGGCCGCCTGGGCCAGCCCGGAATGGCGCAAGGCCTTCCCCAAACCCCGGGGCCTGCCCATCACCCTGCTGCGCGGTCGCGACGGCAAGCTGGTGCTGGCCGAAAAAGGCCAGATGTTTGCCGAAGACGTTGAGGCCATCGCCCAGATGCTCTGAGCCCGAACGGGCCATCGGCGGGCAGGCTTCAACTTTTTTGAACCGACCTGCATCTTTTGGCGAGGTGTCGCGTCTTCTGCGGCATGAACACCTCGACGTCTCCCTCGCCCCTGGCCAGCTGGCCGATGCGGCAGCCGGTCTTTTTCCTGGTCGTGGCTGCCTTGGTCTGGTTTGCGCTGTACCAGACCTTGCTGCCCGGTTCCGAAGCGCTGGTCGCCGCCTTGCCGGTGGACCGGGCCAGTCACCTGGGCGGTGCACTGCAGTTTTTCTTTTACGACACCCCCAAGGTGCTGCTGCTGCTCACCGGCGTGGTGTTCGTCATGGGCATGGTCAACAGCTACTTCACACCCGAGCGCACCCGTGCGCTGCTGGCCGGGCGCACCGAGGGTGCGGCCAATGTGATGGCCGCCGCGCTCGGTATCGTCACGCCGTTCTGCTCGTGCTCGGCGGTGCCGCTGTTCATCGGTTTCGTGCAGGCGGGCGTGCCGCTGGGTGTCACTTTTTCATTCCTGATCTCGGCGCCGATGGTCAACGAGGTGGCGCTGGCGCTGCTGTTTGGCATGTTCGGCTGGAAGATCGCGGCGCTGTACCTGGGCCTGGGCCTGTCGGTGGCCATCGTGGCCGGCTGGATCATCGGTCGGCTGAAGATGGAGGCACACCTCGAAGACTGGGTGCGCGACATGCCCAGGATGTCGGCGGGTTACGAGGCGGCTGAAACGACGCTGGCCGACCGGGTGCAGGCGGGTTTCGCCTCGGTGCGCGAAATCGTAGGCAAGGTCTGGCCCTACATCCTGGCCGGTATCGCCATCGGCGCCGGCATCCACGGCTGGGTGCCGCAGGATTTCATGGCCAGCTTCATGGGCAAGGACGCCTGGTGGTCGGTGCCGCTGGCGGTGCTGATCGGTGTGCCCATGTACACCAACGCAGCTGGTGTGATCCCGATCGTGCAGGCCCTGCTGGCCAAGGGTGCGGCGCTGGGCACGGTGCTGGCTTTCATGATGAGCGTGATCGCGCTCTCACTGCCCGAATTGATCATCCTGCGCAAGGTGTTGAAGGTGCGCCTTATCGCCACTTTCGTGGGCGTGGTCGCCACCGGCATCCTGATCGTGGGCTTTGTGTTCAACGCGGTACTTTGACATTCATTTCCTCAAACCAACGGAGACCAACCGGTATGCACATTCCAACCATCCGACACAAACACCTGCTGATCGCAGGCTTGGCTGCCACCCTGGCTTGGTCTGCCCAGGCGGTGGAGATCGTCTTCAAACCCGTCGCTCCCAACGTGTACGCCTACGTCGGTGACACCGAAGGCCGCACCTTTGAGAACGAAGCCATCAACGCCAACCTGGGCCTGGTGGTCACACCTGCTGGCGCGCTGCTGATCGACAGCGGCGCGAGCTTCCAGGGCGCGAAGCAGATCGCAGAAGCCGTGAAGAAGGTGACGCCGCAGCCCATCCAGTGGGTCATCAACACCGGCGGGCAAGACCATCGCTGGCTGGGCAACGGTTACTTCAAGGCGCAGGGCGCGGAAATCATGGCGCACGCCGATGCCGAGGCCGACATGAGGGCCCGGGGGCCGGCGCACCTGAAGGCCAACGCACCCGTGCTCAAGGAGAAGGTGGACGGCACACAGATCGTACTGCCCACGCGCTGGCTGAAGGATGCCGACACCACACTGGACCTGGGCGGCGTGGCCGTGCATGTGGTGCACCGCAAGGGCGGCCACACGCCGGGCGACAGCATGGTCTGGTTGCCGCAGAGCGGTGTGGTCTTCACCGGCGACGTGGTCTATGTGGACCGCATCCTGGGCCTGCACCCGGTGAGCAAGACCAAGACCTGGCTGGCATCGTTCGAAGCGCTGGAGGCGCTGAAGCCGAAGGTGGTGGTGCCGGGCCACGGCAGCGTGACCACGCTCGCGAAGGCCCAGACCGACACCGGCCACCTGCTCAAGGCCCTGCGCGCCCACATGGGCAAGGCGGTGGCGGCGGGTACCGACATGAGCTCAGCGATCAAGAGCTTTGACGCAGCGCCCTACAAACACCTCAAGCACGTGGAGGTCTGGCTCCCCCAGATCGCCAACCTCACCTATCTCGAAATGGAACAGGAGTGAATCATGGACATCAAGGTACTCGGAACCGGTTGCACCAACTGCAAGAACACCATCGCGCTGATCGACCAGGTGGCGAAAGCCAAGGGTGTGGCGGTCAAGCTGGAGAAGGTGGAAGAGCTGCGCGACATCATGGGCTACGGCGTCATGAGCACGCCCGGCGTGGTGATCAATGGCAAGGTGGTGCACGCCGGGGGCGTGCCCACCCGCGAAAAAATAGAACAGTGGTTGAGAGGCTGAGGGTCTGAATCCCCCAGGAGAACACCATGCTGGAAGAAGCAAAACAGGTCTGCCCCACCGCCACGCGCCGCCTGGTGAGCGAGGGCGCTTTGCTGGTGGACGTGCGCGAGCGCGCCGACGTGGCCCGCACGGCCTTTGACGTGCCGGCCATCGTGAACATTCCGCTCCTTGAGCTGGAGCAGCGCTGGGGCGAATTGCCCAAGGACCGCGAGCTGGTGCTGGTTTGCGAGACGGGTGACCGCAGCCTCAAGGCCACCTACTTCCTGCAGTTCCATGGCTTCACCCGTGTGAGCAACATGCAAGACGGCCTGCTCAAGTGGATTCGCAAGGGGTTCCCGGTGATCGGCGAGCGCTACGAGGCGCCGGTTGCAGCAGCCAGCGCACGCACCGGTTGCTGCTGAACCGCGTCCAGAACCTGGCCCGCAGATGGGCGGGCCAGGGTTTGGGCGACGGCCCAGCAGGCAGATTCCAGAGGCCCGTCACCCCGTCACCCCGGCGGCCCTCGCCAAGCAGAACGACTCGCTTTTGATGCCTTGACCTGCATCTTTTCAGCGCTGCCTTCGTCTTCTGTACATGAACGAAGAACCGGGGCCCATCTGCACCACCAACGCCCACGACGACGCCCTCACAGGCGCCGTGCTGCTGGATGTTCGTGAACAAGCCGAAGTCCAGGCGTTGGCCTTTGATGTGCCTGGATGGATCCACCTGCCTTTCAGCGAGTTGACCCAGCGCTGGTCCGAGTTGCCATCCGATCGCGATGTTCTGGTGGTTTGCCAGAACGGCGACAAAAGCGCCGAAGCGGCCCAGTTTCTGCAGCGCATGGGCATGTCACGGGTCAAGCCTGTGCGCGGAGGCATTCTGTTGTGGATGCAAAAGGGGTACCCTGTGAAAGGGCAACGATTCGAGGCTGCACCAGAGTCCGACCCATCCTCGGCTTCACCCATTCCAGCAGGCACTCCATGACCGAAACCCCCACCAAGATGACCTTTCACGTGAGCTCGCGCCGCGTGGATGCCCACGGCAGCCTTTCACACTGCAAGAACGCCGAAATTGCACTGGACACCGACATGGCCGGAAACCCCGATGCCTTCAACCCTGCCGAGTTGTTGCTGGCCGCGCTGTCGGCCTGCATGATCAAGGGCATCGAGCGTGTTGTGCCGATCCTCAAGTTCGAGCTGCGCGGCGTGCAGGTGATCGTTGACGGGGTTCGGCAGGACGTGCCGCCCAGGATGGAAAGCATTCGTTACGAGATCATCGTGGACACCGATGAGCCGGATCGGCGCATTGACCTGCTGCACGACAACGTCAAGAAGTACGGCACGGTGTTCAACACCGTGGCGCCGGGTACCGATCTGAGCGGCGCGATGCGCCGCGCTTGAAAAAACAAAAAGCCTTGCAAGCACAAACCCCATGAGCGCCGGACACGATCACAGCCACGCCCCCGCCAATTTCAACAAGGCCTTTGCCATCGGCATCGGACTCAATCTGGTCTTCGTGGCGATCGAAGCGTTCTACGGCTGGAAAATCAACTCGCTGGCCTTGTTGGCGGATGCGGGGCACAACCTGAGCGATGTGGCCGGGCTGGTACTGGCCTGGGGCGGTGCGCTGGCCGGCAAGCTGCGACCCAACGCACGCCACACCTATGGATGGAAGCGCGGCAGCATCCTGGCGGCTTTTGCCAATGCTCTGCTGCTGCTCGTGGCCATGGGCGCGCTGGTCTGGGAAGCTGCGGGGCGCCTGATGTCACCCGACCCGCTGGTCGGCAATCAGGGCGTGACGATCATGGTGGTGGCGGGCGTGGGCATCGTGGTCAACACCGCGACCGCCTTGCTGTTCATGCGGGGACGCGAGAGCGACCTGAACATCCGCGGCGCCTTCCTGCACATGGCGGCCGATGCGCTGGTATCGGCTGGCGTGGTGGTGGCCGGCGCGCTCACCCTGTGGATGGGCTGGACCTGGCTCGATCCGGTGGTCAGCCTGTTGATCGCTGCCGTGATTCTCATCGGCACCTGGAACCTGTTTCGGCAATCCTTGCACCTGCTGTTTGATGGCGTTCCGGATAGCGTGGACCCGCAGGCGGTGCACGACTACCTGGCGGCGCTGCCGGGCATCAGCCGCGTGCACGACCTGCACATCTGGGCCATGGACACGTCACAGGTGGCCATGACGGCCCATCTGGTGATGCCGCAGGGACATGCCGACGACGGGTTTCTGAAAGAGGCCACGGAGCAACTGCATCACCGCTTCGAGATCACCCATGCCACATTGCAGGTGGTGAGCGCTCCGTTCACGGAGCCCTGTGGGGACTGGCATGCGGCGTCGGACACGTCCCCTGCGCAGCAGGGGCCAGTCAGCCATGTCCACCATCATTGAGTGGCTGGAGTCACCGCAAAGTCAGGCGGACAACCACTTCTGGACTTCCGCCACGGTGGGGATGCGCCCGCTGCTGACCAGTTTTTCATTGACCACCAGGCCCGGCGTGGAGAGCAGGTCGTAGGCCATGATCTGCTGCATGTCGGTGACCTTGAGGAACTCGGCCTCGATGTGGCTGGCGGTGGCGGCTTCGCGGGCCACGGCTTCGAGCTTTTTGCAGTTGGCACAGCCGGAACCCAGGATCTTGACGGTCAACATGGTGTTTCTCCTTCGAAAACATGAAAAAAATCAGGCGGCAACAACCATGCGCTGCCGCCGGCGCAACCAGCCCAGTGCAACAGCCAAACCGGCCAGGCACGCGCCCATCACCAGCGCCAGTGACGTCCAGGCCGCACCGTCGACCCAGGCGCCAAAGATCAGGCCCGCGCAAACACTGAACAGGGCCACCCAGCCCACGTAGGCTGCGGTCTTGGTCCGCCCGATCACCGCGGCCACCATCAGCATGCTCTGCAGACTGAGTTCCGGGTCGGCCATCAGGTAGGCGAGCAGCGGGCCGGGGTGCATGCCCAGGTCCAGGAACATGCGGGCCACCGGCACTTCGACCAGCGTGGGGAAGTACATGAAGACGCCGAAACCCACCGCCACCACGTTGGCCATCAGGGTGTTGCTGCCGGCCAGCGATTCGATCCATTCCGGCCGGATGAGTTGCCGCACCATGCCGACCACGAACACGCCGATCACCAGCACCAGGAAGATCTGCTTGACGAAACGCCAGGCTTCCCACAGCCAGCTGCGCCAGTCGTCGGCGGGAAGTTGCCGGGCGTAGAACCAGACCGCCCACAGCGAGAGGCCGACCCCCAGTGCGCGGCCGGTGAGGGCGATTTCCAGACCTACTGGCGTGGGCGTCAGGCGCAACGCCGCCACCAGCAGGGTGGTCGCCGCCAGGCCCAGCGCTACCCAGGTCCAGCGGTTGGCGCCTTCGATGATGTCTTCCATGCCTTTCCAGGCCGTGGCCGAGATCAGCAGCAGCAAGCCGATCAATACCGAACCCTGGAAGCTCACACCTTCTTCGCCTTTGGCGGCGTCAAAGGGCACCCAGCCGAACAGGGTTTCCTGCCAGGCCACGGCCCAGGGCAGGGGCAAAGTGAAGGTGCCCACGATGGTGGTCAATGGCCACAGCTTCAGCGTGCCAGCAATCAGCAAGGCCACCAGCGACAGCAGGACGCCGAGGGCCGCCGGGGCGATGCTGGCCTGGGCCGCAAAGAGCGTGTCGGTCTGCGCGTCGTGGCTCGCATCGTCGCGCCAGAACACCAGCGCCATCAGGATGCCGATACCGATGCCGAACATCAGGCAGAACACCACGCGTGCAACGGCAAACTCGGGCCCGAGGATGCTGCCGGTGTAGGCCAGCGCCATGATGTTGCCGGCCGGCGCAAAGAAGAGAAACGTCATGGCGGGGCCAATGCCGGCGCCCTTGCGGTAAATGCCCGCAAACAGGGGCACGATGGTGCAGGAACACACCGCCAGCAGCGAGCCAGCCGCTGCTGCAGCGGGGTAGGAAACGTAGGCCGGCGTGCTGCGCCCCAGCCAGCGCGTGATGCTGGCCTTGGGGATCAGGGCTGCCATGGCGCCCGCGATGAAAAACGCGGGCAGCAGGCACAGCAACACGTGAGCGGCGAGGTAGGCCGCCAGGCTGCCGGCGCCACCGGTCAACAGTTTCAACACGAGTTCCATTGGCTTCTTTCGTGTGGGTATCGGATTCATTATCGACACATGCCGCGGCAAGGCGCTGTTTCCAAAACGGTTTTGTGACTGTCACAGTCTTGTCACATTGCCCCCCTAGAGTCCCGGTTGTGGATTTTCTTTCCCCAACACAGAGGACACTCATGAACACCAAACGCACCCTTCTGAAGACCGTCGCCGCTGCCGCCCTGGCCACCATGGCCATGGGCAACGCCTTCGCCGCCGACATCACCGGCGCTGGCGCCACCTTCCCGTTCCCGGTCTACGCCAAGTGGGCCGAGGCCTACAAGAAGGAAACCGGCACCGGCCTGAACTACCAGTCGATCGGCTCCTCGGGCGGTCTGAAGCAGATCCGCGCCAAGACCGTGACCTTCGGTGCTTCCGATGCGCCGGTGTCCGGTGCCGATCTGGAAAAGGACGGCATGATCCAGTTCCCGGCCATCATCGGCGGCACCGTGCCCGTGATCAACCTCGACGGCTTCAAGCCGGGCGAACTGCGCGTGACCGGCCCCGTGCTGGCCGACATGTTCCTGGGCAACATCACCAAATGGAACGACGCCAAGCTGGTCGCCCTGAATCCTGGCAAAGCACTGCCTGACGCCTCCATCACCATCGTGCACCGCGCCGACGGTTCGGGCACCACTTTCAACTGGACCGACTACCTGACCGCGGTCAGCAAGGACTGGGCCGACAAGGTGGGCAAGGGCGCTGCCGTCAAGTGGCCAGCCGCTTCGTCCGTGGGTGGCAAGGGCAACGAAGGTGTGGCCGCCAACGTGAACCGCGTCAAGGGCGCGCTGGGCTACGTGGAATACGCCTACGTGAAGAAGAACAAGATGAACTTCATGCAGCTGCAGAACGCCGATGGCAAGTACGTCAGCCCCGATGACACCGCCTTCGCCGCCGCCGCTGCCAGCGCCGACTGGTTCAGCGTGCCCGGCATGGGCATCTCCATGGTGAACGCCAAGGGTGCCGCCAGCTGGCCCGTGTCCACCGCATCGTTCATCCTGATGTACAAGCAGCCTGAAGACAAAGTGGCTTCGGCCGAAGCGCTCAAGTTCTTCGACTGGGCGTTCAAAAGCGGCAAGCAGATGGCTGCCGACCTCGACTACGTGGCCCTGCCTGACAGCCTGACGGACCAGATCCGCTCCAAGGTCTGGTCGCAGATCGCCAAGTAAGTTGCGTTGACCCGCGTCATGCGCCGGCTGGCCCAGTGCCAGACGGCGCATGACGCATATCAGTGAACGAGAGTAATCTGACGGGAGTCAACATGAGCGTGGGTACCACCATGAATTCGCAACCAGTGTCCCTTGAAACGGGCAGTGCCAGCATGGTGTCAATCGCCAGACGGCAGCGGCTCCAGGACGTTTTCTTTCACCGCATCACGCAGTCGTTTTCGCTGCTGGTGCTGGTCGCCCTGATGGGCATCATCGTTTCCCTGTTCATCAATGCCTGGCCCGCGTTCCAGAAGTTCGGTGTGAACTTCATCTGGTATGTGGAATGGGACATCATCAACGAAGAATTTGGTGCCGCGATCGCGATCGTCGGCACCCTGGCCAGCGCGGGCATTGCGCTGCTGATCGCTGTGCCGCTGGCTTTTGGCATCGCGCTGTTCCTCACCGAAACCTGTCCCGCCTGGCTGCGTCGCCCGCTGGGCACGGCGGTCGAACTGCTGGCGGCCGTGCCGTCCATCATCTACGGCATGTTCGGCCTGTTCGTGTTTGCACCGCTGTTCGCAGACTACGCCCAGGTGCCGCTGCAGAACGTGCTCGGCGGCATGCCGCTGATCGGCTTCCTGTTTGGCGGCAGCACCAACGGCTTCGGCATCCTGGCCGCTGGCATCGTGCTCGCCTTCATGGTGCTCCCTTTTGTGGCGGCTGTGATGCGCGACGTGTTCGAGATTGTGCCCCCCATCCTGCGCGAATCGGCCTACGGGCTGGGCTGCACCACCTGGGAAGTGGTGCGCAAGATCGTGCTGCCGTATACGCAAAAAGGCGTGGTGGGCGGTGTGATGCTGGGCCTGGGCCGCGCTCTGGGCGAGACCATGGCCGTCACCTTTGTTATCGGCAACGCCAACCGCATGCCCACCTCGCTGTTCTCACCGGGCACGTCGATCGCCTCGACGCTGGCCAACGAGTTCGGCGAGGCCGCTGACTTTCACATCTCCGCGTTGTTCGCGCTGGGTTTCCTGCTGTTTGTCATCACCTTCATCGTGCTCGGCTTGGCCAAGTGGATGCTGGTACGGGCTGAAAAGGCCAAGGGCCTCTGAATCCCACAACGAAAGACACCAACATGGACTTCAATCAATCGCTTTACCGCCAGCGCCGCTGGTCCAACGCTGTCGGCCTGACCCTCTCGATGGGTTCGATGGCGCTGGGCCTGACCGTGCTGCTGTGGATCCTGTTCGTGCTGTTCAGCAACGGCTTTGCCGCGCTGGACTGGAACATGTTCACCCAGTCCACGCCCGCACCCGGCACCGAAGGCGGTGGCCTGGCCAACGCCATCGTGGGCAGCCTGCTGATGGTGGGCTTCTCCGTGCTGGTCTCCACACCCATCGGCATCTTCGCCGGCGTGTACCTGGCCGAATACGGCGACGAGAGCAAGACCGCCGAGGTGACCCGCTTCGTGACCGACATCATGCTGTCGGCACCTTCCATCGTGCTGGGCCTTTTCGTGTACGCCATCGCGGTGGCCACGATGGGCACCTTTTCGGGCTGGGCCGGCTCGCTGGCGCTGTCGCTGATCGCGGTGCCAGTGGTCGTTCGCACGACCGAGAACATGCTGCGACTGGTGCCTGGCAGCCTGCGCGAAGCAGCCTTTGCCCTGGGCGCACCGCGCTGGAAAGTGGCCACTCTGGTCACGCTGCGCGCAGCCAAGAGCGGTGTCATGACCGGTCTGCTGCTGGCCGTGGCCCGCATCAGCGGCGAGACCGCACCGCTGCTGTTCACCGCGTTGAACAACCAGTTCTTCAGCACCGACATGAGCAGGCCCATGGCCAACCTGCCGGTGGTGATCTTCCAGTTCGCCATGAGTCCCTACGACAACTGGATCCGGCTGGCATGGGGCGGTGCGCTGCTCATCACCCTGTCTGTTCTGGTGCTCAACATCATTGCCCGCGTGTTCCTGCGCGAAAAGACGCCAGTCTGAGCCTCGCCCTTCCTGCGCACGCCGTCATCTCCTCAATTATCCGGATCCGACCCATGATCGAAACCGCTGCATCCCCCAAGAAAAACGCCCTTGAGTTGCGCAACCTGAACTTCTACTACGGTAAGTTCCAGGGCCTCAAGGGGGTCAACATGAACATCGAGGAACGCAAGGTCACGGCCTTCATCGGCCCGTCGGGCTGCGGCAAATCCACACTGCTGCGCACCCTCAACCGCATGTACAGCCTGTACCCCGGCCAGCGCGCCGAGGGCGAGATCAATTTCTACGGCCAGAACATCCTCGACGACAAGCAGGACATCAACCTGCTGCGCGCGCGCATCGGCATGGTGTTCCAGAAGCCCACGCCGTTCCCGATGTCGATCTACGACAACATCGCCTTTGGTGTGAAGCTCTACGAAAATCTCAGCAAGAGCGAGATGGACGACCGCGTCGAATGGGCGCTGTCCAAGGCTGCTTTGTGGGGCGAGGTGAAAGACAAGCTCAGCCAGAGCGGACTGTCGCTCTCCGGGGGCCAGCAGCAGCGCCTGTGCATCGCGCGCAGCGTGGCGGTCAAGCCTTCGGTGTTGCTGCTCGACGAGCCCACCTCGGCGCTCGACCCGATCTCCACCGGCAAGGTCGAGGAACTGGTGCACGAGCTCAAGCAGGACTACACCATCGCCATCGTGACGCACAACATGCAGCAGGCCGCCCGCTGCAGCGACTACACCGCCTACATGTACCTGGGCGAGCTGATCGAATTCGGCTCCACCGAACAGATCTTCTTCAAGCCAACCAAGACGGAGACCGAGGACTACATCACCGGCCGTTTCGGCTGACCCTGTCACCGCTTCCTCCGTTTCGTTTCTCTCATTCATTGCCCCTGCGGGGGTGCAGGCTGCCTGGGAGGCAGCCTATCAGGAGACCTTCATGGGCGACAAACACATCTCCAGCCAGTTCGATGCCGAGCTGAACTCCATTTCCACCCACGTGCTGGAGATGGGCGGCCTGGTCGAGTCCCAGCTGCACCAGGCGGTCTACGCGCTGATCCACATGAGCCTGGAGACGGCCGAGCAGGTGCTCGAAGCCGAAAACCGCATCAACCAGATGGAAGTGAACATCGATCACGAGATCATTTCCACCATCGGCCGTCGCCAGCCCACGGCGCGCGACCTGCGCTTCCTGATGGCGATCTCGCGCACCACGCAAAATCTGGAACGTGCAGGCGATGAAGTGGCCCGCATTGCGCGCATGGTCAAATCGATCATCGAAAGCGGCTCGCCGCGCTCCTTGCCGGTATCGGAGCTGCGACTGGCTGCCGATCTCGCCGCCGGCATGCTGCGCAAGACGCTGGATTCTTTTGCCCGACTGGACACGTCCATGGCCCTGTCGATCATGAAAGAAGACAATGCCATCGACCTTGAATACGACGGCTTTCTGCGCAAGCTGATCACTTACATGATGGAAGATCCCCGCACCATTTCACCGAGCCTGAACCTGCTGTTCCTGGCCAAGTCGCTGGAGCGCGTGGGCGACCACGCGAAGAACATTGCCGAACAGATCATCTTCGTGGTCAAGGGCGAAGACGTGCGCCACACCTCGATGGACAAAGTGGAGTCGGTGGTCGGATGAGCAAGAGAACACCCCCCGCGCCGCTTCGCGTCACCCCCCAAGGGGGGCGCCAGCAGCAGCCCGGCAAAGCCGGTTCTGCGCTGGCACTCGGTCAAGGCCGCTCTATCGCAACATGCTTTGCTGTTCAGGGGTTGCTATTGTGAGAAAACTGCCACGTGTTCTGGTGGTGGAAGACGAACCGGCGATCGCCGAGCTGATCGCCGTCAACCTGCGCCACAACGGCTTTGCGCCCACGGTCGTTTTTGACGGCGCGGCGGCGCAGCGCGAGGTCGACGCGGTGCTGCCCGACGTCATCCTGCTCGACTGGATGCTGCCGGGCGAGAGCGGTGCTTCGTTGGCGCGCCAGTGGCGCAAGCACGAGCGCACCAAGACGGTCCCGATCCTGATGCTCACCGCGCGCAGCGACGAGTCGGACAAGGTGCAAGGTCTCGACGCGGGCGCCGACGACTACATCACCAAACCGTTTTCCACGCAGGAACTGCTCGCGCGCATCCGTGCCGTGCTGCGCCGCCGGGCACCCGAGATCGTCAACGACTCGGTGCAGGTGGGCGAGCTCGCGCTGGACGCGGGTACCTACCGAATCACCTTCCGGGGCCAGGAACTCAAGGTCGGACCGACCGAGTTCAAGCTGCTGCACTACCTCATGAAACACGCGGAACGGGTGCACACGCGTGGTACGCTGCTCGACAAGATATGGGGGGACCATGTCTTTATCGAGGAGCGAACCGTGGACGTGCATGTCAAGCGTTTGAGGGAATCACTGGGTGAGGCCGCCGGTATGGTGGAGACGGTGCGTGGCGCCGGCTACCGCCTCACGGCCATCAACAACACCGGACGTCCGGCGCAAGGCACCTCCATTTCCGCCGCATGATCCGGCGCTCCGTCGAACTGCTGCTCCTGGTGGCGCTGGGGGCGGTCTGGGGCTGGACGCAGGACGCCGCGGGCTGGTCGTTCGTGGGCGCCTTGCTGGGCGCGCTGGGCTGGAGCGTGTTCGATGGCATGCGTGCACGCCGGCTGCTCAACTGGCTCAACAAGGCCGACGTGGCCCGCACACCGGGCCTCTCGGGCCTCTGGGGCGAATTGCTGGACCGCAACCGCAAACTGATCAAGAAGCTGGAGAAGAAGGCCAGCAACAGTGATGCCCGGCTGGAGGATTTTCTCGCTGCCATCCAGGCATCTCCCAACGGGGTGGTGCTGCTCGATTCAGCCGGCCGCATCGAATGGTCCAACCTCACGGCCGCCAACCACCTCGGATTCGATCCGCAGCGCGACCTGGGCCAGTATGTGCGCAACATGGTGCGTGCACCGGCTTTCATGTCCTACCTTGCAGAAGGTGATTTCGGCCACGAAATCCAGATCGATGGCCCGGGCCCGCGCCCGTCACAGCCGACCCGGATTTCGCTGCAGATCCACCCCTACGGCAAAAAGCGCAAGCTCATGATCACGCGCGATGTGACCGCGGTGCAGCTGGCTGAGGCCATGCGCCGCGACTTCGTGGCGAATGTCTCGCACGAAATCCGAACCCCCCTGACGGTGCTCAGCGGTTTCGTGGAAACCATGCAGAGCCTGTCACTGGAAGAGTCCGAGCGCATCACCTACCTCGGGCTGATGAGCCAGCAGGCGCACCGCATGCAGACGCTGGTGAGCGATCTGCTGACACTGTCGCGCCTGGAGGGCAGCCCGGCGCCCGGGCCGGGTGAATGGATCGATGGCGACGAACTGCTGGGCCACGTGTTGCAGGAAGCGCGCGGGTTGACGGCGGTGATTTCAGACCCGCCCCATGAGATCGTTCAGTCCTCGGCGGCCGGTCTCTGGGTGTCGGGTGCCAAGACCGAACTGCTGAGCGCCATGTCGAACCTGCTGAGCAATGCGGTGCGCTACACGCCAGGTGGCGGACGGATCGAGGCGGGCTGGCGGCTGCGCGAAGACGGCTGGGGCGAGTTCTTTGTCATCGACACCGGACCCGGCATCGCTGCCGAGCACATCCCGCGCCTGACCGAACGTTTTTACCGCGTGGACCGCAGCCGCTCGCGCGAGACCGGTGGCACCGGTCTGGGTCTGGCCATCGTGAAACACGTGGCCCAGCGCCATGGCGGGCAGATCGATGTGCACAGCGTCGTGGGCAAGGGCTCCACTTTTGTGATCGCCTTGCCGCCGGTGCGCGTGCGCGAGCACGCGGTCAACTGAACCCCGTTCAGTTGGCCACGCGGCGGTAGACCAGCAGGCGTTCCTTGCGGTCGCTCAGGCGGCTGACGCTGGCCCTGAACGCCCAATGGGTCAGTTGCACACGCTGGTCCAGCGTGGGTTGGCTCTCCGGCGAAACCACCATGCTGCGGCAGCGAGCGGTGAGACTGACATTCTCAAGACTGCGCACCAGCTGGAGGCCGCCCTGGTACTGCAGCGCGGCAATCTGGGCCTGGGACAGCCCGTCCACCAGAACACAGCTGCTGGTGGGCACCAGGCGCGCGATGCTGCGCGAAACGGGTCCATAACTGCGTGCAAAGTCCAGCAGTGGCAGCCACAGCGACATCAGCAGCAACCAGCACAGCGTGGCACCCGCCGCGGGCAGCACCAGGCTCTTCCAGATCGCCTGCCGGTTTCTGCCGACGCGCCACACCACCAGCCAGACCCACGCCACCGTGGCCAGCAGGCCTGCCAGGAAAAGCAGCAGGGAAAACTCGGGCACGAAACCGGGCGCCAGGCGCGCCACGTTCGCGGCGGGTTTCGCCGGAATGCCGGTTTGCATGGCCAGCCAGATCACCCAGATCGCCAGCGCACAGATCGTGAAGAAGATCAACGTGAACCAGTCGATCAGCGCTGAAACGCTGCGCCGCAGCGTGGGCAGGGCGAAGGCGGCCAGCGCGGCCATGGCGGGCAGCGCCAGCAGCAAGGCGCGATCAAAATCGGCGTTGATCGCACTGTTGACCACGCTCACCAGCACCGTCCAGAGGGGCAGTGCCACATGCGGACTGAGCAGCTGGCGCCGCCACCCCCACAGCGTCCACAGCACCAGGGGCCATGCCGGCCAGGTGAACCAGACCAGCAGGCGTCCCCAGCGGCGCCAGTCGTCAAAACCCGCCGGCATACCCAGTGTGGGCCAGTTCATCTGACCGGTGAAGGCGCCGATCCCGACGGCGAGGGTCAGCAGGGCCGCCGCAGAAGGCAGCAAGGGGTGCAGGGCTCGCCCGGGGCGGCGGTCCATGACCAGCAAGGCCAGCAGCAAACCTGCACCCAGGCTCATGGCCACCCAGGGCGCTCCACTGAGCACCAGCGCCAGCGCCGATACGCTCCAGAGCAGCACGCTGCGCCAGGGGTGTCGGTCATCCGCGTGGGCCAGTCGCGCAGCGGCCATCAACAAGGCGCTGACCATGGCCAGACGGGCCAGGTCCGGCGTGGTTTCATGCGACATCTGGGCCAGACCCAGACAGGCCACGAGCGCCAGCAGGCCGGCATCGGCCAGCGAGCGCGCGTAGTCAACCGGGTTGGCTTCACCCCCGAAGGCAAAGGCGATCGGTTGCGCCGATTTCTGGCGCGCCAGGTGGTACACCGCGTACCAGGTGCAGACCAGGGTGAGCGCCAGGAGCAGGGCAAACGGGATGCGGGCTGCGCTGTCAGCGTTCAGGAAAGGCAGGAACCGGATGAACACCGCGCCGAGCCAGTAGGGCAGGGGACCCTCCACATCGGCGGCCACGCCCAGCACCTGGGGTTGCCACCAGCTGCTGTTCCCCGAGGCCATCTCCAGCATGACCCCGAGCGCGGAAACGTCGGCATTTTTCCAGGGCTCACGGCCCAGGAACCCCGGCAGCACATAGGCGAGGCAGAACAGGATGAGCGCGAGCCTGGGCAGACGGCGCACAGCCGACTGGGTCACGATGG
The DNA here is from genome assembly GCA_001770705.1 of Burkholderiales bacterium GWF1_66_17. Taxonomy (GTDB): domain Bacteria; phylum Pseudomonadota; class Gammaproteobacteria; order Burkholderiales; family Burkholderiaceae_C; genus Hydrogenophaga. Next base: position 152,601 of record MERT01000006.1, on the reverse strand, counting down.
CGGGGGTTGTTGGATTCACTGCGGGGAATATACAGGGCCGTCAGGGCAGGCTGCCTGTCGTTTCAGGCGCGGGTCACAAAAGCGCCGGGCGAAAAAAAAGCAGCCGGTAACCGGCTGCTTTTCTGCAGAATCTGCGGTGGAGACCCGCAGCCCTGAGGCCGGGTCCGGCACCTGCTTACTTGGCAGCGGGCTTGGCGTAGCGGTTGCGGAAGCGCTCCACGCGGCCACCCATGTTGTCCACGCTCTTTTGCGTGCCGGTGTAGAAGGGGTGCGACTCGCTGGAGGTGTCGAGCTTGAACAGCGGCAGTTCGCGGCCGTCTTCCAGCTTGATCATTTCCTTCGTGTTGGCGCAGGAGCGCGTCACGAACTGGAAGTTGTTGGACAGGTCCACGAAACAGATTTCGCGGTAGTTGGGGTGAATGCCGTCTTTCATGACGTTTCCTTGGGTTCAGGTGCGGCAGCCGCAACGGAACCATTCCGTTGTACTTGTCGCAAATTGCAAAGCCTGTGATTATAGCCGGGAAAGCCGGCCTGGCTGCCGGCGTGAAGTGCCTTAAGCCAAGAACACCGAGGAACCGGCTCTGCCGGGCCTCTGGTGTTGTCCCCCCTCACAGGGGGGAAGCGCCGTCAGGCGCGCAGGGGGGGTCAGCCTCCTCTTCGCATCATGTCAAAGAACTCCGAGTTGTTCTTCGTTGCCTTCATGCTCTTCAGGACCATTTCCATGGCCTCAATCTCGTCCATGTTGTACATGAACTGACGCAGGATGCGGGTCTTCTGCAGGATCTCGGGTGCCAGCAGCAGCTCCTCGCGGCGGGTGCCGCTGCGGTTGAGCTGGATCGAGGGGAACACGCGCTTTTCGTACAGGCGGCGGTCCAGGTGGATTTCGCAGTTGCCGGTGCCCTTGAATTCTTCAAAGATCACCTCGTCCATGCGGCTACCGGTGTCGACCAGCGCGGTGGCGATGATGGTCAGCGAACCGCCTTCTTCGATCTTGCGCGCGGCACCAAAGAACCGCTTGGGGCGCTGCAGGGCGTTGGAATCGACACCGCCGCTCAGCACCTTGCCGGAGGAGGGCAGCACGTTGTTGTAGGCGCGGGCCAGGCGGGTGATCGAGTCCAGCAGGATCACCACGTCTTTTTTCAGCTCGACCAGGCGCTTGGCGCGCTCGATCACCATCTCGGCCACGTGCACGTGGCGCGCTGCCGGCTCGTCGAAGGTCGACGCGATCACGTCGCCGCGCACCGTGCGCTGCATTTCGGTCACTTCTTCCGGGCGTTCGTCCACCAGCAGCACCAGCAGCTCCACCTCGGGGTGGTTGGCGGTGATGGCGTGACAGATGTGCTGCATCATCACCGTCTTGCCGCTCTTGGGCGGCGCCACGATCAGGGCGCGCTGGCCGCGGCCAATGGGCGCAATGATGTCGATCACGCGACCGGTGATGTTCTCTTCGGTCTTGATGTCGCGTTCCAGGCGCATCTGTTCCTTGGGGAACAGCGGCGTCAGGTTCTCGAACATGATCTTGTGCTTGTTGTCCTCGGGGGGCAGGCCGTTGATCTTGTCGAGCTTGTTCAGCGCGAAATAGCGCTCGCCATCCTTGGGGATGCGGACCTCGCCCTCGATCATGTCGCCGGTGTGCAGGTTGAAGCGGCGGATCTGGCTCGGCGAGATGTAGATGTCGTCGGTGGACGCGGTGAAGCTCGTGTCCATGTTGCGCAGGAAGCCGAAGCCGTCAGGCAGGACTTCAAGCACGCCGTCCGCGTTCACCAGTTCGCCGCCCTTGGCGCGCTTCTTGATGATGGCGAACATCAGCTCCTGCTTGCGCATGCGGCCGGTGTTTTCGATCTCAAGCGCTTCGGCCTGCTTGAGGACTTCAGACACATGCAGTGCCTTGAGTTCGTTGAGGTGCATGGAATTCACTCCGGGAGGGAGTCGAGTCAAAAACCGGGGGAGGGGGCGCTGGCGTCCGGTTGGCGGACTGGCGCTGTCGAGAGGGGCTGGGCTGTGTCGGGCCTGCTATAGGGCCGGATTATGACAGGAAAAAAAGCCGCTTGAGAACAGGGCCCGGGCGTTGCACCCGGGCCGGTCATTCCGGCTGACCGATCAGGCGAGCTGCTGGTCGATGAAGGCGGTGAGCTGGGCCTTGCTCATGGCCCCGACTTTGGTGGCTGCCAGCTGGCCATCCTTGAACAGCATCAGCGTGGGGATGCCACGGATGCCGAACTTGGCGGGCACGTCGCGGTTGTCATCGACGTTCATCTTGGCGACCTTGAGCTTGCCGTCGTAGGAGCCTGCGACTTCGTCAAGGATCGGGGCGATCATCTTGCAGGGGCCGCACCATTCGGCCCAGAAATCCACCAGCACCGGTGCCTGGGCTTCAAGCACATCGGCCTGGAAAGTTGCGTCAGAAACGTGTTTGATCAGGTCACTGGCCATGGTCCATCCTAAGGAACGTTGAACGGGGGAGTTAAAGTCAAAGCGCTGGCGCACTGGCCGTCAGCTGCAAGCATTCAATTGTGACAGAAACGCCCCCGACCCGATGCCACCGAACCGAACACCACCACCAGCGCCTGCCCGACTGGCGCAAGGGGCGCAGCCGGGGCCGGGTCCACAGGAGCCCACAGGTGCGGGCGAACACCCGACCCGCCACCAATGGCGGGTCTGGATTGATGGCATCGATGCCCTGATCCGCCAGACGGGCATCGACCCGTCACGGGCACTCGTCCTGGTGCCCTACGCCCAGCTCATGGACGCAGGGCGACGCGCCTGGGCCGAGGCCTGTCCGAGTGGTTTTTCGCCGCGCTTTGAATCCACCCGCAACTGGGCCGCGTCCTTGCAGCCTTTCGCGCCCGGCCCCACCGATCTGAGCATGGACATGGCCCGCGACAGCCTGGTGGCCGCCGCGTTCATTGACCGGGTGGCGCAGGGGCGGCCCGATGCCTCCATGCGTGCCGTGATGGTGGCGCGTCTGGTCGAAGCGGCGCGCCAGCTGGCACCCCTCGCCGCTGCGGTGCCGCCAGACCAGCGCGCGGCCTGGGCCGAACCTTTGCGCGAAGCGCTGGCAACCGGTGTGCAGACGCTGCACTGGGAGTCGATGCTGGGTTCGCTGGCCCTGGTCTGGGCCAGCACGTCCGCTTACACCACCGACGTGCTGTGGAGCCCGCTGGCCCGCTCGGTGTCGGGCGTGCAGACGCTGATCGTGCTGCAGGGTTTTCAGCAGGACCCACTGGCCTCGGCGCTGGCGCGGCACTGGGGTGCGCAGGGTACCGAGCTGCCATTGCCCCTGGGCGAAGCGGACCCGGCCATGCCGTCCGCGGTCCTGCACGCCTGCGGCGATGCCGAGGACGAAGCCCAGCGCGCGGCCGCCTGCGTGATCGCGCGGGTCAACGCCGCGCTGCGCCCGGTGGCCCTGGTGGCGAACGACCGCCTGCTCACCCGCCGCGTGAGCGCCATGCTCCACCACGCCGGCCTGAGCGTGCGCGACGAAACCGGCTGGAAGCTCTCCACCACGCGCGCCGCCGCCCGGCTCATGAGCCTGCTGCGCGCGGCCGATGCCCGGTCCCGCATGGACGACGTGCTTGACCTGCTTAAACAATCAACTGTCTGGCCCGAGGCGCAGGTGCAGGCGCTGGAGCAACTGGCGCGCGAAGCCGGCGTGTCGCTCTGGCGCGCGGCGTTGCGGTCGCCGCGCCTGGTGCCCGCGCTGCCTGAAGGCCTGCCGGCCCTGCTCGAAGGGCTTCAACCGGCGCGCCCGCTCGTGGCCTGGCTGGAGAGCCTGGCGTTGGCGCTGGCGCAATGTGGTCTGTGGGACAGCCTCGCCAGCGACCCGGCGGGGCAGCAGATGATCCAGGCCTTGCGGCTGGGCGAAGGCGCCGCGCAGGAACTGCTGCGGGTGACCGATGCGCTGGTCGCCACCGCGGCAGACGGCACCACCCCGGCCCGGACCGCCACACGTTCCGGCAGCAGGCTGTCGTTATCGGGATTCACCGCCTGGGTGCGCGATGTGCTCGAGGGCGCGAGCTTCATGCCGCGTGGCGAGGGCGAGCCGGATGTGGTCATCCTGCCCATGGCCCAGCTGCTGGGTCGCGCTTTCGCCGCCACCGTCGTGCCCGGTTGCGACGAGGTGCATCTCAACCCCAGTCCTGAGCCGCCCGGCCAATGGACGGCCGCTCAGCGCGAAGCCCTGGGGCTACCCACCCGCGAAGTCCTGGCCTTGGCCGCCGCACAAGCCTGGCAGGCCACGCTGGCGCTGCCGCAACTCGACCTGATGTGGCGCACGCAGGAGCGCGGCGAAACCCTGCAGGCCAGCCCCTGGGTGCAGGCGCTGCCCGGCTTCGGGGCGGATGCCAGCGCCGATCCTCGCCCCCAGCGCACGCTCCAGCCGCTGGTGCAACAACGGCCCCAGCCGGCCGCGGGCGACGTGCTGCCCGAGTCGCTCTCGGCCAGCGCCTACCAGGACCTGCGCGACTGCCCCTACCGATTCTTCGCGCTGCGCCAGCTGCGGCTGGTGGATGCGCCCGAGCTGGAAGCCGAACCCGACCAGCGCGACATGGGCAACTGGCTGCACGCCGTGTTGCGCGCCTTTCATGAACAGCGCGGCGACAGCCGGCCCGGCCGCGAGGCCGACCGCGCCGAACTGAACCGCCTGGCCGACGCCACAGCCGACAGCATGGGCCTCAACGCGGGCGAGGGCGGCGCCGGGTTTCTGCCCTACCAGGCGGTCTGGCCGGCGTTGCGTGAGGGTTATCTCGATTGGCTGGCCGGCTTTGAGGCGACACCCGAACGCGCCGGACCGCGTTTTCAGAAAGCCGAAGCCGCGCTGACCGCCCAGGCCGGGGACTGGAAGCTGTACGGCAAGCTCGACCGTGTCGATGTGCAGGACAGCCCCGAAGGCGCGATTCCCTTCGTGATCGACTACAAGACCGAGGGCCGCCCCGGCACGCTGGAGCGTGTGAAGGAGCCGCTGGAAGACACGCAGCTCGCTTTCTACGCCGCGCTGTTGCCCGACGAAAACCTGCGCGCCGCCTACCTCAGCATCACCGACAAGCGCGGCGACACGGCCAGGGACGCGCCCACCCTGCTGGTCGAACAGCCCGAGGTGCTGATGGCGCGAGAGCAGCTGCGCGAAGGCCTGGCGCACGACATGGCGCGCGTGGCCGCTGGCCAGCCCATGCCCGCGCTGGGCGAGGGCCGGGTGTGCGACTTCTGCGCCGCGCGCGGCCTGTGCCGCAAGGACTTCTGGAGCGCCGCATGACCGAAGCCGCCTACCGCATCAACGGCACCCAGGTGGCGCGCGAGGCCTTCTACGCGCTGGCTTGCGACCCCGCGCGCAGCATCGCGGTGGAGGCCTGCGCCGGCGCTGGCAAGACCTGGATGCTGGTCTCGCGCATCCTGCGCGCGCTGCTCGACGGCTGCGCACCGCAGGACATTCTGGCGATCACCTTCACCAAGAAGGCCGCCGGTGAAATGCGCGACCGGCTCAACGCCGAGCTGCGCCGCTGGAGCCGCCTGCCCGACGGCGAACTGGCGGGCGAACTGCGCGCGCGCGGGCTGTCGGACGCCGAAGCGTTGCGCCGACTTCCCGAGGCCCGCAGTCTGCACGCGCGGATGACCGCGCTGGGCCGGCCGGTGCAGGTGCGCACCTTTCACAGCTGGTTCGCGGCGTTGCTGCGCGGCGCGCCGCTGGCGGTGCTGCAAGAGCTGCAGCTGCCGGCCCAGTACGAGCTGCTGGAAGACGACGCGCCCGCCGTGGCCCTGGTCTGGCCGCGCTTTTACGCCGCGCTGGCCGCCAGCACTGAGGACAAACAGGACTTCCTCGGCGCAGTGGCCGAACACGGCCGCCACCAGACGCTCAAGGCGCTGGAAAAGGCGTTGCAGAAGCGCGTGGAGTTCAAGCTGGCAGACGCCGCCGGCGTGGTCGAGGCGTCGGTGCAGCCGTTTGCGGCTCTGTACCCCAGCTGGTCCGGCCTGGCCGTGCCCGAACTGGCCCTGCTGCAGCCCGGCGCCCGCGAGCGCTGGCTGGCGCGTGCGAAGCTGCTCGGCGGCGAGGCCAACAAGACGCCGAAGACGGCTGCCACTGCGGTGGTGGATGCGTTTGAACTCGCCGACGAACCGGCGCAGATGGCCCGCCGACTGGCTCTGCTGCGCAAGGGCTTCTTCGTATCCAGCGAGGACCGACTCAACACCAACCTCACCAAGTTCGCCGCCGCCCAGGAAGCCGAGCCCGAGCTGCAGGACCTGTGCAACGCCCGGCGCCAGCACGCCGCGTGGTTGCACCACCAGCGCCTGGCGCGGCTCACCCGCGTGCTGCTGGCCTCGTACGCCGATCTCAAGCGCGAGCGCGGCTGGGTCGACATGAACGACGTCGAAGGCGCCGCACAGCGCCTGCTGGGCGACGCCGAGCTCTCGGGCTGGCTGCAGCAGCGGCTGGACGCCCGCGTGCGCCACGTGCTGATCGACGAGTTCCAGGACACCAACCCGTTGCAGTGGCAGGCGTTGTACGGCTGGCTCTCGGCCTACGCCGGCGCCGGGTCGGGCGAGGCGCCCTGCGTGTTCCTGGTCGGCGATCCGAAACAGTCGATCTACCGTTTTCGCCGCGCCGAGCCGCAGGTGTTCAAGGCGGCGCAGGCCTTCGTGGTGCAAGGCCTCGCGGGCGCGCTGCTCAGTTGCGACCACACGCGCCGCTGTGCGCAGGGCGTGGTGCAGGCGCTCAACAGCGCCATGCTGTCGGCCGTGCAGGCCGGCGAGTACGGCAGCGATTACCGCGCCCACACCACCGAAAGCAGTGAGGTGGGCGCCGTGCTCGCGCTGCCCCAGCTGCCGCGCAGCCTGCGCGAGCGCGACGCCGCAGGGGGCGACGAGCCGGTCTGGCGCGACAGCCTCACCACGCCGCGTGTGTTGCCCGAAGACACCATGTCCGCGCTGGAAGCGCGCCAGGCGGCCGACTGGGTGGTGGCACAAATCGCATCGGGGCATCTGAAACCCGAGCAGGTCATGGTGCTCTCGCGCCGGCGCGAACGGCTGGCCTGGATGTTCGAGGCGCTGCGCGAGCGCGGCATCGCCAGCGAACAGCCCGAGAAGCTCGACCTGTGCGAAGCGCCCGCGGTGCAGGACGTGGTGGCGCTGCTGGACGCGCTGGTCTCGCCGCGCCACGACCTGAGCCTGGCGCGTGCCCTCAAGTCGCCGCTGTTCGGCTGGAGCGACGACGCGCTGGCCCAGCTCGCGCGCCTGCGCCAGCGCTGGACGCAGCGGGGCGACGCCTCCACCAATGCCGCGATCCTGCAGGTGCGCCCCTCGTGGTGGGACGTGCTGCAGCGCTTCGCCGGCCTGCCGTCGGCCGAACAGGTTGACCTGCTGCAGTTGCCGGGGCAGGCGCCCGCGCCGGAACAGGCGGGCCTGCTGCGCGAAACCGCCGAGCGCCTGGCACTGTACCAAGGCTGGGTGCGAAGCCTGCCGCCACACGACGCGCTCTCGGCGCTGTACGACCACGGCGACGTGCTGGCGCGGTTCGCGCAGGTGGTGCCACCTAGCCAGCGCAGCGGTGTGCTGGCCCAGCTGCGCGATCTGCTCGCGCAATCACTGGCGCAGGACGGCGGGCGCTTCCTCACGCCTTACCGCCTGGTGCGCGCGCTCAAGGCGGGTGGCATCAAGGCCACGCCGGTCAATACGAAAGGCGCTGTGCGACTGCTCACCATCCACGGTGCCAAAGGGCTGGAGGCCCACACCGTGCTCATGCTCGACACCGACGCACCGCCCAGCCGCCCCGAGAGCATGGGCGTGCTGGTCGACTGGCCCGGCGAAGACGCCGCGCCACGCCGCTTCGTATTCCTGGCCAGCGAAAAATCGCCACCCGCCTGCGCGGTGGCGGTGCTGCAGGTGGAGCAGCAGGCGCGCGCGCTCGAAGAGCTCAATGCGCTCTACGTGGCGCTGACGCGGGCCGAGGAGCGCCTGGTGTTGTCCAGCTTCGAGCCGCACCAGCGCGGCAGCAGCGCCAGCTGGTACCAGCGCCTGCAGCCCCTGGCCACGCCCATCGATGCGCCTGAACCCGCCAACGCCGTGGCCCCGCCCGCCGCTGCGGCCGACTTCACGCTGGCCCAATTGCCGATCTGTACAACCACCCCCGGCCGTGTGAAAGCGAGCGCACCGGCGGTGGACGCCAAGGCCGGCGCGGACGACGAACACACACGCATCATCGGCCTCGCACTGCACCGCCTGCTGCAGTGGTTCCCCACGCCGGCCGACGGCTTCGACTGGACCACAACCCACACGCAGGCCGCCGCGCGCGAGTTCGGCCTCAGCCTGGCCCAGGCCGCCGACGCGCTGGCCATGGCGCGCCGCATCGTGACCGGCGCTGCCGCCTGGGCCTGGGACGCCACGCAGCTCGACCACTGGGGCAACGAGGTCGAGCTGTTCCACCAGGGCGAGTTGCTGCGGCTGGACCGCCTGGTGCGCCGGCGCGGCGAGGGCGGTTCGGCCGGCACCTGGTGGGTGCTCGACTTCAAGAGCCACGAACACCCCGAGCGCCAGCCCGAGTACCTGGCGCAGATGCGCCGCTACCGCCAGGCGATGGCGCTGGCCCGACCGGGCGAGCCGGTGCGGCTGGCCTTCATCAATCCCCTGGGCCAGCTCATCCTGCTTTCACTTGAACAACTGGCTTCATGACCGATTCCGAACCCTTGAACACCCCCGAGTCTGCACTGAAGGTGGACGTTGCCGTCATCGGCGGCGGCCCCGCCGGGCTGATGGCCGCCGAGGTGCTGTCAAGCGCCGGTGTGGCGGTGCACCTGTTCGACGCCATGCCCTCGGTGGGCCGCAAGTTCCTGCTGGCCGGCAAGGGTGGCATGAACCTGACCCATGCCGAGCCACTGGACGCCTTCATCGGCCGCTACGCCGAACGCGCCGACGCGCTGCGCTCCCTGCTCGAAGCCTTCGGGCCGAACGCCGTGCGCGAATGGGCGGCTGGCCTGGGCATCGAAACCTTTGTCGGCAGCTCCAGCCGGGTCTTCCCGATCGACATGAAGGCCGCGCCGCTGCTGCGCGCCTGGCTGCAGCGCTTGCGGCATCCGGCAGAGGGCGGTGAACCGGTGCGGTTCCACATGCGCCACCGCTGGACGGGCTGGGCCGACGACGGCAATGCGCTGCAGTTTCAGACGCCCGAGGGCGTGCAGCGGGTGCAGGCCCGCGCCACGGTGCTGGCGCTCGGTGGGGCCAGCTGGGCGCGGCTGGGCTCCGACGGCGTCTGGTGGCCCGTGCTTCAGACCGCAGGCGTGGACCTGGCCCCCTTGCAGCCCAGCAACTGCGGCTTCGACGTGGCCGGCTCGGCGGTGCACGGCGTGAGCGCTGGCTGGAGCCGCTTCTTCAGCGAACGCTTCGCCGGGCAACCCTTCAAGTCCGTGTCTCTGCACTTCACCGACAGCCAGGGCCACCGATTCGATCGCCAGGGCGAATTTGTGGCCACCGCCACCGGCGTC
>MERT01000006.1:0-143122 GCA_001770705.1 Burkholderiales bacterium GWF1_66_17 | reverse complement strand
CACCGGCGTCGAAGGCAGCCTGATCTACGCCGCGTCCAGCCTGTTGCGCGATCAGATCGCTGCCCAGGGATCGGCCACCTTCACGTTGAACCTGCTGCCCGACCACAGCGCGGCGCAGGTGCTGGCCCACGTGAGCCACCCGCGTGGTTCGCGCAGCCTCTCCAGCCACCTGAAAAGCCGGCTGGGCCTGGATGGCATCAAGCTCGCCCTGCTCAACGAGCTGCTGCCCCGGGACACCCTCAACCAGCCTGCGCTGCTGGCCGCCGCGATCCAGGCCTTGCCGGTCACGGTCGTGGCGGCACGACCGCTGGACGAAGCCATCAGCACGGCGGGCGGCGTGCGCTTTGAGGCGATGGATGCGGCCCTCATGCTGCGCCAACGGCCGGGTGTGTTCTGTGCCGGCGAGATGATCGACTGGGAAGCGCCCACCGGGGGCTACCTGCTCACGGCATGCCTGTCCAGCGGACGGATGGCGGGGCAGGGCGTGGCGCGCTACCTGGCGCAGCCGCCGGCGCCACCACCCTGAAACATCAGCGACAGCGTCAGGCTGCCAGGGTGTGCAGCGGGATGTCTTTCGCGATGGCCAGCTTGTCGAGCTGCTGGCGCGTCTTGCCCGCGAGGAAGCGGGCCATGGCAGTGTGGGTGTCCGGCTTGAACATCGTGCCCATGCCCTCAAAGGGCACGCCAGCGGCGGCGCAGAGTGCAGCTGCAAAGTGCGGCTCCAGCGCGGCCACGGCCACGCGACCGTTCTTGCAGGGATAGACGCGGTAGCCGGCGTGCGCGCCGCCGACGGCCCCCTGCGCTTGTGTCAGACCCCAGCTGCGGGGCAGGGCGAGCCAGGATGCGGCATCCGACAACGCAACGGCCTGAAACGATCCCTTCCCGCTGGTTTTCTGCACCAGCACCGCCTGGAGCAACGCCTCGCTGGCCATCAGGGCGCCGCCCATGTCGGCGAACAGCGTGGCCGGCAGGTCCAGGCCCGTGATCAGCCCCGCGTCGGCGAGGTAGGTGAGATCGTGGCCCGGCTCTTCAGCGCGCGCACCCGGTGCACCCACGATGGCCACCACCGAGAGCTGCGGATGGGCCTTGTGCAGTGCCTTCCAGCCCAGGCCGAGTTTGGCCAGCGCCGAGGGGCGGAACGAGGTGAGCAGCACGTCGCTGCGCGCCAGTTCCTGGTGCAGGCGGGCCTGGCCCTTGTCCGATTTCAGGTCGATGCTCAGGATCTTGATGCCATCGTGCAGCGTGGCGTAAGCGGTCCGGTTGTACTGACCCATCGGGTCACCGCTGGTACCCGCGGGCGCACCCTTGGGGCCGGGTGGCTCGGCCTTGAGGCAGGTCGCACCCATGGCCTTGAGGCGCATGAGCGCGGCCGGGCCGGGCAGGTTGAGCGCCAGGCTGAGGATGCGGACACCGCGCAGCGGCTTGAGGGGTTTGATCGAGGTGCTGGCGGGTTTGGACATGGCGCTACGGATTGACGTTCACGTCAATGTACCGCCAAGTCACTTCGTGATCTGCGCGCAGGTGACACCCGCAGTCTCGCCGCACTCACTCGCCGAAATTCAGTGGCAGGCCGACGTAGTTTTCGGCAATGGTTTTCAGGCCCGACTCGGAGTGCATCAGGTAATCCAGCTCGGCCTGCTGCAGCTTGCCCGTGATCGCGCCGTCGTCGGGGAAGTTGTGCATGATGGACGTGAACCACCAGCTGAAGCGCTCGGCGCGCCAGATGCGCTTGAGGCAGCGCTCGGAATAGCTGTCGATGCCGGCCTCGCTCTTGTCCTGGTAGTACTCGACGAAGGCGTTGGAGAGGTACTTCACGTCGGTCGCGGCGAGGTTCAGGCCCTTGGCGCCGGTGGGCGGCACGATGTGGCCCGCGTCACCGGCCAGGAACATGCGGCCAAAGCGCAGTGGCTCGGTGACGAAGCTGCGCAGCGGCGCAATGCTTTTCTCCAGGCTGGGACCGGTGATCAGTTTTTCAGCCGCTTCCGGGTCCAGGCGCAGTTTCAGCTCGTTCCAGAAAGCGTCGTCGCTCCACTGTTCGATCTTGTCGGTCAGCGGCACCTGCAGGTAGTAGCGGCTGCGCGTGGCGCTGCGCTGCGAACACAGGGCAAAACCGCGCGGGTGGTTCACGTAGATCAGTTCGTGGTGCACCGGCGGCGTGTCCGACAGCAGGCCGAGCCAGCCGAACGGGTACACCTTTTCGAATTCCTTGATGGCCGAGCGCGGCGCACTGGCGCGGCACACGCCGTGAAAGCCATCGCAACCGGCGATGAAGTCGCAATCGATGGTGTGCGTCTGGCCGTCTTTCTCGTAAGTCACACGCGGCTGGGTGGTGTCGAAATCGTGCACCTGCACGTTGGCGGCCTCGTAGACCGAGGGCAGGCCCGCGGCCTTGCGCGCGTCCATCAGGTCGTGGGTGACTTCGGTCTGGCCATAGACCATGACCTTCTTGCCGCCGGTGAGCTTCTCCAGGTCGATGCGGTGGCGCGTTCCGTTGAACAGCATGTCAAAGCCGGTGTGCACCAGGCCTTCGGCATGCATGCGCTGGCCCACACCCGCTTCGTCCAGCAAATCGGTTGCGACTTGCTCCAGCACACCCGCACGGATGCGCCCGAGCACGTACTCGGGCGTCTGGCGTTCCACGATGATGGCGTCGATGCCGGCCTTGTGCAGCAATTGGCCGAGCAGCAGGCCGGAGGGGCCAGCGCCGATGATGGCGACTTGGGTTCGCATGGTGTTGTCTCCTGAGAATTGGATCAACAGGCAGCGTAATTTTGGCTGCTTCCGGTGGCAAGGGCAGCGCTCCAGCATTGAGCGATCATCAGATCGGTTGTGCGATCACCGCGCAATACACCTGAAAAATCCGATAATCCCGGCATGAGCAGCGACACCCGACACATCGCCAAAGCCGACTTCATCGAAGGCATGGCCAAGGGCATGGCCGTGCTGGAGAGCTTCGACACCGAACGCCAGCGCCTCAACGCCACTCAGGCCGCCGAACGCGCGGGCCTGACCCGGGCCGCGGCGCGGCGCCACCTGCTGACACTGGCCTATCTGGGGTACCTCGACACCGACGGCAGCCACTACTGGCTTTCGGCCAAGGTGTTGCGGTTTTCGGGCAGCTACCTGTCGTCGGCGCGCCTGCCGCGCCTGTTGCAGCCGACGCTGAACCGGCTGGCCGCGCAGACGCGCGAGTCGTTCTCGGCCGTGGTGCTCGACGTAGACGAGGTGGTGATCGTGGCGCGCAGCGCCTCGGTAGGGGGCCAGCGGCTGATGGCCTACGGCTTGCACCTGGGTGCGCGCCTGCCGGTGCACGCCACGTCCACCGGCCGGGTGCTGCTGGCCGCGTTGCCGCGTGCAGAATTCAGCGCCTGGCTCAAGGGCCGAGAACTGGCACGCCTGACCCCTAAAACAACCATCGACCACAAGGCCTTTCGAGCCATCGTGGCCCGGGTGCGGGCCGACGACTTCGCAGTCGCCAGCGAGGAACATGAGCTGGGCGTGCATGCGCTGGCGGTGCCGCTGCGCAACATGAAAGGCCAGACCGTGGCGGCGCTCAACGTGGTGGCCTCGCCCGACCGGCTCGCACCCGATGTGATGCACAAAGACCTGCTGCCGCTGCTGCTGGACGCGGCGCGGGAACTCAGACCGCTGCTTTAAAAGCAGCGCCATACCCGGCGCAGGCGTCTTTACGCCAGAACGCTTTGGTCCCGGCTTTGCCGGGCCGCACCGCGTTGCCCCCTTGAGGGGGTCGCGAGAAGCGCGGCAGGGGTGGACCTACACCCCGAGGTATTGCTCCAGCAACTCAGGCTTTGAAAGCAGTTCGTCCGAGCTGCCCTCGAACACCACCTCGCCCTTGATCAGGATGACGTTGCGGTCGGTGATCTGGGTCACGTGTTTCCAGTTCTTGTCCACGATCACGCTGCTGATGCCGCTTTCGCGGATCAGGCCGCAGATGCGCCAGATCTCGCGTGCGATCAGCGGCGCCAGGCCTTCGGTGGCTTCGTCGAGGATCAGCACGTCCGGGTTGGTCATCAGCGCGCGGCCGATGGTCAGCATCTGCTGCTCGCCGCCGCTGAGCTGCTGGCCGCCGTGGTTCAGGCGCTCGGCCAGGCGGGGAAAGGTCTCCAGCACGCGGTCGTAGGTCCAGTCGCGCTGGCCCTTCGTGCCAGCCCGGGCCGACATGACCAGGTTTTCCTTCACGCTCAGGTTGCCGAAGATGCCGCGGCCTTCGGGCACGTAAGCAATACCTTGGCGCGCGATCTCGAAGGTGGAGGCACCCGTCATGGGGCGGCCCTTGATGAGCACACCGCCGCCGCTGGGTTTGACGATGCCCATGAGCGACTTGAGCAGCGTGGTCTTGCCCATGCCGTTGCGGCCCATCAGGCCGATGGTCTGGCCCTGGCCAACCGTGAAGTCCACGCCGCGCAGGATGTGGCTGGCGCCGTAGTGGGTGTGCAGGCCGGTGGCTTGAATCAGCGCATTGCTCATGTTCAGTGTTCCTCGCCCAGATAGGCCGCTTGAACGAGGGGATCGCTGCGCACCTCGGCCGGCGTGCCGCTGGCGATTACCTGGCCGTTGACCATCACGGTGAGCTGGTCGGCCAGCGAAAACACGGCGTCCATGTCGTGCTCCACCAGCATCATGGCGTGGTCCTTCTTCAGCTTCTGCAGCAGGGCGATCATGCTTTCGGCCTCGGCCTGGCCCATGCCGGCGAGCGGCTCGTCGAGCAGCAGCACGGTGGGTTCGGTCGCCAGCGTCATGGCGATCTCGAGCTGGCGCTGTTCGCCGTGGCTGATGGTGGCGGCCACGGTCTGGCTGCGCTGCGTCAGGCCCGCGAGCTCGATGGCGCGCTCGCAGCGCTGGTTCACCTGGGTCATGCCGGCGGCGGCGCTGAGCCAGCGCAGCGGGTTCCAGGGCGCATGGCGTTCGCGCGACTGCGCAGCGAGGCGAACGTTGTCCCACACGGTGAAGGGCAGGAAGATGTTGGTCTTCTGGTAGCTGCGGCCCAGCCCCAGGCGGGAGATGCTCTCCGGGCTGTGGCCGGCGGTTTCAGCGCCGTTGAGCGTGATGCGGCCCGAGGTGGGCGGCAGGTCGCCCGAGAGCAGGTTGGTCAGGGTGGACTTGCCCGCGCCGTTGGGGCCGATCACGGCGTGGATGCGGTCGCGGAACAGGTCCACGGAAACATCGTTCACGGCGGCGAGGCCGCCGAACCGCTTGACGAGTTTCTGGGCTGAAAGCAGCAACTCGCTCATGCCGCGTCCTTCTTTTTCATGAAGCGCTCACCCAGGCCCAGCAGACCACGTGGCGCGAACACCACCACCAGCACGATGAAGCTGCCCATGAGCAACTGCCAGTGTTTGGTCAGGTCCTTGAAGAAGTGCATCACGTATTCGAAGGCGAAGGCGCCGACGATGGCACCGGCGAAGTTGCCCATGCCGCCGAGGATGACCATCATGATGGCGTGTGCGCTCATGTGAAAGCCCATCAGCTCGGGGTTCACGAAGCCGGTCTGGGCGGCCCAAAGGTAGCCTGCCACGCCAGCCAATGTGCCGGCCAGGCCGAAGGCGGCGAGCTTGTAGCCGAAGGTGCCGTAGCCCACAGCGCGCATGCGGTGTTCGTTGACGCGGATGCCCGCCAGCACGCGGCCAAACGGCGAGAACAGCAGGCGGCGCAGGAAGGCGTAGATGCCGACCAGCATGACCAGCGTGAAGTAGAAAAACGTGGTCTTGTTTTCCAGGTCGATGCCGGTCCAGCCGAAGAGGCTGGCGTCGGGCCGGAAGTTCACGTACAGGCCGTCAGAGCCACCCAGTTCCTTGTTGTCAAAGAACAGGAAGAACACCATCTGCGCGAAGGCCATGGTGACCATGATGAAGTAGATGCCGTGCGTGCGCACCACGAAAAAGCCGATCACAAGCGCCGCCAGACCGGCGCCCAGCGCAGCCACGGGCAGCGACCACCACAGGCTCACGGGCACGTCGGCCGGTGTCAGGAAGGCGAGGGCGTAGCCGGCCAGGCCGAAGTAGGCCGCATGACCGAGCGAGACCAGACCGGTCACGCCCTGCAACAGGTCCAGGCTCATGGCGAAGATGGCCAGGATCATCATCTGCGAGAGCATCTGCAGGTAGAAGTCCGAGCTGTCCGACGGGATCAGCGGGAACGCTGCCAGCGCGATCGCGCCCAGCGCCAGCAGCGCCTGCACGCCCTTGGGCAGGATTTCCAGAGTGGCTTTGGGGGAGCTCATGCGAGGGTGCCCGTGTTCATTGTTTGAACAAGCCTTCCGGCTTGTAGAGCAGCACGCCGGCCATCAGCATGTAGACGGCCATGCCGGCGATCTGCGGCATCAGCACCTTGCCAAAGGTGTCCACCAGGCCCACCATGAGCGCGGCCACCAGCGCGCCACGCACCGAACCGATGCCGCCGATGACCACCACCACGAAACACATGATCAGCACCGAGCTGCCCATGCCGGGGTACACGCTGGAAATCGGCGAGGCGATCATGCCGGCGATGGCGGCCAGCGCCACGCCGAGCGCGAACACCACGCCGTGGATCAGGCGGATGTTGATGCCCAGCGCTTCGGTCATTTCGCGGTTGAAGGCGCCGGCGCGGATCTTCATGCCGAGGCGGGTTTTCGAGATCAGGAAGTACAGGCCCAGCGCCAGCGCCACACACACCGCCGAGATCACCAGCCGGTAGACCGGGTAAGACAGGTTCTCGGTCAGCGGAATGGACCAGTTCACGAGTTCGGGCACGGGCACCGAGTGCACGTCGTCGCCCCAGAGGATGGAGCGCACCTCTTCAAAGATGTAGATCAGCCCGAAGGTGAGCAGCACCTGGTCGAGGTGGTCGCGGTGGTAGAAGTGGCGGAACAGCAGCCACTCCAGCGCCCAGCCCAGCGCCACGGCGATCAACGTGCCGACCACGATGGCCAGCACCAGGCTGTCGAACTGCGATGCCAGGAACCAGGCCAGGTAGGCGCCCAGCATGTAGAAGCTGCCGTGCGCCAGGTTGACCACGCCCATGATGCCGAAGATCAGCGTCAGGCCGGCGGCCAGCATGAACAGCAACAGGCCGTATTGCAGGCTGTTGAGCAACTGGATCAGGAAGTTGGCGAAGTCCATCGGGTTGGTGATTGGGCGCAGACAGGGCCTGCACCTCGAAAGGCGCAGACCACGGGCAAGGTTTCAGAACCGGGCTCAGCCCATGCGGCAGCCGGTGGCCGGATCGGCCACGGCCTTCTGCGCGATGCCGATGACCTTGTTTTCCTTGTTTTCCACCTTGCGCAGGTACATGTCCTGGATGGGGTTGTGGGCCTTGCTCATGGTCCACTGGCCACGCGGGCTGTCGATGGTCGCGCCTTCCATGGCCGCGTACAGTGCCTTCTTGTTGGACAGGTCGCCCTTGACCGCGTTGGCGCCCTTGATCAGCAGCAGGCCGGTGTCGTAACCCTGCACGGCGTACACGTCGGGCTGGGCCTTGAAGGTCTTGGCGTAGTCGAGGCGGAATTTCTTGTTGCGCGGTGTGTCCAGCGCATCGCTGTAGTGCATGGTGGTCAGCACACCGTCGGCGGCCGGGCCGGCGGCTTCGAGCACACCTTCGGTCAGGAAGCCCGAACCGTAGAGCTGGATGTTCTTGGAGAGGCCGGCCGCATGGAAGTCGCGCAGGAACTTGGCGGCGCCGCCTCCGGCGAAGAAGCAGGCCACGGCATCGGGCTTGAGCGAGGCGATCTCGGTCAGCAGGGCCTGGAACTCCACGTTCGGGAAAGGCAGGCCGAGTTTCTTGACGATGGTGCCGCCCGCGGCGGTGTAGCTCTGCTCGAAGCCTTCAAAGGCCTCTTCGCCCGCGGCGTAGTTCCAGGTGATCCAGACGGCCTTCTTGTGGCCACGATCCACCATGGCTTTGCCCAGCGCCAGGGTGGGTTGCGAGTTGGTGAACGAGGTGCGGAACACGTTGGGTGAGCACTGGGCGCGGGTGGCCACGTGCACACCGGCATTGGGGATCAGGCTGAGCACGCCGCTGTCGCGGGCCACTTTGTGGATGCCCATCTGCACGCCCGAGTGCACCGTGCCCACCAGCACGTCGACCTTGTCGCGCTGCACCAGGCGGTTGGCGTTTTCGATGCCCTTGGCCGGGTTGGACTCATCGTCCACCTTGAAGAACTCCACCTCGCGACCACCGAGCTTGCCGCCCTGTTCGTTCAGCGCCATGCGAAAGCCGTTTTCGATCGCCACGCCGAGCTGAGCAAACGTGCCGGTGTAGGGCAGCATGAAGCCGACACGCACCTTGTCGGATTGCGCCATGGCCATCTGAGGCAACAGCAGGCCACTGGACGCAGCACCGATCACGGCGGCGCTGCGGGTAAGAATTTCTCGGCGGGTGGTCATGGTTTGTCTCCTGTTGGTGGTGTGTATGGACCGGCTCAATGTATGCGGGTGCTGCGGCCGTGTGGATAGTGAATTACCCGTACTTGATGTCTAAACTATTTAGTCCTGAAGTCTGAGGCGACTGACTTCCAGCGGTGGCAGTTGGGTCGGAACCCCGTCTGGAACGAAGACACGCGAGAAAACCGGAATTAAAGTGCCGGAACACCGCGCCCTATCGCCGCGCGTTGACAGGCAATATACTGCACATTTCCCATCCGCCAGCTAGCAGAAACCCTTGGTTTTCGCAGGGAACGACCGGATGCCCAGACACGCTCGCGCTGGACGCAGCCAGTCAAGGGAAGCGCTCAAAGCGGGATGGTCGAGCCCGGTCGAGTGCGGTAGAACTTCAGCGGGCTGGTCTGCCCGGCCTTCAGCACCGCCGGCCGCATCTTGCCCACCACGTGCATCTCGCAGGGTTTGCAGTCGAAGCGCAGCGTGAGCTTTTCGTTGCCGTTGATGAGCTGCATGGGTTCGGCCTTCACCGTGCCCTGCACACCGGTCACGCCCTTCGCCTGTTTGGGGCAGAGGCTGAGCGAGAAGCGCACGCAGTGCTTGGTGATCATCAGGCTCACTTCGCCGGCTTCTTCGTGGCTTTCGTAGGCGGCGGCGATCACCTTCACGCCGTGTTTCGCATAGAAGTCGCGCGCCTTGTGGTTGAACACGTTGGCCAGGTAGGTGAGCGTGTCTTCGGGGTAGGCCACGGGTGGCTCCACCGGCTTCGCGCGGGGCAGGCGGGTCCAGGCGGCGGCGCGCGCGGCTTCCAGGGCTTCGATGGCTTCGCGGCGCAGCGGGTTGAGCAGTGAGGCGGGCACGAAGCGCGGGCCTGAGAGATTCAGCGCCACATCGATCGGCTGGAAGATGGTTTCGCCGAGCCGGGCGAGACCTTCGCGCAGCTTGGTATCGGCCTGGGCCGGGTCTTTGGCGGGCTCCAGTGTGCAGGGCAGGGTGGCGGTGGCGCTGTGACCGTCTTCATCGGTGGCGGTGAGGCTCAGGCCCTCGGGAGTTTCGTCCAGCTTCAGCCAGGCGCCGATTCGCCGCTCGGCCGACTTTTTCTCCAGTCCGCGCACCCAGTCCATGTCGCGGTTGCGGTTGACCTGCACGCCTTTTCGCAAGTCCTTGAAGCTGTCCAGGGCGTCTTTGGGGAACACGCGCCAGAGGCCCGGTTTGCCAGCCGACTCCGCCCGGTTGATCTGCAGGCCGGTCAGTTCTTTCTGCAAATCGAGGTAACACAGGCCGTCGCCGTTGTGGATCACGGTGGCCGGGTCGTCGGTTTCGATCTCCACGAAGTTGGGGCCGACCTGGGTCACGTAGCCGATCGGGCGGCCCGGGTTCTTGGGTGTGTCGAAGGCGCCGATGTCTTCCTGTCGGCCCTGCACGAAGTAGTCGGTGAACTCGCGGTTGAAGTTCTGGTCCGGGTCAGGCTGGAAGCTGAAAGTGCACTCGCCGCTGGACGCGCGCGCCAGCTCGGGGCACTCCTCCAGGATCTGATCGAACAGCACGCGGTAGTGCGCGGTGATGTTCTTCACATAGGCCATGTCTTTGTAGCGGCCTTCGATCTTGAAACTGCGCGCACCGGCGTCGATCAGGGCGCGCAGGTTCTCGCTCTGGTTGTTGTCTTTCATCGAGAGCACGTGTTTGTCGTGCGCGACGATGCGGCCCTGGCTGTCCTTCACCTCATAAGGCAGGCGGCAGGCCTGGGAGCAGTCACCGCGGTTGGCGCTGCGCCCGGTGTGGGCGTGGCTGATGAAACACTGGCCGCTGTAGGCCACACAGAGCGCGCCGTGGATGAAAAACTCCAGCGTGCAGCGCTCCGGGTCGGTGGCGGCGCGGATGTCGGCGATCTGCCGCAGCGTGAGTTCGCGCGCCAGCACGATCTGGGAGACGCCCACGTCCTGCAGGAAACGCGCTTTCTCGGGCGTGCGGATATCGGTCTGCGTGCTCGCGTGCAGCTGGATCGGTGGCAGGTCGAGCTCCAGCAGGCCCATGTCCTGGATGATCAGCGCGTCCACACCCGCGTCGTACAACTGCCAGGCCAGCTTGCGCGCCGGCTCCAGCTCGTCGTCGCGCAGGATGGTGTTCATCGTGGTGAAGATGCGACTGCCGAAGCGGTGCGCGTGTTTCGCCAGCCGGGCGATCTCTTTCACCGGGTTGTCGGCGCTGGTGCGGGCGCCGAACGACGGGCCGCCGATGTAGACCGCGTCGGCCCCGTGGTTCACCGCCTCGATGCCGATGTCGGCGTCGCGCGCGGGGGAAAGCAGTTCGAGTTGGTGGGGCAGCATGGTGAATCGACAAAAGGGCAGTGCAGAATCGGGCGGAAAACACCCGCTGAAAACAGCCCGATATTGTCCCGGAGAACCCGCATGTCTGCACCCCTTGATCTTTCCAGCACGGCCATGGTGCTGGTGCACGGCTCCTGGCACGGCGCCTGGTGCTGGAAGCGCGTCCTGCCGCTGCTGCGTGGCGTGGGCGTTGAAACCCACGCCGTCACGCTCACCGGCGTGGGCGAGCGGGCGCACCTGCTGAGCCCGTCGGTGGGCATTGACACCCACATCCAGGACGTGATCGGCCTGATCGAGGCCGAGGAATTGCAGCGCGTGGTGCTGGTGGGCCACAGCTACGCGGGCAACCTGATCACCTGTGTGGCCGACCGATTGCAGCGCTCGCGCCCTGGTCTGCTGCGCCACCTGGTCTACCTGGACGCGGGTATTCCGACGCCGGGCAGCAGCTGGAGCACACCCCATTCCCCCGAGACCGTGGCCAGGCGCGTGGCCGAAGGCCAGGCCAGCGGTGGCCTGAGCTTTCCGCCGCCGGATGCCAGCGTGTTTGGCCTGACCGGTGCCGACCGCGACTGGGTCAATCGCCGCCAGACGCCGCAGCCCTTCCGCCTCTACCAGGAGCCGCTGAGCTTCGACCCGGCGCTGGTCTGGGCCATTCCGCACAGCTTCATCGACTGCACGAATCCGCCGCTGCCGACGATTGATGCCGCCCGCCAACGCGTGCGCAGCGAACCGGGCTGGACCGTGCACGAACTGGCCACGGGGCACGACCCGATGGTGAGCGCGCCGCGCGAACTGGCGCAGCTGCTGCTGGCGATCCACCATCGGTCGAGCCGAGGCTGATGCCGCCGGTGATCCCGCTTTCCACGCAGCGGCTGAACCGCATCGACCTGCTGCGCGCAGCGGCCATGTTGTGGATGACGGCCTACCACTTCTGTTTCGACCTGGATCACTTCGGCCTGATCCATGAGAACTTCGCCCGCGATCCGTTCTGGACCTGGCAGCGCAGCGCCATCGTGAGCGGCTTCCTGTTCAC
Source organism: Burkholderiales bacterium GWF1_66_17 (assembly GCA_001770705.1). GTDB lineage: Bacteria > Pseudomonadota > Gammaproteobacteria > Burkholderiales > Burkholderiaceae_C > Hydrogenophaga. Next base: position 131,387 of record MERT01000006.1, on the reverse strand, counting down.
CGCGGGACTGTCTCAGGCGGTGGCGCTGTCGCAGGGCCTGGACTGGCCACGCTTCTGGAGGCGCTGGTCGAAGGTGGCTGTCGCAGCGCTGCTGGTCACGGCGGGTTCGGCGCTGATGTTCCCCAGGAGCTTCATCTATTTCGGTGTGTTGCACGGCATCGCGGTGATGCTGATCGTGGTGCGGCTCACGGCGGGGTGGGGCGGCTGGCTCTGGCCGGCCGGTGCGCTGGCCATCGCGGCCAAGTTCATCGCGCCGACGGTGATTGCGGCGATGCCGGTGCTGGAATTTCTCAACGCCCCGGGCTGGAACGCCCTGGGGTTCATCAGCCGCCTGCCGGTGACCGAGGACTATGTGCCGCTGCTGCCCTGGCTGGGGGTGATGTGGTGGGGCGTGGCGGCGGGGCAGTGGGCGCTGCGGCACCGGCCGCACTGGCTGGGCTCGGTGGATGCGCCGGCCAGTGGCGCGAAGCGACGGCTCGTGATGCTCGGACGCTGGAGCCTCAGTTACTACCTGCTGCACCAGCCGGTGCTGATGGGCTTGCTGGCGGCAGTGATCTGGTTGCGGGGCTGATCAGCCGGCGCAGAAAGGCCGCAGAAACTGCCCGGCCACAAACAGGTCTTTCTCGATGGCACGGCGCACGCCCGCGCTGTCCTTCAGGCGCAGCGCCATCACCGCGTCGCCGTGCGCCTCGTTGATCACGCGCAGCGAGGCCGGCACCTCGAACAGTTTGTTGGACAGCGGCCCGACCTTGAGCCAGACGGTTTCGATCAGCGAGAGCAGGGTGGGCGAGGCGGCCGCCTGGTACAGGCGCAGGTGGAACAGCTCGTTGGCGTCCAGGTAGCCCTTGGCGTCGTTGACCTTGAGCGCGTCGCGCATCTGCTGCTCCAGTGCCAGCAGCTCGGCCACGCCGGCGGCGTCGAGCCGGTGGGTGCCGCGCTCGGCGGCCTCGCCTTCGAGCAGCAGCCGTGTCTGCAGCACGTCGTCGAACTCGGCCAGCGACAGTTTGGGCACGATCATGCCGCTGTGCGGCACATTGACCAGCGCGCCTTCGGCGGCCAGCCGCTGCAGGGCTGCGCGAACGGGCATGACGCCCACGCCCAGTTGCTCGGCGATGGCGTGGATCTTGAGCCGTTCGCCCGGCAGGAACTGGCCCACAGTAACCCACTGCCGCAGGCGCGCGTAGGTGCTGTCCTGCTGGGTCGGTGTGGGTGTCTTCATGCCGTCAGTGTGATCTGCGAAAGCACCTCGTCGAGAGCGCCCAGCAGCAGGGCCACGTCCTCTTCCGTCGCTTGCGGGCAGACCAGCATCATGTTGTGAAAAGGCGTGATCATCACGCCGCGGTTGAGCAGGCCGAGGTGGATCAGGTACTCCAGCTCGGGGTCAAGCACGCCTTCGGCTTCGCCGCCGCTCCTGGGTGGGGCAGAGCAGAACTGGAATTCGGTGCGCGCGCCGACCTGGGTCACGCACCAGGGCAGGCCGTGGCGTGCGATCAGACCGCGCAGGCCGCCCGCCAGCCATTCGGCGAGCGACAGCATGTGCGCGTAGGCCGCGGGCGTCATCACCTCGGCGAGCGTGGCGCGCATCGCGGCCATGGCCAGCATGTTGCCGGTGAGCGTGGTGCCGATACCGCTGTGGCCGGGCGGGGCGTCCTGCTTGGCTTTCACGGCACGCGCAGCGAGATCGGCGCTCATGCCGTAGACCGCGCAGGGCACGCCGCCGCCCACCGGCTTGCCAAGCACCAGCGCGTCAGCCTCGATGCCGTGGGCGCGGGCGTAGCCGCCGGGGCCGGTGCTGATGGTGTGGGTCTCGTCCATGACCAGCAAGGCGCCGTGCTTTTTGATGAGGGCTTGCGCCTCGCCCCAGAACCCCGGCTCGGGCAGCACCATGCCGATGTTGGTCATCACCGGCTCAGCCAGCACGCAGGCCACATCACCCTGTTGGAGGGCCGCTTCGAGTGCAGGCAGATCGTTGAACTCGACCACCACCGTGTGTTCGGTCAGGTCGTGCACCTGGCCGAGCAGGCTGTCGCGTTGCACGGACTGGCCGTTGACCAGATCGACGAACACGTCTTCGATGGTGCCGTGGTAACAGCCGTTGAACACCAGCAGCTTCTTGCGGCCGGTGGCGGCACGGATCCAGCGCACGATGTAGCGGTTGGCGTCGGTCGCGCTCATGGCGAACTGCCAGAACGGGAGGCCGAAGCGTTCGGCCAGCAGCTGTCCGACGGCGGCGGCGTCGGCCGTGGCAAGCATGGTGGTGTAACCGCGCGCGGCCTGCTTCACCAGAGCGGCGGCGACCGGCGCGGGCGCGTGGCCGAACATGGCGCCGGTGTCGCCCAGGCAGAAATCGACCAGGCGGTGGCTGTCCACGTCGGTGACCTGGGCGCCGCTGGCCTGGCAGACGTGCAGGGCGAAGGGCGTTCCCCAGTCGTTCATCCAGTGCAGCGGCACGCCAAACAGCAGGTGTTCGCTGGCCTGGGCGGCCAGAGCGGCTGACGCCGGGTTGCGCTCCGCAAACGACTGGCGCTCGCGGGCGAGGAAGGCGAGGGCACGGGTCCAGTCGAGGCCATTGCGGCTGGCCCGTTGAAGGAGGTGAGCGTTCATGGGCACCACCTCACACCAGCAGGAGAAGGTGCTCGCGTTCCCAGGAACTGATCACGCGGTTGTAGGTGGCGTATTCCAGCTCCTTCACCGCCAGGAAGGCGTCGATGAAGGCGCCGCCGAACACGTCGCGCACCGGCTCGCATTCGCGCATGCGGCGGATCGAGTCTTCCATGTGGCTGGGCAGCTCGAAGTCCATGTCCCAGGCGCTGGTTTTCATGGGCTCGCTGGGCAGGCTCTTTTCCACCATGCCGAGGTAGCCCGCGCCAAGCGTGGCGGCCATGGCCAGGTAGGGATTCACGTCCACGCCAGGCACGCGGTTTTCCAGCCGGCGGTTGGCGGCGTCGGACTCGGGCACGCGGATGCCGCAGGTGCGGTTGTCGTAGCCCCACTGCACGTTGATCGGCGCCGACATGAAGCGCGAGAGCCGGCGGTAGGAGTTCACGTAGGGCGCCAGCATGGGCATGATCTGCGGCACGTAGCGCTGCAGGCCGGCGATGTAATGGTGAAAAGCGGGCGTGGCCGAGCCGTCGGGCAGGCTGAAGATGTTCTGCTTCGTCTCGGCGTCCAGGATGCTCTGGTGGATGTGCATCGCGCTGCCGGGCTCGGCTTCCATGGGCTTGGCCATGAAGGTGGCGAAGATACCGTGGCGCAGCGCGGTCTCGCGCACCGTGCGCTTGAACAGGAACACGCGGTCGGCCAGGTCCATGGGCTCGCCGTGGGTGAAGTTGATCTCCATCTGGCCAGCGCCAGCCTCGTGGATCAGCGTTTCCACACCCAGGCGGTGCACCTCGCAGAAGCGCGACAGCTCCAGGAAGAAAGGATCGAAATCGTTGACCGCGTCGATGGAGTACGACTGGCGCCCGGCCTCGGGCTTGCCGGTGCGGCCCAGCGGCGGCTGCAGCGGTTCGTGAGGGTTCTGGTGGCGCGCCACCAGATAGAACTCCATCTCGGGCGCCACCACCGGCTGCCAGCCCTGCGCTTCGTAGAGCGCCAGCACACGCCGCAACACGCTGCGGGGCGCGAGCGCGACCGGCGTGCCGTCGAACTCTTCGCAGTCGTGGATGATCACCGCCACCTGCTCGGCGGCCCAGGGCACCATGCGCGCGGTGGCGAGGTCGGGCACACAGACCATGTCCGGGTCGGTGTCGCCGACGAAGGCGGTGTTGTCGGGCTGCTGGCCGTTGACCGTGTTGAGCAGCACGCTCTTGGGCAGGCGCATGTGGCCGGAGTTGAGGAACAGGTCCTTGGGCAAAATCTTGCCGCGCGCGATGCCTGTCATGTCGGGGATGACGCACTCCACCTCGTGGATGCGGTGCTGGGCGAGAAACTCGCGCAAGCTGTCGGTTGAAACGTTCATATGCAGCGTGATTTGATCAAAAGTGACTGCAATTCTGTCACTTTTCTGAATTGCCGAGAATATTTGATCAAATCTGGCGATGGGACGAAAAAAAGCGCGACCCGGAGGTCGCGCCTGGGTAAGCCAGCGTCTGCTGCTTACTCCACCTTGGCCTTTTCCCGCAGGCTGGCCTGGAACGCTGCCACTTTCTGCTGTTTCATCTGCTGGGCGATCTGGTCCTTGATCTCTTCGAACTTCGGCAGCTGGGCCTGACGCACATCGTCCACGCGGATGATGTGCCAGCCAAACTGGCTCTTCACCGGCGCCTGCGTCATCTGCCCTTTTTCGAGCTTGACCATGGCCTCGGAAAACTCGGCCACGTAGCTGGAAGCATTGGCCCAGTCGAGGTCGCCGCCGTTGGCACCGGAGCCTGGGTCTTTTGACTGTTTCTTGGCGAGGTCTTCGAATTTGGCGCCTCCCTTGATGGACGCGATGAGCGCTTTGGCTTCGTCTTCCTTCTCCACCAGGATGTGGCGGGCGCGGTATTCCTTGCCACCATTGCTGGCGGCGAACTTGTCGTATTCGGCCTGGATTTCAGCGTCCGTCACCGGGTTCTTCTTTTCATAGTCCGCAAACAGCGCGCGGATCAGGATGGTCTGGCGGGCCAGTTCCATCTGGTCCTTGTATTCGGGCAGCGCGGCCACGCCGCGTTTTTGCGCTTCCTGCATGAAGATTTCGCGCAGCACGACTTCTTCTTTCAGCTGGGCGCGCACCTCGTCGGTCACCGGGCGGCCCGATGCCGCGAGCTGCTTGGCCAGCACCTCAACCCGCGCGGTCGGCACGGCTTTGCCGTTGACGATGGCCACGTTTTGCGCAGCGGCCCAGGGAGCGGCTGCAAGAAGGACGGCCGCGGTCAGGGCCGACAGGGAAAATTTCATGGTGTTCCTCGGGTGAAAAAAACGGGGGCCAAAGGGCAGGGGTGCCAGGCCCGTGTGCTGGCCGGTCAGGTCTGGATTTCAATCGCCAGCGCGTGCAGGCCCGCGTCGGTGAATTTTTGCAGCGCATCATACACAAGCCGGTGTTGCGCCACGCGGCTTTTGCCCGCGAAGGCCGCCCCGCCGATGCGCACCCGGAAGTGCGTGCCGTGGCCCAGGCCGTTGGCGCCCGCATGGCCGGCGTGGGCCGCACTTTCGTCGATCACTTCCAGCACCTCGGGCGCCAGTGCCTCTCGCAACGCAGCTTCCAGAGCCGGGGCGGTGCTGATCACAGGGGTGGGTGTTGCGTTCATGGTTTCTGGGCTCCGTCGCCGGGGGTGTCGCCGTCTTTCAGGTAGCGCGCGATGTACAGGCCCTGACCGACGATGAAGACGATCGGGAACACATAACCCCAGAGCTTGAAGTTGACCCAGTCTTCGGTGGAGTAGTAGGCCGCCACATAGGCGTTGATGCCGGCCATGAAAAGGAAATAAGCGATCCAGATCACGGTGAGCCGCGCCCAGACCGCGGTCGGCAGCGACAGCTGGCTGCCCAGCAATATCTGCAGGAAGTTCTTCTTCCAGACCCAGAGCGCCGCACCCAGCACGATCGCCATGCTCGCGTACAACACGGTGGGTTTCCACTTGATGAAACGCTCGTCGTGCAGCGCCAGGGTGAGGATGCCGAACACGATCACCAGCACCAGCGTGACCTTCTGCAGGGTCTGCAGCCGGCGGTCGATGGCGTAGATGAGGCCCGTCTGCACCAGCGTGGCGACCATGAGCACCGCGGTGGCGGTGTAGATGTCGTGCAGCTTGTAGGCCGCCACAAAAAGGCCGATGGGAAAGAAGTCGATGAGAAAACGCATGGGCCGATTATCGGGCTTGCGCTGCGGGCGCTGCGTGACAGGGGGTTTCACCATGGGCCCGGGCCAGCGCCGGAACTTGAAACGCGCGGCTGGCTCTACCTGGGTCCCCTAGTCACAACTCCATTGAAGAACCCCATGCAAGCCAACGAACAACAGTCCATCCTCACCATCGCCCTGCTGGCAGCCTTTGCCGACGGCCACAAGGCCGACACCGAGCGCGAAGCCATCCGCCGGCTGGCCGAGACGCTGGGTCACGAGAGCGGTGGCGCCGGGCTGGCTCAGCTGTACCAGGATGTGCTGCTGAAACGCGTGTCGCTGGCCGACGCCGTGGCCGGCCTGACGGACGCCGGCCAGCGCCAGCTGGCTTATGAAATGGCGGTGTGTGTTTGTGATGCGGACGGGCGCCAGAGCTCCGCGGAGACCACGTTCCTGACCGACCTGAAAGCCCGTCTGCAACTGGACGCGGCCGAGGCCTCGGTGTTCGAGCGCGAGGAAGCGGCTGTGCTCGATGCGGCCGACCAGGCTGCACCGATGGCCGTGCCCGTGGTCGTGGCCACCTCGGCGGTGCAAGCTGTGCCACTGAATGCCGCTCTCGACGCCCAGCTCGAAAAGACCATCCTGAACGCGGCGATGCTGAACGGCGCGCTCGAATTGCTGCCGCAGTCCTGGGCCTCGATGGCCATCATCCCGCTGCAGGTGCGGTTGGTCTACAACATCGGCAAGGCCCACGGCGTGGAGCTGGACCAGGGTCACATCCGTGAGTTCATCGCCGCCGCGGGGGTGGGCGCGACGTCGCAGTACATCGAACAGTTCGGTCGCAAGCTGCTCGGGGGTTTGCTGGGCAAGATGGCCGGGCGCACCGTGGGCGGTCTGGGCCGCGCAGCCACCGGTGTGGCGTTTTCGTTTGCCACCACCTACGCCCTCGGCCAGGTGGCCAAACGCTACTATGCGGGCGGTCGGGTGATGAGCACGGTGCTGTTGCAGGAGACTTTCCAGAACCTGCTCACCCCGGCCAAGCAGTTGCAGGCGCAATACCTGCCGCAGATCCAGGCACAAGCCCAGTCGCTGGACATGGGCAAGGTGCTGGCGATGGTGCGGGGCGGCTGAATTCAGCGGTGGTTTTTGTTACATGCGCGGACGCTCCGCGCTCCGGATACCGTGTGGTTTTCCGTCAGAATCACCGAGAGGCTTCTGTTCGTTTCCGCACGGTTGCCGAGCCGCGCCCTTGGTAGTGTTCGGCTTACCCCATTTCATTTCAGGACACCTTATGACGACGCACATCCGCCATGCATTCAAACTGGTCGGGCTGAGCCTGGCCATCGCCGCGCTCACCGCCTGCGGCGGCAACGACGATCCGAAGCCGGGTGACACCTCGGGTGATCCGGTGGCCAAGTACATCGGATCCTGGGAGAGCGCGTGTTATGAAGACAGTGGCGCGTCGGCCCATCTGCGCGCCGACTTCACCAAGGCCTCCGCCACGGGCTTCACCGGTGAGGTGGTGGCCTACCTCTACATCGGCACCTCGTGTTCCGGCCCCAGCGTGAAGAATGAGAAGGTGTTCACCCACATGGTCATGTCGCACGACGGCACCAAGGCCGTGGGCAGCGTGACGGCCGACAAGTTCGCCGGGACCTCCGACCAAGGTTCCGCAAAGGTGCTGCTGCATGTGAACGGCAACACCCTGCAGATCGGGGACCCCGATGCCAGCAAAGACGCGCAGGGTTACCCCAACGCGTTCTACGACAAGTCGATGACGCGCATCTGATCGGCCTCAGGCGGGCAAGAAGCCCTCCACCGACAGGTAGCGCTCGCCGGTGTCGTAGTTGAAGCCCAGCACCACGGCGTTGGCCGGCAGTTCGGGCAACTTCTGCGCGATGGCGGCCAGCGTCGCGCCCGACGAAATGCCGACCAGCATGCCTTCTTCGCGGGCGCAGCGGCGCGCCATCTCGCGGGCCGGTTCGGCGTCCACCTGGATCACACCGTCGAGCTGGGCGGTGTCGAGGTTGTTGGGGATGAAGCCCGCACCGATGCCCTGGATCGGGTGGGGCGCCGGACTGCCGCCCGAGATGACCGGCGAGGCCACCGGTTCCACCGCGTACACCTCGAGCTGGGGCCATTTCGCTTTCAGCACCTGTGCGCAACCGGTGATGTGACCCCCGGTGCCCACGCCGGTGATCAGCACATCGACACCGTCGGGGAAGTCGGCGGCGATTTCGGCGGCGGTGGTTTTGGCGTGGATCGCGACGTTGGCCGGGTTGTTGAACTGCTGCGGCATCCAGGCCCCGGCCGTGCTGGCGACGATTTCTTCGGCCCGGGCGATGGCGCCTTTCATGCCTTTTTCACGCGGGGTCAGGTCGAAGCTCGCACCGTAGGCCAGCATCAGGCGGCGGCGCTCGACGGACATGCTGTCGGGCATGACCAGCACCAGCTTGTAGCCCTTGACGGCCGCCACCATGGCCAGTCCGATGCCGGTGTTGCCCGAGGTGGGCTCGACGATGGTGCCGCCGGGCTGCAGGGCACCCGACTGTTCCGCGTCCTCCACCATCGCCAGCGCAATGCGGTCCTTGATCGAGCCGCCAGGGTTGCCGCGTTCGGACTTGATCCACACCTGCTGCGAGGCGCCGGCAAACAGCCGCTGGATGCGCACGTGGGGGGTGTTGCCAATGGTGTCGAGGATGTTCTGGGCCTTCATGCGGTGCTCCTGGGGTGTGTCGAAGGGAGCCAGTATCCCCTGTCTGCAAACACCTTGCAGGCCGCGACCCGGCCAGGTCCGAGCACCTCACATGGCCGCTTCCAGCATCTGGCGGTATTCCTCCGGACTGGCGATGCGCGGGTTGGTCTTGTGGCAGTGGTCGGCGAGCGCGCCTTCGATCACCTTGTCGAACAGGTCGGGTGTCACGCCCATCGCGGCCAGGCCGCTGGGCAGACCCAGGCGGGCGTTCATGTCCTTGATCGCTTCGCCGATGTCGCTGCCGCTGGCCAGACCCATGGCGTGGGCCATGCGCTGCAGGCGGTGTTCTTTCTGGATGGACTCGGCCCCGGCGTTGAATGCAATCACCGCGGGCAGGAACATGGCGTTGAGTGTGCCGTGGTGCAGGCGCGGATTGACGCCACCCAGGCTGTGGCTGAGCGAATGCACGCAGCCCAGGCCTTTCTGGAACGCCATCGCGCCCTGCATGCTGGCGCTCAGCATGTTCAGCCGCGCATCGCGGTCCTGCCCGTTGGTGGTGGCGCGCTCGATGTGCGCCCAGCCGCGCATCAGGCCATCCAGGCCGATGCCGTCGGCCGGCGGGTTGAAGGCCGGCGCCATGAAGGTTTCCATGCAGTGGGCGATCGCGTCCATGCCGGTAGCGGCGGTCAGCATGGGCGGCAGGCCGAGCGTGAGTTCCGGGTCGAGCAGGGCGGTCTTGGGCACCAGGTGCCAGCTGTGAAAACCCAGCTTGCGCCCGTCGTCCACGATCACGATGGCGCCGCGTGCCACCTCGCTGCCGGTGCCCGCGGTGGTGGGCACGGCGATCAGCGGCGGCACGCGGTCGGTGATCTTGGGCGACCCGCCTTCGATGGTGGCGTAGGTCTTGAGCGGGCCCTCGTGCACCGCGGCGATGGCCACGCCCTTGGCGCAATCGATGGAGCTGCCGCCACCGAGCGCGATCAGGCCGTCGCAGCCTTCGGCCTGGTACACCGCCACAGCCGCGCGCACCGCGGCTTCGTTCGGGTTCGACGGCGTCTGGTCAAACACGGCAGGCTTCAGGCCGGGCAGGGCGGCGAGCGCCTTGTCCAGCAGGCCAGCGGCCTTGACACCCGCGTCGGTCACGATCAATGGGCGGCAGATGCCCACGCGCTCGCATTCGGCCTGCAGCTGCGCGAGCGCGCCGAAGTCGATCAGGATGTTCGTCACATAGAGGATCTGGGCCATAAGGTTCCGCTTTCCCCCTGCGCCGCTTTGCGTCTTCCCCCAAAGGGGGACCACACCAGTGGCCCGGCAAAGCCGGATCCACGGTGCGCGCTGGGTGGCGACGGGTTGTTCGAGGGATTGGGTGTTGCCCAGCGCAGCACTGCGGCGAATATACGGCCGCACCCTCAGGAGGCCAATGCCACCGGGGTGACCGCCGGTCGCACAAAAGACAGCCACAATCCGGCGCATACTTTTTCCACCCATGTCGCACCATCCCAACCCCCGATCCCTGCTCACGACCGCCATGCGCGGCGTGCTCGACCGCATCGCCCGCGCCGGCCACCCGCCCATGCACGCGCTTTCACCCGCGCAGGCCAAGCAGGCCTACGAGGCGGGCGCCGGGGTGCTCGACATCCCCTCGCACAAACTGGCGCGGGTGGACGATGTGAAGATCCCGGCGCGTGACGGCTTTGAGCTGCCTGCCCGGCTGTTCGCCCCCGCATCGGAGCACCCGCTGCCGGTGCTGCTGTACTTTCACGGCGGTGGCTTCACCGTCGGCAGCGTGGCCACACACGAACCGCTGTGCCGCCACCTGGCCCACCTCGCGCACTGTGCCGTGATCTCGGTGGACTACCGGCTCGCACCGGAGTGGCAGTTCCCCACCGCCGTACACGACGCCTGGGACAGCCTGGCCTGGCTGCGAGAGAACGCTGCGACGCTGCGCCTGGACGGCAGCCGGATCGCGTTGGGCGGCGACAGCGCGGGCGGCACCCTCGCCGCCGTCACCGCGCTTGGGGCCCGCGACGCCGGCTGGCCGCTGGCTTTGCAACTGCTGTTCTACCCCGGCACCGCCGGCCACCAGAACACGCCCAGCCACAAGACCTTCGCCAAAGGCTTCTTGCTCGAAGAGGCCCACATCACCTACTTCTTCAACCACTACCTGCGCTCGCCGCAAGACCGCGACGACTGGCGCTTCGCCCCGCTGGACGGCGTGGATGCATCCGGCCAGGTGCGCGACCTCGACGGCGTGGCCCCGGTCTGGATCGGCCTGGCCGAATGCGACCCGCTGACGGACGAAGGCGTGCAATACGCCGACCGCCTGCGCATGGCGGGTGTGCCGGTTGACCTTGAGATCTACGCCGGTGTGGTGCACGGCTTCATCCAGTTCGGCCGCGCCATTCCGCAGGCCCTGACCGCGCACGACGACGCTGCCCGCGCTTTGCGCCATGCTTTTGGAGACCACTGAGATGCCCACGATGAAACGCGCCGACTTCCGCTTCTTCCACCGCCTGCGCGTGCGCTGGGCCGAGGTGGACATGCAGAAGATCGTGTTCAACGCGCACTACCTGATGTATTTCGACACCGCCATCGCCGACTACTGGCGTGCGCTGGCCTTGCCTTACGAGGAGTCGATGCAGCAGCTCGACGGCGATCTCTATGTGGTGAAGGCGACGGTGGAGTTCCATGCGTCGGCGCGGGTGGACGACCAGATCGAGGTGGCCATGAAGTGCAGCCGCATCGGCACCTCGTCCATGACCTTCACCGGCGCGATCTTCCGCGGCGAGGAACACCTGATCTCGGGCGAACTGGTCTACGTGTTTGCCGACCCGGCCACGCAGACCTCGCGCCCGGTGCCCCAGGCCTTGCGCGAGATCGTGCTCGGCTACGAGGCGGGTGAGGCCATGGTGACGATCAAGGTCGGGCGCTGGAGCGAGCTCGGCGACGATGCCCGCCGCATCCGCACCGCGGTGTTTGTGGAGGAGCAACGCATTCCCAAAGACCTGGAAAGCGACGCGGCCGATCTGACGGCAGTGCACGCCGTGGCCTACAACCGCCTAAGCCGGCCGGTGGCGACCGGGCGCTTCGTGCCGCACGAGCCGGGTGTGGTGAAGGTCGGGCGCCTGGCGGTGCATCGCGTGCTGCGCGGTGGCAACCTGGGGCGCCAGGTGTCGCAGGCGCTGATGGACGCGGCCCGCGACGCAGGGGAGCGCGAAGTGATGCTGCATGCCCAGCGCAGCGCCGTGGGCTTTTACGAGCGGCTGGGTTACCAGGCCCGGGGGGAGGCGTTCGAGGAGGCGGGCATCGAGCACCAGGAAATGTTCAAGCCGCTGACCTGAATCACCAGAACAGGGTTTCGCTGCGCCGGTGCTGGGGGTTCCAGGCATGCGCGTGGCCGTCCACGGGTATGTGGGTCCATTCGTCCACAGCCACCCGCCAGCCCGCCGGCGCCGCACGGGTTTCTGAGGTCTGCACGCTCAGGACCAGGCTGCTGCGGGTGCCATAACCCCGCTCGGGCAGGCTGACAAAGGGGCTGGACAGGCCGTGTTCCAGCTCCGGTGGCACACCGGTATCCGGAAGTACGTGTGTGGGCACACGCCGGGTGTCTGCCAACGCCGCGGTGAGGCGGGTTATCGGCAAAGGCGAAGAAGCGGGCTGTGCCAGGCACTCACAGAGCGCCTGCTTCAGCCGTTCGCTCTTGGGCCAGGGAGTGTCGAGCGCTGCGTTGGACAGTCCGTAGACACCCGCCTCCAGGCGGCGGCTGTGCAAGCCGATGGGGTGTTCGTCGTGCGGACGCTCGGGGTCGCGGTTGCCGGCCCAGGCCCAGAATTGGTTGTGGAAATCACCCACCACCAGGTTGAAGCCACCGTACGCGGCCGGATCGAGGTCATCCAGCAGCGCCTCCCAGCTCAGCCCGCCGTCCAGCCAGCGGGTGGCCAGTTCACCCCGGCTGCGCTGGCCCGACCCGATCTGGACGCTGCGCACATTGGTGAGCATGGCCACACGGCCGGTTTCGCTGACCCCCAGCCAGGTGCCGCCGTCCCGCAGGTCGCGCCCGGCCACCACGCTGGTGCCGTCGGGCAGGGTCCAGCGGTGCAGGGGAGCGGTCGGCCGGTCCAGGAATTCGTCGCGGTTGGCCGCGATCAGCAACGGACAGGCCGGGCTGGCATCGATGGCAAAGGCGATCAGGCACATGGCGGGAGGCGCCCGAGGCGGTCAGACGTCTTCCAGCAGCGGGTAGGGCAGGGGCAGCAGGTGCAGCTCCGGGCCCGTGGCACCGCCGGCGTGCAGGCTGCCGCCCGCTACCGCGCTGGTCTGCATGGACACGGTGGCGCTCCAGCCGCCCGCAGGGTTGGCGGCAGCAGCGGCCACCGTCCCGCAGGGCTGTTCGGCGTCGCTGCTGTGAAACACGTCTTGCCCCACGGTCAAGGGTTCACCGGCCTGCACCAGAAACGCACGGCGCTTGAGCGTGCCGCGGAACTGGCTGCGCGCCACCACTTCCTGGCCGGGGTAACACCCCTTCTTGAAGTTCACGCCGCCCACCGATTCGTAGTTCAGCATCTGTGGCACAAAGGCCTCGGCGATCGGCTGGGTGAGGGTGGCAACGCCGGCCATCACATCCAGCCAGGCCCAGTGGGCTTCGGGCAGGGCGTCGCCTGCGGGAGGCGGGTGGCCGGCGGGTGCCACCCACAGTGCGCGGGGCAGGCCTTGTGACGGGTAAAGAGCGATGGTTTGGGCGGCGCCCGGTTCGCCGGACTTGCTCCAGGGTTTGGCGCCTGCGGGCGCGGCGGACCCGCTGAGCCCCCAGACCTGAAATTCCGCGCTCGCGTCACTCAGCCGGGCCTTGGCCCGCAGCACGAACATCGACAGGCGCTTGAGCGTGGCCGGCAGCAGGTCGCGGCTGCAAACCAGGAGCACATCGTCGTGCGCGAGCTTGAAGCCCACAAAACTCGCCAGCATGCGGCCCTTGGCCGAACAGAACGCCGCCAGCCGCGCTTCGGACAGGCCGAGCAGGGCAAAGTCCTGCGTCAACTGGCCGTGCAGGAACTTCGCCGCATCTTCGCCCTGGACGCGAATGATCCCCAGTTGGGGCAGCGGGGTCGCGCCGTGGAGCGCGGGCAGGGGAACGCTGGGCAAGGTGGGCGGGTTCATGGCGTGGGTGGTGTGGCGTGGGTGTGTGGCGAGCAGGGGAACAGCGGTCGATTATCATCTTTGGCCCGGGTCTCTGCCGGCGCCACCCCCCATCTCCTCGCACCATCCCCGACCCGTGAAACGCCTGTTGTTCCTGTTGTTCTGGCTGCCCCTGCTCGCGATGGGACTGGTCGTGGGCGCTGCCTGGTGGTGGCTGCACGAGCCGCTGCTGCTGCCAGCCGGTGCCAGCGCGCAAGCGCCGGTGGAATTGAACATTCAGCCGGGCAGCTCGGCGCGCGTGGTGGCCCAAGCCGTGACCAGTGCCGGGGTCAAGGTGCCGACCGTCCTGCTCTACGCCTGGTTTCGAGCATCTGGGCAGGGCCGGTCGATCAAGGCCGGCGTCTACGAAATCAAACCCGGCGCCACGCCGCGCAGCCTGCTGGACCAGCTGGTGCGTGGCGAGCAGGCGCTGCGCAGCCTGACCCTGGTCGAAGGCTGGAACGTGCGCGAGGTGCTGGCGGCGGTGCGTGCTTCTCCAGACCTGAACCAGGATATTGACGGCCTGGGCATGGCCGACATCATGGCCCGCATCGGCTACGCCGGGCGGCACCCGGAAGGGCGCTTTTTTCCCGACACCTACCGCATGGTCAAACACGCCACGGCGTCCAGCGTGTTGCGCCAGGCGGCCCAGGCCATGGACCAGCGACTGGCCGAAGCCTGGGCCCAGCGCGCGCCAGATTCGCCGCTGCGCTCGCCCGAAGAAGCGCTGATCCTGGCCAGCATCGTCGAAAAAGAGACGGGCGCCGAAGTCGATCGGTCGATGGTGGCCGGCGTGTTCAGCAACCGTCTGCGCATCGGCATGCGGCTGCAGACCGATCCCACGGTGATCTACGGCCTGGGTGAACGCTTCGACGGCAACCTGCGCCGGGCGGACCTCGAAACCGACAGCCCCTACAACACCTACACCCGCGCCGGCCTGCCGCCCACGCCGATCGCCATGCCCGGCTGGAACTCCTTGCTGGCGGCGGTCAAGCCGGCGGCCACGCCCGCGATGTACTTTGTGGCGCGCGGCGACGGCAGCAGCCAGTTCAGCGCCACGCTGGACGAACACAATTTGGCGGTGCGCCGCTATCAACTTAAATGACCCCCCTGCGCCGCTTCGCGTCTTCCCCCCTGAGCAGGGGGGACCACACCAGCCGCCCGGCAAAGCCGGTTCGGCGGTGTGTGCTGGGCCACGTCCTTCGTCGGCACGAGGGAGCCCTGAAATGACGGTTGGTTCGACAGGCCTGTTCATCTCTTTTGAGGGCATCGACGGTGCGGGCAAGTCCACCCACATCGCGAACCTCGCCGACGCTTTCCGCGGCCAGGGCTGCAACGTGACCCTCACGCGCGAACCCGGCGGCACACCGCTGGCCGAAAAGCTGCGCGCCATGGTGCTCGGCGACGCCATGGACCCGCTCACCGAATCGCTGCTGGTGTTCGCCGCCCGGCGCGACCACCTGATGACGGTGATCGAACCGGCGCTGGCGCGCGGCGATGTGGTGTTGTGCGACCGCTTCACCGACGCCACCTTTGCCTACCAGGGCGGTGGTCGGGGGTTTGACCTGCAGATTTTGGGCACGCTGGAGCGCTGGGTGCAGGCGACGCCCGCCCTGCAGGGCAAAGGCATCCGCCAGCCCGATCTGACGGTCTGGTTCGATCTGCCGGCCGAGACCGCCGCGGCCCGGCTGGCCGGCGCCCGTGCGCCCGACCGTTTTGAAGCCCAGCCGGTGGCGTTTTTCCAGGCCGTCGCCGCGGGCTATGCGGCGCGTGCCGAAGCCGAGCCGTGGCGCTTTGCGCGCATCAACGCCGACCAGCCGCGTGAGCAGGTCTGGACCGCCATTGCGGTGGCGTTCGCCCAGCGGGGCTGGTTGCCGGCACCGGCTGAATCCGGCCCTTCATCCAGCTGACGCGCAAGCCATGGCCACCCGTTCTACACCCCCTGACACCGTCGCCCAGCCCATGGCCACCCGAGCCCCCTGGGTTCAGCGCCAGCTGCAGGCACTGCTCGCGCAGCGGGGGCATGCCTGGCTGTTGCAGGGTCCGTCGGGCCTGGGGCAATACGAGCTGGCGCTGGCGCTGGCGCAGACCTGGTTGTGTGAGCAGCCCACGGCGTCGGGCCCCTGCGGGGTCTGCGCCAGCTGCCACATGGTCGATACCCACGCCCACCCCGATTTTGTGGTGCTCATGCCCGAGACCGTCATGCTCGAACGCGGCTGGCCCCTGGCCGAAACGGCACAGAAAGAGATCGACGACAAGAAGCGAAAGCCCAGCAAGGAAATCCGGGTCGAGGCCATGCGCGACACAGTGGCCTTCGCCCAGCGCACCAGTGCGCGGGGGCGGGGTCTGGCGGTGCTGGTGTATCCGGCCGAGCGCATGAACCACGTGACCGCCAACGCCTTGCTCAAGACCCTGGAGGAGCCGCCCGGGGACACACGCTTCGTGCTCGCCAGCGAGGCCACCCACCAGCTGCTGCCCACCATCCGCAGCCGTTGCCAGACCCATGCCATGGATTGGCCCCCGGAACCGGAAGCGCTGCTGTGGCTCCAGGACAACGCGGCCAGCCGCCCCACGCCCGAGCAAGCGCAGGTCTGGCTGCGCGCGGCCGGTGGGCGGCCGGTTGATGCCCTGGCCTGGGCCGGCACCGGCCTGAACGCCAAGACCTGGGCCGAACTGCCCGCCGCACTGGCCCGTGGCGACTGGAGCACGCTCGCCGGCTGGCCCGCCGCGCAGCAACTCGAACTGCTGCAGAAACTCTGCCACGACCTGATGGTGCAGGCGGCCGGCGGCACGCCACGCTTCTTCACCGCAGCGAACCTGCCGGTGGCGCCGCGCTGGGGGGTGCTGGCCCGCTGGTCACGCGAACTGCTGGACGCGGCGCGCTCGGTCGAGCACCCGTACAACCCCGGTCTGATGCAGGAAGCCTGGGCCGCACGCACGCGGCAGGCGCTGGTTTCCCGCTAAACTTGTCGGCCATGAGCACCAGCCCCCCCGCATCCAACGCCTCAGCTCGCCCGAGCGTGATCCAGCTCTCCATCAAGGAGAAAGCGGCGCTGTACGCGGCCTACATTCCGTTGTTTGCCGACGGGGGCATTTTCATTCCGTCTTCGCGCGAGTACCGCATCGGCGACGACGTCTATGTGCTGCTCAGCCTGCCCGACGACCCGCAGCGCTACCCGGTCGCCGGCAAAGTTGCATGGGTCACGCCCGCCAAGGCACAGGGCGGGCGCACCCAGGGTGTGGGCATCCGTTTCCCGGCTGACGAAAAATCGCGCCTGCTCAAGCTCAAGATTGAAGAGATTCTGGGCGCCAGCCTGGGCTCGGACAAGCCCACTCAGACCATCTGAGCCGCGGTGTGGCCAGCGCCACGCTGGGCGGGCACACCACCGCCATATCGCCATTTTCCCGCCCAACATGTTCACCGATTCCCATTGCCACCTGAACTTCCCGGAGTTGCGCGGAGACTTGCCGGCGATCCTGGCCGCCATGAGCAAAGCCCAGGTGGAACGCGCCCTGTGCATCTGCACGACGCTCGAAGAGTTTGACGACGTGCACGGCCTGGCCCGTGATCACGCCAACCTGTGGGCCACGGTAGGCGTGCACCCCGACAACGAGGGCGTGCAGGAGCCCTCGCTGGACGATCTGCTGCGGCGCGCCGATCTGCCACGCGTCGTGGGCATCGGCGAGACCGGCCTGGACTACTACCGCCTGAATGGGCGCAGCGTGGCCGACATGGCATGGCAACGCGAGCGCTACCGCACCCACATCCGCGCCGGTCGCCAGACCGACCTGCCTCTGGTGATCCACACCAGGAACGCATCGGAGGACACGCTCGCCATCCTGCGCGCGGAGGGTGGTTTTGACAGTGCTGCCCCATCCGATCTGCCGCGCTCGCGGGGGGTGTTTCACTGTTTCACCGAAACCGAGGCGGTGGCCCGGGCCGCGCTTGAGCTGGATTTCTACATCTCGTTCTCCGGCATCCTGACCTTTCGCAACGCCAGCGATCTGCGTGAGATCGCCCGTCTTGTCCCGCTCGACCGCATGCTGATCGAAACCGACAGTCCGTATCTGGCGCCGGTGCCCCACCGGGGCAAGACCAACAACCCGGCCTTCGTTCCCTTTGTGGCGCAGCAGATCGCCGAGGTCAGGGGCGTGGCCGTGGAGGCGGTGGCCGAGGCCACCAGCCGCAATTTTGAACAGCTCTTCAACCGGGTCATGGCGTGAAAATATTCATGAAACACTTTAAGACTTTTCGAAAGTGTTTTGTTTTAGCGGCATTTTTTACATCTTCTGTGATCGCCAGTGCTGGAACCTTCGAGGATTTTTTCAGTGCGGCCAAACTCGACAACGAGTCCGTGATGGTTGGGCTCACACTGCGTGGTTTTGACCTCAACACCGTTGACCCACGCGGTGACAGCGCCCTGCTGATCGCCGTGCGCGAGGGGTCTCGCAAGGTGGCCCTGTTCCTGCTGGAACAGCCCTCGGTGAAAGTTGAAGCCCGCAACCCCAAAGGGGAAAGCCCGCTGATGCTCGCCGCACTCAAAGGCGATCTGGACATGGCCAGACGCCTGATCCAGCGCAAAGCCGAGGTCAACAAGCCCGGCTGGACGGCCTTGCACTACGCCGCGTCCAACGCCACACAGGCCAGCCAGGACATGGTTCGCCTGCTGCTGGAACACCACGCCTACATCGACGCGGAATCGCCCAACCGCACCACGCCCCTGATGATGGCGGCGCATTACGGCCATCCGGCCGTGGTGAAGCTGCTGCTGGAAGAGGGCGCAGATCCTTTGCTGCGCAATGAGCAGGGACTGACGGCGATCGATTTCGCCCGGCGGGGCGAACGGCAGGAATCGGCCGACCTCATTGCGGCCTTTGTGCGCCGAAAGCGCCCCACCGGCACCTGGTGAACGTGGCCCGGACGGCCCGTTTCCGCGCCCGGGGCAGGGCAGGGACACCGCCGGACTCAAGTAGGTGTAATCCCTCGGTAGGTGTAACCCACATCGATATACCGTTAACAGTCCTCCAGAATGCCCCACATTCCAAACTTGAGGAGATGCACCGTGGCCCTGGCCAGTCAGAAAGATTTCTTTTCGGGACTCATGTTCACTGCGGTGGGTGGGTCGTTTGCATGGGGCGCCACGGACTACACCGTGGGCGAAGGTGCACGCATGGGACCGGGTTACTTCCCGCTCATGCTGGGTATCCTGCTGTCGATCCTCGGCCTCATCGTCACGCTCCAGTCGTTCACCAAAGGCAACCCGGGCGGCGACAAGATCGGCGCCTTCGCCTGGCGCCCCTTGGGTTTCATTCTGGGCTCCAACCTGGCCTTCGGCGCCCTGCTGGTGGGTCTGCCGTCCATTGGATTTCCGGCCATGGGCCTGATCGTGGCGATCTACGCCCTGGTGTTCATCGCCAGCCAGGCGCAGCCCGGCAGCAAACTGAAGGCAACGTTCATCCTGGCAACGATCCTGGCTGCTGGCAGCTACGGCGCTTTTGTCAAACTTCTGAGCCTGCAGTTCCCGGTGTGGCCTGCGTTCCTCACGAACTGATCACAAGGCACCACCATGGAATTGTTTGACAACCTCGCACTGGGTTTTGGCGTCGCCTTCACCTTCCAGAACCTAGTCTACGCCTTCATCGGCTGTCTGCTCGGCACGCTGATCGGCGTGTTGCCCGGCATCGGGCCACTGGCCACCATCGCCATGCTGCTGCCCGCGACCTACGGCTTGCCGCCGGTGGCTGCGCTCATCATGCTGGCCGGCATCTACTACGGCGCCCAATACGGCGGCTCCACCACCGCCATCCTGGTCAACCTGCCGGGTGAGGCTTCATCGGTGGTGACCGTCATCGACGGCTACCAGATGGCGCGCAAGGGCAGGGCAGGCCCGGCGTTGGCCGCAGCCGGCCTGGGCTCCTTCTTTGCCGGGTGCGTGGGCACCCTGATCCTGGCCGCCTTCGCACCGCCGCTGACCGAAGTGGCGCTCCAATTCGGCCCGGCCGAATACTTCTCTCTCATGATCGTGGGCCTGATCGGCGCCGTGGTGCTGGCCTCCGGCTCGCTGATCAAGGCCTTGGCCATGATCGTGCTGGGGCTGTTGCTCGGCTTGGTGGGGACCGACGTGAACTCGGGTGTGGCGCGCTACAGCTTCGACATCCCGGAACTCACCGACGGCATCAGCTTCCTGGCCATCGCCATGGGCGTGTTCGGATACGGCGAGATCATCAGCAACCTGTCCCGTCCCGAAGAACACCGGGAAGTCTTCACCGGCAAGGTCGAAGGCATCATGCCCACCAAGGAAGACTTCAGGAACATGATCCCCGCCGTGCTGCGCGGCACCGCCCTGGGTTCGGCGCTGGGCATCCTGCCCGGTGGTGGCGCGCTGCTGTCGGCCTTCACCGCCTACACCCTCGAAAAGAAAACCAAACTCCGGCCGGGTGAAGTGCCCTTTGGCCAGGGCAACATCCGCGGCGTGGCCGCGCCCGAAGCGGCCAACAACGCCGGTTCGCAGACCTCGTTCATTCCGCTGCTGACCCTGGGCATTCCGCCCAACGCCGTGATGGCTCTGATGGTCGGAGCCATGACCATCCACAACATCCAGCCGGGCCCGCAGGTCATGACCAGCAACCCCGAACTGTTCTGGGGCCTGATCGCCTCGATGTGGATCGGCAACCTGATGCTGGTGATCCTGAACCTGCCGCTGATCGGCATCTGGATCAAGCTGCTGACCGTGCCGTACCGATGGCTGTTCCCGGCCATCGTGCTGTTCTGCGCGATTGGCGTGTACTCGACCAACAACAACAGCTTCGACATCTGGATGGTCGCCATCTTTGGCTTCATCGGCTACCTGTTCATCAAGCTCGGCTGCGAGCCAGCGCCCCTGCTGCTGGGTCTGATCCTGGGACCCATGATGGAAGAGTACCTGCGCCGCGCCATGCTGATCTCCCGCGGCGACTGGTCGGTGTTTGTGACCCGGCCGTTGTCGGCCAGCCTGCTGGCTATCGCTGCGGTCCTGCTGGTGGTGGTGCTGCTGCCTTCGATCAAGAAGAAACGCGAAGAGGCCTTTGTCGAGGACTGAGGTCTATCCATCGACCTGGCGGACACGCCTGGAAAGCCCGATCAGAGGCATCTGATCGGGCTTTTTTTTGGCCATTTCAGCAGCCCACGCTGTGGGTTGACTGGGCTGTAGATCACAGAACCGAGGTATGTCGAAAATACCAGGGGGGGTTCATTGAGCAGACTCAATTTTTACAACAGGTTTCTCAGTACCGTTGAGGTTCATCAACCTGGAGACCACAACATGGCAGACCCGCTTTTGAACCAGACACCCACCTTCACATCCACCCATGTGTTCAGCACGGCTGATGTCACGGGGACTTTCGACGGGCTCACGCAGGGCACCGTGGGCGATGGGACCCCGGTGGTTGATTTCACCGCCGTTCCCGAGATCACACAGGAAGGCGTCTTGCTCTATCCCATCAACAGCGAATTCGGCTACAACGT
Source organism: Burkholderiales bacterium GWF1_66_17 (assembly GCA_001770705.1). Lineage (GTDB taxonomy): Bacteria > Pseudomonadota > Gammaproteobacteria > Burkholderiales > Burkholderiaceae_C > Hydrogenophaga. The sequence continues at coordinate 110,258 of MERT01000006.1, read as the reverse complement.
GACCGATTTCGTCGGAGCTGTGGAGAAGGACTTTGTTTTGGACCCGGCATATGAAGAAGGCTGGGTGGGCGATCTGACGGGTGCAGGCGGTGAACAACTGGGACTGGTCATCTCCAACTCCCCGACCGACAGCTTCAAGACGCCCGCTCTGCTGGGCACCTGGCTGGCGGGCCTTGGCGGGGAAACCATCAAGGCGTCGACCGAACACTACGTGGTCATGCAGAACATCCTGTCCGACCAACGCTACCCGGGAGATCCGTTGGCGCTCTATCCGTTGGACGACAACCTCAAGATGGTTGGTGGCGAATATGACGGCTGGTATGTCGCCGATATCCTGCCCCTCGTGGGCGACGTGAACGGCGATGGTGTAGTCGATGTCAAGGACATCCTGCAACCCAACGAAACGCAGATTGCCGAAAACATTCTTGTGGGGGCCGACTATTCCGTCACCATGAAGGACGACGGCAAGCTTTTGTACCGGTGGGGCAATGTGATCAAGAAGCCCAATGACGTTCGGATCGAAGCGAGCCTGGATTTGCCCGATGAATGGACACAGCCAACCGAGGCATCGAGCGGGCTGATCCCGCTGTTCCGGATCACGCAGGCCGAGCTGGTCACGAACCACACGATCACCAACAACCCGAACGACCAGATCCGCCCCGAGGATTTTGAGAACGAATCCGCCATCGGAACCCTGCCGACCTATGTAATCCTGCCCGACGGCAAGTGGGTCACGACGGACCCTTACTACGCTGGCGACGGCACGCTCTACCCAGCCGGAACGGTGCTGAGGGACCCGGCGCTCGTTACGGCGATTGCAGGATCCACACTGGTTGCGATCGGGGCGACAACGGTTGATCTCGATATGGGGTTCACCAACGCCTGGTACACCACCATGGACCGCGAGCCCTTCGAGGCTGTGCTGAATGAGGATGGAACCGATTACATCGTCGGTCCCCGCTGGCGTCTGCAGCCTGACAAATACGGTCAGGACCTGCCCAGCGTGGACATTCCCCTTGATCCCAGCCTGCCGCCCCCGCCCACGAAGGATGAGCTGAAGTACGAGTCGGGCGCTGACACCACGACCGTCATCAACCTGCTCGACTGGGCACTTCCGGTCTCGCCGCTGTCCATCAGCGCAGGCTTCCAGAACCTCTCGGGAACGACTTCGATCAACGGTCTGAACATGACCGACAACTTTGATGTCGCTTTCTATGTGAAAGGCGACATCAAACCCGCCACGCTCTACGACACCACGCTCGTGATGACCTACGAAGAGCTTGCGATCTATGGCCTTGGCCAATCCATCGAGGGCGGGGAAGGATCTGACTACCTGGTCGGAATGGGTGGCAACATCTTCACAGGCGACTTCGGCACAGCCATCGAAGGGGAAGACCTTTTTGTCCTGGCTTATGGTGCTGGCGACAACTGGGCCCAGATCGTCAGCAGCACGATTCTGGACTTCCAGGTTGGCATCGATACGCTCGGCCTCATCGATTTCAATGTAACGGAGTTCAATTTTGCTGATCTGGTCAATCAGGAAGTGGTCGACGGCGATCTGCACATTGACCTGAACGGTTTTGAAATCGTCGTTCTCGACGGGGTGGCGCAAGGCTTGGCTTATGAGGACTTCCTTGTTCTGAACCGATCTCTCGCCATCAATGCAGTACCCACGGGCAGTGTGATCATTGACGACTCCACCCCGGTGCTCACCCAGGTCCTGACCGCCACAAACTCCTTGGTCGATACAGATGGCATCCTTGGAGACGTGAGCTACCAATGGCAAGTGTTTAACGACATCGACGACATCTGGGAAGACATTGAGGGTGCCATTTTGGACACCTACACTGTGACCGAGACCGTCGTCGGTTCGAGCCTGCGCGTGGAAGCCTCGTACGTTGATGGCCTTGGAACCACCGAAACAGTGGTTTCCTCCCCGACGGGGCTGGTGGCTGCCTTTAACAGCATCACCGGCACCATTGCGGCCAATACGCTGATCGGAACCGACCTGCCCGACTTCATACAGGCGCTCGGTGGCAACGACACACTCATCGGTGGTGCGGGCAATGACACGCTCGATGGTGGCACGGGCAATGATTCGATGACGGGCGGTACGGGCGACGACGTCTATGTCGTCGATTCGACCACCGATGTTGTGGTGGAACTGCCGGACGAGGGGATAGACACCGTGCAATCAGCACTGCTCAACTACACGCTGGGCGACAACGTGGAGAACCTGGTGCTGCTGGGGGCTGCGACCCGACACGGCACCGGCAATGCCTCCAACAACGTGCTGACGGGCAATAACGGGGCCAACCAGCTCCTGGGGCTGGACGGCAACGACACCCTCATCGGCAATGGCGGTAACGACACACTCAGCGGTGGCGCCGGTGACGACAGCATGGTGGGCGGTACGGGCAACGACCTGTACTTCGTGGACGATGCAGGTGACCAGGTGGTGGAGTCTGTCGGAGGTGGTACCGACGTGGTCCGCACCACGCTGGCGGTGCATGCTCTGGCCGATCAAATCGAGACCCTCCGCTTCACCGGGGTGGGGAACTTTGCCGGGACGGGCAATGCATTGAACAACGCCATCTTTGGTGGAATCGGCAACGACACGCTGGACGGTGGTGCGGGCAACGACACCATGACAGGTGGTGCGGGCAACGACACTTACAACGTGGACAGCAGCGGTGATGTGATCACGGAGGTGGTGGGTGGTGGCACAGATACCGTGATCTCCAGCGCAACTGTCTACAACCTGGGCTCTTACGTCGAGAACCTGGTGTCCACCAACGCCGTGGGTGCCACGCTCACGGGCAACCTTCTGGCCAACCAAATTCAGGGCAGTGAAGGAAACGACAGCATCGTCGGCGGTGGAGGCAACGACACACTCAACGGTGGTGCGGGCAACGACATGCTTGATGGTGGAACGGGTAGTGACTCCATGACGGGCGGCACGGGCAACGATACCTATGTCGTTGATGCGACCACCGATGTCGTGGTGGAGCTGGCGGATGTAGGCATCGACACCGTGCAATCAGCGCTGCTCAACTACACGCTCGGCGAAAACTTGGAGAACCTGGTGCTGCTGGGTGCTGCGACCCGACACGGCACCGGCAACACCGCCGACAACGTGCTGACGGGCAACAACGGGGCCAATCTGCTCCAGGGGATGGACGGCAACGACACACTCATCGGTAACGGAGGCAACGACACACTCATCGGAGGTACCGGTGACGACAGCATGGAGGGTGGGACAGGGAACGACATCTTCAGGTTCTTCGATGGCTTCGGGCATGACAGCATCATAGGGTTTGATTCCAATCCGCTGGATGGCCAGGATCTGCTGAACATCTCGCCGCTGGGTGTCACCGCGGGCAATTTCTTTGACAACGTGTTCATCACGGCAGATGCGGGCAACACCTTGATCAGCTTCATGGGCATCACCGACACCATCACGCTGGTGGGTGTCAACTCCGCCACGGTGACCCAGCAGGACTTCGTTCTGGGTTGACAACAACAACCGAGTCCACAACGGTCAGGTGTTGTTGCTGATCCTAAACTGCCTCCGGTAGTCCCCGGGAGGCTGGTTGGTTGAAGTAGAGGCCGCCTCCAAGGCGGCCTCTATGGAGTGTTGCCGTCAGTCAGCAGTTTGGCGCAGCTCTTGCTGTGGCAGTGTGATCGCTTAGCCCTCCGGCGTGTTCTCCAGCCTGCAGCCCGCGAAGGACCAGCCGTTCCGGTCGTCGCGTATCGAACTCACACACCGTATCAGCCGGTGTTCCGGATCTCTGGCGGTGTTGATTCGCCGAGCCTTGATATTCCACGATGTATATTATGTATAGTTAATATCCAGCAGAAGAGAATCTATCTTCGGCCCAAATATTGCATACAAGCTTTCAGGTGTCGCCTATGCGGGGAAACACCTGCTGGCGATGCCCCGAAATTGGACTGCCCAGACCTACAATTGGTGCGCCCGTCAGGAGGCCAATCCTGTCGATCCACATGCTTGATGACCAAGGACTTACATGAAAAACCTGTTTCTTTCCCTGAGCCTTATTGGTGCAGCCGCGCTGGTTGGTTGTAGCAAGACCGAAACCCCGGCACCTGCCGCCCCGGCCGAACCTGCTGCAGCTGCAGCACCGGCGGCCCCCGCCAGCCAGTGGCCTGAACTGCGCGTCGCCATCGACCCGACCTACAAGCCGTTCACCTACAAGACCGAATCTGGCGAACCCGCCGGTTTTGACGTCGACGTGGCCAAGGCCCTGTGTGATGAACTCAAGAGCAAGTGCGTCTTCGTCGAACAAGCCTGGGACGGCATGATCCCCGGCCTTCAGGCCAAGAAGTACGACGCCATCATCTCCTCGATGTCGATCACCGAAGAACGCAAGCAGGCCGTGGACTTCACGGGCAAGTACTACAACACGCCGTCGTGCGTGGTGGTGAAGTCGGCGCTGAACCTGGGCGCGGAAGCTGCGAATTTCAAGGGCAAAAAGATCGGCGTGCTCAAGGCGTCCACGCAAGAGAAATACGCCATGGGTGAACTCCAGCCCGCAGGCGCCACCATCGTACCTTACGACGCTCAGGATCAGGTTTACCTGGACATCAAGTCCGGCCGCTTGGATGGCACCGTGGCCGACGTGGTTGAGGTCAACGGCGGTTTCCTGTCCACGCCGGACGGCAAAGACTACGCCTGTGCTGGCACCCGCATCCCGGTTGAATTCGATGCCAAGTACTTCGGTGCTGGCGCTGGCGTGGCCATCCGCAAGGAAGACACGGCTCTGCGCGACGCCCTGAATGCCGGCATCAAGGCCATCCGCGACAGCGGCAAATGGAAAGAGCTGGCCGAGAAGCACGTGCCTGGCGTGGACATCTGGGGTTCCTGAGCCTGAGCGCCCGAAGGTCCTGATCCGATGACGACCTACTTTCTCAATATCCTGCAGGGACTGTTGGTCACCCTCGGTGTGTCCTTGGGCGCGCTGGTGGTCGCCGCCCTGTTGGGTCTGGCCGGTGCGGCAGCCAAGCTGTCGCACCACAAATGGCTCAACTGGGTGGGCGACATCTATTCCACCGTGATCCGGGGCGTCCCGGATCTCGTGTGGATGCTCTTGCTGTATTTCGGTGGCCAGATTCTGGTCAATGACATCGCGGAAGCCCTGGGTTTTCGCAGCGGTCCGCAGATCAACCCGTTTGTGGCGGGTGTGCTGACCATCGGTTTTGTGTATGGCGCTTACATGACGGAAACCTTCCGGGGCGCGATCATGAGTGTGCCCAAGGGCCAGTCGGAAGCCGGTTGGGCTTTTGGCATGAGCCGGTTCTACACGTTTCGGCGCATGGTGCTCCCGCAAATGGTGCGTTTCGCCCTGCCCAGCTTCACCAACAACTGGCTGGTGCTGCTGAAAGCCACTGCGCTGGTTTCGGTGATCGGTCTGGCCGACATCACCAACCTGGCCAAACAGGCGGGCGCCGCGGCGCGGGGCCAGATCCCCGGGGCGGCCATCATCTTCATGGCCTTTGCCGGCCTGCTCTACCTGTTGATTTCCAGCATCAGCCTGCTGTTGCTGCGCCGCGCTGAAAAACGCTATTCGGTCGGCGTCAAGCGGGGGGATTTCTGATGGACAAGTTCGCCATCATCTTCCAGCCGCAGAACCTGCAGCTCTACTGGACCGGCCTGATTGCCACCATGGAGCTGCTCGGGGTCAGCCTGATTGCGGGCGCCCTGCTGACGCTGCCACTCACGTTGATGCGCGTATCGCGCAACCGCTGGGTGTCGTCGCCTGTCTGGTTGTTCACCTACGTGGTGCGCGGCACGCCACTGCTGATCCAGGTCTATTTCATCTACTACGGCATCGCGCAGCTGGAGTGGGTGCAAGGCCTGTGGGACACCCACTGGCCGTTCACCTGGTTCAAAGACCCTTTCTTCTGCGCCGTGCTGGCGTTCACGCTCAACACCTGCGCCTACACCGTGGAAATGCTGGCGGGCGCCATCAAGGAAACCCCGGCGGGTGAAATCGAGGCAGCCCAGGCGGCGGGCTTCGGCAAGTGGAACATGATGTTCCGCCTGATCCTGCCCAGCGCCATGCGCCGCACCCTGCCCGGCTATTCCAACGAAGTGGTCATGATGCTGCACGCGACCTCGCTGGCCAGCGTGGTGCCCGCGCTGTACGACCTGACCAACGCGGCCTACGCGATCTACAAAACCTATTACCTGGCGTTCCAGCCGTTCATCTTCGTCGCGGTCCTGTATTTCATGCTGACCTTTGCGCTGGTGTACGTGTTCCGTCTGCTGGAGCGCCGCTTTCTCGCCTATCTGCGCCCCATTGCCCACTGACACGACCACCCTTCCTGGGGTAGCCTTGCACCTGTCCTTTGGCATGGCCTGGCCAATGCCCGTCCCGCAGCGTGTTGGTGCTCCTTGAACGTCGATATGCAACAGATCAACCACCCCCTCCTCTCGCCCGCACTGGGCACCCAGCGCCACCTGAGCAGCTGGCATTTCGGGCAGCCAGACCAAGGTCCCAAGGTCTATGTGCAGGCCAGCCTGCACGCGGATGAGCTGCCGGGCATGCTGGTCGCCCACCATCTGCGCGGCCTGCTTGAAGTGGCCGAACAGAGCGGCCAGCTGCTGGGTGAGGTCGTGCTGGTGCCGATGGCCAACCCGATCGGCCTGGACCAGACCACCATGCACCACCAGCTCGGGCGCTTCGAGCTGGCCAGCATGGAGAACTTCAACCGCAACTACCCGGACTTCTTCGCTCTGGTGAAGGAGGAAGTGGCCGACCAGTTGGGGCCCGATGCCGGGCAGAACAAGCGCCTGATCCGCGATGCCATGCGCCGCGCCCTGGAGGCCCAGAAGCCACAAACGGAGCTGCAAAGCCTGCGCCAGACACTGATGCAGCTGTCCCACGACGCCGACATCGTGCTCGACCTGCACTGCGACTTCGAAGCGGTGGTGCACCTCTACGCGGAGCAGCCCATGCTCGATCAGATCGAACCGCTGGCGCGTTTCCTGGGCGCGCGGGCGTTCCTGTGGGCCAAGGGTTCCGGGCCGTCGATCTCGTTTGATGAGGCGCTTTCCGGTCCCTGGTGGCGTCTGCGCGAGCACTTTGCCGACCGGTTTCCAGTGCCTCTGGCCTGCGCCAGCACCACGGTGGAGCTGCGCGGCCAGACCGATGTGTCCGAGCCGCTGGCGCGCCAGGACGCGCAGGCGATTTTTCACTACCTGCAACATGTGGGCGTGCTGGGTGGCCCAGCACCCGAGCTCCCCTCAGCCCTGTGCGACGCCACGCCGCTGGCCGGCACGGAGGCGCTGCACGCACCCCACCCGGGTGTGATCGTGTTCACTGGCGAAGTGGGCGAAGTGGTCAAGGCCGGGCAGACACTCGCCCATGTGGTCGATCCGCTGACGCCTCGCACCACGCCCATCCAGAGTTCGATAGCCGGCGTGGTGTACGCCCGTCACAACCTGCGCTGGGCCACCAGCGGCATGGAAATCTGCCGCGTTGCCGGCGCCACACCGATCCGGTCCGGCAACCTGCTCAGCCCTTGAATCTCCCCCCTTACCCATGACCACCAAACTCGAAGCCATCGACATCCGCAAGAGCTACGGCAGCAACGAAGTGCTCAAGGGTGTTTCGGTCACGGCCCATGCGGGCGACGTGATCAGCATCATCGGCTCTTCGGGGTCGGGAAAATCGACCTTTTTGCGCTGCATGAACCTGCTGGAGCGCCCACAGCACGGCCGGATCATCGTGGCTGGCGAAGAGCTCAAGCTGGTGACGGCCAAAGACGGCATGCTCAAGGCAGCGGACGAAAAGCAGCTGCAGCGCGCAAGGTCCCGGCTCGCCATGGTGTTCCAGCATTTCAACCTCTGGTCGCACCTGACCGTGCTCGAAAACATCACAGAGGCGCCGATGCATGTGCTCGGTCAGAGCAAGGACGAAGCCGTGGCCGCCGCCCGCAAGTACCTGGAAAAGGTGGGACTGCGCGGCGTGGAAGACAAATACCCGGCGCACATGTCGGGCGGCCAGCAGCAGCGGGTGGCGATCGCCCGGGCGCTGGCGGTGGAGCCCGAGGTGATGCTGTTCGACGAACCCACCAGCGCACTCGACCCCGAACTGGTCGGCGAGGTGCTGCGCGTCATGAAGCTGCTGGCCGAAGAAGGCCGCACCATGCTGGTGGTGACGCACGAAATGGGTTTCGCGCGCGAGGTCTCGAACCACCTGATCTTCCTGCACAAAGGCTGCATCGAGGAACAGGGCGTGCCTGCCGAAGTGCTGGCCCGGCCCAAGAGCGAACGGCTGGCGCAGTTCCTCTCCGGCAACCTCAAGTAAGCCCCGCAGCCGGTCAATCGGCCAAACAGCGGGGTTCTTCGCCCGCTGATGACCGGCTTGCCCGCCACCCTTTTGTTGGAACATAGGTCCAGCCTGATTGGCACCTTGTACGCCCCAACGAAAGGATTTCCCCATGAGCACCACCGAATCGGTTGGCAACATCGCCAGCGGCCTGCTGTCCTCCATCAGCGCCGCCTTGTCCACACACCTGCAGGACAAGGCTCTCAAGAAGATGGATACGGATGGCAACGGGTCCGCCAGCCAGAGCGAGTTCCAGGCGGCCATGGAGAAGGTGTCCGGCAAACTGGGCATCGACATGGGTGAAGGCGGCGCTGCAAGCCTGTTTGCCAGTTTTGATGCCGACGCCGACGGTGCGCTGAACGCCGCCGAAGTGGGTCAGGCGATCAAGAATGTGTTCATGCCGCCCGAGAACACGCAGGCCTTCGTGCAGTCGCGGGGTGATGAAGCGCGCTTTGCCGAACTCGACGCCGATGGTGACGGCAGCATTTCGATGGCCGAGTTCGGCATCAACCCGGCGCAGACGGGTGAGATGTCCATGGTCAGCAGCACCACAACGACCACGACCTACGTCAACACCGCGGGTGAAACCGCCAACGGCGCCGAGGCGATCGCGGGCATCGATGCAGCGCAAGCACTGGCGGCGGCCACGGGTGCGCCCGAAGCTGCCGTAGAACCCACCACCGTGACCGCAGCTGCCGACCCGTTGCAGGAACTGATCGGATCGGTCGACAGCGACGGCGATGGCCAGATCAGCGGCGCCGAATTGAACACCTTTGTGGCCCAGCTGAGCAGTCAGCTGGAGGCAGCCTCGAAGAAATACAACGACGTGGCGCTGGCCTCGGCGAGCAGCAGCAACACGCTCGACGAAGCCGCCTAGAGCGAAACACCCTCGTTGCTTGCCCGCTTCGCGTAGCCGCATCCCCCCTCAAAGGGGCGACACTGGCCGTCCGGCAAAGCCGGCCCGGCGGTGTCCTGGGTTGCGCCGTTTCCGACGTCGGCGCAGCGCTCCGGCATCCTGGACAAACGGTGACTTTGCGCTCACCCTGTCCGGTATGGTCAGGGCACCAGTTTCAGGCTGCTGACCCAGCGCTCGGGTTGCATCTGCAGAGGACGGTATTGCACCGCCGCCCAGTCATCGCTCATGTCGCGGTAACGGCCTGAAAACACGTTGCCACTCTGCCCTGTCTGGTAGATGAACACAGACTTGTCGAGGTCGGCCAGGTCGTAGACCGCCCTCAGACTCGCCGCATGGCGGTTGGCAAAGGGTGCGTCGGCCTTGTCCAGGTGGTACTGCCCCACGTTGAGGGTGAACGGGTCGCCACCGGTGGGCGTGCGCACCTCAAACAGCGTCGCCAGTGCGCCCACGTTGCTGAACGGCCGGTGTATCGAGATCGCCGGGTGCGCGGTCCCCCAGCGCCAGGCCGAAACGTCCTGCCCCTGCATCGCCGACAGGCGGTCCAGCGCGCGGTTCAGGGCGGCGCCGCTCGCGGCCGCACAGCCACCCGCCCCACACCAGCCGGCATCGTCGCGCGCCAGCACATCTTCGACCGCGTTGCGAAACAGCCGCTTGCCGTAAATCGCCTCGAAACGCTCCTTGCCCAGCCGGCCACCGATGACCCCGCGCGTGAATTCGTCGATCCACGCGGTGTAGATCAGCGGCGCCGCTCCGTCGGCGCGCATGCCGCCGTCAAAACCTTTCAGGGTGTCCTGCGCCGCAGCGGCCAGCGGGTGGGTGGACGCGGTCTTCTGCAGGAACGGCAGTAGCCGCAAGGTGGCGGCCGATTGCTGGTCGGCGTGCATGGCCTGGAAACTGGCCAGGTCGTGCTTCGGTGTCTGCACCAGCAAGGTCTCGATGCGTTCCTGGCGGTAGGGCGCGGCCCAGTCCTGGGTGAGAAAGTGCGGGTAGTCCGGGCCGTGGATGCGCTGGTTGGCGGTCGCGATCCAGCCCTTGCTGCCATCGTCCTGCGGCGTCTGCTCGTAGGGCAGCCAGCCCGCCCAGTCGTAGCGCGCCTCCCAGCCCGGCGCGGGCGCGATACCGCGGATGTCGTTGCCCGGCTGGCGCAGGGGAACCTTGCCCACCGCCTTGAAGGCGATGCGTCCGCTGCGATCGGCCGCCAACACGTTCTGCATCGGTGCGTGAAAGTCGCGGTAGGCCTCCAGCAGATCGGCCACGGAACCCGCGCGGTTCGAAGCCAGTGTGGCCTGTACGTTGCGGTTGTCCGCATCAAGCGCGGTCCAGCGCAGCGCCAGGGCGTAGCGCCCGGTGTCGATCAGCGCCTGGGTGCGGCCCGGCACATCGCTGATCACCGGGCCATGGCGCGTGCTGCGCACGGTGTGCTGCACATCCGCCTGCCCCTTGACCCGGATGGTTTCCTCCCGGGACTCGAAGTCGGCCCAGGCACTGCCCTGCTCCGCCGGCACGCGGTATTGCGCCGGATTCGCGGGGTTGATCTGCTCCAGGTACAGGTCCTGCACATCGGGCCCGGTGTTGGTGAAACCCCAGGCCACCTCGCGCGTGCGGCCCAGCACCACGAAGGGTGTGCCGGGCAGCGTGGCGCCCATGACGTCCATGCCCTTGAGCCCGTTCGCATCGGGTGCCTGCAGCCGCGCGAAATACCAGATGGCCGGTGCGCTCAGGCCGAGATGGGGATCGTTGGCCAGCAGAGGTTGCCCGCTGACGCTGCGCTTTCCAGCCACCACCCAGTTGTTGGAGCCCTTGCCTTCGATGTTGCCGAGTTCGTGGGTCCATTCGCGCAGGTCCTGCCCGATGCGGGCGGCGAACGTGGTCGCGCCGGGTTGCGCCCCGGAGGTCGCCAGTGGCTGAGCCCGGTAGACCCCGAGTTCTCGGTACAGCCGGGCCAGGTCGGCACTCGCCGCGGGTGGTTCACCCGGATAGGGCGGGAACAGTTCCCACAGCTGGGGCGTGTCCAGCACCTGCAGGGCGGTCAAGCGCGCGATTTCGTTGCCCCAGTTGCCCCCCAGGTCCAGCGCCATCATGATCGACCAGGCCACGCTGTCCACCGGCTCCCAGTAGCGACCGGCGGCCGCATCGTCGCGCGGGTTGATCCCCAGGATCTGGAACTCCGGCGACAGCGCCTGTTTGCCCTGCGCGTAAAACGCGTTCACGCCATCGCTGTAGGCCTGCAAGACCTGATAGGCTTCGTCGGTCAACCCCGCCAGCTGCGCGCGGGCGGCCTCGTGGATGCCCAGGCTGCGCATGAGGCGGTCGGTGTCCAGCGTGGCGGGGCCGAGCGCTTCGGAAAGCGTGCCGCGCATGACGCGGCGGTTGAACTCCATTTGCCAGCCACGTTCCTGCGCGTGAACGTAGCCCATGGCCATCCAGGCGTCGCGCGGATCGCTGGCCTGGATGTGGGTCACGTCGCTGGCATCGCGCTGCACCTGGACGCTGGCCCGCAAACCCTTGATCGCTAGCTCGCCATCGGTCTGTGGCAGGGTGCGGAACGCGTAGACGGCCACGGCAATCGCCAGCAGCAACAGCAGCAGGCCCACGGCCCAGGATGTTCTTTTCAACCAGCGCATGAATGTCTCCTTGAGGGCCGCCATGTTGCCATGACGTCCACCGCCCCACCGTCATCGGGGCGACGGATGCGCGGAGACTCAATCGCGGAGAGGGCCGTGACCCAGCAGCATGTGCCCGTCCACCAGCTTGAAACTCACGGTTGGTGTGCTGATGTCGGTGAACGGTGCGCCCAGGGCGAACTCGCCATCGCTGTGCAGCAGACACTCCTGGCGGCGCAGCGCGATCACGTTGTCGCCCCCGGCAAAACGCACCCAGGTGCCGTAACTGCTGGTGTCTTCAAGCAGGTAGTTGCCCGAGCGCATGTCGATGCTGGCGTGCAGACGCGAAACGCGTGGATCGTTGATCACAAAGTCGGCTTCGGGCACGCGACCGATCTTCACCGGCAGATCGGTCAGGTTGAACGCGTGGCTCATGTCCAGCCAGCCCAGTTCGATACCCCCGTAAACCGACTCGGCGGATTTGCGCAAGGCGTGCAGATCGGCCGGCAGGGTCAGGAACTCGGACAGCATTTCCGACTGCCATTCGATGCGGAACACCTCGCAGGGTTCGACCCGGCCCTTGATGCGCATGGGCCCCAGGCTGCGGCTGCGCACGCCGTTGCGCGCACCCAGCTTGCGAATCACCGTGCTGGTGACCAGGATCTGCTCGGGCCCGGCAAGATCACTCAATCGTGAAGCCACATTGACGGCGTCGCCAAAACAGTCCCCATCGACCTGCACCACCTGGCCACGGGCCATGCCGATTTGCATCATGAGCTTGAGCCGGTTGGGCCAACGGGCCACGCGTTCGGCGTGCTCCTGCTGGATCTGGCTCATGCACTCGACGGCCAGCCGGTTGTTGGTGAAAGACAGCAGCACACCGTCGCCCAGCATCTTGACCACCTTGCCGCTGTGCGCCAGGCCCACCGACCCGATCCACTGGGTCAGCTTGGTCACGGCTCTCGCCGCACGGTCGTTGCCCAGTGTTTCGAACACGGACACACTGCCGGTGAGGTCGACAAAAGCAATCGTCAGTTCAGCCATGAATGATCAACATCTGCCTGGAATTACAACACACCGCCCTCGGCCACAGACGCCACGGATCCAGCGCGAGCATCACCAAGGCTGCGTGATATTTATCACAAGACCAACCACCCAAGGGCCGGACAAGACCTAGATCCGACCCGCTGTTCCAAGGGTCGGTCCGGCTAGCGCAAAAAGGACTTAGTTTCAAAGTAAAACCAAGTCACTGCTGGTGTATTTCTATCGCCAAGGTACTCATAAAGCGCACCCATCATCTTAAGCACTTCTGCTAAGCCCATGATTTGCCTGTTGTTTTCTTGACTTGGCTCAAGTTGCTGCGGTTGCATTCAAGGTGTTGACTGTCGTATTCTGAGGGCCAATAGAAAAAACTAGTCGTTGAGGTTTCACCATGCGTTGGATCAAACCCGCTTTGAGGAACAGCATTTCAGCCCTGTTGGGCAACGAGGTGCGCAAGCACTCTCCGGAATCGCTGGAACCCGTTCGCCAGGCCATGCTCGCCGCCTTGGGTGAAGACGGTGCACGACTCAATCCACGCCTCAAACACCGCCTGCAATACCTGCACGATGCCCATGGCCTGTGGTACGCCCGTTCGGAAATGGTGGCCGTGCTCAGCAGCCTGCACGGAGAGGCCCACGCGGTCAACGCCGTCAAGAGCCTGTCATATGTGTTTCAGGGCCTGTTGCCCAAGAGCCTGATGGACGCCTGCCGCATGCGCCGCTGAGCGGCGACACGGCCCGGTTCAACCCTCCTCAACCCCAGAAAACCAGGGCATCCCTGCCCTGCACCAGCAGCTCCACCTTCTGCCCCACGGGCAGCATCACCTTGGTGGGCACATGACCAAAGGGCAAGCCGGTCAGCACCGGGGTCTTGGTCTTGCTGCGCAACCAGTCCACCACCGTCTGCAGCTTGAACCCGCGGTCGTGCAGGCTGACTTTGTAGCGGTTGAATGCGCCCAGCAACACCGCTTTCTGTTCCTCCAATATGCCGGCATGCAGCAACTGCGTGAGCTGGCGCTCGATGCGGTAGGGATGTTCGTTCACATCTTCCAGAAACAGGATGCCACCCTTGACTTTGGGCAGCCAGGGCGTGCCGACCAGCGAACACAGCACCGACAGGTTGCCGCCCCAGAGGGTGGCATTGCGCACCTGCAGGGGTGGCGTTTCCTCGACCGGTTTTTTGGCCCGTGCCGCCAGCGCCGGCAGATCGGACTTCGGCAGTTGCCAGCCCGTGCCCTCGCCCTGCCCACAGACCATGTCGTCGAAGCAGGCTTCCATGATGTCGTCGGGCGTGTCTTCGCAGCCGAAATCTTCCCCCAGCGCCGGACCGGCCCAGGTGGTGGCGCCCGTCTTGGCCAGCAGCGAGCACTGCAACGCGGTGAAATCGCTCAGCCCCACGAACCGGGTGCCTTTTTCGACGGCTTTGGCGATCTGCTTGTAGGGCAGCTCGGGCAGGAGGCGTGTGAGCCCATAACCACCGCGGGAGATGAGCGCCACGTCGGCACCGCTGGCCGCTGCGCGGGCGACGGCCGCCAGACGCGTGGCGTCGTCACCTGCAAAACGCATGTGGCTGGTGAGCGCGGCCTCGTCGACTTCGACCTCGTGCCCCAGCGTTTTGAGGCGGTTCACGCCACGTTTGAACGCTGCCTTGTCGCGCACCGCGCTGGACGGGGAATAGATGTAGATGTGGCTCATGGGAATGGGTCGAAAACGGTCAAGGGCAGGATCATCGCCTAAAAAAAGCGATGGCCTCGTGGGCGATGCGTTCGCCGTGCTCCTGGACAAAATGCCCGGCCTCGGGCAGCAACATGGGCTCGGCGCAATTCTGGATGTCACGCTGCAGTGCGCGCATCACCGGTTCGCCCAGCACCGGGTCTTGCTGGCCGATGGCCATGAAGGTCTGGCCTTGCCAGTCACGGCGCCAGAACTCGCGGGCCCGGCGCGAGACGTCTGAGCCGTCGTCATCGGGCTGTTCGGGCACCATGGCCGGAAAAGCGCGCAGCGCGGCGCGGTGGCCACGGTCCGGAAAGGGTGCGTTGTAGGCCGCGCAAGCTTCGGCGCTCATTTGCGGGTTGCCACGCGCGAAAAGGCGGGCGACGTCGAATTCGGGGTTCTTGGCGCACATGTCGCGCCAGGCCAGAAAGCCGGGCGAGAGCGGGGCATCACCGGTGGCCAGTGTGGTGTTCATCACCAGCAGGCCGCGGTAGCGCCCGGGCGCAGCCATGGGCAGCGTCAGGCCGAGCAGGCCACCCCAGTCCTGCACCACCAGCACCACGTTGTGCAGATCGAGCCGCTCGACCAGCTCCAGCAGAACCTGCCGGTGCCAGGTGAAGCTGTGGGCGCCCTCCTTCTTCGGTTTGTCGCTCTTGCCGAAACCGATCAGGTCGGGTGCAACCACCCGGGCGCCGCTGGCGGTGAACACGGGGATCATCTTCCGGTACAGGTAGCTCCAGGCCGGGTTGCCGTGCAGGCACAGCCAGGTGATGGGAGCATCGCTGGGACCCAGATCAAGGTAGTGCAGGCGCAGGCCGTTGAGTGACGGCAAGTCGCTGACGTAGTTCGGTTCCCACGGGTAATCGGGCAAACCGGCGAAGCGCGCATCGGGCGTGCGCAGGGCGTCTTCCCGCAACGGGTGCGCGGCGCGGCGCTGGTCTTCGCGCCGCTGCCGGAAAAAGTCGCTGAGCAGCGCGCCACATTCGTCTGCCAGCACCCCACCCTGCACAGTGGTCTGGTGGTTCAGCTGGGGTTCTGCAAACAGGTTGACCACCGAGCCGGCCGCACCGGTCTTGGGGTCGGCCGCGCCAAACACCACGCGCGGCAGCCGCGCATGCAGCATGGCTCCGCTGCACATGGCGCAGGGCTCCAACGTGACGTACAGCGTGCAGTCGTCCAGGCGGTAATTGCCCAGTGCCCGGGCCGCCGCACGCAGCGCAACGATTTCGGCGTGGGCGGTGGGGTCGAGGCCGTCGATCGGCGCGTTGCGGCCGGTGGCGATCACCCGTCCGCCCTGTACCACGACCGCGCCCACGGGCACCTCCCCGGCCTGGGCCGCCCGCTGTGCCTCGGCCAGGGCCTCACGCATGAAACGGTGATCGGGAACGGCTGTGTCAGGCATGCGGCGAGTGTAGGTCAGGGCCTGCCGGCTCTGGCATGATCGCGGGTTCTTCTGGTTTACCCTGATGTCAAACTCCTCTCAACGCCGCTGGGAGCTGGACGCCCTGCGCGGCCTCATGCTCGTCCTGATGACGCTGACCCACATGCCGACGATGTATTCGTTGCCATCGGGCCAGCCATTCGGCTTTGTCTCGGCCGCCGAGGGCTTCGTCTTCCTGTCAGCCTTCATGGCCGGCCGCGTGTACGGCGGCCGGGCCCGGCGCCACGGTCTACCCGCCATGCAGGCCGCCTTTCACAGCCGCGCGCTCAGACTCTACCTGTGCCAGCTGGGCCTGTTGCTGCTGGCGTTCACGCTGATCGCCTGGCTCGGCGTGTACAACCAGCAAGGTGGCGTGACGGGGCTGCTGGAGTTCTTTTTTATCGATCCCGGCACCGCGGTGGTGGCCGCGGTCCTGCTGCTGCACAACCCGCCACTGCTGGATATCCTGCCGTTGTACATCGCCCTGATGCTGCTGAGTCCCTGGTTGCTGCGCCGTGGCCTGCAGCGGGGGTGGCACGGCGTGCTGGCGGTCAGCGCCCTGCTCTGGCTGGCACAACAATGGGGTCTGGGTCAGGCGCTGTACGAGGGGTTCGTCCAAGGCACCGGTTTTTCCGTGCCCTACAAAGACATGGGCGCCTTCCATGGGTTGGCCTGGCAGGCGCTGTGGGTGGCCGGCCTGTGGCTTGGCGCGCGGCAGCCGCCGTTGCCACGTTTCCCGTGGTGGCTGCTGGTGCCGGCGACGCTCTATGCAGCGGGCATGCTGTTGTGGCGCCACATGGTGGGCCAGGACCCGATGCCCGGTGTGCCCGCGGTCGGCCAGTTGCTCGACAAATGGTCGCTCGGGCCGCTGCGTGTCCTGAACTTTGCCAGCGTTTTTATCTTGCTGGTGTCGGCCGGCCCTTGGTTGAAACGGGTGCTGCCTCGCCCCTTGCCACTGGAACTGCTGGGGCGCAACTCGCTGTCGGTTTTTTGTGCACACGTCGTGATCGCGCTCTTCACACTCGCCTTTTTCGGATCCACCGAGGTCGTGAGGCCCTGGACCACCGATGTCGCGCTGCTGGCCAGCGCATTTGCCGGTCTGCTGGCGGTGGCGATGGCGGTGGAGACCCTTGAGCGCACCGGCTGGCGCCCTGCGCTGGTGTGGCCTTCAGGGCCGCAGGTGCGCTGACACGATCTGGCGCCAGAGGCCATAGCCCTCGGCACTCAGGTGAAGCTGGTCGCGCACATACAGTTCGGCTCTCGGCCGGCCGTCGTTGTCCAGCATGGCGGTGTGCACATCGATGTAGTCGAGGTCGTCATGAGCCAGCACATGGGTCTGGATCAGCAGGTTGGCTTCGCGCATCGTCATCATGTGCGCCAGCCGCGAGGGGCTGGGCTTGATCGACAGGTAGGCGATCCGCGTGTTCGGCTGCGCGGTCTGTACCTGCTTCACGAACCGCACAAAGTGGCTCAGCAGGTCCTGCGGTCCGGCACCCTCGGTCAGATCGTTTTCACCCGCGTAGAGCACCACCAGCCGCGGCCGGTAAGGCAACACCAGGCGGTGCACCAGGTCGGCACAGTCCGACAGGCGCGAGCCGCCAAAGCCGCGCCGGATCACCACCGGCTGCTCGGGGAAGGTGTTTTCCAGGCCGGTCCACATCCGGACCGACGAACTGCCCACGAACAGCACGCCCCCGGGCGCCGGCAGCTGTTGCCGGTCGGCCGCGGCGAAAGCGTCAAGTTCGGCCTTCCATCGCAGTTCAGAGGGGCCGCTCTGGGCCCACACGCGGGCCCAGGGCGTGGCCGCCAGCCCTGCCACGAACACGCGCCGGTTGATCCGGCCCGTCATGGATGCAAAGGCCAGGTGCCCAAGCATTCGTAGCAACCATCGCCTACGTGGCTGTCAATCAACGCGAATTCGGTGGCCGTCCAGCGAACGGGTTCGATGGCCTGTGCGGGGACGATTTGGCGGTCGTACAGCAGGGTCATGTGAGGATTGAAACCATGGTTCGCTGGCAGGGGCAAACCAGCCCGGCGGACTTCCAGGTGCAGCAGCTTGTGCAGTCGATGCAGGCCGGTCAGGGAGCGGTGGTCCGAATGCCACAAGACGACCGGATTGGTGCCTGCGCGATGGATATCAAAGCTCTGCACCCGATCAAACACCACCTCAAATCTCGGTGAGTCCACGCGTGCCGCGATGAACCGTGCCGCATCAACCGTCAGGGGCGAAACATCCGGCGCGACGGCATGCAGGGACACGTGCAATCTGTCTGCGCCGATCAAATTGCCCGTCAACCCGTGGGCACGACGCAATTGCACGGCCGCCAGGTTGACCTGTTCGGCGACAGCCGGAGGCGGCATGAGCGCGAAGAACAGGTTGTGCCGCCCGTGCACTGGCGGGACCTCAACGGGGTCAAGCAAAGACAACTGGTGACTCATGGCCCCAAAAATACCACCGACGGTGGTCTCGGCGGAAGATGGCCCCTTGGCACATGGCTTCATGCTCCCCGAGACGGTATCGCCTCGTTCACTCCCACGCTATTGTCAATGGCAGGTAGCCGGCTCATAGGTGAAATCCGTGGCTCTGCGGACCATAACGAGGTCGATACCGACTTGCTTTCCGTCGCCTGCGATTGCACAAAACAACTCTTTTTTATAACTACTGGCCATGAAGTGTCGATATTTGGAGCTTGCCACGCGATCGTGGCCCGAGTTGGCGGCTTTGACGGTATCGCTTGCCCAGCCGGTCGGCGCAATGACGGTATTGTGCTCTGCGGTGACGGTATCAAGACTACCGGTGCCCATCGACCGTCCGCGGCGTCCACGGCACCTCGAGGGGGAATGAACTGAGCGGCTGTTGCCCCATCCCGAGCGACCGCTTTGGACTGGTTGACCATCCGACCCAGCCCGGCCAGGAACAGCAGTTTATTCGGGCGTGACCAAGGTCAGGTGAACGCTGGTTGCTGCCGGTGAATTTGCTCGCCTGAATATCGGCAACCGAGGACACCTGTCATTCAAGGATGAAAGGGTTGAACGACTGCTCTACTGACCGGTCAACCTCGGCGGACTTTCGTAGCCGTCATTGTGGAAAGCGGAGTTGGCTAATACCGTCGTTCGAACATGCCGATCTCAATGCGTCCCTTGCGACAATTCAACTCGCAGGCACAAGCAGCGCGAATTCCAAGCAATGTCGGCAAGCCGCAGGTACGGCGACTGTGCTCGTGGCTAGATGCTGCGTCGAACCATCATCTCCTTGATCTTGCTGATGGCCCCCGCAGGGACCAGTCCCTTGGGGCAAACGTCCACACAGTTCAGGATGTCGCGGCAACGAAACAGTCGAAACGGGTCGTTGAGGTAGTCCAGTCGCTCCGCGGTGGCCGTGTCGCGGCTGTCGACGAGAAAGCGGTAGGCCTGCAACAGGCCGGCCGGGCCGACGTATTTGTCCGGGTTCCACCAGAAGCTCGGACAGGCCGATGAGCAGCACGCGCACAGGATGCATTCGTACAGCCCGTTGAGCTCTTCGCGCTGCTCGGTGGACTGCAGGCGCTCCCGCTCCGGGGCGGGCGTTTCGTTGATGAGGTAGGGCCTGATCGAGTGGTACTGCTGGAAGAACCCTGTCATGTCGACGATCAGGTCGCGGATCACCGGCAGGCCCGGCAAGGGTTTGAGCGTCACCACGCGCGGCAGCGTGTTCATGTTGGTGATGCAAGCCAGGCCGTTCTTGCCGTTGATGTTCATGGCGTCCGATCCGCAGATGCCTTCGCGGCAGGAGCGCCGAAACGACAGGCCCGGGTCCAGGGCCTTGAGGCGCATGAGCACGTCGAGCAACATGCGATCACCGGGGTTGACGACGAGCTCCAACGTTTGCATGTAGGGCTTGGTATCGAGGTCCGGGTCGTAGCGGTAGATTTTGAAGGTGTGCATGTGGGAATCTTGAATAGAGAGCCGAGGTGTCGGGCCACGAACTGGCCACCTGCTTGAACAGGCCCCACCACGCGGCGGGACCATCGACGGGCTTCACAGCGTGTCTGCTCCACCGGCCGAAGCCAGGCAGACCTGGGTGCCCGCGCTGCCGGCGAGCAGGTCCTCGATGTGGTCGAGCGAACCGATCACGGCGCGCTGGCCCGTGGCGAGCACGAAGGCCCGCGCCGCCTCGACCTTCGGGCCCATCGAGCCCGCCGCGAAGTCGTGCCCGGCGAGGACCTGCGGCGTGACCTGGCCTATGGCGCGCTGCGTGGGCTGGCCCCAGTCGAGGTAGACCGCCGGCACATCGGTGGCGATGACCAGCACGTCGGCCTGCAACTCGCGCGCGAGCAGGCTGGTGCAGAGGTCCTTGTCGATCACGGCCGAAACCCCGTGCAGTCCCTGTTCGCCACCCTCGCCGGAACGCGCCACCGGTATGCCCCCGCCACCCGCAGCGATGACGAGCGCGCCGTGTTCCAGCAACCAGCGTATCGCCTGCAGCCCGAGCACACGCACCGGCAGCGGCGATGCGACGACGCGCCGGAAGGCATCGCCGTCCGCCGCCATGACCCAGCCTTTTTCGGCGGCCACGCGATCGGCATCGGCCCTCGAATAGACCGGCCCGATCGGTTTGGTGGGGTGCTGGAAGGCGGGGTCCTGCAGATCCACTTCCACGCGCGTGATCAACGTCGTCACCGTGCGCGTGTCCGGCAGCAGGTTGGCCAGTTCCTGCTCCAGCAGGTAGCCGATCATGCCGTCGGTCTGTGCCCCCAGCACGTCCAGTGGATAGGCCTCGACTTTCACGTAAGCGGCGGCCTGCAGCGCCAGCAGGCCCACCTGCGGACCGTTGCCGTGCGTCAGCACCAGGTCGTGTTGTTCGGCCACCCGGGCCAGCTGGGCTGCAGCGCGGCGGATGTTCTCCAGCTGGTTATCCGCCGTGGGCGGCTGGTCGCGGCGCAGCAGCGCATTGCCGCCCAGGGCGACCACCACCTTCATGTCCGTGCTCCAGAAAAAGTCATCCGAGTGTGGCCACCAGCACGGCCTTGATGGTGTGCATGCGGTTTTCAGCCTGCGTGAAAACGATGGAGGCGTCGGACTCGAACACCTCGTCGGTGACCTCAATCTCGCTCAGCCCGTACTTCTCATGCACCTCGCGACCGACCTCGGTGTCCAGGCTGTGAAAGGCGGGCAGGCAGTGCATGAACCGCGTGCGCGGCTTGCCGGTGGCCTGCATCAGGGCGGTCGTCACCTGGTAGGGCATCAACTGCTCGATGCGCTGCGTCCACACCGCGTCGTCTTCGCCCATCGACACCCAGACGTCGGTGTAGAGGAAATCCGCGCCGGCCACGGCCTTCAGAGGATCGGTCTCCAGCGTGATGCGTGCGCCGGTGGTGCGGGCCAGCTCGCGCATCTCCGCCACCAGCTCGGGCGGCGGCTGCAGCGCGGCGGGCGAGCAGATGCGCACGTCCATGCCCATCTGCGTGCCGCCCACCAGCAGCGAGCTGCCCATGTTGAAGCTGGCGTCGCCCAGGTAGCAGAAGCTCAAATCGTGCAACGGCTTCTCGCCGAACTCCTGCATCGTCATCAGGTCGGCCAGGATCTGCGTCGGGTGCGCTTCGTCGGTGAGGCCGTTCCACACCGGCACCTTGGCAAAGCGCGCCAGCTCCTCGACCACGCTCTGGTGGAAGCCCCGGTATTCGATGCCGTCGTAGTAGCGCCCGAGCACCCGGGCCGTGTCCTTCAGCGATTCCTTGTGGCCGAGCTGGGAGCTGCCCGCATCCAGGTAGGTGACGTGTCCACCCTGGTCGTGCACCGCCACCTCGAAGGCGCAGCGGGTGCGCGTTGAAGGCTTCTCGAAGATCAGCGCGATGTTCTTGCCCTTCAGGCGCGGCAGTTCATTGCCCACCGCCTTCGAGCGTTTGAGCTCGACGGCCAGATCGAGCAGGAAGCGGATGGCATCGGGCGCGAAGTCCTTCAGCGCCAGCAGGCTGCGGTTGCGCAAGTTGAAACTCATGGGGCACTTTCGTCAGGGGATGGAAGGTCAGAGCGCATCGCGCTCGATCGGGCACGACATGCAGTGGCTGCCACCGCGGCCGCGCCCCAGTTCGGAGCCCGAGACGGTGATGACCTCGACGCCGGCCTTGCGCAGCAGGGTGTTGGTGTGCGTGTTGCGGGCGTAGCCCATCACCACACCGGGCGCCAGCGCCAGCAGGTTGTTGCCATCGTCCCACTGTTCGCGTTCGGACTGCCAGGCGTCGCCGCCGGTGTCGACCGAGCGCAGCCGGGGCAGGCCCAGTGCAGCAGCCACAACGTCGAGGAAGGGTTCGGTCTCGGTGCGCACGTCCAGACAACCCTCCTGATCCCCGGGGCGAAGGCTGTGCACGCGGATCGCGTTCACCATCTCCGGGAAAGTCGTCACCAGATCGACGTCGCAGAAGGTGAACACGGTGTCGAGGTGCATGGCGCCGCGCGACTTCGGTATCTGCGCGGCCAGCACGCGGGTGGCGGCACCCGCTGCGAACAGCGCCCGGGCCAGCTGGCTCACGGCCTGTGGCGACGTGCGTTCGCCCATGCCCACCAGCACCACGCCCTGGCCCAGCGGCATCACGTCGCCGCCTTCCAGCGTGGCGCCACCGTGGTCCTGGTCGGGGTCGCCCCACCAGGTGGTGACCTTGCCGGCGAACAGCGGGTGAAAGCGGTAGACCGCGGCCGTCAGCAGCGTCTCTTGCCGGCGCGCGGGCCAGTACATCGGGCACAGAACCACGCCCTTCCCGATCCAGCAACTGCTGTCGCGGCTGAACAGCGTGTTGGGCAGGGGCGGCAGAAGGAAGTCGGTGGCCGTGGCAAAACGGGCCAGCAGACCCTCGGGTTCGAACGGCAGCTCGGCGCGCGCCAGGCCACCGATCAGGTGTTCGGCCAGACGCATGGGTGGCAAAGCTTCCAGCCAGGGACGCAGCTGCAACGCCAGTTCGGCGTCAACGGTGCCTGGGCCGAGCTTGCGGTCGAGCAGCCAGGTGCGGGCGACCGGGTCGGCCACGATGGTGGCCAGCAGATCGTGCAACTCCAGCACCTCGACATCGCGGTTCACCATCGCGTTGGTGAAGGCATCGTGGTCATTGCGCGCCTGCGACACCCAGAGCACGTCGTCGAACAGCAGCTCGCGGCAATTGGCCGGGGTCAGCCGCCGTTGCGCCAGGCCGGGCCGGCACACCAGCACGCGGCGCAGGCGGCCGACTTCGGAATGCAGGCCTGAGGTCATGGTGTGGGCTTTCTATGGAATGGAATGAAGCGGTCGCTCACAGGCCCAGCTTTCCGGTGGCCAGCATCGTGGCCGCCACCCCCGCCAGCGCCACCAGGCCGGCCAGGATCGCCCACTCCCAGACCGTGAACACGCGCTCCTTGCGCTGGCGCTTGGCCCACGCGTACAGCAGCACACCCGGCGCGTACAGCAAGGCGCTCAGCAGCAGGTACTTGAAGCCCGCGGCGTACAGCAGCCACACGCAGTACAGCGTGGCCAGCGCGGCGATGGGCGTGTCGCTGCGCTGGTGGGCGGCCCGGGCGCCCTCACCCCGCCACGCCAGCGACAGGCCATAGGCGGCGCTGAACAGATAGGGCACCAGGATCATCGCGGTCGACAGCGAGATCAGCGCCAGGTAAGACGCCTCGGAGAACAGCGTCAGCACCAGGAACAGCTGCACCATGCCGTTGGTGAGCCACAGCGCGTTGGCGGGCACGCCCTGGCGGTTGGGCTGCGCCAGCCACTTGGGCATCACGCCGCCGCCGGCCGGGGTGAACAGCGATTCGGCGGCCAGCAGCATCCAGGCCAGGAAACCGCCGCCCACCGAAACGATCAGGCCGACGTAGATCAGCACCGCGCCCCAGGTGCCGACAGCGCTTTCCAGCACCCCGGCCATCGACGGGTTCTTCAGCCCGGCCAGCGTGGGCTGGTTGAACACACCCAGCGACAGCAGCGAAACCGACATCAGCAGCAGCAGGCAGATCAAAAAGCCGATAACGGTGGCGCGGCCCACGTCTTCACGCTTCTTGGCGCGCGCCGAATACACGCTGGCGCCTTCGATGCCGATGAACACCCACACCGTCACCAGCATCGTGCTCTTGACCTGGTCGAGCACCGAGCCAAGCTGGGCATCGCCCCAGAAGTCGAGGCGAAAGGTGTCGATCTGGAAGGCCAGCGCCACCAGCACGATGAACAGCAGCAGCGGCACGATCTTGGCCGCCGTGACCACCGCGTTGAGCACCGCGGCGCCCTGGATGCCGCGCAGCACCATGAAGTGGATGCCCCAGAGCACCACCGAGGCGCCGAGAATGGCCGCCGGCGAATTGCCATTGCCGAATATCGGGAAGAAGTAGCCCAGCGCACCGAAGGCCGCCACCAGGTAGCCGACGTTGCCGATCCAGGCGCTGACCCAGTATCCCCAGGCGGAGTTGAAGCCGACGTATTCGCCCGACAGGGCCCGGGCATAGGCGTAGACGCCGTTGTCGAGCTCGGGCTTGCGCAGCGACAGCATCTGGTAGACCCGCACCAGCAGCAGCATGCCGACGCCAGTGACGGTCCAGCCGATCAGGATGGCTCCGGCCCCGGCACCCGACGCCATGTTCTGCGGCAGGCCGAAGATGCCGCTGCCGATGATGGAACCGACCACCAGCGCCACCAGCAGGCCGAGACCCAGCTTGGCGGGGGCCGGGGAAGGCGCTGGTTTGGGCACGGCGCTTGTCGCGTTCATGCGGCTTCGCCGTCCGACGCATCCAGGTGGCACAAGCCCTTGACCCTGGCCTGGAGCAGGCTCGCGATGCCCCGCGCTTCTTCAGGCGTGGTGCCCGCCATCAGGCGCAAGGCAATCCGGCCGCGGGCGGGTGAACCGTCCAAGGTGCTCAACGGCTCACAGACGATGGTGATCGGAGCCTCGTCGGGCTCATGTTCAGCGGGTGCCAGCTCCCGGACGATGTAGTCGTAGATGGCGGTGTTCGGTTGCGACATAAACACTCCAGGGAGCAAGGGATGGCCCAAGGTAGTTTCCCGAAAGCGGCTCGTCTGTTCGCTACCGAACTTATTGGATTCATCCACCGGGCATCGCCTGAGGCGCCATGGCGTCGAACCCGGCCACGACGTCGAACAGCTCTTCGTCGATGCCGCTCTGGCGCATCCGGTGAAACCGGGCGCCGAGATCCGTGAGCAGTTCAGCGATGTTGCGATCGGCGCGTTGCATGGCCGCCAGGCGGCTCGCGTTTTCGCTGGCCAGAGACTCCGCGCTGGCGCGGAACAGCGAAACAAACAGGTGCTCGCGGACGAAGGCCCGCAGCACCACGGGGCCGGTGCCCAGCACCTCGGGCAGCTGGCGCGTGGGCCAGGGCCGGCGGGCCAGTTCGCGCTGCCAGCGTTCATCCAGCGGCAGCAGACGCTGGCACACCGGTTCGTAGCTGACTCCGGTCGGGCGGTTGTAGAAGAGCATCAGCACCCCGCCATGCGCCACGCCCGCCAATTCGCGCCCTGGCGTCTGAACCTCCAGCAGGATCTGACCGACCAGGCGCGTGATCAGCCCCACCGATCCCGGCACCAGGAACGAGCCGGCGGGCGCCAGGCCCGCGTCGAGCAGGCGCGCCTGCACCCGTTCGCCGACCGCCCAGACCCGCGCCTTCTTTGGCATCGAACCGAGGTGGGCCATGGCGTGCTCGACCACGACCTCGTTGAACCGGCCCACCAGTCCCTGATCGGAGCCGAACACGATGGCCTGCACGGCGGCGGCACCGGTTTTTCTCAGGCGGGCCTGCGCGTGCAGGTCCTTCGGATCAACCGAGCGAAGGCACACGCTCAGGCCCTGTTCGACCGTGCGCGCGTAGTCGCCGAGTGCGGCTACCGAGCTTTCGTATTGACCGATGGCCGACGCCGCCGAGGCTTTCATGGTGCGCACCACGGACCTCAGATCACTGGCGCTGCCGATCTGGCGTCGCAGTGCGGTCGTGGTGTTGGCCATCAGCGCTGCTCGGGAGCATCCGTACCGGACATGCCCGGGCCAGACGCCTTGTCGCGGTGCTCGTTCAGCCGCCCGAGGGTGCTGTCCAGCAGACGCTCCAGTTTCAACGCAGCGCCGTGTACCGCCTGATCCAGCGTGGCGGCGTGTTCGGTCACCGCCACGGGCTGCCGACCTTCGAAGCGGGCCTCCAGCATGCAGCGCTGATCCTTCTGGCCCTGTTTGCCACCGTTTTCGTCACTCAGATGGACTTCCACCCGGGTGACGTGTTCTCTGAAGCGCTCCAGCGCCTGCTCGACCATGGCGCTCACCCGGGCAGCCAGGGCCTCGGTGCCTTGGATGTGGTCATCGGTGTTGAGTTGGATCTTCATGGGGTCTCCTGGGTGGTTGGTCAAAAGTGTCATGTCGTGGGGTCGGTTGCCGTTCCTGGGTCGCCCCCATCCCGGCCCGGGCTGGCTTGCGCCTGCGCAAGGAAGATGTCGAGTGCCAGGCGGGCCGCTTCGGTGACCTGCTCGCGGTCGGCGTCGGTCAACTTTTCGGCATCGGCCAGCCGCTCGAGCGTGTCATCCGGCAACCCTTTGACGGCGTCTTCCACGGCGCGTTGTGCGTCGGCCATGTGCTCCAGCGGCACCGGGTCGAACAGCGCCGCATTCAGCGCCAGCAGGATGGCGATCTGCGCCGGCACCGACACCGGCGAGAACTCCGGCTGGGCCAGACAGGCGCGGATGCGCTGGCCGTGGGCGATGGCTTGCCGGGTGTCGTCGTCGAGCCGGGCGCCGAAGCGGGCGAAGGTTTCGAGTTCCTCGAACTGCGCGTAGGCCAGCTTGAGGTCGCCAGCCACCGCGCGGTAGGCTGCGCGCTGCGCCTTGCCGCCCACCCGCGAAACCGAGGTGCTGACATCGACCGCCGGCAACACGCCCAGTGCGAACAGCGAGGGCGACAGCACGATCTGCCCGTCGGTGATGGAGATCAGGTTGGTCGGGATGTAGGCCGAGATGTTCTGCGCCTCGGTCTCGATGATGGGCAGCGCCGTCATGGAGCCGCCGCCACGCGCCCCGTTCAGATGCGTGGCGCGCTCCAGCATGCGCGAATGGATGTAGAAGATGTCGCCCGGAAAGGCCTCGCGCCCCGGCGGGCGGCGCAGCAGCAGCGACAGTTCTCGGTAGGCGCGTGCGTGGTGGGTCAGGTCGTCGTAGACGATCAGCACGTCGCGCCCCGCCTCCATGAAATGTTCGGCGATGCTGGTGGCGGCGTAGGGCGCGATGTAGGCCAGCCCCGGCGCGTCGTTGCCTTCGGCCACCACCACCACGGTGTATTCCAGCGCCCCTTTCTGGCGCAGCTTCGCCACCGCCTTGGCCACGGCGGAAGCGCGCTGGCCGATGGCGCAGTACACGCACAGCACGCCCTTGCCACGCTGGTTGAAGATGGCATCGATGGCAATCGCCGTCTTGCCGGTCTGGCGGTCGCCCAGGATCAGCTCGCGCTGGCCGCGGCCGATGGGAATCAGCGCGTCGACGACCTTGAGGCCGGTCTGCAGCGGCTCGGTCACAGGGGCGCGGTCCATGATGGCCGCGGCCGGCCGCTCGATGGGCAGGCGCTCGGTCGTCGCCACGCGCCCCAGACCGTCCAGCGGACGGCCCAGCGGGTCGATCACGCGGCCCAGCAGCGCATCGCCCACGGCCACGTCCATCACGCGCCCGGTGCGCTGCACTTCCTGGCCGGCGTGCAGGTGGGCATGATCGCCCAGCAGCACGACATCGACACCGTCCTCGTCGAGGTTGAACGCGATGCCCGAGAGGCCGCCAGGGAACTGGAGCAGTTCCTCGAAACCCACGTGCGGCAGCCCCTGCACGCGCGCGATGCCGGTGGAGACGCTGGCCACCGTGCCCACCTCGCGGGGCCGCAGTTGTGGCTGGAAAGCCTGCAGCCGCTGGCGGATGGCGGCAAGGGCTTCGTCCAGCGCGCCTTGCAGCGACGTGAGATCGGGCGGCGCGGAGGTCACGCGGTCTCCCTCACGCGAAGCCGGTCTTCCAGGCCGTCCGACAAAGCAGCGAGGTAGTCCGAAATGCTCCAGGCCAGCTTCTGCCCTTGCGCGCAGAGTTCAATGCCGCTGACCAGTTCGGGGGCGGTCTGAAACTTCAGCGCGACCGGCTGCCCGAACGATTCCGCCAGCGCGGTCTGGATCGCCGACCGCTGCGCTTCTGGCAGCTCGAAGGCGCTGCGCAGCAAGGCTGGCTCGGCATCGGACGCGGCCTTGAGTGCCGCGCCGAGCGTGACGAGTTCTGTGCCGTCCATGGCCCGCAGGCGCTGGATGAACACCTCGCTGGCCCGCTGCTCCAGGCTCACCGATGCCAGGTCGCCGAGCACCCGGCGCGAGATGTGAAACACCTGCTCCTGTGTGTGGCGGGTGATGTCGGCACGCAGATGCTCTGCGTCGGCCAGCAGCGCCTTGGCGCGCGCGGCGTTGGCCGCATCGGCGGCTTCGCGGGCTTGCACCTGCAGGCGTTCGCCCTCGGCCTTCGCGGCGTCCCTGGCCTGCTGCAGCAAGCCGGCGCGCTGTTCGTCAAAGGCTTCGTTCTTCTGCCGGAATTCTTCTTGCTGCTGCGTCGCCCGGGTCTGGGTCGCGGCGGCGTCCACCAGTTCGGCCGCGATCTTCTGCTCGCGTGCGGTGATGGCGTCCAGCACCGGCTGGTACAGGAAGCGCTTCATCAGCCACACCAGGATGAGGAAGTTCAGCAGCTGCGCGCCGACAGTGAACCAGTCGATCAGCACGGTCTACTTCCCTGCCGCCTGGGTGGCGGCGGCCAGCGCCGCGTTCCAGAACGGGTTGGCAAAGATCAGGATCATCGACACAACGAAGCAGTAGATGGCTGTCGACTCGATCATCGCCAGGCCGACGAACAGCGTGCGGGTGATGGTGGCCGAGGCATCGGGCTGCTGGGCCAGCGAGGTCATCGCCACCGCCACCGCCTTGCCCTCGGCCAGCGCCGGCCCCATGGTGCCGAACCCGGTGGTCAGACCGGCCATGACGATGGACGCGACGGCGATCCAGGTGAGTGAGTCCATGGGGGTGTCCTTGAAGTGAGGAAAAGATGAGAACGCGAGACGGCTCAGGCCGCCGCCGTGGGCGGTGGCTTCGGCTGGCTGCGCTTCGGACCGCTAGTCGCGGCGGCGATGTACACCGCCGCCAGGATGGTGAAGATGTAGGCCTGCACCATGCCGGTGAGCAGGCCCAGCAATGTCATCACGATAGGGAAGACGAAGGGCGTGATCGACAGCAGGATGGCGATGATCATGGCGCCGCTCATCATGTTGCCGAACAGGCGCACGGCCAGCGCCAGCGTGCGCGAGATTTCGCTGATCAGGTTGAACGGCAACATGATCGGTGTCGGTTCCAGATACGACTTCAGGTAGGTGAGCAGGCCCTGGCCCGAGATGCCAAACAGGGGCACCGCCACCAGCACGCACAGCGCCAGCGCCGCGGTGGTCGACAGCGACGCGGTGGGTGGCTCGAAGCCGGGCACCACGGTGGCCAGTGCCGATGCGGCGACGAACAGAAAGAGCGTGCCGAGGAACCCGAGGTAGCGGCGCGGCTCCTTCAGGCCGACGTCCTCGATCTGGCTGACGATCGCGGTGACCACGATCTCCAGCAGGTTCTGCCAGCGCGAGCGTTGATGGCCGGTGGCCAGGTTGCGTGTGATCAACGCAGCCCCGATCACGAGCACCGCCATCAGCGCCCAGGTGAAGACGATGGTGGCGTTCAGCTTGATGAAACCTTGCTGCCAGAAGATCCATTCGTCGGGTGTCAGGCGCATGGGGGCACTCCTGATGCCGTCGCTGCATCGGGGGCGGGTTTCGTCGCACGCAGCACGATGGCGCGCGCCAGCAGAAAACCCAGCAGGCACAGCCCCATAAGCGCAGGCTGGCCGGCACCGACGGCGTAGAACCCCGCCAGAACAAAGGCGGTGCGAAGGACCATGCTGCCGAGGAACCAGCGAGCCGGGGTCGGCGACGAGGCAGCATGGCGCACCGTCCACCACAGGCCCCCAAAAAAGACGGCCCCCAGCACGCCGCCCGCCAGCAGCGCGCCCGCCCAGACCAGGAACCCGCTGCCGTGCTCAGGCATCGCCGTCCTCCAGCTCGTCGTGCATCGCCCGCTCTTCCTTCGACACCCAGTGCCAAGCGTTCAGGCAGCCGAGCGTCAACCCGGCCATCAGCAACGCCAGGGTCCACGTACGACCACCGGGATACCGCTGGTCGAGCCACAGGCCGAGCGCAGCGCCCAGCAGCGTGGGCACGACCACCGACCAGCCGATCAAGCCCATCATGCCGAGGCCGAACCAGACCCCCGGCGTGCCGCTGCGGCGCGCCCTGAGCTTGCGCGCCGCCCGGGCGCCCACCTGTTCGGCCAGGGTTTGATCGCCTGGCGGTGGCCCTGAGCGGGTGGGCTTGGGGTCCTGGGTCATGACGGACCATCCCGCATCGAAACGAACCGGCGCATGAAACCGGTCTCCAGCCGGGCCATCTCGGTGCGCATGGCTTCTTCTTGAGCGTCCAGCGTCAGGAACTCCTGCTCAACGGCGTCCCGCAGGCGGGAAAGATCGTCGCCGCGCAGCGCACGCCGCGCCGAGATCACCACAGACGGGCCCGTCTTGACCAGCACGCCCTCGTCCACGGCCAGGAACACTTCGCCTTGCGATGCGGTCTCGAAGCTCAGGATGCCCGGCACCAAAGCTGCAACACAATCGAGCCGCTGCGGCAGCAGGCCAAACGAACCTTGCGCTGTCTCGACGACGATGCTCGTCACACCCTGCTCATGGGCAAACACCTCGAAGGGCAGCAGCACCCTAAGTGTCATCGAGGGCATGCGCTTCCTCCTTCACAGGCGGCAGTTCGGACCCGGGTTGGGTATCCGGCCTGGCTTTCCCTTTCGCCTTGGCCATCGCTTCATCCACCGCGCCGATCATGTACAGCGCGCTCTCGGGCAGGTCCTTGAACTCGTCGGCCAGGATGCGTTCGCAGCCGTCCAGCGCGTCGGCCAGGCTCACCAGCTTGCCGGTGAGGCCGGTGAACTGCTCGGTCGTGAAGAACGGCTGCGTGAGGAAACGCTCCAGCCGGCGCGCGCGCGCCACCACCTTGCGGTCGTCGGGCGACAACTGTTCCAGCCCGAGCATCGCGATGATGTCCTTCAGCTCCGCGTACTGGGCCAGCGTGCGGCGGATGGCCTGCGCCAGCGTGTAGTGGCGCTCACCGACGATGCCTGGCGTGACCATCTTCGAGCTGGACTGCAGCGGGTCGATGGCTGGAAACAGGCCCTCGCTGGCGCGTTTGCGCGACAGCACGATGGACGCCGACAGGTGCGAGAAGGTGTGCACCGCGGCGGGGTCGGTGAAGTCGTCGGCCGGCACGTACACCGCCTGGATCGCGGTGATGGCGCCGCTGTCGGTGTTGGCGATGCGCTCTTCCAGGGCCGCCAGTTCGGTGCCCATCGTCGGCTGGTAACCCAGGCGCGACGGCATCTGCCCCATCAGGCCCGAGACCTCGGCGCCGGCCTGGATGAAGCGGAAGATGTTGTCGACCAGCAGCAGCACGTCGCGGTGCTCGTCGTCGCGAAAGTACTCGGCCATGGTCAGCGCCGCGTGGCCGACGCGAAAGCGCGCGCCGGGCGGTTCGTTCATCTGCGCGAAGATCATCACCATGTGCGGCAGCACGCCGGCGGCCTGCATCTCGCGGTACAACTCCTCGCCTTCGCGCGAACGTTCACCGATGCCGCAGAAGATGCTCACACCTTGCTGATGCCCGACCATGTTGTGGATCATCTCGGTCAGCAGCACCGTCTTGCCGACGCCGGCGCCGCCGAACAGGCCCGCCTTGCCCCCACGCTCCAGCGGGGTCAGCACGTCGATGGCCTTGATGCCGGTCTCGAACACTTCGGAGCTTGTCGAACGGCGCACCAGCGGCGGCGGCGCACGGTGCACCGAACGCCAGGCCACACCCTCCCCAATGGCCAGCGGCGGCTCGCGGTCGATGGTGTGACCGAAGACGTCGAACATGCGCGAAAGAATCGACTTGCCGACCGGCGCCTGCAGCGGCCCACCCGTGTGCTCGACCGGCATGCCGCGCGCCAGACCCTGCGTGGGCGTCAGCGCGATGCCCCGCACATGCCGCGCATCGCGCTGCGACAGCACTTCGATGGCAACACGACCGCCGTCGCCGGCGCGCAGCAGGGTGTGGATGGCCGGCAATCCACCGTCGAAGCGCATGTCCACGACGCTGCCGCGGACCGCCACGACGACGCCCGGGGAGTGGACAGCGGGCTCTTGTTTCATACGCACAGACCCAGGCTAGGCCGGTGGCACACCGGCAATGTCTGCCGCAGCATGCGACGCCAGACCAGTCTGGCCAGCTCACGCGGGCCGGTCTGTGCGACGGCGAACATACGCAGGTCGGGCGCCCGGTTGGGCTGCTCCCATGGGCCCACGACGGGCAACTGCCCACCGTGTCCGGCGTCCGTTCAGCCGTGTAGCGCGCGAAGCGCCCTGGCCGCAGACATGAAGCGCGCCTCGACGGCGAGCACATCTTCCGCCTCCGGCACGGCTTCCCGCGCCCCTTTGACGATCATGTCGGCGTGGCGCTGGAGACAAGCCGCATCCCGTGCGTGTTGCACGTGGACGGCGACCTGGGCGATGGCATCGAGCAGGCGGATCGCCACGGCCGGGTTCGACCGGGCGCTTTGCCTGATCTGGTTGAAGGCCATGTCGACGATCCCTGCAAACGTGGATCCCGGCGCCACCAGCCGCAGGCGACCGTCGAGGTCAAACCGGAAGGGGGAAGGCATGTCGCGTCGGGCGAGGCGGCACAGCGCCGATCCCAGCCGATCCACGCAGGCGACAGCCGTGAACGGGTCGTTGATGCCCGGGGACAGCGCCCGCACCGCGATCTCGACCAACTGGAGGAATGAGAACTCGACATCCTGGTTGGCCGTGCGCTGGTTGCCGAACACGAAAGCGTCGTTCAGCCGATCCACCAGGGCTTCTGTCACACGCTCCCCCGGCCAGACCATGACCAACGCCTGGCCATGAACCAGGTAGTGCCCGGGGCGGCGCTCCAGCCGCAGCAGCAGGTCTTCCTGGCTGGCCAGCTCCATCAGGGCGTCGGCATCGATCAACTGGAGGTAGCCGTCTTCGAGCGATCCCACGGGAAGGGCCTCGCGCTCAAACGCGGCTGGCAGGCGGGCTTCTCGTGGCGCGTTCGAGGTTTCGGACCCAGGCTTGCCCAACTGGCCAGGAAACAGCCTGCCGATCCCGTCTTCCAGTTCGCGGCCCACCCGGGCCACGACCACATCCGCCTGGATCGAGACCGAGACATGGTGGATGAAGTAGATCAGCACCCCGATGCTGAGCATGGCCAGCATCACGCCAATGCTGACAGAGAGATGGGGCACAAAGGCCACCTCGTCGGCGCGCCGGATGGTGCGCAGCACGAGCAGGCAATACACGAAGGTGGCCACGAAGGTGCCGAGCACCACCTGGTTGGCGGTGTCGCGCATGAAATTGCGCAGCAGGCGTGGCCCCAGCTGGGACGAGGCGAGCGACATCGCCACCAGCGTCATCGAGAACACGGTCCCGGCGATGGCGATCATCGACCCGGCCACGGTGCCCAGCAGCAGGCTGGCGCCCTCGGCGCCACCGGAGTAGCTCCAGCCCAGGCGCTCCAGCCAGTCGTCACCGACGGCCTTGTCGAGCTCGACGGCGGCGACGGCCAGTGCCACGGCCAGACAGGCCATGGCCGCCGGCACGAACCAGAAACTGGATCGGAGACGATCCCAGTATTTCAGCAGCAGTGCTTTCAAGAATCCTCACTTCAACCGTTGGGCCTGGAACGCCGGCGCCGAGCGGGCCATCGGCAGAGTGTGATCTTTGGACCCAACGCGCACTGTTCGTTACCGCACAAATCACTGACGCAACGAAGAGGTGGATGTGGCGTCGGTGATGGATCGCCATGTTCGTCAGCGCACAGACGACGCGCTGACGGACGCGCATCTTGGGCCTCCATACCCGGGCCTGCAGCCCATGGGGCCATGCACCTGCTGTGGGTGCATTGATCGGGCACATTTCCCACGCGCTGCGTTCACGACCGCTGAAAGCCAGAACACCATGCTTCGCCTCACGAAGGACCTGCAGGCACTCGCCATCGGCGAGGTGAGGGAACCCTGCTTCGATGACGGTGCCGACTCTCACAGGTGCTGCAGCTAGTGCGACCGCAAGAACCTGTCGAAGCACGGCGTACCGCGCCCCCGGACGATCCGTCGCTGATCGACATCACCGACCTGGCCCGGGCGCTCGGCACCGACCTGGAACGAGGCCTCGGCGCCGACGAGGCCGCCCAGCGGCTGAGGGCAGACGGCCCCAACGCGTTGCGCGCGGTGCCCCCCGTGCCCGCCTGGCGCCGCGCGCTGGCACAGTTGCAGGACCCCCTGGTCTACCTGCTGGGTGCGGCAGCAGCCGTGGCCCTGGCCGCGTGGTGGTTCGAAGGCCGTGGCCAAGCCGGTGTGGCCGGCTGGCCACTCGATGCCATCGTCATCGCCAGCGTGGTGGTGCTGAACGCCGTGCTGGGCTGGCTGCAAGAGGCCAAGGCGGCGCAGGCGGTGGCGGCGCTGGCGAAAATGACCACCGCCACTTCGGCCGTGCTGAGAGACGGTGCCGTGGCCCGGGTGCCCAGCGCCGAACTCGTCAAGGGGGACGTGCTGGTGCTCGCCGAGGGCGACGCCGTGGGCGCTGATGCCCGCCTGGTGCAGGCCGCTGCGCTGAAGCTGCTGGAGGCGCCGTTGACCGGTGAGAGCGAGCCGGTGCTGAAGGATGCGGCACCGCTGCCTGCGCCTGCGGCACTGGGTGACCGGCTGAACATGGTCTTCAAGGGCACCGCGGTGGCGCAAGGCACCGGGCACGCCATCGTCACAGCCACCGGCATGCAGACCGAGTTGGGCGGCATCGCCACCCTGCTGGACACCACGCCCAACGCACCCACGCCGCTGCAGGTCGAGGTCGCGCACCTGGGCAAGGTGCTGGGGATTGCGGCGCTGGCGATTGCTTGCGTCGTGGTGGTCACGATCCTGCTCATCTCCGACATCCAGGGTGTGGCCGATGTGGTTACGGTGTTGCTGCTGGGGGTGTCGCTGGCCGTGGCCGCCGTGCCCGAGGGCCTGCCAGCCATCCTGTCCGTGGTGCTGGCGATGGGCGTGCGCCGCATGGCGCGCCACCACGCCATCGTCAAGCAGTTGGCCTCGGTCGAGACACTCGGTTCGGCGTCCGTGATTGCGTCGGACAAGACCGGCACGCTGACACGCGGCGAGATGACCGTACAAAGGGTGATGACGGCTTCTGGCCGCAGCGACATCACCGGCGTGGGCTACGCCCCCGAGGGGCGCGCCGAGACGGCGGGTGCCGAGCTGTCCGAAGGCCCGCTGCGCCTGGAGCTGCAGGCCGTGCTGCTCGGCGGCAGCCTGGCCGGCAACGCCCAACTGCAGCAGAACGAAACCGGCATCTGGGTTATCCAGGGCGATCCGACCGAGGCCGCGTTCCTGGTGGCCGAACGCAAGCTGGTTGGTCCGGCCAAAAGCGAGGCCACGCCTGAGACGGAGGAACGCTTCGAGCGCATCGGCGAGATCCCCTTCACCTCGCAGCGCAAGATGATGTCGGCGCTGCTGGTGGACCATGCCGACGGCGACGCGCATGTGCTCTTCACCAAGGGCGCACCCGATGAGCTGCTGGCGCATTGCACCCACGCGCGCCGCGGCGAGGCCACGGTGGCACTCGATGCTGCCCTGCACGCGCAGGTGCTGGCCGACGTGGCAGCAATGACCGGTGACGCGCTGCGCACACTGGCGGTGGCGCGCCGCACGCTGGCGACTGACGCGCAGATTCCAAACGATGCGGATGAGGCGGCTGCGTTTGAGCAGGGTCTGGAATACCTCGGCACCGTCGGCATCATCGATCCGCCGCGCAAGGAAGCGGCGGTGGCCATCGCCGAGGCCCGCCAGGCCGGCATCCGCGTGATCATGATCACCGGCGACCACCCGCGCACGACGACGCGCATCGCCGCCGATCTCGGTATCGTCGATGCCGGGGCGCCGGTGCTCACGGGCATTGAACTCGACAAGTTGGGCGACGACGCCTTCGCTGCCGCCGCGCAGAAAACCTCGGTGTTCGCCCGCGTGGCGCCTCGGCACAAGCTGCGCATCGTGCAGGCGCTGCAGGGCAGCGGCCAGGTGGTGGCCATGACGGGCGACGGCGTCAACGACGCCCCGGCATTGAAGGCTGCCGACATCGGCGTGGCGATGGGTGTGGCGGGCACCGAGGTGAGCAAGGAAGCGGCCCGCATGATCCTGGCCGACGACCACTTCGCCACCATCGTGCTGGCGGTGCGCGAGGGGCGCGGTGTGCTCGACAACATCCGCAAGTTCCTGCGCTACCTGCTGTCGTCAAACCTGGCCGAGGTGCTCACCGTGTTCGCTGGCGTGGTGGGCGCGGGTGTGATTGGCCTGAAGGCCACGGCCACCGGATCGGGCGGCGCGGTGGTGCTGCCGCTGCTGGCCACGCAGATCCTGTGGATCAACCTGATCACCGACACCGGGCCTGCGCTGGCCATGGGCGTGGACCCGATTGCCGACGATGTCATGGCCCGCCAGCCGCGCCCGCGCAGCCAGGGCATTCTGGATACGGCCATGGCGTGGGGCGTGGTGGAAGGCGGCGTGGTGATGGCGATGCTGACCCTGCTGACGCTGGACCTGTTTCTGCCCGGCGGGCTGATCGAGCCGGTGGACGCCAGGCTGTGCGCGGGCCCGCACAGCCTGGAACTTGCGCGCACCGCCGCCTTCACGGTGCTGGTGCTGACGCAGCTGTTCAACTGCTTCAACGCGCGCTCGGCTTCTGCATCCGCGTTCAGGGCCGCGTTCTCGAACCGCTGGCTGTGGGCCGCGGTGGCCTTGTCGGCGGCGCTGCAGGTGGCGGTGGTGCACCTGCCCCTCCTCAACCTGGCCTTTGGCACCGTGCCACTCTCGGCGGGCCAGTGGGGGGGGTGTGTGGCGATGGCCAGCGGCGTGCTCTGGTTCAGCGAAGCGCGAAAGCTGGTGCGACGACGCTGGACCCGGCAGGCAACTGCGCCGCCTGTGGCAGACAGGACCGGATTGAGCTGATCGCTTGCGTTCGACGCCGCACAGACGGGCTTGGCTGCGCGGCGCAGTGTCAAAACCTTCGAGACGTGTCTGATCCCGAAGAAGGAGACATTGTGAAATTCAAGATCAAACTTTCCGCCGCAGCGGCCCCGGCCTTGGGCTCCAGCCTTGCTCAAGCGCAGGGCGGACACATGATGAATGGGGGTGGCTGGTACGGCGGCTGGATGGGCGGCTACGGCGGGGTGTGGATTCCGATCCTGCTGATCGTCATCGTGGGCCTGCTGGCATGGATCGTGATCCAGAGGCGCAAGTGATCATGGCGACAGAAGCACTGAACCCCCATATC
The DNA here is from genome assembly GCA_001770705.1 of Burkholderiales bacterium GWF1_66_17. Taxonomy (GTDB): domain Bacteria; phylum Pseudomonadota; class Gammaproteobacteria; order Burkholderiales; family Burkholderiaceae_C; genus Hydrogenophaga. The sequence continues at coordinate 72,740 of MERT01000006.1, read as the reverse complement.
CCTCAAGCGGGAAACACTCCCGCTGCGCACGAATCGAACGCGGCGGCAGCCCAGCCCGGACGTGTGTATACCTGCCCGATGCACCCTGAGATCCGGCAGGACCAACCGGGCAACTGCCCGAGGTGCGGCATGACGCTGGAACCCGTTTTGCCCGCCGTGGACGAGGACGAAAACAAGGAACTCCTGGACTTCCAGCGGCGCTTCTACTGGACCTTGCCGCTGACCGGGGTGGTCTTCGTGCTGGCCATGTTCGGGCACCGCCTGGCGCTGTTCGACAGGGGCACGCAGAACTGGATCGAGTTGGCCGTGACCCTACCCGTGGTGCTCTGGGCCGGCTGGCCTTTCTTCGTGCGCGGCGCGCAGTCCATCGTTCACCGAAGCCCCAACATGTGGACGCTGATCGGTCTGGGCACGGGATCGGCCTTCATCTACAGCGTTGTCGCCACGGTTGCACCCCAGGTGTTCCCGGCCTCATTCGTGTCGATGGGGCACGTTGCCGTGTACTTCGAGGCCGCTGCGGTGATCATCTCGCTGACGCTGCTCGGGCAAATGCTCGAAGGCAAGGCCCGCTCGCAGACCTCCGCGGCCATCAAGTCGCTGCTCGGCCTGGCGCCAAAGACAGCACGTCGCCTGGCCGACGATGGCACCGAGCACGATGTGCCCTTGGCCGACGTGCATGCCGGTGACAGGCTGCGTGTGCGCCCGGGCGAGAAGGTGCCGGTGGACGGCGTGGTGCTCGAAGGCGGCAGCGCGGTCGACGAGTCGATGCTCACCGGTGAACCGATGCCGGTCACCAAGGCCACGGGCGACAAGCTGATCGGCGCCACGCTCAACACCAGCGGCGCGCTGGTGATGCGCGCCGACAAGGTGGGTGCGCAGACCGTGCTGGCAGGCATCGTTCAGATGGTGGCGCAAGCCCAGCGCTCGCGCGCGCCGATGCAGCGCATGGCCGATCAGGTGGCCGGCTACTTTGTGGTCAGTGTCGTCGCCATCTCGTTCATGACCTTCTTCGCCTGGGGGATCTTCGGGCCCTCGTCGGCTGGTGAATCGAGCTGGGTCTATGGATTGATCAATGCGGTCGCGGTGCTCATCGTGGCATGCCCCTGCGCCCTGGGTCTGGCCACACCGATGTCGATCATGGTCGCCACCGGCAAGGCCGCCACCCAGGGCGTGCTGTTCCGCGACGCCGCGGCAATTGAGAACCTCCGCAAAGTGGACACCCTGATCGTCGACAAGACCGGCACGCTGACCGAAGGAAAACCGCGCTTCGACCGCGCCGTGGCCAGCCCCGGATTCACCGAGGACGAGGTGCTGCGGCTGGCGGCCAGCCTCGACCAGGGCAGCGAACACCCGCTGGCCCAGACCATCGTGGCAGCAGCTCTTGAGCGCAAGCTCACGCTTGAGAAGGCCGAGGGCTTCGAGTCAGGCACTGGCATCGGCGTGCGCGGCACCGTCGGCAGCAAGGTGCTGGCGCTGGGCAGCACGGCGCTGATGGAACAGAGCGGCGTGGCTGTCGGTGCGCTGAAAGACCAGGCAGAGGCCTTGCGTGCCGAAGGCGCCAGCGTGATGGCACTGGCCGTGGATGGCGAACTGGCCGGCCTTCTGGCCGTGTCCGACCCCGTCAAGGCCAGCACCGCAGAGGCGCTGGCATCGCTGAAGGCCTCGGGGCTGCGCGTGATCATGGCCACTGGCGACGGTCTGACCACGGCACAGGCCATCGCGTCACGACTGTGCATCGACGAAGTGCACGGTGGCGTCAAGCCCGCCGACAAGCTGGCGCTGGTGACCCAGTTGCAGGGTGAGGGCCGGATCGTGGCGATGGCCGGCGATGGCATCAACGATGCGCCAGCGCTGGCCAAGGCCGATGTCGGCGTGGCGATGGGCACGGGCACCGACGTCGCCATGAACAGCGCCCAGGTAACCTTGGTCAAGGGAGATCTGCGCGGCATCGCACAGGCCCGCATCATCTCGAACGAGACGGTGGCGAACATGAAGCAGAACCTCGCTTTCGCCTTCGTCTACAACGCGCTCGGCATCCCGTTGGCTGCAGGCGTGCTGTACCCGTTCACCGGCTGGCTGCTGTCGCCGATGATCGCGGCGTTGGCGATGAGCCTGAGTTCGGTGTCGGTGATCGGGAACGCTTTGCGCCTTCGGCATTCGGGCCAAGCCACGGGGTCAACGTGATCAGCGGACAAGCGGGGTGCGCAGCAAGCGATCTACGGTGCGGTCGCCGTTCGAACCTGCTGCACCGGACTGATTGGCAGACATTGATAGTGGGGACTTGTTTCCGCGCAGCAACACCTTCCTCCACAGGTGCTTCCGATCACCTTGTCTCGATTGCAAACGAACGACTATTTTGACTATTTTGAGTACGAGGTGCAGGACCTTGCAGGTCTACTGGAAGTGTTCGCCCAGTGCGACTACGAGATCGAACTGGTATCGCCTGAGCGTGATGGCTCAACCGCTATCAATCGGGGGCTGCGAGTCACCGGCGGCACCGACTTCCGCACGTTTGATCGTCCCATCGACACCCTCTGGGTGGTGGGCGGACCCGAGGCCCCCTCGGGCCGCTACGACCAGGCCTATCTGCGCTGGCTGAAAGAGATGTCGTTGCAGGCGCGTCGCGTCGGCGCGAGCTGCCTCGGCACGTTCGTCCTCGCCGCGTCGGGCGCGCTGGGGGGCCGGCGCGTGGTCACGCACTGGCAGTGGTGCGACCACCTGGCCGAGCGCTACCCGGACGTCGAGATCGTGCGCAGTTCGATCTTCGTGAAGGACGGCCACATCTACACCTCCGCCGGCATCACCACCGGCATCGACCTGGCGCTGCTGTTCGTCGAGGAGGATTTCGGCCCACGCAAGGCCTTCGCAATCGCGCAGTGGCTCGTGCTTTTCGTTCGGCGGACCGCGAGCTACTCGCAGATCAGCAAGCTGCTCGCGCTGCAGTCCAGCTCGATCAAGCCGTTCGACGACCTGGAGAACTGGATCTTCGAGCACCTCGCCGAGGACATCAGCGTCGAGCGCATGGCCGCCAACGTGCACATGAGCGCGCGCCAGTTCACGCGCGTCTTTCGCAGCGAAAAGGGCACAACGCCGGCGCGCTTCGTCGAGCGTGTCCGCGTCGAAGTGGCGCGCAGCCTGCTCGAGGCGTCAGGGGTGGGCGTGAAGTCGGTGGCCGCCAAGTGCGGTTTCGGCAGCGCCGACTCGATGCGGCGATCGTTTCTGCGTGTGGTTGACACCACGCCCAGCGAGATCGCAGGAGCACACCCCACAACGGGCATATCGCACCGGACGTAAGGACATCGCTCCGGCAGGCGGCTTGGCGCAAAGTGTCGGCCAGTCGTCGCTCATGGCCCGCCGCGTTTGGGGAAGATGGTCGGGACGGTTGGCACATCGGCCAGCCGCATTCGATGTGGAGCCCCCGCCATGAGATCCGACGCCCATGCCGAGCACCGCGCGGTGCACTCCCACCAGCACGGTGGGCATCCCCCAGCAGCGCCAAAAAAACGGAGGCGCCTGGCGTTGCGGGCCACCTTGCACGGCCTTGCAGTCTGTGAGGTAGGCGGGTCACCCTCAAAAAAATACCAGGTTCGCAGCAAGTCGGCCCAAGGCAGCCTGCGACAAATCGCTCGCATCAAACAAAAAAAGCCCTTGACATTCCGAGCGTGGCACCAGTGATAAACGCGGCAGGGAGCTGCTTCAGCTCAGCAACAACCACTGTCGACTGCAGTCGAGAAAGGCAAAAGATGATGAACGTTAAAAGCGTAACCCAGCTCACTGCGGCGCTCAGCGTGGCGCTCGCTATCGCTGGATGCAAAGAAGAGGCGCCCTCTTCCACTCCCGCAGCGAAGCCGCCGAGCGTGCCCGTGGCCGAGGTGATCGTTCGCCCGGTGACGCCATTTGTCGAGTTCACCGGCTCGATGACTGCGGTCCAACGGGTTGAGCTGCGCCCCAGGGTCGCCGGTTACATCCAGGACGTCAGCGTGCCCGAGGGACGCTTCGTCGAAAAAGGCCACAAGCTCTTTCTCATCGATCCTCGCGTGGCCCAAGCCGCGCTGACCGCCGCGACAGCCCGCCTGCGTGAAGCGGAAGCGGCATCGTTGCTGGCCCAGGCGGAGCACGCGCGAGCCGAACAGCTGTTCGCTCAAAAGATCGTCGCTCGTGATCGCCTGGACACCGCAACCGCCGCGCTGACGACGCGCAAAGCACAGGTAGACGCCGCCAACGCAGCGGTGGATGCTGCGCAATTGGAACTGAGTTTCACGCACGTCACGGCTCCGATCAGTGGACGTGTTGGCCAGGCTCTTGTCACCGAGGGCAACTACGTCGCCAGTGGCGTGACGCCACTCACGACGATCGTCTCGATCAATCCTCTGCATGTCTACTTCGATGTCGACGAACGCACGTATTTGAGATCGCTCGCCACTGGCCGATCCAACGCCACACCCCAGGGCGCTCAGGCGGCCAAGGTCATGGTCGCACTGCTCACCGATCAGACGTATTCGAGGCCGGGCCGTGTCGACTTCATCGCCAACACCAGCGACCGTGGAACGGGAACGGTGCGTATCCGCGCTGTTGTCGACAACCCCGATGGGCAGTTGACGCCCGGTCTTTTTGCCAAGGTCAAACTGGAGACGGGGGCGCCGCAAGCCAGGGTTCTGATCTCTGATCAGTCCATTGGCACCGATCAGGGAAGTCGATACGTGCTGGTGGTGGGAAAGGACGACAAGACGGAATACCGGCTTGTCGAGCTGGGCCCAGTCGTCGACGGTTTGCGCGTGATCGAAAAAGGCTTGGAGCCCAGCGAGCGCATCGTCGTCAAGGGTCTGGTGCGACCGGGCATGCAGATCACGCCACAGTCTGCCGCTATTGACGGTTCACCCATCGCGGTGCCGCAAACCTTGGGAGCACAGCCATGACGTTTCCACGCTTTTTCATCGACCGCCCGATCTTTGCCATCGTGCTCTCGGTGTTGATGGTGATCGCTGGCGTCGTTGCGTTCTTCCAGTTGCCGCTCAGCGAGTATCCGTCGGTGACGCCGCCGACCGTGCAGGTAACGGCCTCCTACCCGGGTGCCAATCCCAAAGTGATCGGTGAAACGGTCGCAGCGCCACTCGAGCAGGCGATCACCGGGGTCGAGGGCATGTTGTACATGTCCTCGCAATCAGCCACCGACGGTCGCATGGTCCTGACGGTCACGTTCGCGCAGGGAACGAATGCCGACATGGCGCAGATCCAGGTGCAAAACCGGGTCGCGCGCGCTCTGCCGCGTTTGCCTGAAGAGGTGCAGCGCCAAGGCGTCGTCACGCAGAAGACTTCGCCCGACATCCTGATGGTGGTTCACCTGCTGTCGCCCGACAAACGCTACGACCCGCTCTACATCTCGAACTACGCCTACCTCCAGGTGCGAGACGAGCTGTCCCGCATCCCGGGCATCAGCGATGTGCTCGTGTGGGGCGCTGGCGAATACAGCATGCGACTGTGGCTTGACCCGAACTTGATCGCTGCTCGAGGGATGACAGCTGGCGACGTGATTGCCGCTGTGCGTGAGCAGAACGTGCAGGTCGCGGCCGGCTCCGTGGGGCAGGCGCCCCATTCCAGTGCTGCATTCCAGGTGACGGTGAATACGCTCGGCCGGTTGACCGACGAGGCACAGTTTGGCGACATCATCATCCGCACGGGCGCAGACGGCCAGGTGACGCGCTTGCGCGATGTCGCCCGCATTGAGATGGGGGCCGACGCCTACGCACTGCGCAGCTTGCTGGACGGCGAGCCGGCCGTCGCGTTGCAGGTGATCCAGAGCCCGGGTGCCAACGCACTCGAAGTGGCCCAGGCGGTGCGCACCACCATGCAGCGGCTGGAAGCCAGATTCCCCGAAGGACTCAGCTCGCGCATCGCCTATGACCCCACGGTCTTTGTGCGTGCCTCACTGGAATCGGTGGCAACCACCCTGCTGGAAGCCATTCTTCTGGTCGTCATCGTGGTGGTGCTGTTCCTGCGCAACTGGCGGGCTTCCATCATCCCGCTCATGGCCGTGCCGGTGTCGCTGATCGGCACCTTTGCTGTGATGCACCTGATGGGCTTCTCGCTCAACACCTTGTCCTTGTTTGGCCTCGTGCTTTCGATCGGCATCGTTGTCGATGATGCCATCGTCGTGGTCGAAAACGTCGAGCGCCACATCGAAAATGGCGAGGAACCCGCGCAAGCCGCAAGGCTTGCCATGGATGAGGTCACCGGGCCCATCATTGCGATCACCTCGGTGCTCGCAGCGGTTTTCATCCCCACCGCCTTTTTGAGCGGTCTGCAAGGTGAGTTCTACCGCCAGTTTGCGCTCACGATCGCCATCTCGACGATCCTGTCGGCGATCAATTCGCTCACGCTCAGCCCGGCGCTGGCCGGCATGTTGTTGCGGCCGCGCGGTGTCGGTCTCGTGCATGACCCGCGCAGCCTGCGGGGCCGTGCTGATCGCTTTTTTAAGGCGATTGGTCGGCCGTTCCAGCGCGCACCGGACGCTTATGGCAACACGGTCCGCAAGGTCGTAAGGATCAGCGGCGTGGCACTGCTGGTTTACGTCGGACTTCTCGCGCTGACCTTCTTCGGATTCAAGGCCGTCCCGCCGGGCTTCGTGCCGATACAGGACAAATATTATCTGGTGGCGATCGCCCAGCTGCCCAACTCGGCATCGCTGGATCGCACCGACGCAGTCGCCAAACAGATGTCCAAGATCGCACTGGCTGAACCTGGCGTCGAGAGCGTGGTGGCGTTCCCGGGCCTTTCGATCAACGGTTTCGTCAACGTGCCAAACGCCGCCGTGTTGTTCTTCATGCTGGATCCGTTCAAGGACCGCACCACGCCCGATCTCAACGCGATGGCCATCGCTGGTCGCCTGCAAGCGAAATTCGCCAGCATCCCCGACGGCTTCCTCGGCGTGTTCCCGCCGCCACCCGTGCCCGGCCTGGGCGCGACCGGTGGGTTCAAGATGCTGGTCGAGGACCGCTCAGGAGCGGGACTTGATGCGCTGGTTCAGCAGACCCAGATCCTGATGACGAAAGCCACCGAGTCGGGACAGGTGGCGGGGCTGCTTACCAGCCTGGACGTCAATGCACCGCAGCTCGACGTCGCCATCGATCGCACCCAGGCCCAGAGCCAGGGAGTCCGTCTGGACGATGTGTTCGAGTCGCTCCAGGTCTATCTCGGCTCGCTGTACGTCAACGACTTCAACCGCTTCGGTCGCACCTACAAGGTGACGGCCCAAGCCGATGCGGACCACCGCATGCAGGCCGAAGCCATTGGCCGCTTGCAGGTGCGCAACGCGGCCGGGGACATGTTGCCCTTGTCCTCGTTTGTCACCGTCACGCCGAGTTCGGGTCCGGACCGCGTCATTCACTACAACGGCTACCCCTCCGCGGATATCTCGGGCGGTGCGATGGCGGGCGTCAGTTCGGGTCAGGCGGTGGCGGTCATGGAACGTTTGGCGAAGGAGGTCCTGCCTGAAGGCATGAGCTTCGAATGGACCGACCTCACCTACCAGCAAAAGCTGGCTGGAGATTCGGCGCTGTTCATCTTCCCGCTGTGCGTGCTGCTCGCCTATCTCATCCTCGCGGCGCAATACAACAGCTGGCTGCTGCCTCTGTCTGTCCTGCTGATCGTGCCGATGTGTCTGCTGAGCGCCATCTTGGGCGTCTGGCTGGTGGACGGCGACAACAACGTCTTCGTCCAGATCGGGCTCATCGTGCTCGTGGGTTTGGCGGCCAAGAACGCGATCCTCATTGTTGAGTTCGCGCGCCACCGAGAAGCCGAAGGATCCAGCGCGCTGGATGCGGTCATCGAAGCGTGCCGACTGCGGCTGCGGCCCATCCTGATGACTTCGATCGCCTTCATCGCCGGCGTCGTTCCGCTGGTGCTGGCCACCGGCGCTGGGGCTGAGATGCGACAGGCCATGGGTATCGCGGTGTTCGCCGGAATGCTCGGCGTGACGCTGTTTGGATTGTTCCTGACACCCGTTTTTTATGTGGTCATGCGCGGCCTGGCGGCCCGCTTCGAGCGACCCAGGTCAAGAGCGAAATTGCACATGGAGGAGAGCACATCATGAAAAATCCCTTTCACATCGTTCTGCTCCCCCTGAGCGCGCTGGTTCTGCTGGCCGGATGTGCGGCAGTGGGCCCCGACTACGTCCAGCCTTCGACCCCTGAATCGCAGTTGCCCACCAGCTTCGGCGAGCCAGCCGCAGGGCTGGCCTCGGGGGCCGTGGAGGTGGCGTGGTGGCGCAGCTTCGACGATCCCGCGCTGTCCAGCTTGATCCAGCGGGCGCTCGCGGCGAACCATGACATCGGCATCGCGGCCATGCGGCTCGAAGAGGCAAAGGCCCTGCTGGGCGAGAGCCGTCAGGGCACGCTGCCCAGCGGTGGTGCGTCGTTCGCTCATGAGAACCGTCGCCGGGGGGTGGTTGAAACGCCGCCTGGTCGGTCACGTCAGATTGAAACCTACCGCAGTGCGGTCGACGCTTCCTGGGAAATCGATCTCTTTGGCCGCGTGCGGCGATCGGTGGAGGCAGCTCAGGCGCAAGCGGGCTCCCGCGAGGCGCTGCTGCGCGGCGTGCAGGCGGGCGTCGTTGCGGCAGTTGCCGCCACTTGGTTTGAGCTTCACGGAATCGAGGCCGAACTCGCTGTCGTCGCCGACATCATCAAAAGCCAGCGCGATGGCCTGCGCCTGGTCGAAGGTCTGGTGAGCGCCGGCTCTGCCAGCGAATTCGACCGGCTCCGTGCAGAGGGGGCGCTGCGCCGTGTCGAGGGGGCCGTTCCAGAACTGGAACACCGCAGAGCGGCCTCCACCAACGCACTGGCCATCCTCCTTGGCGAAACGCCCCAAACATTCACGCCACCCCTCGCCACGCCTGCGGCTGAAACGCTGACAGTTCGAACGATCACCGTGGGCGATCCCGCCGCCCTCCTCTCACGGCGCACCGACATTGCGGCGGCCGAACGAAATCTGGCCGCGGCGACCGCTCGGATTGGAATCGAAACGGCCGGGCTCTACCCTGAAGTTCAGGTGCAAGGTTCGATTGGACTCGTTGCGGGCAGTCTCAGTGGGATGAGTGGCGCAGCAGCGCTGGCTGGCTTCATCAGTCCAGTCATTCGCTGGTCCCTTTTCGATACCGGGCGTGTGCGCGCCCGGATCGCCGCCAGCGAAGCACGCACCAAAGAGGCGTTGATCGTCTACGACCAGACGGTGTTGCGCGCACTGCAGGAAACCGACGATGCCTTCAAAACTTACGGCGCTGCAGGCAGCACTCTGGGGCTGCGTCTGCTGGAGTCGGCAGCAAATCGCGAAGCGGCGCGTCTCGCCCGGGCGCGGTTTTCGCACGGCGAGGGGTTTTACCTGGATGTGCTCGAAGCCGAGCGGTCGGACCTGGCCAGCCGACGCGCGCTGGCCGTCGCGCGCACCCACCAGCGGCTCGCCGTTGTCGGCATCTACAAGGCGCTGGGCGGTGGCTGGGAGATCTGCGCGCAGGCGGATCAGGACTGCAGCGGAGCCGATGGCGTGCCCAACGCGCGCGTTGACCAGCAGATCACCCGCAGGCCTTGACCTTCCCACCGTGGTCATCCTTAACCTTTGCTTCTACACACATTCCAAGGAGTCGTTCTATGGCCACCGTTGTCCTCCATCCAGGCGCCGATCCATCCCGGTCTGCGCACACCCGCCTGAGTCTGCCGGTTGAAGGCATGACCTGTGCATCTTGCGTCGGCCGTGTCGAACGCGCGCTGAAAGCGGTCCCCGGCGTGCATGCGGCTTCAGTCAACCTCGCCACCGAACGCGCTGACATCACCTTCACCGGCGAGGCCGATCCACAGGCGGCTGTCCGCGCCATCGAGAGCGCCGGCTACTCCGTTCGCGAGGAGACCACCGAGCTCGCGATCGAGGACATGACCTGCGCGTCGTGTGTGGGCCGGGTTGAGAAGGCGCTCGCAAAAGTCCCGGGCGTTCTCGAAGCCAGCGTCAACCTGGCGACCGAGCGCGCTCGGGTGCGCCACCTTGCCGGGGTCGTCTCCACGGCCGACCTGGAAGCAGCGGTCGAACAGGCGGGTTACAAGTCCCGCCGCTTGTCCGGCGAAACGGCGAGTGCGGGCGATCAGGATGCCGAGCGCCGTGAAAGCGAGGCGCGGGCATTGCGGCGCTCGCTGTTCATAGCGGCCACCCTCACCTTGCCAGTCTTCATCCTGGAGATGGGCTCCCACCTCATTCCCGCCATGCACCATTGGGTGATGGGGGTTCTGGGTCAGCAGACGAGCTGGTACCTGCAGTTCGCGCTCGCCACCCTCGTGCTGTTCGGTCCGGGCCTGCGCTTCTTCCAGAAGGGTGTTCCGGCTTTGCTGCGCGGCGCCCCCGACATGAACTCGCTGGTTTCAGTGGGTACGGCGGCCGCGTACGGCTATTCGCTCGTCGCCACCTTCATCCCTGAGGTGCTGCCTGAGGGCACCGCCAATGTCTATTTCGAAGCCGCTGCGGTCATCGTGACCCTGATCCTGCTGGGACGCATGCTGGAGTCGCGCGCCAAAGGGCGGACCTCGCAGGCGATCAAGCGGCTGGTCGGACTCCAGGCCAAGACCGCGCGGGTCGAGCGCAACGGTACCGCTGTCGAGATTCCGCTCGATGAGGTGAAGGCCGGTGACGTTGTTCTCGTTCGTCCGGGCGAGAAGATTCCAGTCGATGGCGAGGTCGTCGAAGGCGCCTCGTACGTTGACGAAAGCATGATCACCGGCGAGCCGGTGCCCGTGTCGAAGGGGGTGGACGCGGAAGTTGTCGGCGGCACCATCAACAAGACGGGCGCTTTCAGTTTCCGCGTCACCAAAGTCGGCGCAAATACCGTGCTCGCACAGATCATCCGCCTCGTTGAAGAAGCGCAGGGCTCTAAGCTGCCGATCCAGGCGCTGGTTGACAAGGTGACCATGTGGTTTGTCCCGGCGGTGATGGCTGCGGCCACGCTGACCCTCTTGGTTTGGCTGATTTTCGGCCCTGATCCGGCGCTGACCTTCGCGCTGGTCAATGCGGTCGCGGTTCTTATCATCGCCTGCCCCTGCGCCATGGGGCTGGCCACGCCGACTTCGATCATGGTGGGCACGGGCCGCGCGGCCGAGCTCGGCGTTCTCTTTCGCAAGGGCGAAGCCTTGCAGGCGCTGCGCGATGTGAGCGTCATCGCGCTCGACAAGACGGGCACGCTGACCAAAGGACGCCCCGAACTGACGGACCTCGTCCCCGCCAAGGGATTCGAGTACAACGAGGTGCTCGCACTCGTCGCCGCGGTTGAGACCCGCTCCGAGCACCCGATCGCCGAAGCGATCGTCGCAGCCGCAAAGCAGCGGAACATCACGCTCGCACCCATCGAGGACTTCGACGCGACACCGGGTTATGGCGTGTCGGCCAAGGTCTCAAGTCGAACCATCGCCGTTGGCGCGGACCGGTTCATGACGCAGCTCGGCCTTGATGTGTCGAGCTTCCTGACAACCGCCCAGCGTCTCGGCGAGCAAGGCAAGAGCCCGCTTTACGCCGCCATCGACGGCCGCCTGGCGGCGGTGATCGCGGTCGCTGATCCGATCAGGGAAACGACGCCCGAGGCCATCAGGGCGCTGCACGCCCTCGGACTCAAGGTCGCGATGATCACCGGCGACAACGCCGCTACGGCTGCCGCGATCGCCAAGCAGCTCGGCATCGATGAAGTCGCGGCTGAGGTCTTGCCCGACGGGAAGGTCGCGGCACTGAAGAAGTTCCGTATCCATGGCGCGCGGGTCGCCTTCGTGGGCGACGGCATCAATGACGCCCCTGCGCTCGCAGAAGCGGATGTGGGGCTCGCCATCGGCACCGGAACCGATGTGGCGATCGAGGCGGCTGACGTGGTGCTGATGTCGGGAGACCTGCGTGGCGTGCCGAACGCCATCGCTCTCAGCAAGGAGACGATCCGCAACATCAAGCAGAACCTTTTCTGGGCCTTCGCCTACAACGCCGTTCTGATTCCGGTCGCGGCCGGCGCACTCTACCCGGTGAATGGCATGTTGCTTTCGCCGATCTTCGCCGCGGCTGCGATGGCCCTCTCCAGCGTCTTCGTGCTCGGCAACGCGCTGCGGCTCAAGCGCTTCAGGGCACCCATGACGGTAGAAGCCCGCACTGAGACGCCATCGCCTACGCCGCGCCTGGCACATGGGCATTGATCCCGAGCCGAAGCAACGCCTGGCCTATCACCCAACCAAGATGAAGGAAGCCCTCATGGTCAGCGCATCTCATCCGAACGTCATCATTTACACGACACCGACCTGCCCGGACTGCCGGATGCTGAAGGCGTGGCTGGAGAGAGAAGGGATCACGTTCGAAGAACGCGACCTCACCTCCCCCACGATCATGGCAGAAGCAAAGGCGCGCACCGGTGTGCGCGTTGCACCCATCACCCTGGTCGGAGAGCAGGTCTTCTACGGCACGTTCCCGTCGCAAAAGCCGGGCCTGTCTGAGGCACTCGGTCTGTCCCCCACCACACGAAAGCGCGCGCCATGACGAAGCATGTCGATATACGCCAGGCGGGACGCGTCATCGCCGTGCCGCAGGGCGCCACGATCCTGGAAGCGGCGCTCGCCGACGGCATTGCCTATCCGCATGGTTGCCGCTCGGGCCGGTGCGGGGCCTGCAAGTCCCGCCTCATCAGCGGTGAAGCAGACCTTCTCGATCACAGCCGTTTCGCTCTGTCGGCCGAGGAGAAGGCGCAGGGGCTGATCCTCGCCTGCCGTGCGATCCCCACAACGGATGCGAGCGTAGCCTGGGTGAACGGCGCAGAGGAAACTCCGTCCCATCCGCACCGCCGTCTGAGCTTTCGTGTGACGACGATAGAGGACGCTACACACGACATCAAGCGCATCCAGCTCGCTATTGACGAGGACATCCCTCTGGTCTTTGCTGCGGGCCAATACGCTCGGCTCACGTTTCCGGGCGCACCCACCCGCGACTATTCGATGGCAAGCAGGCCAGGTGAGCGAGAGCTCGAATTCCACATTCGTCGGGTGCCAGGTGGAGCCGCGACCCATCACATCCACTCGCAGCTGAGGGTTGGCGATCCGGTGTTGGTCGAAGGTCCGTTCGGCTCTTCCTACTTGCGCGAGCAGCATACGGGGCCGATCCTGTGCATCGCCGGAGGCTCGGGACTTGCGCCGATCAAAGGGATCGTCGAGGCGGCCATTGCCGGCGGTCTGAAGCAGCCGATCCATGTCTATTTCGGCGCGCGCAACACCCGAGATCTCTATCTCGTCGACCATTTCGAAGATCTGGCGCAACGGTACCCCAACCTGACCTTCACGCCCGTCCTCTCCGATGCTCAGCTGGATGTGCGCTGGCGCAGTGGCTTCGTGACCGATGCGGTTAACAAGGACTTGCTGGATTTCGATGGCTGGAAAGCCTATGTCGCCGGGCCACCACCCATGGTCGAAGCTGCCATGCAGATCTGTACGGCACGCGGTATGCGATCTGAAGATCTGCATGCCGATGTGTTCTTTACGCCCGAAGAGGTATCGACGCATTAGCAAGCACCTGGTCTTTTGGCCGATGTTGAAAGACCCCCACGGAGAGAGAAAGCGGTTGTCGGTCCAGGCAAGGTCAGCTTACCGTGGTCGGCGTACCTTCTCCGGCTCGATCAAACGCTGAGCCATGAGCTCCGCCGTTGAATGCAAACCACAAAATTATTGTTAACCAGCGCTTGACTTTACAACGCTGTCATCCCTCACATTTGTCGAACACAGTAACCACCAGGAGATATAGATGATTCGCTTCCACATTCCAAACATGACCTGCGGCGGCTGCGCCAGGTCCGTCACAAAGGCGCTGCTGAGTATTGACCCGCAAGCCCGTATCGAAACTGATCCGCCCGCGCGTGAAGTTCGAATGGATAGCGCCTTGGACAAGAGCGCTTTCCTCGCGGTTTTGAGCGATGCCGGCTACCCGGACATGCAATGACCTAGTGCAATAGCCTGCTGATTGGGGAGTCATGCACATGCACCTCAATCAGCCAACCTCGATTTTTAAAGTTCCTCCTGTGCCAAACACAAAGGCACAGCAATTCCCCCCTCAAATGCACCCACAAGGCATCCAAATGAAACTCTCGAACCGCATCCTCCTGCCCCTGATCTTCGCCGCCACCGCTGGATCGGCCTTTGCCCAGAACACTCAACTTAGCCGCGCCAAAGTGAAGGCCGAGCTTGTCGAAGCCATTCGCACGGGTGACCTCCTGGCCGACGGCGAAACCGGGTTGAAGTTGAACGAAATCAACCCCTCCAAATACCCATCCAAGCCTTCGCAGCTGGGCAAGACTCGCGCACAGGTACGAGCCGAACTGGAAGAAGCCATCCGCACGGGTGACATGTTCGCCGTAGGCGAAGCAGGCTTGAAGCTCAATGAGATCCATCCGTCGAAATACCCATCCAAACCAGCTCAAGTTGGAAAAACCCGCGCACAGGTGCAGGCCGAACTCAGCGAAGCCAAGCGCCTGGGTTTGTTGAAGTTTTCCGACAGCGAGTACCCGGTTGTGTACGAGCCAGAACTGGGCGATCAGATTCGCCCGACCGGTGAGCGAGCAGCCGACATGAAGGTTGTCCAGTTGATCCAGCAGTGATCTGGATGAACCTTGCGGTGACACCCATGGCCAGCAGGCCCTGCCACGCTCAACTCGGCGTTCGTATCCCGACATGCGCTCGTCTGCTATTGGCAGCGGCGCTGTTGTGGTCCCAACAGAAGACATATGCACATTCAGCCACTATTTGCCGTCACCGATCTTGAAGAGCTACATCAGCTCATGCGCGACTATCCGCTTGCGACAACTGTCGTGACCCGGGCGGGCGGCTTAGAGGTCAACCTGCTGCCGCTGGATCTTTCCGCGAAGGGCCCCTGTGGGACGCTATCCGGGCACGTTGCTCGATCACATTCGCTCTGGGTCGAGGGCTGCAAGGAATGTGAAATCACCGTGATCTTCCAAAGTCCCAATGCGTACATCTCCCCGCGTTGGTACGTCAATGGGCAATCCACACGCCGAAACGCGCCGAGTTGGAATTACGTGGCTGTTCAAGCCTGCGGAACGCTCCGGTTTGTTGAAGGCGCTGAATGGATGACCGCACATCTTTCCACGTTAACGGCCGCTCAAGAAGAGAAGCGCCCCCAACCATGGTCAACCGCCGATGCATCGCCTGAGTTCCGCGCCCAGATGGCAAATCGTCTCGTCGGCTTTGAGATCGAAATCCGGGATTTGGTGGGCAAGAAATTTCTCTCGCAACAACGCACCGAAGCAGACCGATCAAGTCTTGTCAGCAATTTGATGCTCGACCCGTCCCCTGGTTCGCGGGCAATCGCTTCCCTCATCAAGCCATAAGCAGCCTGCAACTGGTTTTGTTGATGCCCTTTCCCACGCCCGAGGTGGAACGGGCTTCAAGCCGCCAGCGACTTGCGTTGCCAATGGTGCGGGAGCCCTAGAAAACGGCGAGTATCCTGCAGCTCAAACGGAAGTTGCAGCGATGACTGACATCGAGTTCCACGCTGCTCCAGCAATTCAATGTTGATATGCCCATTGTTTTCATCATGCTCGTCGGAGGGCATTGTTTGAAGCTGTGCCTCAACTGAACCGCCGGCGGGGCGGTTCAGTTTTTCCTATCAGTGAGCATCATGGTGAACGTGAACGCCTCTCATCCATGCCATGAGGTCTATGGGGCTCGAAGTGCTCGCCCCGGACGACTCAGCCCTGGTTCGGGATTTCTTGAGCAATGGCTTTTGTTGGGGTTGATGCTTGGCCAGGCTGCCTCGCGATAGTTTTTCCAGGATGGCGCAGTGGGCCTGATCATTTCCATGGCAGGCTTTCATCAGAACCGAGAGCCCGTCCATCATCTGCTCTATTTCGTGCCGCTTTTCTGCCAGGTCGTCCAGGTGGCGTTGCGCCACGGCCTTGACTTCACGGCTTGTTCGCTGTGAGTCGCTCCACAAACCGATGAGCTCGGCAATCTGAGTCATCGAAAATCCAAGGTGGCGCGACTGGCGGACGAATCTCAATACCGAGACTTCGCGATCCCCATAGAGTCGGTAACCGGCTTCGCTGCGTTCGGCCTCAGGCAGCAGGCCGATATGCTCATAGTGACGAATCATCTTGGCAGAGACGCCTGCAGCAGTGGCGGCTTCGCCTATGTTCATGAGTGTGGTCATAGTGTGCTCCGTGTACTGGGTGACTGCTTGAGTCGAAGGATGTAGCTTGTCATGGCAGGGAGGTCAAGACCCTCCCCGAGAGGGCCTTGGCGTTCGAGGGTCAGAGCGGGGGATAACCAGCTTCGGTGAGCGTTTCGACCAGGGCTTCACGCTCTTCACCGGTTTTCACCCTGACAAGACGCTGTGGCAGGTCAAGCTGGATCTCGCAGGCCGGATCAAGCAGCTTGAGGGCAATATTGACCATGGAAGCGCAATGGCCACAGGTCATGTCGGGGAGGTGAAATTCGTACATGGATAACTCTGGAAAGGGTTGAGGGAACCAGCACTTTGAGCCTTGCTACGGGGGCAAGGTCAAGCTGCACCGGTGGGTTGTGCTTGACAACGTGGGAAGGCGAAACATCCGGGCTTCTATTCACCACAAAGGAGTTCCGCCATGTCCATCGTCTGCCTTTCTCACGCCAACGATTTCGGGCTGTTCAGTGCCAGTGAATGGACGCTGTTGCCCTATAAAACCATTCAGCTGCAGGTTCAGCGCGGTGACATATTGCAGTCGCTGCAGGGGACCGTCTGGATCACTGTTGACGGCCAGCGCCAAGACCTGCTCCTCAGTGTCTCTGACATGCACACCGTGGCTGAAGACGCAGTTTTGCGGGTCAGTGGTTTTGACGAATCGCGCCTCATGGTGCTCAGCCTTCTTCCGGTACAGATGATCGAGAAGCACGAAGTTTCGGGTTGGCACAACTGGCTGCGGACAATGGGTTCCTGGGCGTTGCAGCGCACCGAACTTGCGGCTTGAGCCCGACACCGTGTCAAGGCTAAATATTTGCCCAAGGGCGCTGATTTTAGTCAGCGGCCTTGGCACAGGAGAGGCTGAGGTCCAGAGGGTCTCAGTGGATGGATCGATCCGTCTTCACGGCCACCGACAGCCTGGGCTTGCGCATCAGCCGATAGATCACCGGCACCACCAGCATGGACAGCAGCGGTGCGCTCAGCATGCCGCCCACCATCGGCGCTGCAATGCGCTGCATCACTTCGCTGCCCGCGCCCGCGCCCCAGAACAGGGGCAGCAGGCCGGCCACGATCACCGCCACCGTCATCGCCTTGGGCCGCACACGCAAGACCGCGCCTTCGCGGATCGCGTCGAGCAAATCAGCGTCGGTGTCCAGCCCCTGGTCCAGCCGCGCGGCCCAGGCCTGCTTCAGGTACAGCAGCATGATCACGCCGAACTCGGCCGCCACGCCGGCCAACGCGATGAAGCCCACCACGCTCGCCACCGACAGGTTGTGCCCCAGCGCCCAGAGCAGCCAGATGCCGCCGATGAGGGCGAAGGGCAGCGTGGCCATGATGAGCAGGGCCTCGTCGAGGCGGCGGAAGGTCAGGTACAGCAGCAGGAAGATCACCAGCAGCGTGAAAGGCACCACCAGCTTGAGCTGCGCGCTGGCGCGCTCCAGGAACTCGAACTGGCCCGACCACGACACCGAATAGCCGGCCGGCAGAACCACCTTTTCGGTGACGGCCTTTTGCATGTCCAGCACGGCGCCACGCAGGTCGCGGTCGCGGATGTCCACATAGACAAAACCAGCCAGTCGCGCGTTTTCACTGCGCAGCATGGGTGGGCCGTCGGCGATGCGCAGGCGAGCCACGTCGGCGAGCACGAGCCGCTGGCCACGCGGGGTGACGATGGGCAGCTCGCGCAGGGCGGCGAGCGAGTCGCGCGCATCGCGCGGGTAACGCAGGTTGATCGGATACCGCTGCAGTCCCTCCACGGTCTCGCCGATGTTCATGCCGCCCACCGCGCCCGAGACCACGTCCTGCACGTCGGCAATGTTCAGACCGTAGCGCGCCGCTTCGTCGCGGCGGATGTCGACGTCGATGTACCGCCCGCCGCTCAGGCGCTCGGCCAGCGCGCTGGTGACGCCGGGTACGCCCTTGACCACCGCTTCAATCTGCTGCGTGAGGCGGTTGATGGTGGCCAGGTCGGCGCCGGCGACCTTCACACCCACCGGGCTTTTGATGCCGGTGGCAAGCATGTCGATGCGATTGCGGATCGGCGGCACCCAGATGTTGGCCAGGCCGGGCACACGCACGGTGCGGTCCAGTTCGTCCACCAGTTTGTCTGGCGTCATGCCCGCGCGCCATTGCTCGCGCGGCTTGAACTGGATGGTGGTCTCGAACATCTCCAGCGGCGCCGGGTCGGTGGCGCTGTCGGCGCGGCCGGCCTTGCCGTACACGCTGTGCACCTCGGGAACGGTCTTGATCAGGCGGTCGGTCTGCTGCAGCAGTTCGGCGGCCTTGGCGGCCGACAGGCCGGGCAGCGCGGTCGGCATGTAGAGCAGGTCGCCCTCGTCCATAGGCGGCATGAACTCGGCGCCGATGTGCTGCAGCGGCCACAGGCTCACACCCAGCAGCAGCGCAGCCACCACCAGCGTGAGCTTGGGGCCTCTGAGCACAGCGTTCAAAACCGGTCGGTACAGCGCGATGAGTCCGCGGTTGAGCGGGTTGGCGGTCTCCTCGGGAATGCGCCCGCGCACCAGGTAGCCCATCAGCACCGGGATCAGGGTGACGGCCAATCCGGCGGCGGCCGCCATGGCGTAGGTCTTGGTGTAAGCCAGCGGCGCGAACAGCCGCCCCTCCTGCGCCTGCAGGGTGAACACCGGGATGAAGCTCAGGGTGATGATCAGCAGCGAGAAGAACAAGGCGGGACCGACCTCCGCCGCCGCGTGGCCGATCACTTGCCAACGTGGCTCGCCATCGAGCGTCTCGCCCGGGTGTTCGTGCGCCCAGCGTTCCAGGTGCTTGTGCGCGTTTTCGATCATCACCACCGCGGCGTCCACCATGGCGCCGATGGCAATCGCAATGCCGCCAAGCGACATGATGTTGGCGTTCACGCCCTGCTGCTGCATCACGATGAAGGCCACCAGAATGCCCAGCGGCAGCGAGACGATGGCCACCAGGGCGCTGCGCAGGTGAAACAGGAACAGCGCGCACACCAGCGCGACGACACCAAATTCCTCTAGCAGCTTGATGCCCAGGTTGCTGGCCGCACGCTCAATCAGCCCAGAGCGGTCGTACACCGGCACGATCTCCACCCCCTCAGGCAAACCGCGCTGCAGCTCCGCCAGCCGCGCCTTAACAGCTTCGATGGTCTGCAGGGCGTTTTTGCCCGAGCGCATGACCACCACCCCACCGACCGCTTCGCCTTCGCCATTGAGCTCACCGATGCCGCGCCGCATTTCGGGCCCGACCTGCACGCGCGCCACGTCGCCCAGCCGCACCGACACACCGGCGTCGGTGGTCTTCAGTGGCAGGGCGCGGAAGTCGTCCAGGGTTTTCAGGTAACCGTTGGCGCGCACCGCGTATTCGGCCTCGCCAAGCTCCAGCACCGAGCCGCCGGCCTCCTGGTTGCCGCGCGCCACGGCCTCGCTGACCATCTGTTGCGTGATGCCATAGGCCGCGAGCTTTTCGGGGTCGAGCACGATCTGGTGCTGGCGCACCATGCCGCCGATGCTGGCGACCTCGGCCACGTCGGGCACGGTCTTGAGTTCGAAGCGCAGGAACCAGTCCTGCAGCGAACGCAGCTGGGCCAGGTCCTGCCGCCCGGTGCGGTCGATCAGCGCGTACTGGTAGATCCAGCCCACACCGGTGGCGTCGGGGCCGAGCGATGATTTCGCCTTGGCCGGCAACCGGGACTGCACCTGGTTCAGGTATTCGAGCACCCGCGATCGCGCCCAGTACAGATCGACACCATCGTCGAACAGCACGTAGACGAAGCTGTCGCCAAACATGGAGAACCCGCGCACCGCCTTGGCGCCGGGCACCGAGAGCATGGTGGTGGTCAGCGGGTAGGTGACCTGGTTCTCCACCAGCTGCGGCGCCTGCCCGGGCCAGCTGGTGCGGATGATGACCTGCGTGTCCGACAGGTCGGGCAGCGCATCCAGTGGTGTGCGCAGCATCGACACCACGCCCCAGGCGGTGATCATCACCGTGGCCATCAGGACCAGGAAGCGGTTGGCGATGCTCCAGTGGATCAGGCGCGCGATCATCGTTGCGCTCCCTTGGCTGCAGGTTCGATGCGCGTGATCTGCGGTACGTCGCCGTCGCGCATCTCAAATTCGATGTGCACCGCGCTGCCTGCAGACAGGTCCTTGGGTCGTTGGTCTGCCCGCGGTAACTGGAAATCCATGGTCATGGCCGGCCATTTGAGCGCCGGTATGGCCGGGTGTTGCAAGGTCACGGTGTCGCCGTCCACCGCTTCGACCTGCGCATCCGTCTGGTGGGTCATGGGCTGGCTGGCCGCCGGTTTTTCTGAAGCAGGCTCTGGCGCCGGGGTCAGTCGCGCCAGAAAGCCGTTGAGGCTGGCCTCGGAGTCGATCAGGAACTGGCCCGACCGCACCACCTTTTGCCCCAATTTCACGCCTTGCAGGATCTCGGTTTGATCGCCCGCTTCGCGTCCGGCGCGCACCTCGACCGGGGAGAAGCGGCCATCGCCCTCGGCCAGCATCACCACGCTGCGCTGGCCGGTGTGGATCACCGCATCGCTGGGCACCAGCAACACGTTCTTGGCGCTGGGGTTGGCGAAGCGCATCTGCACAAACATGCCCGGTACCAGCCGGCCCTGGGGATTGGCGAGTTCGAGCCGCGCCTTGATCGTGCGCGTGGCCGGATCGACCGAGGGCAGCAGCGCCTGCAGGCGACCCGTGAAGGTCTGGCCCGGCGCGGCCGGGCTGGTGGCGCTGACCTCGGCACCGGGCTGGAGCTGGGCGGCCTGGCTCTCGGGCACCTGGCCTTCGGCCCAGACCGTGCCCGTGCCCTGCAGCCGCAGCAGGGCCATGCCCGGCATCACGGTCGTGCCTTCGCTCACCATCAGCTCCGTGACCACACCACCCAATGGTGCGGTCAGCGTGAATCGAGGCTGAAGACTGCCACTGCGCACCACGCGCTGAATCTGGGCGGGGCTCATGCCCGCCTGGCGCATGCGCTGCGCAGCGGCATCGCGCAGGGACACCAACTGGGGGTCCTGTTCGGCCATGCGGGCCACGGCCAGGTACTCTTCCTGCGCCGCCACCCAGCTGGGCACGTAGATGTCGGCCAGAGGCGCCCCTGCGGACACGCGGTCCTGTGTGGCGCGCACATGCAGGCGTTCGATAAAACCCATCGACCGTGCGCTGACCAACACCTGGTCACGTTCGTTCCAGGCCACGTTGCCGGCCACCGACACCTCGCTGTCCAGCCGGCCTTCGGTCACTTCCACCGTGCGCAGTCCGAGGTTTTGCTGCGTGCGGGCGCTCACGGTGACGCCGCTGGCATCGGCCGCTTTGCCGCCGGCGTAGCGGGGCACCAGCAGCATGTCCATGAACGGCGATTTGCCGGGTGCGTCGAAGTTCTTGCCCGGCACCATGGGGTCGTGGTAATTCAGAATGCTCAGACCCGTCACCGGGTCCAGATCCCCGGCCTTGAGGCCCTCGCGCATGTGGCGCTCGGTGGCTTCGAAACCTTGCGTGATGGTCCAGGTGCTGGGGTCCTGCGTGGATGGGGTGGCCCCATCGGCGCTCGTGGGCGCACCCTGGGGCATGGCCATGGACATGCCGGCGTTCATGCCGACGGTCCAGGCACCGTAGCCCACGGCGGTCAAGGTGGCCAGGGCGACAGCCGTCAGCCCGATCCAGGTGGGTGTTTTCATGGGGTCAGTCCTTTTGGGTTGCGGCTGCAGTCGGGGCGAGGGGCGCGGCATCTGTGGGTGAAGCGTCGGGCAGGAGGTACGCCAGCCGGGCCCATAGGCGGGCGGTCGAGAGGTGCAGCTCGACGCGCTCCATCTCCAGGGCCAGCGCCATGCGTCGTGCGGCGAGCACATCCCCCAGCCGGGCGTTGCCGCCGCGGTAGGCCGCCTGTGCCAGGTCCACGCGCTGGCGCGCCCAGGGCAGGCGCTCGCGGTCGATCAGCGCCAGCTGTTCCAGACCGGCCCGCCAGGCGGCCAGCCAGCGCTCGGTCTCGGCGAGAGCCTCGCGCGCCCGTTCTTCGCGCTCGGACTGCAGTTCGTCCACGCGCGCCAGGCGCGCGGCGAGCACACGGTCTTGACGCTGCGGCCGGTCCCATTGCAGCGGCACCGACACCGCCAGCGACACCATGTTGTCGAAGCGCGGGCGCCGGTGGCTGAACATCAGCTCGCCGCTCCAGTCGGGCTGTCGATCCTGTCGCGCCAGCTCGGCGTCGGCCTCGGCGCTGGCGAGACGCGCGCTCGCCAGCGCGAGGTCCGGGTGTTGCTGCAGGTAGGGCGCGAAGCCTGAGCTCGACAGCGCCAACGGGGTCAGCGCGGGCGCATCGCCCAAGGGGCGGTCTGGCGCCTCACCTGTCCAGCGGGCCAGCGCCTGGCGCGCGTTGACCAGACCGGCCTCGGCACCGAGCAGGGCTTGCTGCGCCTGGGCGACCGCGTCGCGCGCATTCAACCAGTCCACCGACGGGCTGTTGGCACCACCGGGCAGAGCGCCGCGGGTGGCCGCCTCGGCGGCCTGGAGCTGCAGGCGGTTCTCGTTCAGTTGCGCACGCAGCAGTGAGACCCGCTGTTCCTGGGCGTGCCTTTCAAACCAGGCGATGGCGGTGTCGCGCCGCAGGCTGGCCGCGCGCTGTGCCCGCGTGGCCAGGGCCACGTCTGCTTCGCGCTCGAAGCGTTGCGAGCGGGCCTGGCGCTTGAGTTCGGCGGGGAACGCCTGCATCAGCGAAACGGCTTTGCTGGTCATCGGCTCGGCCGATGTGCTGAAGCGGTTGTCGCCTTCGATGGGCAGGCTGTTGAGCGAGAACCGCAGCACCGGGTCGGGTCGCTGACCCGCTGCCACGGCAGCTTCTCTGGCCGAGCGGGCGGCCGCATCCTGCGCGTTCAGGGCCTGCGAGCGCGCCAGTGCGGCTTGAACAGCCGCAGCAAGAACGAGCGGCTCGTTGTTCGATGCCCGGACGGGCGATGCGACGCCCAGCCACAGGGCGATCAGCAGGGCGGTGGCGTGGAAAAGGCGGTTGGGCGCGACGGCGCGTACCACCGGCCTCTCGGGCCGGCTCATGGCCGTTGGAAGGGCTGACATATCTCTGCTCCATGAAGATGAACATGGGCTGCGCACGACACAGGCGGGCAGCCACGTCACGGAAGGCGCGCCAGCCTCAGCAGCGGCGCGCGGTCCGGATCAACGGAGTCAGAGGGTGGGTGGGCGCCAGACGCTGGCGGGAGCGCCGCGCGGTGGCGTGGGCGTGGCGGTCACGAGCAGCACGCTCGTCGGCAAGGCCTGAACGATGGGCTGCAAGGGCGTTGTGAGCCAGCCGGTGGGCGCCTGGCATTCCTGGCCGGTCTTGCAGAGTTTGCCGGTCAACGCCGCGGTCGCCGCGTCATTGCAGCAGTCAGCTAGGTCGGCCATCTCACCGAGGTCTGCCATCTCTTCGCTGGCGGTTTCCGCTTGCATCGCCACCATGTCGCCCATGGGGCAAGGCGCTTGCACGCCCGCGCCCGCAGCCAAGCCCTGAAGCGGGATGGCCAGGCACAGCAAGAAGGCAATGAGCAAACGCATGAAGGAATTTTAGGTGGGTGTGGAGAACGCGTCGTACTTTTTTAGCGTTTGATATGGCTCAGCGACGGCGCCAGACAAGCACTGCAACGATCGACATCGACAGGTAGTTGGCAACCATGAACCACGGCGTGTTCCAGGCCAGCCCATCAAAACCCCAATAGGTCACCGGATAAAAAACGGGGGAGGGATAGAACTCAGCGGAGTGCGTGAACACGTCGATCAGGATGTGCGACCACCAGCCCAACAAGGGAATCCAGAAACGGCCCAACCACATACAGCTGATGGCGGTGACCACACCGGCCACCAGGGCGCTGTGCATCACACAATGCAGGTGGTGGGTGAGTTCCGTGACGACCGGAGACAGCGCAGGCTCATACCCCGGCAGAGCGTTGGCGTAGGCCAGCAGGACTGTCCAGCCGTCGTGCGAGAACAGCGCGAGATAAAGCAACGGCAACAACTGAGCGAGGTCGGGCACCACGGCCAGACCCAACGCCAACACCGTGGTTCGGCGGTCCAGGCGCCGATGCCGATGCATCCACGCGGCACCGACGCCCACCCACAGACCGTGTGCCAGGATGTCCACGGTCAAGGACTCGGGTGTGATGAGCCCGGCTGGATTCGGGCCGCCCGCAGGCGCAGGGCATTGCCAATGACCGAAACCGAACTCAGGCTCATGGCCAGCGCGGCGATCATGGGAGAGAGCAGCCAGCCGGTGAACGGATACAGAAGACCCGCGGCTAGTGGAATACCCAGCGCGTTGTAGACAAAGGCAAACGCCAGGTTCTGCTTCATGTTGGCTACGGTGGCCACCGAGAGGTCGCGCGCGGTGGCGATACCGCGCAAGTCCCCCTTCACCAGCGTGAGCTGGGCGCTGTTCATCGCCACATCGGTGCCGGTGCCCATGGCGATCCCGACATCGGCTCGCGCCAGTGCTGGTGCGTCGTTGATGCCGTCGCCCGCCATCGCCACCACGCGGCCCTCGGCCTGGAGGCGTTCGACCAGCTTGAGTTTGTCGGCGGGTTTGACCTCGCCATGCACCTCGTCGATGCCCAGCCGCTGGCCCACGGCGCGCGCCGTTGTCAGGCCGTCGCCGGTGGCCATCACCACGCGGATGTTGGCCTGGCGCAGCGAGGCCAGGGCATCGGCCGTGGTGGCCTTGACCGGGTCCGACACCGCCAGCAGACCGGCCAGTGTCCGGTCCACTGCCAGGTGCATGACACTGGCCCCCTGCCCTCGCAGCGCTTCGGCTTCGGTGGCCAGCGGTGACACATCCACCCCGAGCTGCTGCATGAGCGCGGTGTTGCCCAGCGCCAGCTGCTGCGAACCCACAACACCCTGCACACCGATGCCGGATTCGGAGTCGAACTGCTCGGGCTTGTCCAGCACCAGCCCCTGCTGCTTCGCGGCGGCCACGATGGCGGCAGCCAGCGGATGTTCGCTGCCCTGATCGAGGCTGGCCGCCAGGCGCAACACCTCGTCTTCGGAAAAACCACCGAAGCCGATCGCTCGCTCGAAGGTCGGCCGCCCTTCGGTCAGGGTGCCGGTCTTGTCCACGATCAGGGTGTCGACCTTGCGCAGGTTCTCGATCGCGGCGGCGTCGCGGAACAACACGCCGTGCGTGGCGCCGCGCCCCGTTGCCACCATGATCGACATCGGCGTGGCCAGGCCGAGCGCACAAGGACAGGCGATGATCAGCACGGCCACGGCGTTGATCAGCGCGTAGACCCAGCTCGGCTCGGGCCCGAACAGGCCCCAGCCCAGGAAGGTGAGCAGTGCGGCGCCCACCACGCCGACCACGAAGTAGCCCGCCACCTGGTCGGCCATGCGCTGCATGGGTGCTCGCGAGCGCTGCGCCATGGCCACCATCTGCACGATCTGCGCCAGCACGGTGGCCGATCCCACGTGTTCGGAGCGCATCACCAGAGCGCCGCTGGTGTTGAGCGTGGCACCAATGAGCTTGTCGCCCACCCGCTTCGTGACCGGTAGCGGCTCGCCGGTGAGCATGGACTCGTCGAGTGCGCTGCTGCCCTCGACCACGGAGCCGTCCACCGGCACTTTTTCGCCCGGACGCACACGCAGCAGATCACCCACGTGCACGTGGCCCAGCGGCACGTCTTCTTCCTGGCCGTCGGCACCGATGCGGCGGGCGGTCTTGGGCGCCAGGCCCAGCAGCGAGCGGATCGCCGCCGAGGTCTGCGAACGCGCCTTGAGTTCCAGCAATTGCCCCAGCAAGGTGAGCGAGATGATCACCGCGGCCGCTTCGAAATACACCGCCACGCGCCCCATGGAAAGAAACGAATCGGGGAAGACCTGCGGGGTCACCGTGGCCACCACGCTGTACACAAAGGCCGCGCCCGTTCCCAGACTGATGAGGGTCCACATGTTGGGGCTGCGGTTCATGATCGACTGCGCTCCACGCACAAAGAAAGGCCAGCCCGCCCACAACACGATCGGTACCGTGAGCATCAGTTCGATCCAGCTCTGCACCGCCATGTCGAACCAGCCCAGGCTGTGTCCGAACATGGCCAGCACGGTCACCACGACGGTGAGCGGCAGGGTCCACCAGAAGCGGCGCTGGAAGTCCCTGAGTTCGGGGTTCTCCTGCTCATCCAGTTCGGGCAGCAAGGGCTCCAGGGTCATGCCGCACTTGGGGCAGTTGCCCGGGTGGTCCTGCCGGATCTCCGGGTGCATGGGGCAGGTGTAGACCGTGCCGGTCGCCGCAGGGGCCTGTTCCTGCGCAGGCGCCGGGGCAAGGAATTGCTGCGGGTTCGCCGTGAACTTGCCCTGGCACTTGGCACTGCAGAAATAGAAGGTCCGGCCTTCGTGCTCCGCCTGGTGAAGCGATTGTTCGGTGACGGCCATGCCGCACACGGGGTCCTTGAGCGCCGCCGGATCGGTCCGGTGGTCAGGGGAATGCACGGCCGGGTGCCGGTGCGCTTTCATATCCATGGCGTTCTCCTTCCAGGCCGCTGCACACCAGGGCGACCCGATGGCATGACCCCGTTTGTTTTTCAAGGACTCACGCTGATCCCGTTGGGTCCGACGCCCACGGCGACGGTGGCAACGGACTTGCGCGACCGGACATCAATGACCGACACCGTGTTCGCATAGAGATTGGTCACGTAGGCATGGCGCCCATCGTTTCCCACCACCACGCCGTGGGCGCCGATGCCCGTTTGGATGCGCTGCGTGCTGAAGGTGGAGAGATCGATCACGCTCACAGTATTGCCGGGGCTCTTGCGGCTGCCCTGATTGGCCACAAAGAGGAAGCGGTTGTCGGGTGTCGCATAGAGCTGGATCGGCACATTGCCGACCCGCACTTTGCGGATCACCTTGCGGCTGACCGGGTCGATGACGGCGACGCTGGCCTCTTGCGACAGGGACACGAAGGCCAGCCGACTGTCGGACGTGAAGCCCACCTGAGCGGGGCCCTTGCCCACGGGGATCTGGCTGATTTCCTTGCGGCTTTCCGTGTCGATGACCGACACCGTTCCGCCCTTCAGGTTCGCGACATACGCCTGCTTGCCATCCGGGCTCAGCCGGATGCCGTGGGGGTACTCACCGGTGGGAAGGGTGTCGACGACCTTGAGCGATTTGGTATCCACCACGCTGAGGGTGTTGTCGCCACCGTTGGTGACGTAAGCCCAACGGCCGTCGGCAGACACCACCACATGGGCCGGGTGTTTGCCCACCACCACGCGGGCGACCACCTCGTCGGTTTCCGTGTCGATGGACCAGACTTCGCCAGCTTGGGACAGGGCGCCGTGTTCGGCGGTCGACATGCCCGCATGGGCCATGCCGGCAGCCGCGGATTTAGGGGTGCCGTTGTTGGTGACCCAGGCCAGCTTTCCATCGGGTGACACCTGGACGTTGTGCGCTCCCGCACCCACCGCGATGTGCCGAGTGAGCTTGAAGGTTTCGGCGTTGATCACGCTGACGGTGCCGGCACCTTCATTGGCCACGAATATCTTGCGATCGGCGGCGTGAACAGACAGGCTGCCGGCCAGCAGCACTGCGGATACGAGGGCCTGTGTCCAGGCAGAAAATTGGGGTTTCACAGGTGTCTCCGGGTTGAAGGATCGATGCCGTTGCATGGTCGTGGGTGAGCGTCCGGCGGTGCCGGACGTTGTCAATGGGCTGAGAGGCGTTTCAGGCTTTCACCGTGAAGCGCAGCACCATTCCCGCTTCGGCGTGTTCCAGCGAGTGGCAGTGAAAGACATAGTCCTGATCGCCCACGAGCGGGTGGGCGAAGTCGATGGCAACACGCGCCGATTCGCCGGGCCACACGTGCACGGTGTCGATGACACCCTGATCCTGTCACCCAGTTTTCGCGGGCACCGCGTTGCACGCTCAACGCCGCCGTCGCCCGTCACTTGCCGGCGGGAGGGGTGGCTGCGGCTGGCATGCGCTGCATCATCATGTCCATCATGTTCTGCATCATGTCCATGCGCATTTCCATCATCTGTTGACGCTGTGCGGGGTCCGCTGGCGCGGCACCCGGGGCGCCCATGCCGGGCATGCCGGGCATGCCGCCCATAGCCTTCATGCCATTCATCATGTCCATGCCCTCGTGCATGGCCTTCGTGTGTTCGGCCATCAGGGCTTGGCGTTCGGCCGGCGTCTGGGCTGCTGCCATCTTGGTGCGCATTGCCTGCATGGTGGCCATGTGCTGCTGCATGTGTTGTTGCATCTGCGGCATCGAAGCCATGCCCATGGGCATGCCGGCCGGCGGTGCAACGGCGGTCGGGGGCGCTGTGGTCGCCGTGGTCGCCGTGGCGGCAGGATGGTGCAGGCTGTGATCAGCAGCTTGCTGCGCTGAAGCAGAGAACGTCACACCTGTGACGACGACCATCAGCAGGGTTGGGATCCACTTGGACATGTCAATTGCCTTTCATGACGGGCCTCTGGCGGGATTGCCAGAGCAGGCTTGGAGGTGATCGACAACCATGGGGTCTGTCAGCCCCCTCACGCCATGCAGTCAATGTAGGCATCGGCTGGGGTCGGCAAGATGACCCGAAGATGACAAAAAAGTCAGGATCAGCGCTGGTTCGCCTGGCGGTTGATGTCGTCGTGGTGGGTCCGGATGTCGGATGACCACCGCGATTTGATCCAGGACAGGACGGCCACGATGTCGGCGTCGTTGAGCGAATCGCCAAAGGTCGGCATGCTGGAGACGTAGTCCGGCAAGCCTGCGGCCTTGGCCACGCCGTCTCTGGTGATCCGAATCAAGACCTCGTCAGGGTGGTGCCAGGTGTGACCACTCTCGTCATGGGGTGGCGCCGGCAAACGCCCGTCGGACCCACGCTCCCGCCAGTTCGCCTGCCCTTCCAGGTTCTCGCCGTGACAACTGGCGCACTGGGACTGATAGAGCTGCTCCCCCCGATGGAGCATCACCGGGTCATCCAGGCGAAGCACGCCCGGTGGGTTCGACCCGATCGGATCGGCGTATCGCCACCAGAAAAAGGCCGCGGCAATCCCTGCCAGTGCAAGGCTGGCCGCAGCCAAACGGAGGGACCGGGATCGCAGAATCACTTCGCAGGCTGGATGTCGGTCACCATCATCTGACCGTTCTCGTTCGTGGCCATGAACTGGACCTTGGCACCGACGGTGGTCTTGTCCAGCAGGGCCTTGTCCTTGACCACGAAGACCATGGTCATGCCGGGCATGTCCATGTGTTTGATGTCACCGTGCTTGATGGTGATCTTGCCCGCTTCCTTGTCGATCTTGCGGACTTCGCCATCGGTCATGCCGGGCGTTGCCGCCATGCCCATCTTTCCGTGGTCCATGTTCATCTGAGCGAACACGGGACTTCCGAGAAGGGAGGAGAGGGTCAAGGCGGCTGTGCCCAGAATCCGTTGTACTTTGGTCATCGTTGGTTCCTGAAATGGTGAGATGAAACTGTGCCTGATGCGCGACGCCCTTACTTGGCAGCCACCTTGACCTGCCCCTTCATGCCCGCGTCGAAGTGACCCACGTGCAGACAGGCGAAGTCAACGGCGCCAGCTTTGGTGAACTGCCAGATCACCTCACCCTGTTTGCCGGGAGCGAGTGAAATCTTGTTGGGTTCATCGTGCTCCATGTCGGGGAATTTCTTCATCACCTCGTAGTGCTCCAGCAGTTCTTCTGGCGTTCCCAGGCTGAACTCGTGTTTGACGCTGTCGGTGTTCTTCAGCACGAAGCGGATCGTTTCGCCTTGTTTGACCCGAATGTCCGAGGGCTTGAACCGCATGCCGCTGCTCATGTCGACCTGGATCGTGCGGGTGACCTTCGAGGCCACGCCGGGCTTTCCAATCGGGGACTCGTGGTGCCCGCCAGAGTGGGCACCGGCGGCCATGGCAACCGTGGTGGCCAACATGACGCCAGAGAAAACCAGCGCAGAGCGAGAAGGCAGGATGGAACGGGAAAATGTCATGGGGCTTCTTTCAGGTGAGGGTCTGACAACGGGGGAACAGAAGGAAAACAGGGGAAAGGCGCCGGGCAAGCGGCTCCAACCCAGAGACACCGTGGAACCGGCTTTGCCGGGCCACTGGTGCCGTCCCCTGGGGGAAGACGCGAAGCGGCGCAGGGGGGATTCACTTCAATGCGCCATGCCTTTGGCGGTGGGTTTGATCGCCTTGGCGGTCGCGGGTGTCGTGTCGCTGCTGGCAGCGGGGCGCGGCGTCGGCGGGAGCGCTCCGTTCCACTCGTAGGCCACGGTGCCTTCGGGGAATTTGTAGGGTCCCGGGTCCTTGTAGTCACCCGGTTGCTGATCCTTGCGGACCTTGAAGACCGTGAACATGCCGCCCATCTCCAGCGGGCCGAACTGGCCGGTGCCGGTCATCATGGGGGCCGTGTTGTCGGGAATGGCCATCTGCATCTCGCCCATGTCAGCCATGCCGCGCTCACCCATCATCATGTAGTCGGGTGCGACCTTCTGGATCTTCTTGACCAGGCCGCGGTGGTCCACGCCGATCATGGTCGGCACGTCGTGGCCCATGGCGTTCATGGTGTGGTGGCTCTTGTGGCAGTGC
Source organism: Burkholderiales bacterium GWF1_66_17 (assembly GCA_001770705.1). Taxonomy (GTDB): domain Bacteria; phylum Pseudomonadota; class Gammaproteobacteria; order Burkholderiales; family Burkholderiaceae_C; genus Hydrogenophaga. The sequence continues at coordinate 41,974 of MERT01000006.1, read as the reverse complement.
ATGGCCCAGTCACCTTCTTCGTCGGCAATCAGCTCGATCTGGCGCATCTGCCCCACGGCCACATCGGTGGTGACTTCGTACCAGCGCGTGCTGGGCGGGGTCGGACCGCCGTCGGTGCCCGTGACCAGGAACTCGTGCCCATGCAGGTGGATGGGGTGGTTGGTCATGGTGAGGTTGCCGATGCGGATGCGCACGCGGTCGTTCAGGCGCACGTTCAGGGTGTCGATGGCCGGAAACACCCGGCTGTTCCAGCACCAGATGTTGAAGTCGGTCATGGTGTTGATCTTCGGCGTCTTGCTGCCGGGCTCCACGTCAAATGCATTGAGCAGGAAGCAGAAGTCCCGGTCCACGGCGCTGATGTGCGGGTGTTTGGCCTTGGGGTGGGTCACCCACATGCCCATCATGCCCATGGCCATCTGCACCATCTCGTCCGCGTGGGGGTGGTACATGAAGGTGCCGGGGCGGCGCGCTTCGAACTCATAGACGTAAGTCTTGCCCACGGGGATGGCCCGCTGGGTAAGCCCGCCCACGCCGTCCATGCCGCTGGGCAGCCGCTGACCGTGCCAATGGATGGTGGTGTGTTCGGGCAGCTTGTTGGTCACGAAGATGCGCACGCGGTCACCCTCGACCACTTCGATGGTGGGTCCCGGGCTCTGGCCGTTGTAACCCCACATGTTCACCTTGAAGCCTGGTGACACCTCGCGCACCACGGGCTCGGCCACCAGGTGGAATTCCTTGACGCCATCGTTCATGCGCCAGGGCAAGGTCCAGCCGTTGAGGGTCACCACGGGGTTGTACGGCCGGCCGGTCGTGGGAACGAGTGGCGGCGCGGTGTCGACGGATGTCTGGATGACGGGCTCTGGCAAACCCGCCAGTGCGGAGCGGGCCACGGCCAGGCCGGCCACGGAAGCTGCGGCACCGGCAAAAAACTGGCGTCTGGAGTTGTTGTTTGTCATGAATGCTGTCCTTTCAATGCGCTGCTGCCGAGGCCACTTCACCAGCGCCCCCCAGTGATACGAAGCTGTCGGGCTCTCCGCCCTGCAAAACCCACTGAAGATCGGCTTCAGCGCTCCAGAAGTCGCGCTGCGCGCCGATGGCATCCACCGTCGCCTGGGACTGGTTGCGCACTTCGTCCAGCAGGTCCCAGACGCTCTTGAGCATGCCGTTGTAGTGAAGGACCGTTTCTTCGGTGATGAACTCACGGGTTTTCAGGACATCCCCCTGGCTGTCGAGCGCCAGCGCATGGGCGGCCAGGTAGGCGTTCATGGCCCCTTTAGATAGCGCCCGGTTGCGGAGGCTTTCTGCGACGGGCAACTGGTTGCGAATCGCATCGGCGCGCTCTTGCAGATCGGCCTCGGCCATGGGCTTCGCCGGGATGGCTGGAAGTTGGTCCGGGAGCGAAAAGGCCTCCTGAAGGCCCGTTTGCCCCATGGTCTTGACCAGATGGCTTTGGGCCTGGGCGGCGACTTGCTGCGCACGCCGGAGATTCATGCGGGCGGTCGATGCGGCCAGTTGAACGGGCGACAGCTGCAACTGGCTCCAGTTGCCCACCGTCACCATGCGCTGTCCCAGCTCATGGGCGGCTTGGGCAGCTTCCAGCATGTCGCGCTGGTGCTTCAAGACCTGCTGAGCCGCCACGGCCTCAATCCAGGCCTTGCGCCCCGCTGCAGCCACCTCCAGCACCTCGCCGGCATCCTCGACGCGACGCTGCAGGCTGGGGTCGAGCTCTGTCGAGCGGCCCTCAGCGATCAATTGCACGTTCTTCGAACCCAGTTTTGACAACGGACGGGCCAGTTCGCGATGGACCGTCCAGGCCATGCGAACCGCCGCCTCTGCGTTAGGGATGGCGACACCCGTGGTGCTGACTGGCGCCGTGGCGGATGCACCCGGATGGGCCTGCTCCCACTTGAGCACATCGGCATGGCCACGTTTGAGCGCACCCACTGCGTCATTGGCCTGACGCCAGTCGGATTCTTGTGAAGGGCTGGCCGTCTGCGCTGAGAGCGCAAGCGGCAGGGCCAAGAGGCCCGCCACCAGCAGTTGGCTCGTGGCTCGGTTGCTAAACGAAGATCTCACTGCAGTCGCTCCTTTTTGACATAGATCAAACGAGGCGAATTCTGCGGGTGGTCGTCCGTCAACTCCCTGTCGGGTTGATTACAAAACTGTCATTTTTCTCCGCACGGCCGCCCGCGCGGGCAAACTAGCGGTCAGGAGCACGACCGTGAAGATTCTGATTGTTGAGGACGAGCCCAAGGCGGGCGACTATTTGAGGCAAGGCTTGCGGGAGGCGGGCTATGTGGTGGATCTCGTCACCAATGGTGTTGACGGCCTGCACCATGGGCTCGAAGGTGACCACGACCTGGTGATCCTGGACGTCATGCTGCCCGGCATGGATGGCTGGCAGGTTCTGAGCAGCCTGCGCAGCCAGGGGCGGGAGATGCCGGTGCTGTTTCTCACCGCCCGCGACCAGGTGGAAGACCGCGTCAAGGGTCTGGAGCTGGGGGCCGACGACTACCTGGTCAAGCCGTTTTCGTTTGCCGAACTGCTGGCCAGGGTACGCACCATCATGCGGCGCGGTCGCTCGGGTCTGGAAGCCACCACGCTGCAGGTGGCCGACCTGGAGCTGGACCTGTTGCGCCGGCGCGTGACCCGGGCGGGCAAACGCATCGACCTGACGGCCAAGGAATTCGGCCTGCTGGAGCTGCTGATGCGCCGCCATGGCGAGGTCTTGCCGCGATCCTTGATCGCTTCGCAGGTGTGGGACGTGAACTTCGACAGCGACACCAATGTGATCGAGGTGGCCATGCGCCGCCTCCGGGGCAAGGTGGATGATCCCTTTGAACCCCGTCTGATCCAGACCGTGCGCGGCATGGGCTATGTGCTGGAAGTGCCGGAGGCTTCGAACTGATGCTCGGGCGACCGTCGCTGACCGCGCGCCTGACCGCTTTCTACGCGCTGGTGTCGGCCTCTGTCCTGGTGGGTCTGGCGATCCTGGTGGCGTTCGCGACGAGCCGGCACTTTGTCGAACTCGACCGGGGTTACCTGCAGGACAAGATCGGGCTGGTTCAGAAGATCGTCAAAGAATCCCCGGCGCCGGACCTGCTGTCTGGCCGGCTGGATGAGCTGCTGGGCAGTCACCACGGACTCTTCATCGACTTGCGTCAGGGCGATCGTCTGGTGTACGGAACCGAGGGCATGGTGTTTCCCTCAGACCTGGCGCCACAAGGCGCCACGCCCACCGACTGGACCCTGGACAATCAAACCCTGCGCGGCCTGAGCGCGCGCATCGACCCGCCCCCGACTTCGGCCGAGCCGGGCGCGGACGACGCGCCAATGCAACTGCGGATCGCCCTGGATACCGATCACCACCTGCATTTCATGCGGTCCCTGAGCCAGACGCTGGCGCTCTATTCGCTGGCGGCCATCCTGGTCAGCGGCTTGCTGGGTTGGTGGGCTGCGCGCCGCGGCCTGTCGCCACTGCGCATCATGAAAGAGCGTGCCATGACGGTCACCGCGCAGAAGCTGGACCAGCGCATGCCCGTCGAAGCCGTGCCGGTGGAGTTTGCCGATCTCGCCGAAAGCCTCAACACCATGCTCGCGCGCCTGCAGGCGGACTTTGCGCGTCTGCAGGAGTTTTCCAGCGACCTGGCCCATGAGCTGAGAACCCCCATCAACAACCTGCTGACCCAGACCCAGGTGTCGCTGGCGCAGAAACGGGATGCCGAAGCCTACCGGGACATCCTCGCCTCCAACGCAGAAGAGTTCCAGCGTCTGGCGCGCATGGTGTCCGACATGCTGTTCCTGGCCAAGACCGAACACGGGCTCGAACTCCCCAACACGGAGGTGATCTCGCTGGATCAGGAAGCGCTGGATCTGTTCGACTTCTACGATGCCGTGGCCGATGAAAAGCGCATCCGTTTGAAAATCACGGGAGACGCCCAGGTCATGGGGGACCGCTTGATGGTCCGGCGTGCCATAGGCAACCTGTTGTCGAATGCAATCAGGCACTCGCCCGCAGAAGCCGAAGTCATGGTTGCCATCGAAGTGCGGCTCAGAGAAGTCACCCTGTGCATCACCAACAGCGGGATGACTATTGCGCCAGAAGTCTTGCCACGCTTGTTCGATCGCTTCTACCGGGTGGACAAATCACGCAGCCATCCGGAATCCGATGGCACAGGCCTCGGCCTGTCGATCACCCAAGCCATCATGACGGCCCACGGCGGTTCCGTCTCGGTCACATCGGCCCAAGGGCAGACCACGTTCTGCCTTGCGTTTCGAAGCACAGTTGTAGTTTGAGCCTGGAATTCAATCGCGTTCAAACCTGAGCGACTGAGCATGCGAAAGCATGCCGCTTCAAGGCAGAATTTTCAGTATCCGGATTTGCAGAATTTCCGGACTCCGCCCAAGTACCACGCTGCACACCAGTCGCAGCCTCCTGGGCATCGGTACCACTTTGCAGTCGGAGGCAGCGGACAAACACTATGAAGTTCCACAACGGCATGTTCCCGACGTCGGCTACACAACTTAAGCCGGCCGTCGGGCCCGCGAGGATCGCTGTCTATTTGATGACCGTTGCTGGACACAGACCGTGAGGTCACGGTGCGCTCAATGCCGGCAGCAACGCTGCGGAGCTGCCAGTCAATATGAAGCCGTGACCGTCGACAACGGGTCGACTGTGTGAATCCGCCAGCATCGGGACCGGACATTCAGTGTCGCGCCGCAATGGCCGCCCTTCCCTGCCCGGTTGTAGGCCGCTGACAGGCAACGTCTCGCCGGGAGCCGAGCCGCGTCAATGAGCTGAAAAGCCTTAAGACGGTAGTGCGACTAAGCTTCACAGCAAACGCGTCGGTTTTCGTTGATGATTCGGCTATATGGTCAATGGCACTTATAACCTATTGATTTTTATACATTTTTTAACCGACCATCACTCCCACTCAATTGTCAACAGTCGGTCGCGGCTCAGAGGAAAAACGCGCTGCTTGGCAACCGAAAACGGGCCTGATACCGACAGATCTACCGTCGCATTCGAGAGCCCCTCCCAAGGCTCAATGCTCTCGATCTCACGCATCGATGGTTCATGACAGAGACTGGAATGGGAAAGGGGCATGTTTTGCACCGCAATGACGGTATCGAGAGCTCGCTCCAGAGGGAGAAGACGGTAAAAACAATGGCTTTGACGGTATCACAACCATCCTTGGCCGTGAGCCGAATGGATCCCGTCCTTCGTAACAACCTCGACGCCAGTATTGCAGGCTGCTAGTTTGCAGGTTCTTGGTTCGCGTCCAAGTACCGGGAGTCAAGTAAATCAAAAGTTAGCAAGTTGGCGCCTGCTGACTTTTTGCCTTCTGGACTCGCTGTGTCCGAACACCTGTACGAAATTCTTCACGGAGCGATGTATGTGTCCAGAACACACCACACCATAGGACGGAAAGTTGTCTCCGACCTTGAAGAGGTCAGTCGAGCATCCCCGAGAGGCTCAGACGCAGTTCACCAGAGCGCAGAGTCTTTCATGTTTCGACTGTCACTTTGCAAACGCCGCAAGTGAAACCAGCGAGCCGAAAGAGCAACGACCGCCACAAGCACCGCAAAGCCAAGCACTGCAGCAGCAGATACGCTCTTGCCCAGCAGGCCGTCTATTGCCTCGTGTAGTCCGAATAGCAAAGCAAGCAACGCCACACCCAGCACCGCATATCGCAGCGGTCGGTGCTTAGTTTTGCTGGCATTCAAGAACAGGGTGCGCATGGTGGGTGATGCCACCAGGGCATCACGGTTGACTCAATGCGATTGATTATGCAGATCGACGCAGGTATCCCGTCGTGAACAAGCCGACGCCCACTCCTCTGCACGATTTGGACGCGAATCCAGCACCAGATTCATGCGCTCGCGCATCTACAGTGATGTCATGGCCCTAAATGGAGGACGCCGTGCAGCACACACTACCCGAGTCGTCATCGGATCACCCGGACCTGGTATCGCCAGTCTTCTTGCGCATGCACGCCGTTGTGCGGATCACCGGCCTTGGTCGCTCGACGATCTACCGCCTGATCGCCACCCAGCGCTTCCCGAACCCTGTGCGCCTGGGGCCTCGTGCGGTGGCCTGGCGACGCAGCGAGATCGATCAATGGAGTGAAGCGCGCCCGATCGCCACCCATTGACGGAACAGGTTTGTGCCGAAAACGCCATGGGCCTGATCCACGCCCCCAACACCACGCCGTGGCAGTGCGGCGACCTGGTGATCCACGACGCAGATGCCAAGCGCATCGACATGCTGATGATCGTGGTCAGCTGCAGCGCCGGAGGCGTGTACCGCACGCGCTACGTCTACCCTTGGGCGCAGCCTCGTGCCTGGCGCCGCAAGATCTGGCAGAACCCGATGGCCTCACTGCACGATCCCGCGCGGTTCGGAATCAACGTCCCTCGCCTTGCGCTCAATGCGGCAGTGCCAGCTTCAGTACCCAGCCCACCACCATCAGCCACACCGCGATGCGGCCCCACCGCCAGGTCGTGAACCAGTACCGGTGGTTGAGCCAGATGGCTCGGTGAAGGCGCCCCAAAGCAAACAGCACGGCCAATGCCAGGACCATGGGGCCAACGATGCCCACAGGCTGTGGTGCCAGTTGGATCAGCAGCACAGCCATCAGCGGCCACGCCACAGCGTCAAGAGCGGCAAGCCACCGACGACCCGCCCAGTAACGGGCATCCGGGCGAGGTTCACGAGCGACAAGTAACCACATACCACCTCCATCGGTGAAAAAGTGCCGACCTTCATCAACAGGACCGCGTCGAGCGATGACCTAGCGGACCGCCCAAGTCACATCGAAAAAGCTTGCCACATCGAATCTGTCGGTTCAGTTCGCACGGCAACTGCCTGTAAAAAATGTGTAGCGTTCCGCCCAGCCCTTTGAATGTTTGGACAACCAGGACCTCGTTCGATTCCCCTCTAAAAGCACTTGCCTCAATTTCCGAGGGAGCCGGTTCTGGCTTCATGCCCTCGGTGGAAGTGATGCAAACAGCAGTGCCCTGCCCCGCATTCGTCGGTCGCCGTGCGAGCACCCATGCGCCGGACAATGCGCGGGCGCAGCGGTTCCGTGGAATAAAAGGAAGGGGCCCGCCAGAGTGAAACGGCGGCGGGAAGGCGGCCATTTATGCCGCGAAAGACCCTTGCGGCTGCGCTGTAGGCGCTAAGGTCCGCACGACAGGCGATCGATGAAGGCGGGCCAGATCCATGCTGCAACGTAGGCCATCGAGTGGACGGTACAGCGGCTACAAGGCCAAACGACCACGTCTCGGTCAACGTGGCAGCGCTCCCTCAACCCCACAGTAAGTTCACCCCCCAGGAAATCACTGGTAACCAATGAAATGCGCTCGATACACGCACGGTATGGACAGGTTTGACGACCGCCGCCGTAAATGGTCGGTGTCGAAAAAACACCGTTGCCGACCATTCGGGAGGACGTCACATGCTGGACCGCGATCAGTTGGAAACGTTCGCCACGGTGATCGAGCAGCAGAGCTTTGAACGCGCGGCCGCTGTGCTGAGCATCACGCGGGGCGCGGTGTCGCAACGCATCAAGGCACTGGAAGAATCCCTGTCCACGGTGCTGGTGGTGAGAGAGCGGCCGATTTCACCCACCCAGGCCGGCGAAACTGTCCTCCGGTATGTGAAAGCATTGCGCATTCTGGAGGGATCTGTTCTACAGGCGCTGGCACCCACACCCAAGCCTCACGCACCCGTTCCCATTGCGATCGCGGTCAACGCGGACTCGTTGGCCACCTGGTTCCCGGAAGTCCTCAGGGAGCTGTTGTTGAGCCCTCTCATCGCGCTCGAAGTGATTGCCGATGACCAGGACCACACCTCTGCCCTGCTGTCGCGAGGCGATGTCATTGGCTGCATTTCGACGGGCTCAAAGCCGGCCGAAAGTTTTTCGGCCGAGTGGCTCGGTGCGATGGAATACCGGTGCTACGCCACGCCCGCATTCGCGAATACGTCATTTCCGGACGGCCTCACGGTTCCCGCTGTGCTGGCAGCACCTGCCGTGCTGTTCAACCGCAAGGACTCCCTGCATGACGACTTTCTCAAGCGCTGGTTTGGTTTCGCCATCGAGCGGTACGCCAAGCACTACCTGCCTTCGCCCGTGGCGTTGCTGGAGGGTGTTGCGATGGGTGCTGGCTACGGCCTGGTCCCCAGCTCGCAAGCCGCGCCCTTCGTGGCGGCGGGCCAGTTGGTGGACCTTTGCCCGGACGAACGGGTGATGGTGGACCTGTATTGGCACCACTGGGACCTTGAGCCGCCGCTGGCCCGCGACATCAGTGCACTGATTGTGCGAGTGGCTCAGATGAATCTGGACGCTTCTGCTGGCCCCCAAACGCAAGCAGGGAGCACACCGGTCATCTCATCCGTTCAAAGACTCAATCACGTTGCGGCTGCGCCGCCTGGCGATCATTTGCAGGGACAGCGCCACAACGATTGAAGCTGCGCAACCCGCCACCAGCGACACAAGATCGGCCTGTTCCCCCATCCATCCCCACCATCCCGCCAGGTACACGCCGATAGACACCGCGAAACCTGTCCCCATGATCGAGCGGGCGTGGGATGGTTGGACGGCCACACCGATCAACAGCGCCACAAAACAGACGCCGACGCTGGCCAGGTACACAGTGTTGACCGACACCATGGTATCCACGATGCCCTGCTCTCTCGACGCCAATCCAGCGCCGATGGCCAGAGCGAGGATGGCCAACCCCGGGTGACTGGCTGAGTGGCTGCCCGGCACAGCGCAGGCCAGCGCGGCCGACATGGCCCGCAGGATTGCAGCCCCAGAGCCCAACGCGGCAACCGACAGCGCGATGAGCATGAGCTGCTCAATACCTGGCCCGATAGACCCGGCCACGTTCCCGAGGACCCAAGGCACCACCTGCTTGCCGTCAGCCAATTCATCCAGCGATTGGGTGGCCTGCATGGCCACCACCACCGCCGACGGCAAAAAGCCGATCACGAAGAGCAGCAGGCCGGCCAAGACGCAGCCCGAAACGGCTGCCTTGGGCCGCCGCGCGGCGAGCACGAACTGTTGGTAGTCGGCGCCCGTGCAGACCAGGAGCGAGACCGCCAGCGAAATGGACAGCAACCGAGACCCGCTGAAAGTTGGCAGGTCGTGCAAAAAGGTTGGCACAGACTGCAGATAGATGCCGATCCCGCCAGAAACGACCAGGGCGTAGACCAAGACCAGGCCGCTGGCGAGAAGGCACAACGCAAAGACCGTGGAGGCAAGGCGCAACTGCATGCGGGATGCACCATAGATCAGCGCCAGAACGGTGCCATGACCGAAAGGGTCGGCGGCGCCCAGCAATCGCGCCACCGCCACGCCCCCGTGAATTTGCGCGGCCAGCACGCCGGCCATCCAGATCAGCGACAGCAGCGCCACCGCCGCTTGCAGTTGCGCACCGTAGGCACGCCCGAAAAGGTCCCACACCGGCAAGCCCGATGCCCACAGGCGCTGCGCAAAGACGGCCAACACCAGCATGCCGAAACCGGTGGCCACACCGTAGATGCTGCCCGCCATGCCGTGCGTCAGGGCCAGTTCGCCCGAGCCGAACAGAAAACCAATGCCGTAGCTGGCCGACACCAGCAGTGTCGCAACCTGCAGGCTGCCCAGGTTCCGTTCCATCAATGAAACTCCCGACGCCGCCATGCCTGGACCACGGCATCGGTCCCCGAGAAATAAGCGGTGCATGCGTGGGCACGTTCTTGAAGAACTGGCAGCTGGCTCAACAGCGCATGCGCGGCTGGCAATCGGTAGTACGGAACCGCAGGCAACAGGTGATGGGTAAGGTGGTATCCGTTGTTGCGCGGATGGATGATCCGTCGCCAGGGGCCATGGTCCACCATGTCGCGCGTGAAAGTGAAGACGCCACCGGGCGCCAGGCCGAAGTGATCACACATCTCCCGAAACACCGTGATCAGATGGAACACCGTCGCTCGCGACAACAGCCAAAGCCACACGAAGCTCTGGGTAAAGCTGGAGCCCAAGGCAGCCCACATCAAGCCCAAAAAAGTCACCCACCAGCAGACGATGTACAGCTTGCTCCGCGTGCTCACCTGGTGTGCAAACAGGTGTCCGCCGAAGGACCCGATCCACGCGGACCAGCTGAAGACATTTCGCAGATAGCTGGCGAGCCAATGCCTGGGTGGGTTTTGGGGAATGGCCAGAAAGTCGGGGTCACCGCTCGCCACGCCGAGCGCCATGTGGTGTTTGAAGTGCGACTCGCGGTAGCTGCTCAAGCTGGCAAACAGCAGCGGCGCCACCAAGGTGGCTGCCACCGCGTCATTTCGCCGTCGTTCTCGCCACAGATTGCAATGGCCCGCATCGTGCAGGATGTTCCCCAGGGCACGTTGCCGGTTGGCGATCACCATGATGGCCAGAGGCACCATCAAGGCATTCATCCAGACAACGGCACCGACAGCCGCGAACACGATGACCCAATCGAATGCGATGTCCAGCATAACGCGCGTAGGGATCAGCCGAAGCAAGACCAGGTGCGGATCGCCTTGGGCTCGCAACTGCGATCTGAGCTCGGCCATATCTGCGAGGACCTCTGAAGTTGGTGCCATGGTGGACACTCCTTCCTCACTGTGGTTCGCTGCCGTCGGCCCCCAGCAGCGAATGGTGGAGAGCCTGCGTTGAGCAGGTTCCGGGCCGCGTCAAACGGTAGCAGGAGATCCCGTTGGCGCCTTGTGGTTTAGCAACTTTGCACACAGGTCAGTTGCGCTAAACAGGCCCTTGACCCTGGGACGTTGAAAAGGTCTCAATCCCGTCCGAATTTGGATGAGCGATCACCCCATTGGGCATGCACCGTCCCATAATGGTTTCTCACTTGCCCAGCCCTACAGCCTGCCGAGGAGGAGATCGAATGAGCGGCGAATGCGACCAACATCGACTGCAACAACTGATGGCGCCCCGGCTGCAGCCAGAGACTTTCGTCTACTGCACCTTCGCAGACTTTCAGCTTCCCACTGGCCTGCAGCCCATCTGCACATTCCGTGAGGCCGAAGGCCTCACCGCCATCGTGGAGCGTTCGCAGGCGGAACGTGCCCGGGTGCCCTACGTGTTTGAGGCGCGGCTCATCACGCTGACGGTGCACTCCTCCCTGGAAGCCATTGGCTTCCTCGCGACCATTGCGACCAGCCTGGCCAAGGCGGGTATCTCCTGCAATGCGGTCGCGGCTTATCACCACGATCATCTGTTCATCCCGGTGGCGCGTGCTGCGGATGCGTTGGATGTGCTCAACGCCCTCAGCTTGAGCGGCGCACAGACCGTCTCCTGATCACCGTGCCACGACCTGTCCCGGGTCGTTTAGCTCCCCTGAACAACCTGCAGATTTGGGCAGCAAAGCCCAAAAATCTTTGACATGGCTGAGTGCTGCTGCCTACCCTTCAACCATGGGCCACATCCTTCGATGGGCCTGGTCGAACTGCCTTGAGGGGCGCTCGCCTCTTGCGAGCCTTAGCAAGCCGCCGCACCGAGCGGTCCACCGGTCTGAACGGACCCGCTGGAGCACGGATGAGCACACGACACACTCCGCATGAAGCATCGCCGCCGTTGACTGGTGGCGTGCCACCCACAGTGAGCAGGCGGCGGGTGGATCGCATCGATGAACCCGCCCGCCCTCTTGGCGCCAAGCGTGCAGCACTGCAGCTGCGCCGAAAGAGACCCGCGGTCACGGGTGTTCGTGGCAAGGTGCAGGCCCTGCGCGCTGCTGAAGTGACCTTGACCTCCCAGGACGAGCGGGTGGCCTTCACGCTGCGGCCCACCGCGTTGGGCCTCTTAGTTGAGCGCACCCAACGGCAACCCATGGGCACGCGCCTGATTCAGGTCATGGTGTTCGCCGACCAGGAGGTCTTTGACCGCTGGTGTGAAGTGGAACCCTTGCGATTCGGAGACGCCTTGCTCTACAGCAAGCTGCGTCGCGAAGGTCATGCAGCGCTTGCCCCAACCCAGTGAGTCGCACGCCCTGGGCGCATTCACGGGCGCGCAGCACAATGGCGCCCGTTTGTTTGAAATCCTGGCCTGCATTGGTGATGCCAACACCACCGAGTCAGCGCTGGGCCTGTTCAGGGAAGCCGTTACCGCCCTGGGCGCAGATGCCGGTGTCTTCATGAGCCATCTCCGGGACGATGCCAGCCGCACATCGCTGCGTTCACTGTGGGCTTGCGATCCCGTCTGGGCCGCCGAATACGCGAGCCACAACTGGTTTGAGCACGACCCGTGGCTACGTCACGCCACCCACGACGCCGAACCCATTCGATCCAGTGCCCTGAAGCTGACATCGGCCGAAGAAGAGGCGTTTGTGGCTGCTGCATCCATGTACGGATTCAGGTCTGCAGTGATCGCACCGGCCCCAAGCCACATCGGCTTGTCCCGGGTGGGTGTGCTGTGCATCGGTTCTCAATACCCGGAATTTTTCGAAGGAGAGGCATTTGCCAGAGAACGCGTGTGGGTTCGCGCATTAGCGATGGAACTTCACCGCTGGCTACTACAGAGCATGCGTCAAGAACTGTTGCTCAGGTCACGCATCACCGAGGCCGAAATTGAACTGCTTCGGCACGAAGATGCTGGCCACAGCAGCAAGGTGATCGGCGCCGCGCTGAACGTCGAAGGCAAAACCATTGACTGCCGATTCCAGCGGTTGAACGCGAAGCTGGACGCAGCCGACCGGCGGACCGCGCTGCGAATCGCGAAGCTCTATGGCCTTCTGTAGCCGACAGCACGTCTCTCTCGCTGCGGGGCGAGTTGCTGCGGATGGTGAAGTCCGGCGCGGTGACCCGGCCACCGGTGTTGTAAACCACAGCCGTTTTCAGCCCGTCGAGTGCACAGTCTTCTTCCTTGCGCCGGTGTGGCAGGTTGCGGGTCACGCGTTCGGGAATCGCCAGGCGGAAAATGCCGCGGTCGTTGAGAGCGGCGAGGATTTCCTGGTGGTCGTCGGGCACACACACCACCCGCCGCGCGGGCCAGAAGTCCATGTGGCCGTGCATGCCCCGCCATTCGCCGACGTGAACGGCGAAGATTTCCGGATAGTTCTTGCGCTCGGTCCGGCGGCTGGGCTTGCGGTCGTAAAAGCACATGCAGGCCAGCTGGATCAGTTAAATGACACCTCATTGCGGTCAGCGAGCTGGCCGGCCATCTTGAACCTCTTAGAAGTCACTCCTGAGCGCTTTAATAACGTGCATGGTGCGAAACCTTTCAACGGGACCTCAGCGCAGAACCACCGTACGCAAACCGTTCATGAACACCCGGTGTTCCAGCACGAAGCGCAGGGCCCGGCCCAGCGCCAGGCACTCCACGCTGCGCCCGGTGCTCAGCAACTGCTCGGGGCTGTAGGCGTGGTCCACGCGCTCCAGCGCCTGCTCGATGATGGGACCCTCGTCCAGGTCGCTGGTGGCAAAGTGGGCCGTGGCGCCAATCAGCTTGACGCCGCGCGCGTGCGCCTGCTCGTAGGGCCGTGCGCCCTTGAAGCCCGGCAGGAAGGAGTGGTGAATGTTGATGACGCGGCCGGCCAGCTTCTCGCACAGGTCCTCTGACAGCACCTGCATGTAGCGCGCCAGCACCACCAGCTCGGCTTCGTGCTGTTCGATGCACTGGAGCAGCGCCGCTTCCTGCTGCGGCTTGGTGTCTGCGGTGATCGGCAGGTGGTGAAACGGAATGCCCTCGGCCACGGCCAACGGCCCGAGGTCGGCGTGGTTGGACACCACGGCGACGACGTTCATGTTCAGTTCTTTGCGGCGCCACTGGGCCAGCAGGTCGCGCAGGCAGTGGTCGGCCTTGGAGACCATGATCATCACGCGCGTGGGGCGGCTGAGGTCGTGGATGGCGCCCTCGGCACCGTCAAAGCCATCCATCAGTTGGGCATAGGCTTCGCGCAGCGCGCCGATACCGGTGGACTTTTCGCCCTCCAGCCGGAACACGATGCGCACATAAAAGCGCGAGACCAGCGCGTCGTCGAACACCGCGAATTCTTCAATGTAGGCGCCGTGACGTTCCAGCAGGGCCACCATGGCGGCCACCTGGCCCTGCGCACTGGCAACCGCCAGGGTCAGAACATAACGGGCAGGTTCATTGCGTGAGGCTGGCATGGGTTTCACCGTGGTGTGTGAGAGATTGAAGAAGAGCGGTCCGGTCAGCCGTCGCGCAGCGCAGTGCCTCGAATTCGGCGCGTGTGGAGGCGCGCTCCATGCCAACCGCCAGCGCCTGCTGGCTGACGCGCTGCTTGTAGAGACCCACCCAGACGTGGTGCACGCGCGGATCCGAGGCAAAGACGAATTCGATCACCTGGTTGACGCGCGTTTCCAGCAGCGGCGTGTGCGGCGAGGCCGGCCATTCCTGCGTCAGCCAGCGGCACAGCGGCTCGTAGTCGAAACATTCGTCCAGCGAACCGGGCATGGCGCTGGCTTCGCCGGTGGCGGTGAGGCTCACCCATACCGGTTGGGCGTCCCGTTCATGGGTGTAGATGCCCACCGGCAGGTGTGTCTCCAGCCGCTCGATCCTGACTGTCCAGGTCGCTTTCATGTAAAGCGCCTTACCACCAGACCGCACTCGGGGGTGCAACTTTCCAGCATCAGCCAGACGTACCTTTGGAAGCTGTTGCGCACCAGCACTTCGTACACCGGGGCTGCTTCGGTCTGCCAGAGCCAGACCGAGGCCTTGAAGAAAACCGATCCCGCTGCCGAGCCGGGGCCGAACACCTTGGGGTGCAAGTCCAGCGGGCAGCCCTGGGCCAGCACATCGCGCACCGGCTGGCCGCTCAGGTGCAGCACGGTGTAGCCGCTGCTGACGTCGGTGACCGCGAAGTGCTGTCCGGCCAGGGCCTGGCGCAACCTGGCTTCGAGCGTGATCGCTTTGCCTTTGGGACCTATCACGAACCAGTCGTCCGGGCCGACCCAGATCAGGCGGTGGGTGTCGTTGGTGACCGTGGTGCAGGCCTGCGTGGGCAGGTCCAGAGCGAGGACCTGCGACACGCCGTCGCGGAAGGCCGCATCGTCGGGGTTGCCACGCAGGTTGAGGATGGACAGGCCCGGGCGCCAGCCGGCCAGCAGGGACTGCTCGGCCCCGGCGCGGGCGGTGGGCACGCGGCCCATGGGCGCAAAGGTGCGTTCAGAGGTATGGAGCTGTGAGGTATCAAGCATTTTGGCGCTCCGCTTTGGGATCGAGGAAAACCGGGCTGGCGATGGTGGCGGTGTGAACGACCGGGCCGTTGGGGCCGCCCTGAGAGATGTAGACCTTCTCGCCCACGCGGCTCAGGCCACCTTTGATCAGGGCTATGGCGATGGCGTGGCCCAGCGTCGGGCTCATGTAGCTGGAGGTCACATGACCGACCATGGGCGCGGTCGGACCGGTGGGCGCCTGGTTGAGGATCTGCGCGCCCTCGGTCAGCACGACCTTCGGGTCGTCCGGCAGCAGGCCGACCAGCTGCTTGCGGTCGGGGCGCACCGTGTCTTCGCGGGTCAGCGAACGTTTGCCCAGGCAGTCCTTGGTCTTGGTGACCAGGCCACCCATGCCGAGGTCCATCGGCGTGACGGAACCGTCCGTGTCCTGGCCGATGATGATGTAGCCCTTCTCGGCGCGCAGCACGTGCATGGTCTCGGTGCCGTACGGGGTGATGTTGAATTCGGCGCCCGCGGCGTGGATCGCCTCCCAGACCTTCAGGCCGTCGTTGGCGGCCACGTTGACTTCGTAGCAGCGCTCGCCCGAGAAGCTGATGCGCATGATGCGGGCCTGGAAGCCGGCCACCGTGCCCACGCGGTACGACATGAAGGGAAAGGCCGCGTCGTCGAAGTCCACGTCCGCGCAGATCTTCTGCAGCACGGCGCGGCTCTTGGGGCCGGCCACGATGGAGGTGGACCAGTGGTCGGTGGCGCTGGTGAGGTACACCTTGAGGTGCGGCCACTCGGTCTGCAGCCAGCGCTCCATCCAGGCCAGCACGCGCGCCGCGCCGCCGGAGGTGGTGTGCATCAGGTAGTGGTTCTCGGCCAGGCGCACGGTCACGCCGTCGTCGAACACCATGCCGTTTTCATCGAGCATCAGGCCGTAGCGGCACTTGCCGATCTCCAGCTTGGACCAGGCGTTGCTGTACATCCAGTTGAGCAGGATGCTGGCGTCCGGGCCCTGGATGTCGATCTTGCCCAGGGTGGAGCCGTCCAGCGTGCCGACGCCGTTGCGCACAGCCAGTGTCTCGCGGTGCACCGCAGCGTGCAGGTCTTCACCGGGCTTAGGGTAGTACCAGGGGCGCTTCCACTGGCCCACGTCCTCGAACAGCGCGCCCTGCTTCACGTGCCAGTCGTGCATGGCGGTGGTGCGGATCGGGTCGAAGGCCTCGCCCAGCTCCAGACCGGCCACCGCGCCGAAAGTCACCGGCGTGTAGTTCGGGCGGAAGGTGGTCGTACCCACCTGCGGGATGGACTTGCCCAGCGCCTGCGCCACGATGCCCATGCCGTTGATGTTGCCGGTCTTGCCCTGGTCGGTGCCAAAGCCCATGGCGGTGTAGCGCTTGACGTGTTCGATGGACTCGAAGCCTTCGCGCACCGCGAGGTGGATGTCGGACGCGGCGACGTCGTTCTGCAGGTCCACGAACTGCTTGGGCGCGCGGCTCACCGGCTGGGCGTGCGGCACCAGCCAGAGGGCGCGGATGCTGCCCGCGTCCTGCGCCGCCACCGTCGGGGCCGCCGCAGCGCCCGCCGACAGGCCCAGCGCCTTGAGCGCCTGGGCACCGGCCGCCGCGCCGTCGTCGGCACTGGCCTTGAGCGTGAGCTGGCCGGCGCAGGCGCCGGCAGAGCATTCGGACTGCGCCGGAGCGCCCGGCAGGAAGGCCGCCTGCGCATCGTTCCACACCGCCTTGCTGCCCGCCTGGCACTGCAGGTGGATCACCGGACTGACACCCCCCGAAAGCGCCACCAGATCACAGGCGAGTTCGCGCACCGCACCGCTCAAGCGGTCCAGGCCGTCGATGGCCTGCACCACCACGCTGCTCACGCGCTGGCCGCCGCGGGCTTCGGTGATCACGTGCCCGGCCAGCACCGAGATGCCCATGGCCTTGGCCCGCTGGCTCAGCGAACCGCTGGGCTGCGCCCGCGCATCGACCACCTGCACGCTGGCACCAGCGGCCTTGAGGGCCAGCGCCGCGTCGTAGCCGGCGTCGTTGTTGGTGAACACCACAGCGTTGCGGCCGGGCAGCACGGCGTAGCGGCGCACGTAGGTGGACACCGCACCGGCGAGCATGATGCCGGGCAGGTCGTTGTTGCCGAACACCAGCGGGCGCTCGTGCGCGCCGGTGGCGATGACCACCCGCTTGGCCCGCACGCGCCACAGGCGTTCGCGAAACACCGGTTGCTGGTCCACCGGCAGGTGGTCACCGCGGCGCTCGACCAGGGTCACCAGGTCGTGGTCCAGGTAACCGAAGGCGGTGGTGCGCGGCAGCACGGTCACGTCGGCCAGGCCGGCGAGTTCGGCCAAGGCCTTGGCCACCCACTGGGCGGCGGGCATGCCGTCCACCGCCTCGTCACTGGACAGCAGCCAGCCGCCGGCTTCGACCTGCTCGTCGCACAGCACCACGCGGGCACCGGCACGGGCCGCCGTCAGCGCGGCCGTCAGGCCGGCGATGCCGGCGCCGACCACCAGCACATCGCAGTGCGCGTAGCGCTTGTCGTAGCGGTCGGGGTCGTGTTCGGCGGGCGAGACGCCCAGACCGCTGGCGGCGCGGATGTGCTTCTCGAAGAAGTGCCACGCGGCCTGCGACGCCATGAAGGTCTTGTAGTAGAAGCCGGCCGGGATCAGGCGCGAGAACCAGCCGTTGACCGCACCGGTGTCGAACTCGATGCTGGGCTTGGCGTGGATCGAGCGCGCGCTCAGGCCCTCAACCAGCGACACCTCGGTCATGCGAGCGTTGGGCACGGTGCGGGCGCCGTCGAACAGCTGCACCAGCGCGTTGGGCTCTTCCACCCCGGCCGACAAGATGCCGCGCGGGCGGTGGTACTTCCAGCTGCGCGCCACCATCGAGACGCCGTTGGCGAGCAAGGCCGAGGCCAGCGTGTCGCCTTCCAGGCCCTGGTAGGCGCGGCCGTTGAAAGAGAAGTTGAGGCTGCGGCGGCGGTCGACGCGGCCGCCGGTGGACAAACGGGCGGTCATTGCGCGGCTCCTTCGTTGACGACGGCGGCGAACTCGGCGGGAACGGGCTCACCGATCTTCCAGGTCGCCTCGAACCGGTAGCTCACCGTGTGGCGCAGCGCGTTGAACCAGCGACCGCAGCCGCTGGAGTGGCGCCACTGCTCGTGCTGCAAGCCCTTGGGGTTCTTGCGCATGAACACGTAGTCGCCCCACTCGGCGTCGCTCAAGGCCTCGGCGTTTAGCGGGCGGACGATGCCGCCCTCCCCGCCACAGGTGAATTCGATCTCGGCACGGGTGCCGCAGAAGGGACAGTTGATTTGCAACATGGTTTTCTCCGGTCTCAGTGAGCAACGCCTGCTGCGCCATGCTCATCAATTAAGTGGCCGTTGTAGAAACGGTTCAGCGACAGCGCTTCGTTGAGCGCGTGCGGGCGGTCCTGCGCCACGGTGTGGGCCATGGCCCAGCCGGAACCGGGCGTGGCCTTGAAGCCGCCGGTGCCCCAGCCGCAGTTGATGTAGAGCCCCTTGACCGGGGTCAGACCGATGATCGGGCAGGCGTCGGGCGACACGTCCACGATGCCGCCCCACTGGCGGTTCATGCGCACGCGCGAGAACAGCGGGAACATCTCGACGATGGCCTGCAGCGTGTGCTCGATGGTGTGGTAACTGCCGCGCTGGCCGTAGCCGTTGTACTGGTCCACACCCGCGCCGATCACCAGGTCACCCTTGTCGGACTGGCTGATGTAGGCGTGGATGGCGTTGCTCATCAGCACGCAGGGGAAGATGGGCTTGAGCGGCTCGGACACCAGCGCCTGCAGCGGCTTGCTCTCGATGGGCAGGCGGATGTCGGCCATGCTGGCCATCACGCTGGAATGCCCGGCTGCGACGATGGCGACCTTCTTGGCCTTGATGAAACCCTTGACCGTGTCCACCCCGACCACGGCGCCACCCTCGCGGCGGATGCCGGTGACCTCGCAGTTCTGGATCAGGTCTACGCCGCGCGCGTCGGCGGCGCGGGCAAAGCCCCAGGCCACCGCGTCGTGGCGGGCCACGCCGCCGCGCCGCTGCAGCGAAGCGCCCAGCACCGGATAGCGCGTGTTGAGGTTGATGTACGGGATCATTTCCTTGATCTGCGCCGGGGTCACCACCTCGCCGTCCACGCCGTTCAAGCGGTTGGCGTTGACGCGGCGCTCGATGTCGCGCATCTCCTGCAGCGTGTGGCCGAGGTTGAGCACGCCGCGCTGGCTGAACATCACGTTGTAGTTCAGGTCTTGCGACAGACCTTCCCACAACTTCATGGACTTCTCGTACAGCGCGGTGGACTCGTCCCACAGGTAGTTGGAGCGCACGATGGTGGTGTTGCGCGCCGTGTTGCCGCCGCCCAGGTAACCCTTCTCGATCACCGCGATGTTGCGCAGACCGTGCTCCTTGGCCAGGTAGTAGGCGGTGGCCAGACCGTGGCCGCCGCCTCCGACCACCACCACGTCGTACTCGCGCTGGGGCTCGGGCGAGCGCCACTGCTTCTGCCAGCCCTCGTGGTAAGACATGCTGTTGCGCAGCAGGGACCAGATGGAAAAATGTTGCATGGGGGTTCCTTCTCTCGTTCTCTTCAGCATTCAACGATGTTCACGGCCAGACCACCGCGCGAGGTCTCCTTGTATTTCGTCAGCATGTCGGCGCCGGTTTGCCGCATGGTGCGGATGACCTTGTCCAGGCTGACGAAATGGGTGCCGTCGCCGCGCAGCGCCATGCGGGAGGCGTTGATGGCCTTGACCGACGCGATGGCGTTGCGCTCAATGCAGGGGATCTGCACCAGGCCGCCGATGGGGTCGCAGGTCAGGCCCAGGTGGTGTTCCATGCCGATCTCGGCCGCGTTCTCCACCTGCTCGGGCGTGCCGCCCATGACCTGGGCCAGCGCACCCGCCGCCATCGAGCAGGCCACGCCCACCTCGCCCTGGCAGCCGACCTCGGCGCCCGAGATGCTGGCGTTTTCCTTGTAGAGGATGCCGATGGCCGCTGCGGTCAGCAGGAAGTCGATCACCCCCTGTTCGCTGGCACCGGGCACGAAACGGCTGTAGTAGTGCAGCACCGCGGGCACGATGCCGGCCGCGCCGTTGGTGGGCGCGGTCACGACGCGACCGCCGGCCGCGTTCTCTTCGTTGACCGCCAACGCGTACAGGTTGATCCAGTCCATCACCTGCAGCGGGTCTTTCAGCGCGGCCTCGGGGTGGGCGGTGAGCGAGCGGTACAGCTCGGCCGCGCGGCGCTTGACCTTGAAACCGCCGGGCAACACGCCCTCGGTGGCCACGCCACGCTTCACGCAAGCCTGCATCACGGTCCAGATCTTCAGCAGGCCCGCGCGCACCGTCGCCGCATCGCGCCAGGCCAGCTCGTTGTGCCACATCACCTGCGCAATGCTCAGGCCGCTCTCGGTGCAGCGCTGCAGCAGCTCGTCGCCGGTGGTGAAGGGGTATGGCAAGACCGTGGCGTCGGGCACCAGCGCGGGCTCGCCTGCCTCGCTCTGCTGGATCACGAAACCTCCGCCGATGGAGTAGTAGGTTTTTTCCAGCAGCGTTGCGCCGCTGCCATCGAAGGCGAACAGGCGCATGCCGTTGGGGTGGAAGGGCAAGGCCTTGCGCAGGAACTTCAGTCCCTCGCGCTCGTTGAAGGCGATGCGATGGATGCCCAGCAGGTTCAGCGTCTGCGATGCGCGCAGGGCCTCCAGGCGCGGTGTGATGGCATCGGGATCGATCAGGTCGGGCGCTTCGCCTTCCAGGCCCAGCAGCACGGCCTTGTCGCTGCCGTGGCCTTTGCCGGTGGCGCCGAGCGATCCGTACATCTCGCAGCGCACCGAATGCACGGCAGGCAGCAGGCCGCCGTCGCGCAGGGCCTGCGCGAACAGCAGCGCCGCGCGCATGGGGCCGACCGTGTGCGAGCTGCTCGGCCCGATGCCGATCTTGAACAGGTCAAAGGTGCTCAGTGCCATGGTGTGTGTGACCAGGTTCAGCCGTAGACCGGGAAAGCGGCGGTCAGCGCGGCCACGTCGGCGCGCACGCGGACGATCACCGCCTCGTCGTTCGGGCTGTCCAGCAGGTCGGCGATCAGGTGGCCCACTTGGATGGCCTCGGCTTCCTTGAAACCGCGCGTGGTCATGGCCGGCGAACCCAGGCGCACGCCGCTGGTCACCATCGGCTTCTCGGGGTCGTTGGGGATGGCGTTCTTGTTGACCGTGATGTGGGCCTGGCCCAGCAGCGCTTCGGCGGCCTTGCCGGTCATGCCCTTGACGCGCAGGTCCACCAGCATCACGTGGCTCTCGGTGCGGCCGGAAACGATGCGCAGGCCACGCGCCACCAGCGTGGCGGCGAGGGCGGCGGCGTTCTTCACCACCTTCTGCTGGTAGGCCTTGAACTCGGGCGTCAGGGCCTCGTGGAAAGCGACCGCCTTGGCCGCGATCACGTGCATCAGCGGCCCGCCCTGCAGGCCGGGGAAGATCGCGCTGTTGATGGCCTTCTCGTGCTCGGGCTTCATGAGGATGATGCCGCCGCGCGGGCCGCGCAGGCTCTTGTGCGTGGTGCTGGTGACGATGTCGGCGTGGGGAATCGGGTTCGGGTACTCGCCCGCCGCGATCAGGCCGGCGTAGTGGGCCATGTCCACCATCAGCAGTGCGCCCACGTCCTTGGCGACTTTGGCAAAGCGCTCGAAGTCGATGCGAAGCGCGTAGGCCGAGGCACCGGCGATGATGATCTTGGGTTTGCTCTCGTGGGCCTTGCGCTCCATCGCGTCGTAGTCGATTTCTTCCTTCTCGTTCAGGCCGTAGCTGACCACGTTGAACCACTTGCCGCTCATGTTCAGCGCCATGCCGTGCGAGAGGTGGCCGCCTTCGGCCAGGTTCATGCCCATGAAGGTGTCGCCCGGTTTCATGAAGGCCATGAACACCGCCTCGTTGGCCTGTGCGCCCGAGTGCGCCTGCACGTTGGCGGCCCAGCCGTGCTGGTCGGCGCCGAAGAGCTGCTTGACGCGGTCGATGGCCAGCTGCTCGGCCTGGTCGACGAACTCGCAGCCGCCGTAGTAGCGACGGCCAGGGTAACCCTCGGCGTACTTGTTGGTGAGCTGGCTGCCCTGGGCCTGCATCACGGCCGGCGAGGTGTAGTTCTCGCTGGCGATCAGCTCGATGTGCTGTTCCTGGCGATGGTGCTCCTGCTGAACGATGGACCACAGGGCCGGGTCAGTGGCTTGGAGGGACTGCTTCTGGTAGCTGAACATGGTGTGTTTCCTCGGGTCTGGTGTGTGTTGCGAACTGGGATGAATCTTCGTTTTCATCCCTTGCGGGCGCTCCGCTGATCACGCCAATTTCTGTTTCGATTCCGACATCTCATGGCGTCGATTTCCGACACACGGACAGGGCCAGCCCCGGGGCGCGAAGCGGGGCGTCCCGGCAATGTCGATGCGACGTTCAGATCAGGCTTGCAGGAGACAGGTCGGCCGGCGCATCGGCCGGTCCACCCGGCCGGTTGCGCAAGCTCGACGGCGAGACACCGAACTCCGCACGGAACCGGCTGGCGAAGTGCGACTGGTTCTTGTAGCCACACTTCAAGGCAACGGCGTACAGCGGCTCGGTCGCGGTGTGCAGCAGTTGCCTGGCGCGCGCCAGGCGGAATTTCTCACCAAAGACCGAAGGCGTCATGCCCAGGTCGCGCACGAACAAGCGTTCGAGCTGGCGTGCACTCAGATGCACGCGCTGGGCGATCTCGTCGATAGACAGCACCTGGTCGCAGGTCTGCTCGATCAGCAACACCGCCTTGCGTACGCGCGGGTCGATGGCCGTGGTCTGGGGCAGCGACAGCGGTTGCGGCGTCGAGGCTGGCAATTGCTGTTCCTCGATCAGGATGCGCAGCGCCTTTTGCGCCCGCTCTCGCCCGCCGTGCGCGGCGATCAGGTGCGAGGCCGCGTGTACGACGCTGGTTCCACCCGCACAAGTGATGCGGTTGTGGTCCACCACGAACAGTTCGGCCGAGGTGGCGGAGATGTCGGGGAACTCGGCGGCGAAGGCCTCGTGGTGGTACCAGCTGACGCAGCAGCGCCGGCCCTTCATCAGCCCGAGCCGCGCCAGCACAAAAGAGCCGGTGCACAGGCCGACCAGGGGCACTCCTTTCTGGTCCGCCTGGAGCAAGTAGGCCAGCAACGACGGGTGGCATTTGGGTCCGTCGGTCAGTCCCCCGACCACGACCACGTAGTCGAAGCTGGCCGGGTCCACCAGCTCGGACGTGGGTTTGACTTCAATGCCCGAGCTGGACCGGATGGGCCGCATGTCGTGGCTGAGCACGGTCCAGCGGCAATGGATAGGGCGGCTGCGGTCACCCTCGTCGGCCGCCAGGCGCAGCGCATCGACAAAGGCGGACATGGCGACCAGGGTGAAGTTCGGGCACAGCACGAACCCCACCGACAGCGATGGACGCCCCAACGCGTTCACCGCGCCGACCCCTTGCGCTGGCCCTGAAAGGCGGCGCGGCTGAGGCGGTCCAGCAGCAGCGCGATGGCCACGATGGACAGGCCCGCGCGCAGGCCCAGCCCCATTTCCATGCGGGTGAGACCCCGCGTCACCTCGGCGCCCAGGCCGCCGGCACCGACCAGACCGGCCAGCACCACCATGGCAAGGCACATCAGGATGCACTGGTTCAGCCCCACCACCAGCGTCGGCATGGCCGCAGGCAGCTCGATCCGGAACAGGATGGTCATGGGTTTGGCGCCGAGTGCCTGCCCCAGCTCCTGCATTTCCTTGGGCACCTGCTTAAAGGCCAGCGTGGTCAGGCGCAGCATGGGCGGAATGCCGTAGACCATGGTGGCCATCAGCGCCGGGACGCGGCCCAGGCTGAAGAAGATCACCGCTGGGATCAGATACACCCAGGGTGGCACCGTCTGCATGATGTCCAGCACGGGCCGGAACACCGCTTCCAGCGTCTTGCTGCGCGAGGCCAGCACGCCCAGTGGGAAGGCGATCAGCACGGCAGTCACCACAGCCACCAGCATCAGCGCCAGCGTCTGCATGGTGGCGTCCCACTGGTTGTTGAGCACGCAAAAACCCAGCGTGGCCACCACCAGCGCGCCCATGCGCACCGACAGCAGCAGCCCGGCCGCCAGCGCCAGGGCGCCGATGACCGCGTAGTACGGCACGCCGAGCAGCAGCCCCTCGATCTGGTCCAGCGAGGCCTCGACCACCTTGCTGATGAAGGCAAAGAGCGGGTGCCAGTGGGTGTTGAGCCAGTCCACCGCAGGGCTCAGCCATGCGCCAGGGGAGATGTTCATCGGGTGGCTCCGGTTTTCTGTTGGCCCGCGCTCTGGGTCAGGCGGTCCAGCACCATGGTGAGGATGACGATGGCAATGGAAGCGTCGATCGACTTGGCGATGTCCAGCGTGCGCACGGCTTCGTAGATGGCCTGGCCCAGGCCGCCGGAACCCACGATGCCGGCGATCACCACCATGCCAAAGGCCATCATCAGGCTCTGGTTGATGCCGGCCATGATGCTGGGCACCGCAAACGGCAGGCGGATCTTGAAGAACATCTGCAGCGGGCTGATGCCGCTGGCGTTGCCGAGCTCAATGTATTCGTTGGGCGTCATGCGGATGCCCAACGAGGCCAGGCGCAGCGCCGGCGCGATGGCCACCAGCACGGTGGCGACCAGCGAGGTGGCGGGGCCATAACCGAGCAGGGCAATGGCCGGCAGCAGGTAGATGTACGGCGGCAGGGTCTGCAGCGTGTCGAGCAGGGGCTCGACCAGCTGGTCCACCTTCGGGTGGTAACCCGCCCAGACGCCCACCGGCAGGCCGATGACCAGCCCCAGCGCCGTGGAGGCGATCACCAGCGCCAGGGTGCTCATGGTCTCGGGCCAGAGGCCCATGGCGCTGCAGAAAAACAAGCCAGCGCCCGCGAGCACTGCAAAGCGCCAGCTCACCAGCCAGAGCCCAAGGCCCGCGAACACGGCCATCACCAGATAGGGGTTGGGCGTTGCCAGCAGCCAGTTGATGCCGCCGTAGAAGCTGTCGAGCGCGGCGCGGGTGTTGTCGAACACGAAGCCAGCGTTGTCGCGCAGCCAGTTCAGGACATCGTCCACCCGCGCATCAAACACCTCGATGGTTTGACCGTGGTCCATCGTCAGGCCTCCGCCGGGCTGTGGACCGGCTTTTCCTGCACGCTGCGCAGCAGGCCCTTGGACGTGACCACGCCGAGGAGGTTCTGGCCATCCCACACGGCGATGGCGTGGTCAGGAGCGTCCACCATGACGCCGATGAGGCCGTCCAGGTCCACGTCGGGGCCGCTGCGCGGCAGGGTCTGCACGTCCACGCTCGGGTGGCTTTTCTGGAACTCGGCCACGGGCCGCAGCACGCTGCGCGCCGTGACCAAGTGCAGGTGGGAAATGCCGGCCACGAACTCGGCCACGTAGGCGTTGGCCGGGTTCATCACGATGTCGGCGGCGGTGCCGGTCTGCACGATCACACCGTCTTTCATGATGGCGATGCGGTCGCCGATGCGCATGGCTTCGTCCAGGTCGTGCGTGATGAACACCGCCGACTTGCCCAGCTCTTTGGCGAGCTGGCGGAACTCGTCCTGCAGCTGGCGGCGGATCAGCGGATCGAGCGCGCTGAAGGGCTCGTCCATCAGGATGATTTCGGGGTCGGCGGCGATGGCGCGGGCCAGGCCCACGCGCTGCTGCATGCCGCCGGAGAGTTCGCGCGGAAACTTGTGCGCCCAGTCGGAGAGGCCCACCTTGGCCAGGGCTTTGGAAGCGATCTCGTGGCGCTCGGTCTTGCCCAGGCCCTGCACTTCCAGGCCAAAGGCGGCGTTTTCCAACACGTTGCGGTGCGGCAGCAGGGCCACGGCCTGGAACACCATACCGATGTGTTTGGCGCGCATGGCGCGCAGGCCCTTGGCGTCCAGCTGCATCAAGCTCTGACCCTTGATGCGGATCTCGCCACCGGTGGGGTCGATCAGGCGGTTGAACATGCGAATCAGCGTGGACTTGCCACTGCCCGACAGGCCCATGATGCAGAAAATCTCACCCTTGCGGACCTGCAGACTGGCGCTGGACACGCCGACCACGCAATCGAACTCGCGCAGCACCTCGGTCTTGGACAGCTTGCGCTCGGCAATCGCCTTCATGGCCTGGGCGGACTTCTCGCCAAAGACTTTCCAGACGCCCTGGCAATCAATCAGGACTTCGGTGGGGCTGGTGTTGGGGCTGTTCATGGCCTGCTCTCCTCGTTTTTATAGGGGGGCGCACGCGGCTGGCGTGCGCCCTGTCGGACGCGATCAGTCCTTCTTGATGTTGGACCAGCGCTTCATCAGGTCGGCGTTGTCGGCGAACCAGGTCTTCATCACTTCATCGAGCTTCTTGCCCTGGCTGACAGCCAGGTTGATGTCGTTGTTGTCGTCCAGGGGCAGGTACACGCCAGCGATCAGCTCACGCGCCTGGGGGTACTTGGCCGAAAAGCCTTTGTTGGCGATCCAGTAGTAGGACTGGGCCGGGGCGAACACGGCCTTGGCGTCCTTGAGGAACTTCAGATCGTATTTCTTCATGAACTCGGACGGTTCCCACACCGTGGCCACCACCCATTCCTTGCGGTCGGTGGCCGACTTGACGGCGGCCGACATGGCGGCGGTGCTGCCCTCAATCAGCTTGGGCTTGAGGCCATAGGCCTTCACGGCAGCGGTGGCTTCGCGCATCAGGCCCGAACCCGGCTCGATGCCGATGATCTTGTTGCCGAACTTGTCGGCGTTGGCGTTGAGCTCTTCGATGGTGTTGATCGACACGTACTTGGGCACGGCGAACGCCTGGTAAAGGCCGTGCGAGACCGGGGAGATCTTTTCCAGACGGCTCTTGTTCTTTTCCCAGTGGTCCTGGGAGACGTAGTTGATCTGGGAAGCCAGCAACTGCACATCACCCTTGCCCAGGGCCGCGTAGGCAATGCCCCACTCGGCGAAGGTGGTGACCTTGACGGTGTAACCGGCGTCTTCGAGCACCTTTTTCGTGACCGCCGTGATCGGGGTCAGGTCGTCCCAGGACAGGGTGCCCATGGTGATGGTCTTGTCCTGGGCTTGCGCCGAGAACGTGGTCATGCCGGCCAGGGCAACGGCACACAGGCTTTTCAGAAAATCGCGCTTCATGACTGATTCCTTTTGCAGGTTCCATTGAGATTGAATTGACCGGCGTGCCCGCCAATCTTCGCCATTGCAGCAGTGCGCATCATGCTTCGCGCCCTGCCCGCAATTCTTGCCACCGGATCACCGAATTGATCCCCAGCCACGCAAAAGGCGCGGGCGGGATGCGTTTCGGTGCGGGTTGATTCTTGAAAGACGACAGGGTGGTGGAGTTCACCCCCGCCGCCAGGTCCACCGCCAGCACACCGGCCAGCGTGCTCTTGACGGTGCCCAGACCGTTCTCGACGCAGGCGGAGAACAGGCCTTCTTCGAGCTCGCCGAACACCGGCACGTTATTGAGGGTCAGGCACAGGCGCCCAGCCCAGCTGTATTCCATCGGCACCGCGGCCAGATCGGGAAAACGCGCCGCGAAGGACTTGTGCTGCTCACTGGCGATGCCGGTCACCCGCGCGTCCGACACCTGCATGGACGGGTCGTAGGTGAAGCGGGTGCGCACCACGATGCGGCCTTTGCCCTGCCGGTCGGTGATCTTGCGCACGGTGGCGCCCATCGGGTCGGCGGGCAGCAGCGCCCAGCGGCGTGCGCCCGAGGCGTTGCGGCCGAAGTCGGTGGGGTTGAAACCGGCCGTCATCGACGCGTAGGTGAACACGTGCATCAGCCGGCCTTTGGCATGGCCGAAGTCCTGGAGGTGGCCGTTGACGGCCAGGATCACCTTGGGTGCACTCACCGAACCCTTGGGCGTGCGCGCGGTCCAGACGCCGCCCTGGCGCTCCAGCCCGGTCACCGGCGAGTTCTCGTAAAGCGCCACGTGGTGCTGCAAACCGGCCGCAAAAGCGCGGATGTATTCGGCAGGCTGGATCAGCACAGCACCCGGCGTTTGCAGGCCACCCAGGTAGTAGGTGCTGCCGGTCAGCTCGCGCATGGCCTTGGCGTCCAGCAGCGTGTTGGCTTCGCCGATGCGGCTGAGCGAGGCGGCGTAGCGTTGGTTGAAACCCAGGCCGCGCTCGGTGGAGGCGGCGTTGATCTTGCCGGACGGATCGAAGGTGTCACAGTCCATCCCGTACTCGGCCGCCGCAGCGGCGGCGTACTCGATGGCGAAGCGGTTCTGCGCGATCTCCAGCGCGGTGGCGTCTTCGCCCCCGGCCGAGTACTCGCCGGCCGACAGGTTGTGCGGCACGTCGATCATGTAGCCCGAGTTGCGGCCGGCCGGTCCCTCGGCAATTTCCTTCGCGTCCAGCACCACCACCTTGTCGCCGGGGCGCACCTGCGTCAGCCGGCGCGCCGCGCTAAGCCCGGCGAAACCGGCGCCCACGATGATCCAGTCGGCGTTCTGGTGGCCGTCCAGCGTGCGCACGGGGAAGCTGCGCTGGCAGATGGCCTCCCAGCCGGAGCGGCCGGTCTCGACGGGCAGGCGTTGAATGGTGGTACGGGTCATGAAACGTGGTCCTTACGCTTCGGAAACGTCGATCCACACCGTCTTGAGTTCGGTGTACTGGTCGTGCGCGTGGATGGACTTGTCGCGCCCACCGAAGCCCGACTCCTTGAAGCCGCCAAAGGGCGTGGACACATCGCCTTCGCCGAAGCAGTTGACCGTCACCGTGCCAGCGCGGATCTCGCGCGCCAGCCTCATGGCGTGGCGCTGGTTGGCGGTGTGAACCGACGCGGCCAGGCCGTAGTTGGTGTCGTTGGCGATGGCGATGGCTTCGGCCACCGTGCCAAAGGTGGTCACGCACAGGATGGGACCGAAGATCTCTTCGCGGAACAGGCGCGACTGCGGGGTCACGTCGTCGATCACGGTCGGCTCCACGAAGATGCCTTTTTGCGTCGCGCCGCCGAACACCACTCGCGCGCCCTCGGCCTTGGCCATCTCCAGGTAGGAATTGACCTTGTGGAAATGCGTGGTGCTGATCAGGGCACCGATGCGGTTCGCCGGGTCCAGCGGGTCGCCGGTCTTCCAAGCTTCCAGCGCCTTGCCAATCTCTTCAAGCAGGCGGTCTTTGATGGAAGCCTGCACGATCAGGCGCGAGGTGGCCGAGCAGTTCTCGCCCATGTTCCAGAAGGCGCCGTTGACCACGTGCTGCGCCACCGCGCTCAGGTCTTCGGCGTCGGCCAGCACCACGGCCGGGTTCTTGCCGCCGCACTCCAGCACGATGCGCTTGAGGTTGGAGTCGGCCGCGTAGCGCAGGAAGCGGCGGCCGGTGAAGGTGGAGCCGGTGAAGCTCACCATGTCCACGTCAGAGTGCAGGCCGATGGGTTCGCCCGCGTCCTTGCCGGTGCCAGTGACCACATTGAACACGCCGGCCGGAATGCCCGCCTCCGCGGCCAATTCGGCCACGCGCAGCGTGCTCAGGGTGGTCAGCTCGGCCGGCTTGACGATCACCGAGCAACCGGCGGCCAGGGCCGGGCCGATCTTCCAGGCCAGCATCAGCAGCGGGAAGTTCCAGGGCAGCACCAGGCCCACCACGCCAATCGCTTCACGCGTCACCAGGGCCACGGTGTTGGGGCCGGCCGGCGCGGTGGTGTCGTAGATCTTGTCGATCAGTTCTGCGTGCCAGCGGATCGTCTTGATGGTTTCGGGCACATCGACCGCCGCGCACTCGCCCACCGGCTTGCCGCTGTCCACGCTCTCCAGCACCGCGAGTTCCTGCTGGTGGTCTTCCATCAGCTGTGCCAGACGCAGCAGCACGGCCTTGCGTTCGCTGGGGTGCAGGCGGTTCCAGCGACCGTCGTTGAACGCGGCACGCGCGGCTTTCACCGCCACATCCACGTCGTCGCTGTTGCAGGCCGCCACCTGGGCAAACGCCTCGCCCGTGGCGGGGTTGACGGTGTCGAACACCTCACCCGAGAGGGCCGGTCGGAACCTGCCGTCGATGTAGGCCTGGGTCGGGAAGCGCAGCTGAGCGGCGATGGCGGTGCAGTTGGCGTGGGTCAGCGAGTCACTCATGGCGGTCTGTGGATAGGTGAAGCTCAAAACAGGCCCGGCTGGCGGTCTCCACAGACGCACCGACCCCTGCGCGGTGTTTCGCGCATTCTTCGGGGGCGGCGTCGGTGGGGACCGGTCCGGGTGCGTATCGGTCAGGTCGTTCAGGCGGGCTGCATCAGGTGGTCGTACACGCGCTTGAACTGTTCTTTTTCTGCCGCGGTCAGCGGCAGCAGCGGGCGGCGGGTGTTCCCCACCGGGGTGCCGGCGAGTTCACAGCCGTACTTGACGTACTGGCAGAACTTGCCGCCCTGCTCCAGCAGGTTGAGCATGGGCAGGAAGCGGGCAGCCAGGGCGCGGCCTTTGATCATGTCCTGCTCGACCACGCAGGTTTTGTAAAGCGCCACGTGCTGGGCCGGTGCGAAGTTGGAGGCACCTGCCGTCCAGCTGCGCGCGCCCCAGGCAAAGAACTCCAGCACCTGGTCGTCCATGCCGCAGCTGACCTGCAGTTGATCGGTATGTTCGTTGATCAGGCGGTGCATGCGCTCCACCGAGCCGGTGCTTTCCTTGATGGACTGGAAGTTCGGGCGGCTGCGCAGCGCGTTGATGAAGTCAAAGCCCATGTCGGTGCCGGTGCGCGCCGGGAAGTTGTAGAGCATGGCCGGCAGGTTGATAGCGTCGTCTAGCGCCAGGGTGTGGGCCAGCAGCTCGTCCTGCGTGGGCTGGCAGTAGTACGGCGCGGCGACCAGGATGGACCCGTAACCCAGCGCCTTGGCGTGCAGGCCCAGGTCAATGCTCTCTTCGGTGGTGGTGGCGTTGATACCGGCCATCAGCGGCAGGCGACCCGCGTTCTTTTCGGCCACGACCTGCAGCAGGTTTTTGCGCTCGGCGTTGCTCAGGGCGTAGTACTCACCTGTAGTGCCACCAACGATGACGCCGCTGATCTGCGCGGTCGCCAGGTTGTCAAGCACTGGCCCAAGTGCCACCACATTCACGCTGCCATCGGCGGCGAAAGGGGTGACGATCGGGGTCCAAAGTCCATCAAAGTTCATGTGTCTTCCTCGTGTTGGCTTGCATCAGCTTCAAGCGCTGAACTGGCCTAGAGGTTAGGTTTTATGACCCTGTCAGACAAACGACTTTTCCGCCGCTCGATTGATAACCTGAGGTAATAGATTGGGGTTTACCCCGACAAAACAGCACCACTGAAGTGCCTCAACCCGTGTCCTTGGTGCATGCAAGGTCCGCCAGGCACATGATCAGTGCGAGCGGTCCGGGAATTGATTCAGGATCCAGTCGCGAAACCGGGTGCAGGCTTCGCTGTTCTCGTTGTCCGCGCGGATGTTCAAGAAGTGGCAGCGCTCGGAGTGAACCACCTCTTGCGGAATCGGCCGCACCAGCTGGCCATCAGCCACGAGGTGCGACACCAGGTGGTCCCAGCCCAGCGCCACGCCCTGGTGCTGCAGCGCCAGCTGCACCAGCAGGTTGTAGTCGTTGGAGCTGAACAAGGGTCGGCCGGTGTGGGTTCGCTCGCCCAGGTCGATGCCGTGGAACGCCAGCCACACCGCCCAGTCGATGTGTTCGGCCAGCTGCGAACGCCCATAGGGGCTGAGATCGAGCAAGTCGGCCTCGCGCAGGCTCTGCAGGTTCATCAGTTTGGGATGCTCGTCCAGGTACTGCGGCGAACACACCGGGTAGATCACGTCATGGAACAGCCGTTCGCTGCTGTACCAGCTGCGCACATGCGCCATCTTGGTGATGAACACGTCCGGCCGCAGGCTGGACTCCATGCCCAGGAAATCCTGGGTCGCGACCAGGCGCAACTCGATCTCCGGGTTGGCGTAGAAGAAGTCGGGTAGCCGGTCCTGCAGCCACAGCGATGCAAACGCATTCGAACAACAGATCGTGAGTGTCTGCCGGGGCCGGTGCTTGGAGCGCAGCCGCTCAGCGGCCTGCGAGATGTTGATGAACGACAGCTGCGCGGCGTCGTAGAACACCATGCCGTCCGCGCTGAGCTTGACGGAGCGCCCGGTGCGGATGAACAGCTCGGTGCCCAGGTGCTCTTCGAGCTCGCGGATCTGGCGGCTGATCGCCGCCTGCGTCACGCACAGCGCTTCAGCCGCCCGCGTGAAACTCTGGTACTTGGCCGCCGCGACGAAGGACCTGATGGCCCTCAGCGAGGGCATGCGGACCAGGGTCTGGTCGGGGTCGGAGTGTTGTGCCATGAGAAATTGTCACACCATCGGCTCGATCTGATCCGGCAACAGCCGAAGACTTTTTAAGGACCCTGTCAGCCGGTTGGCCAAATCGGAGAACATGCATTCGGCTGGCGCGCGGCGTCCGCCAAGAGCCAGTCGGCTCAAGATACGTTTTGCAAGAAATCATGGCCATGCGGGTTGGAGCGCGTCGACCATCTGTCTTGGGTTGCATTGAACAGCGTCCATCGTCCCTGAAAAGTCGTGTGACAGCGACTTTGATTTACCCGGCACTCGTGCCGGGTTTCTTTTTTCTGGCGCGCCAGGGCGGCAGGGGCCTCGCGCGCCACGAATGTGCTGGAAAACAGCCCAAATCCAGCATCTGCTCATGGGGTTTCAAGTCCTACATTGACTTCACGGTGTTCGAAGAGCCGGCAAGAAATGCCTCCTCAAGAACAGCGCAGACATGAAGGACTTGACCATGGACCATCCATCGCACGCCAACACCCTGAGTCAACGTTCTGCCGCAGCGGCGGGCCAAGCGAAATGCTTGGCCACAACGCTGACCAGCGCGGCCACCGGCTCGTTGCTTGCCTTGGCGCTGCTTGTCCCTACCGCCGCTCGGGCCGTCGATGGGTGCCTGGTGCTGCTGTGTTTTGCGGCACCGAGCTGGAAGGCGATCCCGCAGTGTGTGCCACCGATCCGGCAAGTGCTTCGCGATCTGGCGCGCGGCAAGGGCTTCCCGTCGTGCGGCATGTCCGGCGCAGGCAACTCGGCCTACCACGCCTGGGCCAGAGCCCCCGGCAACTGCCCACCTCAGTACACCCGGGTCCACGAATCGGAAAGTGGCCCGATCTACACCTGTGACTATTCGGGTGCCGTGTCTGTGTCCATCGAAGGCAAACCGTTCACGCGCACTTGGTGGAACATGAGCGGTAACACCGTCACGGACTTCAGTCCGACCGCCAAAGCCCAGCTGGGCAGCTGGGACACCCAGTTCGACGACGAGCACGCAGCCTGGAAGGCAACCCTGCCCCCTGCGCCAACCGCAGACGCCGGGTATTGAGGACTGTCGTCATGGACACCTCCACATTCCTGGCACTCGCACTGGCGTGTGCACCGCAGGTGCACGCCAGCACAGCCCATGCCCTGGTCACCGTTGAAAGCGCCCTCAACCCTTGGGCCATCGGCGTGGTCGGTGGTGCGTTGCAACGCCAGCCGCGCCACCGCACCGAAGCCATTGCCACAGCAGAAGCGCTGAAGGCCGCAGGGCGGAACTTCAGCGTGGGTCTTGGGCAGATCAACCTGGGCAACTTCCAGCGCTTGGGACTGTCGCTGGAATCAGCCTTCGAACCTTGCGCCAACCTGGCCGCCATGCAGACGGTGTTGAGCGAGTGTTTCGAGCGGGCGCAACGCAAGTCGCCCCGCACATCGGGCAACCAGGTAGCCCTGCGCGCTGCCCTCTCCTGCTACTACAGCGGCAACTTCAGCACCGGCTTTCGCCATGGCTACGTGGGCAAGGTTGTCGCCGCAGCCCGCAACCCTCTCCCCATCAGCCAACTCAACCCCGTGAAGGAGCCGTCATGAACCGCTTTCATCTCTTCGTTTCCCTGCGCCACACCGCAACCGCCCTGCTGCTGTTGGCTGCAGCCTCAAAGGGCTGGGCACAGGGCTTTGACAAGATCAACACCACGGTCACCAACGTCAACACCATCCTGGTGACGATCTCGATTGCGGTGGTGACCATCGCGATCATCTGGGCCGGCTTCAAGATGATCTTTCAAGGCGCGCGCCTAGCCGATGTGGCCAACGTGCTGATTGGCGGCACGCTGGTGGGCGGGGCGGCGGCCTTCGCCAGCTACATCGTCAGCTGACGGTTGCAGGTGCCGACCATGCAAGCCGAAGCCATCTACAAGGGCGCCACGCGTCCGGCCATGAAGCTGGGCATTCCGCTGGTGCCGCTGGTGATCCTGTTTGGCACCGGCATGTTGCTGATCATGTGGGGCGGCATCTTGGTGAGCTGGTGGATCGCGCTGGGCGTGGTGCTGTCCTTTGCGCCGGTCTTGCTCTGGATGCGCTGGTTGACAGCAAGCGATGACCAGCGGTTTCGGCAGATGTTTTTGGCCCTCAAGCTGAAGCTGCACGACCACAACCGCCGGTTCTGGCGTGCGCGCAGCTACTCGCCCACCCTTTTCCGAGGAGCCTCCGATGTTTGGCATGTTTGACCGATCTGGCGGAGCGGCTCTTCGGCGACCTGGCCGACTTGCGCAGCCTTCGCCCAATAAGGCGCAGCCGCGTCACTGGAATCAGGCATTGAAGGAGAACCCGCTCACGCGGTTCGTGCCCTTCTCTTCATTGGTCAGCGAGCACGACGTCATCACGCGTGGCGGGGATTTCATGCGTGTGTGGCGGCTGGACGGGGTCGCCTTCGAATGCGCTGATGACCACCTGATCACCGAGCGCCACGAAGCCCTGTGCAGCCTCCTGCGCAACCTGGCGGGTGGCCAGTGGGCCGTGTGGACCCACCGGCTGCACCGCAAGGTTCAAGACCGGCTGGAGGACCCACCTCAGCCCGGCTTCGCCCGCGACCTCTCTCAGACCTACCAGGCCAAGCTGGGTGAACGTCCCATGATGAGCAACGAGCTGTACCTGACGCTGGTTTACCGGCCCAATGCCTCGCGCCTCAGCCGGGCACTGCAATCGACCCAGCGCTCGAAAGAAGCCATCGCAGCAGCGCACACTGAGGCCTTGCGGGTGATGGAGGAACGGACCGCCTTCGTGCACCGGGTGCTTCGCGGCTTCGGCCCTCAACTGCTGGGGGCACGCACGCAGGGCGAACGCCGGTACTCCGAGCTGGCTGAGTTTCTGGGCTATCTGGTCAACGGCTGCTGGAGGTCAGTGCCGCTGGCGGCCGGGCCGCTCTACCGGACCTTGCCCACCTCCCGCCTGTCTTTCGGCGGCGACAAGCTGGAGCTGCGTCATGGGGAACAGCGCCGCTGCGCCGCCCTGGTGGACATCAAGGAATACGCCGACGCGGTCGAGCCCGGCATCCTGAACTCGCTGCTCTACGAAGACAGCGAATTCATTGAAACCCAAAGCTTTTCGATACTTCCCAGGCGCGAAGCCATGCGGGCGCTGGAACTGCAGCGCGACCAGTTGATCGCCAGCGACGATGTGGTGGCCAGCCAGATCGCGGACATGGACGAAGCGCTCAACGAGCTGGGCGACGGTCAGTTCTGTATGGGCGAGTACCACTACAGCCTGGTGGTGTTCGGTCAAACCGGCGAAGACAGCCTGGCCGATGCCGGGCGGCGTGCCGCGCAAGCGATTGGTGCGGTGGGCGAAGCATCCAGCCTGCAGATGTCGCCAGTTGATCTGGTGGCCGACGCAGCCTGGTTTGCCCAGATGCCGGGCAACTGGCAGTGGCGCCCGCGCGATGCCAAGTTGTCGTCCCGCGCCTTCGCGGCCCTGGCCAGCGGGCACAACTTCGCTCGGGGCAAGCGCGACGGCAACCCCTGGGGGGAGGCGCTGGCGCTGTTGCGCACACCGTCTGGACAACCCTTCTACCTGAACCTGCACAGCAGCCCCGAAGGCGAAGACTCGGCCGACAAGAAGCTGCCGGGCAACACCATCATCATCGGGTCTACCGGCGTCGGCAAAACCACGCTGGAAATGTTCCTGCTCACCCTCACCCGCAAGTGGAACCCCGCGCCGCGCCTGGTGCTGTTTGATCTGGACCGGGGGTGCGAGATCGCTATCCGTGCATTGAACGGCCGGTACTTCACCCTGGAGGCCGGTAAACCAACGCACCTGAACCCGCTGCAGCGCGATCCAACCCCGGCGCGCATCCAGTTCTGGGAACAGCTGATCCGCACTTGCATCGCCACCCCGGCCCTGCCGCTGCTGCCTGCCGATGAACGCGCCATTGCAGACGCCGTCAAAACGGTGGCCATGATGCCGCCCGCCCTGCGCCGCTTTTCGACAATCCGGCAGAACCTGCCGAAGTCGGGTGAGAACAGTCTGTATGAACGGCTGGGCCGATGGTGCGAGGGTGGTGCCCTGGGCTGGGTGTTCGACCAAGCAAACGACCAGCTGATGGACCTGGACGCGGCCTCGGTCATCGCCTTCGACACCACGGAGTTTCTGGACCTGCCCGAAGTGCGCACGCCCGTCATGCTCTACCTGCTGCAGGTGATGGAAGAGCTGGTCAACGGCGAACGGTTGATCTACGTGATCTCGGAATTCTGGAAAGCGTTGGACCACGAGATCTTCAGCGACTTCGCCAAACAGAAGCAGAAGACCATCCGCAAACAAAACGGCCTGGGCATCTTCGACACCCAGAGCCCGTCCGATGTGTTGCGGCACCCCATCGGGCGGACCATGGTCGAACAGAGCGTGACCAAGATCTTCCTGGCCAACCCGGAAGCGGTGCGTGAGGAGTACGTCGAAGGCTTTGGGCTCAGCGAGGCCGAATTCGGCATCGTGCGCAGCCTCGGCGCGCAAGGCGGGCGCCGTTTCCTCGTCAAACAAGGCCACAGCAGCGCCATCTGCGAGTTGGACCTCAGCGGCATGGACGACTTCATCACCGTGCTTTCTGCGACCACCGACAACGTGGCCCTGCTGGATGCCGTTCGTGAACGACACGGGAACGATCCGTTTCTGTGGCTTCCAGAGCTGCTGCGCGAGGTTCAGGATCGCAAATCCCGTACATCCAGGAGAGCCCCATGAACACCCTCGTTCGATTTTTCGCGCTGATCGCTTTGGCGCTGGTCGCCAGTGCTGCCTCTGCCCAGTTCGTCAAAGGCAACGAGGCCGTCAAGGTCTTGCTGGATGGAAAAGTCGCGGTCGAAATTCCACCGATACCCACTTCGGGATCAGCCAGCAAGTTGAAACCTTGCGCCGCTGCAGCTGGTTGCCATCCAGGGCCTTGGCACATGGTGGAAACACCCGCTGGTCTGCGTGAATGCACTGAGCCCTTTGCGCGCCCAACAAGCTGCAGAGCGCCCACCTACGGGACGCAAAAACTCGCCCGTCTGTGGATCGCAAAGAAGGGCTCGTCCTGGCTTTGGTGCCAGTACCCGAGCTTGGCGAAAAAGTGCGTGGACATGTACGCCAGGCCTCCCCTGAACCTTCCGGTTTCCGCCGTTCAATAAACATTGGAGCGTCGCATGTTCGCCTGGGTCGGGTCACAGTTTGACGCCATCTTGAGCAGCTATGTGCTGGGGGTGGTGTCGGCGCTGATGGCTGCCATCGCACCCATCGCCTTGACGGCGATGACGATCTGGGTCGCGCTGTACGGGTGGGCGGTGCTGCGCAACGAGGTGTCTGAAACAGTGCCCACCTTTGTCTGGAAGGTGTTCAAGATCGGCCTGGTGCTGGCCTTCGCGCTCCAGTCCGGTTTTTACATCAGCAACGTGTCAGACACCGCCAATGCGCTGGCCATGGGCGTGGCCTCCACTTTTCTGCCGTCGGGCGTGGACCCCAGCACGGTGAGTTCGCCTTACGCATTGCTCGACAAGTTCAACGACGACGCCAGTGCACAGGTGGCCGACATCATGAAAGAGGCCAGCATGTTCCGGCTGGATCTCGTACTGGCGGGCGCCATCTTCTCCATCGGTTCGGTGCTGTTCCTCTGTATTGGCTTGTTTGTGGTCACGCTCGCCAAGCTCTTCCTGACGTTCGTCATCGCCGTGGGGCCGCTGTTCATCCTCTGCCTGGCTTGGCGGCCGACCGCCCGCTTCTTTGACAGCTGGATGTCGATGGTGTTGAACGCGGTGGTGCTCACATGGTTCGCTTTCTTCGCTCTCGGATTGAGCGCCTTTATGGGTAACCAAATTTTCTTGGCCATCCACAGCGGTGGAGGGTTTCTTGGCAGCACTTTCAATGTCCTGGGCGAAGCCACGCGCTATTGCGTGCTCATGATCCTCATGGCCATCCTCTGTTTCCAGGCGCCCAGCCTGGCCTCGGCCCTCACTGGCGGTGCCGCCATCCAGCAAGGCATCCAGATGATCCAGAACGCGATGATGGTTTCGGGACTGCGTTCATCACGCGGTACCGGTGCCGCTTCGGGCGAAGGTGGCGTCATCCGTTCTGGCACAGGTCTGCCGTACGCGGCAGGCGTTGCAGCCGGCTCCACTGGACGCTACGCCAGTGCCATGGCTCGACGAAGTTACGGCGCCGCCCGCTCCGCCGCCTACAAACTCGCCGCCCAACGCGGCCGGTCCTGACTACCCCACCCACCAAGGAGTTCACCATGCACACCCGCCTCAAAGTTGCCGCTGCCGTCCTAATTGCTCTGGGCGCTACCCACGCGCGAGCCACCGGCATACCCGTGATCGATGTCGCCAATCTGGTCCAGACCGTGCAGCAAGTCATCAACGACATCACCAAGATCAACAACCAGATTCAGCAGATTCGACAACTGCAGACGCAGATTGAGAGCATCAACGGCATCCGCAACCTGGGCGACGTGTTCAACAACCCGCTGCTGAAGAACTACGTCCCGGCTGAAGCGTTCACGCTCGTCAATGCGGTCAACACCTCGGGCTACAGCGGGCTGAACGCGACCGCGAAAGTGCTGCGCGACCTGAACATGGTCTACAACTGCATGGACCTCACCGGCGACGCGCGCACCAGCTGCCAGGCCGCGCTGGCACAGCCGTATCAGCAGAAGGGCTTGCTGCAAGACGCGATGAAGACCGCCGCTGGCCGCCTCACCCAGATCCAGTCGTTGATGACCCAGATCAACGCGACCACCGACCAGAAGTCGGTGCTGGAAATCCAGGCCCGCATCGGTGCTGAAAACGCCCTGCTCGCCCACGAGGTGTCGCAGGTGCAGATGCTGCAAGGCATGGCCGACAGCGAAGAGCGCATCGCTCGCTCGCGCGAGCGTGAACGGCAGTACGAGATGCTGGGCCGTACCGGCAAGGTGGCGGACTTTTTGCCGTAGCCCTGCCAGAGTACCGCCGCCAAACAGTCCCACCGGAGAACCCCATGAGTGCCATCCTGTTGTCAGGTAAAGCCGCCGCATGGCCAAAGCGGCCCCCTGAGCCTGCGAACGACGCCGAATCGCTGGCTTTCAAAGCGAACCGCGACTGGGAAATCGACCGTGCCCTGATGCTGGAACGCTCGGAACGCCGGGCCTGGCGCGTGGCGATCGCAGGGCTGGTGCTCGGCCTGATCGGCATCGCCGCCGTGTTCGTGCAGGGGCCGCTGCGCCGCGTGGTGGAAATCCCCATCGTGGTGGACCGCGTCACCGGCGAAACCACCGTTCAGCAGCGTCTGAGCGAAGAAACCATCCCCGCCATGGAGGCGCTGGACAAGCACAACCTGGCGGCCTTCGTTCGGGCGCGTGAGAGCTACAGCTGGATGTTCCTGCAGCGCGATTTTGACCAGGTGGCGCGCATGGCGGTGCCGGGTGTCTTCGCCGAATACAACCGGCAGTTCGAAGGCGACGGCGCGCTGCAAAAGAAGATCGGCGCCGCCGAAGAATGGCGCATCTACATCGTCGGAGTGCGCCTGCGGGCTTCCGGGCGCAGCGGCAACCTGAGCGATGCCACCGTCACCTACGACAAAGTGGTTCGGCTGACCGACCGCAACCTGCCCGATGTGACCACCCGCCACGTAGCCAGCATCGTTTACCAGTACCAGCCCAAGGTGCTCGCCAAAGAGGCCGACCGGCTGGAGAACCCGTTCGGCTTCGTGGTCACCGCCTACCGGTCAGACCCGGAGATCAACACCCAGCCAGCGGGAGCACGGCCATGAAGCGCACAGCATTGACGATGCTGGTTGCCTGCGCCGTGTCTTCAAACCTGTTCGCGCAGACACCCGCGAAACCGACCGACTCTCGCCTGCGCGATGTGGTCTACGACCCGCTGGCGGTGGTGACCGTTCCCGTCAAACGGGGCATGGTGACCCTGGTGGTGTTTGACCCCGACGAGGTGATCACCGAGGTGGCCGTTGGCCAGGGCGGCGACTGCAGCAAGGCGGAAGCCGTCTGGTGCGTGGCGGCACAGCCGGGTGGGCGAACCCTGTTCGTCAAAGCCAAGTCCGGTGCGGATGCCCCCAACAACCTGGCCGTGGTCACCGACCGGCGCACGCATGCGCTGCGTTTCGTGGTGCTGCCGGATGGCGACCGCCAGCAACCGGTCTACCGCTTGAGTGTCAAGGCACCGCGTCAATCCAAGCCAGCATCCGGGTTGACCCCTCAAGACCTTGCCGCGCTCGCTGCCCTACCCCCGATTCCGTCACCACCGACGCCCCAGCAGTTGGTGGCCGAGCGTTTGCAGGCCAAACCGACCGTGATGAACACCCAGTATTCGCTGTCCGAGGGCGACGGGTCGCAAGACATCGTGCCCACCCTGGTCTACGACGACGGGCGGTTCACCTACCTGCGATTCCCGGGCAACCGCGAAGTGCCTGCCGTGTTCCATGTGCTCGGCGACGGCAGCGAGACCCTGGTCAACGCCCGTATGGAAGACGACCAACTGGTCGTGGACCGCGTCAGCCGTCGCCTGATGCTGCGCGCGGGCACGGCGGTGGTCGGCATCTGGAACGAGGCCTTCGATCTGGAAGGCTCCCCGGCGGAAGGCGCGACCACGGTGCCGGGCGTGCAACGGATGCTCAAGGCTGGGAATACGCAACTCGACAACCGCTCCACCGGAGTCAAGC
Source organism: Burkholderiales bacterium GWF1_66_17 (assembly GCA_001770705.1). GTDB lineage: Bacteria > Pseudomonadota > Gammaproteobacteria > Burkholderiales > Burkholderiaceae_C > Hydrogenophaga. Next base: position 887 of record MERT01000006.1, on the reverse strand, counting down.
CATGAACGATCAAGTCAACGCACAAGGTCCGTCCACCTCTGAGCATTCGGACGGCAACACCATCACCCCGCTGCCGGGTGAGCCCGGCATTCCCCAGGTGACAGCGGCACGCAGCAGCAACTGGTCGCGCAAAGGGGCGCTTGGGCTCGGCATGATGGTGCTGACCCTGGTGCTCTTCGCAGGCTTCGCCATCAACCGTTACTTCACCCTCGGTTCGGCAGCGGACGAAGACGCCAAGATGGTTCGGGACAAGCCCTCGGCCGCCAGCGCTGGAACACGCGCCCTGGACATGACGGCACCACCCGCGCCGCGCGTACCCGCTTTGCTGCCGACCAACGAGGTCGCTGAGCCCATTGGAGTACGCAGTGGTGAGCCTGCATCGCCCAAAGGCCCCTCGGCCGACGATGCCCCGGTGCTGATCGTGTCTTCACGCCCTGGCGCCCTCTCTGGGTCGGCAGGCACGTCGAATGCATCGTTCCCCGGTGAAGCTTCAGCGAATCCAGACGATCCAGTCGCCAACACCGGCCGCAACCTGCAGGCCTACCAGCGCCAACTGCAGGGCCTGCTCGACAATCTGACCCAGAGCACGGCCATGGCTAGCGGGCAAGGCAGCAACTCGGCCAACCTCGGTGCCATGGGCTCCATGGTGGGCGCCTCACCGGGCGCGGGTCTGCCCACTCCTGTTGCGGGTCTGTTCGGCGGCCAGTTGCAAGGCTCGGCCACCCCCAAGGTGTCGGCCAGCACGCTGAGGGACCGCAGCCTCACCCTGCCCAAGGGCACAGCTTTCACCTGCGCGCTCAAAACCCGGGTGATCAGCGCCACCTCGGGTCTGGTCGGCTGCCAGGTCCAGCGCAACGTATACGGCGACAACGGGCGCGTGCTGCTGA
>MERT01000005.1:13610-19372 GCA_001770705.1 Burkholderiales bacterium GWF1_66_17 | reverse complement strand
GCGATGGGTGCGGTCTCGGCGATGCCGTAGGTCGTGCCTTCGGCGCGGTGCGCGGTGCCGAAGGCGTCGTGCACGAAGATGTCGCAGAGCTTGCCGAGCTTGGCGGCGAGCTCTGGCTTGTTCTTCTTCTCGCCGACGTTGAGGCGGCAGTTCTCCAGCATCACCACCTCACCGGGCGCCACGGAGAAGTCGCCGTCCACCCAGTTGGCGACGACGCGGATGTTGCGACCCATGAGCTGGCCCATGCGGGCCGCGACAGGGGTCAATGAGTCGGCAGGTTTGAACTCGCCTTCGGTGGGGCGGCCCAGGTGCGAGGTCACCATGACGGCGGCGCCCGCGTCCAGCGCCATCTGGATGGCGGGCATGGAGGCGCGGATGCGCGTGTCTTCGGTGATGTTGCCCGCGTCGTCCTGCGGCACGTTGAGGTCGGCGCGGATGAAGATCCGTTTGCCACGGGCGAAGCCGCTCGCGCACACGTCGCTGAATCGGAGGAATTTCATGGCGGTCACCCGGATCAGTTGCGACCAACGTGCTGCACGAAGCGCATCATGTTGCAGGTGTAGCCGTACTCGTTGTCGTACCAGGACACCACCTTGACGAAGGTGCTGTCCAGCGCGAGTCCGGCTTCGGCGTCGAAGATGGACGGCATGGAGCAACCGCGGAAATCTGTGGAAACCACCTTGTCGCTGGTGTAGCCCAGCACGCCCTTGAGCGCACCTTCCGAGGCCGCCTTCATGGCCTTGCAGATGTCGTCGTAGCTGGCCTCCTGGTTCAGCTCGACGGTCAGGTCCACCACCGACACGTCGGAGGTGGGCACGCGGAAGGCCATGCCGGTGAGCTTCTTGTTCAGCTCGGGCAGCACCACGCCCACGGCCTTGGCGGCGCCGGTGGACGAGGGAATGATGTTTTCCAGAATGCCGCGGCCGCCGCGCCAGTCTTTCGACGAAGGGCCGTCCACGGTCTTCTGCGTCGCGGTGGCGGCGTGCACGGTGGTCATCAGGCCACGCTTGATGCCGAAGCTGTCGTTCAGCACCTTGGCCACGGGGGCCAGGCAGTTGGTGGTGCAGGACGCTGCGGAGACGATGGCCTCGCCCGCGTACTTGGCGTGGTTCACGCCATAGACGAACATCGGTGTCGCATCCTTCGAAGGCGCGGACTGCACCACCTTTTTCGCACCGGCATCGATGTGCTTCTGGCAGGTGTCGGCGGTCAGGAAGAAGCCGGTGGACTCGACGACGACGTCGGCACCGATCTCATTCCACTTCAGGTTGGCGGGATCCTTCTCGGCGGTCAGGCGGATTTTCTTGCCGTTGACGACGAGGTGGTTGCCTTCGACGGCCACCGTGCCCTTGAAACGGCCGTGCACGCTGTCGTATTGCAGCATGTAGGCGAGGTATTCCGGCTCCAGCAGGTCGTTGATGCCGACGACCTCGATGTCCTTGAACTCGGCTTCCTGCGTGACAGCGCGGAACACCATGCGCCCGATGCGCCCGAAGCCGTTGATACCGATCTTGATGGTCATGGGGAAGTCTCCTCGATGGATAAAGAAAATAAGAAAAGGCGTTCAGGCACTCGCCGCTGTGTCAGGGGCCGAGAGCGAGGTGGTCAACGCCGAAAAGTCGGGGATCACGCGATCCGGCTGGCAGGACTCTATGGGTTCGCCCATGTTGTATCCGTACGGTAGCGCCCAGACAGCGATGCCCGCGTTGCGCGCGGTGGCCACGTCGATGCTGGAGTCGCCCACGAACAGCGCACGATCACTGCTCATGCCGAATTGCTTCAGGCAGTCGGTGATACCAGCCGGGTTGGGCTTCTTCACCGGCAAGGTGTCGCCGCTGATGACGCGGTCGAACAGGGGTGCCATCTGGTGCGCATCGAGCACCGTCTGGGTATAACGCCCTTCCTTGTTGGTCATCACCACCAGCTTCACGCCCGCGGCGCGCAGCGCCTGCAGTGTTTCGCGCACGTGCGGGTAGAGGTGGCTGCGGGTGCCGCAGCGCTGCTGGTAGTGCTTGCCGAACTCGTGCTCGATGAGCTTGAAGCTGTCGGACTGGCGCACCGTGTCGGCCGTGGTGTCACCGGTGAAGGCGAGCGCCTGGATCAGCAGCTCGCGCGTGCCGTGGCCGATCCAGTCGTTCACCTGCTGCTGCGTCACCAGCGGCAGCTGAAACTGGGTGAGCGTGTCGTTGACCGCGTCGGCGATCTCGGGGGCTGTCTCGATCAGCGTGCCGTCGAGGTCGAACAGGACGAGGTCGTAGGGATAAGAGGTACTCACATCAGGCACTCAGGTTCGATGAGGGGAAGCTGGCCCAGAAGCGCCGCGGAACTGGCTTTGCCAGGCCGCAGGCGCTGCCCCTTGAGGGGCGGAGCGCAGCGACGGGGGTGGTTCAGTGCGATCCGGGGACGATGTGCTCGGGCAACGCTTCTTCGCGGCGGTGCGCCGCGCGGTGCACCAGGGTGCGCACGGCGTCGCACACGCGTGCGCTGGTGATGCCGAAGTGCTGGTACAGGTCTTTCGCCGGCGCGGATTCGCCGAAGGTGGCGATGCCCACCACCACGCCGGTGCGACCCACATACTTGCGCCAGAAGTCCGGGTGCGCAGCCTCCACCGCCACGGTAGGCAGGGCCAGCGGCAGCACCATGTCCTGGTAAGCCTCGGACTGGCGGTCAAACACGTTGCTGCTGGGCATGGACACCACGCGGGTGCTGATGCCTTCGGCAGCGAGCGCTGCATGGGCTTCCATCGCCAGCGAGGTTTCGGAACCCGTGGCCAGGATCACCGCCTTCGGGTGCTTGCCCTCGGCCAGCACGTAGCCACCCTTGCGGATCTTCGCGACCATGGACACGTCGCTCAGGCGCGGCAGGTTCTGGCGCGAGAGGCACAGCGCGCTCGGGCCGTCACGGCGTTCGATGGCGCAGGCCCAGGCCACGGCGGTCTCCAGGCCATCGGCCGGGCGCCACACGTCCAGGCCGGGAATGATGCGCAGGCTGGGCACGTGCTCCACGCTCTGGTGCGTTGGCCCGTCTTCGCCGAGGCCGATGGAGTCGTGCGTGAACACGTGGATCACGCGTTGCTTCATCAGTGCGGCCATGCGGATGGCGTTGCGGCTGTAGTCGGAGAACGTGAGGAAGGTGCCGCCGTAAGGGATGTAGCCGCCGTGCAGCGCGATGCCGTTCATGATCGCGGCCATGCCGAACTCGCGCACGCCGTAGCTCATGTGGTTGCCCCAGGCGTCGCGCCCGGCCTTCACGCAACCCTTGAAGTTGGTGAGGTTGGAACCGGTCAGGTCGGCGCTGCCGCCGAAGAACTCGGGCACCAGCGGCGCCAGCACGTCGAGCGCGTTCTGGCTGGACTTGCGGGTGGCGAAAGCGTCGGTCTTGGCTGCGATGGCATCCAGCACCTCGGGCAGCTTGTCGGCGAACGCGGGCAGCAGATCACCGGCCATGCGGCGCTCGAACTCGGCCGCTTCCAGCGGGTACTGCGCGCGGTAGGCCTTGAAGCGTTCGCGCCAGGCGCGTTCGGCCGCAGCGCCGCGCTCGATGGCGTTCCAGGCGGTGGCGATCTCGGCCGGGATCTCGAAAGGCGGTGCGGTCCAGCCCAGTTGCTCGCGGGTGGCCTGCACCTCGGCCGCACCCAGCGCAGCGCCGTGCACGTCGTGCGTGCCGGCCTTGTTGGGCGAGCCCATGCCGATCACGGTCTTGCAGCAGATCAGCGTGGGTTTGCCGTGGGGCAACACACCCTGCTTCTTCGCCTCCAGCAGTGCGGCTTCAATGGCGGCGGGGTTGTGACCGTCCACGTCGGGGATCACGTGCCAGCCGTAGGCGTCGAAGCGCTTGGGCGTGTCGTCGGTGAACCAGCCTTCAACGTGGCCGTCGATGGAGATGCCGTTGTCGTCGTAGAACGCCACCAGTTTCGAGAGGCGCAGCGTGCCGGCCAGTGCGCAGGCCTCGTGGCTGATGCCTTCCATCATGCAGCCGTCACCGAGGAACGCGTAGGTGAAGTGGTCGACGATGTGGTGGCTGACGGTTTCGTCTTCGCGGTTGAACTCTGCGGCGAGCAGCTTCTCAGCCAGCGCCATGCCGACCGCATTGGTGATGCCCTGGCCCAGCGGGCCGGTGGTGGTTTCCACACCGGGCGTGATGCCCACCTCGGGGTGGCCTGCGGTCTTGCTGTGCAGCTGGCGGAAGTTCTTCAGCTCGCTCATCGGCAGGTCGTAGCCGGTGAGGTGCAGCAGCGCGTAGATCAGCATCGAGCCATGGCCGTTGGAGAGCACGAAGCGGTCGCGGTCGGGCCAGTGCGGATTGGCCGGGTTGTGCTTGAGGTGGCGGTTCCACAGCACCTCGGCGATGTCGGCCATGCCCATGGGCGCGCCAGGGTGGCCGGACTTGGCCTTTTCCACCGCGTCCACAGCCAGCATGCGGATAGCGTTCGCCATCTGGCGGGCGAGTTCGGGAGAGGGAGTGTTCATGGTCTGTCCTTGGAATGCGTTGTCTCGAGTCTCAATGCCGGCAGAGCGAAGTGCCTTCAACCGGGAACGCCGCGGAACCGGCTTTGCCGGGCCCCGCCAGCGTTGCCCCCCAGTGGGGGGTGACGCGCCGCAGGCGCGTCGCAGGGGGCGTCAATTCATCGCGCGCTTCTTGCGCTCCACCATGCGCCAGATGAACGGCGTGAAGATCAGCTGCATCGCGAGCTCCATCTTCCCGCCCGGCACCACGATGGTGTTGGCGCGGCTCATCATGGAACCGTTGATCATGTTGAGCAGGTACTGGAAGTCGATGCCCTTGGGCTGGGCAAAACGGATCACCACCATGCTCTCGTCGGCGGTGGGCACGTCGCGCGCCACGAAGGGGTTGCTGGTGTCCACGATCGGCACACGCTGGAAGTTCACGTGCGTGTGCTGGAACTGCGGGGTGATGTAGTTCACGTAGTCGGGCATGCGGCGCAGGATGGTGTCGGTCACCGCGTCGGCGCTGTAGCCGCGCATGTTTTTGTCGCGGTAGAGCTTCTGGATCCACTCCAGGTTGATGACGGGCACCACGCCGACCAGCAGGTCCGGGTATTGCGCCACGTTGTGCTCGGGCGTGACCACTGCGCCATGCAGGCCTTCGTAGAACAACATGTCGGTGCCATCGGGCAGGTCTTCCCAGGCGGTGAAGGTGCCCGGGTCCTGCTTGTAGGGCGCTGCCTCTTCGGCGTTGTGCAGGTATTTGCGGCACTTGCCCTGGCCGGTTTCGCTGTAGGTGCGGAACAGGTTCTCGATCTCGCCAAACAGGTTGGCCTCGGCGCCGAAGTGGCTGAAGTTGTTGTTGCCGGCCTTCTCGGCCTCAGCCGCCTTGACCTTCATTTCCTTGCGGTCGTAGCGGTGGAAACTGTCGCCCTCGATGATGCCGGCGGTCACGTTCTCGCGGCGGAAGATGTTCTGGAAGGTGCGGGTGACGGTAGACGTACCTGCGCCCGACGAGCCCGTGATGGCGATGATGGGATGGCGTTCAGACATGAAGTTCTCCAAAAAACAAAATCAGTTCAGCAGAGGGGAAGCTCACCAAGGGCACCGCGGAACCGGCTTTGCCGGGCCGCCAGTGCCGCCCCCTTGAGGGGGTGACGCGCCCTTGGGCGCGGCGCGGGGGTGGTCAATCCCTGAAAAGGCTGCGCTCGGCAAACAGCGGATTCGCGTCGTCCTTGTAGGCGCCCGGCTCGCGGTGGTAGCGCTCGATGCGTTCCACTTCGTTCTTCGACCCGAACACCAGGCCGATGCGCTGGT
>MERT01000005.1:0-13592 GCA_001770705.1 Burkholderiales bacterium GWF1_66_17 | reverse complement strand
CGGTGCTGGCGCGGCCGCCAGCCTGTTCGATGATCATGCCCACCGGGTTGGCTTCGTAGAGCAGGCGCAGGCGGCCGTGTTTGGCGGCGTCCTTGGTATCGCGCGGGTACATGAAAATCCCGCCGCGCATGAGGATGCGGTGTGCCTCGGCGACCATGCTGGCAATCCAGCGCATGTTGAAGTCCTTGCCGCGTGCACCGGTCTTGCCGGCCAGGCACTCGTCCACATAACGTTTCACCGGCGCTTCCCAGAAACGGCTGTTGGACGCGTTGATGGCGAACTCGTGCGTGTCTTCGGGGATCTGCATGTTCGGGTGCGTCAGCATGAACTGGCCCAGGTTCGGGTCCAGCGTGAAGCCGGCCACGCCATTGCCCACGGTGAGCACCAGCATGGTGGTGGGGCCGTAGAGCGCATAGCCGGCGGCGAGTTGCTCGGTGCCGGGCTGCAGGAAGTCGGCCTCGACCACGTCACGCCCGCTGTCTATCACGTCCTGCGGCGCGCGCAGCACGCTGAAGATGCTGCCCACGGTGACGTTGACGTCGATGTTGCTGGAGCCGTCGAGCGGATCGAACACCAGCATGTATTTGCCTCGCTGCATCGTGGCCGGGATCTGGTAGGGGTGGTCCATCTCTTCGGACGCCATGCCCGCGAGGTGACCGCCCCACTCGGTCATCTGCGTGAAATATTCGTTGCTGATGACGTCGAGCTTCTTCTGCTCTTCACCCTGCACGTTGACGCTGGTCGTGACGTCGGGCGCGGGCTGGCCGAGCATGCTGCCGAGGTCACCAAAGGCCACCGTGCGCGCGATCGCCTTGCAGGCCAGCGCCACGTCGAGCAGCAGCGCGTTGAAGTCGCCGCTGGCGCTGGGAAAGCGGCGGCGTTGTTCGATCAGGTATTGCGTGAGGGTGAAGCGGCGGCGCGTGGTCATGGAGGGCTTTCGGGAAGTTGCTGAATTCGTTGGGGGGTGGCGCCGTGCTTCAGGCGCTGGCGTTCTTGCGGAGCTGCTTCATGACGGTGTGGTAGCCACCGTTGTTGTCGGGCGCACCAAACACGGCGCTGCCAGCCACCAGGGTGTCGGCCCCCGCAGCCACGATCTGTGCGATGTTGTCCACCTTCACGCCGCCGTCCACTTCGAGCCAGATGGTCTGGCCGCCGTTGGCCATGTGGGTGTCGATGCGCTGGCGGGCCTCCACCAGTTTCGGCAAGGTGCCGGGGATGAATTTCTGCCCGCCAAAACCGGGGTTCACGCTCATGAGCAGCACCACGTCGAGCTTGTCCATCACATGATCCATCAGCGCCAGCGGCGTGGCCGGGTTGAACACCAGGCCAGCTTTGCAGCCGTGGTCGCGGATCAGCTGCAGTGTGCGGTCCACATGGCGGCTGGCTTCGGGGTGGAAGGTGATGATGTTGGCGCCGGCCTTGGCAAACAGCGGAATCAGCGCATCCACTGGCTCGACCATCAGGTGCACGTCGATCCCGATCTTCACGTGCGGACGGATCGCCTCGCAGACCAGCGGGCCGATGGTGAGGTTGGGCACGTAGTGGTTGTCCATCACGTCAAAGTGCACCAGGTCTGCACCGGCGGCCTCGATGGCGCGCACTTCTTCACCCAGGCGGGCGAAGTCGGCAGACAGGATGGAAGGGGCAATGCGGATGGTCATGGGAAGCCTGGAAATTGAAGAGAAGGATCGCGGGGGCGTTTCAGCGGTTGTGCCATTCCCTGAGCCGCGCCACATTGACCTGGCTCAGGTCGGGCACGACGCGCAACGCACCCTTGAAATCGTGGTGGGCGGTGAAGCTGTTGGGGGTGATGACCGTGTCGAGCCCGGCGGCGGTGGCCGCGCGCAGGCCGTTGGACGAATCTTCGAACGCCACGCATTCCAGAGCGCTCATGCCCATGTCGGCCAGTACCTTGAGGTAGACCTGCGGGTGCGGCTTCTTGATCGGTGCATTGCTCGCATCGCCAACGGCCAGGAAATGTGAGCGCCAGTCCAGACCGATGGCCGAGCGCATCAGTGCGGCGATGTTCACCGGCGAGGTGGTGGTGGCAATGGCCAGTTGCAGGCCCTGGCCACGTGCTTCGTTCATGAGCGCCAGTACACCCGGGCGCAGCGTCACGGCTCCGCTGTTGACGGCGTTTTCGTAATAAGCCGTCTTGATCTCGTGCAGGCGGTTGATGGTGTCGGTGAGCGCGCCGGCGTCCACCTCTTTCATGTCGGGGTCCACTGTGCGCCAGTGATGCAGCATGCGCTCCTTGCCACCCGAAATGTCGAGCAGCTGGGTGTACTGTTCGGTGCTCCAGTGCCAGTCCAGCCCCTCTTGCCGGAACGCGTGGTTGAACGCTTCCAGGTGCACGCTTTCCGTGTCGGCCAGGGTGCCATCGACATCAAAAATCAGGGCGTTCAGCATGGATTCACCTGTTCAGGAACCCCGGAAACTCGGGGTGATGAACGGACTATAGGGATGGACTTAAATAAGGTAAATTCATGATTGTTTGCACTTTAGTTAAGCAATCACTTAATGAAGAACGCCACCTTCCGCCAACTCAGGGTTTTCACTGAGGTCGCCAAACACCTGAGTTTTGCCCGGGCCGCCGAGGTTTTGCACCTCACGCCACCGGCCGTGACCATGCAGGTCAAGGAACTGGAGGGCCACGTGGGCCTGCCCCTGTTCGAGCGCAACGGGCGACAGGTGGCCCTGACCACGGCGGGTGAATACATGCTGGTCTACGCGCGCAAGGTGATCGCCACCCTCAAGGACGCCGAAGACGCGGCCGCGCGGCTGCAGCGGCTGGAGGTGGGCACGCTGACCATCGGCATGGTCAGCACGGCGAAATACTTCCTGCCGAGGCTGCTGGCCGAGTTCCAGCACGAACACGAGGGGGTGGAAATCCGGCTCGCCGTGGGCAACCGGGAGCAGTTGGTGAAGATGCTGCACGGCAACGAGGTGGACATCGCCGTCATGGGCCGCCCGCCCAAGGAACTGGCCACGCGGGCCGAGCCCTTTGCCGCGCACCCGCATGTGTTCGTGGCGCCCACCGACCACCCTCTGCTCAAGGTGGGTCACCCCACGGTGGACAGCCTGCGGCCCTACGGCTTCATCCTGCGCGAGCGTGGTTCCGGCACGCGCGCCGCGATGGAAAAATTTCTGGAGACATCGCGCATGGAGCCGCGCGTGGTGATGGAGATGGCCAGTAACGAAACCATCAAGCAGGCCGTGATGGCCGGCATGGGCATCAGTTTCCTGTCGCTGCACACCATCGGTCTGGAGCTGGAGCACGGACTGATCGCGACGCTGGACGTGGAAGGCACACCCATCATCCGCGCCTGGAACGTGGTGCACACGCTGTCCAAGCTGCTGTCGCCCGCGGCCGAAGCGTTTCGATATTTCATGCTGGAGCGGGCCGAGAGCCACCTGGCCGAAAAATACGGCAGCCTGCTCAAGCTGCCGCCCACGCCGTCCGTGGGGTGAACGGCGGGGCACCACCGTTCTGACGGACCCGCCAGAACGGTGGCGACGCTGCCTTACGTCAGAACTTGTAGCCGACCCCGACGGTGACGCCCTTGAGCGTGGTGTCGTCCTTGTCGTGGTAGGTCATGTAGTCGGCGTTGAGCGAGAGCGCGCTGTTGAGCTTGTAGCTTGCGCCCAGGCCATAGGCCACCGAGGTGGCGCTGTCGGTCTCGTTGCCAACGGAGAGCTTGGTGCGTGCCGCACCCAGGCGACCGAAGAGCTCCAGTCCTTCAACCACCTCGATCTTGGGCTTGACGAAGACGCCGACCATGTTGTCCACCTCGGCCTTGACACCTGAATTGATGCCGTTCACCTTCACGGACGAGTCCTGCGCGCTGAGACCGAGCATGCCCTCGACGGCCAGGTTGCTGTTCAGTTCATAGCCGATGATGCCGCGCACGTTGGACGGTTTGGAGGAGAAATCGAGGCCGCCGACACTGCTTTCCAGCTTCAGCGGCGTGTAGCCGACTTCGCCGTACAGGCCCTCGGCTTGAACAGAAGCGGAGGCAGCTGCGAGCGTGGCCACGGCGAACAAAGGAATCAGGCGTTTCATGAACACTCCTTGAGCGTTGTTGAGGAAGCCCCAGTCTAGGGACGAACCTGCGCGAAAACGCCGCATGTGTTCAAGCGTTACCTGCTTTACGGAAGCGACGCAGTCGCAACGGCTGCTCACCTCAGCGGGGACCGTGGCCAGGCATGTGGGCGCCCACGTGCACTTCCCCGCGCGCCTCGGCGAGCTCGACCTGGCGCTGCCGTTCGGCCAGCTGGGCCTTTTGTTCGGGGCTGCGCTGGTCGTGGCAATGGGCACAGCTCACGCCCTTGACGTAGTGCTCCGAGGCCTTGTCTTCTGCGTCCAGCGGCCAGCGGCAGGACCGGCAGAGTTCATGCGGACCGGTCTGAAGGCCGTGGCCCACGCTCACGCGTTCATCGAACATAAAACACTCGCCCTCCCAGGTGCTCTGTTCGGGCGGCACCTCTTCCAGGTACTTGAGGATGCCGCCTTCCAGGTGGTAGACCTCTTCAAACCCGTGCATCTTCATCAACGCCGTGGACTTCTCGCAGCGGATGCCGCCGGTGCAGAACATCGCCACGCGGGGTTTCTTCTCGCCTTGAAGGGCCGACTGGGCATCGAGCCAGGCGGGCAGCTCGGTGAAGGTCTTGATGTTCGGGTTGATGGCGCCCTGGAAGCTACCGATGGCGACCTCGTAGTCGTTGCGGGTGTCGATGAGCACCACGTCCGGGTCGGCCACCAGGGCGTTCCAGTCCTGGGGTTTGACGTACTGGCCCACGGTCTTGTTCGGGTCCAGCCCAGGCACGCGCAAGGTGACGATTTCCTTTTTCAGGCGCACCTTCATGCGCAGGAAAGGCGGCTTGTGGGCCCAGGCCTCCTTGTGTTGCAGCGTGGCCAGGCGGAGATCGGCCCGCAGGTGCGCCAGCACCGCGCGCACGCCCGGCTCCAGGCCGGCGATGGTGCCGTTGATGCCTTCGCTCGCCAGCAGCAGCGTGCCCTTGACCTGCTGCGCATCGCAACAGGCCTGCAGCGGTTCGCGCAACGCCTCGACGTCGGGCAGGTGCACGAACTTGTAGAGGGCGGCGGTGAGGTAGCGCGGGGCAGATTCCATGGGCGGAATTATCCCCTCGCACCCGGCCCCCGCCTTACAACGCCTCGATGCGCGAAAGGTCGGGGCGCTCCAGCCACATCGCGAACTCGTCGGCGAGTTGCGCGGCGGCGGCGGTGGCACCGCTCCAGACGCGCTGGCGGCTGTTGATGTCCTGGCCGTAGTGCGTGAAGTCGCTGCGGTCGGGCAGTTTGCCGTTGGGAAGGGTCTTGATCCAGGCCGGGTCGGGCGCGATCACCACCATGTGGTCCAGCGCGGGGCTGGAGCGGTGGCGGCGCTTCCAGGACTTGTCGAGCCAGCCGGGCACCACCGACTGCTGGAAATGCGGGTAGAGCACCAGCGGCGCCGCCGGGTTGCTGCGGTAGCGCAGGTGCAGGTGGTAATCCGTGATGCCACCGTCCCAATAGGGCCCCGGTGGCGCACCCGCAATGCCTTGCACGGGCTGGAGCATGAAGGGAATCGAGCAACTGGCCTGCAGCGCGTCCATGAAGTTGTCTTCGCGCAGGGGCGCCTGGCGCGTGCGAAGGTCGGCCGTTTCGAACGGGAGCATGGCATCCGGCCGGGTGCCACTGTCCGCGGCCGGCGTCGAGAACACGACACGCTCCAGCCAGCCACCCAGCGCCCGGCGATGCACGGCGTTGGCCATGAACGCACCCAGGTAACCCAGCGGTGTTCGCCATGGCCCGTCGCCCGCGAGCAGGCGGCGCCCACGCGAGGCGACGACGTGCAGCTGGTAGCGCGGGTGCTGCAACACCTCTCCGATGCGCCCGCCGAAAAAGGCCTGCAGGTTGCTGCGGAACTGGCGACTGATCTGGGCCGCCGTCGCGCGCTTCTGGCCAGACGGCAAGGCGATGTGTTGGGCGATGTAGTCGCGCTCCAGCCGTTCCAGCGCGCTGGCGGTGCCCTGCAGGCAGGCGGTGGCCATGCGCCAGGCACCGATCGAGGCGCCCACCAGATGCACCGGTTGAGCGCTCTGGGTCAGCCAGTGACCAAAGATGAAACGGTCCAGCGGACCCAGTATCAGGCCCTTGGGGCCACCGGCTGCGGCCGGCACCGTGCCCACGTCCTGCGGGCGCAGGCCGTGCTGTTCGATGTGTTGCCGTGCCTTGGGGCCGGCATAAAGGCGAAGCGCTTGCATAGGGCCACGATTGTCTCGCAGCCCGCGATCATCGGACGCCAGGACGGATCAATGCCCCTGGGTCACGGTTTCGGTTTCTTCGGGCTCTTCCACCTGGCGCGTGAGCGAGGGTATTTCTTCACCGATCACGGTATCGGGATCGATGCCGAGCACCAGACCCACGGGATCGGGGTAGGTGTTGATCAGGCCTTCGCTGCCGATGGCCAGCTCTTCGGCGCGGGCGCGCCACGAAGCGATGTGGATGACGCCGGCAATGGGTTCGTACACATCATTGTCGAACGGTGCCACCTGGTGCTCGATCGCATCGATCATCTTCTTGGGGAAACGCCACTCCCGCGCCAGCGCGGCGCCTGCTTCGGCGTAGCTGTAGCCGAACAGGCCTTTTTCAGCGCGGGCGCGCTTGAGGTCGAGCATGTGCAGGCTGCGGTCCAGATCGAGCATCGCCTCGGGCATGCCGACGTGCATCATCAGCTCACCGATGCCATGCACCAGTCCCGCGGTGAAAGCGGTGTTTTCGTCGATCTTGATCGGCAGCGCGATGTAGCGCGAGAGGTTGGCCACGTTGAGGCTGTAGCGCCAGAACTGGTTGAGGTTGATCCCGCCCACGCAGTGAAAGCCTTCGCCCATGGCCGCGCCGATCACCAGCGCCCGCACCTTGATCAGGCCCATCACATGGATGGCATCGCGCGCCGTGGCCACAGAACGGTGCAAGCCGAAGAAGGCCGAGTTCGCCATCTTCAGCAGCTTGGCCGTGAGCACCGGGTCGTCTTCGATGTAGGCCGCCGCCTGAAACAGATCGACATCTTCCTGATTGAACGTGTCCATCAGCTTGCGAACCACCTTGGGGGCGGAGGGCAAGGCCTGGGGTTGCTTGAGAAGTTTGTCGAGCTGCATGGTGACCTGCCGGTGGGTTGGATTGAAACTCAATAAAGTGGGTCGGTCTGTCTTCTATCGGCGGCTGGCAGCGGGACTGGAGCGGTATTGCTGGCTTCAGTCCACAAAGGCGCCCAGCGCCTGACTGAACGACCATTCAGAAGGGTCCTTGCCGAGCACACTGTCCAGGTCCAGGCCCAGGGTGAGGCCGACCATGTCCGGAAACGTGGCCGCCAGACCGTTGTTGTCCAGTTGCAGCTCTTCGGCCCGGGCGCGCCACGAAGCCAGGTGCAGCAGACCCGCCAGCGGGTCGTAGGCCTCACCCTCGAACGGACTCACCTGGTTGGCCAGCGCCGAGACCATCTCGGGCGGGAACTGCCACTTCTCCACCATGCCCGCGCCCACCTCGGCATAGCTGTAGCCAAATGCCGCCATCTCCGCGGAGGCGCGCTGGAGATCCAGCGGCGGTGTCCCCATGTCCAGCGGTCCCATTTCGTCGGGCATGGCAATGTGCATGATCAGGATGCCGATGCCGTGGATCAGGCCGGCGGTGAAGGCATTGCCCTCGCTCTGGCGCAGCAGGCTGGCCAGCGAGCGGGCGATTTCGGCAGACCGCAGGCTATAGCGCCAGAACTGCTTGAGGTCAATGCCGGGCACATTCTTGAAGCTGGAACCCAGCGCGGCGGCCATGACCAGCGAGCGCACATGGGTGAGGCCGAGCAGCGCCACCGCTTCATCGGTGCTGCCGATCTTGCGGCTGACGCGAAAAAAGGCCGAGTTGGACAGACGCAGCACCCGTGTGGTGAGCGCCGGATCGCTACTGATGAGGTCGCCCACCCGCCTGGGGTTGGGGTCCTCCTTGTTCATCTCGGCCAACAGATCCGAGACGGCGCGCGGCATCGCCGGCAGGGCGCGGGGGTAGTTGAGCAGGGCTTCGAGTTGCATGGCGAAGGGAAGTCCGTGAAATGAAAAGGTGTGTGACTACCTTCCATATCGGCCCTCCGTCCGCCGACTTGAGCCCCGGAAAACCCGGCTTCCGGGGGCTGGATTCAGCCCTTGTTCATGCCTTGCAGGCGCGCAAACGCCGAGGCCATGGCCGAGGCCGGCTGCGCGGACGACGCCCCCGCGCTGGCCGGGCGCCCACCGGCGCGGGGGCCTGAACGGGCCGGCTCAAACCGGTTGTCACGCGGTGCCCCACCCTCCCGTCCGGACCGGCCCGGGGCATCGCCCAGCTTCATGGACAAGCCGATGCGCTTGCGCGCCACGTCCACCTCCATCACCTTGACCTTGACGATGTCACCGGTCTTGACCACCTCGCGCGCGTCGTTGACAAACTTGTGGGCCAGCTGGCTCACATGGACCAGACCATCCTGGTGCACACCCAGATCGATGAACGCCCCGAACTGGGCGACGTTGCTGACCGTGCCCTCCAGGATCATGCCTTCGCACAGGTCGCTGATGTCGTCCACGCCGTCGTTGAAACGCGCCACCTGGAAATCCGGGCGCGGATCGCGGCCTGGTTTCTCCAGCTCGGTGAAGATGTCTTTCACCGTGATGACGCCAAACTTTTCATTGGCGAACAGCTCGGGCCGCAGCGTCTTGAGCATGTCGGCGCGGCCCATGAGCGTGGCCACCGGCTGGCCGGTCTGGGCCATGATCTGCTCGACCACCGGATAGGTTTCCGGGTGCACACCGGTCATGTCCAGCGGGTTGTCGCCGCCGCGGATGCGCAGGAATCCCGCGCTTTGTTCGAAGGTCTTGGCGCCCAGACCGGTCACATCGAGCAATTGCTGGCGGTTCCTGAACGCGCCGTTGGCCTCGCGCCAGCGCACCACCGATTTCGCCACC
Organism: Burkholderiales bacterium GWF1_66_17; assembly: GCA_001770705.1. GTDB lineage: Bacteria > Pseudomonadota > Gammaproteobacteria > Burkholderiales > Burkholderiaceae_C > Hydrogenophaga. The sequence continues at coordinate 4,604 of MERT01000005.1, read as the reverse complement.
GTGGCCGAGAGCCCCGAAACACGCGACAGCAGCGGCACGCTGGCGGTGTTCAGATCCACGCCCACGCCGTTCACGCAGTCCTCGACCACCGCTTCCAGCGTGCGCGCGAGTTCACTCTGGTTCACGTCGTGCTGGTACTGGCCCACGCCGATGCTCTTGGGGTCGATCTTCACCAGCTCGGCCAGCGGGTCCTGCAGGCGGCGCGCGATGGAAGCGGCACCGCGCAGGCTGACGTCCACGTCGGGCATTTCCTGCGAAGCGAATTCACTGGCGGAATACACCGACGCGCCGGCCTCGCTCACCACCACCTTCTGCATGCCGTGGCAAGGGTGGCTGACATCGGTGCCCTTCTGCACCAGCTTGATCAGGTCGGCGGCCAGTTTGTCGGTCTCGCGGCTGGCGGTGCCGTTGCCGATGGCGATCAGGCTCACGCCATGTTTCTCGCACAGCTTGGCCAGGGTGTGCAGCGAGCCGTCCCAGTCGCGCCGGGGTTCGTGCGGGTACACGGTGGAGGTGTCCACCAGCTTGCCAGTGGCGTCCACCACCGCCACTTTCACGCCGGTGCGGATGCCTGGGTCCAGTCCCATCACGACGCGCGGGCCGGCGGGTGCGGCCAGCAGCAGGTCGCGCAGGTTGTCGGCAAACACCTTGATCGCCACCGCTTCGGCGCTCTCGCGCAGGCGGGCAAACAGGTCGCGCTCGCTGGAGAGGCTGAGCTTGACGCGCCAGGTCCAGGCGACGCACTTGCGCAGCAGGTCGTCGGCCTTGCGGCCCTGGTGGCTCCAGCGCAGGTGCAGCGCGATGCGGCCTTCGGCGAGGGACACCGTGGGCGCGGGCCTGCCGCTGGCGGTGAGCACGGCTTCGGGCTCGGGCAGCACCAGCTTGGCGTCCAGGATCTCCAGCGAGCGGCCACGGAACACCGCCAGGGCGCGGTGCGAGGGCACGCGGCTGATCGGCTCGTCGTAGTCGAAGTAGTCGCGGAACTTGGCCACGTCGGGGTGGTTCTCGTCTTTGCCCGCCACCAGCTTGCTCTGCAACAGGCCTTCGGCCCAGAGCCATTCACGCAGGTTCTGCAGCAACGCCGCATCTTCGGCCCAGCGTTCGCTCAGGATGTCGCGCACGCCGTCGAGCACGGCGAGCACGGTTGAAAAATCGGCGCCCGGCTTGCCGTCGTCCAGCACCTCGGGTGGCTTCGTGAAGGCCGCGGCCTCGGCCATCGGGTCCAGTGTCGGGTCGGCAAACAGCTTGTCGGCCAGCGGCTCGATGCCGAACTCGCGCGCGATCTGGCCCTTGGTGCGGCGCTTCTGCTTGAACGGCAGGTACAGGTCTTCCAGCTCCTGCTTGGTGGGCGCGGCAGCGATGGCGGCGCGCAGCGCGGGCGTCAGCTTGCCCTGCTCGTCGATGCTTTTCAGAACGGTCGCCCGCCGGTCTTCGAGCTCACGCAGGTAGCCCAGGCGGTATTCGAGTTCGCGCAGCTGGATGTCGTCCAGGCCGCCGGTGGCTTCCTTGCGGTAGCGCGCGATGAAGGGCACGGTGGAGCCTCCGTCGAGCAGCTCCACAGCCGCCTTGATCTGGTGAACGCCGACCCGGATTTCCTGCGCGATCTGCGCGATGATGGTGTGCATGTGACCCCTGTCGTCCTGCCCGCACGGTGGGCGGGGCTTCGAGAAGGGGCGCAGTTTGCCACAAGCCGGACGGCCCTCACGCCAATGATCGCCCCGCGCCCTACCCGGATGGTGTACCAGGCCGCGGGTAACGCGGCTAAGGTTCCGGATGCGCCGACACCACCGATGGCGGGACTGGCGCCGACTCCACGGGCCGCAGCAGGAAGGCCGGGTCCGGGCAGGGCAACCTCAGAAAAACACGCGTGCCCTGACCGGGTGTGCTTTCGATCTCCAGTGTGCCCCCCACATTCGCGGCCCGGCGCTGCATGCCGGCCAGCCCTTTGCTCCGGGCCGCCTGACGCCGCCGGTGGTCGTCAAAACCTTTCCCGTTGTCCGCGATGGTCAACTCAATGCGCCGGCCCGTTTCATCGTATTCACACACCACACGGATCTCGGTCGCCTGGGAATGGCGCATCACGTTGGCGATCGCCTCCTGCGCAATCTTGAGGAACTGTGCGACGGCGTGCGGCGACAGCTGCCCCATGGCCGGACTGTCTTCGATGTCCCACACCATGAGCGTTCCCGTGCGGTCCAGACAGGGCTGAACCCGGTAGCGCAGCATGGCCAGCGCTTCAAGCGGATGGGTCACGTCTTCGTACAGGCCGTCCACCATGATCTTGAGGTCCAGCAGGCACTGCTCCAGCGACAATGCCAGCGCCCTCTGCTCCGGGTCCCGCGCATCGAGCGAGGAGAGGATCGCCACCAGGTGGGCGCCCACGCCATCGTGCACGTCCTGGGCGATGCGCTGTCGCTCCTCATGACCACTCTCTTCTTCGGCGGCGGCTGAGTGTTGAAACGGGACACCCCGGCCTCCGAACCGACCGGACAGCATCCACCAGACGCAGACCAGTGCGGCCGGATAGGTATACGCACCCGCCGAAGCCAGCCACGGAACCGCCGCCACAGGCCATAGGGCAACCAGGGCACACAGCATCAACAATGCCGACAACAGAAATCGCCCCCAGGCCACAGCCCGCGGGCGGCGCAGGAGCGGTCGCACAAGCACGACCAGCAACACACCCACAATAATGAAATTGAACACCCGCCAGACGGTCAACCAGACGGCCAGCGAGGTTGCAGCCCAGAGCCACAGCGACAACACACCGCCCAGCGCCTGCGTCCTAACGAGACCCCACAAGCGTTGCGAAGACAGGGGCACACCGATCAGCACCAGCACGGTGGCCGCCGAGAGGCACACCTGGAGTCCGATGCGCTCGACGAACATGTCGACGGCGTCGGGTGGCTCGTCGGCGAAGCGGCCGATCCATAACATGTACACCACCCAGGCCAACAATCCGTAGGCCATGGCCACGTCAGCGCGCTTGCTCTCGCGCCCGCCGCCGTAAACCGTCAGGAACCCAACGGTCAGCGTGACCGAGAACAGTCCGACCAAGGGTCCGATATGGTGCGACGACATGCTGGACCTGGTTGCATCATGCGTTCAGGTCGACCGGCCGAGGCCGGGTCAGATCAACCTCTGGTGCGCCGCCAGATTGACCGCCTGCGCACGCGACTTGACGTGCAGCTTGCGGTAGATGTTGCGTATGTGGGTGTTGACCGTCTGCACGCTGAGTGTGAGCTTGGTCGCGATCTCATTGCTGGTGTGTCCCACCGACACCAGCCTGAGCACCTCGCGCTCCCGTTCCGACAAAGCCTGGCGCACCGAACCATCGCGTTCGGTGGCTGGAAGCTGCCCCATCGGCTGCTCCAGCTTCTGCAGCAATCGCCGCGCCAGGCTGGGCGTGATGGATGCGCCACCATTGAACACTTGGAGCACCGCCTGCGTGAAGCTGCCGAACCAGGAGTTCTTGACCAGATAACCGGTGGCGCCGAGCTCAAAGGCACGCATGGCACGGACTTCGTCGTCCATGATGGAGACCACGATCGCCTCCGCCTGGGGCCTCACCTGCTTCATGTGCTCGATCAGGTCAAAGCCCGAACCGTCCCCCAGATTCAGGTCGACGATCATCACGTCGAACTCGCACATGGAAACCAGCCTGCGCCCTTCTCGCAGGCCATCGGCCTGCCCGACCATGTCGATGCGCATGTCAGACACCAGCTCACCCGCAATCACGCGCCGGATGTGGGGGTCGTCATCGATGAGGATCACACGCACCGGCCGACCCGGTTCACTGGCCAGAAAGTCAGGCCACATGGACGGCTGAAAAGCACGGGAGTCCGGCGGATCCCGGTCCGGCTTGCGGATACCAAAGGCACTGGTCAGTGCGTCTGCGAAAAATGGGGCGTTTTTCATGAGTCCTCCAGGAACTCGCTCAGGCGAACAATTTCACAACAAGCAACCGGCATCGCGGCGCAGCGATCCTGTCTCCCCGTGGCGCCAACGGCCTCCTTGACTTACGTCAATTTGTTCTCTTAAGGTAAGCTGAAATGAAACAAATTGCCATCAATACTCTCCCTCATGGAGGGTATGGTTACAATTTTTAACAACGAGCGACGTGACGCAGTGCACAAAAGCAAAAAAAGCCCCTTCTTGCGATGGGGCTTTGAAGGGTCAGGAAGGCCTGACCGTCGGGGAATCCTGGTTGTTTTCAGGCGAGGATGAAGTCCTGCTGGGTGACCGTGGCGGCGTTGACACCCACCAGCGTGATGCTGTCAGCCCCGATGTCGATGAAGGTGTCAACCCCGACCGCCGAGATCACCACGTTGGCCCCGAAGTTGCCCGCGGTGATACCCAGCGCCGAGATGTTCAGGAGGTCCTGGCCACTCGCCGGGTTGGCGTCAAACCCGTTGATGACGTCCTGCCCGAAGCCGTTGAAGAACCTGAAGATGTCGTTCCCGGTCCCACCCGTCATCGTGTCGTTGCCGGCACCTCCGATGAGCGTGTCGTTGCCCCCGTTACCGATGAGTGTGTCGTTGCCATCCATTCCCTGGAGCAGGTTGGCCCCGTTGTTGCCCGTAAGCACGTTGTCGGCGGTGTTG
>MERT01000004.1:0-124079 GCA_001770705.1 Burkholderiales bacterium GWF1_66_17 | reverse complement strand
CAACGTGACCGATCGTGCCGACGTTGACGTGCGGCTTGGTCCGCTCAAATTTCTCTTTTGCCATTTTTCAATTCCTAGAAAGAACAAACCCGTGTCACGGTTTTAGGTCTGCACCACACTGCTGATTCGCCCCGCACGGGGACAGGGCGGCGCGTGATCGCAGACCGGCTGAAACTTACTTGGCGCGCGCGGCAACAATGGCTTCGGCCACGTTGCGCGGTGCTTCGGCGTAGTGCTTGAACTCCATCGAGTAGGTGGCACGGCCTTGCGACATGGATCGCAGCGTGGTCGAATAACCAAACATCTCGGACAGCGGCACTTCGGCGCGAATGGCCTTGCCACCACCGACCATGTCTTCCATGCCCTGCACCATGCCGCGACGGCTGGACAGATCACCCATCACGTTGCCGGCGTAGTCTTCAGGCGTCTCGACTTCCACCGACATCATGGGCTCAAGGATCACCGGGCTGGCCTTGCGGCAGCCTTCCTTGAAGCCGAAGATGGCCGCCATCTTGAAGGCCATTTCGGACGAGTCCACGTCGTGGTAGGAACCGAAGTGCAGCGTGACCTTCACGTCCACCACCGGGTAACCCGCCAGCACGCCGGTCGTCAGGGCTTCGATCACGCCCTTTTCAACCGCGGGGATGTATTCGCGAGGCACCACACCGCCCTTGATCGCATCAACGAACTCAAAGCCTTTGCCGGCTTCGTTGGGTTCGATCTTGAACACCACGTGACCGTATTGGCCCTTGCCGCCGGACTGGCGCACAAACTTGCCTTCGGAGTCTTCCACCGTCTTGCGGATGGTCTCGCGGTAGGCCACTTGCGGCTTGCCCACGTTGGCTTCCACACCGAATTCACGCTTCATGCGGTCAACGATGATTTCCAGGTGCAGTTCGCCCATGCCGGCGATGATGGTCTGACCCGACTCTTCGTCGGTCTTGACGCGGAAAGAAGGATCTTCTGCAGCCAGACGCTGCAAGGCAATGCCCATCTTTTCCTGGTCGGCCTTGGTCTTGGGTTCCACAGCCTGCGCAATCACGGGCTCCGGGAAGACCATGCGCTCCAGCATGATGATGGCATCCGGATCGCACAGGGTTTCACCCGTGGTCACGTCTTTCAGACCCACGCAGGCGGCGATGTCGCCAGCGCGAATTTCTTCGACTTCCAGACGGTTGTTGGCGTGCATCTGCACGATACGGCCGATGCGCTCTTTCTTGCCTTTGATCGGGTTGTAGACCGAATCGCCCTTTTTCATCACGCCCGAGTAGACGCGCACGAAAGTGAGCTGGCCGACATACGGGTCGGTCATCAGCTTGAAGGCCAAGGCGGAGAACTTCTCGTTGTCATCGGCCTTGCGGCTGGTGACTTCTTCGTCGTCGTCCGTGCCCTTGACGTCGGCGATGTCCACCGGAGAGGGCATCAGTTCGATCACGGCGTCGAGCATGCGCTGCACACCCTTGTTCTTGAACGCGGTACCGCACAGCATCGGCTGAATTTCGGTCGCCAGCGTGCGCACGCGCAAACCGTGGGTGATCTCTTCTTCGGTCAAGTCACCTTCTTCAAGGTACTTGTTCATCAGCTCTTCGCTGGCTTCGGCCGCAGCCTCGACCATCTTTTCGCGCCACTCTTTGGCCTGCTCCAGGAGTTCAGCGGGAATTTCTTCGTAGTTGAACTTCATGCCCTGGGACGCTTCGTCCCAGATGATGGCCTTCATCTTGCGCAGATCGACCACGCCCGTGAAGTGCTCTTCGGCACCGATCGGAATCACGATCGGCACAGGATTGGCCTTCAGGCGCAACTTCATCTGCTCGACGACCTTGAAGAAGTTGGCACCGGTGCGGTCCATCTTGTTCACAAAGGCCAGACGAGGCACCTTGTATTTGTTGGCCTGGCGCCAGACGGTTTCCGACTGGGGCTGAACACCACCCACGGCGCAGTAGACCATGCAGGCACCGTCAAGCACGCGCATGGAACGCTCCACCTCGATGGTGAAGTCCACGTGGCCGGGGGTGTCGATGATGTTGATGCGGTGCTCGGGGAAGGACAGGTCCATGCCCTTCCAGAAGCAGGTCGTGGCGGCGGACGTGATCGTGATGCCACGTTCCTGCTCCTGTTCCATCCAGTCCATGGTGGCGGCACCGTCGTGCACTTCACCGATCTTGTGGTTCACACCCGTGTAGAAAAGAATGCGCTCGGTCGTGGTGGTCTTGCCGGCGTCGATGTGAGCGGAGATACCGATATTGCGGTACCGCTCCAGTGGCGTAGTGCGTGCCATGGAAATACTCCTGAATTGGGCAAGCCCGCCACCCCTTTTGGGGTTTGCGGGCTCGCCTTGGATGACTGGGAAAAGCGGAACTTAGAAGCGGAAGTGGCTGAAAGCCTTGTTGGCTTCGGCCATGCGGTGCACTTCGTCACGCTTCTTCATGGCGCCGCCACGGCCTTCGGTGGCCTCGATCAGCTCGTTGGCCAGGCGCATGGCCATGGACTTCTCGCTGCGCTTGCGGGCAGCTTCCTTGATCCAGCGCATCGACAGCGCCAGACGGCGAACCGGGCGCACTTCAACGGGCACCTGGTAGTTCGCACCACCCACGCGGCGGGACTTGACCTCCACCATGGGCTTGACGTTGTTGATGGCGATGGAAAAGGCTTCGACCGGGTCTTTGCCGGTCTTTTTCTCGATCTGCTCCAGCGCACCGTAAATGATGCGCTCGGCGACAGCTTTTTTGCCGCCTTCCATGATCACGTTCATGAACTTGGAGAGCTCGACGTTGCCGAACTTGGGATCCGGCAGGATTTCACGTTTAGGGACTTCGCGACGACGTGGCATTTTTACACCTCAAATTTGCTTCAGTTGGCGTCTTTTCAGACACCGCGAGAACCCAGCAAGGCCCTCACTTACTCGACCCGACGCCGACATGGCGCTTTGGGGTCACTACGTTCGACACGGCTTGCCGGCCGGCCAAACACCGAAAAACCAGGATTATTTGGCCTTGGGCTTCTTCGCGCCGTACTTGGAGCGCGACTGCTTGCGGTCTTTCACGCCCTGCAGGTCCAGCGAACCGCGCACGATGTGGTAACGCACACCAGGCAAGTCCTTAACACGACCGCCGCGAACCAGCACGACGCTGTGTTCCTGCAGGTTGTGGCCTTCGCCGCCGATGTAGGAGATGACCTCAAAACCGTTGGTCAGGCGCACTTTGGCGACTTTACGCAGAGCGGAGTTGGGCTTCTTGGGGGTCGTGGTGTACACACGGGTGCACACACCGCGACGCTGCGGAGAGTTTTCCATGGCCGGGCTCTTGGATTTGGTCTTTTCGACCTCCCGGCCGTGGCGCACGAGTTGATTGATGGTTGGCATGAAGAAACGTCCCTAAACGTTTAAAAAAGCGAAAACGAAAACTTCTCGGAAGATTCCGAAAAGCCCTCTAATGTAGCACGGGCTTGTCATCCTGACAAACGAATGCGCGAAAGGCGCTTCGCCGAAGCCTGCTTGCACGGCCTGCGGCGAGGGCTGCGCCCCGGGTGTTGCTGGTCTGGTTACTGAATCCAGAGACGCACAGCGTCCCAAGCTCGGCCGAAGACACCGCTTTCTTCCACCGTCTCCAGCACGCTCAGTGGCACCTCGGCCACCGGCGCACCATTGGCCAAGGTCACCTTCAAGGTACCCACCGCCTGGCCGCGCAGCAAAGGTGCGACCAAGGGTTCCGGTCGGATGACTTCGGTCTTCAGCCGCGCACCTTCTCCTGCGGGAACGGACACCACAACCCCCTCGGGCCGACCCAGCTTGACAACCTCTGATTTGCCCTTCCAGACACGCGGCGAAACCAGCGGCGCGCCCGCTGGCGCCAGACGAACCGCATCAAAAGCCGTGTAGCCCCAGTTCAACAACTTCTGGCTTTCAGCTGCACGAGCGTTTTCGCTCGAAGCGCCCAGCAGCACGCTCAGCAGCCGCCGCTGCCCCTGCGGCCCGCTGCCCAAGGCCGGAACAGCCCGGTGAGCGGTTGCCACGAGACAGTAGCCCGCGGCACTGGTGTGCCCGGTTTTCAGTCCGTCCACGCTGGGGTCACGAAACAGCAACAGATTGCGGTTGGTGTCGTTGGCGGCGGGCGTGCCGGGATAGCGGTAGCGCTGAATGGCGTAGTAAGGCACGTAGTCGGGAAAATCGCGCATCAGGCGGGTGGCGAGCGTGGCCAGGTCGCGTGCGGTGGTGGTGTGCCCAGCCACGGTGAGACCCTCAGGGTTCTTGAAGCTGCTGGCGTTCATGCCCAGCGATTTCGCCTGCTGGTTCATCAACTCCACGAAACGCTCCACGCTGCCGCCCAACCCTTCAGCCAGCGCCACGGTCGCATCATTGCCCGACTGCACGATCATCCCCTTGATCAGGTCCTCCACCGGCACCTGCATCTTGGGGTCGATGAACATGCGTGAACCCGGCATTTTCCAGGCCCGCTCGCTCACCCCAAAGGTCTGGGTCAGGCTGAGCTTGCCCGTCTTCAGCGCATCAAACACGATGTAGGCGGTCATCAGCTTGGTGAGCGACGCCGGCTCCACCGCCTGATCGGCGTCTTTGGACGCCAACACCTGACCCGAGGTCACATCCACCAGCAAATAGGCGCGGGCAGCCACCTCCGGCGGCTGAGGCCCCTGAGCAGACGCCGAAAACGCCACCGCAGCGGCCAACAGAAACAAAGCACGGGAAAACAATCGACGCAACAAAATCCGGTTCCTGAAATAAAAAGGGGAGAAGGGCGGCCGCTTCAGGCGCGCAGATGGCGCAGGACCAGTTCCCGAAGCAAGGGCAGCTGCCCATGAAAAAAGTGACCGCCTCCGGGCACCACCAGCACGGGCAGCACCTGGGGTCGCGCCCACGCCATGACCGAAGCCAACGGCACGGTATCGTCCTGTTCGCCATGAATGACCAGGGTGCGCGGGTGAAGTTCCGCCGGCACCGGTGCGACTTCGAACCGGCTGGCGGCCGTGCCCACCAGAACCAGGCGCCGGATCTCGCGTTGCGCCTGGAGTTGGCTGGCCGCATGGCTGGTGACGAACGCTCCGAATGAAAACCCGGCCAGGCACAACGGACCCGAAGGTGCCTGCGCTTCGATCACCGACAACAGATCGGCCAGCTCGCCACGCCCCTCGTCGTATGTGCCCTCACTGCGGCCAACGCCGCGAAAATTGAAGCGGACCGCTGTCCAGCCCGCCAGCACACAGGCGCGCGCCAGGGTCTGGACGACCTTGTTGCTCAGGGTTCCCCCGTGCAACGGATGCGGGTGGGCCAGCACGGCAACCCCGACCGGGTCGCCCGTTGGCCGGTCTATCGCCACCTCCAGCTCACCGGCCGGTCCGGCTTGCAACGAGTATTCGGTCTGAGCGTTCATTGATGTCTCCCGCGCCGGTCGCCGCCTGCGACGTGTGCAAGAACCCGACCGTCGGGCGAGCGCATTCAGCGCCCGACGTCCGGCGGGGTCAGCAGGCGCTGCACCACCACACCATCGCGCAAATGGGACTGCACGATTTCGTCGATGTCGCTTTCATCGACATAGCTGTACCAGACCGCTTCCGGGTACACCACCGCAATCGGCCCACCGGCGCAACGATCCAGGCAGCCCGCCTTGTTGACACGGACCTTGCCCGGCCCGAGCAGGCCCTGCGCCTTCGCCTGCGATTTGCAGCGATCAAAGGCGGCCTGGGCCTTGTGCTGGGCACAACAATCCTCACCACCCTCCCGCTGATTGAGACAGAAGAAGATGTGGCGCTCGTAATACGACTTGTTTTCAGACATGCTCCGATTTTAGTGGGCGCCCTTTCCAGCACCAGGGTGTCGGGCGATGGCGCGCAGGCCAAAGAGCAGCGCCGCATAAGGCCACGCCCACCCCAGCCATTGTGAAAGGCCATAAAAACGGATGAAGCGCCCCTGCTCCCAGACTTCAAGCGACTGGTCGAAGTAAGGACTAACTGGCGCCCGGTTGAGCAGGCTGAGCGACGTGGCCAGGCACAGCAGCATGAGCGCATGACAGACCCGGCGCGGCAGGACAAGCAGTGCGAGTCCGGCGACGAACGCCAAGGCCAGTCCCAACAAGGCCTGGGACGTGATCCATGCCCAGCCATGGTCTGGACCGTAGGTCAGCGCCGATGACAACCCGGCAACAGCCAGCGCGCACCCAAAAAAGGCCACCAGAAACCCCACGCGGCGCGACAGCGAACGCATGTCCGCAAAACCCATGAGCAGCGGCGCCAGCAACCCGAGCGCCACACAAAACGCCTCAGCCAGTGGGCTCAATGGCAGCGGGTTTTCAACCCGGAACGGCACCCAGGCCAGAAACGGCGTCTCTGCCAGCAGGTGGGCCAGCTCCATCTCCAGCCTGTCCCAGACCTGCCCCAGGCCAAACGGCACCGAGACCGGGTAAAGCAAGGCGGCCGGCCACAATGCCAGCAGCACCAGCGAGCCGTGTGCGCCCGGCACGAACCAGTCGGCCCGAAACTGGCTCCAGCGACGCAGTCCGCCCAGTCGCTCCAGGACCCAGGCGGCTGTCGCACCCAGCATGGCTCCGGCACCGTTCAGCGCCAGATCAAGATTGGAGGCCACCCGCATGGGCAGGTAGTTCTGCAGCGTTTCCACCCCGAACGACAGCAGGAGCGGCAGGGTGAAGCCCAACAACCAGGACCATCCCCCAGCACCAGAGCGCAGCAGGGACAGCGCCAGCAGAAACGCCAGCGGGGCGTAGCCCAGAAAGTTGCTCACCACATCAAATGCGGTCCAGTATTTCGGCAGCGGCGCCAGCATGAAGGCCATCGGCTCCACGCCCTGCATGCGCCAGCCCTGAAACGGGTACAGGCTCGCATAGACCACCAGCGCCGCAAACAGCAACGCGAGTGGCCAGGCCGAAGAACGCGGGGTCGTGACCACCCCTGGGCCTCAGAAGGGCTTGATCACCACCAGCAGCACCACGACCACCAGCATGATCACCGGCGCCTCGTTGAACCAGCGGTACCAGACATGGCCCCGGCGGTTGATGCCTTGCTGAAACCTGCGAAGCATGACGCCGCAGGCGTGGTGATAGCCGAGGATCAGCGCCACGACGAACAGCTTGGCGTGCATCCAGCCATTGCCGGCGCCCAGACCGATCCCGTAACCCAGCCAGAGCCACAGACCCAGTGCCACCGCTGGTACAGCCAACAGGGTGGTGAAGCGCATCAGCTTGCGCGCCATGAGCAGCAAGCGCTCGCGCTCGGCAACACTTTCGGGCGGGACCATGGCCAGATTGACAAAAATCCGGGGCAGGTAGAACAGCCCGGCAAACCAGCTGGCGATGAAAACAATGTGGAAGGATTTGACCCAGAGCATGCGGGCAGTTTAGCCCGCCAGGGGGCATCGACATGCTGAGCCCGGTAGGTTGGGCCAACACGAAGGACAAAAAAAACCCGGCCCACAGGGCCGGGTTAGGAAGCCTTTTTGCTGTCACACACTAAGGCACCCGCTCAGGGAGGAAAAGCGGGGGGCTCACCCTTCGGCTTGCCCAAGTGAATGTTACAACAGAAGAACGAAATTTCCTATCTGTCCCCTGTCAGATCTGACACATCCAGAATCGACACCCGAAAAAATAGCGCCAATTGGTTACATCATCTTGGCCAGTTCGAACATCACGGCCGTCCCCAGCGCCTCGCGAATATTGCCGCGCCCGACTTTGGCCATGGAAAACTCGCCAAAGCCCGACATGTCGAACGAGCTGTCATCCGGCGAAATCTCGACGAACGGGAACTCGAACACCTCGCGCAGCAGGTCGCGGCGGAAGGCATCAAAGTCATCGTCCTTGATCTCCGAGTCCACCACAATCAGGCTGGGCATGCGGCTCTTGAGGGCGTCGCGGGCCTGTTGGAAATCCACAACGCTGTCCGAAGAAATGCCTATCTCTCGCAGCGCGTCACGCACGTCGGCACGGATCTGCAAGCTGGGTGAAATGGTGAGCACGTAGGTGCCCGACAGCGACTTGAACATCGACGAGTGCTCGTCCGACAGGTCCACCGCCGAAATGCCGTCGACGGCCTGCACGGTGCGCGTGAACATGGCGGTGAAACTCACGCCCTCCTCGTTCACTTCGCGCTCGATCTCGACACCGCCCGACACCAGCGCGATCTGGCGGATCAGCATCCAGCTCAGGCTGTCGGTCGAAGCGGCGCTTGACGGGGGCACGCCGTCATTGGCCACGCGCATCTGCAAACGCGCATGTTGCGGCCAGGCGTTGAGGTCCAGGCGCATGTCGACCCGGTTGCCAAAAGGCAGGCCCCAGTCAAGCACGGCGTTGACGAAGGTGTGTGCGACCGTGGGGTCGATCAGCACCTCCACCTGTTTGAGCTTGCGCCGCAAGGCGATGCCCAGCGTGCCCAGCTCCTGCTTGCGCTCCTGCAACACCCCTTCAACCAGCTGCGCCATGTCCACCTTCTCATGGGACTGGCGAATGCGACCGCTGTAGAACCGGTTGATCTGCTGGGCACTGACGCCCGCGAGCTTGATGCGCTCGGCCGGCACGCTCAGGGCCCGATGTTCCAGCTTGTTGATGCGCCCTTTGGCCAGCAGCTGGTCGATCTGGTTTTGCAGGGAGCTGACGTTTTCCGTGAACTGTTCGGCGAGACCAGCAACCAGCTCGGGCCAATGGTCGTCGAGCGACCAGGCTTCGGACGCACCGGCTGTGGCCGGTTTGGCGCCCACGGGGGGAGTGACAGAGTTTTTCTTGGTTTGCAACATGGCAGAGCTCGGTGAATAAAGAAGCCAGGATCCAATCGACCGTTGCATGCAGACGGTGCATCTGGTCATGCGGCATCACCCCCCAGGGCGTTTCGATGCGGACGGCCGATCGGAAGATCAAAAAATACCTTCGCCAGCCCAGGACAGCAGGCGCGCGCTTGTATTTTTTTGTTATGACAGAGTTCAACACAAACTTCTGGGTTTTTCAATCACCGCCATCTTTTTACGAATTGAAACCCGGTAGTTTCAGACACTTTGAAGAACGGATTCAACCGAACCGGATCGTCCACCCGCTGCAGCTTTGCCACAATACGAAGATGCACATCCCAGCCCCCTACCCCCTGTCCCGCCCCCGCCGTCTGCGGCGCGATGCGTTCACCCGCGACCTGGTGCGCGAGCACCGGCTCAGCCCGGCCGATTTCATTTACCCGGTGTTCGTGCTGGACGGCGCCCAGCGCCGTGAAGCCGTGGGCTCCATGCCCGGCGTGGAACGCCTGAGCCTGGACCTGCTGCTGCCGGTGGCCGAGGACTGCGTGAAGCTGGGCATTCCCTACATGGCGCTGTTCCCGGTGATCGACCAGTCGCTCAAGACGCCGGACGGCCAGGAAGCGATGAACCCCGATGGCCTGGTGCCGCGCGTGGTGCGGGCGCTCAAGAAAGAATTCCCCGGCCTGGGCGTGATGACCGACGTGGCGCTGGACCCCTACACCAGCCACGGGCAGGACGGGGTGCTCGATGAGCACAACTACATCCTCAACGACCCGACGGTGAAGATCCTGGTGCAGCAGGCGCTGACCCAGGCCGCCGCTGGCGTGGACATGGTGGCGCCCAGCGACATGATGGATGGGCGCATCGGCGCCATCCGGCAGGGCCTGGAAGCCGCCGGCCACGTGCACACGCGCATCATGGCCTACAGCGCCAAGTACGCCAGTGCCTTCTACGGCCCGTTCCGTGACGCGGTGGGCTCGGCCGCCAACCTGGGCAAGGCCGACAAGAAGGTCTACCAGATGGACCCGGGCAACAGCGATGAAGCCCTGCGCGAAGTCGCGCTGGACATCGCCGAGGGCGCGGACATGGTGATGGTCAAGCCCGGCATGCCCTACCTGGACATCGTGCGCCGCGTGAAGGACGAGTTCCGCGTGCCCACCTTCGCCTACCAGGTCAGCGGCGAATACGCCATGCTCAAGGCCGCCGCAATCAACGGCTGGCTGGACCACGACGCGGTGATGATGGAAAGCCTGCTGGCCTTCAAGCGCGCGGGGGCCGACGGCGTGCTGACCTATTTCGCTCGCGACGCGGCCCGCCTGCTGCGCGGCTGATCCCCACTCACCACCTGCCTGGGCACCGACGCATGCGCATCTTCCACGTCCTGCCCGGTGCCGTGAATGAGACCGACACGCTGCCCACGGAACTGGCGCCGCGCAGCTTTGTCTGGATCGCCTGCGGCCGGCGCGAATTCGAACTGGAGCAGGGACACATCCAGTCCACGCTGCAGGCCCTGCACAGCGTGACGCTGGTCGACCTGCACCTGTCTGACCTGCTCAACAACCAGTTGCCCTCGCACTTCGACTACACCTCGCAGTACGACATCTTGGTGTTCCGCCGACTTGCTGCAGGGCACAGCGAAACCGATCTGGCCCACCCGGGCCAGGTCCTCACGCAGCCGATCAAACGCGGCGGCCCGCCGGTGCTGCGGCGCATCGACACCAGCCCGGTCGGATTTGCGGTGTTCGACCGCGTGCTGCTCACGGTCCACCCCGCGGGCTGCACGGTGCTCGACCAGTACGCCACGCGCCTGCTCGCCGCGGCATCGGCCGCTTCGCGTGCCGCCGGCGTGAACCTGCCCAGCGGGCCGGCCGACCTGATGCTGCGCATCGTGAACCAGATGGTGGACGGCTACCTCGATCTGCGGCGCGAGCTCACCCGCCAGCTGGACCACTGGCAAACCGAACTGCTGCATCCCTCGACACGCTTCAACAACTGGGGCTCGCTGCTGGACGCGCGCATCTCGCTGCACCACCTGGACGAGATCTGCGAAGACCAGCGCGCCGCCATTCAAGACTGGATCGAGGCGCTGGCCGGCTGGGAAGTGGTCGAGGGCACCAGCGACCACTTTGGCGGCCACCGAGGACTGGAGCTGCTCAAGGTGCGCAGCCGCGATGTGCTGGAGCACATCGAACGTGTGGTGCACAACGTGCGCCGGCTGGAGCAGAACGCCGAGACCGCGGTGCAGATGCACTTTTCGGCACAGAGCAACCGCACCAACGACATCATGCGCACGCTCACGGCGCTGACCGCCATCTTCCTGCCGCTGAACCTGATCGCGGGCATTTTCGGCATGAACTTCGAGTTCATCCCGCTGCTGCACCACAGCTCGGGCTTCTGGTGGGCCATGGGCAGCATGATGCTGATAGCCGTGGGTCTCGGCGTGCTGTTCTGGCGCAAGCGCTACCTGGCAAGATCAGGACGGTAGCCCCCCGCGCCGCAGGAGTGTTTTTCTCCTACCCTCACGCTTCAGACAAACGGCGGACTCAAGCCTTCGTTGGCCAATACCCGCTGCACGGCAGGCCGGTCCAGCATGCGCTGCAGGTACGGGCCCAGCTGGCGCTTGCTGCGGGCGGTCGCACCGGCGAAGTTGCGCGTCCAGCGGCACAGGGTGAACACGTAGGGGTCCAGTGCGGTGTAGGCCTCACCCATGAACCAGGGGCCGCCGTGGCGGGTCAGCTCGTTGTCGAGCTGCTTCAGGAGGTTGTTGATGCGGATTTCGGCGTGGTGCCGGACCTCGGCGGCGCCCGCCGCGTTGCCGGCATTCACCCAGCGATCGGGGTAAAAATAGACGATCAATGTGGCTTGCAACGTGTTCGTCAGCCACATCAGCCACTTGTAGAAGTGCGCGCGCTCGGGGGTGCCCAGCGCGGGTGCCAGGCCGCTGGCCGGGTGCGTGTCGCACAGGTGCAGACAAATCGCGGCGGTTTCGTACAGCACCAGATCGCCGTCGGTGAGCACCGGGATCAGGCCGTTCGGGTTCAGCTTCAGGTAGGCCATGGTCTTCTGCACGTCCTGCGCGCGGTCCACCAGCACGCGTTCGTAGGGCACGGCCAGTTCTTCGAGCAGGATGTGCGGCACCATGCTGGCGGTGCTGGGGTAGTAATGCAGCTGGATCATGGTCAGTTCTTCGGGGTGGGCACGCCAAACAGGCGTGCCCCATTGTCCCAGCCAATTTGCCGCGCCACGTCGGCCGTCAGGCCGCCGAGCCAGACGCGGTAACCCTGCATCAGTTCGCCGTAGGAGAGCCAGCGCTGGTTGATCCAGGTGTCCGAGCCGATCAGGAAGCGGTCCGGGTACTTGAGCAGCAGCGTGCGCCACTCAGGGCACAGTTGGCCACCCTCGCAGGTGAGGCCCGGCCGGTAGGAGAGCTCACCCATCAGGCGCGGGTAGCGCGCCATGAGTTCGTCGACCCGCGCCACCGGCGTGCCGCCGATACCGGTGTGGGCCCAGATGAGGCGAAATCCGTCACCCCCACGCTCCGCCTTGGGGCGACCCGGCGGCGGATCGATCTGCCCCTTTGACGGCGTGTGCGCCATCAGCAGGTCAATGGCCACATCGTCTACATGGGCCAGGATCGCCAGGTTCTTCTCCTCGGCGAGCGCCATCAGCTGTTTCGCCACCGGAGCGTTGGCGTTGGCGCTGTCGTAGAGGTGGAACTCGCCGAGTCCGCGGTAGGGGCCGGCGAGCGTGCCTTTGACCAGTTCGGCCTGCACCAGATCGACGATGGTGCGGTCGCGAAACCAGTTGTTGTAGTCGGCCCGGTTGCGGTAGAGCCGCACGAACGGCACCACGGTCACGCCCGCGGCGCGGGTCTGCTCACGCGCCGTGGCCAGGGCGCGGGTGCCGTCGTTGGGGCGGGAATTCGCCAGCACCGCGCGCACGCCGCTGGTTTGCATGCGGGCGAGCACGTCCGGCAGTGGATGCGGGCAGCCCGGCGCGGGTGCGTCGTGCACACAGGCCTCATCGTTGTAGTGCAGATGGGCATCGAACAAGGGCCCGGTGTAAGCCCCCTGCGCCGCGGCCGACAGCGCCCAGCCGGCCACCAGGGCCAGCCCGGAGAACCGGGTCAGGCCGGCGGCGCTCACTGGACTACCCTCCGTGCTGCGCACTGCGGGGCTGAGTGCCTTCGGAACGGCCGGGCGGCGCTCACCGGACTTTCCCTCCGTGCTGCGCACTGCGGGGCTGAGCGCCTTCGGAACGGCCGGGCGGCGCTCATGGCATCACCCCAGATGCTGCGCCAGGAAGGCCAGCGTGCGCTCCCGCGCGAGCTTCGCGGCCTCGGCGTTCCAGGCGCCGCGGTGGTCGCAGTTGAAGCCGTGGTTCGCGGCGTAGACGTGCACCGTCACACTGGGCTGGGTCTTCTCGAAGGCGCGCACGGTGTCCAGCGGAATCCAGTGGTCCTGTTCACCGAAGTGGGCCATCACCGGCACGCGGGGCTGGCGCGCCGCCTCGGCCTCGGTGGTCATGCCGCCGCCGTAATAAGGCACGGCGGCCGACAGGCCGTTGAGTGCACAGGCCGAGCGCCAGGTCAGCAGCCCGCCCCAGCAGTAGCCCACGATGCCGACCTTGCCCGCCTGCCCCGCGTGGTCGATGGCGGCCTGGATATCGGGCATCACGCCCGGCGCAGGCAGCGCCTCCACAGCGGCCTTGAGCGCCATACCAGCCTGCATGTCGGCCTCGGCGTAGCCCAACTCCACACCGGTCTTGACGCGGTGGAAGGTGGACGGTGCGACGACAAAATAGCCGTCAGCCGCGTAGCCATCGGCCACGGCGCGGATGTGGGCGTTGACGCCAAAAATCTCCTGCAACACGACGAGGCCGCCTTTGGGCTGGCCGGTGGGTTGCGCCACGTAGGCGGGGAACGTGAAGCCGTCGGCGGCGGTGAGGTTGACGAAGGTTCCCATGGAATGCTCCTGTGTTGTGGTCAAAAAATGCGGTCAGACCGACAGCCGGCGCTCGACGAAATCGAGGCGGTCCTGGCCCCAGAAAACTTCGCCGTCGATGACGTAGCTTGGCGCACCGAACACCCCGGCGTCAATCGCCTGCGCGGTATGTGCGGCGTACAGCGCTTTCGCGCCGTCCTGCTGCGACTGCGCCAGGCGCTGCGGGTCCAGACCGCATTCGTCCAGCAGCTCGGCCAGCACGGTGGCGTCGGCGATGTCGCGCTCCTGCGCCCACACCGCCCGGCCCACCGCGCCGGTCAGCCGCATCGCGGCGGCGTCGCCGTCCTGCTCGGCCACGGCCGTGATCAGCCAGCCCGCCGGGTCGCCGGCCACCGGAAAGCAGCGCGGCTGCGGGTTGAGCGGAATGCCCAGCGCCTCACTGAATCGGCGCAGCTCCACCAGCCGGTAGGCCTGGCGCTGGGGCGCCCGCTGCGGCAGAGGCAGTCCGCCCGACACGGGGAACACTTTGCCCAAGTCCACCGGCAGCACGCGCACCTGGGTGTCGGTACGCTGCAGCAGTTCGGCAAAGCGCTCGTGACCGAGGTACATCCAGGGGCTCTGAGGAGCGAAGTAATAGTCGACTGTGTGACGCATGGCGGTCTCCTTGCGCTGTTTTAATGAAGGGCGGTACAAGCGGTGTTGTAAGCCATACCGGCGGCTTTTGCAGGAGACAGGTTATGAATCAGAAAGACGGCGCAACGCAAAAGAAGGTTTTGCTGGTGACGGGCGGCAGCCGCGGCATCGGGGCGGCCACCGCCCTGCTCGCCGCGCGCCAGGGTTGGGCCGTGGCGGTGAACTACACCGCCAACTCGCTCGCGGCCGACGAGGTGGTGCGAGCGATCCGCGCCGAGGGTGGCGCGGCGATCACGGTGCAGGCCGATGTGGCCGACGAGGCGCAGGTGCTGTGCATGTTCGAGCAGGTGGACGCCCAGCTCGGGCGGCTCACCGGGCTGGTGAACAACGCCGGCGTGGTGGACGTGACCGCGCGGCTGGATCAGATGAGCGTGGCGCGCTGGCGCCGCATGTTCGACATCAACGTGATCGGTTCGATGCTCTGTGCGCGCGAGGCGGTGCGCCGCATGAGCACGCGGCACGGCGGCGAAGGTGGCTCAATAGTCAACGTGTCCAGCGCGGCCTCGCGCCTGGGATCGCCGGGGCAGTACGTGGACTACGCGGCGGCCAAGGGCGCCATCGATGCCTTCACCATCGGCCTGGCCAAGGAAGTCGCCGCCGAAGGCGTTCGCGTCAACGCGGTGCGGCCGGGCCTGATCGAAACCGAGATCCACGCCTCCGGTGGATTGCCCAACCGGGTCAACGACCTCAAGCACCAGGTGCCGATGCAGCGCGGCGGCTCGGCCGACGAGGTGGCGCAGGCCATCGTGTGGCTGCTGTCGGACGCCGCGAGTTACACCACCATGAGCCTGCTGGACGTGTCCGGTGGCCGATGAGGAGATCAACCACATGACCGCCACCACACCCGAACAAAGCCCGCACATCAAGATCTGGTGGGAAGACCTGGAAATCGGCCAGGTGCGCGACCTGGGCAGCCTCTCGCCGACAAAGGCCGAGATCATCGCCTTCGCCAGCCAGTTCGACCCGCAGCCCTTCCACCTGAGCGAAGAAGCCGGCAAGGCCTCGGTGTTCGGGGGCCTGAGCGCCAGCGGCTGGCACACCTGCGCCATGGCCATGCGATTGATGGTCACGAATTTTCTGCACGAAACATCGAGCCTCGGTTCGCCCGGGCTGGAGAGCCTGAAGTGGACCAAGCCGGTCTACCCCGGCGACGTGCTGCGGCTGCAGCACACCATCACCGAGAAGCGCGCCATGAGCAAGCGGCCCGACGTGGGCCTGGTGCGCACGGTGTGGGAAATGTTCAACCAGCACGGCGACAAGGTGCTGCACATGGAGGGCTACGGCATGTTCCGGCGCCGCGAGCCTGGGACCTCAAACCCGGCATGAATGCCCCCTGAAATCCGCTGATGCAGCGCGGGCAGACCCTTCCTGCCCCACAATGCCGGCCATGGATTTCAAGCCCCTCATCACCCTGCTCGCCATCGTCAACCCGCTGGCGATCGTGCCCTTCTTCATCCACTACACACAGGGTTTCACCTCGGCGCAGCGCCGGCGCACCATCCTGATCTCGTCGATCAGCGCCTTCGCGGTGATCGCCACCTGCGCCATCATCGGTCTGCAGATCCTGGAGTTTTTCAGCATCTCGCTGGCGAGCTTCCAGGTCGGCGGCGGCATGCTGCTGCTGACCTCGGCGCTGTCGATGCTGAACGCACAACCGGCCGAGGCCAAGACCACGCAGGGCGAGGTGGACGACGCCTCAGCCCGCGCCTCCATCGCGGTGGTGCCGCTCACCATCCCGCTGCTCACCGGCCCGGCCACCATGTCCACGGTGGTGATCTACGCCGACCAGGCCAAGACCTTTTTCCAGCACGCCGCGCTGGTGGGCTACGGCGTGGTGATCGCTCTGGCCACCGCCGTGTGTTTCTCGCTCGCCAAACCCATCGCGCGCCTGATGGGCCAGACCGGCATCAACGTGATGACCCGGCTGATGGGCCTGATCCTGGCTGCGCTGTCGGTGGAGGTGATGGCGGCGGGGCTGGTGAAGCTGTTCCCCACGCTGGCGGGCTGATGCGACTTTGCCTCCAACGGCGGAACCGGGCAGCACCCGGCCGCTGACCGCGCCGAGTGCGGGCGTTGAACACCAACCCGCCCGCCCGAGGAACCGGTGCAAGACAGCAGCAGGGCGCCAGCTCACTTCAGCTTCTGCGTCTCCGCCCGGAACTCCGCCAGCACCGCCCGCGCGTTCTTCAACCCACGTCCTTCCGCCGCCGCCACCCAGCGGTCCTCCAGCGCCGCCTGCTTGGCCTTGACCTCGTTCACGAAGGCCTCGTTGGCCATCTGGCGCTGCACGCCGGTCTGCTTCTGGATATCGCGCGAGGCCGCGTCGGTGCGGTCCCAGCCGGCCGCGAACAGGCGCGTGGCCGCCTCACCCGACACCTTGTCGATCACCGCACGCTCTTCCGGCTTGAGGCTGTTGTACTTCGCCGGGTTCATCATGAAAACGAAGCTGGTGTTGTAGAGGCCGCCGGGAAAGGTGGTGGCGTGCTTCACCATCTGCAGGCGCATGGACTGCAACGATTCGTCGGGAAAGAAGGTGCCGTCCATCACGCCGGTGGACAGCAGCTCGAAAGAGTCGGTCGCCGGCTTGAGCGTGGTGTTCCAGCCCATGAGTTTGGAGAGCTCGTTGATGTTGCCGCCGCCGATGCGGAACTTGAGCTTGCCCGCGTCGGCCGCACTCGTCACAGGCTGCTTGACCGTGAAGATGATGCCCGGCCCGTGCGTGAACACCGCCAGCGCCTTCACGCCGCGGTGCTCACCGAGCGGCGCGAAGTACTTGTCGTAAATGCGCTGGTAGGCCACCGAGGTGGCGGTGGACGAGTCGCCGAGAAAGGGGAACTCGGCCACCTGGGTGAAGACGAAGCGCCCGGGCGTGTAGCCGTCCACCGTGTAGGACACGTCGGCCAGGCCGTCGCGCACGGCGTCAAACGTGCCGGGCGGCGCGCTCACCGCCTTGGGCAGCAGGTTGCATTTCACGCTGCCGTTGGTGCCCTTCTCCACCGCCTCGCACCACTGGTTCTGCGCCATGGTGGCGCCGTGGGTGGGCGGCAGCCAGGTCGAGACCTGCAGCACGGTCTGGGCTTGGGCCGTGCCGGCCACGAGGCAGGCCGCAGCAATGGGAGCGAGGCGAAGGAAGGTCTTTTTCATGGTGTCTCCGGGTGGTTGTCGTTGGGTGAACGGAACAGGGAAAGCTCAGGAGGCGGGACCTGCCGTGGCCTCGCGCTCGGCGGCCACGCGGCCCTCCAGCAGTCGGCGGAACTGAAGCAACGCCGCGTCCATGGCCAGCGGCAGCATGGGCCGCGCCGGGTCGAAGGCGATGTTGTGGTGCTGCGCGGTGATCATGTCGCGGTCTTCGTTGAAGGCGCCGAGCAGGCTGTTGTAGATGCTCTCGGTCACCGTGTCGTCGCCCTCGTTCACCGGGTGCGACTGCTGGAAGAAGTAGTGCGTGGTGGTTTCGGTTTCGGGGGTGAGCGTCTGGCAGCTGTGCAGCCGCACCGAGGGGCCGGGCGCGTCGGGCGCCGCGCCCGTGGGGCGGCCGCCCGAGTGCATGAGCAGCGTGGCGGGCAGCAGGAACTCGTAGACAAACCAGCGGTCGAGGTGGGTGTCGAAGCGGCGGAAGCGCTGGTAGAACGGCGGCGGCGGCACGTCGTTCACATACCGCGAGACTTTGATGCCCATCTGCGGCCAGTCGGCGGTGGCGCCGGGCACCGGCTCGATGGTGGGCCGCGCCTGCGCGATGCGGGTGGAGCCGCCCAGGCTGCTTTCGTGCACGTAGCTCAGGTGCGAAAAGTCGAGCAGGTTGTCGCAGATCAGCAGGTAGGGCGTGTCGTAGTGCAGGTAGCCCGGCTTGTTTTTCCAGTCCGGGCTCTCACACGAAAAGTTGTCGGGCAGCAGGGCCACATCGGCCAGCGCCGGGTCGCCCATCCACACGAAGACCCAGTTGTTCTTCTGCACCACCGGGTAGCTGCGCACGCAGGCCTTGGGCGGCACCGTGTCCAGGCCCGGGATCTCGATGCAGCGGCCCGAGGGTTCGAACTTCAAACCGTGGTAGCCGCAGCGCACACAGTCGCCCTCGCGGCGACCCACCGAGAGCGGCGCGTGGCGGTGGCAGCAGCGGTCTTCCAGCGCCACCAGTCCGCCGTCGGCCAACCGGTAGACCAGCACCGGCTCACCGAGCACGGTGCGGGTGAAGAGTTGGGGCGCGTCGGCGGCGGGGATTTCGTGCCCCCAGGCGATGACGTACCAGCAGTTGCGCAGCCACATGCGGGGTCTCCTTGGCCAGGGTTGTTGTCGCCCCATGCTAGGCGCCGCTCACGCTGCCGGCGTCCCCTTCGAGGGGGACAGACAGGGTCTTGCCGTTGGCTGCCGACGTCAGCCCAGCAGGCGGGCGAGCCCCAGGCGCTGCGCGGGCAGGCCGGCCTCGGCCAGCTTCTGGTAGGCGCGTTTGCGCAGCGTGATCACGGTGGACGGCGCCACGTCGAGATCGACCGCGATGCCCTCGGCACTCAGGCCCAGCGCAATGCGCGCGCACACCGCGCGCTCGCGCGGCGAGAGCGCCGGGGCCAGGCGCTGCAGGCGCCGCTCACCCTCGGCGGTGCGCGACGCGCGGTCCACCAGCGCCGCCCCCGCGCGCCAGGCGGCCGCGTGGGCCTGGCGCAGCAGGGGCGCCAGGCCCAACAGGCGCTCGACCTCCTGCGGCAGGAAGCGGCCCTGGCGTTCGTCGCGGTAGAGGTGGATGACCTGCACCTGGCCCGGCGCGGGCGCGTGCATCAGGGTGAAGCGGTCGGTCAGCCGCTCGCGCTCGTAGATGTCGGCGCGCCAGCCGGCGTCGGGCAGCTGGTCGGCACGGCAATGCAGGGCCACGCCCTCGCGCCCGGGTCGGCCGGTGAGCTGGTGCGCCAGCGGCAGGATGGCGTCGCGCCGGTAGTAGTGGCGGCGGTAGATGCCGAAGCACTGGGCCACCACCGCACGCTCCTGCGGGCGCGACGCACTGCCTTCCACCAATTCGGGCCGGTCGCTGTGGATGCGAACCAGCGACAGGTAATCCACCGGCACCACAGCCTGCACCGCCCGCAGCAGGGCGTCGGCGCTGGATGGCGACAAGGCCACATCGAGCAGGGCGGCGACCGCGCGCGACGGCACGGCCGCGTCGGCGTGGGGGGCGTGCAAATCCCAGATGGGTGACATGCGGCGATTGTGGTGGGCAGGAGATGGTGCGTCTACCGGACTTTCCCCGCCACGGTCAGGCCGGCAGGCCCAGCTCGGTGGCCGCCTGCCGCGCTTCCGGCGGGTGGTTCGCGGCCTGCTGCAACAGGATGTCGCAGGTCAGGCGGATGTGCGCCTCCAGCGCCAGCGCGGCGCGCGCTTCCTGGCGCGCCATGGCGGCGGTGTAGATGCTGGTGTGCTCGTCGTGCACGTCCCGGTGCACCGCCTGGGTGGCGCCCATGCGGATGGCGACCTGCCGGTAGCGCTCGCCGTGGCGGTAGAGGATGCCCAGCAGGTGTTTGCTCCAG
Source organism: Burkholderiales bacterium GWF1_66_17 (assembly GCA_001770705.1). GTDB lineage: Bacteria > Pseudomonadota > Gammaproteobacteria > Burkholderiales > Burkholderiaceae_C > Hydrogenophaga. The sequence continues at coordinate 104,196 of MERT01000004.1, read as the reverse complement.
GGTGAGCGGTGCGCCGAGATCAGGGCTTCGTGAAAGCGCTTGTTGGCCGCTTCCCAGCGCAGGGGCTCCAGACCGCCCGGCTGCTGTTCGGCTTCGGTCAGTGCCGCGAAGGCCTGCGCCAGATCGCTTTCCCAGCGCGCGTCGCCAAGCCGGATCGACTGGCGCAGGGCTTCGGTTTCCAGCATCACACGGGTGTCGGTCAGGTCTTTCAGGTCGCCCAGCGAGATCTCGGCCACGCGGTAGCCGCGCTGGCCTTCGACCGTGACCAGGGCGTCGGACACCAGCAGGGCCAGCGCTTCGCGCAGCGTGCCGGCGCCGACGGCGTAGCGGTCTTTCAGGTGCTCGACACGCAGGCGCTCTCCCGGCGCGAGGCGCCCCTGCACGATGTCCTGCCGGACCGCGAGGTACGCGCGCTCGGACAGGGTGCGCGGCGATTCGCTGACCGGACGCAGCAGGTGGTCGGTGAAAGTCTGGTTGGGCAGCATGGGGTTCTTCCCGGTCACGTTGTTCAAGACGATTCTTCGTCGATCTGCTGGCGCTTGAGCCGGTAGGCCAGCTGGGGCCGGGTCAGGCCCAGCAGACGCGCAGCGCCCGACAGGTTGCCGCCACTGCGCTCGACCGCCAGCGCCAGCACCCGGGACTCCAGCTGTTCGAGCGACAGACCACTGCTCACAATGCGCTCGCAGAGTTCGTTCTCTCCCGCGGGCAAGACCCGGGCCAGCCGCCCTTGCGGGTCCACCCCTTCCTGGCGCGCCCCCGGCTGGTTCGGGAACAGGTGCTCCAGTTCCACCGCGCCACCCTGGGCGGCGAGGATCACGCCCCGTTCGACCAGGTTTTCCAGCTCGCGCACATTGCCCGGCCAGTCGTGCCGCATCAGGGCCTGCAGGGCCCGGTCGCCCAGACCGCTCAGGCGCTTGTTGTGCAGCGCCATGAAACGCGCCAGCAGGTGGCGCGCCAGCGGCTCGATGTCGGCGCTGCGTTCGCGCAGCGGCGGGATGCAGATCGGATAGACATTGAGGCGGTACAGCAGGTCGCGCCGGAACCGGCCTTGCGCCACCGCGGCCTCCAGGTCCACGTTGGTCGCGGTGACCATGCGCACATTGACCTTGCGCGTGGCCTCGGCCCCCAGCCGCTCGATCTCGCCTTCCTGCAACACGCGCAGCAGCTTGGCCTGTGCCGCCAGCGGCAGGTCGCCGACCTCGTCGAGGAACAGGGTGCCGCCCTCGGCGCGCTCGAAGCGCCCGGCGCGCGCCGCGTGCGCCCCGGTGTAGGCCCCCTTCTCCACCCCGAACAGCTCGGCCTCGATCAGTTCGGCGGGCAAGGCTGCGCAGTTCACCGCCACAAACGGGCCCGTGGCGCGGTCGGAATGTTCGTGCAAGGCCCGGGCGAAACGCTCCTTGCCCACCCCCGTCTCGCCGGTCAGCAGCACCGTGACCTGCGTGCGCGCTGCGCGCTGCATGAGATCGTGGGCATGCTGGAACGCCGGTGAGGCACCGATCAGCATGCCGCCCGATGTCGCGGGCTCCAGCGTGGTCTTCAGCGCCTCCACCTGCTGGCTCAGCACGTCCAGCTTGTGCAGCAGTGAGTCGTCTTCGAAGTACGGGCGGTAGGCCTCGCCATCCGGCCATTCGTCGATCGGCTTGCCGACGATGTGGCAGTGGTCGTCTCCGCAGGCACCGCACTTGATTTCCTTGAACAGGATCAGCTTGCCCATGAACGCGCTGGTGTAGCCGCTGGCGTAGCCCAGCAGGATCCAGCAGGCGGGCTCGTCCACCACGCCATAGGCCAGCCGGTGGGCGTGGGCCTCCCAGGAGTCGTCCCAGCGGAACTCGCCCTCGTACAGCCCGGTGGCCGCGTCCATCTTCAGGTGCAGCGGCGTCACCCGCGCTGCGCCTTCCAGCATGTGCAGCTGCGGCCCCACCATGAACATCTCTTCCAGGCTGCGGTTGCCCCGGGTCTTGTGGGCAAAGCCAGCGTCGTGCGCGCCACTGGCGTAGCCCATGCGCGTGAGCAGTCGGCGGGTGTGTTCGGTGCCGACCGAGGTGATCAGGTCGCGGCGCAGCGCACTGAGCGCCGCCGTGTGCAACAACACCATGCGGCGTTCGCCCAGCCAGATCGCGCCGCTGTCGGGCTCAAAACGCAACAGCTTCCTCAGGTCAGCGTCCGGGGGGTAGTTCAGATGGGGTTCCACGGGGTCTCCTGTACATCGGGCTGTGTTCGCCAGAATTCTCGATATTCTGACCGCACACGGCCACCGGAGCAAGCCAGCCCAGGTTCCTGGCGGACTTCACCATTTCATCAAAAACCGCCCCGGACATCGACGATTTCGTGAAATTGTTTTGTGTTTCAAGGTGTTGAACGGTGCTTGACAGGCCTGATGGACCCCCAACACCCGGGAATACCCGCCCGTTGGGAATCGGGATTTTTAGGGGTTTTCCCTTAAATATCGAGATTTTTGCCAGCTCGGGCCGTTTCAGGCACACCCCGTGCAAGAGCAGCCGTGTCCAACCCGCCCGACCATGACCACTGCCACCACCCCCGAATCCCAGAACCTGCCCACCGTGGACCTGCAGCGCCGCTACGTGCGCCTGCTGGAGCGCCGCGGCGATGGTCTGGTCAGCTTCGAGTTCTCGATCGGCTGGCCCGAGCTGGCGGTGGAACTGATGCTGCCCGCGGCGGCGTTCGACGAGTTCTGCGCCAGGCACCAGGTGATCTGGCGCGAAGACTGAAGACCGGCGCACAGCCCCCACAACTCCAGGAGACAAGACCCGATGAACATCGATCTGCAGGCGCGCGAGATCACACCGCTGCGCAACACCTACGCCCACGTGGCGCAGCACATGGGCGGCGACAAGGTGGCCTCGCGCTACCAGGAAGCCACCTTCGGCGCCCAGCCGATGACGAACTTCCACTACCGCCCGACCTGGGACCCGGCGCACGAACTGTTCGACGCCTCGCGCAGCCGTGTGGTGCTGGCCGACTGGTACGTGCTCAAGGACCCGCGCCAGTTCTATTACGCCACCTGGACCATGACGCGGGCGCGCCAGCAGGACGCGGTGGAGTCCAGCTTCCAGTTCGTCGAATCGCGCGGAATGGTCGGCATGATCCCGGACGCGGTGCGCGAGAAGGCCCTGCGGGTGCTGCTGCCGTTGCGGCACGCGGCCTGGGGCGCCAACATGAACAACGCGTCCATCGCCGCCTACGGCTTCGGCACGGCCTTCACCGCACCCGCCATGTTCCACGCCATGGACAACCTGGGGGTGGCGCAGTACCTCACCCGCCTCGGCCTGGCGATGGCCGAGCCGGAGGCGCTGGACGCCGGCAAGCAGGCCTGGCTGGACGACCCGCACTGGCAGGGCCTGCGCCGCTACGTTGAAGACACGCTGGTGCTGCAGGACCCGTTCGAACTGTTCGTGGCGCAAAACCTGGCGCTCGACGGCCTGCTGTACCCGCTGGTCTACACCCACTTCGTGGACGACCACATCGCCCTTCAGGGTGGCACGGCGGTGGCCATGCTGACCAGCTTCATGCCCGAGTGGCACGACGAGACGGCACGCTGGGTCGACGCGCTGGTGAAAGTGGCCGCGGCCGAGTCAGACGCCAACCGCGCCCTGATCTCGCAGTGGGTGAGCGACTGGTCGGACCGCGCACAAGCCGCGCTGACACCGGTGGCCGACCTCGCGCTGGGTGCCCAGGGACCCGCCGCGCTGGGCGAGGTGATGGACCAGTTCAGGGCGCGCTGCAAAAAAGCCGGCCTCGCCCTCTGAATCCCGCCCACAAGGAAACCCCATGTCCAACGTATTCATCGCCTTTCAGCACAACGAAGAGTCCCGCCCGGTGATCGACGCCATCGTGGCAGACAACCCTGGCGCCCAGGTCGTGCACTCGCCAGGCCTGGTCAAGATCGACGCGCCCAACAGCCTGACGATCCGCCGCTCGACCATCGAGGAACAGACCGGCCGGCCCTACGACCTGCAGCAGATCCACATCAACCTGGTGACGCTCTCGGGCCACATCGACGAAGACGACGACCAGCTCACGCTCAGCTGGAGGCACTGAGATGCACCCCCTGCGCCGCTTCGCGTCTTCCCCCTCTCCTGCGGGAGGGGGACGCACCCTGAGGCCCGGCAAAGCCGGTTCCTCGGGTGCACTGGATGGCGTTGCAGCGTTCGAAGCCGCTTTGAAAACCTGATTGCAAAGAAGGAGACAAACATGGACACCCGCGTCACCCGAAAAAAGCTCGGTCTGAAAGACCGCTACGCCGCCATGACCCGCGGCCTCGGCTGGGAAACCAGCTACCAGCCGATGGACAAGGTCTTCCCGTACGACAAATACGAAGGCATCAAGATCCACGACTGGAACAAATGGGAAGACCCGTTCCGCCTGACCATGGATGCGTACTGGAAGTACCAGGGCGAGAAGGAGAAAAAGCTCTACGCCGTGATAGAGGCGTTCGCGCAGAACAACGGCCAGCTCGGCGTGAGCGATGCTCGCTACATCAACGCACTCAAGCTGTTCATACAGGGCGTGACGCCGCTGGAGTACTACGCACACCGCGGCTTCGCACACGTGGGTCGCCAGTTCACCGGCGAGGGCGCGCGGGTGGCCGCGCAGATGCAGTCGGTGGACGAGCTGCGCCACTACCAGACCGAAACCCACGCCATCAGCCACTACAACAAGTACTTCAACGGCATGCACCACTCGAACCACTGGTTCGACCGCGTCTGGTACCTCTCCGTGCCGAAGTCCTTCTTCGAAGACGCCATCACCGGTGGGCCGTTCGAGTTCCTGGTGGCCGTGAGCTTCTCGTTCGAGTACGTGCTGACCAACCTGCTGTTCGTGCCCTTCATGAGCGGCGCGGCGCACAACGGCGACATGAGCACCGTCACCTTCGGCTTCAGCGCTCAGAGCGACGAGAGCCGCCACATGACGCTGGGCATCGAGTGCATCAAGTTCCTGCTGGAACAGGATCCGGCCAACGTGCCCATCGTGCAGGGCTGGATCGACAAATGGTTCTGGCGCGGCTACCGCCTGCTCACCCTGGTGGCCATGATGCAGGACTACATGCTGCCCAAACGCGTGATGAGCTGGAAGGAAGCCTGGGAGATGTACGCCGAAGAAAACGGCGGCGCCCTGTTCAAGGACCTGGCGCGCTACGGCATCCGCGAGCCCAAGGGCTGGAAGGACGCCTGCGAAGGCAAGGACCACATCAGCCACCAGGCCTGGAACACCTTCTACAACTACAACGCGGCCGCGCCCTTCCACACCTGGGTGCCCACCGAAGAAGAGATGAGCTGGCTGTCGGAGAAATACCCCGACACCTTTGACAAGTACTACCGCCCGCGCCTGGAGCACTACCGCGAGCAGCAGCAGGCCGGCAAGCGCTTCTACAACAAGACGTTGCCCATGCTGTGCACCACCTGCCAGATCCCGATGCTGTTCACCGAACCCGGTGACGCCAGCAAGATCTGCTACCGCGAGAGCGACTACTTCGGCAACAAGTACCACTTCTGCTCGGACCACTGCAAGGGCATCTTCGACCACGAGCCCGAAAAATACGTGCAGAGCTGGCTGCCGGTGCACCAGATCTACCAGGGCCACTGTTTCAAGCCTGGCACCGATCCGACCGTGGAAGGCTTCGACCCGCTGATGGCGGTGCTCGACTACTACGAACTGAACGTCGGCCGCGACAACTTCGACTTCGAAGGCTCGGAAGACCAGAAGAACTTCGCCGCCTGGCGTGGCGACCCACCCGCGACCGCCACGGCCGCCACCACCGAACCGGGAGCCGCGAAATGAGCGTCGTCGCCATCTCTGACTACAACTTCCCGGCCAAGGATGTGCGCGAGAACTTTCCCGCGCCCCTGCTCTATATCGGCTGGGAAGACCACCTGATGTTCTGCGCGCCGTTCTGCCTGCCGCTGCCACCCGACATGCCGTTCGGTGCCCTGCCCACCGCGGTGCTGCCCGGCATCTATGGCGAGCACCCGGACTTCGCAAGCATCGACTGGTCCAGCGTCGAGTGGCTCAAGTCGGGCCAGCCCTGGCAGCCCGATCCGGCGAAGTCGCTGGCCGACAACGGCCTGCAACACAAGGACGCGATCCGTTTCCGCACGCCCGGCCTCACCGGCATCAAGGGATCCTTCAGCTGAACCGTCCATGAGCTACCAACTGACCATTGAACCCCTGGGCGCGACCATCGAGGTCGAGGAAGGCCAGACCGTGCTCGACGCGGCGCTGCGGCAGGGCATCTACCTGCCGCACGCCTGCGGGCACGGTCTGTGCGGGTCCTGCAAGGTGCAGGTGTGCGACGGCGAGGTGGACCACGGCGCGGCCAACCCGTTTGCCCTGATGGAATTCGAGCGCGACGAAGGCAAGACGCTCGCCTGTTGCTGCACGCTGCAGAGCGACACCACCATCGAGGCCGACATCGAGGAGGAACCCGATGCCGAGGTGATCCCGGTGCGCGACTTCGCCGCCACCGTCACCCGCATCGAAGATCTCACGCCCACGATCAAGGCGATCCACCTGCAGATCGACAAACCCATCGACTTTCAGGCGGGGCAGTATGTTCAGCTGGAGGTCCCGGGCATCGGCCAGAGCCGCGCCTTCTCGATCGCCAACGCGCCCGCCGACGTGCAGGCCAGCAGCAGCATCGAACTGAACGTGCGCAGGCTGCCCGGCGGCGCCGGCACCACCTGGTTGCACGAGCAGCTCAAGGCCGGCGACCGCCTGCGGCTGACCGGACCGTATGGCCGCTTCTTCGTGCGCGAATCGGCGCAACTGCCCATGCTGTTCATGGCCGGCGGCTCGGGCCTGTCGAGTCCGCGCTCGATGATCACGGACCTGCTCGCGCGCGGCTGCACGCTGCCGATCACCCTGGTCTACGGCCAGCGTTCGCGCGAGGAGCTGTACTACGACGCCGAGTTCCGCGCGTTGGCCGCACAGCACCCGAACTTCTTCTACGTGCCGGCGCTGTCGCACGAGCCCGAAGGGTCGGGCTGGACCGGCGCGCGCGGCTTCGTGCACGAGGCCGCCAAGGCGCATTTCGGCGCCAACTTTGCGGGCCACAAGGCCTACCTGTGCGGACCGCCGCCCATGATCGAGGCCTGCATCACGACCCTGATGCAGGGCCGCCTGTTCGAGCGCGACATCTACACAGAGAAGTTCCTCTCGGCGGCCGACACCCAGGCCACGCGCAGCCCCCTGTTCCAGCGGGTCTGACCGGCATGTCCATTTTCGACACCCGCCCCAAGTTCGCCGTGCACGTCGCCCAGACGGACGAGACCTTTCCCTGCGCCGGCAACGAGAGCCTGCTGCAGGGCATGGTACGGCTGGGTCGCAAGGGCATCCCGGTCGGCTGCGTCAATGGCGGTTGTGGTGTCTGCAAGGTCCGCATCCTGGACGGAAACATCCGGGCGCTCGGCCCGATCAGCCGCGCCCACGTCACCGCGGAAGAAGAAGCCATGGGCTACACGCTGGCCTGCCGCGTGGCGCCCCAGACGCCGGTCGACCTCGAAGTGGCCGGCAAATTGGAGAAACCGTTTTCAAAAGGGCGCGCAGAGTCTGCGACTGCCAGCCCGATTCCTCAGCAGCAGTAAACCAACCGAAGGAGACAAGACATGGGTGTGATGCGCATCGGGCACGCAAGCCTGAGAGTGATGGACATGGACGCAGCGATCCGGCACTACGAAAACGTGCTCGGCCTCAAGACGACCATGAAGGACAAGGCGGGCAACGTCTACCTCAAGTGCTGGGACGAGTGGGACAAGTTCTCGCTGATCCTGACGCCCTCGGACCAGGCCGGCCTGAACCACGTGGCCTACAAGGTCGAGAAAGACGCCGACCTGGACGCGCTGCAAAAAAGCGTGGAAGCCTGGGGCGTGAAGACCACGATGCTGACCGAAGGCACGCTGCCTTCCACCGGGCGGATGCTGCAGTTCAACCTGCCCAGCGGCCATGAAATGCGCCTCTATGCGATGAAGGAATACGTGGGCACCGATGTCGGCACCACCAACCCCGATCCCTGGCCCGATGGCCTGAAAGGCGCTGGCGCGCACTGGCTGGACCACCTGCTGCTGATGTGCGAGATGAACCCGGAAGCCGGCATCAACACCGTGGCCGACAACACGCGTTTCATGACCGAGGCGCTGGACTTCTTCCTGACCGAGCAGGTGCTGGTCGGCCCCGACGGCAACATGCAGGCCGCCTCCTGGATGAGCCGCACCACGACGCCGCACGACATCGCTTTCGTGGGCGGTCCGCGCAGCGGCCTGCACCACATCGCATTCTTCCTGGACTCGTGGCACGACGTGCTCAAGGCGGCGGACGTGATGGCCAAGAACAAGGTGCGCATCGACGTGGCGCCCACACGCCACGGCATCACGCGCGGCGAGACCATCTACTTCTTCGACCCCAGCGGCAACCGCAACGAGACCTTTGCGGGCCTGGGCTACCTGGCGCAGCGTGATCGTCCGGTCACCACCTGGACCGAAGACATGCTGGGCAGCGGCATCTTCTATCACACGGGTGACCTGGTGGCCTCTTTTACCGAGGTCTATACATGATCACCCCCCTGCGCCGCTGACGCGACTTCCCCCCTCCGTGGCGCGCCTGCGGCGCTTCGAGGGGGGACGGCACCTGAGGCCCGGCGAAGCCGGTTCCACGGTGCCCCTCGGTTGAAGTCCCCTCACGCCAACAACTTTTCCTTTCATGTCACCCGCTCTCTCCGTTCCCTCTTCCGTGATCACCGCGTCGGCGGCTTCGCTGGCTTGCCAGGCTGCCATCGCGCACGCAGAAGCATTGGGCATACGCATCAACGTGGCCGTGACCGATGCCTCGGGCATCCTCGCCGCGTTCTTGCGCATGCCCCATGCCTTTCTGCATTCGATCGACATCGCGATCGACAAGGCCTACACGGCCGCGAGCTTCGGCTTTCCCACGTCGAAGTGGGGCGGCGTCATTGGCGACGACGAGCTGCTGCGCATCGGCCTGAACCAGCGCCAGCGGCTGGTCTTGTTCGGCGGCGGCCTGCCCATCGTCGAGCACGGCACGCGCATCGGTGGCATCGGGGTCTCCGGCGGATCGGCCGAGCAGGACGAAGCCTGCGCACGCGCCGGCCTGAAGACCCTGGGCCTGGATTGATTTCCCATCTCCCTCACGCAACATGAAACAGTTCCACAACTTCATCAACGGCGAGTTCGTCGCCACCGGCAAGACCTTCGAGAACCGCAACCCGGCCACCAATGCCGTGGTCGGCATGGTCCACGAAGCCGGTCAGGCCGAGGTCGACGCCGCCGTCGACGCCGCACACGCGGCGCTCAAGGGCGACTGGGGCCGCATGAGCGTGGTCAAGCGCACCGAGCTGCTGCACGCCGTGGCCGACGAGATCAACCGCCGCTTCGACGACTTCCTCGAAGCCGAACTGGCCGACACCGGCAAGCCCCGCTCGCTGGCCAGCCACATCGACATCCCGCGCGGCGCGGCCAACTTCAAAGTCTTCGCCGATATCGTGAAGAACGTGCCGACCGAGAGCTTCCAGATGACCACGCCCGACGGCGGGACCGCCGTGAGCTACGCCATCCGCTCACCGCTCGGCGTGGTCGGCGTGATCTGCCCCTGGAACCTGCCGCTGCTGCTGATGACCTGGAAGGTCGGCCCGGCGCTGGCCTGCGGCAACACCGTGATCGTCAAGCCTTCCGAAGAAACCCCCGCCACCGCCACCTTGCTGGGCGAGGTGATGAACGCGGTCGGCGTGCCGGAGGGCGTGTATCAGGTGCTGCACGGTTTCGGCCCCGGATCGGCGGGCGAATTCATCACCAGGCACCCGCGCGTCAACGGCATCACCTTCACCGGCGAGACCCGCACCGGCGAGGCCATCATGGCCGCAGCCGCCAAAGGCGTGCGCCCGGTCAGCTTCGAGCTGGGCGGCAAGAACGCCGGCATCGTGTTCGCCGATGCCGACTTCGACAAAGCCGTCGCGGGCATCACGCGCAGCGCATTCGAGAACTGTGGTCAGGTCTGCCTGGGCACCGAACGCGTGTACGTGCAGCGCCCGATCTTCGACCGGTTCGTGGCTGCGCTGAAGGAAAAGGCTGAAGCCCTGAAGGTTGGCGGTCCCGACACACCCGGTGTCGGTCTGGGTCCGCTGATCTCAGCCGAACACAAAGCCAAGGTGCTGGGCTACTACGCCAAGGCCAGGGCCGAAGGCGCGACGGTGGTCACAGGCGGTGGCGCGCCTGAAATGGACGGCGAATACGCCCAGGGCCACTTCGTGCAGCCCACGATCTGGACCGGCCTGCCCGAGCGCGCCAGTGTGGTTCGCGAAGAGATCTTCGGCCCCTGCTGCCACATCGCACCGTTCGACACCGAAGAAGAAGCGATTGCCCTGGCCAACGCCACCGACTACGGCCTGGCCACCACCGTGTGGACGCAGAACCTCGGCACCGCCCACCGCATGGCCGCCGCGGTCGAGGTGGGGCTGTGCTGGATCAACAGCTGGTTCCTGCGCGACCTGCGCACCGCATTCGGCGGCGCCAAGGCCAGCGGCATTGGCCGCGAAGGCGGCGTGCACTCGCTGGAGTTCTATACGGAACTCAGAAACGTCATGGTGAAGCTGTGAACGCACCCCACAACCCCGAGATCGCCCGCAGCGTCCGCACGGGCAGCTTCAACAGCAACGTGCACGACCTGGGTGAATCGAAACCCGGCCAGCCGCCGATGCTGTTCATCCACGGCTCCGGCCCGGGCGTGAGCGCCTGGGCCAACTGGCGCCTCGCGATGCCCGTCATCGCCCAGGACCGCCGCGTGATCGCGCCCGACATGGTGGGCTTCGGCTACACCGACCGGCCGGCGGGCATCACCTACAACATGGACACCTGGGTGCAGCAGGCGCTGGACCTGTTGGACGCCATGGGCGTAGAACAGGCCGACGTGGTGGGCAACAGCTTCGGCGGCGCGCTCTCGCTCGCGCTCGCCATCCGTGCGCCGCAGCGCGTGCGCCGCCTGGTGCTGATGGGCTCGGTCGGCGTGCCCTTCCCGATCACGCCGGGGCTCGACGCCGTGTGGGGCTACGAGCCCTCGCTCGCGACCATGAAGAAGCTACTGGACATCTTTGCCCACAGCCGCGCGCTCGTCACCGACGAGCTGGCCGAGCTGCGCTACCAGGCCAGCATCCGCCCCGGTTTCCAGGAATCCTTCTCGGCCATGTTCCCGGCCCCGCGCCAGCGCTGGGTCGACGCCATGGCCAGCCCCGAGGCGGCCGTCCGCGCGCTGCCGCACGAGACCCTGATCGTGCACGGCCGCGAAGACCAGGTGATCCCGCTGCAAACCTCGCTCACGCTGAGCCAGTGGATTCCCAACAGCCAGCTGCACGTGTTTGGCCACTGCGGCCACTGGACGCAGATCGAACACGCCGCGCGCTTTTCGCAACTGGTGGCCAACTTCCTGCAAGAAGCCGACAACCTTCCAACCCAAGCCTGACACCATGATCTCCATCGAAACCCTGGGCGACGAGCTCTACACCGCGTTGCGCGACCGCCAGGTCGTCGACCCGCTGTCCACCCGCTTCCCCGACATCACCATCGAGCAGGCCTACCGCATCCAGGAGCGCATGCTGCAGCGCCGCCTGCAGGACGGCGAGCGGATCGTGGGCAAGAAGATCGGCGTGACCTCGGCGGCGGTGATGAACATGCTGGGCGTGCACCAGCCCGACTTCGGCTACCTGACCGACGCGATGATCGTCAACCAGGGCGAGGCCATCGACATCTCGACGCTGATCCAGCCCAAGGCCGAGGGCGAGATCGCCTTCCTCTTGAAGCGCGACTTGATGGGGCCGGGCGTGGGCGTGGCCGATGTGCTGGCCGCGACCGAGTGCGTGATGCCCTGCTTCGAGATCGTCGACTCGCGCATCCGCGACTGGAAGATCAAGATCACCGACACCGTGGCCGACAACGCGTCCTGCGGCGTGTTCGTGCTCGGCGACCGCGCCGTCAGCCCGCTCGCGCTGGACCTGCAGACCTGCGGCATGGTGCTGGAGAAAAACGGCGAGATCGTCGCCACCGGCGCCGGCGCCGCGGCCCTGGGCTCGCCGCTGAACGCGGTGGCCTGGCTGGCCAACACCATGGGCCGCCTGGGCATTGGCCTGAAGGCCGGCGACGTGATCCTCTCGGGCGCTCTGGCGGCCATGTTCCCGGCACAGAAGGGCGACTTCTTCCGCGTCTCCATCGGCGGGCTGGGCGAGTGCTCGGTGCGCTTCAACTGAACCCGTTCGGCACACCCCCATGAAACTCGACAAAGCCACCATCGAAGCCCTGGCCGAACACCTGGAGAGCTGCCATTTGCAGGCCAGGGACACCACCAAGATCACCGACGACCACCCGGACATGGACTGGGCCGACGCCTACGCGATCCAGGCCGCCATCCTCGCGCGCAAACAGGCGCGCGGCCTGAAGCTCGCGGGCCTGAAAGCCGGCCTGACCTCGTTCGCCAAGATGAAGCAGATGGGCGTGAGCTCGCCTGTGTTCGGCTGGATGACCGAGGACTACGCCGTGCCACACGGCGGCGAGGTGAAGACCAGCGAACTCATCCACCCCAAGGTCGAGCCCGAGATCGCCTTTGTTCTCAAGCGCGCGCTCAGGGGCCCGGGCTGCCACATGGGCACCGTGCTGGCCGCGACCGACTTCGTGCTGCCCGGCATCGAGGTGATCGACAGCCGCTACCGCGACTTCAAGTTCGACCTCAAGAGCGTGATCGCCGACAACACCTCGGCCGCGCGCTTCGTGGTCGGCGGCCAGCCCATGAAGGTCGACGGCCAGGACCTGCGCACCGTCGGCATCGTGATGGAGAAGAACGGCCTGCCCGTGGCCTTCGGCGCCGGCGCCGCCGTGCTGGGCCACCCGGCCACCGCCATCGCCATGCTCGCCAACCACCTGGGCGCGCGCGGCGAAGAAATTCCCGCCGGCACGCTGATCCTGTCCGGCGGCATCACCGAAGCGGTGTCCGTCAACGCCGGTGACTCCGTGACCCTGAAGGTGCAGGGCATGGGCAGCACCGGCATGCGCTTCGTTTGAGATTCAGAAAAGGAAACCCATGAGCAAGAAGATCAAGTGCGCCCTGATCGGGCCCGGTAACATCGGCACCGACCTGCTGGCCAAGCTGCAGCGCAGCCCGGTGCTCGAACCCGTCTGGATGGTGGGCATCGACCCCAACTCCGACGGCCTCAAGCGCGCGAAGGAGATGGGCATCAAGACCAGTGCCGACGGCGTGGACGGCCTGATCCCGCACATGAAGGCCGACGGTGTGCAGATCGTGTTCGACGCGACCAGCGCTTATGTGCACGCCGAGAACTCGCGCAAGGTCAACGCGCAGGGCGCGATGATGATCGACCTCACACCCGCGGCCATCGGCCCCTACTGCGTACCGCCGGTCAACCTCAAGCAGCATGTCGGCCAACGCGAGATGAACGTGAACATGGTCACCTGCGGCGGCCAGGCCACGATCCCCATGGTCTACGCGGTGTCGCGAGTTCAACCCGTGGCCTACGGCGAGATCGTCGCCACCGTCTCCAGCCGCTCGGTCGGCCCCGGCACGCGCAAGAACATCGACGAGTTCACACGCACCACGGCCGGCGCGGTCGAGAAGGTCGGTGGCGCCAAGAAAGGCAAGGCCATCATCGTGATCAACCCGGCCGAGCCGCCGCTGATCATGCGCGACACGGTGCACTGCCTGACCGAAAGCAAGCCCGACGAGGCCGCGATCACGAAGTCGATCCACGACATGATCAGGGAAGTGCAGAAGTACGTGCCGGGCTACAAGCTGGTCAATGGCCCGGTGTTCGACGGCAACCGCGTCTCGGTCTTCATGGAGGTCGAGGGCCTGGGCGACTACCTGCCCAAGTACGCCGGCAACCTGGACATCATGACGGCAGCCGCCGCGCGCACCGCAGAGATGTTTGCCGAAGAAATCCTGAAAGGCGAACTGGTCCTCGAACCGGTCGCCGCCTGATCCGGAGCACCCCCATGAGCCAGAAAAAAATCACCCTGCACGACATGACCCTGCGCGACGGGATGCACCCCAAGCGCCACCTGATGACGCTCGACCAGATGAAGAGCATCGCCTGCGGCCTGGACGCCGCCGGTGTGCCGCTGATCGAGGTGACCCACGGCGACGGCCTGGGCGGCTCCAGCGTCAACTACGGCTTCCCGGCCCACTCCGACGAGGAGTACCTGGGCACCGTGATCCCGCTGATGAAGCAGGCCAAGGTCTCGGCCCTGCTGCTGCCCGGCATCGGCACCGTCGACCACCTGAAGATGGCGCACAGCCTGGGCGTGCACACCATCCGCGTGGCCACGCACTGCACCGAGGCCGACGTGTCCGAGCAGCACATCACCTACGCCCGCAAGCTGGACATGGACGTGGTCGGCTTCCTGATGATGGCCCACATGAACAGCCCAGAGGGCCTGGTCAAGCAGGCCAAGCTGATGGAGGGCTACGGCGCCAACTGCATTTACGTCACCGACTCGGCCGGCTATATGTTGCCGGGCGACGTGAAGGCGCGCCTGCAGGCGGTGCGCGACGCGCTCAAGCCCGAGACCGAGATGGGCTTCCACGGCCACCACAACCTGGCCATGGGCATCGCCAACTCGGTCGCCGCGATCGAATGCGGCGCCACCCGCATCGACGCCGCCGCTGCCGGCCTGGGCGCGGGCGCCGGCAACACGCCGATGGAAGTGCTGGTCGCCGTGCTGGACCGCATGGGTGTGCCCACCGGGGTCGACGTCTGGAAGATCCAGGACGTGGCCGAGGACCTTGTCACCCCCATCATGGACTTCCCGATCCGCATCGACCGCGACGCGCTCACGCTCGGCTACGCCGGCGTGTACGGCAGCTTCCTGCTGTTTGCCAAGCGCGCCGCCGTCAAGTACGGTCTGCCGGCGCGCGACATCCTGGTCGAGCTGGGCCGCAAGAAGATGGTCGGCGGGCAGGAAGACATGATCGAAGACACCGCGATGACCATGGCGCGCGAGCGCGGTCTGCTGCGCGCGGCCGCCTGAAGGAGACTCCATGCCATTCGCACAGATCTACATGCTCGAAGGCCGCACGCCCGAGCAGAAGAAGGCCGTGATCGAGAAGGTCACCCAGGCGCTGGTTGATGCCACCGACGCGAAGAAGGAAACCATCCGCGTCTGGATCCACGAGATGCCCAAGGAGAACTGGGGCATCGCGGGGGTGTCGGCGAAGGACCTCGGGCGCTGACCCAGGCGGAGGCCGCCGCGGCCGGTTGGTGACAATGGGGCCCACCCTGTTCACCACAACCCGAGGAGAAGGCCCTTGAACGCTGCCCACCTTTCGCTGGCCGAACACGCCGCCCGCCTGCGCCGCCGTGAGCTGACGGCGGTGGCGCTGGTGGACGCCTGCGCGCAGAACCACGCGCGCACCGAACACCGGCTCAACGCCTACAAGACCTGGGACGGCACCCGCGCACGTACCGCCGCCGAAGCGGTCGACACCCTGCTGGACCAGGGCATGGACCTGGGGCCCTTGATGGGCCTGCCGGTGTCGGTGAAAGACCTGTACGGCGTGCCCGGCCTGCCGGTGTTCGCCGGCAGCGACGAAGCCCTGCCCGAGGCCTGGCAGGCGGCCGGGCCGCTCGTCGCGCGGCTGCAGCGGCAGCTGGGCATCGTGGTCGGCAAGACACACACCGTCGAGTTCGCGTTCGGCGGCCTCGGCGTCAACGCCCACTGGGGAACGCCCCGGAACCCCTGGTCGCCCCACGAGCACCGCGTGCCCGGCGGGTCCAGCGCGGGCGCCGGCGTCTCGCTGGTGCAGGGCAGCGCCCTGCTGGCGCTCGGCACCGACACCGCCGGTTCGGTGCGCGTGCCCGCGTCCATGACCGGGCAGGTGGGCCTGAAGACCACCGTGGGGCGCTGGCCGGTCGAGGGCATCGTGCCCCTGTCGTCCTCGCTCGACACGGCCGGGCTGCTCACCCGCACGGTGGAAGATTTGGCCTACGCGTTCGCCGCCCTGGATGCGGACAGCCATGCCCTGCCGGCGCCCGCAGTCGCCTTGCGCGGACTGCGCATCGGCGTTCCGCAGAACCACTTCTGGGATGACATCGACCCCAGCATTGCCGCCGTCGTGGAAGCGGCCATCGAGCGCCTTGCCCAAGCCGGCGCACAGGTGGTCCGCCTCCCGCTGCCGCACTGCGAGGAAGCCTTCGACATCTTCCGCCGCGGCGGCCTCGCGGCGTCCGAACTCGCGGCCTACCTCGATCTGCACTTCCCGCACAAGGTGGAGCGCCTGGACCCGGTGGTGCGCGACCGCGTGCGCTGGGCGGAGCAGGTTTCGTCGGTCGAGTACCTGAAGCGCAAGGCCGTGCTGCAGCGCTGCGGCGCGGGCGCGGCCCAGATGTTCGACGACGTCGACGTCCTGCTCACCCCCACCGTGCCCACCTCGCCGCCGCGGCTGGCCGACATCGCCACGGTGGAGACCTACGCGCCGGCCAACATGAAGGCCATGCGCAACACCGCCATCAGCAACCTGTTCGGCTGGTGCGCGCTGACGATGCCCGTGGGCCTCGACACGAACCGGATGCCGGTGGGCCTGCAGCTGATGGGGCCGCCGCACGCCGACGCGCGGCTGATCGGCATCGCGCTCGGCATCGAAGCCCTGATCGGCCAGGGCCACGCGCTGCTGGGCGCACCCGACCTGTCCTGACCGGCGCGCCCCACCCTCAACCCCTGCCAGGCGGAGCACCTCATGTCCCAGACAACCGCCCAACTCGCCGAAGCCATCTGGGCCGCCCGTCAGGCCGGGCGCACCCTGGACGCCGAAGCCACCATCGGCTCGCCCGACCTTGCCACCGCCTACGCCATCCAGCGCGCGCTGCTCGCCCTGCGCCTAGCCGCTGGTGAGCGCGTGGTCGGGTGGAAACTGGGCTACACGTCCGAGGTGATGCGCCGCCAGATGGGCATTGACCGGCCCAATATCGGGCCGCTGACCGACCGGATGCTGCTCGACTCGGGCGATGCGGTGAACGAGCGCCTGGTGCAGCCGCGGGTCGAACCCGAGATCGGGCTGCGCCTCAAAACCGCCCTCGACGCGCGGCAGGCGCCCGTCGACCGACAAGCCGTGGCCGCCGCCGTGGAAGGCGCCTACGCCTGCCTCGAAGTCGTGCACTCGACCTGGACCGGCTACCGCTTCAACCTCGAACAGAACACCGCCGACAACTCCTCCGCCGGCCAGGTCGTCGTCGGGCCGCGCCTGCCGGTGACCGACCTGATGGCGCTCGACACCGTGGTGGTCCGCCTACACAACGGCAGCCACAACACGCTGGGCAAGGGCGCCGACGCCGACGGCCACCCGCTGGACGCGGTGGCGCGGCTGGCGCGGGAACTGGCCGCCATGGACCGGCGTCTGGAGGCGGGTGATCTGGTGATCACAGGTGGGCTGACGGCGGCTTGTGCGCTGGAGGTGGGTGGGCGGCTGGTGGGGGTGTTTTCGTTGGGTGACGTTTGGTCGGTTGAAGCAGTAGTTCGACGTCGCGGCCAGACAAATGCTTGGGAACAATCTCAGCACCTATCAAGCCAGCGAGCATGAACAACATAGTGCACCAGTGTGCGGACTTCGGTCGCGGTTGCAATGAGGCGCTACTACTGAGGGGTGCAACTATCACCCGCATGAAACTCGGCAGTTCAGTACCCGCCCGAGGGCGCATCCGGCGCCTTTGAGGCCCCCGCGCTGAACCGCTCCACCAACCCACTCGCCGCCTTCACGAGCAGCGTCGTGTCCAACCCCACCGCCACGAACAGCGCGCCCGCGTCGAGGTACTGCTGCGCCAGCGCCGGGTCGGTGGCGAGGATGCCGGCGGCCTTGCCGGCGGCGCGCACGGTGGCGATGCCGTCGAGGATGACCTTCTGCACCTCGGGGTGGCCGGGCTGGCCGCGGTGGCCCATGCTGGCCGAGAGGTCGGCCGGGCCGAAGAACACGCCGTCCACGCCCTCGGTCTCGGCGATGGCCTGGAGGTTCTTCACGGCCTCCACCGTCTCGGCCTGCACCAACAGGCACATCTGGTCGTTGGCCTGGTTGAGGTAGTCGTCGACCTGGTTCCAGCGCGAGGCGCGCGCGAGCGCTGCGCCCATGCCGCGAATGCCTTCGGGCGGGTAGCGCATGGCCTTCACCATGAGCGCGGCCTGTTCGGCGGTGTCGATCATCGGGATCAGCAGGGTCCGCGCGCCGATGTCGAGATACTGCTTGACGAGGGCCACGTTGGCCTCGACCGCGCGCACGACGGCGTGGGTCTTGGCGTAGGGCGCGATGGCGCGCAGCTGGTCGAGCGCAGTGCGCGGGTCGTTGGGCGCGTGTTCGCCGTCGATGAGCAGCCAGTCAAAGCCGCAGCCGGCCAGGGCCTCGGCCACGTCGGGCGAGGCGAAGCCGACCCAGCAGCCGATCTGAGGTTGGCCGGCCTTGAGGGCGTCTCGGAAGGTGTTCTGGGGGATCTTCATGGTGTGTCGGGATAGAGCTGTTTCATTTGCCCCATGAGGCGGGTAAGGCCCATGAGCGCGTCCATGTTGGGGGTGGCTTCGCCCAGGTGCTGCCCGATCTCGCGCACGGCGCCGACCAGCGCGTCGAGCTCGATGGGGCGGCCGGCTTCCACGTCCTGCAGCATCGAGGTCTTGAACGAGCCGAGCTTGCGCGTGACGGCGTGGCGGTCTTCCGGGCTCTGGTCAATGGGGATGCCGATGCGCGCGCCGATGGCCTTGGCCTCCAGCATGATGGCGCTGACGAAGCCGCGCACCAGCGGGTCGTCGAGGATGCGATCACACGGCGCGCCGGTGATGGCCGAGATGGGGTTGATGGTCATGTTGCCCCAGAGCTTGAACCAGATGTCGCGCTGGATGCGCTCGGACACGGTGACGCCGAAGCCGGCCGCGCCCAGCAGGTCGGCCACGGCCTGCACGCGCGGGGTCACACCGCCGGCCGGCTCGCCGATGATGAGCTGGTTGTTCTTGATGCGCTCGATGCGCGCGGGCTGCGGCGCGGCGGCACTGGCGTGGACGACGCAGCCGATGACCTGCGACGTGGGGATGTGCTGCGCGGTGACGCCGCCGGGGTCGACGGTGTTGAGTTGCAGGCCGGCGGCTTCGCCGGGCAGGCCGTCGAAGAACCACCAGGGCACGCCGTTCATGGCGACCAGCACAACCGTTTGAGGGCCCATGAGCGCGCGCACAGCGGGCGCGACAGCAGGCATTGCCGGGCCCTTGACCGAGACGATCACCAGGTCCTGAATGCCCAGGCTTGCCGGGTCGTCGCTGGCGTTGACCGACGCGCGGTGTTCGGCACCGTCGGCATCCACCCAGACGAGGCCACGCTCGCCCAGGGCACGCAGCGTCTCGCCGCGCGCCACGGCAGACAGTTGAATCTGCCCGGCAGGCAAACGCGAACCCAGCCAGCCGGCGAACAGGCCACCGATGGCACCGACGCCAACGACAGCGACTTTCTGAATGGAAGGTGTTGTGCTCATGCGCGGTAGCTCGGGTCGATGCGGTCGATCAGGCGCTGCATGGCAGCAAAGGAATCTTCACCGGCGCCGAACTTGGGGTTGAAGTTGAGCGAGTCTCGCACGCAGGCATGCAGCGCGGCTTCGGTGATGGGCTGCAATTCACCCAGCGGCTGCGAGGCCACCTGGATCTCACACGCGCGCTGCACCAGCCACATGAGGTTGAAGGCCTGCGCCAGCGAACGGCCGATGACCACCGGGCCGTGGTTGCGCAGCAGCAGCACGGGCTTTCCGCCCGAGGATGCGAGGATGCGCGCGCCCTCGTCGCGGTGCACGGTGATGCCCTCGAACTCGTGGTAGGCCACCTGGCCCCAGAGCTGCGCGGCGTAGAAGTTGGTGAACGACAGGCCGTCTTTCAGGCAGCACACCGCCATGGTCGGCGTGGTGTGCACGTGCATCACGCAGTGCGCGTCGGGCAACGTGGCGTGGATGGCGCCGTGGAAGGTGAACCCGGCCGGGTTGATGGGCCAGTCGCTGTGGCCGATGGTGTTGCCGTCGATGTCCACCTTCACCAGGTTGGACGCGGTCACCTCGGTGTAGTGCAGACCGAAGGGGTTGATGAGGAAGTGGTCGTCCGGTCCCGGCACGCGCAGCGAGATGTGGTTGTAGATCAGCTCGGCCCAGCCGAGGTGGGCAAAGATGCGGTAACAGGCGGCGAGCTGCACGCGGGCCTGCCATTCGGCGTCGCTGAAGCGGGCGGGTTTGAGGAAGGCGTCGGCCATGGGGGGGTCCTTCTATATATAGGTGTGCGGTCAGACGAAGCGGAAGCGCAGACACCCGAGGGGGCCGTAGTCCGCCTCGAACAGGTCGCCCGCCCTGGCGGCCACGGGCCGCGTGAAGCTGCCGGCGAGCACGATCTCGCCCGCCTGCAGCGATTCGCCCCAGGGCGCGAGTTTGTTGGCCAGCCAGGCGATGCCGATGGCTGGGTCGCCCTGCACGCCGGCGGCGAGACCGGTTTCTTCCACCGCGCCGTTCTGGCGCAGGATGGCACCGCACCAGGGGCGGTTGGTGCTGCGCGGGTCGGCTCGGAAGGCCGGGTCGCCGGTGCCGATCACGATGCCGGCGTTGGCCGCGTTGTCGCTGATGGTGTCGTAGACCTTGCGCATGACCTTGGTGTGGCGGTCGAACTGCTCGATGCGTGCGTCAATGATCTCGATGGCGGGCGTGATGTAGTCGGTCGCGTTGAGCACGTCGTCCACCGTCACGTTCGGGCCGGCCAGCGGCGCCTTGAGCACGAAGGCCAGCTCGACCTCGACGCGCGGCGCAATGAAATGCTTCACCGGGATCTCCAGCACCTCGCCGGCCTTCGCGGTGTAGAGCATGTCATCGAGCAGGGTGCCGTAGTCGGGTTCGTCGATCTGGCTGCTGATCTGCATGGCGCGGCTGGTGAGGCCGATCTTGTGGCCGATCACTTTGCGGCCTTCGGCCTTCTGCAGATTCACCCAGGCCCGGCCGATGCGGTAGCCGTCGTCGACGGACATGCCCGGGTGGCGTTTGGAGAAATGTTCGACCGGCGTGCGCGTCTGTTGTGATCGCTGCAGCTCGGCGGCGAGTTGCTGGATGAGGGTGTCGTCGAACATGGGTTACTTCTTCTGGAAGAGGGGGTGCAGGGAACTGTTCTTGGCGTCGAAGACCTCGTGGCCTTCGTCCACCTGCACGGTGATGCCGATGGGGCGCCTGGCGAGTTGCTCGGCGAAGCGCTCTTTCACGCAGGCGTTGAGCGCCTCGCCCACACGCTGGTGCACGACCGTGCTGCGGCCCTTGGCCATGCGCACGTTCATGTAGACGAAGGCGTAGTCGCCACCCAGGCCGGCCGCGATGCCGGCCGCACCGCCGTCGGACACGGCGCTGTGCGCGGCGGGGTAGGCGAACACGCGCGTGCCGCCGTGGGGGAAGACCTGCCGGTCCTGTTCGTCGCGCACCGCGAGCATGGTGTCTGCCAAGGCGCGGCACAGGCCGCTCATGTCGACGCCGCCCTCGGCCGCGGGTTTGTCGAGGTTGGGGGTGTAGAGGATGACGAGGTGGGGCATGTTCAGAGCCTGTTGCTCACGAGGCTGAAGCCATCGGCGGTCGAGGCCTGCGCCGCCGGGATGGCTTTGCCCGTGACGGGTGTGACGGGAAACACGGCGTTGATCTGGCCGGTGCCCGAGGCGCCGAAGTACGGCGTGATGACCTCGGCCTTGCCGTCGTATTCGCTCCAGCCGAGCACGCCCAGCATCATGGCGGTGTCGTGCATGAAGCCTTCGCCGTGGCCCTTGGCGGCGTACTCGGGCAGCATGCCGCAGAAGTCGGCCCACTCGCCGTTTTCCCACATCTGCACCACGCGGTGGTCCAGCGTTTCGAGGAAGGGGCTCCAGACCTTGAACGCGAATTCGGGCGCGAGGCCGTTCTGTGCGAAGCGGTGGCTCAAGCTGCCGCTGGCGAGGAAGGCGACGGTGCCGTCGTAATGGTCTTCCACCGCCTTGCGCATGGCCCAGCCCAGGCGGGCGCTGTCGTTGAGGTAGTGAACCGTGCACAGCGCGGAGACCGAGATGGCCTTGAAGTGCTGGTCCTGGTTCATGTAGCGCATGGGCACGAGCGTGCCGTACTCCGGGCCGAGCGTGGTGGTGTGGTGGGCCAGGGTTTCCACGCCGTGTTCATTGGCCACCTTGGCCAGCAGCTGCCCGAGCTCGGGGTTGCCGGGGATGGCAAACGGCAGGTTGCTGATGAAGTGCGGCAGCTCGTTGCTGGTGTAGGTGCCCTCAAAGTGCGGCGCGCAGTTGAGGTGGTAGCTGGCGTTGACGAGCCAGTGGGTGTCGAAGACGACGATGGTGTCCACCCCGGCTTCGCGGCAGCGGCGTGCGATTTCGATGTGGCCGTCGATGGCGTCCTGCCGCGTGCCTTTGCGCGGGCCGTCGAGCTCGCTGAGGTACATCGACGGGACGTGGGTGATCTTTCCTACGAGTGCTACTTTTCCCATGGGTTTTGTCTCCGGTCAGATGATGGAAATTGCTTCGTTGGCCCCGTGGGCTGACCACGCCGGGCGCCCACCTACGCTCATGTCCCCCGGTCTGCGCTGCGCGCAGCCCTCCTCCTTTACTTCGCTGCGGTAGGCACCCGGCGCGGCCAACCCACTGCATGGCTGTTCCGTCGCCCCATGAGTGCCAACACCTCGCGTCGGATCGATCGGGTGGGGTGTTCTGCGCAGCGAAGTAAAGGAGGAGGGCCGGGCAAAGCCCGGACCGGGGGACATGAGCGGAGCAGAGCGCCCCGGCCGTTCGATCCTGCCCACCCCTTTGAGCGAAACAGCGGAGAACAAATCACACCCCCCAATGAGGAATGTGATGGGAACCGAGGGAGACCGCCACGTTCTTGGGCTCCAGGAACACCTCGTAACTCCAGGTGCCACCCTCACGCCCCGTGCCCGACGCCTTGGTGCCGCCAAACGGCTGCCGCAGGTCGCGCACATTCTGCGAGTTCACGAAACACATGCCTGCTTCCACGGCAGCAGCCACGCGGTGTGCCTTGCCGATGTTCTCAGTCCAGACATAGCTCGACAGCCCGTAGGCGATGTCGTTCGCCAGCTCGATGGCGTGCGCCTCGTCGCGGAACGGAATCAGGCAGGCCACCGGGCCGAAGATCTCTTCCTGCGCGATTCGCATGCGGTTGTCCACGTCGGCGAACACCGTGGGCCAGACGAAGTTGCCCGCCTGCACATGCGCCGGCAACTCGGCCGCATAAATCGGCCGGTCCAGACCGCCGCACAACATCGTCGCGCCCTCCTTCGGGCCGAGCTCGATGTAGCTGCGCACCTTGGCCAGATGGCCCTGGCTGATCATCGGGCCGATGGTGGTTTTTTCGTCCTGCGGGTCGCCCACCACGATGCGCTTCGCGCGCTCGGCGAACTTCGCGGCGAAGTCGGCGTAGATGCTTTGCTGCACCAGGATGCGCGAGCCCGCCGTGCAGCGTTCACCGTTGTTGCTGAAGATCATGAAGAGTGCTGCGTCGAGCGCGCGGTCCAGGTCGGCGTCGTCAAAGACCACGAACGGGCTCTTGCCGCCGAGCTCCATGCTGAACTTCTTCAGGCCCGCAGCCTTGACGATGCGGTTGCCGGTGGCGGTGGAGCCGGTGAAGGAGATCGCGCGCACATCGGGGTGCGCACACAGCGGCTCGCCCGCTTCCTTGCCGAAGCCGTGCACCACGTTCAGCACGCCGGCCGGGATGCCGGCCTCCAGCGCCAGCTCGCCCAGGCGCGCGGCGGTCATCGGGCTGAGCTCGCTCATCTTCAGCACCGCCGTGTTGCCGAACGCCAGCGCGGGTGCGACTTTCCAGGTGGCCGTCATGAAGGGCACGTTCCACGGACTGATCAGCGCGCACACGCCCACCGGGTGGAACAGGGTGTAGTTCAGGTGCGTGGGCGTGGGGTAGGTGTGGCCGTCAACCCGGGTGCACATCTCGGCGAAGTAGCTGAAGTTGTCCGCCGCGCGCGGAATCAGCTGCTTGCCGGTCTGCGAGATCACCTGGCCGGTGTCGTCGGTTTCGGTCTGGGCAATCTCCGGCACATGCTTCGCGATCAGCTCGCCGAGCGCGCGGATCTTCTTCGCGCGCTCGGTCGCCGGCAGGCCGGCCCATTTCGGGAAGGCCTCCTTGGCGGCCTGCACCGCGGCGTTGACTTCCGCTTCGGTGCCTGAAGCCACTTCGGCGAGAACGCCCTGCGTGGCGGGGTTGATCGTTTCGAAGTAGTCGGTGCCGGCAACCGTCTTGCCGTTGATGAGGTGGTTGATGCGTTGGGTCATGTGGGTGTCCTGCTATCTGTGTCAGGCGGCTTTCGGTGCCGCAGTGATGGTGTTGGTGAGTTCACCAATGTGTTCGATCGACGTGACGATCACGTCCCCCGGCTGGCAATCCACCACGCCGTCGGGCGTGCCGGTGAGGATCAGGTCGCCGGGCATCAGGGTCATAAAGCTGCTGAAGTATTCGATCAGCGTGGGCACATCGAAGATCATGTCTTTCGTGCTGCCCTGCTGCGTGAGCTGGCCGTTCACCGTCGTCTTCAAGGCCAGGTTCATCGGGTCGGCCACGTCCGCCGCGTCCACCAGCCAAGGCCCGATGGGCGTGCAGGTGTCGCGGTTCTTGACCTTGAGGTTGGGGCGGTACCAGTTCTCCAGGTAGTCGCGTATCGCGTAGTCGTTGGCCACGGTGTAACCGGCGACGTAGTTCAGCGCGTCGGCCTTCTTCACGCGCTTCGCAGGCTTGCCGATCACCACCGCGAGTTCGCATTCGTAATGCATGAACATCACGCCGTCGGGTCGCACGGTGAAGGCGCGGTGACCGATCAGCGAGGACTCGCCCTTGACGAAGGCCAGCGGCTCTTCGGGCGCCTTGAAATCAAGTTCCTTGGCGTGATCGGCGTAGTTCAGACCCAGCGCGAGCACGGTGCGCGCGCGGTCAACGGGCGCCAGCGGCGGCAACCAGACCACCTCGTCGAAAGTCACGCGGCGACCTTTGAAAGCCGGCGTGAGCAGTTCAAGCTGGCCGTCGGCTTCGATGGCCTCGTGGACCGCGCCGGCCCAGGCGATGCGGGCTCTTTTCATGGCTGTTCTCCGACGAAGACGTTCACCAGCGGCTTGAAGCCCGTGGCCGATACTTCCACCGCATCACCCGCCTTGGCGCGGGGCCGTGTGCCGTCTTCCAGGCAGTCGGTGCCCAGCATCAGCACATCGCCCGGTCGCAGGGACTGGAAGGCGTTGACATCGTTCCACAACGTGGCGGCGTCGCGCACCAGATCGGCCAGCGACACGGTCTGCTTCAGCACGCCGTGCACCCGCAGCTCCAGGCTCAGCGCACCCAGCCCGGCCAGGCCGCCGATGGCATCCAGAGACACCACCTCGCGCCCGACGCCCAGGAACCCGTCCACGCAACGGAACTTCACCGGCGGGCGGTAATAGCTTTCATGCGGGATCGCCACATCGTTGAACAACACGGCGCCAAAGATGGCACCGCCCTCGCCGGCCACCAGACCGAGCGAGGCGCTGACGTCCACTTCGGCCACGCCACGCGGCAAGGCGATGCCATGCCCCGAAGACGTGAAGGTGTTGGCGGTCTTGATGTAGAGCACCGGTGCCTGCGGCGGCGCCTTGTAGGGCGCTTCGTTCATGCGCGGCGCCCACAGCGCGTGTTCCCGCCGGAAGTTCAGCAGGGTGCCGTAGACCGTGCCGGTGGGGAGATGGGGAAGGGTGTTCATGGATTCTCTTCTTCGGTCGGTTCATCGTTCACCGGCGCTTCCAGCGCGATCACCTGGTCGAGCAGCGTGTACAGCCGGGCCAGCTGCGCCTTGCCCAGCTGTTCCTCCATCCACGCGTAGTGCGCCTCGATGGTCTGCGACAGCGTGGCCACCAGCTTCAGGCCCGCCCGGGTGGCGCGCACCACGGTGCGGCGTGCGTCCTGCGGGCAGCGACCACGGCTGATCAGTCCGTCGCGCTCCATGCGCGTGAGCACGCCGGTGAGGCTGGGACCGAGCAGCAGGGCTTCGCGCGCCACGCGGCCCGTCTCGACACCCGCCGGGTCGCCCGCGTGTTCGCCCAGCACGCGCAGCACGCGCCATTGCTGGTCGGACAGTCCATGCTCGCGCAGGCTGGGCCGGGTGTGCTGCATCACGGCCTCGCGCGCTTCAAGCAGCAGGCGGGGCAGGTTGCGGTGGACGAAGGATGCCGATGGGTCGCTCATTTATTTAATATGTTAAATGAATTTTCCAGAAGGCTCCAATCCGGGTTTACCCGCATCCAGGCCATTTTTCACCGGACCATCGCCACCGGGCGGAGAATGCCGAACCATGAAATCCCTGCTCGCCCTGCTGGGCACCGAATTCCCGTTGATCCAGGCCCCGATGGCGGGCGTGCAAGGCGCGGCGCTGGCCGCCGCCGTCTGCAACGCAGGCGGCCTGGGTTCGTTGCCTGGCGCCATGCTCACGCCCGAGGCGCTGCGGTCGGAGTTGACTGCGCTCACCCGCGGCACGTCCCGCCCCTGGAACCTCAACTTCTTCTGCCACACCCCTCCCGTGCCCGATGCGGCCCGCGAGGCGCTCTGGCGCGAGATGCTGGCGCCCTTCTATGCCGAAGCCGGGCTCGACATCGGCACCGTGCCCACTGGCGCCGGCCGTGTGCCGTTCAGCCACGCGGTGGCCGATGTGATCGAATCCTTCCGCCCGCCGGTGATGAGTTTCCACTTCGGCCTGCCCGCGCCCGATCTGCTGGCGCGCGTCAAAGCCTGGGGCAGCGTGGTGCTGTCCAGCGCCACCACGGTGGTGGAGGCGCGCTGGCTGGCGGCCCACGGTGCAGACGCCGTGATCGCACAGGGCATCGAAGCCGGCGGCCACCGAGGCATGTTCCTCACCGACGATCTCACCACGCAAATGGGCAGCTTCACCCTGGTGCCGCAGATCGTGGCCGGGGTGGACGTGCCGGTGATCGCGGCCGGTGGCATCGCCGATGCGGCGGGTGTGGCCGCGGCCATGGCGCTGGGCGCGGCCGGTGTGCAGGTGGGCACGGCCTACCTGTGCAGCGCTGAAGCCACCACCAGCGCGCTGCACCGCGCCGCGCTGCAGAGCGCCGCCGCACGCCACACCGCGCTCACCAACGTGTTCACCGGCCGGCCGGCGCGCGGCATCGTCAACCGCGTGATGCGCGAACTCGGCCCCATGAGCCCGGCCGCGCCAGCCTTCCCGCTCGCCACCGCTGCCATGGCGCCGCTGCGCGCGCACTTCGAGGCGCAGGGCAGCGGCGACTTTTCACCGCTGTGGTCGGGCCAGAACGCCAGCGGCTGCCGGACGCTGCCGGCGGCCGAGATCACCCACCAGCTCACACGGGGTTTTGAATGTATGTCGTGATCTTCCGCGCGAAAGCCCGCGCGCTCGACGCCGAGTACGGCGCCATGGCGGCTCAGATGCGTGAACTTGCATTGACGCAGTACGGCTGCCTGGACTTCACCGCCGCCACCGAAGGCGACCAGGAAATCGCGCTCTCTTACTGGCCCGATGAGGCCAGCATCCGCGCCTGGAAACAGCACACCGACCACCTGGCCGCGCAGAAGCTGGGGCGCGAGCGCTGGTACGCCGCGTATTCGGTGGAGATCGCCGAAGTGAAACGCCGTTACAGCCACCCGGCGACGTGAGTCGCCAGGGGCGGTTCAGAAATAGTCGTCGGGATCGCGGTCCGCACGCACACGACCCGGTGTTTCGCGCTGCTGGTTCAGCCAGCGCTTGAGGCCGGCCGGTTCCTGCACCCGCTCCAGATCCTGCTCGGTCTGCGCCAGAGCCGACTCCAGCGCCGCCACCTGGGCCAGCAGATGCTGTTTGAGCGTGTTCGGGTTGGCCACCTGGCCCGGCGGCAGGTCGAACTCACCCGCCAGACGCTGCTGGCGCGCAGCGCGCTCGCGCTCCAGCCTGGCCACCTGCTGCTTGAGCAACAGGGTCAGCGCGGCCAGCTTGTCTTCGGCCAGGCGCGAGACGGCGGCCGGGTCGGCCAGCTCGGCGCGCAGCTGGATCTGCATCAGCGTGACCAGGTCCTTGCGCCCATAGGCGGCGTTGGCCTCGCTCATGAGCGCGGTCTTGCGCAGGCGCTCCTGGGCGTCGGTCTCGCGGTCCGGGTGCAGGGCGCTCGCGAGCTGGCGAAACAGCGTGCGCAGCTGCGTTTCAGCATCGGCCTGCTGCACCTGGGCCTGGGTCTGTTCCGCGCCGGGTTTCTGCCGCGCCTTGCGGGCCTTCGCCTTCGCCTGGCGGCGCGCCTGTTCTTCGTCCTGCGACTCGCGCAGCCGCGCCATGCCGGCGCGCAACAGCTCTTCCACCGACGCTTCGTCCCCCGCACCGTCCAGCGGTTCGCCCAGCACCTGTTCCAGCCGCTCGCGCAGGGCGTCGGCCGCGGCCTGCTTCTTCTGCGCCAGCGTCTGCGGGCTGTGCTGGTCGTGCAGCGCGGCCATGGCGCTGTCGCCGTCCTCGGCCAGGGACTGCGCCAGCCGACACAGGGCTTCGGTCGCCGTCGCCTGCTGCAGGCGGCTCAGGGTCTTGCCCTGCAGGCACTCCGCCAGCCACAAGGCCAGCTCGCGCATGCGCTGGCGCTGGCGCTGCTGCAAGGGCGCGACCCAGCGGTGCAACTCCACCCGGTGCGACTGCGCCAGGGCGTCCAGCTCGTCGAGCTGCGCCTTGAGCTTGTCGACGCGGGTCAGCTGCAGGTTGAAGGCCCGCGCGGCGGCCGTCAGCGGCTGTTCGCCTGGCGGCAGCGCGCGCAAGGCCGCGGCGGGCGGCGGGGAGGGATGGCGGGGGTCGGGCAAAAGCGGTCCAGTGGGGCAGGCGGGGCCGGAGCCGGCCCGGCGGGACTCGACTATATTGCCTGCCACATGGCCAAAGATAAAACCCAATACACCTGCAACGAATGCGGCGGCAGCAGCCCCAAGTGGCTGGGCAAGTGCCCGCACTGCAACGCATGGAACACGCTGATCGAATCGGTGGCCGAATCCACCGCTCCGGCGAAGAACCGCTTTGCCTCGCTGGCGAAGACCGCCGAGGTCACGACGCTGGCCGACATCGACGCCACCGACGTGCAGCGCACGCCCACCGGCCACGACGAGCTGGACCGCGTGCTGGGCGGCGGCATCGTGGAGGGCGGCGTGGTGCTGATCGGCGGCGACCCGGGCATCGGCAAGTCCACCCTGCTGCTGCAGGCGCTGGATTCACTGCAGCGATCCGGCCAGAAAACGCTCTACGTGACCGGTGAAGAAAGCGGCGCCCAGGTGGCGCTGCGCTCGCGCCGGCTCGGGCTGGACGGCTCACAGGTCAGCGTGCTGGCCGAGATCCAGCTGGAAAAAATCCTCGCCACGCTGGACCACACCCAACCCGCCATCGCGGTGATCGACTCGATCCAGACGGTTTATTCCGAGCAGCTCACCAGCGCGCCCGGCTCGGTGGCGCAGGTGCGCGAATGCGCGGCGCACCTGACGCGCGCGGCCAAGGCCAGCGGCACGGCCATCGTGCTGGTGGGCCACGTGACCAAGGAAGGCGCGCTGGCCGGCCCGCGCGTGCTGGAGCACATGGTGGACACGGTGCTCTACTTCGAGGGCGACACGCACAGCAGCTTCCGCCTGATCCGCGCCATCAAGAACCGCTTTGGCGCTGTCAACGAGATCGGCGTGTTCGCCATGACCGAGCGCGGCCTCAAAGGCGTGAGCAACCCGAGCGCGATCTTTCTCTCCCAACATTCGGAACCCGTGCCCGGCAGCTGCGTGATGGTGACACTGGAAGGCACGCGGCCCATGCTGGTGGAAATCCAGGCGCTGGTGGACAGCGGCGGCCCGTCGCCGCGCCGCCTCTCCGTGGGCCTGGACCGCGACCGCCTGGCGATGCTGCTGGCCGTGCTGCACCGCCACGCGGGTGTGGCCTGCATGGACCAGGACGTGTTCGTCAACGCGGTGGGCGGCGTGCGCATCAGCGAACCGGCGGCCGACCTGGCGGTGATGCTGGCCATCACGTCCAGCCTGCGCGGCAAGGCGCTGCCCAAGGGCTTCATCGCCTTTGGCGAGGTGGGCCTGGCGGGCGAGGTGCGCCCGGCCCCGCGCGGCCAGGAGCGGCTGAAGGAAGCCGCCAAGCTGGGCTTCAGCGTGGCGGTGGTGCCCAAGGCGAATCTGCCGAAGAAGAACGACAAGGCCTTCGAGGGCCTGACCATCCACCCGGTGGAACGCATCGATGAAGCCATGGACGTGGTCCGTGGCCTGTAGGGCTTCATTTATTCTCCTGCCATGACTTTCAACCCTGCGCTACACGGCCTGCGTGCGCTGGCCGCCCTTGGCGTGCTGCTGTTTCACTGGACGGGTGTGTTTCCCGCCATGAACCGGGCGCTGGAAAACGTGTCTTTCCTGGGCACGAACTGGGACCTGATGTTCTTTGTCAAGATGGGCTGGATCGGCGTCGACTGGTTTTTTGTGCTCTCGGGCTATGTGCTGGCCGCCACCATCTGGCATTCACCGCTGCAATGGCGCGATGTGCTGCAGTTCTGGAAACGGCGGGTTCTCAGAATCTATCCGGCGATCTGGCTGCAACTGATCATCATCCTGCTGCTCTTTCACCATTTGGAATGGTTACCCGCCTTCGACTGGAAACGCACACTGGCCAACGTAGTGCTCTGGATCCGGCCCCTGCCGTACGGCTTGCCGTCCTACAACGCCGTGGTGTGGACGCTGGTGCTGGAGCTGTCGTTCTATTTCATGCTGCCTTTCATCCTGATGGCCTATCGCAAAACCAACATCTGGACCGTCTTGCTGGGCGTGCTGCTGATCAATCTGTTCACCCGCTTTGGCTTGCACTGGTTGCGGGGCGACCCGGACTACACGCCGCTCGTGGTACTGCTCAGGGTCCTGGCGCCCGGTCTGCAGGTCGTGTTCATCCTGGGCTTTGCCCTGAACCATTTCGCGCCCCTGTTAACGAACCGCCAGCGCTACCTGCTGCTGTGCGTGTTCGGCCTTGCATATGTCGTGCTGCTGCACCTGGGTCAACCGGTCAACGCCGAATTCGCGCGCCGCGGCTGGGAGGTGTTTGGCTGGCGCACGGCGCTCTCGGTGGCCATCGCCACTCTGGTGGGCCTGTTGCTGCGCCCGCTGCCCGGCTTCTTGTGGCTGGGCTCACGGCCCCTGGTCTGGCTCGGTGAACTGAGCTACGGCATCTATCTGTGGCACCTGGTGGTGCAAGGCACGCTGCACCGCTTGCTGCCCGACATGTTCGTCACCGCGATCGGCAGTTTTGTGGCCTTGCTGATCTGCCTGGCGATCACCTTGGTCCTGGCCATGATGAGCTACTACTGGCTGGAGCGACCGATTCTGGACCGCTTCGCCCGCCACCGGCGTGCGAGCGCGGCAACGGCGCTGGCCACCCCATGACGATGGAGCCCCCTGTTTCCGTCGAAACGGCACCCGCGGCGATCCGCCCGACGGGCGCGTCCCTGGCGTTCAACCCCGTGCTGCACGGCCTGCGCGGCCTGGCGGCCATGGCCGTGCTGCTCTACCACTGGCGCGGCAGCTACCCCGCGCTGGCCAAGGCCTGGCAGGACCTGCCTTTGCTGGGCACGACCTGGGACCCGCTGTTCCTGGTGCAGTTCGGCTGGATC
The DNA here is from genome assembly GCA_001770705.1 of Burkholderiales bacterium GWF1_66_17. Lineage (GTDB taxonomy): Bacteria > Pseudomonadota > Gammaproteobacteria > Burkholderiales > Burkholderiaceae_C > Hydrogenophaga. The sequence continues at coordinate 72,513 of MERT01000004.1, read as the reverse complement.
GGGGTGAACTGGTTTTTTGTGCTCTCGGGTTATCTGCTCGCGGCAAACCTCTGGCGCGCGACCCTGAACCCGGGTCAGGTCCTGCACTTCTACCAGCGCCGCGCCCTGCGCATCTACCCCGGGCTCTGGGCCCAGCTGCTCATCCTGCTTCCGTTTGTTTACCTGACCGGACTGGTGAGCGAATTTCGCTGGCAGCAGGTGCTGGGCAACGCCTTGTTGTGGTTTGCCCCCATGCCCGGAGGCACGGCGATCTACAACGGGGTGTACTGGACCTTGCCCCTGGAGCTGTCGTTCTATCTGGCCCTGCCTTTCATGATCCTGTTCTACCGCCGCACCGGCGTCTGGACCCTGTTGCTCGCGAGCCTGGCCGTCACCCTGGTCTGGCGCTTTGGCATCGCCGGCCTGCACCACAGCAGCTTCAGCTTTCACCCTTCGCTGCTCTTCATCCGCAATGTGCTGCCCGGCGTGCTGTTCGTCTTCGCCACCGGTTTTGCGATCAACCATTTCGCGCTGCGCCTGAGCGACGGCGCGCGCCAGCGCCTGCTGCTATTGGTGGCAGCGCTCTACCTGGGCTTTCACTACGTGCTGCTCGGCAAGAAAGGGGTGGCCTTGCAGGACGACGCCGTGCTGCTGCTGTCCGACCTGGTGCTGAGCCTCCTGATCGCGGGCATGATCGCACTGATGCTGCAGCCGCTGCGCGGTTGTGGCTGGCTGGCTTCGCGCCCCCTGGTGTGGCTGGGCGAGGTGAGTTTCGGCGTCTACCTCTGGCACTTCCCGGTGCAGCGCCTGCTGCCCAAGCTGTTTCCCGGGCTCTGGGGCACACCCGGCGGCAGCGCACTGGCCTTGCTGGTCTGCCTGTTGATCACCTTGCCGCTGGCCGCCGCCAGCTACCGCTGGATCGAAAAACCCGTACTCGACCGCTTTGCCCGCAGTCCCAAAAGAACCCCGGAGCCCGTCGTCACATGAACAAACACGCTCGCAGTTTGCTGTTGCTTGCCGCCGGCCTGGTCCTGTTTTACGGTGCCTGGCGCGCCTGGGGCTGGCCCGGCCTGGCCGCCGCGGGAGGCGGCCTGCTGATGTGGCTGCTGCTGCATTTCACCCGCCTCATGAACATCATGCAGCGCGCGGCGAAACAGCCCATCGGTTCTGTCGGCAGCGCCGTGATGCTCAACGCCAAGCTCAAGCCGGGCGTGACGCTGATGCACGTGATCGCCATGACGCGCGCACTGGGTGAACGCCTGACGCCCGAAGGCGAACAGCCCGAACAGTACCGCTGGACCGATGGCAGCCATTCGTCGGTCACGGCGCACTTTCGCAACGGCCGGCTGGTGAGCTGGGACCTGGCCCGACCAGCGCCCGAGGACGAAACAGCCCCGGCGCCGGCCACAGGGGCGGCGCCGTAAAATCGAGGTTTGGCCGGCCTGCGCCCAGGCCATCGATCAATACACCCCAAAGGACCCCGCATGAGCCCCGTGATTCCCTCGATGTCCGACCGCGACGGCAAGATCTGGATGGACGGCCAGATGGTCGACTGGCGCGACGCCAAGATCCATGTGCTGACCCACACGCTGCACTACGGCTGCGGCGCCTTTGAGGGCGTGCGCGCCTACAACGCGGCGGGCGGCACGGCGATCTTCCGTCTGGAAGAGCACACCGAGCGCCTGTTCAACAGCGCCAAGATCCTGCGCATGAAGCTGCCGTTCACCAAGGAAGAAGTGAACGAAGCCCAGAAAGCGGTGGTGCGCGAAAACAAGCTCGAGAGCTGCTACATCCGCCCGCTGACCTGGATCGGCGACAAGAAGCTGGGTGTCTCGCCGAAAGGCAACACCATCCACCTGATGGTCGCGGCCTGGGCCTGGGGCGCCTACCTGGGTGAAGAGGGCCTCAAGCGCGGCATCCGCGTCAAGACCAGCAGCTACACCCGCCACCACGTCAACATCACCATGACGCAGGCCAAGGCGGTGAGCAACTACACCAACTCCATCCTGGCCAACATGGAAGTCACCGACGAGGGCTACGACGAAGCCCTGCTGCTGGACAGCTCGGGTTTCGTGAGCGAAGGCGCGGGCGAAAACATCTTCGTGGTCAAGAACGGCGTGATCTACACGCCCGACCTGTCGGCCGGCGCCCTGAACGGCATCACCCGAAACACGGTGTTCCACATCGCCAAGGACCTGGGCCTGGAGATCGTGCAGAAGCGCATCACGCGCGACGAGGTCTACATCGCCGATGAGGCCTTCTTCACCGGCACCGCCGCCGAAGTGACCCCGATCCGCGAGCTCGACCGTATCGAGCTGGGTGCCGGCAGCCGCGGCCCGATCACCGAAAAGATCCAGAGCGCGTTCTTTGACATCGTCAATGGCCGCAACGACAAGTACGCCCACTGGCTGGCCAGGGTTTGACCCCCCGCGCCGCCTGCGGCGTCACCCCCCAGGGGGCGGCACCAGCGGCCGGGCAAAGCCCGTTCCGCGGTGCCACTGGATAGATCCCTGGCATTCCCACCGAACTTGAAACACCCCATGAGCACGTCATCCACCATCGAACTGGCCGCCGCGGATCTGAACCACCAGGGCGGCATCTTCTGCCCCAGTCCCAAGGCCGACATGAAGCTCTGGAACAGCCATCCCAAGGTGTACCTGGACGTGGCCAAGACCGGTGAAGCGCGCTGCCCGTATTGCGGCACCGTGTACCGCCTGGGCGCCAACGAGCAGCTCGCGCACCGGCACTGAATTCATGGCCGGACCGGGCAGCGTCGAGGTTGTTGTCTCAACCTACAACAACCCGCACGCGCTGGACCTGGCCTTGTGTGCCCTGCGTCGGCAATCCATCGCCGACTTCAACGTGTGCATTGCCGACGACGGCTCCGGGCAGGTCACCCGGGATCTGGTGAACGCATGGGCCGCGGCGTTTGGCCCGCGGCTGCGCCACATCTGGCACCCAGACCATGGTTTCCGGAAAAACCGCATCCTGAACAAAGCCATTGCCAGCTCAACGGCGGAGTACCTGATTTTTCTGGATGGCGACTGTGTGCCGGGACGGGAGTTTGTCGAACGCCATCTCGCGCTGAGCAAACCGGACCGGTTCTGCACCGGTGGCGTGATCCGCCTGGACCTGCCCACGAGCAACGCCATCGCCTGCGAACAGATCGAATCCGGTGAGGTGTTCACAGCGCAGTGGCTGTCCGACCACCAGGCCCTGGACGGTTTCAGCAACCGCCTGAAAGCCGCGCTCTACCCGGTGTGGCTGTCGGGCCTGGCCGAGACCCTGACACCGGTCAGCAAAACCTGGAACGGTGGCAACAGCTCCACCTGGCGCATCAACCTGATCAAGGTGAACGGCTTTGACGAGAACTTCGGCTACGGCGCAGAAGACATCGAACTCGGGTTCCGTCTGAACAACGCGGGCATCCGGGGCAGGCACCTGCGGTACACCGTGCCGGTGCTGCACCTGGAGCACGAGCGGGACTACGCCGACCAGGCGGGCAAGGAAAAGAACAAGGAAACGGCCCAACAAGTGCGCAGGGGCGGCAAAACCCTCTCGGACCAGGGCATCGACCGCCTGTAGCGACCCGCCTTCCCGGCACTCGCCCCTGACAAGCGCGACAGACGGGCAAAAAAAAGCCACCTTGCGGTGGCTTTGAAAGTCCTTGGAAGGACGTCGTTGGGAGACCAGTTTCAAACGCTTGGATCAACGTATGGGGTTTGCCGGATCTGCAATTTTCGGGATGTTGTGACAGCAACGGAGTGAATTGTGCGCTGCCGCATGGGTTTCGAACATCCCCCATTTGGGGGAGCAACGACCCTTTTTGTTGGAAATTGACACCCCCACTTGCCGAAAACATCGGCCCTGCGGTCTACAGCAGATCCCTCGGCGCATCCCCAACCCGGTTGCAGCTCACAACGGCAACTCGACCACGAACCGGGCACCACCACCCGGACGGGATTCACAACGCACCGAACCCTGGTGGCGCTCGGCGATGGACTTGACGAGTGCCAGACCCAGACCCACCCCGCCTTCTTTTTCGCTGGCGCCCGGCAGGCGGTAGAAGGGCTCGAAGATGCGCTCGCGCAGCTCGGCCGGCACCCCCGGGCCCCGGTCGTCCACCCACAGGAGCGCCATCGCCGAAGCGCCTTTCGGCGCCCGGGACCCCGAGCCGGGCCGCTGCGACAGCGTCAGACGCACCTGGGGTTCTCCGGGGTCTGCGTCCGCGCCAGAGACCGGGCGGCCATAGCGCCGCGCGTTCTCCAGCAGGTTGCGCAACAGGCGGCGCAACAGCCGCGGATGGCCTTGCACGAGCAATGTCGATCCGCCGGGCGCGATCTCCAGATCGGCACCGGTGCGGGCGCACTCCTCGGCCGCCAGGCCCACCAAGTCGACTTCTTCGGTCGGACCCAGCGCGGAAGCGTCGTTGGCGTCGCGCGCGTCCAGCCGGCTGGCCAGCAGGATCTCGTCGATCAGCTGGTCCAGTTCCTCGATGCTGCGCGCGATCTCGGCACGCTGACTGGCTCCGGCACGGTCGTGCCCCAGCAGCTCCAGCCCCATGCGGATGCGCGCGAGCGGCGAACGCAACTCGTGTGAAGCGTTGGCCAGCAGGGCTTTGTGCGAGAGCAGCAGGGTCTGCACGCGTTCGGCCGCGGCGTTGAACCGAGTCGCCAGAAACGCCACCTCGTCCTGTCCCTGCACGGGCAGGCGCGTGCTCAGGTCGCCCTGGCCCCATCGCTCCACGCCTTTTTGCAGGGCTTCCAGCCGTTTGGTCAGACGGCGCACGATCGGGTAAGCCCCCAGCGCCACCGCCAGCGCCACCAGGCCCAGCAGCCAGGCGAAACCAAAAGGCGACTGCAAGCCGAACAGGCTGCGCCGGGACGGCAAGCTGCCAGGCGTGCGGTTGGCCCGCGGCAGCAGGACGTAAAGCGTGTGGCCGTCCTTCATCTCCACCTGGAACTCCAGCCCCTGACCCGGGATGCGCACCGCCTTGGCGGGCGATCGTCCCACCTCCTCACCCGCCCCGTTGCGCAAGACAATCTCGCGCGCCACCCGGGCATCGCGTTCCTCGCGATCACGGTCCAGCGCCATCTGCCAGAGCCAGCCCACCACCAGCGTCAGCACCGCCACGGCCGCCACCACGGCGAACCAGATGCGCAGGTACAGCCGCTGACCCCAAAGGCTTTTCATTCTTGTTGTTTGGCAAAAACGTAGCCCACACCCCGCACGGTGAGGATGCGCTTGGGGTCCTTGCTGTCGACCTCGATGGCGGTGCGGATGCGGCCGATGTGCACGTCGATGCTGCGGTCGAACGCTTCGAGCTCGCGGCCACGCACGGCCTCCATGATCTGGTCGCGCGTGAGCACGCGCCCGGCGCGTTCGGCCATCGCCACCAGCAGGTCGAACTGGTAGGACGTGAGCTCGCACAGCTGCCCGGCGACCTGCACCGTGCGCGCATCGCGGTCGATCTCCAGCGAACCAAAGCGCAGCACGGGTGAGCTGCGCGTCGTGGCCGCAGACCCACCCGGCTCGCCCCGGCGGCGCAGCACGGCGCGGATGCGCGCGAGCAGTTCGCGCGGCTCGAAGGGCTTGGGCAGGTAGTCGTCGGCCCCCAGCTCCAGGCCGATGATGCGATCCATCGGATCGCCCTTGGCCGTGAGCATGAGCACGGGCACGCGCGCGTTCTCGTTGGGCATGGCGCGGATGCGGCGACACACCTCCAGCCCATCCATGCCGGGCATCATCAGGTCCAGGATCACCAGCTCGGGCTGGATCAGCTGCAGCTGCTCAAGCCCTTGTTCGCCGGCGGGCGCGTGCGTGACCGCGAAGCCCGACTGGCCGAGGTAGTCCGTGACCATCTGGGCCAGACGGGCATCGTCTTCGATCATCAGGAGGCGGGTGGGGGTCGGGGAGGTCATGGCATTCAGTGTAGCGGGCGGGATAGAGCCCTCCAAGCGGCCCGCGCCCTAGCGGGGGCGGCCCAGCGGCGGATCGGTGAGCCCAGTCATGCGTATGGTCGCGCGCGTGTGTGAACCCGGTGCGCCGCTCGCGTAAAGTTCGGTAAATGGCCCTGCTCCCGACCCCTGTTCTCCCGCCCGCCCGTTCGCTGGACAGCCTGTTGCAGCGCCTGGCGCGCGAACGGCCAGGCGCTCTCGCGCTGAGTGCACGCGAACCCGCAGCGCCTGCGGGCCCTGACACGGACTTTGCGGAGCTGGCGCACTGGGCCGCGGCCGTCGCCCGCCATCTGCAGACACAACATGGGGTGCAGGCCGGTGACCGGGTCGCCTGGCTGGGGCTGAACCACCCGCTGCAGATCGTGCTGCTGTTTGCGCTGGCCCGGCTCGGTGCGCTGCTGGTGCCGCTGAACCACCGGCTCGCCCCCGCCGAGTGGGCCGCCGTGCTGGCCGACTGTCAGCCTCGGGTGCTTGTGCACGACGCTCACTTCGCATCGGCCGCCCAGTCGCTGCCTCACCACTCGTCAGCCGCCTGCCACCTCGTTCCGATGGCGCAGTTGCCTGGCCGGTTGAACACCGCCACCACGGACCCGGACAGCCTGGAGATCGCCGAAGCGTGGGACGCACCGGTGCTGCTGGTCTACACCTCGGGCACCACGGGCGCCCCCAAGGCCGCGGTCCATACCCAGGGCAACTTGCTGGCCAACATGGCCATCGCCGCCCAGGTCCAGGACCTGACGGCCAGCGACACCGTGCTCACCGTGCTGCCGCTGTTCCACGTCGGCGGCCTGTGCCTCCAGACGCTGCCGGCGCTGTCGGTCGGCGCGCGCGTGCTGCTCTTTTCGCGCTTCGACGCCTCGGCCACGCTGGAGTGCATCGCGAATGAACGCCCCACCCTCACCCTCCAGGTGCCCGCCACGCTCAAGGCGCTGACCGAACACCCGCGGTGGACCCGCACCGATCTGTCCAGCCTGCGCGCGGTCTGGGCCGGCTCCAGCCTGCTGCCGCCCGCACCGCTGGCCGCGTTTCATGCGCGCGGCGTGCCGATCTGCAACGTCTACGGCAGCACCGAAACCGGCCCGTTCTCGATCGCCCTGTCAGCCGAACACGCCCAGGACCATGCCGGCTCCTGCGGCTGGCCCGCGCCCGGCGTCGAGGTGGCGCTGCGCGACCCCCTGGGCGCGGTGGTGGTGCCTGGTGCCGTGGGTGAAATCTGCATCCGGGCGCCCAATGTGGTCCGGCGCTACTGGCCCGACCGCGCGGCCTGCGACGCCGAAGGCTTCTTCCACAGCGGCGACCTGGCGCAACAGGAGCCGGACGGCAGCTTCACCGTGGTCGGCCGGTCCAAGGACATGATCATTTCCGGCGGCGAAAACATCTACCCGGCCGAGATCGAAAACCTGCTGCTGCAACACCCGCTGGTGGTCGAGTGCAGCGTGATCGGCCAGGCCGACGTGCGCTGGGGCGAGGTGGCGGTCGCGGTGCTGGTGCTGCAACCCGGCGAGCACGACCGTCCGGACTGGGCCGAACCCCTGCAGCGCTTCCTCGAAGGGCGCCTGGCGCGCTACAAGTGGCCGCGCCGCTGGCTTCGCGTCGACGCCCTGCCCAAGACCGCGCTCGGCAAGGTGCAGAAGGCCGAGCTCAAACGCCTGCTGGACGCTCCGGCAGCGGAATGAGGCGCGTGGCGAGCCAGACCAGCAGCAACACCGGAACACCGAGAAAGGCCGTTGCGGTGAAGAAGGTCGGGTAGTCGTAGGCATCGACGAACGCCCCCGAATAGCCCGCCAGCCACTTGGGCGCCAGCAGCATCATGGAGCTGAACAGCGCGTACTGCGTGGCCGAGTAGGTGACGTTGGTCAGGCTGGAGAGGTAGGCGATGAAGCCGGCCGAGGCCACGCCCGCGCTGAGGTTGTCGGCCGAGATCACGGCGATCAGCGCCGTCACGTCGTGGCCATGACCGGCCAGCCAGGCAAACAGCAGGTTGCTCGCGGCCGAGAGGATGGCGCCGAGCATCAGCACCCGCATCACGCCCCAGCGCAGCGACAGCGCGCCGCCGATGAAGGCGCCGACCAGGGTCATGATCACGCCGTAAACCTTGGTGACCGCGGCCACCTCGTCCTTGGTGTAGCCCATGTCCACGTAAAACGGATTGGCCATGATGCCCATCACGACGTCGCTGATGCGGTAGACGCCGATCAGCGCGAGGATCAGCAAGGCCTGCTTGCCGTAGCGCTGGAGGAAGTCGGCGAACGGCTCGACAAAAGCGCCCCGAAACCACTCGCCCGCATTGCGCGCGGGCGGCACGGCGAGCTGCACCGGTTCGCGCGAGAACAGCACCGTCACCACCCCCACCAGCATGCTCGCGGCCATGACGAGGTAGGCCGAGGTCCAGGCGGCGTTCTGGTACAGCGCACCCGGCACGGGCTTCGCGGCATCAGCGGCCGCGGTGAGCACCGTGACAGCGGCCTGGGCCACCGGCGCCACCTCGGCCCGCGCCGCCAGCCACAACACCCCCGCCCCTGCCCAGATCATCGCCAGCCGGTAGCCCGTCTGGTAGGTCGCGGCGAGCACGCCCTGGTGCCGCGTGTCGGCGGACTCGATGCGGAAGGCGTCCAGCGCGATGTCCTGCGTGGCCGAGGCGAACGCCACCGCAAGCGCGCACCACACCACCACGTTCAGCCCGGTGCGCGGGTCCGACAGGGCCATGCCCACCAGCGCCGCCATGATCGCGCCCTGCGACAGCAGCAGCCAGCTGCGCCGGCGCCCCATCCAGCGCGTGAGCAACGGGATCGGCAGTCGGTCCACCAACGGCGACCAGCACCACTTGAAGCCATACGCCAACCCCACCCAGCTCAGGTAACCGATGGTCGTTCGGTCCAGCCCGGCCTCGCGCAGGCGAAAGCTCAGCGTGCCCAAGACCAGCAACAGCGGCAACCCGGCCGAGAAACCGAGCGCGAACATGCGCAGGCTGGCGGACTCCAGGTAGGCGCGCAGGGTCTCGCCCCAGGTGGGTCGGGCGGTGTTTTGTGGGCTCGAAGGTGTGACGGCGTTCTCGGTCATTGCGACAGGTGGGTGCGCCCGGCGGGGGCTTTGCCTATTATTGACCCATGTGTTTTCTCTGCGACCTCAAGACATCCCCCGCCCCCACACCCCAACCGGCACCCCAGCGAGGCCCCTGGCAAGCGCGCCGCGCCTTCGTGCTCGCGGGCGCGGCAGCGGTCGCCCTGCCGGCGGCCGCCCAGGTCGACGTCGGCAAAGCGTCCAGCCTGCGCAAGCTCGTGCCCGCCGACCAGATCGAACAGGCCGGCAGCCAGCAGTTCGTGCAGACCGTGCAGGAAGCAAAGCAGCAAAACGCCCTGCTGCCCGCCAGCCACCCGCAGACCCGGCGCCTGCACGCGATCGCGAAACGCATCATTCCCCACGCCGCAGCCTGGAACCCGCGCGCCAGAGACTGGCGCTGGGAAGTGGTGCTGATCAACAGCGACCAGATCAACGCCTTCTGCCTGCCCGGCGGCAAGATCGCCTTCTACACCGGCATCCTGAGCCAGCTGAAGTTGGACGACGACGAAGCCGCCATGATCATGGGCCACGAGATGGCCCACGCCCTGCGCGAACACGCGCGTGAACGGCTGGCCAAGAGCAGCGCCACCGACCTCGGCCTGCGGCTGGGCGCCCAGCTGCTGGGGCTGGGCGATCTGGGCAACGTGGCCGCCGGGCTGGGGACGCAACTGCTCACGCTGCGGTTCAGCCGCGAGGACGAGTCCGAGGCCGATCTGGTGGGCCTGGAACTCGCCGCCCGCGCCGCGTTTCAGCCTCAGGCCAGCGTGAGCCTGTGGCAAAAGATGGCGACAGCCAACAAGGGCGGCGGACCGGCGTTCCTCTCGACCCACCCGAGCGGACCGAACCGCATCCGGGAGCTGCAGGCGAACGTGCCGAAAGTGATGGGCTTGTACGAGAAGGCGAAGATGCGTTGAACGAACCAGCCACGCTCTGGGCCAATCTGGCCCAGCCTAGAAGATCTCCACTTGTAGCCGCTTCAAGGCGGTGCAGCGGGACAGGCCTTGCCCGTCCCGCTGCACCTGATGCCTGATCAGCTCACCACAAAGTCGGTGTAGGCCAATACAGGTAGGCCCACCAGTTCGGAAAACACCACCGCCGACGCTGTGCCGCTGCCGTCACGGTCGTAGGACAGCACCCCTGTTTCTGCGTTGTAGATGATGAAGTCGTTGGCATCTTGCGCAAACTCTCCCACAACGAAGTTATCAGCCGACAAGGCGCCCACGACGGTCAACCGCGTGAAGATGCTGTTTTCCAGCTGGATCTTGTCCGTCCCGGTAACAAAATCGTCGATCATGTCGAGATTGGTGGTGGCGCTGAGTGTTGCATCAAACCGGAAGACATCGTTGCCATCGCCGCCCCGAAGAGTGTCGTTGCCCGCGCCTCCGATAAGCGTGTCGTTGCCCCCCCCCGAAAACAGGGTATCTGCACCGGCCATGCCGTTGAGCACATTGTTACCGCCATTGCCCTCGATGTAGTTGCCCAATGTGTTGCCTGTGCCGTTGAGGTTGTCTTCCCCCTCCAGAGCAAGGCTTTCGACGTTGGCCCCCAACGTGTAACTGATGCGGGAAAACACCATGTCCCAACCACCAGCCGCGCCGGCTATCGCTTCAGCGACCCGGTCTCCCACGTTGTCGACCCAGTACCAGTCAGCACCCGCACCGCCGGTCATGCTGTCAGCGCCTTCACCTCCGACAAGGTCGTCATCGCCTGCCCCACCGGTGAGGGTGTCGTTGCCCCCTCCACCGAACAACACGTTGTTCCCCGCGTTACCGGTCAGCACGTTGTTCAGCCCATTGCCCGACCCATCAATATTGCCGCCCCCTTCCAGCGTGAGCTTCTCCACGTTGGCCGAGAGGGTGTAGCTCACGCTGGCTTTCACCAGGTCGGTACCCTGGCCAGCAGCTTCCTCCACCACGTCGCCCACATCGTCCACGAGGTAGGTGTCGTTGCCCGCCCCGCCTGCATGCGTATCGGCGCCCGCTTTGCCGTCCAGCACGTTGGCTCCCGCATTGCCGATCAGCACGTTGTCCTGCTCGTTGCCGTTGAGGTTGACAGTCCCGGTGGAGATCACGCTGGCGTTTTCCAGGTTGGCGCCCAGTGTGAAGGTGCCCGATGTCAGCGCCACTTGCACCAGATCTTCGCCCCCATCCACTTCTTCAATGATCACGTCCCCGGCCACGTCCACCACGTAAGTGTCGTCACCCTCTCCACCGATCAGCGTGTCGATGCCAGCGCCACCGTTGAGAGTGTCATTGCCCTCACCGCCCACCAGGCTGTTCGCCGATGCGTTGCCAGTCAACGCGTTGTCGGCGTCGTTGCCAATGACGTTGAAACGCCCGGTTCCTGCAATGGTGACGTTCTCGAAGTGGATCAGCGCTTCGCTGCTCAGGTCCACCACCTTGGCCACGGCGGCCGAGGCGTTGGCGTAGCTCAGGCGCAGTGTGTCGGTGCCCGCATTGGCTTCTTCAAGCACATTGGCCAGCTCGGCTTCCTGGTCCAGGTAGTAGGTGTCGTTGCCCAAACCACCGACCAGGGTGTCCACACCGGTCACGCCGTTGAGAACGTTGTTGCCGTCGTTGCCGACGATGCGGTTGCCCAGTGCGTTGCCGGTGCCATTGAGATGGGTCGTGCCAGTCAACACCAGATTCTCGACGTTGGTACCCAGCGTGTAACTGATGCTGGCCTCCACCGTATCGATGCCACCGGTGGCCGTACTGGCCGTCGTCTCGACCACTCGGTCTCCCGTGCTGTCCACCACGTAGGTGTCGTTGCCCAGGCCACCCACCATGGAATCGGCACCGATACCGCCGTCAAGGGAGTCGTCACCCGCTCCACCGTTGAGGGTGTCGATGCCAACATTTCCGAACAGCTCGTTGTTCCCCGCGTTGCCGGTCAGCACGTTGTTCAGACCGTTGCCCGTGCCATTGATGTTGCCCACCCCTTCCAGCGTGAGCTTCTCCACGTTGTCCGCAAGGGTGTAGTTCACACTGGCTCTCACCAGATCCGTGCCTTGGCCAGCAGCCTCCACCACCTCATCGCCTTCATCGTCCACCACGTAGGTGTCGTTGCCCGCCCCGCCGGCTAGCGTGTCAGCGCCCAGACCACCAATGAGTTGGTCATTGCCCGCACCACCTGCGATTTCGTCGTCGAAGCCGGTTCCGGTCAGGATGTTGGCGCCGGCGTTGCCCAAGATCTCCAGCGCATCGCCCATAGCAGCAGCATTGACATTGAGCGCGGCAGTCCCGGTCGTCATCGCATTCGCGCCAGTGCCTGTGCCGATCACCACCCGCTCGATCCCCATGTCGCCAGCAAACAGCATTAATGTTCCGGACGCGGCCGCAAATCGAACTTCATCGACGTCGCCTTCACCAGCGCCGCTGTCAAAGAACTCAGCCGCACTGTGGTCCGAGGCCACTGTCACCAAATAGATGTCGCTGCCCGCTTCACCATCCAGATCATCGACACCCCCCTTGCCGTTGATGATGTTGTTTCCCACATTGCCTTCAATCACATTCGCCAGGGCGTTGCCGGTAGCCTGAAGGTCTGCTTCACCGTTGAGTTCCAGGTTTTCCAGGAAGTTGCCCAAGGTGTAATTGACAAGCGACTTGACTTTGTCGATACCGCCGGCGTCGACCGAGCCGGTAGCGGTGGTGGTCTCGATCACGCGGTCACCCGCGTTATCGACATGGTAGGTGTCGTTGCCCGCACCGCCAAGCATGGTGTCCACTCCCGCACCACCCCAAAGCAGGTCGTTGCCGCCGCCCCCCACCAGGCTGTCGTTGCCTGGCGTCTGGCCATCAAGGTCGTCATCCCCCCACAAGCCGTCATCGCCATCTCCGCCCAGCAGCGTGTCATTGCCCGTGGAGCCATAGAGACTGTCGTCACCAGCACCACCGTCCAAGATGTCGTTGCCCCCTTGCCCATCAAGCATGTCTTCGCCGGCCAGGCCTTCGAGCGTGTTGGCGCCGTCGTCCCCCACAATCCAATCGTTGAAGGAGGAGCCACGCACGTTCTCAATGTTCAATAGGGTGTCATCGGTGCCGAAACCGTCACCGCCCTCAAACGTGCCGCCCTCGCCAGGGTTGCCACTCAAGCCAAGATCCACCTTCACGCCCGCGCTTGCGCCAATGTAGTCCGCCCGATCGATACCGCCCATGCCGTTGATGGTGTCGTTGCCGGCCATGCCTTCGAAAGACTCCAGCGTGGCAACGCTGCTGCCCGAGAGCGTGTCGTTAAAGGAACTGCCACGAACGCCTTCGATGGAGATCAAGGTGTCGGACCCTCCCAGCCCGTCCGAGGCCGTGCCGACACCCGCCCCCCCCAGGGTCACCTGGGCGCCACTGGTTGAAGTGGTGTAGTCGGCCCGGTCAAAGCCAGCACCGCCATTGATGGTGTCGTTGCCACCTTGGCCGATAAAGACCTCCAGTGCGTTGTTCGCCGTGCTGCCACCGGTCAACACGTCGCCATATTGAGAGCCGCGCACGCCTTCGATGTTGCGCAGCGTGTCTGTGCCGCCTTGGCCGTCCCGCGCCACGCCCGTGGCCAGGTTCACATTGACGCCACTGTTGGCGCGGTCGTAGCGCACGATGTCAAATCCGCCTGCGCCGTCGATGGTGTCGTTGCCCGCCAGACCTTCGAACTGCTCGGTAACGGTCGTGCTGTTGGAACCGGTGATGCGATCACCGAAGTTGCTTCCGCGCACGTGGTTGATGTTGATCAGCGTGTCGGTTCCACCCCATCCGTCACTGGCTATCCCGGTGCCCAAGTTGACGGTGACAGCCTTGACGGAACTCTGGTAGCTCACCCGGTTGCTGTTGAGGCCGTTGGCGTCGATGGCGCCACCATCGATCGTGTCATTGCCCGCCAGACCTTCGAACTGCTCGAACAGCCCTGAGCCACTGCTGCCAACGATGTGGTCAGCAAAATTCGAACCCCGAACGAAATTCACATTGATCAGGGTATCGGTTCCGCCATCACCATCCGAAGCCGTACCCTGCTCCAGATCGATGTTCACCGCGCCCGAGGCCCATTCATAGGTCGCAAAATTGAGATCGGAATAAGCCAATCGATCGGTGATCGCACCGCCATCGATGGTGTCGTTTCCGGGTCCGCCAACAAAAAAGTCGCTGCCAGCCCCCCCAAACAGCATGTCGTCGCCCTCGCCACCATCGAGCGAATCGTGTCCATCGCCACCATACAAGGTATCGTTTCCACCGTTCCCGGACAGCGCGTCATTGCCATCACTGCCTACATAGCTGTCCGCCTCCTCGCCGCCCTCAAACGTTTGCCATGAGAGGCCATCGGCGTCCGTGTAGGTCTTGACGCTCTCAATGAGCTCGTAATTCGCATTCAAGCGCCGAACGTCCACAACCGAGAACACCACCACGCCGTCAGGGTCTTTGTCCGTACTCTCCCTGATCTCATTGAACCCCTGCAAAACACCCGCCTCATCAAACAGGGCATTCTGCTCTGTGTGGTACCGGTGTTCAGATCCATCTTCTTGCAGAGAAATGGACAGGGCTTCGTATTCATACGTGACGTAGGTGCCATTTGCATCATCACGACTCGCCGACGATCCTGTCGAACTTGAACCGTTCGCATAGAAATATTGGTATGAGTATTCATCACGGAGGTATTCACCATATTGGGAGTCGTAGTAACTCGTTTGGGTGGTCGTGCTGGATGTTCCATCGGTGTCGTTGGAGGTTCTGACCGATGCCCGGCTATAACCTTCTTCGCTCTCAGCCTCGGTGTAAACCGTGTTGTATGTCTCCGTTCTGGAGACTCCATTCTGGACTTCCGTGATCACCCCCTCATCATGCGTTCTGTCACCGGACTCATCGAAGTATTCGGTTCTGTCGTCTTGCCAAGAATACCCATCCGCTGAAGTGTAGAGATCAAACACCTCACGGCGTTGAGAGCGGAATGTCACTTCATCAATGAATTCAACCGCGTTGAACTCAGAAGAACTGCCATCACTGTATTGATAATTGGTGGATCGAGTTTCAACCCTGACCCATCCGTCAGATTCAAAAGAATACGTTGTCGTGTATTCGCCTATCAGTGGATCAGCACCCGCTTCCGAAATTTGTGTGGTGGTCCCCAAACGGGTGTATTCGCCACCAACGCCGTAAGTGGTGGTTGAATCATCGCGATACTCCCACCCGTCGGTGCTTGAATCGGAGGAACTGGAAACAGTGCTGACCAGCGTTCCATTTTCGTCATATTGGTCCACGCTGTGATATTCACTCGTACGCCCATCAGCCCAAGCACGCGCGCTATCTGATTCCGACCTCAACACAATGCCGGCGTTCGAATAGTAGCTGATGAAGGAAAAACTGCTTGTCTCCCCTCCGCCATCGTCATGGTCGTCTATTTGACCCGTTTCAATGACAACACTTTCCGTATTGCGTACTTCATAGGATTCAGACCGCGAGCCCATCTCTTCATCAACCGTGATCGACCCGACCTTGGTCCCAATCACAACACCGTTGGTGTCAAGCACTTGTTCTTCGTAATTCGTCGTCACGGCTGGCATATGGATTCCCTTACTGGTTATATAAATGAGCGACTGCTTGTGACCATCACATACAGCCGCCTGGACACTCAAACAAACTAACAAACAAACAGCTATCCGGGCGTTAACACACGAAAGCCATGGCCTATCCACAGCGCGCCGAATCCAAGCGGCCCGATGGAGATGGCCCTTTTCGAGTTCGCAAAAATCAACTCCGGTGACCGCACTCAGGGCGGTGCTCCCGTGTTTGGTGGTGACGTGCCTCGGCTGTTCAGAGGGCACTGGGACATGAGCCGCGTCGCCCAGTGAGAGCACGAGGACTCACTTACATTTTGAAGCAAACCATAGCATTTATCTGCATCCAGTTTCTTGGATGCATGTCATCCTTTTAGATGACAAACGGGTCGGAAGTGGGGAATCCGTGCGTTTTTTAATGCCCTAATCGAGGGTGCATGGCGTGCAAGGATGGATCGCCGGCCCCGGTGGTCGCGACCGGCCACCCGAACCAGTTGCTGTGCGCGGTATTGCCCTTGTGGAGCCCGGCGATTGGCGCGCACGTACTGATTGAACCGCCGACCCTCGCCGAACTCGCAGCCCCATAACCAGGGATGAACACCGTCTCGCAGCCCTTGGGCCAGAGCGGTCTTCGATGCGCTGATCAACAGCGCGAGGTTGCCATGTGGTGAGTCGGTGCGGCCAAACCACTGATGGGCAGATCCCGTTTTGCGGCGAGTTCGACCGTGCCGCCAGTGTGGTCGATGTGGGCGTGGGCGAAGAGGTTGCCCAATCTATCGCTGAGCCGGCTCCCTGTCCGCGCCGGGCCGGTGCCGCCGCGCAGCCGCCTCGCTCAGCGCGTAGGCAGGCAAGGCCAGCGCCAGTGGCAACAGGTAGTACACGGCGCGGTAGGCCAGCACCGTGGCGAGCACCTCGGCCACCGGCAGGCGGGCGCCGAGCGTGGCCACGAACACCGCCTCCAGCACACCCAGGCCCGCCGGCACGTGCGTCAGCACGCCGGCCAGCGCCGCCAGCAGCAGGGCACCGAGCACGGTGGGGTAGTCGATGCGACCACCGAACAGGCTCCAGACGGTGGCGCCGATCAGCAGCCAGCTCGCGCTGCCCGCCACCAGCTGCCACACCGCCAGGGGAGCGCTGGCCAGCGTCAGCGACTGGCCGCGCCACGCCAGCCGACGCGGGCGCACGAAGCGGCACAGCACCGGGTAGGCCAGCGCCGCCAGCACCATCGCCAGCCCGATGGCGCGCAGGGCCGGGTCGGGCAGCGCCCAGCCGGCGCTCAGGCGCGGCGGCGCCCACAGCAGCACCGCGCCGCCCACCCACAAATAACCCAGCCAGTTCGTCGCCATGCTGTGCGCAATGATCTGCGCCACCGTCGACGCGGACAGGCCCCAGCGCGTGTACAGCCGCAGCCGCAAGGCGAAGCCGCCCACCAGCGAGCCGGCGTTGAGGTTGAAGGCGTAGCTGATGGCGGCGGTGCCGAGCGTTCGCAGCGTGGACAGCCGGTGGCCCGTGAGCCGGCGTCCGATCAGGTCGAAGCTGGCGTACAGGCCATGGCTGAGCAGCGCCAAGCCGGCCGCCGCCGCCAGCCGACCAGGCGGCATCTGCTGCAGCGCCTGCCAGACCGCAGGCCAGTCCACCGTGCGGGCCTGCCGCACCACCAGCGTGAGCACCAGCGCCGCCAGCGCCCAAGGTGCCACCCGCTTGAACCACAACCAGGTGGTGCGGGCCCAGGGCTTCATGCCGAGTCGGTCCTCATGGGAACCACCTGCGGCGCGCTCGTGCCGGTGAGCCGTGCCCAGGTCGGGTAGCGGCGCAGGACGTGGAAGACCACCAGACTGCGCAGCGCGATCCAGGCCGAGCGCAGCCGCCCTGGTGTCGGCAGCAGCACACGCTGGCACCCGCGCTGCATCAGGTTTTCGAGGCGCCCGCTCAGATGCCGGGCGAACGCGGCGTCGCGCACCACCACGTTGGCCTCCAGGTTCAGGCTGAGGCTGGTCGGGTCGAGGTTGCTCGATCCGACAGTGGCCCACAGGTCATCGACCACCGCCACCTTGGCGTGCAGCGGGCGCTCAACGTACTCGTAGACATTCACACCGGCGCGCATCAGGTAGCCATACAGCAGCGCCGAAGCCTTCTGCACCCAGGGCTGGTCGGGCCAGCCCTGCAGGATCAGGTCGACCCGAACGCCGCGGCGCGCCGCGTGGCGCAGGTCGCGCAGAAACCGGTAGCCGGGAAAAAAATAGGCGTTGGCGATCAGCACGCGTTCGTGCGCGCTGCGCACCGCAGCGCGGTAGTGGCGCTCGATGTCGGTGCGGTGGCCGCGGTTGTCGCGCGTGACGAAGGCAGCCACCGCGCCCTCGCCCAGTGCTTCCAGTCCGGAGCGCCGTTGGCGGATCGCGCGCCAGCGCTGCAGCCAGTCATGGCGCGCGGGTTGTGGCGTGTCCAGGTTGGCGCGGCAGAAGGCCTGGATCTGGCCCACCAATGGGCCCTCGACCTCGACCGCGTAATCCTGCTTGGCCAGCGGCCCGAACTCGGCCAGGTGGTCCAGCGAATAGTTGATGCCGCCGACAAAGGCCCGCCGGCCGTCCACCACCACCAGCTTGTGGTGCATGCGCCGCAGCATGTTGACTCGCGCGCCCAGCAGGCGCCGGGCCGGCTCGAAGCTGCGCAGCCGCACGCCCGCATCGAGCAGCGGCTGCGTGAACGATGGCGGCAGGTCGGGCGAGCCCCAGCCATCGACCAGCACGTGCACCACGGCGCCGCGCCCGGCCGCGAGCAACAACGCCTGCTGCAGTTCGCGCCCGACCTTGTCGTCGAACAGGATGAAGGTTTCGAGCAGCACCTCGTGCTCGGCCGCGGCGATGGCTTCGAACACGCGCGGGAAATAGACCTCGCCGTTCTCCAGCAACGTGATGCGATTGCCCGGCACCCAGTGCGAGTTCATGGCGCCTCCTGCAGATCGATGCCGGCGGCCAGCGGCGCGTGGTCGGACAGCCGGGACCAGGGCCGAAGCGGCAGCGGCAGCGGCGTGGCCGCGGCCACGCCGCGCACGTAGATGCGGTCGAGCCGCAGCAGCGGCAACCCCGCCGGAAAGCTGCGTGCGTGCGCACCCAGGTGGTGGCGGAACACCTCGGTGAGCCCGCAGGCGCCCAGACTGGCGTCGGCGCGCGAACGCCAGTCGTTGAAGTCGCCGGCGACGATCAGCGGCGCGTCGGTCGGCACCTCGCGTTGCACCGTGTCGCACAGGCGCTCCAGCTGGTGGCGCCGGTGCGACTCCCTCAGCCCCAGGTGCACACACATCACCTGCAGATCGGGCAGGCCGTCGGGCATGGCCAACACGCAGTGCAACAGGCCGCGCGGCTCGACGCCGGGCAGCGAGATGTCGTGGTTGGCGCTGTGCAGCACCGGGAAGCGGGAGAGCACCGCGTTGCCGTGGTCCAGGCCCTCGGCCACCGCGTTGCGACCGTAGGCGTGGTCGGACCAGATCTGGTCGGCCAGGAACTCGTATTGCGCGCTCGCGGCCCCGGACCCGCCTTCGACCTCCTGCAGGAACACCAGGTCGCTGCCCACCGCGCGCACCGCCTCACGCAAACCGTGCAGCACGGAGCGGCGGTTGAAGGCGCTGTAGCCCTTGTGGATGTTGACGGTCAGCACGCGCAGGTACCGCGAAGCCGGGAGGATGCTCATGTTCTCGGGTACGGGTGAATGGGAGGCCGGGCAGCTTTCCATCTTGGTCCGTCGGCCCCCGCATGACTGTGCGTCATCGCACAGACGTATTCAACCCCGCAAACCACGCTGGCACCAGCGTCCGCGCCCAGCCATCCACCACCCCACGACCAAAGGGGCAAACACTGTACGTTCCGGCACGACGCGGCTAGCATCCGCCAGTCGGCGCCCGCCGACGCCCACCCGAAGGAGATAACCATGAAAACCCTGGTGACCGCGTCCGCCTTGCTGTGGTGTTCGGTGGCTTTTGCCAACAGCTGCCCCGCCGAAATGAAGGCGATCGACGCCAAGCTCGGCACCAACCCGAGTCTGTCCATGTCCGACATGGAGAAGGTGAAGTCCTTGCGCGCGGAAGGCGAAAAAATGCACAAGGAAGGCAAGCACGACGAGTCCATGAAGGCTCTCGGCGACGCCAAGAGGCTGCTCGGCCTTTGAGCCCGTGACCGGGCCGGCGATTCAGCCGCCCTTCACAAACGGATTGAAGCGCCGCTCTTCGCCAAACGTGCTCTCCGGTCCGTGACCGGGGATGAACACCGTCTCGTCCCCCATGGGCCAGAGGCGCTCCTTGATGCTGCTGATCAGCTGCGCGTGGTTGCCCTGCGGGAAATCGGTGCGGCCGATGCTGCCGGCGAACAGCACGTCGCCCACGAAAGCGCGCTGCGCCTCGGGCGACTGGAACACCACATGGCCCGGCGTGTGGCCAGGGCAGTGGCGCACGTTGAGCGTGCAGTGGCCGATCTGCACCGTGTCGCCATCGGCCAGCCAGCGCGTGGGCGTGAAAGGGCCCGCCGGCGGAAAACCGAACATGGCGCTCTGCTGCGGCAGGCCGTCGATCCAGAACTGGTCGCCCGGGTGCGGGCCGATGATCGGCAGATTCAGCTGGGCGGCGAGTTCGGCCGTGCCGCCGGCGTGGTCGATGTGGGCGTGGGTGAGCCAGATCGCCTTGAGCGTGACGCCCAGGCGCTTCACCTCGGCCAGCAAGCGCTCCAGATCGCCCCCCGGGTCGATGATGGCGGCGTCCAGGGTTTCATCGCACCAGACGATGGAACAGTTCTGGGCAAAAGCAGTGACGGGAACGGTGCGGTACTGGAACATGGGGATCGGGGTCGGCTTTGAGGGACTGGCGGTACTGTATCAATCAGGTCGGGGGAACGCTGGCATCGCCATGCAGCAGGGTTCCACCCGGCCAGTGACCCTCGGTGCAGAGGCGCTGCACCAGCGCCACCACCAGGCTGGCCACGGCCTGAGACGCCGACGACAAGGGGATGTGGACCGATGCGCAGAGCACCAGAACCCGCTCCAGGGGCGGGTTCACCACCGGCGTCGCCACCAGCAGGCCGGCTTCGATTTCCGGCCGCAGCGGCATGACGGGCAACAAGGTGCGGCCCAGCCCCGCCAGCAGCGTGGTGCGCAGGATGCTGATCGAGCTGATGTCGGCAAACACCTGGGGCGGCGCCAGGCCGGCCCGGGCCGCAGCCGCCTCGATGAGGGGGCGCACACCGTGCGGACTCGCCGGCAGGATCAGCGGCTGCGCCAGTGCCTGGGCCAGCGTGATCGTCGCGGCCAGGGTGGCGCCGGGCCCGGCGGGCTCGATCAGGCACAGCTGCTCGCTCAGCAGACCCGTGCTGGTGAAACCGCCCAGGTGGCCATCGTCGAACAGCACGGCCAGGTTGATCTGCCCGGTGCGCAGCTGCCGCGTGAGGTTGCCAGTGAGCTCCTCGGTCAGTTCCAGCTCGATCCGGGGGAAGCGCTGGTGGACTTCGCGCAGCAGGGGCAGCGCCAGTGCGTTGGAAGCGCTGTGCGGGATGCCGAACACCACCTTGCCACGTGGCTCGTCGCCGGTGTGGCGCGCGCTGTGCAGCGCCTCCTCGGCCTGCCGCAGGATCGACACCGCGTGGGGGAAAAAGCGCTGCCCGGCGTCGGTCAGCTCCACGCCGCGGCGTGAGCGGTGAAAGAGGCTGACACCCAGCTCGTCTTCGAGCTGGGCCACCTGGTGGCTGAGCGCCGACTGGGCGACAAACACCCGTTCGGCCGCCTTGGAAAAGCTGCCGCTGTCGGCGATGGCCACAAAGTAGCGCAATTGGCGGAGTTCCATGGTGGGCGGGCAATGGGGTTCAGGACGACACCCATTATCTCGTTTCAAGATGGCAAGTCGTGCAATCTGTATTGGACAGATGATTCAGGCGCCCCTCTAATGCGTTCACCAACTTTGCCGACCATCTCTTCCAGCCACCCGCCGGAAGACACCCGCCGATCAGGCACCCGATGCCGGCAAAAAGCACCTCTTACCGGAAGTGCGGGGCCTTTGGCTTCCCGGCACAAGGAGGCCGACCGCAGAACGGGAAGTCGCATTCGATGGAGATGGGCGCGTGATCGCAGAACGCACTACAGTGCCGGGCAAGTACCCTTCACGGACGACCCCATGACCCGCCCCATCCTCGACGAAGCCGCCATCCACCCTGCCATCCGCGAGAAGATCGCCCGCCTGCACAACGATCTGACCCAGCAGGTGCAGACCGCCATCGGCAGCCACCCGGTGGTCGTGGTCGGCCTGTCGGGAAACCCCTTTGTGGGCAAGGCACGCAAGGCGCTGGCCAGTGCGGGCGCAGCATGCGAGTATTTAGAGTACGGCAGCTATTTTTCTGGCTGGCGCCGCCGCAACGCGCTGAAAATGTGGACTGGCTGGCCCACGTTTCCCATGGTGTTCGTGCGTGGAACGCTGATCGGTGGCAGCGACGACCTGAACCGGCTGATCGCTTCGGGTGAACTGAAAACCCTGCTGGCCGGTTGACGCGAGCCGACAGCGGCCGTCGCCGCCTCAGCCGGTGATGATGGGCCGCAAGGCATCGACCTCGTCGACCAGAAAGTCGAACAGCGCCGCCACGCGCGGCGTGTGCCGCAGCTCTGCCGTGGTGAGCACGCGCCAGATGCGCGCCAGTTCGGGGATCGGCCCCAGCACCCGCACCAGGTCGGGCTCGGCGTCACCCAGCGCGGTCGGCAGCGCGGCCAGGCCCATGCCGGCCTTCGCCGAATAGACCAGCCCGAGCACGCTGTCGTTGCGCGCCACCACACGGGCCGCTGGAGCGACCTGCTGCAACCATACCGATGCGCGGTGCTGGGCCATGCTCTCGTCAAAGCCTACCCAGTCGTGCTGCGCCAGATCTTGCACGCTGTCGGGCTGGCCGCGTCGCGCGATGTACTTCGGACTGGCGTACACCGCCCACAGCGAATCGCCCACCTTGCGGCCGATCAGGGCGTTGTCTTCGGTGTCGCCCGAACGCAGGGCCATGTCCGCATCACCCTGCGCCAGGTCGAGGTATTTGTCGCTCATCACGAACGTCACCTCCAGCCCGGGATAGCGGGCGCGGAAGCGCTCCAGCAGCGTCGAGCGGGAGAGCCGCAACATCAGCGGCTCAGGGCAGGTCACGCGCACCACACCCGACACATCGCGCTGGAAGGTTTCCACATGCCGGGCCAGCGCCAGTGCGGCGCGCTCCACGTCCTGCGCCAGCGGCAGCAGCTGTTCCCCATAGGCCGTGAGCCGGTAGCCGCTGGGGTGGCGCACCACCAGCGCTTGCCCCAGGTCGCGCTCCAGTTCGGCGAGCCGGCGCTGGACCGTGGACTGGTTCACCTGCAAGGCGCGCCCGGCGGCGGTGGTGCTCTGGTGCCGCGCCACCGCCAGCAGGCATTTCAGGTCATTCCAGTCGAACATGGCGGGCGACCTCGGGTGGGCAGATGCCTCGGGTGATGCATTTCTGCGGTCCCATTATGCGAGCCTGCGGCTTGTGGTGGCGGTGTCGACGGCCCAGACTGGCCGGGCCATCCCGCACTGCCACCACCGCCCGAGGAGTCCACCATGACCACCGCCTCAGCCCCTGTCGCCAACACACCCGGAACGCCCCCGGACTGCCCGGCGTTCAAGGCCGCCGCCCGCGAACAATGGGACCGATCGGCCCCGGGCTGGAACGCCCACACCGCAGAGATCCGTGCCTGGCTGCGCCCCGCGACGGACGCCATGATCGACACGGCCGGCGTCGGCCCCGGCGACGCGGTGCTCGACGTGGCCGCCGGCGCGGGCGACCAGTCGCTGGACATCGCGCAGCGCGTGGGCCCGACGGGCCGCGTGCTCGCGACCGACCTGTCGCCCGCCATCCTGGCGCTGGCGCGGGACAACGCGCGCCTGGCCGGTCACGGCAACGTCCAGACCCTGGTGGCCGATGGCGAGGCCCTGCCGGTGCCGCCCGCGAGCTTCGACGCCGTGGTGTGCCGCCTGGGCCTGATGTTCTTTCCCGATCCCCAACAAGGCCTGCGCGCCATGCACCGGGCGCTGCGCACAGGTGGCGGCATCTGCACCGTGGTGTTCTCGCGGCCCGAGCGCAACCCCTGCATCGGCCTGCTCATGGCCACCGCCCTGCGCCACGCCGGGCTGCCCCCGCGCAACCCCAACCAGCCCGGTGGCCTGCTGAGCCTGGGCCAGCCGGGCCTGTGCGATCAGCTGTTTCAGTCCGCCGGCTTCCGGCAGGTGGCCACCACAGCGCTGGACGCGCCCTTTCGCCTGCCCACGGCACGCCACTATCTTGACTTCGTGCGTGCCTCGGCCAGCCCCATCCAGCAGATCCTCGGCCGGCTGGAGCCCGAAGCCGCCAAGGCCGCGTGGGCCGACATGGAGGAGCGACTCGGCCAGTTCAACACGCCCGGGGGCTGGGTCGGCCCCAACGAGCTGCTGCTCACGGCGGCGCAGCGCTGAAGCGAGCCGGGGGGACGGGTGAGCGAAGGTGCGCTAGCGCACAGACCCGGTTATTCTGGTCACCCAAGCTGTGTCCCCGGGAGTCCTGCATGAACTACAAAGACTATTACGCCGCCCTGGGCGTGCCGCGTGACGCGGACCTCGACGCCATCAAGAAGGCCTACCGCAAGCTCGCCCGCGAGCACCACCCGGACATGTCCAAGGCGCCGGGGGCCGAGGCCCGCTTCAAGGAAGTGGCCGAGGCCTACGCGACGCTGAAGGACCCTGAAAAACGCGTCGCCTACGACGAGCTGGGCAGGCACCCGGCCGGTGAGCCGTTTTCGCCACCACCGCAATGGGGCCGCGACCACGCCACCAACGGCTCAGCGTTTGACGAGATGGACCTCGAAGACCTGCTCGCCGCCATGGGCCGGGGCCGCCGCGATCCGCGCCAGGGCCCGATGCCCCGGGACGGGCGCGATCTGGAAACCACCATTCGCATCAGCCTGGAAGACGCCCACCGCGGACGCACCGTGCACCTGAGCCTGGACGACGGCGGCCAGGAGCGCACACTGGAAGTGAGCGTGCCACCCGGCGTGCGCGATGGCCAGAAGCTGCGGTTGCGCGGCAAAGGCGGCAAGGGCCAGAACGGCGGCACCGATGGCGACATCTACCTGCACATCACGCTGGCGCCGCACCGCATCTTCCGCACCGACCACCAGGACCTGTATTTCGACCTCGTGCTCACGCCCTGGGAAGCGGCGCTGGGCACCGAAACCGAAGTGCCCACACTGGACGGCCCGGTGATGCTGACCGTGCCGCCCGGCACGCGCTCGGGCCGCAAGCTGCGGCTGCGCGGGCGCGGCCTGGCGAACGGCCGCAGCGCGGCGGGCGACCTGTACGCCGTGGTGTTGATCGACGTACCCGCCACCCTCACCGAGCGCGAGCGCGAGCTGTTTGAAGCGCTCGCCAAAGACTCTTCATTCCATCCGCGCACCGCGCCAACAGGAGCCACTTCATGAACACCAACATGCAAGCCGTCGAATGGGTCTGGCTCGACGAGGTGCAGAGCGTCACGCTGCCCGAGCTGGCGCGGGTCTGTGGCATCAGCACCGCCGACGTGGATGAGCTGGTGGAATATGGCGCGCTGCAGCCGCTGCAAACCGGCCCGTCCGAGGCGGACCTGCGCATGTTCAGCGCCGACTGCGTCACGCGCATGCGCACGGCCAGCAAGCTGCGGCTGGACTTCGACCTCGACCTGTTTGCCGTGGCCCTGCTGCTGGACCACATCCAGCGCATCGAAACGCTGGAGCAGCAGGTGCGCTCGCTGCAGGCGCAGCTGCCCAAGCGGCACTGAGTCCGAGCGTCTCAGAGCGTGAAGTCGTATTCGATCGTGATCGGCGCGTGGTCGCTGAACTTCTCGGCCTTGTAGATCGCTTCGGTGCGCGCGTGTTCGGCCAGCGCCGGCGTGGCCAGGTGGTAGTCAAGCCGCCACCCCACGTTGTTCGCGTAGGCTTGGCCGCGGTTGCTCCACCATGTGTAGCAGGTGTCGGTGGTGTCGGGCTGCAGACGGCGGTACACGTCCACCAGGCCGCCATCGGTCAGCAGCTTGGTCATCCACGCGCGCTCTTCGGGCAGGAAGCCGCTGTTCTTCTGGTTGCTGCGCCAGTTTTTAAGGTCGGCGTTCTGGTGGGCGATGTTGACGTCGCTGCAGATGATGAACTCGCGCTGGCCCTTGAGCGCCATCAGGTGCGGATAGAACACATCGAGAAAGCGGTATTTGGCTTCCTGCCGCTCGGGGCCTGAAGACCCGCTGGGGCAGTAGACGCTGATGATGGAACGTTTCGCGGTGGGCGTGTCGAAACGCAGCTCCACGTAGCGGCCTTCGGCATCGAACTCGCCGCCGTCGAAACCCACCACCACGTCGCTGGGCTCATGGCGCGTGTAGACGGCGACGCCGGAATAACCTTTCTTCTCGGCAAAGTGAAAATGGCCCTTGAGTCCGGCGATGGCCTCGAAGCGCCCGCTGACGTCGGGCGCCTGCGCCTTGACTTCCTGCACACAAATACAATCGGGCCCATGCTTGGCGAGCCACGCTTCCAGCCCCTTGGTGCTGGCGGAGCGGATGCCGTTGAGGTTGAGGCTGGTCAGTTTGAACAAGGATTTCCCCATGGTGTTGGAAGCGGGCTCGGCGGCTGCCGGAACAAAAGACGGTGCGCTGGCACAGGACTTCGTGCAGTTCT
Source organism: Burkholderiales bacterium GWF1_66_17 (assembly GCA_001770705.1). Classification (GTDB taxonomy): domain Bacteria; phylum Pseudomonadota; class Gammaproteobacteria; order Burkholderiales; family Burkholderiaceae_C; genus Hydrogenophaga. The sequence continues at coordinate 46,290 of MERT01000004.1, read as the reverse complement.
GCGTGGACTCGGGCGTGCTGCGCTTTGGCGAGTTCAAGACCAAGGCGGGGCGGCTCTCGCCTTACTTTTTCAACGCCGGCCTGTTCGATGACGGCGCCAAGCTCGGTCGGCTCGCGCAATTCTATGCAAAAGCCCTGCTGGAAAGCGGCATCGAATTCGACATGATTTTCGGCCCCGCGTACAAGGGCATTCCGCTCGGTGCGGCGGTCGCCATCGAGTTGGCGCGCCTGGGGCGCAACGTGCCGTTTGCCTACAACCGCAAGGAAGCCAAGGACCATGGCGAAGGGGGCTCGCTGGTGGGTGCGCCGCTCCAGGGCCGGGTGCTGATCGTCGATGACGTGATGTCGGCCGGCACCGCCGCCCGCGAATCCATCGCCCTGATCCAGGCCGCTGGCGCCACGCCCCATGCGGTGGCGATTGCGCTGGACCGCCAGGAGAAGGCCACCGAGGTCGGCGCCGACGGCGTGCAGCGTGACGTGGAGCACAGCGCGGTGCAATACGTGCGGAACCAGCTCGGACTGCAGGTCTGTGCCATTGCGACCTTGGCCGATTTGCTGCAGTATCTGAGGCAGAACACTGGCGACGAACTTGCCAGCCACCGCGACCGGGTGCTGGCTTACCGCCAGCGTTACGGCGTAGCCTGAGGATTTACTTTGCCCGCTTTCCTGCGCCCGCCGCTCCCGTCAACGTCCATCGCATGGGGCGTGGTGCTGCTGGTGGTGTCGACGGTGGCGCTTGCCCAGGGCAAAGGCATCTACACCTGCATTGACAGCAAAGGACGGCGCATCACATCGGACCGCCCGATCACCGAGTGCCTGGACCGTGAACAGCGCGAACTCACGGGCTCCGGGACGGTCAAGCGGGTCGTGCCACCGAGCTACACGGCCGAAGAGCGCGCCAGGATCGACGCCCAGAAGAAGGCCGACGAAGCCTTGCAAGCCCGAATTGCCGAAGAAAAGCGCCGGGATCGGGCGCTGCTGATCCGCTACCCGAACAAGCCCGTGCACGACAAGGAGCGCACCGACGCGCTGGCCCAGATCGACGAAGTGATCAGCGCGGTCAACAAACGCGCACAGGCCCTGCTCGATCAGCGCAAGGACATCAGCGCCGAGCTGGAGTTCTACCAGAACGACGTGAGCAAGGCGCCGCTGTGGCTGCGCCGCAAGCTGGAAGACAACGAGCAGCAGGTGGCGGTCCAGCAACGCTTTGTGGTGGAACAGACCCAGGAAAAACAGCGCCTCAACGCGCGCTTCGACGAAGAGCTGGTGAAACTGCGTCAGCTCTGGGGGCAGAAGTAGTCCCCCCCTGCGCCGCTGACGCGGCTTCCCCCGGAGGGGGACAACGCCTTTGGCCCGGCGAAGCCGGTTCTTCGGCGTTTACTGGGTGGGGCACGTGCTCCGGAGATAGCCCGAAGCTGGTGCTCTTGCTCTTTACTGAAGCTTTTGCTTGAGCAGGTCGTTGGCCTGCTGCGGGTTGGCCTTGCCCTTGCTGGCTTTCATGACCAGGCCCACCAGCGCGTTGAAAGCCTTGTCTTTGCCCGCGCGGAACTGCTCGACCATGGGGGCGTTAGCGGCCATCACCTCGTCGATGATTTTTTCCAGCGCGCCGGAGTCGTTCATCTGCTTGAGGCCCTTGGCTTCGATGACGGCATCCACATCGCTGCCCTCTCCGCTCCACAGCGCGTCCACCACCTGCTTGGCTGCGTTGTTCGACACTGTGCCGTCGGCGATGCGCTTCAGAAGCGCAGCCAGCGTGTCGGCGCTCACAGGCACCTGGCCGATGTCTTTTTCTTCGTTGTTCAGACGGCGCGAGACCTCGCCCATGATCCAGTTGCTGGCCATCTTGGCCTGGCCACTGGCCTTGGCGGCGGTCTCGAAGTAGGCAGCCATCGCCGGGCTCTGCGTGAGCGTGGTGGCGTCGTATTCGGGCAGGCCGTAGGTCTGCACCAGTCGCGCGGCCATCTGGCGCGGCAGCTCGGGCATGTTGGCCTTCACCTGCTCCACCCAGTCGCGCGCGATCACCAGCGGTGGCAGATCCGGGTCGGGGAAGTAGCGGTAATCGGCCGCGTCTTCCTTGGTGCGCATGGCGCGCGTTTCGCCCGTGTCCGGGTCGAACAGCACGGTGGCCTGCTGGATCGCGTGGCCATCTTCGATCTGCTCGATCTGCCAGCGCACCTCGTAGTCGATCGCCTGCTGCATGAACTTGAACGAGTTCAGGTTCTTGATCTCGCGGCGCGTGCCCAACTCCGCACCGGGCTTGCGCACCGAGACGTTGGCGTCGCAGCGGAAGCTGCCTTCCTGCATGTTGCCGTCGCAGATGCCGATCCATGTCACCGTCTTGTGCAGCTCTTTCGCGTAGGCCACGGCCTCGGCGCTGGAGCGCATGTCGGGCTCGGTCACGATCTCCAGCAGCGGCGTGCCGGCGCGGTTCAGGTCGATGCCGCTCATGCCGTGGAACTCTTCGTGCAGGCTCTTGCCGGCGTCTTCTTCCAGGTGCGCGCGCACCAGGCGCACGGTCTTTTTCTCGTCGCCCAGGAAAAAGCTCACCTCGCCGCCCTGCACCACCGGAATCTCGAACTGGCTGATCTGGTAGCCCTTGGGCAGGTCGGGGTAGAAGTAGTTCTTGCGCGCGAACACGCTCTGCTCGGCGATGTGCGAACCCAGCGCCAGACCGAGGCGGATGGCGTGTTCCACCGCGCCGCGGTTCATCACCGGCAGCGTGCCGGGCAGGGCCAGGTCCACCGCGCAGGCCTGCGTGTTGGGCTCGGCACCGAAGGCTGTGGGCGCGCGGCTGAAGATCTTGGACTGCGTGGCGAGCTGGGCGTGCGTCTCGAAGCCGATCACGACTTCGTAACCTTGCACCAGCGGGGAAGCTTGTTTCTTGTCGCTCATGTTCAGTAGCCCTCCGGCGTCTTCAGATGCCAGTCGGTGGCCTGCTGGAAGGCGTGCGCGGTCTGCAGCAATTCGCCTTCCTTGAAATAGTTGCCCACGAGTTGCAGGCCCACCGGCATGTTCGCAGCGCCGAAACCGGCCGGCACGCTCATGCCCGGCAGGCCGGCCAGAGAGGTGGACAGGGTGTAGATGTCGGCCAGGTAGTTGGCGACCGGGTCGTCGCTCTTTTCGCCGATCTTCCAGGCCACCGTGGGCGCCACCGGGCCGGCGATCACGTCGCACTGGGTGAAGGCTTGCTGGAAGTCCTGCGCGATCAGGCGGCGGATCTGTTGTGCCTTGACGTAGTACGCGTCGTAGTAACCGTGGCTCAGCACATAGGTGCCGATCATGATGCGGCGCTGCACCTCGGGCCCGAAGCCTTCGCTGCGCGACTTCTTGTACATGTCGGCCAGGTCGTCGAACTTGGCGGCGCGGTGACCGAACTTCACGCCGTCGAAGCGGCTGAGGTTGGACGAGGCTTCGGCGGGCGCGATGATGTAGTAAACCGGGATGGACAGCTCGGTGCGCGGCAGCGAGATGTCGACCAGCGTGGCGCCGAGCTTTTCATATTCGGACAACGCGGCGCGCACGGCGGCCAGCACGTCGGGCGCGCAGCCTTCGCCAAAGAACTCTTTCGGCAGGCCGATGCGCAAGCCCTTGAGCGGCTGCGCAGCGGTCGCGCCCTCGCGCGGCAGGCCCAGCAGGCGCGTGTAGTCCTCGGCGGGGTGGTCGAGGCTGGTGGAATCGCGGTCGATGTCGGGGCCGGCCATCGCCGTCAGCAGCGTGGCGCAGTCGGCGGCACTGCGCGCCATCGGGCCGGCCTGGTCGAGGCTGGAGGCGAAGGCCACCATGCCGTAACGCGAGCAGCGGCCGTAGGTGGGCTTGATGCCCGTGATGCCGGTGAAGCTGGCGGGCTGGCGGATCGAACCACCGGTGTCGGTGCCGGTGGCGGCGGGCACCAGGCGCGCAGCCACGGCAGCGGCCGAGCCGCCCGACGAACCGCCGGGCACCCGGGCCGTGTCCCAGGGGTTGTGCACCGGCGCGTAGGCCGAGTTGTCGTTGCCCGAGCCCATGGCGAACTCGTCGCAGTTGAGCTTGCCCAGGGTCACGGCGCCGGCGGCGGCGAGCTGGCTCACCACGGTAGCGTCGAACGGGCTCTGGTAACCGGCCAGCATCTTGCTGCCGGCGGTGGTGGGAAAGCCCTGGGTGACGAAGATGTCCTTGTGCGCCAGCGGCACGCCGAGCAGCAGGCCTCGTTCGCCCGCAGCGATGCGTGCGTCGGCGGCCTGGGCCTGGGCCAGTGTCAGGTCTTCGTTGAACGCCAGGTAGGCACCAAGGTTCTGGTGTTCCTTGGCGCGCGCCAGCAGGTGCTGCGCGGCTTCGACGCTGGAGGTCTTCTTGTCGGCAATGGCGGCGGCCAGTTCGGCCACGCCCAGGTGGTGGAGCTCGTTCATTCGATCACCTTGGGCACGAGGAACAGACCGCGCTCGACGGCGGGCGCGCCCTTCTGGTTCGCTTCGCGGTTGTTGGGTTCGCTCGCCACGTCCGGGCGCAGGCGCAAGCTGACGTGATCGATCACGGCGGTGGGGTGGGCCAGCGGTTCGACGCCGGTGGTGTCGACCGCGTTCATCTGTTCGACGATGTCAAAAAAGCCGTTGAGCTGGCCCAGCATGCGCTCGCTTTGGGTACCGCTCAGTTCCAGGCGCGCCAGGTTGGCGATGCGCCCGATGTCGGACAGGGTCAGGGACATGGCAGAACTCGGTTCCGGAGTAAGAAAAAAGAAACCACCCAAACAGCGCCCCAAGTGCGCTGAAACGGGGTGTAAAGGGAAGATTTAGCCCCTTGATGGGCGAAGTTATGCACAGGGGATGCGGTATTATCCAAGGTTTAGCGGCAAATCCCGCGCCGAAACAGTTTTTGTCGCTGAATCAAAGACTTGTAGACACCGACTTCCCCGTACAGACACCCGGCGATGGCCGCACGAAGCTGCTGCCATGCCCCACAGGATTTTTGCACCATGTTTGAAGCATTCCGTCGGCAATTTTCGACCGACCTGGCCATTGACCTTGGCACCGCCAACACCCTGATCTACGTTCGCGGCAAGGGCATCGTGCTGGACGAACCTTCGGTGGTTTCGATCCGCCATGAAGGCGGCCCCCAGGGTAAGAAGACGATCCAGGCGGTGGGCAAGGAAGCCAAGGCCATGCTCGGCAAAGTGCCCGGCAACATCGAAGCCATCCGCCCTATGAAAGACGGCGTGATCGCCGACTTCACCGTCACCGAGCAGATGCTCAAGCAGTTCATCAAGATGGTGCACCCGCGCTCGATGTTCAAGCCGAGCCCGCGCATCATCATCTGCGTGCCCTGCGGCTCGACCCAGGTCGAGCGCCGCGCCATCCGCGAGTCGGCCCTGGGCGCCGGTGCTTCCGAGGTGTACCTGATTGAAGAACCCATGGCCGCCGCCATCGGCGCCGGCCTGCCGGTGTCCGACGCGTCGGGCTCCATGGTGGTGGACATCGGCGGCGGCACCACCGAAGTCGGCGTCATTTCGCTCGGCGGCATGGTCTACAAAGGCAGCGTGCGCGTGGGCGGTGACCGCTTCGACGACGCCATCATTGCCTACATCCGCCGCAACTACGGCATGCTGATCGGCGAGCCAACTGCCGAAGCAATCAAGAAGAACATCGGATCGGCCTTCCCCGGCTCCGAAGTCAAGGAAATGGAAGTCAAGGGCCGCAACCTCTCCGAAGGCGTGCCACGCAGCTTCACCATCTCCAGCAACGAAATCCTCGAAGCCCTCACCGACCCGCTGAACAACATCGTCTCGGCCGTCAAGATGGCGCTGGAACACACGCCGCCCGAGCTGGGCGCCGACATCGCCGAGCGCGGCATGATGCTGACCGGTGGCGGCGCCCTGCTGCGTGACCTGGACCGCCTGCTGGCCGAAGAAACCGGTCTGCCGGTGCTGGTGGCCGAGGAGCCACTGACCTGCGTGGTGCGCGGCTGCGGCATGGCCCTGGAGCGCATGGAGCGCCTGGGCACCATCTTCACCAGCGAATAAGCCCCCGCGCCGGTTTCCGGCCTGACCGCACCACCCGCGAGCCTTTCCCGACATGCCACTGGGCACCCTGGACCGCACCCCGCCCCCCTTCTTCAAGCAGGGGCCTTCGGCCCTGTCCAAGCTCATGGTGTTCAGCGCCGTGGCCTTGTTTCTGATGGTGGCCGACCTGCGCTTTCGCATCACCGCGCCGGTGCGCGGCGCCGTGGCCACGGTCTTGTACCCGCTCCAGTGGCTGGTGATGCAACCGGTCCAGGCGGCGGGTCAGATGGGCGGCTATTTCACCAGCCTGCACCAGGCGCAGCAACGGGAAGGCGCGGCGATGCAGCAGCTCGCCACCCAGTCCGAGCGGGCGCTGCAGGTGGAGCAACTGGCGCTGGAGAACCAGCGCCTGCGCGAGCTGCTGGCCATGCGCGAACGCATCACCACGCCCTCCATGGGCGCGCAGGTGCTGTACGACGCCGCCGACCCTTACTCGCGCCGCATCGTGATCGACCGGGGCCAGGCCCACGGCATCGCGCTCGGCTCGCCGGTGATCGACGACAGCGGCGTGCTCGGCCAGGTCACCCGTGTCTATCCGCTGGTGTCCGAAGTCACCCTGCTGATCGACCGCGACCAGGCCATTCCCGTGCTCAATACGCGCACGGGCGTGCGCAGCGTGGCGTTTGGCCAACCCGGACCCGAGGGCGACGCGCTGGAGCTGCGCTACACCCTGGCCAATGTGGACATCGTCGAGGGCGACCTGCTCACCACCAGCGGTGTCGATGGCGTCTACCCGCCCGGCCTGCCAGTGGCCCGGGTCAACGCCGTGGGCCAGCGTGCCGAGTCCGCCTTCAACCGCATCAGCTGCACGCCGCTGGCGCGGGTGCACGGGGCGCTGCATGTGCTGGTGCTGGCGCCGGTGGGTGAACACCTGCCGCCTTCGCCCCTGCAAGATACCCCTGCGGCGCCGCAGGCCCGGATCGGGAGCTCACGACCATGATCATGCGTCCCGGCCAGCAGCTGCTGCTTCCCGCCAACCCGCTGTTCATCTGGTTCAGCCTGTTGAGCGCCCTGGTGCTCAACATGCTCATGAACACCGGCCTGTGGGGGCGCGCCGCCTGGGTGCCCGATCTGCTGGCGATCACGCTGGTGTTCTGGAGCGTGCACCAGCCACTGCGCATCGGCGTGGGCGTGGCCTTCGTGTTCGGCCTGACCATGGACGTGCAACAAGGCGCCCTGCTCGGTCAGCACGCCATGGCCTATACCGTGCTGGGCTTCCTCGCCGTCTCCATGCACCGGCGCCTGCTCTGGTTCGGCGTGCCCACCCAGGCGGTCCAGGTGCTGCCCCTGCTGATGGCCGCGCATCTGCTGGAACTGCTGGTGCGCATGGTGGCGGGTGGCGCGTTTCCGGGCTGGTCGTTTTTCCTCGCGCCGGTGATCGAAGCCGCCTTTTGGCCGGTGGTCAGCGTGCTGCTGCTGGCGCCGCAGCGCCGCGCTCCGAATCCTGACGACAACCGACCGCTCTAGATGGAACACCCCCGCGCCGCCTTCCGCGTCACCCCCTCAAGGGGGCGATGCGAGTGGCCCGGCAAAGCCGGTTCCACCGCATCCTTGCGCAGACATCACGCGCCGGAAGGAACTCGCCTTCGCAGGCCGGTATCTACCCCGTGGCTTATCGAGCTGAGCAACCGAGATGACTGAACTGCGTAACGTCGAAGCCGACCTCGCCCAGTTCCGCACCCGGGTGCTGGCGGCCGGGTTGGCGGTGCTGGTCGCCTTTGCTCTGCTGGCCGCGCGCATGGTCTACCTGCAGGTCATGCGGCATGACGACCTGCTCGCGCAAGCCGAAAGCAACCGCACCGCCGTGTTGCCGGTGGTGCCCAACCGGGGCCAGATCCTGGACCGCCATGGCCGTGTGCTGGCGACCAACTACTCGGCCTACACGCTGGAGATCACCCCTGCCAAGGTGGACGACCTGGACGCCACCATCGAAGCCCTGGGCCAGCTGGTGGACATCCAGCCGCGGGACAAACGGCGTTTCCGCAAGCTGCGTGAAGAGTCCCGCAGCTTCGACTCGCTGCCTATCCGCACCCGGCTGTCCGACGAAGAAGTGGCCCGTTTCACGGTGCAGCGCTACCGCTTTCCTGGCGTGGATGTGCGTGCACGGCTGCTGCGCAGCTACCCCAATGGCGAAGTCGCCAGCCACGTGATCGGCTACATCGGCCGAATCAACCAGCGCGAAAAAGAGTCCATTGAAGAATGGCCCGATGAAGAGCAGGCCAACTACCGGGGCACCGAACACATCGGCAAGCTCGGCGCCGAACAGAGCTACGAACGCGAGCTGCACGGCATCACCGGTTTCGAGCGCGTTGAGACCTCGGCCGGTGGCCGCGCCGTGCGTTCGCTGGCCAACACGCCGGCCACGCCGGGCAACACCGTGGTGCTGGCGATCGACATCCAGCTGCAGAAGCTGGTCGAAGACATGTTCGGCGAGCGCCGCGGCGCGCTGGTGGCGATCGATCCGCGCAATGGCGAGGTGCTGGCCTTCGTGAGCAAGCCGACCTTCGACCCCAACCTCTTCGTCGAAGGCATCGACACCGAGAACTGGAAGTTGCTCAACGAATCGCTGGACAAGCCCCTGCTCAACCGGGCGCTGCGAGGCACCTACCCACCGGGCTCCACCTACAAACCGTTCATGGCACTGGGGGCACTGGAGATCGGCACACGCAGCGCCTCCACCGTGATCAACGACCCGGGCTACTGGATGTTCGGCAACCACCGCTTCCGCAGCCACGGCGATGGCGGCCTGGGCGCGGTCGACATGTACCGCAGCATCGTCAAGTCGAGCAACACCTACTACTACTCGCTGGCCAATGAAATGGGCGTGGACACCATGCACGATTTCATGAAGCCGCTGGGCTTTGGCCAGATCACCGGTCTCGACCTCAAGGGCGAGGTGCGCGGCGTGCTGCCCAGCACGGACTGGAAGCGCAGCAGCTACAAAAGGCCCGAGCAGCAGCGCTGGTACGCGGGTGAGACCATCTCGCTGGGCATCGGCCAGGGCTACAACAACTTCACCATGCTGCAGCTCGCCCACGCCATGGCCACACTGGCCAATGGCGGCATCAAGTACACGCCCCACCTCACGCTCGCCACGGAAAACGTGGTGACCCGGCAGCGCACCCCCCTGGGGGCTGGCGTACCGGTCAACCTGGGCTACAAGCGGGAGAACATCGATGTGGTCCTGCGGGCCATGCAGGGCGTGACCACCGAAGGCACGTCGACGCGCGTGTTCGCCGGTGCCGGCTACGAGAGCGGCGGCAAGACCGGCACGGCGCAGGCCGTGACCATTGGCCAGAAAGACCGCTACGACGCCCGCAAGCTCGAAGAGCACCAGCGTGACCACGCGCTCTACATCGCTTTTGCACCGGTCAACAACCCCCGCGTGGCGGTGGCGGTGGTGGTGGAAAACGCCGGCTTTGGTGCCGCACACGCCGCGCCCATTGCGCGGCGCGTGTTCGACTACCTCCTGCTCGACCAGTACCCGAATCCGGAAGACCTCAAGGCGGTGCAGCTGGGTCAAGCGGCCGCCCCGATCGGCACCCCGCTCAAGGCCAGCGCGATGCCCTGGCCGCCGCTAACGCCGCTGACGTCCCCCGCCACCGCGCCGTAGCGACCCGCTGCCCGCAGCGGGCACAGCGCTGGCTCGACACCGACCCCGACTCGGTAAACGTGCCGCCTGCACAGACTCACATCGCACGCAGCTGCGGTTCGTGCGCGGCGGGCTGCATCCCAGCGGGTTGCCTCCCGTTGCGGGGTTCCAGGCTCGCCTGCTGGTCGAACATCGCCAGCCGCGACAGCGAGTCGGCAGCCGGCGTGTTGGCCGCCTGCCGGGCGTCGAGCACGCCGTCTCTGAGTACGCCGTTCTCGTGCTGGCCGAACCGGATCTGGCCGTTGTTCACCCGCAGCAGGTTGATGCCGCTCAGGCCGTTTTCCCGCGCGCAGCAGGCCAGCGAACAGACCGTGTTGTCCAAGCCCCGGTCCCAGGGCAGGTGGTGGGTGGCGGCGAGCTGGCGCACTTCGCGCTGGCTGTCGCTCAGCAACGCCTGGGATACGCGCGAGAGCGCCGGCCCCGCATCGGCTTCGCGCTCGCGTCGGGCGGGTTCACCGGGCGGCAGTGGGCCACGCAGGGTGTCCACCACATCCAGGGCATTGCCCACGGGCCCTCGGCCGACGGCGGTGATGACGCCGCGCATGCCCTGCACATCGCGCCGGTACTCGCCGATGCGCGTGACGTTGTCCTGTGCTCGCTGCACGGTGGCCGGGTCCTCCAGCACGGAGCGGTCGGGTCGGCCGTTGGCATCCACGCTGGCGAAGTGGTGCATCTTGTGGCTGTCGGCCATGGCGATGGCGGCGGCCGTGGTGGTGGGCGGTGTGAATCCGGTGGCCAGCTGGATGGGGCTGCGGCCGCGCAGGGGATCACTCCAGTGGGTCTTGTTGTCGTAGCCGTGGGCGTCCAGGGTCTGGATTTCCTGGGCCGTGGCGTGCACCTTGACCTGGCCGTAGTGGGCGCTGGCGGCGCTGACCAGGTCGCCCGCCATGACGTGGTTGGTGACCGAACTGCCCCCGGCTGGGATGCGCAGGCCCAAGCTGGTCGCACCGTAAGCGTTGAAGGTCTCTCCGCGCAGGTCGAAATGGTGGGCCGTCACCTGCGCCAGCGTGCCGCCGAGGGAGTGGCCGGTGACGGTGACGGGGAGCTGACTCACGCCAAACTCGTCCGCTCTGCTTCGAGAGAAGACTGTGGCTTGACGGGTAAGTGCGATCGCGTCGGGTGTCTGCAGGTTGGAACGGCTGAGCACCATGCCACCGTCGGCGAGCAGCCCGTCCTTGAAGGCCTCACGATCAAACTCCGTCCCCCGGTGGGCCACGATGATGGCACCGGTGTCTGCGCGTTGGTAAATGGTGCCCTGATAGCCGGTGCTCGGATTGTCGTGATGAGCAAGAATTTTGTATTGGTGTTGCCCAATCTGCACGGGATCGTCGTTGATGCCGGTCACCTTGCGGCTGTTGTATGCGTCTTTCGCAAGATCGGCATGGTCTTGGCTGTTCATGCTCATGGCTGCACTTTCCCAGGTGTCAACGTCATGGAAAACAGGTGGCCGCGATCACGTTCCAAATACCGCTCTCGCGTCAGACTTCCTAAGCTAGCCACCCCTCCACTCTCGCTCATGGGGTAATACCTTTTCAAAAAGTACAGCTGCACCGGCTTCTCTGCCAACACCTGATCCGGCTGCAAGCTCGCTCTGAATGAGGACTCAACCGGAGCCCCTGTTGCCATGACCCCTGCGCCCACCCCGACCATCTGCCACTGGCACACCCCATTGCCGTAGTAGTCCTCATCGAGCATGGCGTCGAGGTAGACGGTGGCGGCGAAGCTGCCATCGGGCCGCTCGGTGAAGGGCAGCTCCACCGTGTGTTCCGGCTCCCCCCGCACCCCGGCGAAGTCGTTGACGACGTAGTTGCAGCCCTTGGCCTGGTACAGCGCGCTCCAGCCCATTTTCTTGAACGGTCCCGGCGCGTCCTGGAGGGTCAGCACGAGCTCGTAACCCTGCCTGGGCGTGGGATTGAGGCGGTAGAGGTGCTGTTGCGCGGACTTGTCGTTCTTGCCGGCGCCGGGACTCGCTGGGACATCGGGTGTCATCGTGGGCTCCGTGGTGGGTTGGGGTTGGCAGCCCGTGGCCCACAGCGTCAGGCTCAGGCACAGGGCGAATGGCAGTCGGTGTTTGAACAACAAGGGACCTCCTTTGAGAACTTTTGGACTCAGTCTACCTGTGTTCAGGGGTGGCACCCGGGATGGCCTGCGTTGAACAACGTCTGTGTTCACGCAGCCCTGGTCCCCCGTCATACCTTGGGGAGTGGCTTCCGATGCTTAATTAGCATAACTTATGACATTGGCTTTCATGGTGAACATCTTTATACTTAGGGTAAACCCTAGTCCGATACATCATGAATACCCCCACCCCATCCCTCTGGTCCCGCGTGACCCGCACCCTCCACGACTTCTTCTTCCGCGCCAGCGTCGGCACATCCGACACGCTGGAGGCTTACCTCGGCACGGCAACCAGCCTCTCTCAGCTGGAAGACATGCAGCGCCGTTGGGACCAAGCCCATCTTGGGCACAACAGTTCCGGTGCTTACTGAGCGAGAAATGCCATGCTGAATTTCCTCAAATCCCTGTTCGACATCGAAACGCCCCGGTTTACCACCGGGGCCCGCGTCAACCGCTTCAACAAAGGCAGCATCGACCGCCTTGACGGCCGCGTCGTGGCCCAGACCGATGAAGGTGTGCTGGTCGACTGGCCGCGCTACGGTTCGGGCTGGGAGCAGCCCCACAAGCTCTGCCAGCAGGTCTGAAGAACCCCCGGGGCTGGGCCTATCGTGCCCAGGCGTCGTAGCCGGTCTTCAGGATCAGCGCCGTGACCACCACGATGAAGGCGCCACGCACGAAGCCGCTGCCGTGCTTGAGCGCCAGCCGCGTGCCGAGCAGGCTGCCGACCACGTTGGCCACGGCCATCACCAGTGCGAAATGCCACCAGACGTGGCCCTTCCAGGCGAACAGCATCAGCGCCGCCAGGTTGGACGTGGTGTTGAGCAGCTTGGCGCTGGCGCTGGCGTGCAGGAAGTCATAGCCCAGCCAGCGCACGAACAGAAAGACGAAGAAGCTGCCGGTGCCGGGGCCGAAAAAACCGTCGTAAAAGCCAATGGTGGCGCCGAGCGTGGCCGCGGCCATCGCCTCCTGGCGGCCCGTGAAGTGCGGCGTGTGATGACGGCCCAGATCCTTGCGGGCCAGGGTGTAAACCAATACACCGAGCAGCACCAGCGGCAGCGCGCGACGCAGGAAATCGGGCGAGATGACCGTCACCGTCCAGGCGCCCAGCATCGAGCCCACGAAGCACACGGCCGCCGCCGGCAGCAGCGCGCGCCAGGGCATCTTCACCCGTTGCGCGTACTGCAGCGTGGCCACCCCCGTGCCCCAGATCGACGCGCCCTTGTTGACACCAAACAGCGTGGCCGGGTGGGTATTGGGAAACACCGCGAACAGCGCCGGCACCAGGATCAGCCCGCCGCCACCGACGATCGAATCGACAAAACCCGCGAACAGCGAAGCGACAGAGACCAGCAATAGTTCCATGCAAGGATTGTCACCGCGCCGTTGCTGGCACTCCGGCTTACCCGGTCCCGCCAGCGTCAGGGCTTCGCCTGGGGTAGCTCCAGCACGAACTCGGCGCCGCCGTCTTCCGCGTTGCGCGCGCTCAGGCGCCCGCCGTGCTGCTCGACGATGCCGTAGCTGATCGACAGGCCCAGGCCCGTGCCCTTGCCCACCGGCTTGGTGGTGAAGAAAGGGTCGAAGATGCGCAGCAGGTGCTCGGGCGGAATGCCCGGCCCGTTGTCGCGCACGCTCACATGCACCTGCGCGCCTTCGCAAGCCATCGCCACCCAGACGCAGGGCGACGCCACCCCGGGGCCGCCCACCGCATCGAACGCGTTCTGCAGCAGGTTCATCATCACCTGCTGCAGCTGCCCCGCACTGCCCATCACGGTGCAGCGCTCCCCGACCTGCCAGCGCACGTCTACCGGCGTCGGTCGCCCTTTTTGTACCCAGTGGATCGCACGATCGATCACCTCGACCAGGTTCACCGGTGTGCGCTCCTCCGGGTCCATGGCCGAAAACCGCTTGAGCCCGTGCACGATGTCGGCAGTGCGCTGCGCGCCTTCGAGCGTGCCCTCGATCAGCGAGGGCAGGTCGCCCAGCAGGTGTTCGATGCGCAGCTTCTGCCGCAACGCCTGCAGCACCGGCTCGGGCTCGTGCGCGTGCAGTGCGGCCATGTAGGTCTGCAGCCGGTCGCAGTACTTGCGCAGCGCGTGCACATTGCCGAGCACGAAGCTGATCGGGTTGTTGAGCTCGTGCGCCACGCCGGCCACCAACTGGCCGAGCGAGGCCATCTTTTCCGAATGCAGCAGCTGCTGCTGGGTGCGCTTCAGGGCCTCGTGCGCGGCGCGCATCTCGTGGTACGCGCGCTTGAGCTCGGCCGTGGGCCGGCCCACCCACACGGTGCCGACGCGCCGGCCGTTGGGGCCGATGCGCGGTGTGCAGTTCGCGTCCACCGGCACCGGCTGGCCCGCGCGGTCGAGCAGGTTGAGCTCGATGCCCTGGCCGGCGCGCGGTGCGTCGGACCGGTCCATCGCGGCGCGCGCTGCGTCCACGCTGGCGGCGTCGGCCAGCAGATCCGCCAGGCTGCTGCCGCGCAGCTGTTCTTCGGGACGGCCCACCAGCTCACACAGGGCCGCGTTGGCCTGTTCGATCAGACCGCGCTCGTCGCACACCACCAGCACGTCCGACATGGAAGTGAGCACGCTGAAGATGAACTGCTGCGACTGTTCCAGCTCGGTGTTCTTCTTCTCCAGCTCGACCTCGTCGTCGATCAGCCGCGTGTAGACCTCGTCCATCTTCTGGATCACGTCCAGCCAGGTGGACTCGTCCACACCTTCCATCGGCACGGTGGGCAAGGGGCTGGGAGAACGGGGCTTGCTCATATCAATGAACCGTACAGACCATGCAGGGGTCGAACGAGCGCACGATGTGCTGCACCGCGACGGGAGTCTTTTCGCCTTCCAGCACCGGCGCATCCACCAGCGCCTGCTCCAGCGCACCGGGCGTGCCGGCGGCGTCGCGCGGCGAAAAATTCCAGCTGGTGGGCGCAACGATCTGGTAGTTGGCGATGCGCCCGCGCCGCACCACCAGCCAGTGGCCCAGGCTGCCGCGCGCGGCCTCGCTCAGGCCCACACCGTTGCCCTCTTCGGGCAGGGTCGTCGGCACGCAGAAGGCCTCGGTCGGGCGGATCGCCTGCAGCCAGGCTTCCATCATCGGCACCACGCGCGCGAGTTCGATCAGCCTCGCCAGCACACGCGTGTAGACCGTGCCGCCGTGGTGCGCCACCGCGTCGCGCACCAAGGGCATGCCGCCGGCGAGCTGGCGGGCGATGGCGCCGGTCTCGACCACTTCACCACCCAGGCGCGGCGCCTTGTTCCAGGTGTAGGCGCCGGGCTTGTCGGGCTCGGGGCGGGTGATGCCGTGCAGCGGGTGCAGCGGCTCGCGCGCGTGGGCCAGCCAGGCGTGGGTGGCGTCTTCGGTGATGGTGTGCGGGTTCAGCGCTTCGACCGCACCGGTCTGCGCGCGCCACAGCCCGCCGGGCAAGGCCCAGCCACCGTCCGACTGTGCATAAGCGCCATAGCTCAGGTAGCGGCCCGGACCGGGGCCAAGCGTGTCGAGCCGCAGGTCGCGCACGAGGGTGAGGAAGAAGCGCAGGTCGCCGCCCAGCGGGTCCTGCGCGTGCCAGTCCCAAAGGGCGGCTTCGTTCTCCAGCGCGGCCACGGCTTCGAGCGGTGCGGCAAACAGCTGGCGCTCCAGAAAGCTGCGGAACTCGCGCACTTTCGCCAGCAGGCGCACACGCTCGGCGGCGTCGATGGCACGGGTGGATCCCCCCGGTTCGACCGACTGGGTGTGCGGCCATTTGCCGCCCAGCGTGCCCAACAGCGTGAGCCAGCGCTGGCGCGCCGCCGTGGCCGCGCGCACCTGCTCGCCGTGGTCGGGCGCGAAGCGTCGTTGCGCCTCGGCATGCCAGGGGTGACCCGCGTAAACCGGGCGGGCGAAGTCCGGCATGAAGAACAGGTAGAAGTGCGTCAGGTGGTCGGCCAGGTTTTCGGTCGCCAGGATCAGGTTGGTGGCGTGCTGTCCGTTGGCTGGCATCGCCATGCCGCCCAGGTCGGCGAGCGCGCGCGCCGAGGCCACCGACTGCGAGACCGAACAAATGCCGCAGATGCGCGGCACATAGACCAGCGCGTCGTGCGGCACCTTGCCCTGCAGGATCTGCTCGAAACCGCGGTACATGGTCGCGTTGACCTGGGCCGAGGTGACGCGGCCATCGGCGATGTCGAGCTGGACTTCGAGATCGCCCTCGACGCGGTTGAACGGACCAACAAGAAGCCTGCTCATGCGGTGCTCATTTCAAACGTGTCTTGCGAACAGCAGGCTTCACCACCAGGTGATCGGCCACCGCGTTGTTCTTCACCCGCTTGGGCGTCGCGCTCTTGGACAACGAGGCGAGTGCGACGAACCAGGCCTTGGGCATGTCGGTGGGCAGGCCGATGGGGATGCCGGCGAGCTTGGGCGTTTCGTGGAACGGGTGGCCAGGCTCCTGGAAGCCGGGCTCGGTGCAGGCGATGCAGGCGTAGCCGCCGCGCGTGCAGCTGCCTTCGCCGTTCCAGGGGCGGATGTTGCAGTCGGCGTGCACCTGGGTGCCTTTGCAGCCCATGTGTTCCATCATGCAGCCGAGGTCGGACGGCTTTTCGGCGCTGGCCTTGAACTCGTAGTACTCGTTGCGCGTGCAGCCGTGGTGCACCAGCTGGTCGGCATAGAAACGCGGGCGGTTCAGCGGGTCGAGGTCGTCGGCCGCGAAGCCGTCGGCGGCCAGGGCCATGAGCGTGTCGATGACCCAGCTCGGGTGCGTCGGGCAGCCCGCGATGTTGATCACCGGCAGGCCGCTGGTTGAGCGGAAGTCCGCGCCGAGCAGGCCACCGATGCGGTCGTCTTCGTACTGCAGGCCGCAGGCGTCGGTGGGGTTGTCGCCGCCGGCGGTGATGCCACCCCAGGCCGCACAGCTGCCGACGGCCAGCACGTGTTTCGCTTTCGCCGCGAGTTCTCGCACCCAATGGATCATGGGCAGGCCGGTGCCGGCCAGCATGTGGAAACGCCCGCTGCCGTTGGGGCCGCGCAGCAGCGAACCTTCAATGCACAGCGCGTCGAGACGCGTGCCGCCGTCCAGCACCGAGTGCAGCAGCGCGATCACCTCTTCGCCGCTCGCCATCGACAGCGAGGGGTGCCACAGCAGGTTCACGCCACCGTCGCGCAGGTGGCCCTGGAAATCGGTGGTGTCGGCACACAGCAGCGACATGCTGCAGCCACCGCAACCGCCACTTTGAAGCCAGAGCACATTCATGCGGAGATCTCCTCGGGCAGACGGGCCCATTCCATCGCCCAGGCCAGGGCCAAGGCCAGATCGGCCAGGGCTCGTTCGCCCGGCGCTTCACCGAGCTCGAAGCGGTGGGCGCGGATGGCGAGCAGCGTGCAGGGCGGCGGTTCGGTACGCTCCAGATCGCGGTAGACCTGCAGCAGCGCCTCGGGCGCCAGCGCGTGGGTGGTGAAGCCGGCGACCGGCGCAGGCAGCACGGTGCTCACCGCGAACGGGGTCTGCAGGCCGATGGCGGCATCCACGAACAGCACCCGTTCGCGGCCCACGAGATCGAGCGCATGTTCGACCTGCAACTGGAAGTCGGTGAGGCATTCGAGCCGCCCCGCCGGCAGCTGTGCCTGTGCCCGGTCGGCCAGCTGTTCGACCAGCAGCGGGCCGAGCGCGTCGTCGCCCCGGCTCGGGTTGCCCCAGCCGAACACCAGCAGTGGCGCCACCTTGCGGCTCATAACGCAGCCTCCGCCGAATGCGGCCGGGTACCGCGCACAGTGTCGCCGCGGGACGAACGGTGCACGTGGTCGAGCACCTCGCCGCGGGCGTTTCGCAGCGTCACCGCCAGCGGCATCTGGCCTAGCGCGTGGGTGGCGCAGGACAGGCAGGGGTCGTAGGCGCGGATGGCGACCTCGATGTGGTTGAGCAGCGGTTCGGTGATGGTCTGGCCGTCCAGGTACTGCAAGGCGACAGATCGCACCGCTTCGTTCATGGCCTGGTTGTTGTGGGTGGTGGAGACGATCAGGTTGCAGCGAGTGACCAGGTCGTCGTCGCCCACCTCGTACTCGTGGATCAGCGTGCCGCGCGGCGCTTCGATGATCCCCACGCCGCTGCGCTGGCGCTCACCGGTGGCGATCAGCGGGCCACCGAGGATGGCCGGGTCGTCCAGCAGATCGGCCACCACCTCCACGCCGTGCAGCAGCTCGATCATGCGTGCCCAGTGCGTCGCCAGCACCGCGTGCACCGGCCGGCCGCCGTGCGCCGCGACGAAGGCCTGGCGCCGTGCTTCGGCGCGGGGCGTGGGAATGAAGTCGCAGTTCTGCAGCCGCGCGAGCGGGCCGACGCGGTACCAGCCGGCCTCCGGCCCCAGGGTCAGGCGGTAGGGAAACTTCATGTAGGTCCAGGGCTTGACGCCCTCGCCGATCAGCTCGCGGTAGCGCTGGTCCTCGAAGCCGTCGACCGCGATGCGACCGTCGGCCTCGCGCACCCGCAGCGTGCCGTCGTAGAACTCCATCGCGCCGCCGGGACCGACCAGCGACATCATGGCCGCCGGGGTCTCGGCGAAGCCGGCCAGGTGCGTCGGCAAGCCGGTGTGCAGGCGCTCGGCCAGATCCACCGCCGCCTCGGCCCAGGCCAGCACCTGGGGCAGCTGCGCGCGCAGCACATCGCGCTCGGCCGGATCCACCGCGCGGTTCATGCCACCGGGCACCGAGCCTGTGCCGTGCACCCGCTTGCCCGCCGTGATGCGGATCACCTCCTGGCCAAACTTGCGCAGCATCACGCCCTGGCGCGCGGCCTCGGGGTGCGCCATCGCCACGCCGACGATGTTGCGCTGCGCGACGTCGGCATCGAAACCGAACAGCAGGTCGGGCGAGGACAGGTGGAAGAAGTGCAGCGCGTGGCTCTGCACGATCTGGCCGTGGTGCATCAGGCGGCGGATCTGGTCGGCCGCCTCGGGTACGGGCCAGCCGCCGACCACGCGGTCCAGCGCCTTGGTGGCGGCCAGGTGGTGCGAGACCGGACAGATGCCGCACAGGCGCTGCACCATCACCGGCACCTCCCAGTAGGGCCGGCCGACGATGAACTGCTCGAAGCCCCGGAATTCGACGATGTGCAGGCGCACCTGCTGGATGCGGTTGTCATCGTCCAGCAGCAACGTGACCTTGCCGTGGCCCTCGACGCGCGAGACCGGATCGATCACGATGCGGCGCTGGCCCTGGGGGTCGGCGGCGGTTTCGAGCGGGCGGGTGGGTTCAGTCATATCGGATGAGCCCGTGGGACAGGTTGGGTTCACGGCCTGCGATGAGGTCCTGCAGGAACTGCCAGAAGGCGTCGGCCGACGGCGGGCAACCGGGCAGTGCGTGGTCGATGTGCACCACCTCGTGGATGGGGTGCACCTTGTTGAGCGGCAGCGGGAGTTCGGGGTCGTCGGGCACGGTGCCGTAGACGGCCTGCAGCATGTCCCCGACATCGAGGTGGTTGCGCAAGGCCGGCAGGCCGCCGGTGATGGCGCAGGCGCCCACCGCCACGAGCACCCGGCAGTTGGCCCGGAACGCACGCAGCACCTCCACGTTTTCGGCGTTGCAGAGACCGCCCTCGACCAGGCCGATGTCGCACGGCCCAACGGTCTTGATGTCGGTCAGCGGCGAGCGGTCAAATTCAACGTGTTCGATGAGCTCGAACAGGCGCTCGTCGATGTCCAGGAACGACATGTGGCAGCCAAAGCAGCCGGCCAGCGAGACCGTGGCCACGCGCAGCTTTCGGGGGGCGGGGTTTTCGGTGCTCATCCGCGCGTCTCCGCATCGTCGAAGGTCCGCTGACCGATGGGCACCGCAAAGCCGACCCGCTTGGGCAGCAGCGCACCGACCGGGCAGATGTGGGCGGCGCGGTCGTCCACCGAGAGCGCGCTGTCACCGAGCCGGCCGCTGTCGCTGTTGATCAGCAGGTGCGTGGCTATGCCGTGGCCGCCGATGGCGAAGACCTCTTTGCCATCGAGTTCGTCGCTGGCACGCACGCAGAGCTGGCAGAGGATGCAGCGGTTGGGCTCGAACAGCACATCGGGGTGGCTGGCGTCGACCGGGCGCTCGGGGTTCAGGGTCTCGAAATGCAGATCGGTCATGCCGGCGCGTTCGGCCTGTTCCTGCAACAGGCAGTGGCCGCTTTTCTCACAGCCGGGGCAGAAGTGGTTGCCCTCGACGAACAGCATCTGCAACAGGCGCAGCCGCTGCGCGCGCAGTCCGGCGGTGTGGCAGTCCACGCGCTGACCGGCGGCCGCGGCGGTGGTGCATGCTGCCACTGGCCTGCCGTCCACGTGCACCGTGCAGACCCGGCAGGAGGCACTGGCCGAGACCTCGGGGTGCCAGCACAGGTGGGGCACGTCGTGTCCGGCGCGCTGCGCGGCCTGCAGGATGGTGTCGCCGGGTTGCAGTGGGACGGGCTGACCGTCGAACTGGAACACCGAAGGCGGGTCGTTGCGCGGTCCACTCATGGAGAGTCCTCCGTGTGCAGGTGGGCACCCGGGTCGGTGCGACCCGTGACGCGCCGGGCCGCCGAGAGTTCGGCGTCGAGATCGAACTCGGGTTCGAACTGAGGCGTCGTCGTGCGCGACGCGTAGACCTCTCCAAAGTGGGCCAGCGTGTCGCGCAGCGGGTTGCAGGCCGAGGCGCCGAGGCCGCAGTGCGTGCCGCTGTGCAGCAGTTCATCCAGCTCGTGCAGGCGTTCCAGGTCGAAGGCCGAACCGCGACCGGCGCCGCGTGCCTGGGCGAGCTTGTCCAGCCGCCGCACCACCAGCTCGGTTCCCACACGGCAGGGCGTGCAGAGGCCGCAGCTCTCGTGCGCAAAGAAACGGGCGAAGTGGCGCGCCACCTCGAACAGGTCGCGCGTGGCGTTGAAGACCATGAAGGCGCCGGCACTGGGCACGTCGTCGAAAGCGATGCGGCGGTCAAAGCCCGACGCGGGCACGCAGGTGCCCGAGGGTCCGCCGACCTGCACCGCCTGGGCATCGTGGGCGCCGCAATCGGCCAGAATCTGCGCGATCGGCGTGCCCAGCGGGTATTCGTACAGGCCCGGGCGCTCGCAGTCGCCCGAGACCGAATGGATCTTGGTGCCGGTGGACGACGCGAGGCCGATGCCGGACCACCAGGCGCCACCGTGCCGCGCGATGTGCGCCACGGCGCAGAAGGTTTCGACGTTGTTGACCACGGTCGGGCGCCCCAGGTAGCCGCGCTCCACCGGGAACGGCGGGCGGATGCGCGGCGAGCCGCGTTTCCCTTCCAGCGACTCGATGAGCGCCGACTCTTCGCCGCACACATAGGCTCCGGCGCCGAGGTGGATGCCGATGTCGAAGTGAAACCCGGTCAGGCCGGTGGCGTTGGGCCCCAGCAGCCCGCTGGCGCGGCGGCGCTCCAGCGCGGCTTGCAGATGCGGCAGCAGGTAGCGGTATTCACCACGCAGGTAGAGCCAGCCCTGCTGCGCGCCGATGGCGCGCGCGGCGATGGTCATGCCATCGAACACCGCGTCGGCGTGCTCGCTGAGCAGCGCGCGGTCCTTGAAGGTGCCGGGCTCACCTTCGTCGGCGTTGCAGACCACGCAGCGCAGCGGGCCGGTCGCATCGCGGCAGGCCTGCCACTTGCGTGCGGTCGGAAAGCCGGCGCCGCCGCGGCCGCGCAGGCCGGCGCGGGCCAGCTCGTCGATCAGGGCCTGCGGCTCGCGAGCGATCACGGCGGGCAGCGCCGGCGCGTCGGCCGGCAGGCCGCTCAGCAGCGCATCGGCGCGGTGCACTGTGTTGTTCACATGAAACCAGTCGGCGGGCCAGTCGTCCACCGGCACCTCATCCCGCATGAGCACCGCGAGCGCATCGATGCGGTCGGCGTCGAGGCGGGTGATGACCTGGTGGTGGTTGACCAGCAGCGCCGGTCCCTGGTCGCACAGGCCGGTGCACGAGGCGCGGTCGACGCTGAACCGGCCCTGGGCATCGGTCACATCCGGCGACACACCGAGGCGCTCGCAGAGCCGGGCCAGCAGCGCCTCGCTGCCCAACATGCGGTCGGTGATGTTGTCGGAGAACAGCACCCGCAGCCGACCCACAGGCCGGATGTGGAAGAAACGGTAGAACGTGGCCACGCCCTCGACCTGGGCCAGCGGCAGGCGCAACGTTTGCGCGATGTGGGCCAGCAAGTCACGCGACAACCAGTGGGTCAACGCCTGCGTCTCGCGCAGCACCTGTACCAGCGCGTGCGGGTCGTGGCCCCAGCGGGCGAGTGCCTGGTCAGCGAGCGCGTGGTGGTCGGGGATCATGGCTTGTCCAGTCCGAAACGCTGCATCTTGGCGCGCAAACCCACGCGCGAGAGCCCCAGCTCGGCGGAAGCACGCGTCTTGTTCCAGCGGTGGCGCAGCAGGGTCTCGCGCAGCAGCATGGCCTCGATCACGTCCAGCCGTTCGCCCAGGGTGCCGCTCTGCGGAATGGCGGCGGTGAGGTCGTCGGCAGACCCCGAGGCGCGGCCCTGCAGCACGCGGCTGGAGAAGGCCGCGGCGTCCAGCTGCGCGCCGTCGTGCAGGGCCAATGCACGCGCGATTTCGTTGCGCAGCTCGCGGATGTTGCCCGGCCAGGGGTAGGCCACGAGGCAGGCCAGGGCTTCATCGGGCAGGGACGACCCGGGATGCCCGAGCTCGGCGGCCACGTCCTGCACCAGCTGGTGCGCGATGGGCGGAATGTCGGCCACGCGCTCGCGCAGCGGTGGCACGGTGATGGTGATGCCGGCGATGCGGTAGTACAGGTCTTCGCGGAACAGGCCGTCGCGCACGCGCTGCTCCAGCTGGCGGTGGGTGGCGGCGATCACGCGCACGTCCACCGGCACCGGCCGCGCACCGCCCACGGGCCGCACCTCGCCTTCCTGCAACACGCGTAGCAGCTTGACCTGGAAGGCCGGCGAGGTCTCGCCGATCTCGTCGAGAAAAACCGTGCCGCCACTGGCGCGCTGGAACAGGCCGGGGTGGTCTTCGTACGCGCCGGTGAAGGCGCCACGCTTGTGGCCGAAGAGTTCGGATTCGAGCAGCGAGTCGGGAATCGCGGCGCAGTTTTCCACCACGAAGGGGCCGGTGAGCCGTGGCGAGGCGTAGTGGATGGCGCGCGCCAGCAGCTCCTTGCCGGTGCCCGATTCGCCGAGCACCAGCACCGGGATGTCGTAGCGCGCGGTGCGCTCGGCCATGGCGCAGACGAGGTCCAGCGGGCTGCCCGGTGCGCGCACGATGCGGTCAAAGCCGAAGCTGCTGCGCGCCTGCGCCATCTGCGTGGCCGTGCGCTGGCGCAGCACGCGGTTGCTGGTGCGCAGCTCCAGGTCGAGCCGGCTGGTCTGGCGCTGCAGGGCCTGGGCTTCCACCGCGTTGCGCACCGAATCGAGCAGGTGGTCGGGCGCCCAGGGCTTGAGGATGTACTGGTAGATGCCGGCCTCGTTGATGCCGGCGATGATGTCTTCGGAATCGGTGTAGCCCGAGATGACGATGCGCACGGTCTCCGGCCAGCGCTCGCGCACTTCCTTCAGGAAGGTCACGCCGGTCACGCCGGGCATGCGCTGGTCGCACAGGATCACGCTCACCGGTTGCCGCTCCAGCAGGCCGCGCGCCTCCTCGGCACTGCTGGCGGTGAAGACCGTGAAGTCCTCGTCCAGCGTGCGCCGCATCGCGTCCTGCGAGCGCACCTCGTCGTCCACCACGAGCACGGTGGGCAGGGCTTCGGGAAGGAGTGGAGGTGTCACAGCCGGTGCACCGCGAGGTGCCTCGGGGTCCAGGCGTGCGGCTGCTTGTGCACAAAGTGGTGGCGCGCCACGTGGTAGCTGGGATCGAAGCCGTAGAAGTTGCGGTGCATGCGCGCCAGTTCCTGTTCGCGGTAATGGGCCAGCGGACGAAGGGCTTCGTCCTGCTCGCGCCGGGCCTGTTGGGCCGCCAACGCTCCACTTTGATTGTAGGAGCCGGCCAGCGCCAGCGCGCGCTCCAGACACCGTTCTTCGAAGCCTTCGCGCGGCCCTTCATCGTTGTGGTCGATGAGGCCGATCTTCAGCGCTTCGGCGGCCAGCAGCGGCAGGCGCTGAGCCATCAGCGCCTTCGCGCCCGCCTCGCCCAGGCGGCGCGGCAACAGATAGGTCCAGTACTCGGAGCCGTAGAGGTTGCCCATGTTCTTGTAGTGCGGGTTGAGCACCACGCTGCCGTGCGCCCAGACCTGATCGGCCGCCAGCGCGAGAAAGGCACCACCGGCGCCCGCGTTGCCGCGCAGCACGCTGACGGTGAGCCGGTCGGTGGTCTGCAGCACACCGAGCGCCACGTCGTTCATGGCCTGGATGTTGCGCCACGAGGCGTCGGCCGCGCTGTCGCCCGCGCGGTGGGCCGCGGCCTCGATGCTGTTGAGGTCGATGCCGTTGCTGAAGAAGCCTTCGCCGCCCAGCAAAAGCAGCACCTGCGTGGGCCGCTCGCGCACCTGAAGCAGCGCGGCGCGCAGGCGCTCGCAGCGCGCGGTGGACATGGCACCGTTGTAGAAGTCGAAACTCAGGCAGCCCACCCGCGCGCCCTCGGGACCATGCTCGGCGTAGCGCAGTTCGCCCCATTCGTCGGGCGCCCTTTCCAGCGGCACCGGACACTGCTGCAGGGTGGCCGCTTCGCTGGCGAACAGCTCGGCCGCCACCTGCTTGAAACTGCCCTGCGCAGGCGGCGTGCCGGGCGGGTCGGCGCGGCGGGCCTGGCCGATCCAGACGCCGCCGTCCACTGTGCTGCGCAGCAGCGCGCCGTCGCGCACCGCCAGCAAGGCACCGGGAGTGGCTTGGGGAAATCCGGCCATGGTGGCCACGCTGGCCGGGTGCGCATCGCCCAGGTAACAGGGCTGGCCCCAGAGCGCGTCAAGCACGCCGGGCTGGCCGTCGCCGCTGCGGAGTTTGGCGAGCACGGTGGCGGTGCTGTCCTCGGCCCAGTGAACCGCACGTTCGTTCTGGCGCAAGAGAGGTTGCCAGCGGACCAGCGGCGCCCCGTCGGTCCACGCCGGGGCTTCGCGCTCGCCATCGGCGAAGCGCTGCACGGCGGCCAGCGTGGCCTGCAGCGCGGCCTGCGTGACCTCGCGCCGGTACAGGCTGCCCTTGGTGGCCTCGCGCAGGGGAAAGTGCGCATGCGCCCAGACCGGGCCGGCATCGAAATCGCCATTGGCCTGCAGCACCGTCACGCCCCAACGCGGCTCGCGGCGCCAGACCGCCCAGTCCAGCGCCGAAGGCCCCTGGTCGCCCGGCGGGCCGGGGTGCACCACGAGGCAGGTCACGCGCTGCCACACGGAGGCCGGGATGCGGCGCTTGAGAAACGGCGCCAGCACCAGGTCGGGCCGGAACAGGGCCACCGCCTCCTCGGTCACGCTGTCGGCGATGTCGAGCTCCACGCTCAGGGTATGGCCCGCCGCACGCAGCTCGGCGAAGAGCCGCTGGGTCAGGCTGTTGAAGCTGTGGCAGAGCAGGAGGATGCGCAAGGGGTTCATCGGGTGTTCAGGTGGCGGGGCGCAGCGCCTGCAGCTCGCGCGCGGCCTGCTTGCGCCCCAGGTAGATGGCGAGTTTGGACTCGATGCCGTCCAGCGCAGCGTTGAACTCGGCCACGCTGCGCGCGCCCAGCAGGGCCTGCGCCACGAGGGGGGTGTCGGGTCCGAAATGGTTGCCCAGATAGGCCATGGCCTGGCGGCGCAAGGCATCGAGGTTGGGGCCGGCTGACGCCGCCTGCGCGGGCGCCGCGATCGCGGTGGGCTCCACCGGCGGCTGCACCACGGCGGGTGGTGACGGCGACGCCACAGTCGCGGCACGCGCCACCACCGGCTCGATCAAGCCCAGCGCCAGCAACGTGTCCAGATGCCCCTGTAACTGCGGCAGGCCACGCGCCATCAGGGCCGACACCGCATCGCTGCCATTGACCATGACCAGCACCGTGCGGGTCGCAGGCGACAGCCCCGCCTGCCGCCGGGCGATCTCGGCCTTGCCGTTTTCGGTTTTCCGAAACACCTGACTCGACATGCCCGTCTCCTCGTCTCTTGTGATGGGCTGTTGAAAACAACGGTACAGACCCAAACACCTACCCTGAGCGCGTGCAGCGCCCCACCCAGAACGCCGCGGAACCGGCTTTGCCGGGCCGCCAGCGTTGCCCCCTGGGGGGCTGAGGGCTGCGGCTCCAAGTCTGCCTGCGCTGACTTGGACAGCCCGAAGTGACACCGGCTCCGACGGTGGCGCGGCCTGCAAGGCACGCCGCAGGCGGCGCGGGGGGCTAACAGATCCTCGGCAGCTGTTCTCCACTGAGCCAGTCCACCACCCGCCGGCCGCCGAAACGCGTGGCCATCTGCACGAAGTGGTGCGGGTCCGCCGTCACTTCGCCGATGCGCGCGGCATCGCAGCCCAGCGGGTGCGCGCGCATCGCGGCGAGCACCGCGTCGGCGAACTCGGGCGCCACCACCGCGATCAGCTTGCCTTCGTTGGCGACGTAGAGCGGGTCCAGGCCCAGCAGCTCGCAGGCCGCGTCCACCTGCGGCTTCACGGGAATGGCCGCCTCCTGCAGCAGCATGCCCACACCCGACTGGCGCGCCACCTCGTTGAGCGTGGTGGCGAGGCCGCCGCGCGTGGGATCGCGCAGCACGCGCACGGCGCCCGGGGCTGCGGCCAGCATCGCGGCCACCAGGGTGTGCAGCGCGGCGGTGTCGCTCTCGATGGTGGTCTCGAAGGCCAGCGATTCGCGCTTCGAGAGCACCGCCACGCCGTGGTCACCGATGCTGCCGGAGAGCAGCACCACGTCGCCCGGGCGCGCGTTGCGCCCGCTGATCTGCACGCCCGGCGGCAGCACGCCGACGCCGGTGGTGCTGATGAACACGCCGTCGCCCTTGCCCTGCTCCACCACCTTGGTGTCGCCAGTGACCACGGGCACACCGGCCTCGCGCGACGCGGCGGCCATGGACTTCACGATGCGCTGCAGGTCGATCAGCGGGAAGCCTTCTTCGATGATGAAGCTCGCGCTCAGGTACAGCGGCTTTGCGCCACACATCGCCACGTCGTTCACCGTGCCATGCACAGAGAGGCAACCGATGTCGCCACCGGGGAAAAACAGCGGCGAGATCACGTGGCCGTCGGTGGCCATGACGAGGCGACCTTGCGCCGGGTCGAAGGCCGGCAGTGCCAGCACCGCGCCGTCGTCACCCTGGCGCAGGAATGGGTTGTCGAAGGCCGCGAGGAACAGCTCCTCGATCAGCTGCGCTGCGGCCTTGCCGCCCGCGCCGTGGCTCATGTCGATGCGGCCGTGTTTGATGTCGAGCGGCCGGATGTAGTTCTTCTTCACCGGCCTGGGCGCGGGCGCTTCTCCGCTGGCGGGCTGCTCGATGTCGGTTCTCATGGGGCGGCCTCCTCAATGACCGTGGCGGTGGTGGCGACGATGGGGATGTCGCGGAAACGGCCGTAGGTGTAGTGCGCGGCGCAGGCGCCTTCGCTCGACACCATGCAGGAGCCGACCGGGTTCTCGGGCGTGCAGACGGTGCCAAAAATCTTGCAGTCGGTCGGCTTCTTCACGCCACGCAGGATCGCGCCGCACTCGCAGGCCTTGTTGTCGGCCACGGGTGTGTAGTTCAGGTCAAAGCGGCGCTCGGCGTCGAAGGCGGCAAAGGTCTCGCGGATCTTGAGCGCGCTGTAGGGCACCTCGCCCAGGCCGCGCCACTCGAAGCTCGGCCGCAGCTCGAACACCTCGGACACCAGGGCCTGGGCCTTGAGGTTGCCCTCGGGCGTGACGGCGCGGGTGAATTCGTTTTCCACATGGGCGCGACTCTCGTTGACCTGGCGCACCAGCATCAAGATGGCCTGCATCACGTCCAGCGGCTCGAAGCCGGCGATCACCACCGGCTTGCGGTATTCCTCGGCGAAGTGGTCGTAGGGCGCGGAGCCGATGACGATGCTCACGTGCGCCGGGCCGATGAAGCCGTCGATGGGCACGGTGCCGAGCTGGCGCACCTCGGGCGATTCGAGGATGTGGGTGATGGCCGAGGGCGTGAGCACATGGCAGCACAACACGCTGAAATTGGCCAAGCCCTCGCGCGCCGCGTCGCGGATGGCGAGCGCCGTGGGCGGCGTGGTGGTCTCGAAACCGATGGCGAAGAACACCACCTCGCGCTGCGGATTCGCGCGGGCGATGGCCATGGCGTCGGCGGCCGAATAGACCATGCGGATGTCGCCACCGCGCGCCTTGGCTTTGATGAGCGAAAGGCTGTCGGAGGCGGGCACGCGCATGGTGTCGCCGTAGGTGCAGACGATGGCACCCCGTTCCAGCGCGAGACGGATCGCCAAGTCGATGCGGCCGATGGGCAGCACGCAGACCGGGCAGCCCGGGCCGTGGATCATGCGCACGTTGGGCGGCAGCAGCTCCAGCACGCCGTAGCGGCTGATGGCGTGTGTGTGGCCACCGCAGAACTCCATGAAGCTGTAGCTGCGATCCGGGTGCGCTTCGGCAGCGATGCGTGCGCCGATCTGGCGGGCGAGGTCGCCGTCGCGGAATTCGTCGATGTACTTCACGTAGCTGCTCCGGTAGCGGTTTCGAGGGACTGCGCCATCTCGGCGAACAGGGCCAGCGTGCGCTGCGCTTCCTCCGGATCGATGACGCCGATGGCGTGGCCCACGTGCACGATCACGTAGTCGCCCACCTGCACATCGGCCACCAGGGCGATGGAAATTTCCTTGCGGATGCCGCCAAGGTTCACCACAGCCTGGTCGTTGGGGCGCAACTCCACCAGGAGCGCGGGAATGGCTAAACACATGGTTCGGTTTCCTTTGACGAAATGTTCTGCGGGGTCGCCGCCAATTGCTGCGCTGCGACCCAGGCCTGGCCGAGCGCGAGACCGGCGTCGCCGCAGCCGTTGTCGAGTGGCCGGTGCACACGCAACGCCGCCGCCTGCAGGCGCGTGGTCACGCGCTCGCGCAGGATGCGGTTGAAGAAACAGCCGCCGCCGAGGCACACGTCGCGGCTGCCGCGCTCAAAGGCGGCACGGACAGCCCAGTCGGCCAGCGCGTCGGCCAGCGCGAGGTGGAAGCCCGCGGCAGCGGCGTCCACGCCATCGGGGCCGGTATCGAACAGCGCGGGCATGAGGCCGCGCAGGTCGAGGCGGTTCTGGGCGTCGATGACCGCGCCGGGCAGCGGCGCGGTCTGGGGATGTTGGGCGAGCCAGCGCGCGGCGGCGGCTTCGAGCGCGATGGCGGCTTGTGCTTCGTCGGCCTGGCGAACGCTCAGGCCCAGCGCGCCGGCGGCCGCATCGAACCAGCGGCCGGTGCTGCTGGTGGCCGGGCAGTTCAGGTTGCGTGCCAGCATCTGCTGCACGCCTGCGGCCACGGCCTCACCGACCTGCGGCGCGAAGCGTGAAGCGATCTGCTCACCACGGCCCATCGCGTGCAGCGCGCTGGCCGCCATGCGCCAGGGCTCGCGTGCGGCGCGGTCGCCGCCGGGCAAAGCCAGCGGCACCAGATGGCCCAGGCGCAGCCAGCGCGCACCGTCCACCCACAGCAGTTCACCGCCCCAGGCTTGGCCGTCTGTGCCCAGGCCCACACCATCGAGCGCGAGGCCGATGACAGGTCCTTCGATGCCGTGTTCGGCCACCACGGTCGCGATGTGCGCGTGGTGGTGCTGCACGCCGATGGCGGGCACGCCGAGCGCAGCGGCGAGCTGCACCGCGAGCTGGGTGCTGAAGAAGTCGGGGTGCAGGTCGTGCGCCACCGCCGCGATGGGCGCGCCGTGGCCGGCCAGCAGGGCCTCGACCGAGGCTTCGAGCGCGGCGCAGGCCGCCGGGTCGCTGAGGTCGCCGTGCACCGCCGACCAGACGGGCTGACCGTCCACCAGCAGGCAGGCGGCGTTTTTCAGCCAGGCGCCGCAGGCGAGCACGGTGGGAAAAGGCGCGGTGTTCATGGCGGGCAGCGGGTCAGAGCGTGGCGTCCGCAGACAGCGCTGCGCGGGCTTGGGCCAGCTCGGCTTCGAGTTGCTGCACACGTTGCCGCAAGACGGCTGCGGTGTCAGGCTCTTCGTGGTGGTGATGGCCGTGACCCATGGCGTGGTCCAGCCAGTGCAACCAGGCGTCCATGCCTTCGCCGGTGGTGGCCGAAAGCTGGAGGATTTCGATGGCCGGGTTCACGCGCCGCGCGAGTTCGATGCAACGCGCGACGTCGAACTTCACGTGCGGTAGCAGGTCGGTCTTGTTGAGGATCATCAGCTGCGCCGCGGCGAACATGTCGGGGTACTTGAGCGGCTTGTCTTCGCCCTCGGTCACCGAGAGGATGGCGACCTTGGCGGCTTCGCCCAAGTCCCACACGGCGGGGCAGACCAGGTTGCCCACGTTCTCGATGAACAGCAGGCTGTGTGTTTCGTCATGGTGGTGGTGATCGTGCGAATGCCCGTGGTCGTGGTGGTCATGGCTGTGCAGTTGCGCGAAGGCTTCGCTCACCATGGGCGCGTCGAGGTGGCAGCCCTTGCCGGTGTTGACCTGGATCGCGGGTGCGCCGGTGGCGCGGATGCGGTCGGCGTCGAAGCTGGTCTGCTGGTCGCCTTCGATCACCGCGACGTGCAGGCCGGGCGCGTGGGTCTTCAGGGCTTCGATGGTGGCGCAGAGCAGCGTGGTCTTGCCCGAGCCGGGGCTGGACACGAGGTTGAGCGCGGTCACGCCGTGCGCCTCGAAGTGCGCGCGGTTCTGCAACGCCACGCGGTTGTTGGCGCCGAGGATGTCGGTCTCCAGCTTGATGGCGCGCGCCTGGCTCATGCCGGGCACCGAGACGCGGGCCGCGCCGGCACCGAAATGCAGGTCGCCGTTGCCGGGGTTCACCCGCACCACACCGGCCTCGCCCGCGTGGGTCTGGATATGCCGGGCATGGGCCGGGCTGTTGTCACTGCATCCGCAAACGACACACATGTTGGTTCTCCTTTGTTGTGCTCACCGAAGCACCGTCCGAAACGAGGGGCAGTTGCCCAGTCGCACCGCGGAACCGGCTTTGCCGGGCCGCAGGTGCGGTCCCCCTCCCGCCGCAGGCGAGAGAGGGGGAAGCTGCGAAGCGGCGCAGGGGGTGCTTTCTATCCATCATCACTGACTTGCATGTCGATGACACGCAATTCCATGCCGCCCGTGGGTTGTAGCTGGTAGCTGCCGCAACTCGGGCAGGCGTCACCGCGCTGGGCGATGGCCACGGTCTGGGCGCAGCCCATGCACCAAGCCTGGCCGGGCGGTTCTTCGATCTCGATCAATGCACCGTCGAGCACCGTGCCGGGTGCCAGGCTCTCCAGCGCGAAGCGCAGGGCCCGCACGTCCACACCCGCGAGCTGGCCGGCTTCGAGCCGCAGCGACAGCAGGCGCGAAAAGCCCTCGCTCACGGCCGTGTCTTCGACCAGCTGCAACACGCCACCGGCGAGGCTGGCTTCATGCATGTTGCACCTCCTGGCCGGTGCGCAGCGTGTGCGTCACGTCAAACGGCACGCAAGGATCGAAGGCAGCCATGAGCAGGCGCACACGGCGCTCCACAGTGGTGACGGGCTCGGTGGCGTTCAGCCCGGCGATGGTTTGCGCCACCACACCCTGCGGGTGGAAATTCCATTCGGTCGGCGCGAGCACACGGCAGGCGGCCACGCGCGCCGGCGCATCGCCGGCCGGTTGATCGATCTCCACCTGGTGCACGAGCAGGCCACGCGCCATCTCCACCCAGGCCATGCCCTGGCGCGACCCGGTGCGGAGCGAACCAAAGGACAACCAGCCCGCACCGCTCTGGCCCGGTACGTCGGGCTGGCACAGGCGGATCAGCTCGGCGATGCGGCTGCCCAGCTGGGCCCAGGGACTCAGGGGCAGCTCGACGTCCATGCCGTTCAGGCGCGTCCAGCTGCCGGTGTGGGCGCAGGCACCGTGCCACAACGGGTGCAGCGCGAAGCCGGGCTGGAGCGCCAGCGCGGCGGACAGCGTGCGCTGGTCAGACCCATCGGCATGGGCGTGCAATGCGTCGGCGTGCGCCAGCGTGTTCGGCAGGTCCGACTCGCGCGCGGCGCGCAGCAACGAGGGCAGCCAGCCACTGTGGCGACGGCTCCAGTCGTTTTGCCAATCGGCACCGCAGGCATTCCAGGCGCGTTGCCATGTGTGGGGCGGCATCTGCAGCAGCTCGTCTTGCAACCAGGTGAGCGTGGCGGGCCAGGGGTCGGCCGGCAGCGTGGCCACCGGCAACAGCAGCGGGCAGCGTTGCAACGCGGCGTGTGCGGCATCGGCCCAGGCGGTGGCCGTGGCGCCAGGTTCGGCGGCCAGCAGGCGCGGCCAGTCCAGGCCGATGCGACGGATGTGTTCCTGCGCGGTCTCGGTGCGCAGGCGCTGCGCCACCTGTTGGGGTGCGGGCAAGAGGCCGGGCGCGGCGGCTTCGATGGCGAGCTGGGAACACAGGCGGTGCGCGTGGCTGCAGAGGTTGAACAGGCTGGCCATCAGGCCGGGCAAGGCACTCACCGCCTGACCGCGGGCCAGGCGCGGCGCCCAGTCCTGGCGACTGCTCTGCAGGGCCAGCGGCAGCGGCGCGCCCGGTGCCACGCGGAGGCTGCCGGCCAGCGAGGACAGCGCGGTGCTCATTGGGAAACCTCCACCCTTCGGGTTGCGGTGCGAACCCCCTTCGGAACGGCCGGGCGGGGGTTCATACAGCAGCTCCCGCGTCTGGCCGGCGGGCCATGAAGAACGCGCGGCGTGGTGGCAACGGCTCGGCTGCGACGGGCGCCAGCTCGGGTGCTTTGGGTGCGGGGCGGACCAGCGCCAGCGAAGCCAGCGCGGTCTCGCGCGCGAGGTCCTGGCTGGTGAAGCCATTCATGGGGGAAAACAGCGCACAGGTCTCGTGGTAACCGATGGAGGGGTCGTGCGCGCCGATGAAATCAAAACGTTCGCTGCCGAAATCGCGCACGGCCTTGCGCCCCACGCGGTTGCCATGGGGCAGGTTGACCGAGGGCAGGCGCAGCAGGCTCATGAACCAGGGGGTGATGAGCACGCCTTCGGCCACCGCCTCTGAGCCCTCTTCAGCGCCACCCTCCCATTCAAAACCCACCGCCTCGACCGACAGCGCCGGGTTGAGCAAGGGGATGCCCACCATGCGTTCGGTCTGCACGCGCACGAAATGCGTGACCAGCGCAGACACGCGCTGGTCCAGCCATTCGGGGGTGGGTTGAGATGTTGCAGACATGGGCTCAGCTTTCTTCGGCCGGCAGCAGCAGAAATTGATCGGACTCGCAATCACAGTTCGGGCAGCGCCAGTGCGCGGGCAGATCGGCGAACGGCGTGCCGGGGGCGATCTGCCACTGCGGGTCGCCGAGCGCCGGGTCGTAGACCCACCAGCAGATCTTGCATTCGAGGCGCGAGCCGGGGCGGAGCACGTCGCGGTTGCCCAGGTACGAGCCTTCAAAACCCTCGAATCCGTTGGAGAGGTCTGCGCCGGCCATGGTCACACCCCTTCCAAATAATTCATCACGTCGGCCAGGCGCTCGTGCGAATCGCGCAGATCTTCGGGTGCGGCCATGGCCACTTCGGGCATGTCCACCACCTCGACCGTGTTGAGGATGACCTTGTCCATGGAGTTGTAGTACACCACGCGCCAGCAATTCGGCAAGCGGGTGTTGGAGATGCGGCAGTTGCCGTAACCGCGCGAGAGCATGAGCACGCGGCCGGTGCCGAGGTGGTGATCGAGAAAGCCGATGTCTTCGGGGGTGACCGGCAGCAGCGTGAGGTTGACCACGTGCGAGACCTGGCCGGGTTTCCAGCCCGCGACCTGGTCGCGGATCTCTTCCACCAGCAGGGGCGCGTTCTGCACATTGGGTGGCAGCGGTCCGGCCCAGTGCGGCATGGCGCCCTGCGGCCACACGTCGTCCACCGCGATGGCGCGCAGCAGCGCCGGCACCGGGCCGACTTCGATCACGTCGTCGATCAGGTTGCGCTCGCCGTCCAAGGTGCGGAAGGTGATGAGGCGCCACACGCCCGCGAGCACCGACTCCTGGATGCGCACTTCGAGCGCGCCGTCCTCTTCGCGCACCAGGGCGCTGGCCTCGCCTTCACCCAGTATCTGGTTGACCAGCCGCAGGTCGGCCGCGGGCAATGCGGTCAGCGAGACCTGGCCGCCCGGACCGCGCTTGGCCGTGCGGTCCAGCAGCGCCAGCACCTGGTCCAGCACCGCGCGCGCGGCGTCGCGCCCGGCCAGTTCTTCGGGCTCGGGCAGCACCGGCGGGCGGTAGGTGTCCATGTCCTTGGGCATCGGCAGGTAGTCCAGCGACTCGTCTTCGGACTGGGTGCCCGGGCCGAGGGCGACGAGCGGAATGGGGAAGTCTTTCATGGGGTGTCCTTGGTGGTCTGTGGGGTTCAGTGGCAGCTGCTGTCGCTGCTGGTGCTGCCCTGGCTCACCACCGGGATGCCGATGGTGGGCGGGCGCGAAGGCGGCATGGTGAGCGCGGCGGCCACGCCACTCAGGTACACGTCCCAGTCCTGCATGCCGGCGATGGCGGTGACGTACTGGCCGTCGCGGAAGAACAGCAGCGTGGGCCAGCGCTGCGAGCCGTAGCGGCGCGCCACCGCGTCCTCGTTGTCGCGCGGCACCACAGCGATCTGGAAGCGGTTGGCGAAACTCTTCATGAGCTCGGGCAGCACCGCCGCCACGTCCTGGCCTTCGGGGAAACGCACCGGGTCGCCGGCGAGCAGCACGACGCGGTCGTCACCGCCCGCGCTCCACGCGGCCACGGTGGTCTCATCCACCCAGGCGGCGCCGAAATCGCGCGCCAGGCGCATCACCAGCGGGGGGGCGGGGTTGGTGTCGGGCAGTGGCAGGGCAAAGGCCCGGCTGGGGGTGTCGGTGGCGGTGTTCATGGAGGTCTCCTGTGTGTGAAATTTCAGATCTGGCCGGACAGCTGCTTCAGCTGCTCGGCGGTCATCCGGGAAGGCAAAACAAAGCCCGCGTCGCCGCTGGCGTCGAAGCCCTGCATGGCGCCGAGCACGAGGTCGAGCGCGCTGTTGACTTCCGCCGCGCGGGTTGCGTCAATGCGTTCGCGCGCATCGCCCAGAAACACCAGCAACCAGTCGCCGGGCTCCAGCGGGCCGACCAGCGCGGTGGTCACACGGCGGCGCTCGCCGCGGCCTTCGCACCAGGCGTGGCCGGGCTCGGTGGCGGTGACCTGCATGGGCATGCCGATGCACATGATCAGAGGTCCTTCGGCATGAAGCGGTCGTCGCCGATCCGGCAGGCGGTGTCGGGCGCGGGGCGCTGCGTTTCGTAGGCAGCGAGCGCAAGTTCGTCCATGGTCACCGCCTCGCGTTCGCCCAGCGGCGTGCGGCGCGGTGCAGGCTCGCCGCCCCAACGCGCGATCTGCTCCACGCCCAGGGCCAGCGCCTCTTCCATCGCGGCCTTCACGACCGGGCGCAGGCTGCCGCCGTAGTCTTCCAGCTCCTGCGGCTGGCAGCCGATCAGCAGCACTTGGGCCGGGTACTTGCCGGTGAGCTGCGCGAGCGACAGCACTTCCTGAAAACCGGTCTGGTGCAGGCTCATCTTCTTGGCGCCCATGAAACGCGGCACGGCGTCGTCGCGTACCTGCTTCAGCGTGCCGGGCTCCAGGCCGTAGTCGATGGCGTCGAAGATCAGCAGCGCGTCGGCCGCCTGCACGTGCTGGATCAGGTACAGCCCCTGGGTGCCGCCGTCGATGAGCGACACGTGTTCGGCGAACTCGAAGCGGCGTTGCAGCGCTTCGATGCAGCGCACGCCAAAACCTTCGTCGGCCCAGAGCAGGTTGCCGATGCCGAGCACCACGATGGTCTGCGGCTGGGCGGGGGTGTCACCACCAGGGTGACAGGTGGATTCGGACGGATGGGCGCTCATGGTGGGTGGTCCCGAAAAACTCAGTGAGAGACGGAAGGGGAAGCCGAACCGGAACAGAGGCGCTTCCAGGCGTGGAAGCTGTCCCAGGCGGCCTGGTGCGCGAGCCAGAAGCCGGCGTCGATGTGAAAGTAGCGCGCGCAGCGGATGGCGGTGTCGGGCGACATCGCGCGTTGGCCGTGCACCAGCTCGTGCAGCCGCCGGCGCGACAGGCCCAGCACCCGGGCCGCCTCGCTCTGGCTCAGCCCCAGCGGCGCCAGGCAGGTGCGCGCCAGCAGCCGCCCCGGGTGCATGGGCGTGCGCACCGGCACGCCCCGCGGCGGGAAGGACCAACTGGCGGCGACCGGCTTCATGGCGTTCAGTCTTTAAAAGTCCGACGGCCGGAGATCATCGTGGACACGATGGACTGCCGCCCCATGATGTCTTCGCGGATCGCGGCGTACACGTGCAGGACGATGAAGATGATCAGCGCCCACATGCCCATGCGGTGCCAGGTGTGCACGTCCTGGCTCTGGCCAAACAGCGGGATCACCCAGCCGAACATCTGTTCCTGCCACGAGCCCATCTGCGAGCCTTCGCCATACAGCGCAAAGCCAGTGACCACCATGAAGATCGAGAGCATCAGGAAGCCCGCGAACATGGCCAGCCGCGCCAGCGGGTTGTGGCCCACGTAGCGGCCCGGCCGCGGGATCAGGAAGGTGTACCACTTGAACATGGTGAGCACCTCTTGCCAGTAGGCCTTCTGGAAGATCGGCACCCAGAAGATTTCGCGCGCGTGGTGGTTGCCCACCAGCGCCCAGTAGGCGCGACCGATCAGGCCCACGGCCAACAGGTAACCCGCCGTGAAGTGTGCGAAACGGATGTAGCCCATGAGGTAGTGCGCGCTGGCCTCGCCGGGCATGGTGGGCAGCGGCTGGCCGATGAAATAGCCGGTGAGGGCCAGCACGGTGATGGACGCGGCGTTGATCCAGTGCCAGAGGCGCACGGGCGCCTCGTACACATAGACCGACTTGGTGGTCTGGCCGTGCGAGACGGCGCTCTCGTCGATGCCGGTGACATCGGCGAGTCGTTCGGGGGATGTGGTGGACATGGTGGCCTCCAAAAATCGGTTGCCGTTGATCGGGGTGGCCGTCAGGCCGCCAGCTGACCGAAGAGCACCAGGCCGGACGCGCCCAGCAGCGCGCCCAGGCCACCCAGCGCCCAGCCGCTGCGTTCGGCCAGCGCGCGGCGGATGCCGATGCCAGCGACCACGCCGCCGATGTGCAGCGCGGCCGTGGTCATCAGGAAGCCTGCGGCATAACCCGCGAAGCCCGTGGCCGGCGTTTCAGCGCCGTGCGCCAGGCCGTGCAGCGAAGCCGCCGCGGCCACCAGTCCCAGGCCCAAGGCGGCCGGCATCGGCTGGCGGGCCAGCAGCAGCATGGCGCCGAACAGCACCACCGACAGCGCCACGCCCTGTTCCAGGAACGGCAGGCTCACGCCCGCTGCGCCCAGCGCAGCGCTGGCCACCAACGCCAGCAGGAAGGTCGCCGGGCCTTGCCAGGCCTTGCCTTGCGGCAGGGCACTGACCGACCACACGCCCACGGCCACCATGGCCAGCAGGTGGTCCAGGCCGAAGGGGTGAACCAGCCCTTCCATGAGGCTGTGGGTGCCGTGGCCGGTGTGGGCCTGGGCGGCGCCCGCCAGACCAGCCAGTAGGGCGGCCGCTGCGAGACGGCGGATATTTTTCGATTGCATGTGTTTCTCCTCGTGGTCTGGGGCGTTCAACGGACGGTCACTTTCGCCATCTCCTGACCGTCTTCGCTCATCACGTGCGTCGAGCAGGCCAGGCAGGGGTCGAAGCTGTGCAGCGTGCGCAGGATCTCCAGCGGCTGCTCGGGGTTGACCATGGGCGTGTTCATGAGCGATGCCTCGAAGGCGCCGATCTGGCCCTTGGTGTCGCGCGGCGAACCGTTCCAGGTGGTGGGCACCACGCACTGGTAGTTCTCGATCTTGCCGTCCTTGATCTTGATCCAGTGGCCCAGCATGCCGCGCGGTGCGGCGACCGTGCCCACGCCCTTGGCCTCCTTCGGCCAGGTGGACGGATCCCATTTGTCGGCGTTGACGGTGCTGGTGTCGCCGGCCTTGATGTTGCCGATCAATTGCTTGAAGTCGTCCATCATCATCTCGGCGGCGTACTGGCTCTCCAGTGCGCGCGCCAGGGTGCGGCCGATGGTGGTGGGCAGCAGCTGCTTGAGCGTGAAGTTGGTTTCCGGCAGGCCCAGGGCCTTGGGGATCGCGCTGTTGATCGCCACGGCGGACGCGTCCACTTGCTCCTTCACGCGTTGGCAGTACTTGTTGCCCTGCAACGCGTGGGCATAACCCAGGATGTAGCGCGACAGCGGACCGACCTCGACCGCGTGGCCGCGCCAGCGCGGGCTCTTGATCCACGAGTACTTGGCGCTTTCGTCGAGGTTCTCGATCTTGGTGCGCGTACCCTTGAAGTTCGGGCCTTCGGGGGCGTAGTTGGCTTCGGTGACGCCGTCCCAGGGGTGCAGGCCCTTGGTTTCGTCGCCATACTTGTACCAGCTGTGGCTCACGAATTCCTGCACCTGCTCGGGGTCGCGCGGGTCGATGGCGTGGATCTTGTCCCAGTTGCCGTCGAGGATCACGCCGCCGGGCAGCTGGTGCGTGCTGTGGTCGTAGGGCACCTTTTCGTAGGTGCCGTAGTCGGCCACGTTGGTGGCGCTCAAGCCGCCGCCGTACAACCAGCCGGCGTTTTTGTAGATGGTGCCGATGGCGAGCACGTCCGGGATGTAGACGTTGTTGTTGAAGTCGATCATTTCCTGGATGCGGGCCTGCACGAAGTTCAGCCGCTCCATGTTGATCGGGGCGCCGGCGGCGCCGTTGCCGTCGAGGTTGATGGCGCAGGGCACGCCGCCCACCAGGTAGTTGGGGTGCGGGTTCTTGCCACCGAAGATGGTGTGCACCTTGACCCACTCTTTCTGCAGGTCCAGCGCTTCCAGGTAGTGCGTCACGGCCATCAGGTTGGCCTCGGGCGGCAGCACATAGGCCTTGCTGCCCCAGTAACCGTTGGCAAAGGGGCCCAGCTGGCCGCTTTCAACGAACTTTTTCAGGCGGTTCTGCACATCGCGGAAGTAGCCGGGCGACGACATCGGGTGCGCGGGCGACACCATCTGCTGCAGGTCGCTGGTCTTCTTCGGGTCGGCCTGCAGGCAGGACACGACGTCGACCCAGTCCAGCGCGTGCAGGTGGTAGAAGTGCACCGCGTGGTCGTGCACCTGCAGCGTCTTGGCCATCATCTCGCGGATCAGGTGGGCGTTCAGCGGGATCTGGATGCCCAGCGCGTCTTCCACCGCGCGCACCGAGGTGAGCGCGTGGCAGCCGGTGCAGACGCCGCAGATGCGTTCCACAAAGGCCCAGGCGTCGCGCGGGTCGCGGCCTTTCAGGATGACTTCCAGACCGCGCCACATTGTGCCGGTGGACACCGCGTTGCGGATGACGTTGTTGCTGTCGAGGTTGACCTCGCAGCGCATGTGGCCTTCGATGCGCGTGACCGGGTCGACGACGATGCGCCGGCCGGTGTTGTCCATCTTGAAGCCCTGTGTTTCGTAAGCACCCATGGTGTTCTTCCTCGTTGTTCTGGATCAGCTGTTGGTGGACGCGGCTTTTTTCTCGACGGCCTTGTCACGCGAGCGCTTGGCCACCGAGATGGCGGCGTGTGCCGCGACCGCAGCCCCCACCACACCGGCCGCCGTGCCGCCGATTTCGTCGGCGTTGGCTTCGATGCCGAAGGCGTGGATGTCGGTCAGGCGGTCGTAGAACGAGCCCTTGTCCCAGAAGCCGTCTTCACTACAGCCGATGCAGCCGTGGCCGGCCTTGATCGGGAAGCTGGTGCCCTCGTTCCACATCACCGTGGAGCAGGCGTTGTAGGTGGTCGGCCCCTTGCAGCCGACCTTGTAGAGGCAGTAGCCCTTGCGCGCGGATTCGTCGTCCCAGGTCTCGACGAACTGGCCGGCGTCGAAGTGCGGGCGGCGGTAGCACTTGTCGTGGATGCGCTGGCTGTAGAACATCTTCGGCCGGCCCTGGCGGTCCAGCTCGGGGATCTTGTCGAAGGTCAGCATGTAGGTGATCACGCCCGTCATCACCTCGGGGATGGGTGGACAGCCAGGCACCTTGATGATGGGCTTGTCGGTGATGACCTTGTGGATCGGCGTGGCCTGTGTCGGGTTGGGCTTGGCGGCCTGCACGCAGCCCCACGAGGCGCACGAACCCCAGGCGATGATGGCCTTGGCGTCTTTCGCGACATGCTTGAGCTTCTCGATGAAGGGCTTTCCCGACTGGATGCAGAACATGCCGTCTTCGTTCAGCGGCGGGTTGCCTTCCACGGCCAGGATGTACTGGCCCTTGTACTTGGTCATGATCTCTTCGAGGATGGCCTCGGCCTGGTGGCCGGCGGCGGCCATCAGGGTGTCGTCGTAGTCCAGCGAGATCATGGAGAGCACCACGTCCTTGGCCAGCGGGTGCGCCGAGCGGATGAACGATTCCGTGCAGCAAGTGCATTCCAGACCGTGCAGCCAGAGCACCGGGGTGCGCGGCTTGGTTTCCATGGCGTGCGCGATCATCGGCACGAACGAGGGCGCCAGCCCGAGCGAGGTGGCGGTGAGCGAGCAGTATTTGAGAAAGCTGCGGCGCGAGATGCCCTTGCGGCGCATCACCTCGTAAAAGGTTTCCATCATGGGTTTGTCTCCGTTGGCTGGTGTGGGCAGAACCGGGTCCCGCCGTTGCAGGCAGGTGTGTGACCGTTTGCAATCGCCAGGCCACGGTGGGCCAACCAAGGGAAAACACCGATCAACGCGTTTAACGCATTGATTTGCATCAACATTTTCTGACGGATTTTGTCGATTCAAAACCCGGTCATCACGGCTGTGGACACATAACTTCCACTTCCATTTACAAAACGGAAGACAAACATACGTTCTCAGAAATCCGCGTGCCGCCCGCACGGGCAAAAAAAAGCCGACCCTTTTGGGGTCGGCCTGTGATACGTGGCATCTCTTGGGACGCTGAAACCATTCTTTCTGGTTGGACTGGGTTGTCTCCTCGGTCCTCCCGCGGTCACCAGCGCTGGGCGCTGTGTGCGAGTGGTGTGACTGTAATACTTTGCACCAGCGCTGTGCATCGGGGGTTTCCCTTGGTTCTACGCACGGGTGGCACAGGATGTGCTCTGTGTCACTGGTCGTTGGAAAAGGTAACAAGATGCACCAAAACCGTAGATCCCCTGGATCCGTGGCGGCTGGGCTGGCTCTCGCCATCCCCTCGCTGACTTGTGCGCAGACCGCACCCCCCGTGGCCACCAGCCCCGCAGCCGACGCAGCGGCCACGCTGCCCGGCCCGGCGCTCGCCGCCATCAGCACCATCAGCGGGGCCGACACCGCCTGGCTCATGGTGTCCACCGCGCTGGTGCTGCTCATGACGCTGCCGGGCATCGCGCTCTTTTATGGCGGCATGGTGCGCCGCCTCAACGTGATCAACACCATGGCCAGCGTGGTCGGCATCGCGGCCGTGGTCAGCGTGCTGTGGTTTGCACTCGCGTATTCGCTGGCGTTCACGCCCGGCGACGGCGCGCTGGCGGGCTGGATCGGCGGCGCCCAGCGCATGGGCTTTGCCGGGCTCGACTATCTGGGCAGCACCGGCCAGGTGGCCGTGAGCCACATCGCGCCCCACGTGCCCGAGTCGGTGTTTGCCATGTTCCAGCTCACCTTTGCCATCATCACCTGCGCCCTCGTGGTGGGCGCGCTGGTGGAGCGCATGCACTTCGGTGCCCTGCTGCTGTTCGCCGGCCTGTGGCTGCTGCTGGTGTACGCGCCCGTGGCCCACTGGGTCTGGGAGCCGGGTGGCTGGCTGGCCCAGCTCGGTGCGCTGGACTTTGCCGGTGGCGCCGTGGTGCACATCAACGCCGGTGCCGCCGCGCTGGTCTGCGCCTACGCGCTGGGCCCGCGCCAGGGCTACGGCCGCGAACCCTTCATCCCGTTCAACCTGGGCCTGACCATGGCCGGCACCGGCCTGCTCTGGGTCGGCTGGTTCGGCTTCAACGCCGGCTCGGCACTCGCCGCCGACGGCCGCGCCGGGCTGGCGCTGGCCGTGACCCACATCGCCGCCGCCGCGGGCGCGCTCTCGTGGATGGCCGCCGAATGGCTGGCGCGCAAGCGCGCTTCGCTGCTGGGCCTGTGTTCCGGCGTGGTGGCCGGGCTGGTGGCGATCACACCGGCCGCGGGCTTCGTCACGCTGCGCAGCGCGCTGGTCATTGGGCTGGTGGCGGGTGCGGTCTGCTACTGGGGTGCCACGGGCCTGAAGCGCCGGCTGCGCGCCGACGACTCGCTCGACGTGTTCGGCGTGCACGGCGTGGGCGGCCTGGTGGGCGCGCTGCTCACCGGCCTGCTGGCCGACCCGGCCATCGCCGGCGTCGAGGGCAGCGTGCTGACGCAGCTGATCGCCTGCGTGGCCGTGCTGACCTACAGCCTGGTCATGACCGGTGTGGTGCTGTGGATCACCTCGCGGGTGGCGCGCCTGCGCGTGCACGAGGTGGACGAGCGCGCCGGGCTCGATCTGTCGCTGCACAACGAACAGCTCGGGCATTGAGATGGAACACCCCCGCCGCGCTGCGCGCGCCCCCCTCAAGGGGGGGGCACTGGCCGTCCGGCAAAGCCGGCCCGGCGGTGCCCTGGGGTTTTACCCCTTCGCTCGTTGTTGATCTTGCTCCGGCGACATCGACAACTTGGGCCATTGAAAGGACGCTGCCATGACTTCCACCGAAATCTTCGCCACCGCCGCGCACCTGCATGTGTTGCTGCGCCGCAAGACGGGGCGCGTTACCGACACCGAGTGGATGGCCACCAACGCCGACTACGCGCGCGCCATCGTGCGCTTCGCCCGCGAAAAGGCGGTCAGCGAAGGGCTGGACGAACTGCTGCCCTGGGCCGCCAAGCTGGAGACCGCGAGCACCGGCATGGGCGCACCCGTGCGCAAACCCCTGCTACAGAGCGCCACCGAGGCCCTGCGCGCCGCGCAGACGCCAGCGCCCCCGGCCAGCCGCCCCAGCGGTTTCGCCGACTCGGTGCCGGCGAGCGGGTTCCGCGAGTCTTCGCTGCCCTCGGGCTTTGGCGGCGGCAAACGAACCGATGCCGACGGGCCGGACACGCGTTACGTGGGCGGGATCCGGTAACCGGTAACCGGTAACCGGGTATCAAATACCGCGCGCGATCCAGCGCGCCGCCTTCTCCGCGATCATCAGCGTCGGGCTGTTGGTGTTGCCGCTGGTGATGGTGGGCATCACGCCCGCGTCCACCACGCGCAGACCCGCCACGCCGCGCACGCGCAGGTGGCTGTCGACTACGGCCAGCGGGTCGTCGTCGCGCCCCATCTTGGTCGTGCCCACCGGGTGGAAGATGGTGCTGGCGATGTCGCCCGCCAGGCGCGCGAGCTCGTCGTCGGTCTGGTATCGCACACCGGGCTTGAACTCTTCGGGTTTGTATTTCGCCATCGCCGGCTGCGCCACGATGTGCCGCGTCACGCGCAGGCTGTCGGCCGCGACCTGCCTGTCTTCGGCTGTGGAGAGGTAGTTGGGCGCGATGGCGGGCGCGTCTTCGCCGCGCGCGCTGCGGATGCGCACATGGCCGCGGCTGCCGGGGTTGAGGTTGCAGACGCTCGCGGTGAAGGCCGGGAAACTGTGCAGCGGCTCGCCAAACGCGTCGAGGCTGAGCGGCTGCACGTGGTATTCAAGGTTGGCGTGTGGCTGCGTCGGGTCGCTCCGGGTGAAGGCGCCGAGCTGGCTGGGCGACATGCTCATCGGGCCGCTGCGCTTGAGCGCGTATTCGAGGCCGATGCTGGCCTTGCCCCAGAGCGAGTTGGCCAGGGTGTTGAGCGTTTTGCCGCCCTGCACCTTGTAGACCGAGCGGATCTGCAGATGGTCTTGCAGGTTCTCGCCCACGCCGGGCAGCTCGTGCAATACCTCGACGCCCGCGGCCCGCAGCACCGGCGCCGGGCCGATGCCCGAGAGCTGCAGGATCTGCACCGAGCCGATGCTGCCCGCGCTGAGCACCACCTCGCGCGTGGCCGACACGCTCACGCGCTGGCCGCCGCGCCGCAACTCGGCGCCGGTGCAGCGCAGCACGCCGCGGGCGTCGCGCTCCAGCCGCAGGCGCTCCACCTGGGTCTCGGTCCAGACCGTGAGGTTGGGCCGGTGCATCACCGGGCGCAGGAACGCCTTGCTCGCGTTCCAGCGCCAGCCGGCTTTCTGGTTCACCTCGAAGTAGCCCACGCCCTCGTTGTCGCCGGTGTTGAAGTCGTCCGTGGCCGGGATGCCGGCCTGCTGCGCGGCCTGGGCGAACGCGTCGAGCACGTCCCAGCGCAGGCGCTGCTTTTCGATGCGCCACTCCCCCGTGCTGCCCACAGCCTTGTTGCCGTGCAGCAGCGTGAAGGCGGGGTTGCTCTGGCTCTCGTTCGCGGCGTCGAGGCGGTAATGGTCTTCGTGCGCCCGGAAGTCGGGCAGGCTGTTCTGCCAGCGCCAGTCGGCGTCGCCGGTGAGCTGCGCCCACTGGTCGTAGTCGCGCGCCTGGCCACGCATGTAGATCATGCCGTTGATGCTGGAGCAGCCGCCCAGGCCCTTGCCGCGCGGGTAGCGCAGCTGGCGGCCGTTGAGGCCCGGGTCTGGTTCGGTCTGGTAGAGCCAGTCGGTGCGCGGGTTGCCGATGCAATACAGGTACCCCACGGGGATGTGGATCCAGTGGTAGTCGTCCTTGCGGCCGGCTTCAACCAGCAGCACGCGCTTGGAAGGATCGGCGCTCAGCCGGTTGGCCA
Source organism: Burkholderiales bacterium GWF1_66_17 (assembly GCA_001770705.1). GTDB lineage: Bacteria > Pseudomonadota > Gammaproteobacteria > Burkholderiales > Burkholderiaceae_C > Hydrogenophaga. The sequence goes on along the minus strand of MERT01000004.1, from coordinate 1,793 downwards.
GCAGGCAGCCGGCCGTGCCGGCGCCGATGACGATGTGGTCAAAGGTGGTGGTGTCGCTCATGGTGGGTTCACTCGGGTGGCAAGCTGTCGTCGGGCAGGCTGAAATCGCCGCGCTGGTAGGCCGCCACCACCGCCTCGGCCTCGGCGAAGCGGTGCGCGGGCACCAGCACGCGCACCGGGATCGCGCCGGCCAGCAGCGTGTGCGCCTGCACCAGGTGCGCGTCGGCCACCACCGCGGGCACCCCGGCCGACTGCAGGCAGCCGCGCAGCAGGTAGGCCTCGGTCGGACTGAAAAAGGTGGCCAGCGTCTGCCAGTCGCCTTCGGCCGGGTCGTAGGGGCTGTCGCCGTGCATGGTCAGGGGCGCCAGCGAAGGCGCCGGGTATTTGAAATGCTCATGGTCTGCTCCCAGGAATTGCGCGAGTTTGTGGACCGGCTGCGCAAAAGTCCAATGAAATCGCCAGCGCCTTGGTATAAGTCTGGCAAATAATGATCCACCCCATGACCCCGCCCACACCCCCCACCGCCCTGCCCGGCCGGCTGCCCACGGTGGACCCGCAGACCCTGCGCGCCTTCGTGGCCGTGGCGCGCGAAGGCAATGTGTCGCGCGCCGCATTGCGCCTGCACCTGAGCCAGCCCGCCGTGAGTCTGCAGCTCAAAACCCTGGCCGAGGCCACCGGCCTGGCGCTGTTCACCCGCACGCCCCAGGGCATGGCGCTCACACACGACGGCGCCGCCCTGCTGCCCATGGCCGAGCGCGCGCTCGCCACTCTGGCCGACTTCGGCCAGGCCGCCGCCGCCCTACACACCACCGTGCGCGGCACGCTGCGCATCGGCACCATCCTCGACCCCGAGTTCACCCGGCTCGGCGCGTTCCTGAAACAGCTCGTCGAGTCCAGCCCGCAGGTGGGCACCGAGCTGCGCCAGGGCATGAGCGGCGACGTGCTGGCGCAGATCGCGCGCGGCGAGCTCGACGTGGGCTTTTTCCTCAACCTGCCCGACGACCCGGTGGGGGCGCCCTACCGGCTGCGCGCGCTGACCCGCTTCACCTACCGCGTGCTCGCGCCCGCCGGCTGGGGCCCGCAGGTGCGCGGCAAAGACTGGAAAGCCCTTGCCGCCCTGCCCTGGCTCGCCACGCCACCGGCCAGCGCCCACCATCGGCTGCAACGCCGCGTGTTCGGCCCCGGCTCGCTCACCGGGCTGGAGCCCCGGCGCGTGGCCCTGGTGGACCAGGAGGCCTCCATGCTCGACCTGGTGAAAAGCGGCGTCGGCCTGAGCCTGGTGCGCGATGCCATCGCCATGCGCGAAGCCCAGGCCCGCGGCCTGGTGGTGGCCGACCAGGTGGCGCTGGAATGCGACCTGAGTTTTGTTTGTCTGGAGGAACGGGTGGGGGAGCCGGTGATAACGAGTGCCTGGGGGGCGCTGGAGGCGGTTTGGGGGGTGCCCGCTTGACGCGTTGCGACCCAGAGGCGACTGTGAGCGTCACTTCCCAATCCGGTCATTGATTCGTACCCCAGTTGCTTGCGGCCCAAAACGTGACGGTCGAGAGCCCCGGCGTTGCACGCTCACAGGCTATAGTTTGCCCAGTTGAGGCCTGCGGCGTTTCTCGGAATTTTTTGGTTGGATGTTTGAACCGCACTGCGCCTGTAAACACCAGCCGGTGAGCCAATTTCAGAAGGAAGCAGTGTCCAGAATATCCCGCATCGTCCAGAATATCCCGCAGATTCTGCGAGATACATTGCGTTGAACTAAACCGCTGACGCGGTGGTTGGCACTCCGGTGCAGCCACCGCGTT
>MERT01000003.1:0-15185 GCA_001770705.1 Burkholderiales bacterium GWF1_66_17 | reverse complement strand
CAATGACGGCAACGATGTGCTCGACGGCGGCGCCGGCAACGACTGGCTCGACGGTGGCTACGGCTCCGACACCTATGTGCTCAAGGCCGGTGGTGGCTCCGACACGGTCATCGACTTTGCTGGTTATCAGGACAACAACCGCATCGTCGTCGCACCCGGCATCGGCCCGGATCAGGTGGAACTGTATGTCCAGGACCACCACGTCGACCCCATCACCGGTCAGACTGTGTTCCAGCTGCAGACGGGGTGCTGCGCCTGTCCGGCACGCAGGACGAGATCCGTTTCCTGGACGACACGATCCAGTCCATCGTGTTTGCCGACGGCACCCGGTGGGGACGGGAAATCATCCAGGCGGCAGCACTCAGGCCCAACAGCGGCCCGACCGGCGAAGTGCTGGTGCAGGGCGAGGCTGAAGCGGGGCAGACACTGCTGGCCTCGCACACCCTGGCCGATGCCGACGGCATGGGCACCGTGCACTACCAGTGGCGGGTCGACGGCAACGCCATCGAGGGCGCCACCGAGGACCACTACACGCTGACAGCCACCGACGTGGGTCAGACCGTCGATGTGGAGGTGCGCTATGTCGACGGCTATGGAGCGCTGGAAGCCGTGACCAGCGCGTCGACGGCTCCGGTGGCCCCCACGAATCTGAACTGGACGGGCAGTGCCGGCGCCGACATCTTCATCGGGAGCCTGGGACATGACACCCTCAACGGCCAGGCAGGCAATGACACGTTGACCGGCCGCAGCGGCAACGACGTGCTGATCGGTGGTGCCGGTGTGGACCGCCTCGATGGCGGCGATGGCTCAGACCTGTATCTGGTGTCCACCGCATCGGAGCACACCGCAGCCGAGTTCGTGGACTCGGGCACACAAGGCGTGGACGAGGTCCGTTTCGCAGCAACGACCAGCAGCACGCTCACGCTCTACGCGGGTGATGCTGGTGTGGAGCGTGTCGTCGTCGGTACCGGCATCGGCGCGGAGGCCATCAGCAGCGGCACGCTGAGCCTGCATGTGAACGCTGCCGCCGTCGGCAATGGATTGACGATGGTGGGCAACGCTGGGAACAACCGACTCACCGGCACGGCCTTTGCCGATACGCTGGACGGCGGCCTGGGCATCGACACCCTGTTGGGCGGCGCCGGCAACGACACCTACTGGGTGAACCACGCTTCGGATGTGGTGAGCGAAGGCACCGGCGCGGGCACGGACACCGTCATGGCCACCGTCGGCTTCACCTTGAGCGGGAATGTTGAACGCCTGACGCTGCTGGGCACCGCTGCGCTGAACGGCAACGGCAACACGCTGGACAACTGGTTGATCGGCAACGAGGGGGCCAACCTGCTCTCCGGCCTGACCGGCAACGACGTGCTGGACGGTGGAGCGGGAGCAGACAAGCTGAACGGGGGCCGGGGGAACGACGTCCTCACCGGCGGGGCTGGCAACGACGTGTTCCGCTTTGCCGACACCTTGGGCTCCACCAATGTCGACACGGTCACCGACTGGGCTGTGGGTGACAGCATCCAGCTGGAAAACGCCATCTTCACCAGGCTCACCACCACCGGCGTTCTGGCCAGCACCCGTTTCGCCGCCAACGCCAATGGGCTCGCCATGGATGCCAACGACCATGTGGTCTACAACACCACCACCGGCGCCCTGAGCTACGACGCCGACGGCAGCGGCGCTGGTGCTGCGGTGCAGTTCGCCACGCTGGTGGGGATTCCAACCCTGTCAGCTGCGGACTTCACCATCACCTGACCTCAGGTTCCGGGCCTTCAGGCGGTGGCCCGCGCCAGCGCCTGATCGATGTCCCACAGGATGTCGTCGATGTGCTCCAGTCCGACGGAGATGCGCACCATGTCGGGCGGCACGCCGGCCGCGAGCTGCTGGGCCGCGTCGAGCTGGCGGTGGGTGGTGCTGGCGGGGTGGCTGATGAGGGTACGCGTGTCGCCGATGTTGACCAGGTGGCTCATGAACTGCGCGCTTTCGATGAACTTCACGCCTTGGTCGAGCCCACCTTTCACGCCGAACGCGAGCAGGCCGGAGGCGCCGCACATCTGCTTTTTCATGAGCGCGTGTTGCGGGTGGTCGGGCAGGCCGGGGTAATTGACCCAGCCCACGCGCGGGTCGCCTTTCAGGTACTGCGCCACGGCGAGCGCGTTGCTGCAGTGGCGCTCCATGCGCAGCGGCAGCGTCTCCACGCCTTGCAGGATCTGCCAGGCGCTGGTGGGCGAGAGTGCGGCGCCGAAGACGCGCAGGCCTTCCATGCGGCATCGCATGGTGAAGCCGAAGTCGCCAAAGGTTTCGTAGAACTTCACGCCGTGGTAGCCCGGGCTGGGCTCGGTCATGCCGGGGAATTTGCCGTTGTCCCACGGGAATTTGCCGCCTTCAACGACCACGCCGCCGAGCGTGGTGCCGTGGCCGGCGAGGTATTTGGTGGCGCTGTGCACCACGATGTCGGCGCCGTGTTTCAGCGGGTTGCAGAGGAAAGGGCTGGGCACGGTGTTGTCCACCATCAGCGGCAGGCCGTGCGCGTGCGCTACGTCGGCCACGGCCGCGATGTCGAGCACGACCATGCTCGGGTTGCCCAGCGTTTCGGCGAACACGGCGCGTGTGTTGGGGCGAATGGCGGCGGCGAAGGCGTCGGGGTTCGTCGCGTCGACGAAGCTGGTCTCGATGCCGAACTTCTTGAGGTTGACGGCGAGCATGGTGACGCTGCCGCCGTAGAGTGCGCCGGCCGCGACCACGTGGTCACCCGCCTGCAGCAAGGTGGTGAGCGCGAGCGCTTCGGCCGCCATGCCACTGGCGGTGGCCACGGCGGCGCGGCCGCCCTCCAGCGCGGCCACACGCTCTTCGAGCGCGGCGACGGTGGGGTTGGACAGGCGCGAGTAGACGTTGCCGAAGGTCTGCAGGTTGAACAGGCTGGCCGCGTGTTCGGCGCTGTCGAAAACGAAGCTGGTCGTCTGGTAGATCGGCAGGGCACGCGCGCCGGTGGCGGCGTCGGGGATCTGGCCGGCGTGGATGGCCAGGGTTTCGGGCTGGAAGCTGCGGTCGGCCATGGTGTCAGCCCTGCTTTGGTCGGTGGGCCGAGATGACCTGGGTGTTCACCCCGGCCCAGTTGAGCCCGCCGAAGAGGCGCGCGTGTTCGATCTTGACGCAGCGGTCCCACACCGAATCGAGCCCGCCTTCGGTGGCGATGCGGTCGGCTTCTTCGCTCATCAGGCCGAGCTGTTGCCACAGCGTCTTGGCGCCGATGGCGACGGCGCTGCGCGCCACGGCCGGAATTTCTTCGGCCTTGCGGAACACGTCGACCATGTCGACCGGGAAAGGAATGTCTTCCAGCCGCGGATAGCTCTTTTCGCCCAGGATTTCCGGGTAGCGCGGGTTCACCGGCACGATGCGGTAGCCGTGCTCCTGCAGGTACTTGGCGGCGAAGTGGCTGGGGCGGTGCCATTCGGCCGAGAGGCCGACCACGGCGATGGTGCGGTCGCGCGCGAGGATGCGGCGCAGGGTGGGGATGTCGTCTTGCATGGTGCACACACAATAACGGCATGGCGACCGAACGCAAGGCCCTGCCTGTCATCAACCCGACGCGCTGCACCGGCTGCGGCTGGTGCGTGGGCGTGTGCCCGCCGCACGTGCTCTCGCTGGAGACGGCCCCGAACTGGCAGAAGAAGAGCACGCTGCACGACGCGGCGGGCTGCACCGGTTGCGCGAAGTGCGTGGTGAAGTGCCCCTTCGACGCCATCACGATGGTGCGTATACCCGATCCCGACGATTCGCGCTGAGCGCTCGCCACTCGGGTCGGCGCAGCGCCGTCTCCTGCGCGACAGCCGACCTCATTTGCTGCAATGCAGCAAGATGGCCCATCCGCCCACGCTGTGTGGGCGCCACCCCCATCGGAGAAAACCCATGAGCGATCTGTCGTTACCCATCCACGCCCCCGTCCTGCTCGACAAACTGCAATGGCGCTACGCCACCAAAAAAATGGACGCCACCCGGGCCGTGCCGCAAGACAAGGTGGACCGTATCGTCGAAGCCGCGCGCCTGGCGCCCACCTCCAGTGGCCTGCAGCCCTACGAGATCTTCGTCGTCACCAGCAAGGCCGTTCGCGAGCAGATCCAGCCCATCGCCTGGAACCAGGCGCAGATCACCGACGGCTCGCACCTGCTGGTGTTCGTCGCCTGGGACAACTACACGCCCGAGCGCATCAACCACATGTTCGACCTGACGAACGAACAGCGCGGCAACACCAACGAAGGCTGGGAAAACTACCGCCAGATGCTGCTGAACAGCTACCCCCAGCGCGACGCCGAGGTGAACTTCCAGCACGCCGCCCGCCAGGCCTACATCGGCCTCGGTGCCGCGCTGATCGCCGCCGCGTTTGAAGAGGTGGACAGCACGCCCATGGAAGGTTTCGACCCGGCCAAGCTGGACGAGATCCTCAAGCTGCGCGAGCGCGGCCTGCGCAGCGTCGCGATCCTGCCGCTGGGCTACCGCGCCGACGAAGGCGACTGGCTGGTGAACCTGAAGAAGGTCCGCCGCCCGCTGGAGCAGTTCGCGACCGAAGTGAAGTGATGTGATCTGACCGCGCCGCTGACCACGGCGCGGCGGAACCAGGGCGGTTACTGCCCCACAGCCTGCCGGGCCAGCTTGAGAAAACGCGCGCGGTCAGCGTCACCCAGCGACGGCAGGATGTCGTCCTGGAGGTTCCGCACCACCGGGACCAGCGCCTTGAAGATGCGTTGCCCTTCGGGGGTCAGCGACAGTTCGCGCGCCCGGCGGTCCCGCTCGCTGACGACGCGACGCACCCACCCCTTCTGTTCCAGGCGCTCGATGACGCCGCCGATGGTGGCGCGGTCGTAGGCAATCATTTCGGCCACCCGCGCCTGGTCCGTGCCGGGCTGGTTGTGGATCGCGTCGAGCGCCGCAAACTGGATCGGCGTCAGATCAAAACCCGCCGCCTGCGTGCGCTGCACGAAGACCAGGGTGGACTGCTGGTGCAGGCGGCGGATCAGGTGCCCCGCCATGTCGAGTGAGTCCATCCTCTCGCTCCGTTTCAAAGTTCTGGTTCACATCGGGTGCGCCGGTTGGCTCCCATTGATAAGTATACGTACCGTATTGACAAGGAATAGTAAGTATAGATATCATTTGCACACACACCGACTTTCATGGTGCGCCTCAAACCCAGGAGACAAGCAATGCAGTTCTACAAAGATGGCTTCCGCGGTGGTAGTCCCGACGTCAAGCAGGCCGCACCAGGCCGCCGCAACCGCGGCGTAAACGAACCCCTGCCCGAGAAGGTCGACGTGCTGATCGCCGGCACCGGCCCGGCGGGCCTTTGCCTGGCCGCCCAGCTCGCGCAGTTCCCGGATATCGAGACCATGATCGTCGAGCGCATGCCCACCAACATCATCAAGGGCAAGGCCGACGGCATCAACACGCGCACCATGGAGATGTTCCAGGCCTTCGGTTTCGCCGACAAGGTCAAGCGCGAAACCTATTGGGTGAACCAGACCAACTTCTGGATGCCCGATCCCGTCAACCCGCAGCACATCAAGCGCGTCGGCCGGGTACAGGACGTGGCCGACGACAGTTCGGAGATGCCGCACATCCTGATCAACCAGGCGCGGCTGCACGAGCTGTTCCTCGAAGTGATGGCGAATTCGCCCTCGCGCCTTGCGCCCGACTACAGCTGGGAAATCGTGAGCCTGACGGTGGACCCGACCACCGACGACCACCCGGTGACCGTGACGCTCAAGGACGCCAGCGGCGTGAACTGGTGGTCCACGCGCACGGTGCGGGCGAACTACGTCGTCGGCTGCGACGGCGCCCATTCGGCGGTGCGCAAATCCATCGGCGGCGAACTGCACGGCGACGCCGCGCACCAGGCCTGGGGCGTGATGGACATCCTGGCCAACACCGACTTCCCCGATGTGCGCCAGAAGTGCCTGATCTCGTCGGCCAGCGAGGGCAACGTGCTGATCCTGCCGCGCGAGGGCGGCTACGTGTTCCGCATGTACGTGGAGCTCGACAAGCTCAAGGACGGCGAGAAAGCCGCGAGCCGCAAGTTCACACAGGAAGACATGATCGCGGCGGCCAACCGCATCATCCGGCCCTACTCGATCGACGTGAAGGAAGTGGTCTGGTGGTCGATCTACGACATCGGCCACAGCCTCACCGACAAGTTCGACGACGTGCCCGAAGGCTCCGACCGTTGCCCCCGAGTGTTCACCGCCGGCGACGCCTGCCACACCCACTCGCCCAAGGCGGGCCAGGGCATGAACGTCTCCATGCAGGACACCTTCAACCTGGGCTGGAAGCTGGTGCACGTGCTGCAGGGCCGCGCCGACGCCAGCCTGCTGCGCAGCTACTCGAAGGAACGCCTGACCGAAGCCAAGCGCCTGGTCGAGACCGACCACGAATGGTCACGCATCATGTCCGCGCCCACCACCCAGGCCGAGCGCGACGGCACGGAAGAGCCGCGCATCATCCGCCAGTTCAAGGCCAACCTCGAATTCACCGGAGGCACCGCGGTGAAGTACGACACCTCCACCCTGTTCGCGCCGCCGACGCACCAGGCGCTCGCCCAAGGCGAAGAGATCGGCCGCCGCTTCCACTCGGCCCCCGTGGTGCGCCTCTCCGACGCCAAGCAGATGCAGCTCGGCCACGCCGCCGAGGCCGACGCACGCTGGCGCATCTACGCCTTCGCCGGCCAGGCCGACAGCTCCAACCCGGGTTCTGCGATCCACAAGCTCGCGGACTGGCTGGAGACCGATGCGAAGTCCCCGGTGGTCAAGCACACCCGAAAGGGCGAAGACATCGACGCGGTGATCGACGTGCGCGCCGTGTTCCAGCAGACCTTCGACCAGCTCGCCTACGAGCACATGCCTTCGCTGCTCAAGCCCCGGACCGGCCAGCTCGGCCTGCAGGACCACGAGAAGATCTTCTGCGTCGATCACAAAGGCGCGGGCGACATCTTCGACATGCGCGGGATTGATCGCGAACGCGGTTGCTTGATCGTGGTGCGCCCCGATCAGTACATCGCCAATGTGTTGCCGCTGGACGGGTTTGACGAACTGTCGGCGTTCTTTGCCGGGGTGCTGCGCTGAGGTGCGGTGGCGGGCTGGGGCGCAAGCCCACCGTCAGTACAAGCCCAGCGTCGGAGGGTTCAGCCAGGCATCACAACCAGCGCCCATAGAGGAAGCGGTTCGACGTCATCCAGAAAAACAGGACCGCATGCCCGTGGATCTCCAGTCCCGGTTGAGAAGCCGGGTCGCCCGGCAGTTCCCACCCCTTGAGCAACTCGGACTCGACGGTCGGCTGACCCAGAGCGGAACGCAACATTTTTTCCGCATTGGCAGCCGTCATGCCCTGAAGGCGGTCCAGCAACGCGCGCTCTTCGGGCGTCATCGCCGCAAGCGCCTGGGCGTTGCGCGCTTCCATCACCCCTGTCGTGTCGTAGCCATGGCGCCACGTGCTCAACAGACCGTCCGAGCTTTCGATGCTGAAAATGCCCATCAATTCGTCGAGGTACCAAAGGAACCGATCCTGATCCTCCTCTTCGGTGTCCTCGAACTTCTTCATCACGGGCTTGAACTTCTCCAGCACGACCGGCTTCGTCTGTCTGGACGGCGCCAGCTTGCGCAGTGAGCGCGCCAGCTGGTTCACCCAGGCTTCGTACCTGAGGCGGTCTGCTTCGTCCAGGTCGACGAGATAAAACGGCTCCCTCACGAACTTCTTCTTCGCGATGAAGCGGTCCAGGGCCTGCCTGCGATCGTCGCGGGTCATCCCCTGGCCTGTGGGGTTGGCCCACACGTTGAGGGACGCCGCACTGAGCAGGGCGGACAGGAGAAGTGTTCGGCGTGAAAGCATCTGCATGTTGTTGGCATCTCCCCGGGAGGATTGCATCGTATCCGTTGGCACAGTTCAGGCGTTGCAGGTTGTCGCCTTTGGCGGGATGGAAACCCCCACACTTCGACCCACACCGAAGCATCCGACAGCCGGCCGGCAGCACAGTGGACACCCTGTTCCACACCCGTGCCGACGCCATGACTGCCACCTCCATCACCTGCTTCATCCGCTACCAGATCGACCCCTTTCAGCGCGACGCCTTCCGCCGCTACGCCGAAGCCTGGGGCCGCATCATTCCCCGCTGCGGCGGCGAGCTGCTCGGCTACTTTTTGCCGCACGAAGGCAGCAACGACATCGCCTGGGGCCTGATCGGCTTCGACAACCTCGCGGCCTACGAACGCTACCGCGCCGTGCTGCGCAGCGACGCCGAAGGCCGCGCCAACTTCGAGATGGCGCAGGCACAGCGCTTCATCCTGCGCGAAGAACGCACCTGGCTCGAAGACGTGGCCGGCACGGTCCACCAGCCCCGGCAGGTGGCGCCGTGATCGCGGTCATCTTTGAGGTCGAGCCGCACGAAGGCGCCGCGCCGGATTACCTCGACATCGCGGCGGTCCTGCTGCCCGAACTGCAGGCCACCGACGGCTTTCTGTCGGTGGAGCGGTTTGAAAGCCTCACCCAGCCGGGCCGCTACCTCTCGCTGAGCTTCTGGCGCGACGAGGCCGCCGTGCGCGCGTGGCGCTGCCAGGCGCACCACAGGGCCGCGCAGCAACAAGGGCGCAGCGCCGTGTTCGAGGGCTACCGGCTGCGCGTGGCCACCGTGCTGCGCGACTACGGTCTGCTCGACCGCACGCAGGCGCCCGCCGACTCGCGGGCTGCGCTACTCTGAGGGCCATGACCAGCACCCCGCACGAACCCCGCCTCGCCCGCGTGGCCGCCATGGTGGCCGACCCGGCGCGCTCGCGCATGCTCGCCTACCTGCTCAGCGGCGAATGCGCCAGCGCCAGCGAGCTGGCCAAGGCCGCGTCGGTGACGCCCGCCACCGCCAGCGGCCACCTCGCCCAGCTGCTCGAAGCGCGCTTCGTGGCCTGCGAACCGCGCGGCCGCCACCGCTACTACCGGCTCGCCGACGCCGACGTGGCCCACGCACTGGAAGCCCTGGCCGTGGTGGCCGAGCGCGGCGACCACGAACAGCAATGGGCCTCGTCGCCCGAACGGGCTCGGCTGCGCGAGGCGCGCTGCTGCTACGGGCACCTGGCGGGGCGGCTGGGCACCCGGCTTTTCGACGGCCTGATGGCGGCCGGCGGACTGCAGCCGGCGAGCAGCGGCTACACGCTCACCGACAGCGGCCGCGAATGGCTGCTGCGGCTGGGTTTCGACGCGCCCGAGCCCGGCAAGAAAAGGCGCTACGCCTACCCCTGCCTGGACTGGTCCGAGCGGCGCGACCACCTCGCCGGCGAACTGGCCGACCGGCTGTACCTGCACCTGGTGGCGCAGGGCTGGGTGCGGCGGGGGACAGGGCGGGATGTGGCGGTGACGCCGGTGGGGCAGAGGGCGTTGTTGCCGCTGTTGGCGCCACCACCTTGAGGTGCCACTGGCGGTACCAGGTCACGCAGATTCCTTGGACTTTGGTGCCGGTTTGGCAAGGTCACGGTCCAGTAAACAATCGATGAAAGCGCCCAGGATCGCAGCTTGGTGGTGCCGGTTCGAGTAGTAGACGAACAACCCTGGCCGTGTGATCGACCAGTCGGCCAGCACCTGCACGAGCTGTCCTTGAGCGAGGTGCTCATCGACGCGCTCGCGGTCAAAGGCATAGGCAATGCCCAAGCCTTGCAACGCGGCGGCGACGCCGATGTCCGAGTGGTTGGTGACCAGAGGCCCGGACGCCGCCACCTCGATCCGCCGGCCCCTTTTCTCGAACTCCCATTGGTAGGCCCGGCCGTCGGTCTGCAGCCGCCAGTTGATGCAGGCGTGGTGATGCAGGTCGGCGGGTGATTGCGGCAGACCGCGCCGCGCCAGATAGTCCGGCGACGCCACCGCGACCATCTTCACGTCCGGCGTCAGGCGCACGGCGATCATGTCCTTCTCCAGCCGCCCGCCCACCCGGATGCCCGCATCGAAGCGGCCCGCGACGATGTCGCTCAGCCCGTCGTCGACCACGATGTCCAGCGTCACGTCCGGGAATGCGCGATGGAACCGGCCGAGCCGCGGCGCAATGATCTGCCGGGCCGCCATGCCCAGCGTGTTGATGCGCAGCGTTCCGCTCATCTGCCCCGCCGCCGCGCTGGCCTCGGCCACGGCGTCGGCCATCGCCCGGAACAGCGGTGCGATGCGGGCGTACAGCTGTTCGCCCGCTGCGGTCGGTGCCACGCTGCGGGTGGTGCGGTTCAGCAGCCGCGCACCCAGCCGGGCTTCGAGCTGGCGGATGGTCTGGCTGAGCGCCGAAGGCGACAGACCCAGATGCTCGGCGGCCCGCGCAAAGCTGCTGCGCTCGACGACGGCGGCAAAGGCCTTCAGTTCAGCGTAGTCGGAGCCGCGCATTGTGCATCCTTTGCTTAATAACGAATTCAAATTCTAGGTGATTCACTAATTTCTTCTGCGGTCGCATCCTTGGGCCCTCACCCACCAGGAGTCTTCACCATGACCACTCTGCATCTTCCCGAATCCATCGCGGCCTACTTCTCGGCCGACCGGCAGAACCCCGATGCGCTGGCCCGCTGCTTCACAGCGCAGGCCACCGTGAAGGACGAAGGCCGGACCCACACCGGCCTGGACGCCATCCGGGCGTGGAAGGCGGCCGCTTCGGCCCAATACGCCTACACGACCGCGCCCTTCGCGCTCGAGCAGGACAACGGGCACCACATCGTCAGCGGCCGGGTGACCGGCAACTTCCCCGGCAGTCCGGTCGACCTGCGGTACCGCTTTCGCCTGGAACGCGGCCTGATCGCCTCGCTGGAGATCACCGCATGAGCTTCGATCTTCAACTTCAAGGTAAGCGCGCCCTGGTCTCGGGCGGCACCAAGGGCGTGGGCGCCGCCGTGGTGCGCGGCCTGCACGCGGCGGGCGTGCAGGTGATGACCACAGCGCGTTCGCTGCCCGCAACGGCCACCGACGGCGTGACCTACATCGCAGCCGATCTCACCACCGCGCAAGGCGTGGCGGACGTGGCGCAGTCGGTGCTCAACCAATGGGGCGGCGTGGACATCCTGGTCAACGTGCTGGGTGGCTCCAGCGCGCCGGGCGGCGGCTTCGCGGCCCTTGGCGATGCGCACTGGTTCAACGAGCTGAACCAGAACCTGATGCCGGCCGTGCGGCTCGACCGCGCGCTGCTGCCCGCCATGCTGGCCCAGGGTTCCGGCGTCATCGTTCACGTCAGCTCGATCCAGCGCCTGCTGCCCTTGCCGGAATCGACGACCGCCTACGCCGCGGCCAAGGCGGCCCTTTCGACCTACAGCAAGGCCTTGTCCAAAGAAGTGACCCCGAAGGGCGTTCGCGTGCTGAGCGTCGCGCCCGGCTGGATCGAGACGGAGGCCTCCGTGGCGCTGGCCGAGCGGCTGGCACGCCAGGCCGGGACGGACTACGAGGGCGGCCAGCGGATCATCATGCAGTCGCTGGGGGGCATCCCACTCGGACGGCCGGCCAGGCCGGAAGAGGTGGCCGATCTGATCACCTTCCTGGTGTCGCCGCGCGCGGGCTCCATCTCGGGATCAGAGCACCTGATCGACGGTGGCACGGTTCCGACGGTCTAGGGCGCCGTCATCGCGGCACCGCATCAAGGTGGCAGCGCCTAGCCCGCGTGGGCGCGAAGCCAGGCCACGATGTCGGCGGTCACCTCATCGCGGTTGCTCTCGTTCAGGATTTCGTGGCGGGCGCCCGGGTACAGCTTGACCGTCACGTCGGCCAGGCCGGCATCGCGGTAGCGCTGGCCCAGCAACTGGATCAGCGCGCCGCCACCCGCCAGCGGGTCGGCATCGCCGGAAGCGATCAGGACAGGCAGGTCGCTGCGGATGCCCGCCAGCCGCGCCGGGTCGGCCACGCGAGGCGCGGGCGCGAACAAGGCGGGAATCACATCGGCCGGCACGTCCCAGCCGCACCAGGGGTTCGCCACGTAGGCGTCCACCTCGGCGGGGTCGCGCGACAGCCATTCGTAGCCCGTGCGGTGTTCAAAACCCGCATTGAAGGCTTCGAGCCCGGCGGGTGCGTTCGCGGGCGCGTTGGCCATGGCCGCGGCAAAGGCGTCCAGCGCGGTCGAGCCAGACAGCACCACGCCCGACCATGTCGATGCGTGGTCGAGCATGGTCGCCTGCGCGGCAAACGACCCCATCGAATGCGCGAACAGAAACACCGGAAGGCCGCCGTGCTGCGCACGCAGCGCGGCGCCGAACTGGGCCACATCGGCGATCAGGCCGCCGAAGCCGGCCGCACCGAAGTCACCCAGGCGCCCGTTGGCGGTGCGCCCGTGCCCACGGTGATCGACCGCGTGGACCACGAAGCCGGCCGCGTTGAGCGCCCGGGCAAAGCGGTCGTAGCGTTCACCGTGCTCGGCCAGCCCGTGCGCGATCTGCACCACGCCGGTGGGCTGGCCGGGCACGTCGGCCCAGGTGTAGGTCGCGACCGGGGTGCGGTCGGCGTCAGAGAGGAAGGAGGAGGTCGAGGTGGTCGAGGTGGTCGAGGTGGTCGAGGTGGTCATCGGACCATTCTCACCCCGCACACGCTCCGCCCGACCTAGTGAAAACGGCATGACGCGCCGCCCCGATCGACCTCCTGGCCGACAACGCTTCAGGTCAGGCGTCGATCTGCATCGACGGACGCGCCTGCACCTTCTGCAGCCAGGCGTGCGTGGTCGGGTGCCCGGCCACCGGGGCACCGAGGTAGACGCTGTAGCCGATCACCGACGCCACGATCAGGTCGGCCAGCGTGTACGCATCGCCGAGCAGCCAGGGCTTCTGGTTCAGACGCCCGTCGAGCACGGCGAGCAACTCGTCCAGGGCCTTGCGCGCCGCGGTGCCGTGCGCGTCGTCGGGCGTGCCCATGTCTTTCGCGGCCTGCAGTCGAAACACCTGCGCGCCGTAGGTCACGTAGGCCCAGGTGCTCCAGGCCATGGCCTGCAGGCGTTCGGGCGTGCCTTCGGCGGGCCACAGACCGCTCTGGACGCCGTAGGTCTGCCCCAGCCACATCTCGATCGCCAGCGCCTCGAACATCGGCGCGCCGTCCACCGTCAAGGTGGGCACCTTGCCATTGGGGTTCAGGGCCAGGAAGTCGGGGCGGCGCTGCTCACCGGTGGTGATGTCGATCTTGACGCGCTCGTGCGGCACGCCGAGTTCGGCGAGGGCGCAGGCGACAGGGGTGGCGCTGGACATGGGGTGCCAGTAGAGAACGATGTGGGACATGAAGGGCTCCTTGGGGGTGTGAGTGGCGGGCTCGACACCGTGCCGAACCCGTGGCAACAATGTCGCGCCCATTGCGGACAGTTCCGGCCCTCAATAAACGATAGAGTGCGGACATGCTTTCATCGTCCTCGCGCCTGCTGCGCGTCCTGTCGCTGCTGCAAACGCGCAGCCACTGGGCAGGCCCCGAGCTGGCCGAGCGGCTGGAGGTGCACCCGCGCACGCTGCGGCGCGATATCGACCGGCTGCGCCAGCTCGGCTACCCCATTCACGCCAGCACTGGCGTGGCGGGCGGCTATGCGTTTCGCGCGGGGCAGTCGCTGCCGCCGCTGCTGCTGGACGACGAAGAGGCGCTGGCGGTGGCCATTGCCCTGCAGATTGCCGCGGCCGGCACCGTGAGCGGTGTGGAAGAAAGCTCGCTGCGGGCGCTGGTGAAACTGGAACAGGTGATGCCCACCCGCCTGCGCCGCCGCACGAACGCGCTGCGCTCGGCCATCGTGCCGGTGCAGCGCATCGGCCCCACCATCGATGCGGGCGTGCTGGCCACCCTGGCCACGGCCTGCCGCGACCAGTTGCAAGTGGGATTCAGCTACCGCGACCTGCGCGGCCAGGCCAGCGTGCGCCAGGTGCAGCCGCACGGGCTGGTGCACACCGGCAACCACTGGTACCTCGTGGCCTGGGACCCGGCGCGCGACGACTGGCGCACCTTCCGCATCGACCGCGTGCAGGGCACCCCCCGCACCGGCGCGCACTTCGCGCCACGCCAGCCGCCCGCGGGCGACCTGCGCGCCTACGTCACCGGGGCCATGGCCGGCGTGCACCAGCAGGGCGACCAGGCGCGCGTGGTGCTGCACCAGCCGCGCGAGGTGATGGCGAAAACCATTCCGCCATCCGCCGCCACATTGGAAGCCATCGACGACGCACACTGCCTCATGCTCTGTGGCACAGGCCAGCTCGACTCGCTGGTGTACTGGCTCATGGCGCTGGACGTGGACTTTGATGTGCTGGAGTCACCCGTGCTCAAGGAGCGACTGCGCCGGGCCAGCGAGCGCGTGGCGCGCAGCCTGGCCCGCGTTGGGTGAGGAAATGAAGAAATCGGTGGCCTGATCTGGGTGTTTGAACAGACGCGGCGAAAGGTGCAGGGTGCACATGAAGGCTGATATAGGCTGGGTGCTGCCGGTGGCCTGGCACACCTGAATGTCGGTAGCCAAGGTCACTGGTCCTTCAAGGATTGAAGGCTCGAACGACCGCTGCACCACCCTTACCAGCCTCTCAACACATGCCAGCCTGTCGCGCTTCGAGAACGACTCCTCGCGCCCGAGGTGAGCGGCTGTGCCCGACCCTCTGCGGACCATGGCATCACTTATCTTGCCGCAGAAAAGAGTTTGCGCACCCTCCCGTCACTTGGTCTTTCCCTCTTTCGTGTTGCCGGCCATGGTACCGTTTGTATTGCAAGTTGCCGTCCTCTTCACGACCGGTGCGCCCAGCGCTTTTTGTTCAGCTACCTTGGCGCTTCCAGCCTCCCAAGCCTTGGCGTGAGATCCATCACCCGAGACATGACGCGTGCGGCTCCGCCAAGGCGCTGTTGTGCAAGTTGGGCTGCCTCACCCAGCATTTGCTGGAGCTTATGCCTTTCGATCAGCACGCCACTGTCGGGATGCTGCCAGCGCTCCCGGCACTGAACCCACGCGCGGAAGTGCTCTACTTCACGTCGAAGGCAATGGACCGAGATCTCGAACCGGAGTCGATCAACGAAGCCGGTGCAGTTCCTTCCAGGTACAGCGAGTTGCCGTGTTTTTGAGAGATGAACGGAAGATCGCCCTGCGTAGGGAGCAACCCGTGTTCATTCAAAGCGCCTCGTTGCCGACTTCACCGGTGCGGATGCGCACGACCTGTTCGAGGGGGGAGACAAAGATCTTGCCGTCGCCGATCTTGCCGGTGCGCGCG
>MERT01000002.1:473750-576343 GCA_001770705.1 Burkholderiales bacterium GWF1_66_17 | reverse complement strand
AGCTGTCAAGGTCACAACCCCAATGCAAAACGCGGTGGCTGCACCGGAGTGCCAACCACCGCGTCAGCGGTTTAGTTCAACTTAACTTATGACAGCTTGTTGGATTCAAAAGTTTTCAAAATAGCACTCATTGTGACGAGCTATCGCCGATAACTTTCAGAAGCCGCCTTCTTCATTCCATAAATCCCTACCGGTACGATATGAACATCGACAGACTCCTGATGCTTCCCAACACCTTGCTTTCTGCGCCGAAGGTCGTGCGCAAGTTGATGGAAACGTTCAATCAGCAAGACGTGGACACGTTGTATGTGGTGTCTTTGATTGAAGAAGATCCGGTGCTGACCGCCAAGTGTTGATTCATCAGCACAACTGAGCCCAGCTTTGGAAATGAATCAACACGCAGCCGGTCTGCGCGAAAGGTGCCCTTGCTGGAGAGCGCTCAACGCTGTTCGAATGCGTTTACACACAGCCTCGGTCGGGAGCACCAGCACATTCTTGGCGCGAGCAGTCGTTCCCGAGACCGTGTCAGGCTAGCTGCGTTCGAGCGACCGGTCTGGGTGGCCGAGCAGTCGCTTACGGCCTGGGTCGGCGAATGACCATTGGTTACGTCGCTCGCGAACGCTCAGGTGCCAGTTTCGAATGGTTGGACCCAGCCTTGGGACTTTCGAAATTCCAAGTGCGTCTTTGCAACGATTGCCGAAGGCAGCTATCGCTTTGAGAACACACGGTTTGTGGCGTGTAGCTGTTATCCGAAAAACAGCAATCCTGGTTGGCTTGACGGCAGATCACCGATGTATTGCAGAGTCATACCACCACACATTTGTTTCTCAAATGATGCGCCGTGGTCTGGCGAATCGTTCTTGGAAGGTTGTATGCGATGGTGCCGAACCTAAAACTAAGTTGCTCGCGAACTGGTAGAGGCGACAGCCACCCAGAAGGCTTGCGCCAGACTGGGGAGCTGAACTCCAAGAGCTCTCAGATCGTTCGTGACTGGCTCAGGACCTCGTGCGCTGACTTCGATCTGGTCGAACATCTGCGCCAGCCGCTGCGCACCGCAGGCGCGGGCGGAAGACTTGATGCGGTGCGCGGTCTGGGCCGCAGCGGGCGCGTCGCTGCGTTCGATATGGATAGCTAGCTCGGCCAGGCCGCGGGTAAGGGTCTGGCGCAGCATGTCCAGCGCCTGCTGACGGTCGGCCGGGTCGTCGCCGACCATGCGCGCGAGGGCGTCGGCGTCGTAGTCAGCCAGTTGTGGTTGGGTGTGGGGCTGGGTCAGCTGGGCGCCCACGCTGGGCAGCCAGCGGCGCAGCAGCTGGCCCAGGCTGCCCAGCGTGGCGGGTTTGCTGAGCACGCCGTCCATGTGGGTCAGGCGCGTGCGCTGGGCTGGGGTGGCCAGCGCGGTGGCGGTGAAGGCAATGACCGGCGGTCGCACGCCCGGGTAGGGCTGGGTACGGATGGCCTGGGCGAGTTCGCTGCCGTCCAGGCCGGGCATGTGCAGGTCGGTCAGCACGAGGCTGAAGCGGCCCTGGTGCTGCTGCCACAACTGCAGCGCCTGGTGGCCGTCTTCAGCCATGACGGCGTGCAGGCCCAGGCGCTGGAGCTGGCGTTCGAGCACCCAGCGGTTCATGGCGTTGTCTTCGGCCACGAGCAGGGGCAGTGGGGCGGACGCTGCAGCGTCGGCCGCCACTGAGGAGGTGCCCGGTGACGCGGTGGCTTGTGCGCCGGTGTGTGGCACCGGGTGCGCGTTGGCCGCGGCGGCGGCCGGTGCGCGATCGAGTGCCATGGCCACGGCGTGCAGCAGGGTGTCGCGACGCAGCAGGTCGACGTCGACAAGGACATGCCCGTCGGCGTGGCGCTGTGGATGGCGCGCTGCGCCCCGACGCAGGCGAAGGCGGCCGGCTGCGGCGTTACCGCTCAGGGGTTTGAGGTGCAGCCGCGCTAGGGTGCTCGGGTCTGCCTGGCGTTCCCCGGGGAGGAGCTGCGTAGCCCCTTGCGTGACCACGGCGCCTGCGGCGCGAAGGTAGCTCAGCCAGTCGTTGGCGTGCGTGTGCAGGGTGCCTTCCCAGCTGCAGTGCGTGTCGGCCAGAGGGCCGTGTGCCTCGTCGGCTTCGGGCAGGGCCTGCAGCGGCAGGGTGACACCGAAGCAGCAGCCGTAGCCGGGGCGGGTGTGCACGTCGATGCGGCCGTCCATGGCCTGGACCAGGCGGTGGGTGATGGCCAGGCCGAGCCCGGTGCCGCCGTGGCGCCGGGTGGTGCTGGCGTCGGCCTGCTCAAAGGGCTGGAAAATGCGGGCCACGGTGTCTTCGCTCATGCCGGGGCCGTTGTCGCTGACTTCGATGCGCAGCTGGCCGCCGGCGGTGGCCAGGGCGCGCAGGCTGACCTGGGCCTGGGCCGCGTGGCCGCCGCTGAACTTGATGGCGTTGCCCAGCAGGTTGATGAGGATCTGCCGCAGGCGCAGCGGATCGACCTCGGCCTGCCGGGGCAGCGCGGGGTCGATGTAGACGTGCAGCCAGACGGCGCCGGCGGTGGCGCTGGCGAGCAGGGTTTCAGAGGTGCTTTCGATAAGCTGGCCGAGGTGGGTGGGCTCGGGGTGCAGGGTCATGCGGTCGGCTTCGATCTTGGAGAAGTCGAGCACGTCGTTGATGAGCGAGAGCAGGGTGGTGGCGGACTCGTGCATGGCACGGCAGTAGTCGTGCTGGTGGGCGTCAAGGTGGGTGTGGCTGAGCAGTTCCAGCGTGCCGAGCAGGCCGTTCATGGGCGTGCGGATTTCATGGCTCATGGTGGCCAGGAAATCGCTTTTGGCCTGGTTGGCGGCCTGGGCCTGGCGGCTGGCCGCTTCGAGCGCGGTGGTGCGGTCGATCACGCGCTGTTCCAGCGTAGCAGCGGCTTGGTGCAGCTGGTCCAGGTGCTGCAGGTGGTCGCGGCGCTTGGCCAGCCACTGGTTGGCCACGGCGGCCAGGTCGACCAACGTGGCGCGCTGGTCGTCGCTCAGTTTCCGGGGCTGGGTGTCGATCACGCACAGGGCGCCCAGGCGCAGACCATCCAGGCCGATGGGCACGCCGGCATAGAAGCGCAGCCCAGGCTGGTCGGTAACCAGCGGGTTGCGGGCGAAGCGTTCGTCGAGCCTGGCGTCGGGCACCTCCATGGGGGCGTCGTGCACGATGGTGTGGGCGCAGAAGGCGTCGGTCCGCGGCAGGGGGCAGGGAGCTTCCGTGCTGGACAGTGTCCATTGCCGGTCGGCGTCGATGAAGTTGACCATGGCCGAGCGCAGGCCGAGCACGCGGGCGGCGACGGCCGCCAGGTGATCGAGCGTGCTGTTGTCGGTGACTTCGTGCAAGCGCAGGCTGGCCAGCAGCGCCTGGCGTTGTTGTTCCACCGCCGGCGGCAGGTCGGGGGTGTGGGGGATGTCGGTGGTGTTCATGGGCTGCGTCCTTCGGGCGCGGGAGCGGGCGGTGTGTCGTGGTCTGTCGCGTGTGGCGTCTCACGGTGCGTGTCGCGGTGGAGGTGCCACCAGCGCAGCAGGATGGGCAGTTCGTCCCAGTGCAGGTGGGCCAGCACCTGGGGCGAGGCGCCTTTGATGCTGCGGTTCTGCAGGGTATAGGTGTCCAGCTTTGGCTGGTGGCGGGTGAGGATGCGGCGCAGTGCGTCGGCCCCAGGCGGCGAGAGCATGGCGTCTAGCAGCACCAGCCGCGGCTGGAGCACCGAGGCGAGCACGATGGCGCGCTGGATGTCGGTGGCGCCTTCTACGCGTGGCGGCTGCGCCCAGTGGCGGGTGCAGTCGCGCACGGTCTGCACGATCTGGTTGTCAAGGGCGACGACGAGAATGGTGTTGATGGTCGCGGGGGTCGGTTCACTGGTGCGGGGGGCGTTCATGGTGGGTCGATGGTCACGGTGCGCCAGGCTCTGGCGGGCATGGGTGCACTGTGCGCCGGGGCGGCGCGCACGGCTGCCGGGAAACCTGGATGCCAGGTGCGCGGGAAACCCCCGCGCTGGTGGTGGCTGGTCAGCGCTCGGCGGCGCTGATCAGGCCTTCGCGGATGGCCAGACGCACCAGGCCGGTGACGTCACCCACGCCGAGCTTGGCCATGAGGCGGCTGCGGTAGGACTCGACCGTCTTGGGCGAGAGGTGCAGCGCTTCGGCGATGGCGGCGCTGGTCTGGCCGCGCACGACCATGAGCAGCACTTGGTGCTCGCGCACCGAGAGGCTGCCCAGCGCGGTACTGGTTTCGGTTTCGGTGAGCCCTTGCACGGCGAGCTGGGCCGCTTCCTGGCCGAGGTAGCGCCGGCCAGCGAGCACAGCGTCGATGGCCTGCAGCACTTCTTGCGCGGGCGAGCCCTTGAGCACGTAGCCGGCGGCGCCCAGACGCATGGCGTCGGCCACGTGGCGGGCGTGGGCCGACATGGTGAGCATGATGGTGCGCACCGTTAGCTTGCGTTGCTGCAGCTGTTCGAGCAGTTCAAAACCGGAGCGCTGGCCCAGGTGCAGGTCCAGCAGCAGTACGGCCGGCTGCAGTCGCTGGATGTCGGCCAGCGCGGGGGTGGGCTGGTTGGCTTCGCCGACCACGTGGTGGCCGGCGCCCTCTAGCACGGCGCGCAGGCCGTCGCGGATGAGGGCGTGGTCGTCTACGAGGTAGATGCTGGTCACGGTGGGCTCGGCGGTGCGGTGAGGTCGCTGACCAGTATTGTCGGCGAAGCGGGCCAGCGCAGCGCCACAGTCAGGCCCTGCGGGCTGGCGGGCAGGAACTCGACCAGTGCGCCGATGGCCAGCGCGCGTTCGCGGATGCCGACCAGGCCGAGGTGACCGGGCCGGCCTGCGTGCAGTTCTTCGGCCAGGCCGACGCCGTCGTCGCTTACGCGCAGCGTCAGGCGCTGAGCGTCGCCACCCAGGTGCACCTGAACCTGGCGTGCACCGGCGTGGCGCAGGGCGTTGCTGACGGCTTCGCGCGCGATCATGAAGGCGGCGTATTCAACGTCGGGCGTCCAGCGCTGGTCGATCACGGCGTCGTGGGTGTGCAGCAGCAGCTGCACCGGGTCGGCATCGGCGCGGCGCAGGTGCAGTTCGTTGTCCAGCGCGATGGCCAACCCTTCTTCTTGCAGCAGCGGCGGACGCAGTTCGATGAGCGCCTGCCGCACTTCGGCGTTGGCGTGCGCGATCATCTGGCCCAGGGCCTGGGCGCGCTGCTGCAGACGGCCGGGCGGGGCGGCCTGCCACAGGGGCGCCAGCGCGTCGTAGGCCAGGCGGATGGCGCTCAGCGTCTGGCCCAACTGGTCGTGCAAGGTCTGCGCCAGCTGGCGGCTGGTGCGCTGTTCCTGCTCCAGCAGGCGCTGGGTCAGTTCGGAGAGTTCGATCTGGTGCAGGGCCAAGGCGCTGGCGGCGTGCACTCGCTCGGTGACGTCGCGCACCAGGGCCACCTGCCCGGTGGGCTGTCCGCGGGTGTCGTGCAGCGCCAGCAGGCGCAATTCGCACCAGAGTTCGGCACCGTGACGGTGGTGGGTGCGCACCTCGATCGGGCTGGCGTCGTCGGCGGGTTGGTGTGGCAGGTCGCCGGGCAGCAGCTGGGCTATGGGCTGACCCACGGCTTCGGCGACGCTCCAGCCGAAGACGCGTTCGGCCTGTCGGTTCCAGTAGGTCACGCGCCGGTCGGTCCCGAGCAGGTAGACGGGCGAGGGCAATTCGTCGATAACGGTTTGCAGGCGTTGGGCGTCTTGCAGCAGGCCGGCGAACAGCGGGTCGTCGGGCAAACCTGCTGGCGCCGAGGGGTGCAGCCGTTGCAGCGCTGCGCGAACGGCTTGCAGGTAGGCGCCGGGCGTGTCGGGGCCCTGGGCAACGCTGCTGCGCTCGACCGCGTCGAGCAGTTCGTTGTAGGGGCGCGCGATGCGGCGCGAGAGCCACAGGCCCGCCCCGCCGATGAGCAGCGCCGCCGTCAGGCCCCAGAGCAGCAGGCCTTGTTGCAGGCGCAGGGCGGGACCCTGTGCCGCTTTGATGGGCTGAAAGGCGGTGACCGTCCAGCTGGTGACGAGGTGGGAGTCGGGCGTCTGGACCGGCGCTTCGGCCTGGGCGAAGTCGGTGCCGGATATCTCGCCGGGGGCGCCGGGGCCGAGCAGGCGCGTGCTGCCCGCCACGCGCAGCGACAGGTTAAGACTGCGGCGCGCCGCAGGGTCGCCCAGGGCGAACTGGCGCAGGCCCTCGAAGTAGGGCTGGGCCAGCAGGGCGACGAGTGCCCCCCTTGCTTCGCCGGTGACCGAGCGCGCTGGCACCACGAGGACCGCGAGCGGGGGGGGGGCGGTGCCGGGGGCAGGGGGCACGGTGTCGGGTGTGAGCAGGCGCAGGCCCGGGTCGGCGGCAGGGGACCATTGGGTGAGACGGCGCGCGTCGCCGGTGGCGAGCAGCTGGTGGCCGCCCGCGTCGAACAGGGCGATGCCAGCGTAGGAGGTGGATGTGTCCTGCAGCCGTTGCAGGGCACGCAGGGCGTCGGGCGCCTGGCCTGGCGCGAGCGTGACGATGGGTCCCAGGAGTTCGAGTTCGGCGGTGCGGCGCGCCAGCACCCGAGCGACCTGGTCGGCGAACACGTTGGCTGTCTGCTCGACGCGTGACTGCGCACGCTGCGCCAGATCTTGCGCGACGAAGCGTTCGTTGGCCCAGAGCACGAAGGCCAGCAGCAGCAGGGTTGACAGCGCGGGCAGCAGCGGCAGCAAGCGCAGCGTCAGCGGGCGGCGGTGGCGTACAGATGGGGTCATGAGGGCCAGATGGCTACTTTCCGGCGAAAAATGTTCTTCAGGCAGCAAATAAAGCGGCAGTTTGGGTCCACGATACAAGGTTTTTAGAGGCATGATGCCAGCCCAAACACCCGCCCGGCAACAGCAGCACATGTCAACCGTGCACTTCGCTTTTAGGCGCAGACCCCAGAACTGCTGCGTAAAAGGCGCATTCTTCAGGCTTTTGGGCTTGGCCGGATTGCCTGAAACTTCCCGCTGGCGCAACATGCGCCAATAAATCCCAGATTCTGCGACTTCATGACACTTCGCCGCATCCTGGTCGTGGACGACAACGACGACGACTTGTTCTTTGCCCAGATCATCCTGACTGCAGCCGGCGTCGTTGCCGAGGTCACGCTCAAGGAAACCGGGCAGATCGCATTGGAATATCTGGCCTCACCACAGGGGCACGACGTTGACCTCATCCTGCTGGACATCAACATGCCCGAGATGAGCGGTTTTGAGTTTCTCGACCTTTACCAGCCGTTGTACGACCGGGGTTTTGCGCGGGCACCTGTGGTCATGCACAGCTCTTCTTCCGCGCCGGTAGACAAGTCGAGAGCCTCCGCCTATGGGTGCGTCCGGGGCTACCTGGTCAAACCCATCTCCAAGGTCATGGCCTTGAGCTTGGTCCAGATGGCCGCGCAAGCGCGCCCTGGGGCGTGAGCGCTCTTGAAAACTGAACTCGCGTTGAACCGTTGGCCGTTGCGATCGGTGGTGGCGGATGTCTTGCTTGCGTTTGGCGCTGCGCTGGTTCTGGCTGTCGGATCTATCGCGCTTTCCCGTGGTTCTGGTGGAGTTGCCAGCATCTGGCTGGCCAATGGCGTCGCTATCAGCATCGCTGTCAGTGCGCCCGAGTCCAGGCGAACAGGACTTCTGTTGGCTGCCGCCCTGGGTTCGTTCGTGGCAACATTGCTGGGTGGCAAGCCCTTAATCGGTTCGGTGGCGTTTCTGCCCGGCAACCTGGTGGAGATGCTGCTGGGCACCCATCTGCTCGTCCGCTTTGGCAACACACAGGGTTTCTCGAGCGACTCGAAGGCGTTTCTCAAGGTCCTTGCCCTGGGATCCCTGGTCCCTTCGCTGGTTGGAGCGCTGACGGGTTCACTGCTGCTGGATCTTGTGGGGTATGTGACCTTCTCGGATGCCTGGATCGACTGGTTCATCTCGGCGGCCATCGGCTCACTGGTCACACTGCCGCTGATGCTCGCCCTGCGTGCGCGGCAATCGTTCAAGGGCATTCAGATCGGCGGCGCGCAGTTGACGCTGGTGCTGGTAGGCGCTGGCAGCCTGATCAGCTTTTCGCTGACGCCCAATCCGTTCGAGCTGGTCAGTGTCGGTCTGTTGGTCACGGCGTACCTCCAGTCGCGCCTGGTCACGTTTGCCGCAGCGCCCATCGTGGTGGTGACGTTTGCGGTGGCGGTAGGCAACGGCTGGCTGGTTCCTGTGACAGCCAATACGCCCTTCGGACACCTGCTGATGCACATGACGCTGCTTCTGGTGGTGATCCCTCCGCAGGTGGTCGCCGTCATCGTTGCCAGGCAGCGTGCGCTCGATGAAACACTCGCTGTGGTGGGCGGACAGGCCAACCAGCTGGCCGCGTTCATCGACATGCACGGCATCCTGCGCTGGGCGAACAAAGCACGTGCGGATTACTGGGGCGTGCCCACCGAACAGAGTGTGGGCGAGTCCTGGCTGGGCTACCTGCCCGGCGACCAATATAGCAGCCCAATGCAACCGCTGTTTGAGCAGGCGCTGGCAGGTCAGCGGGTCCAGCGGGTCATGACGGTGGATTTCCCAGCGCGCGGTTTGCGAACCATGGCCGTGCACCTTCAGCCTACCTATGACGAAGAGTCTCATCAACTCGGGGTTCTCTACACCAGCACAGACGTGACCGACCTCGAGTCGTCGCGCAAGCAGCTTGAAGTCTTGACCACCAGTCTGGAGACGAGCAACCACGACCTGCAGCAGTTCGTGCGGGTGTCGTCGCACGACCTGCGGGAGCCGTTGAACACCATTGCACAATTCACTTCGCTCATCGAGGAGCGGGACGCCCCAGCCATGTCGGTGGAGTCCAGGACGTACTTCCGGCACATCAAGTCGGCGGCCCAGCGCATGAGCCTCATGCTGGAAGACATTCGACTGTACGTTCAGGTCGATGAGGTTGATCCGGACAAGACCTTCCGCGACGTGGATCTGGACGAACTGGTCGACGGCGCCATCAACGCGATAGGCGAGCGAATCCAGCAGCTGGGCGCAGCAGTTCATGTCACAGCACTGGGCCAGACCTGGGGAAATGCAGATCAACTGGCCCTGGCCATCAAGCTCCTGCTGTGCAATGCCCTCAAGTTCATGCCCGTCGACCGCGCGCCGGACATCAGCATCAATGCGCATCGAAACGGATCGCAACTGGAACTGGTGGTGTCGGACAATGGCATCGGCATCGATGCGGACAAGCTCCCACTGCTGGGGGATCCTTTCAAGCGATTGCACTCCAGGCGTGTTTACGAGGGTACAGGTCTCGGGCTTGCCACCTGCAAGCGCATTGCGCGCAAGCACGGTGGCGATCTCAGGATCGCGTCCACGCCCAAGGTCGGCAGCCAGTTCACCCTGACGATTGCGATTCGACCGCCCGTCTGAACCGTGAGCCCAGGAAGCCGACGTTGGATGCTCAGCCGGGTCGCCGTTTCGCCGTCCGTCAACTTACGACAGGTCCCGCCTCTTGAGTTGCGCGTCCTGCAAATTGAGCCAAGCAGGCGCAGAGCAGTTGACATTCCGAATGACCGCTTGAGGCAATCGCGAACATTCAGCTGTCAATTGCGATTGGTTGGAATCATCCTCAGGCGAGTGCTCACCGGCACCGGCAAGTTTGCGACTCCTGCCCTTCGGCCGTCGCTGCCGAACTCAAGCTGTTGGCTGCTTACCAGTCACAGGGATTATTGGCCGACGGTCTGACGAACGGCGGCAGCTTTAGCAATGGGAGAACAACAAATGTCCCTCGCTGGGCAACTTCGCAGTCAACACCACACCTTGCTCAGAATCCGTCATCACCAGTTCATGGCTACCGGGTCTGAAGGCCACATTGGTAATTGTGTTGCCAGTCGGGCTGCGAACGAAGTGAGTCACTTCCCCACGAGCGTTCAACACGAAAGCACCTCCCAGGCTCGCGTGGGCCAACACCAGGCGGTTGTCAGTGTCCACCGCCAGGCCATCCGGTCCGCTGGTGCCAAAAAAACTGCGAAACACCCCTACCTTGGAAACGGATCCATCGGGCAGCAAGGGGCCCCGCCAGACCGCATTGCCGCGCGTGACAGCCAAATAGAGGAACTTCCCGTCGCGGTCCAGAGCGATACCGTTGGGGCTGGGGGCGTTGTTCAGCAGCAGATCGAGCCGCCCATCGGTGCGCCAGCGGTACACGTGTCCGCTGGGGTCGTGCATGCCGGTTTGCCCCTGATCGGTGAAGTAGCAATTGCCGTCCACGTCAAAGGTGAGGTCATTGAGCCCCTTGAAGCCTTCGGAGTTGCGGTGGCCAAGCAGCACGTCCACTTGACCATCGACCGGGTTCACACGCAGCAGGCCACGCCTGTAGTCGGCCACCCACAGCGAGCCATCGCGATGGATGGCGATGCCGTTGGGCCATCCGCCGGTTTCAGTGACTAGCTCCCAATTTGATCCGTCGGTCAGGCGGAAGATGCGCCCATGCGGAATGTCGGTCAGGTAGAGATGACCTTCGCGGTCGAATGCAGGGCCCTCCAGAAAGCAGTCCACCTTGTGGCCCGGCTTGTTGGCATCGGCCCATTCGCTACGCACTGGTCGGCGTAGCTCCTCGGGCAGGCGCGTCAGCACGTGTGCCTCGATCACAACCGGCGGTTCAAAGCTCAGGTTCCACATGGTGTGCTCCTTGATCAGTTGGGTTGCACGCCCGAGGCCTTGCTGATGTCACCCCACAGCTTTGTCTCGCTGCGGATGAAACTGGCAAAGTCTGCGCTCTTCATGCCGCCGGGTTGTGCGCCCATGGCGTTCAGGCGTTCCAGTACAGCCGGTTCGGCCAGCGCCTTGCTAACCGTAGCCTGCATTTTGTCCACGATGTCCTGGGGCGTGCCCTTCGGCGCGGCCAGGCCGAACCAGTTTGTGACTCTATAGCTTGGCAGCCCTGCGTCCTTGAAAGTGGGCACACTTGGCAGGCTGGGCAGCGGTTTTTCGCCCGTGACTGCAAGCGCACGCACCTTGCCGCCTTTGACCTGTGGCACCGCTGTCGGAGCGGCAGTGATGAGTAGGTCCACCTGATTGCTCAGCAAACCCACCATGGCATCTCCCGCGCCCTTGTAGGGAATGTGGGTCACGAAAAGCTTGCCTTCCTTCTTGAGCACCTCGGCCGACAAGTGGGTCGAGCTTCCGTTGCCACCGGAGCCGAAGTTGAGCTTGCCTGGGTTCTTCCGTGCGAACTCAAAGAGTTCCTGTGCAGTTTTGAACGGGGAGTTCGCTGCCACCACCAGCACCACCGGTGTGACGGCCAGCGTGGTCACCGGCACCAGATCGTTGGCGTGGTCCCAGGGCAGTTTGGCGAAGAGCGATGGCAGCATGGCGTAGGTGGTGTCGTTCACCAGGAAGGTCGCGCCGTCGGGTGCGCTCTTGGCCACCATGGACGTGCCGATGGTGCCCGAGGCGCCGGCCTTGTTTTCCACGAAGAAGCTTTGGCCGGTGAGCTGGTTCAGGCGATCAGCCACCAGGCGCGCCGAGAAGTCGGTGGTGCCGCCGGGGGCGTATGGAACGACAAGCCGGACCGGTTTGTCGGGCCAGGTTTGGGCGTGACCGCTTAGCGCGGCCGAGGCGATGCAAAGGGCGGTAGCTATTCGGGTAAGGGATGTGAGGGTTTGCATGGTCAATGTCTCCTGGAAGGATGGATGGTGGGAAGAAAAGGCTCATCTGGAGCCGGGGAACACTTCGCGAACCTGCCGGCGCCAGTACTGGCGCTCAGCATCGAGAAATCGGTAGAGATCGGGCTGGGTCATGGCGGCCGTTGCCTGTTGTGGTGATGCTTCTGCCCAAGCGGTGCTTTTCTGCACCTGCAGGACGCGTTGCCGCAAGGTCTGCTGAATCGGCGTGGGCAGGCCGGCGGTGGCGATCAACAATTTCCAGTCGTGAAGCACCAGGCCGGGGAAACCAGCTTCCGTCAGAGTGGGCGCCTGGGGCAGCTGGGGTAGCCGGTCTTCGCTTGACACAGCCAACGCGCGAAGCCGTCCAGCACGGATCAGGGGGAGGGCGGACTGAACGGTCGGGAAGGCGAAATCGACATGACCACTCACGAGCGCCGACAGGGCAGGCGCTGCGCCGGTGTATGGGATATGAGACAGACGCAAGCCTGTGCGCTTCATCAGCAGTTCGCCCGCCAGATGGCCCACGCTGCCGTTGGACGCTGATGCCATGACCAGTGGCAGGTCGCCCGAGCGAGCAGCCGCGAGCAACTCGTTCAAGCTGGCGTGTGTGCCAGTGCGAACCACCAGCACCACCGGCTGACGGGACAATAGGGCGATCGGAGTGAACGCTTTCGCAGCGTCGAACGGACGCAGCAGATCCATGGCCTGCTGGATCACCAGATTGGATGTCTGCCCGATGGCCAAGGTGTTTCCATCTGGCTTGGCCTTGGCCAGAACATCCAGCCCCACGCTGCCGGCACTACCCGGGCGATTCTCGACGATCACCTTCCAGCCGCTGTCTCTCGACAGACCCGATGCCAATGCTCGGGCCTGCACATCTGTTGTGCCGGCCAGCGTGTACGGCACGATCAGACGGATGGGTTCGGTTGGCCAGGCCTGGGCCACTGCGGAACAGACCAGAAAAACCGCCCCTAACAACATGGCTTGTAGCCGTTTCATGACCAGGTCGTTCCCCGTGCTCAGGCGGTTGCAGCCTCGGCGGCTTGGGGTGTCTTCACCACTTGCGCATGACAAAACTGCTCGATCTCGTCGGCCGAGAAGCCCAGCCCGGCAAGGATGTCGTATGTGTCTTGCCCCAGCGCAGGAGGTGCGCAGCGCAGGCCCAGGCGCTCGCCACCCAGTGTCAGCGGCAGCAGCGCGGTCCGGGTGTCCACGGTGCGGCCAGCGCCGCTGGCGTCGGCCGGCAAGGTGACGGGTGCCAGCCCGCCGGTGGCCAGCAAGTGCGGATCGTCCAGCAGATCCTGCGGGCGGGTGATGGGTGCATAGGGCAGGCCAATCTTTTCAAAACGCGCGCCCAGCTCGGCCGCACCCAGCGCGGCGAAGCGCTCGCGCAACAGCGGCATCATCCAGTCGCGCGCCTGCACCCGGGCGTTGTTGCTGGCCAGGCGCGGATCGGCCTTGAGGTCGGCGAAACCGAACTCGTCGCACATCAGCGCCCACTGCGTATCGCTCACGGCGGCCAGGAAGATCTGCTCGCCGTCCTTGACGTTGAACACGTCGTACACCGCCCAGGCGCTGATGCGGCTGGGCATGGGCGAGGCGGGCTTGCCCGTCACGGCGAACTGCGTCATGTGCTGCGCCACCAGGAACACGTTGTTTTCGAACAGCGCGCTCTGCACCTCCTGGCCGCGCCCGGTCCGGTGCCGCTCCTGCAGCGCCGCCAGCGCGCCGATGGCGCCGAACATGCCGCCCATGATGTCGTTGACACTGGTGCCGGCGCGCAACGGCCGGCCTTCAGGCCCGGTCATGTAGGCCAGGCCGCCCATCATCTGCACCACCTCGTCCAGCGCGGTCCGGTGCTCGTAGGGTCCGGGCAGAAAGCCCTTGTGCGAAACGTACACCAGCCCGGAGTTGAGCCTGGACAGCGCTGCGTAGCCGAAGCCCAGCTTGTCCATGGTGCCGCCCTTGAAGTTCTCGCTGAACACGTCGGCCTGCCCGACCAGGCGCAGCACGATCTCGCGGCCGCGAGGGTCCTTCACGTCCACGGCCAGGCTCTTCTTGTTGCGGTTGAAGGTGCCGAAGAAGCCAGCACCGGAGCCCAGCAGCTTGCGGGTGTTGTCACCGGCGATGGGTTCGATCTTGATCACCTCGGCGCCGAGGTCGGCCAGGATCAGCCCGCAGGTGGGCCCCATGACCATGTGAGTGAACTCGATCACGCGGATGCCGGCCAGAGGAAGAGTTTTGTCGGTGTTCATGCGCAGGTTCCGTTGACGGACAACAGTTGGATGTTGAGTGGGTAACGGCCATCGGCGTAGACAAAGCCTTTGGTCAGGCCCGAGTCGGGGGTCATGCCGTACAGCGGTTCCCCAGGCAGGCCGGCGGTCAGGATGGCGCGTGCGGCCACCAGCATTTCCAGATCGATGCCGGTGTGGACGCCCATCGCCTCGAACATGAAGACCAGGTCTTCGGTGACCACGTTGCCGCTGGCGCCGGGTGCGTAGGGACAGCCGCCTAGGCCACCTTGGGAGCTGTCGAAGGTGCGCACGCCCACGTCGTAGGCCGCCAGGCAGTTGGCCAGACCCAGGCCGCGGGTGTTGTGCAAGTGGGCGGCGCCGGTGCGGTCGCCGATGGCGTCACGCACCTGCTTGAACAGGCGGCGCACCTGGGCGGGATTGGCCATGCCCGTGGTGTCCGACAGGCCGATCTCGTCCACACCGGCCTCGGCCAGCGCTTCGGCCAGTCGCACCACGTCGTCCTCCAGCACCGCGCCTTGCAGCGTGCAGCCGAAAGCAGTGGACATGCCGACCTCGACCTTCACCTGCGGAGCGTGCGCGTTGCGGTAGTTCACGATGCGCCCCACCTCGTCCACCATCTGCGCGCAGGTCTTGCGAACATTGGCCTGCGAATGGGCCTCGCTGGCCGAGACCGGGATGGTGATTTTTTGGATGCCGGTGGCGATGGCGGTTTCCGCGCCGCGCAGGTTGGGCACCAGCGCCATGACGGTGATGCTCGGCAGGGTCATGGCGTGGCGCACCAAATCGGTGATGTCTGCCATCTGTGGCAGCAGCCTGGCCGGGACGAATGAGCCGATCTCAATTTCACGCAGGCCGGCGCTGGCAAGGGCATCGATCCATGCGAGCTTGTGGGTTGTGGGCATGGTGGACTTGACGCTTTGTAGGCCGTCGCGCGGGCCGACTTCGCTGATCAGGACGGTGTCCATTGACTGGTCTCCATTGTTCTGTAAGATAGAACGACTATCTGAAAGATAGAACAATGATAAGGCCGACAATCCCGGTCTGTCAAATCCCATGCCTTAAGCTCGCAGCCATGCCCAGAAAGTCTTCATCCCCCTCCGTTGCCGACGAGCTGGCCGCCCCCGGTGGCGCGGCCGCGGTGGACCGTGCCATTAGCCTGCTGGCCGCCTACCGGGCCGGCGACAAGGCACTGTCTGTCACGGAGCTGGCCGAGCGCACGCGGCTGTACAAGAGCACCGTACTGCGACTTCTGGCCTCGCTGGCACACGGGCGGCTGGTGCAAAAGACGTCCGATGGACAGTGGGCGCTGGGGGCCGAAGTGGCGAGATTGGCCGGCATCTACTCAGCGTCTTTCTCGCTGGAAGATGTGTTGATGCCCGAGATGCGTGCGCTGGTCGCTCGCACACAGGAGAGCGTGGCCTTCCACGTGCGCCAGGGCGATCAGCGGCTGGTGTTACTGCGGGTCGATTCACCGCAGTTGCTGCGTGACCACGTGCGCGCGGGCGACCTGCTACCCATGAACCGCGGCGCGGGTGGGCGGGTGCTGATGGCATATGCGGGTGCCAAAGGCCGCATCTACGACCAGGTACGAAAGGACGGCTACGTCATGCTCAGTAGCGACCGCATTCCCGGGTTGGTGGGGATCTCCGCGCCAGTTTGCAACGGGGGCGGCCAGGTGGTCGGGGCGCTGACGCTCACAGCTCCTGATCAGCGTGTGAGACCGCATTTTGTGGAAGAGCTTCGCGCATCAGCCTCCCGGCTGTCAGAGGCGCTGGGGGCCACAGAGACAAGCTCTCCGCCGAAAACACGCGGGTAACCTTCGCGTCGCGAAGTTCAAACGGGTTTGCTGTGGTCTCTATGCTTCTCGATACAGCTGCGACCTGCCCAAGTAGCGGCAACAGCAAAGCAGATGAAAGACTGCTCAGGGTCAAAGCCGCCGCTCGGGACGACAGCAGAGGACGACTGCAACCAGCCTGGGACCGACTTTGCGCAACTGAGGATCAGCAGTGCAGCGGGCGCGGTCAGTCGCACAGACTGTCACGAACGGCGGCAGCACGGCAGACTGCGACCGTTCGACAGTCCCCCGCAATATCTGCACAGGCTGTTCTTCCAGCAAGGTGCAGCCAACAGCCACAGCTGAGGCGCCAGTCCGATGATCAGTTGGGCGGCTTAACGTAGCGAGAGGTCCATACAGGGATCGCCAATTGGCACGCTGCACTGAAAGCGGGCTTGTTCGCAGGCGCGAAGAAACTTCGCATATGGCCGTACGACTTCCAGTTGGTATTTCGCACCACCTCGACATGGTTGCAGCGACGAAGGACCGCTAATTTGCCACATCCCAAAATAAGGCCAAACGCTTGCCCACGTGCCGGCCGTGTGTCTGGGCGATGGCGTCCAGGGTCAGCGTCGGGCTGATCTGGCGTGCGCGGGTCAGTGCCGCCCGAGCCTCTCCGTTCTTACCCTGGCGGTCCAAGATGGCTGCCTCCAGAACGCGCGGC
Organism: Burkholderiales bacterium GWF1_66_17; assembly: GCA_001770705.1. Taxonomy (GTDB): domain Bacteria; phylum Pseudomonadota; class Gammaproteobacteria; order Burkholderiales; family Burkholderiaceae_C; genus Hydrogenophaga. The sequence goes on along the minus strand of MERT01000002.1, from coordinate 559,963 downwards.
AGTGAAAAACGCGGATCTCGACGGCTCGATGTTCTGGCTTCCGCAAACGCTTCATCCAGTCGCTCGGCCCGCAGCAAAAAGTTGCCTAACGCCCAGCCCCAGAAGCCCAAGCGACGGTCACGTGGGCTGATCTTCATACCATAGCGCATTCTTTCTATGCCGGCGTCAAGCTGGCCACTCAAAACCCACGACGCGCCCAGCGCTACGTGTGCCTGGGCATTGCTGGGGTCGATCTCCAGCGCCCGTAGCAACACGTCCACACCCTGCTCGTGGTAACCAAGGTCGCAAAGCGCACAACCTGCATAGCCCAACACTTCCGAGTTGCCATCGTCCAATGCCATCGCCTGGCGTGCGGCACCGAGAGCCTCCAGCGCCAGGCCTGGATCGTTGGGCATTGCGCCGATGTTCATAGACAACGCTGTCAGCAGCGCATAGTGCGCGTGGCCGAGGCCAAAGGCAGGATCGAGAGCCACACTGGTCTGCAGACGCTGCCGCGCCTCTGCCAACGCGTCATAGCCCCACCCCTGCAGCGCCAACGAGCCCACGGCCTGGTGGTAATGGGCCCAGGCGTCCTGGTTCTCAGGACGCTGGCGGCGGATGTGCGCAATCTCGGCGCGGGTGAGTTCGGGCTCAAGCTCCGACATCACGCCCCGGGCAATGTCCTCCTGCAGATCGACCGCCTCGTTGCGGCGCCGGTCGAATCGGCCGGTCCACAGCACGCGTCCTGTCGCGGCCTCGATCAGTTGGGTCGATACGCGCAGCGCATCACCCACGAGCCGTACGCTGCCTTCCACCACAAACCGGACGCCAAGCTGCTGCGCCACATCCGGCACCGTCACGTCGTGCCCTCGAAACGCAAAGGACGACGCGCGGGAAATCGGCATGAAGCCCGGCACACGCGCCAGCAGCGCAATCACATCCTCGACCAGACCATCAGCCAAAAAGGAAACCTGCGGGTCGTCTGACAGCACGCTGAACGGAAGCACCGCGATGGTGGGACGCGCCGCATCGGCAGCCTGCGGCCGCACCGCATCACGCTGCGGCAATCCGCTGTCTGGCAACAGGTCCAACGCAAACCGGTAGCCGCGACCGGGAATGGTGGCAATGGCCTGCGAACCCAGAACCTTGCGCAGCGCAGACACCTGCACCGACAGGTTGTTCTCCTCCACCACCAGTCCGGGCCACACCAAATCCAGGATCTCGCCTTTGGACACCACGCGGTCGCGGTGCAGCAGCAGGCACAGCAGAAGGTCGAATGCGCGCGCACCCAACTCGGCCGGCTGACCATCGATCAGCAACAGACGCTCAGTCGCGCGGACCTCGAAGCGGTCAAACTGAAATTGATCCTGCATGTGCTTTTCCCAAGGCGCGTGGCCTTGATGTTTCTTTAGCGGATTTTTAGGATCTTTAAAGGTCTTCTGCTCAGCTGATCGGTACTGTGAAGCCACCCCCAACCACCTGAAGGAGATTCCCATGCTCAAGTTCGTGATCGTCGGCATCCTCATCGACAGCGCGTCCCGAGTCGTCACCCCCGTCAACCCCACCACCACCACAAGGAACGACCGCGCTGGCGCGTGAACCCGGTACCTTGTCCTTTCCCCCATTTGGAGCACCAACATGACCCCACGCACATTAGAAGCACAGGCCCAACTGCGCGCAGAGTACAAAGCCAACCCAAACCTGGCCATGGTCACAGACCATGCCAGCACCCGCAGCATAGACCCGGCCGACCCGTTTCATTCGCTGGTAATCCCCAAGGCCGGCGCCGACGCAGCGATCCCTGTTGGAGTGCACAGCGCCGTAGGCGGCCCCTACGATGCGCCCTGCCCTGGTGACCTGCTGTGTGCCGCACTCGCTGCGTGTCAGGACTCCTCCATCCGCATGGTCGCCGCCGGTCTTGGCATCGAGTTGACCGCACTTGAGGTACACGTTCAGGGCAAGGTGGACGTGCGCGGTGCACTGGGCGTGCAGAAAGACGTACCCGTAGGTTTCCAGTCCATCATCTCCGACGTTCACCTGCAAGCCAAACCCGGCACGTCCCCTGAGATGCTGGCGAAACTGCAGACGGCGGCGGATCGCTGCTGCGTGGTCATGCAGACGCTGCAGACGCCACCGCAGGTGCGCACTGCTTATCACATGTGAGCGTGTTTGGGCCGGCCCCGCCTGCCTCCCGAAGTAAGCAGTGGGCGGATGAACGACATCCATTGCCTTTGACCTGCTCCAACCATTCCCATTCAACAAGGTTTCCAATGAACGCGCCGACAGATTTGAATGCCCTCAAGACCCGCCAGCAATCCGCCTGGGCCAGCGGCGACTACGCGGTGATTGGCACCACGCTGCAGATTGTGGGCGAGCAGCTCGCTGAAGCCTGCGATCTGCGCACGGACGAGCGCGTGCTCGATGTCGCCGCCGGCAATGGCAATGCCACGCTGGCGGCAGCGCGCCGGGGCTGCTGCGTGACGTCCACCGACTACGTGAGCAGTCTGCTGGAGCGCGGCGCAGTGCGGGCGCGTGCAGATGGTTTGCAGGTCGCGTTCCAGGTGGCCGACGCCGAGGCCCTGCCTTTTGACGACGCCAGTTTCGACGCCGTGCTGTCCACCTTCGGCGTGATGTTCTCGCCCGACCAGCCACGGGCTGCCGCCGAGTTGGCGCGTGTGTGCCGTCCGGGGGGTCGCATCGGCCTGGCAAACTGGAACCCCGAGGGCTTCATCGGTCAGGTGTTCAAGACGCTGGGACGCCACCTGCCGCCGCCGCCCGGCGTCCAACCGCCGTCGCGCTGGGGTGTCGAAGCCCATCTGCACACGCTGTTTGGTGAGACTGCCAGCTCGATCTCGGTCACGCCGCGGCTCTTTCACTTTCGCTACCGCTCAGCGGCGCACTTCATCGAGGTCTTCCGTAATTGGTATGGCCCCATTCACAAGGCTTTTGCCGCACTCCCCATCGATGGCGCGCTGGCACTGGAAAGCGACCTGACGGAATTGCTGACGCGAATGAACCGTGCCGGAAACGCATCGCTGGTGGTGCCAAGCGAGTACATTGAAGTCGTCCTCCATCGCCGCTGAGAAGCATGGCCACCCAACACATCGACGGCCAGCCGGCACTGCCTTACCACCGCGTCGCTGGCACCGGCCTCGGTGTGGTCTGCATCCACTGCAACGCCAGCAGTTGGGCGCAATGGCGTGAGCTGATGGACCAGCTGGCACCGCGCCACCTCGTACTGGCACCGGACACACACGGTGCCGGCAGGGGGCCGATCTGGCCTACTGGCCGACCGCTCAGCCTGAGCGACGAGGTCGATCTGCTCGAGCCACTTCTGCGTTACGCTGGCGTGCCAGGTCGCCTTGGTCGGTCACTCTTTTGGCGGCGCGGTTGCGCTTCTGGCAGCGCTGCGGCGGCCTGACCGCGTCAGTGCGTTGGTGCTGTATGAACCCACGTTGTTCGCATTCATCGATGCCACATTGCCGCAACCGAACGCGGCAGATGGCATCCGTGAAACCATCGGGCGCGCTGCCACAGCCCTAGCGACTGGTGACCGACGCGCTGCCGCCAAGATTTTTATCGACTACTGGATGGGTGACGGCAGCTTTTCAACCAAACCCGAGGCGCAGCGGCTTGCAATTGAAGACGCGATAGTTCACGTGCAGGGCTGGTTGCATGCACTGCTCAAAGAACCCACCCCACTGGTCGCACTTCGTGCGCTGAAGATGCCAGTGCTGCTGATGCAGGGACGCGAGACCCCCGACTCGGCGCGCGCCGTCACCGCCTTGCTCGCGCAGACACTGTCGCAGGTTCGGGTTCTGAGCTTCGATGGCCTCGGTCACATGGGTCCGATGACCCACCCGGCACCAGTGAATGCTGCCATTGACGCTTTCCTGATGCAAAACCATTCTCTCGCTGGCGGTGGCTGATCGCGCGGCTCCCGCCGTTCAATTGCCCATCATGTTTTGAGCAGAGAACAGTCGATACGCAGTGCCCCATTCTGCAAGATTCGCAGGATGATCGCTGGACCAGAAGAGATGACTGACCCGCACCAACTTCGAGAGATTGACTCAGAATAGATTCCGTCTCTTGACCCGCTTGAACGACCGCTTTGGTCTGAAAATACTGCCAGACCATCGGAGTCGAGTGGCTGTTCCCAGCCTTCAACCGACCTTGAGCAGCCAGATCCCAGCGGCTGTTCGTTGCCGGAAGTGTGAGTACGAAGCCACTTCAGTAAGCAGACCCTCTGCACGTGAGCGTCAGTGATGTCCGGTATCTCCCGGTGACTGCCAAGAACGAACATGTAGCCTCGTGAACTACAACCAGTTGTATCGGTCCGCTCGGTGCGGACCTGAAGCTGTTTCTGGGGACTGAGGCCTTGAAGTCCAGCTGGGACAAAGGGTCAGTTCAGACAGTACTGACCCCGCGCTTTCTGCAAGACCATCCCAGCATCTTGTAGGCGGTGCAGGGAGGCCGCAATCGATCCAACAGGGATGCCCGCCTCGGCCGCGATTTGCGCCTGTGGCAGCGTGGCGTTCTTGAATACCTTGAGCAGGCGGCGCAATGCGGCCAGCACCTTGTCGTCGTTGGTGCTGACACGACCACCGCGGCGTTTGACGGGCGCTGCCTCTGCAACGGGCTTCGCCGAAGGCTTTCTGCCTGGTTTTCGGCGCACAACTGGCGTCACGACTTTCGCGTCTTCCACTCGTTCGGAGGTGGCCGCAGTGGAACGACGGTGGGGTAGGGCTTCGATGATCTGTACGTCGTTCGCCTTGAGTTGCGTGGCCGACTGAAAGATCCCGCGGAGCTGCTCTTCCAGTCCTTGCATTTCCTGGTGCATGCGTGCGACCAGTTTGAGTTGCCCGAACGCTCTGTCCGCCATGGGTCCCAAAGGCTGCGAGCCCATCACACTGATCAAGTGATCGGTGTAACGGGCCACTTCGGCTTTGAGCAGCTCCCGGCTGTCATGGATTGCCTGGCCGGATTTCTGGATCGATTGGAGGATGTGGTCGTTCAAGCTCATGGGGCTTCATCTGCCGGGCAGATGCCGTTTGGTGGGGGTTCCGCAGTCTATGGCATCCGGTTTGGCAGGCGGTTGACTGTAACTACGGCTCGCACACCAGGAGAAGGCGTCTTGGTGGGCCTCACTTCAGGTGCGATTGAATTTGCCCATACAGCAGGCGCGTAGGGAACCTCGGTCTATTCGAACTACGCCTATAAAGCCTCGACTTTAAGTCGCCACATGATTGTTTAGTTGCCACCTCTTTGATAAGGTTGCGACTTCATGTTCGATGAACTTCAAAAATCACAGGCGCCAGACACAAATGCGGATGGCTGTTGGAAGGGCCCCAACGGTCACATCCATGTTGAAGTCAAGAAGACCAACAGCGTACGCGACGTTCGAGGTGCCTTGCTGACGCTCGCTTATCTCATCGGACAAGAGCCCTCAAAAAACCAGGCCGTGTGCGTTGTTATTGAAACGCGGCTCTCATCCGGGAGACTGAAAGAGGAACTGGTTCGTTTTCGGCATGTGATCCACCCAGCCATCGCGAACCGCATTCACTTTCTACTCGGCAAGGGTGAGGCGCAGGGACACCACCTGAACGCGTTCAGCGGCTCGATGGAAAACGCGCCAGCCGGGTTCTACGACTGGTTGGAAGAACTGGTAGCCAAAGAGCGCCAGGATGTTTATGCCCATCAACTCCCTCCACGGCAGATCGTAGTTGCAGCCCTGGTGCAGTTGCGTCTTTGGAATGCCTCCCCGGTGACGATCAAGTACCTGCAGGAGACCTGCCGAGTGAGCTACCCAACCGTGGCGGCAGTCCTCAAGGAGCTTGCAGACCTGGGATGGTTGGAGGACTCGGGTGAGCGGGGGGTCCGGCTGCGATATCTGATCTCAGGGGAATGGATGGAGCTGGCCCGTGAACATGCCCGTCAACGCAAGGTGCTCTTCTTCACGGATCCAACCGGCCAGAGCACACCCGAACAGATGGTCAAGCGCATTGCCCGCCTTCAGCAAACCGACAAGCTTCCGCAAACCGTTCGCATCGGAGGGGTCATCGGTGCCGCCAAACACTTTCCAGAGCTTGACATCACGGCGCCGCCCCGCCTGGACCTGTGCGTCGACAGAGATCCCTCTCGTATCGCGACAATCCTGGACGCGGGGTTGCTTCGCAAGGCCAAGCCTGATCAACGCGTTGCCCTGGCCGTCCATGTCACCAGTTTCCCCTTGGACGCCTCGCGCTGGGAATCGATGTCGCAAGGGCCCTGGGCCAGCGAGCTTGAGTGCCTCTCCGACCTCGTAGAAATGGGGTACACCCGTGAAGCGGCCGAGATGGCCCACCACATCGCGGCAACCAACAAGGAAAAAAGCACGCCACATGAGTGACTTCTGGCCAGATGCCATGGTGGTCAAAAACCGCCGCCGTCCTCCCGGCGATGGAATGCCCCCTCCACGAAAACGAGTGAGCTGTGGAGAGATTGAAATTTTCGTCGTGGCACATGCCACATTCGAGCGGCTTCAGCTGAGCAAGAGCTTTCGCACCAGGATGTACTCGTGCATGCGTAGCATGTCCTTCTCGGTCGGGTCCACCAAGCGCGTGAGGTCCATGTTGTCGGCGTTGTCTGCCAGCTTGACCTCCCGTGCCAGCGAATTGATCTTGGCTCGCTTGGCGGCCTCAATACGTGTCTCTTTTGGTCCCTTGGTCAGTGCCAGTACGGCACCAACGATTTCCGCATCGAAGCCCGCGTCACGCAGATCCTGCTCGGTCACCTTGGTGTCCTCCATCAAGTCGTGCATAGCAGCCACGGTCTTCGCCTTGATGCCATCCACGGCATGCATCACGCGCAGCACATGCGGGATGTACGGCTCTCCTGCTTTGTCGATTTGACCGGCGTGGTGAATGGCGGCGAGTTCCAGAGCTTTTTCGAGTGTGGGCATGCGAAGTTGTTTTGCGCAGTGGTGATATGAACTGATCGTATGCTTGATCTGCCCCACCATGGGGTGACGCCGTTGTCATAGCGTGGCGGGAAATCATGAACACTTGGGGCTGAGAGAAAAATCACAGATCCAGGTTCAGCTGGCGAATGAGAGCTTCTTTGATCTGCTCCAGTGACTGTGTTTGCTCGAGCACCACGACATCTTCCAGATCGCAACGAAAGTCTGCCTTTGCAGGCGCGGACAGGGTGAGCGGAATGCGTGGAATTTTGATTCGAACTCGCACGGGTACCTTGGCCAACTGCGCCAACAAAAGGCTCACCCGGTGTTCTTCCTGTACGACCTTGAGTGTGATGCGGCTACCCAAGGTGAACAGTCTCGTGTCGGCATCGTCGAGTGCAGATATTTCCATGATCACGGTGCCTGCTTGCTCTTCATACCCCCCTGAGACACGACCTTGCAGATGGTGCTCGCGCTCGCTCGCTACTTGCTTGACGGCAAGCTTTCCCATGTTGAGATCAATGGGGCCGGCCAGCGACTGTACCGTGGGTACTCGCTGACCTAACAGGGATAAGACGCTGTTCGTCAGAGCTGGATTGGGGAGCTTGTCCAACTGGTCTCGGATGCTCTCAAAACTGATCGAACCGCTCTGCGCAGCGGCAATCACCTTCTTGATTGCCTGTACCGTTTCTCTCAAAGTCGCGTGTTCAGCTGCAATTTCCGGCGTAGGGTCCAGCTCTTGCATCAAACCGACCGACGTGTTGGCCAACACCAGTGTCAGGATCAGGTCTCTGGCGTCCTTGACGCGAATCAATACGAAATGGCGACCAGGCGTTGGGTTCATGGTCAAAAGCTGGTTTTCGACGCGGCGCATCGCTTTGAGCATGTCGTCCAGCGTGCAGAACTCGTCGTCTGGTAAGGCCGCACTGACAGCAGCTGGCACATCGCTGGCGCTGGCAAAAAATGCTGAAGCGCAATAGCCTTTTCGGGCGTTTCCCTCGCGCGCGGCTTGAGTCAGGGGGTTGGATGTTTTTCGTGGAGCAGAAGCCATACAAATTCAAGCGGTTGGGGAAAAGGATTGGATTGCTTTCCAGCTCACTGCCTGGATGTCCTTAGGACGAGCAACGCATTGGCGAGCACCCTCACCAGGGTGGTCCAACGTGCTTTGGCAACGGTGTTGCGGGCAGACGGATCTCTGGGTTGGATGAAGATGCGTGGTAGTGAGCCGATATCGTGCGCAGGTGACCCGATGAGCACCGCATCCAGTTTGGACAGCTGGATGTTGAGCGCTGGGTCCACCCTCTTGATATCGCTGACCACTTCCAGACAGATCTGCGACTTTTCTAACCAAGGAGCTGCGGCGATGATTTCATCTTCCCAGTGGACCAGTTCATGTATGGGCAGAAGCAGTTGAAGGAGCATCTGCAATTGCTGTGTCGGGATGCCTGAAAGTACCGTGATGAGATCGTGAGCTTGCGGGGATTGCAACTGCCGAACGTCGGCAGTCATGGCTCGACCTGTGATGTCGCCCTTGATTCGACCTCGAAGAGTCTCTGAACTGAAATTTGACAAGGCCAATCTTGATTCCAGGTCATCAACGACTTGTCGTTGCATACCGCCCAACATGTTGTTTGCCGTTCGTTGATCGATACCCAGCATGCGAATGCCCAGGTACGTGACCTGAGGCGGCAGAGGGAATTCCGTGCTCGTAAGAGCGCCACCCCACGCAGGTGTCCTTACGGGGAGCACATGCGATTCAGCGGCGATGGTCGCGTTGTTTCCGGCTGAGACATCTTCAAATGCAGCGATGGGTGGCAACGTCTGACTCTTGTCCTTCGTGGTTCCCACGGGCAGTTTGCTTTGGAGGTACTCCCATGGATCTTGATACCGTTGATCCCGTGAACGGGCCTTGGTCAAGGCGGCTGTGCTGACACCGAGCTGATTGAGCAGATGCTCGGTTGGACCATGTCGTATGAGTGTGGCTCGGAGTGCAAGCGCCCTGACCGGAAGCCAAGCGTGGAAGTAGTAGCTCAGCGTCGTCTGAACCGATGCGTGACCTGCGCATAGTCGAACAACGTCTGTGGCCCATGCCCGGTGCTTTTGATATACAAAAAGTGCGCTGGTAGCCTTTGGCCCCATCCCTCCTGGCTGAGGTGGTTTGGTTGCCCATCTCCAATCCAGGAGCAGCAGATGAGAGACGACGTGAGCGCGGAATGCATGAATTCGAAAATTCGGGTTCCGGGCAACACTTTGCATTGCTTCGGTGATGGCACTTCTGATCCACGCAGAGTCCACGGTCCGGGTGCCGTCGTGCAGGGTTCTACTTCCAAAAATCAAGGCCTCAGGAACGCTATGGGTCTTCAGTTCTTCGATCTGCTGAACGAGAGAAATTAGTTCACGAAAGCATTCTTCAGTGAGTGCCAGCCTACGGCGAGCCGAATGGCTTTTGAGATGTGAAAATCCGTGTGAAGTGATGCAGATTTCTCCGTCGGCGATGGCGTCGCTGACAGCCATCGTGGCCACCTCGCTCCATCGCATGGGCAGGCTGCCGAGCAACTTGAGCGCGAGCTGAATGCGTGCCTGACGTAGGGGGCCGTCTTGCGATGAGATCAACATCGAAGCGGCTTGATCCAGTTGTTCTTGTGTAAAGGCCGCGATCGCTGTCGTGGCTGTGGCTACTGGGTACCGTTTGATCTGAGTGAGATCTGCGCGCGACGGCAGCGGGTGCCCTAGCTCCCGGAGGCATCCCATGATCCACTCGGACGCTTCGGTCGCGGTTACCGTTTGCTTTTCATCGGCGTGTGAAAACGCCATAAGATCCCGGCAAAATTCAGCCCATTCTTGCGCGTCAAACGCGTCAGGATCCAGACTCCTCGCCATAGTCAGAAATGGGCGCAGCGTACTCAGATAGGTGGCTTGGCTGCTCCACTCGATCGCATTTCTTTTGCTTGCTCGGATGCGGGCGGCGTTGACGGAAACCACACGAACCAAGGTGCATGTGAGTTCGCCTTGTTTTGGAATCCTGGACAAGGACACCCATCGATCAAAAAGTTGTGCGCGCTTCTTTTGCTCTCCCAACTTGTGGCGCGATGACCCCAGGCGGTTGACCACTTTGTAGAAGGCGCTGAACAAGTCAGTGGGGGTCCGAAGTACGTGACGCGGACGGGCTGGGGGCTCGGTGCCCTGTGATGCCTCCAGCCCAAATAGGTCGGCATCTGAGTGGCTGTCCAGAACCGGAGCATGACTGCCGTTGGAATAGCAGAGTTGGACCGCTGGGGGTAGGCACCAGTCAGCCCACAGCCGGCTGCATGCAAGCAACGCTTTTGCCACGCCGACTTTTTTTCCTCCCCAGCAGTCAGGGGTCGCCTCACCGATCCACTTCTCCGCTGCTTCGAGAACCTCGGAGTAATCACTTGGCTTGATCTCTGCGTTCTGACCAAGCCTGGATAGAAATATGGCGGTCGGTAGCTGAACAGGCGTGACCAGCACATGTTTCGAATTGGAGCGCTTGAATTTTGCAACCCACCCCGTCGACCCCAGTTCGAACGACGCGTTGATGTCTTCAAAAATTGATTCCAGGTCGATGGGCTCGTTGAGCGCGTCGAAGCTGACCAGGTGAAGCCACAGCCGGGCGTGTGGGTGGTTTGGCCCATGGCCATTTATCAGCAACTCCCGGACACGATCCATGATCCGGACGGCGGCCAGATGCCAGTGGCTGAAAACCGGTGCATCCCATTTTTCGATGTGCTCACGATGGGCGTTGTGAACTTTATGTACCCGGCGCCCTGGCAAGACAACAAATTTGTAGGGGTCCGGAACGGATGCTTTCGCGCCGATGTCTGGAAGCCAATTTTTCAGCAAGTTTTCTAGTAGGACGCCGGCAGCCTGTGTGGCTGATTCCGGCGTGTACATGGCCCCTGCGGCAGGCAGCGCGAGTCCAGCTGTGGCATGCCCGGTGATCAACCGCAGGAGATGAGGGTCCTCGCCATCAAGCGCCCAGTGTGTGATCAGCACGTGGCGCATGAAATTTTTCCCAGCAGAAAAGTAGCGTTGGGAAACAGCTTCGATCTCTGCGGCCGTGACAGCCGATCTCGTGACCTTCTCTGATCTGAAATCGAGGTACTCAAAAGCCGGCGCATCAAATCGAAGTTGACCTGAAGCCAGCTCTTTCCATCGTTCTGCAAGGTCGCGTCGCAGGCGGCTTGCAAGCCGTTCCGCAACGGCTTTGCGGGCGAGAATCCATCGGTGCAATCCATGGCGCAGATGTTTTGGTTTGGGCAGGATCCTCGAGGAGTTTTCGTGCTCAACCTTTTTGTCTTCCAGCCACCAGCAATCTGATGCGCAGTACAGTGCGCCGCATGTGATCTCTTCAACCCTTGAGCCGCGACCGCCTACGAGAAATGTGGTCAGTGCTGCCGTCAACTGAGTGAGTTCGTTGAGGTTGTGAATTGATGAAGTCAGGTCGGTTCGCCTGTTGAGAATGAGCGCTTGCAGCGCATCTGCACGCGCTTCCATATCAGTGAATCCCGCCGCAATGTGTTCATCCGATGGAATGTCACGCTCGGGTGCCACTTCCGTGGAAGGAACGCAAGGTCCCACGCCCAAGCGTTCGTAGACTTCACTGACCGATTGCCGGATGTCCTGCTCTGAGGGGTGAAAGTAGTAAAGCGCGGCTTGCGGTGTCAGGGCCAAATCCAGCGAGCACACGCTCGCCATCAAATCTGATCCACAAGAATCGAGATACACCCTTGAAAGAGAGTTGGCCCACCTGCCAGGGAACGCTGGAAACGCAGGATCGCTGAGCTCCATGAGCAGGTCATGCGTCTGCCTGAGCAGCGCATCCCAGGCGGCCGTATCGACGTCCACTCCAAAAACGTCCGAGAAATGGCGAAGGGCATTGACGTTCTTACCATGCGCCAATCCTGCGATTGCCTGCGCCAAGGGCATAGGAAACGGGATCGAAATTTTGGTGGGATTGCGATTCGGGTCAGCCATGTTGGGCTCGCCTCGAAGCGACTGCATCGTCCAGCTGAACCGCTGATGATCGAGATCTATGTTGAGGTCAACGTCACGATTGACATTGGCATGCAGCAACACATGCCCCGGTGTTGAGGTCAACACACTGGCCATAGCGATCACAGCGGCGCGGTGCCATGGGGAGTTGACGTCAGACAGCAGCGCCGGGAGCCGGGCTGCGATCTGGCACGTCTGTTCGATCGGAAGCGAGGTCCATGATTCGAGCGCAAGCCGGTCGTTGCGCGGGGCGTTGCTGGCGCGCTTGATGTGCCAACCAATGATGGAGTCTCCCCGACCAAACTTCGGAAGTGACGGTTCCGGATTCTCCGTCCCTTCGATGGCATCGACTCCACTGGATGTAGCCGAATAGCCAGGATCCGACTTGCCTCCCTCAGGGTTGTCGCAACTCACAGAATCCAGGCTTGGTTTCTGATTTTGAACGCCCAACTCGGCGATGCCAGCCGGCGTCGGCATGGGTTGCTCAAGGAGGCCCAGCACCAGTTTTCCAAAAGCGCGGACCGGAGGATGGGCAAGGCCCTCAAGGAGGTTGACGAGCTGTGAGCGCTCGATGAGAGCGGGTGTCGTCAACAGAGACCACTCGGCATGTAGCTTGCGTCTGCCTGCGAGCACGATGTAGCAGGTTCTCAAACCTTGAAGTGCTGCGTCGGTCAGTTGGTGGCGGCTTGCAGCGGCTTCCAGCACAAAGTGCACGAACAAGGTGTCGAGGTATTTGGTCGACTGGGTTTTGACCAAGCCGCGGGCTTCGATGCACCCGTGCAACCCACCCCAGGGTTGATGTTCGAGGTCGGCTGCCTTGGGCGATGCGGACGCCTTGCGCGCGTCGACTGTGACTGCCCTGGAAAGATGACGAACGATCCTCTGCCACTCTTGTGTGCTGGCCCCAACACCCAAGGATTGACATGCTTCAAGCGAGCGGGCTAGCTGCTGTAGATATACCGGCGCACCGTTCCCACTGGGAGGACAACCTGCTGCGGTCAGCAGCGGATGATCAAAGGGATTTTCGATGGAGAGGGCACTTGTGGACATGCCCTGTTTATCCGCTGCGCGCTGTCCCAACTCCCGGAGACAAAACCCTCCTTTTGGCCGGTATCTCCCGGAAGGATGTCAATTTCTGTTTTTATCACCGATTTTTCCGACGGGCAGAATTGTGGAGTCCTGACTGACGAGAATTGAGGGCTGGTTGGTGCTGACATGCTGATGACCGCTGACAGGCCTTCCATGTAGTCCGCCGTACTTGAGCACATCAAGCAGGCTGCGTCTCGCGTCTTGGGGCCACTCCAGGCTTTGCGCCAATTTACGCACCAACATCGAGCCCGCTTCGAGCCCACGGGCGATGGACTCCAGGCGCTGGCGGTTGAGAGAGTCGCCTTGGTCCTCGACGCTTTCTGCCGGAGTGAACCCCTCGGGCGAGAGCCACCGTGTCAAAGGTACTTTGAAGGCAATTTGGCCGCTTCACTGGCCGTGGTCGCCAGCAAGGCACCAGCGCTCAGCGCTTGTTGCGCTATGCCCGACGCAAACACCCGTTCTTCGTCCTCATAGACGCCTGATTGGGCCAGGGCCACGGCGTGTTGCTCCACGCCCCGCTGCAAGCGCTGCGTTTCCCGGGCCAGCAGGCGGCGGTCAATGTCACAGCGGATGGCAAAGTCGGCCAACGGAAAGGCTTTCACGTCTTCGAACCTGAACGCATCGCCAAAGGCCATCGCCATTTCCTGCGACATCTGCGGGTACTGGCTGACACTCACCAGGTCGTACCAAGGTGCTGCCGACAGTCCGTACGGCCCCACAAAAAACGAAAAATTCTTGCCGTGGGCATCGCAGTTGCCGATCACGTACTGAAACAAGGCCCAACGCAACAGGTTCAGTTTGTCGATGGCCTTTTTGTTGACGTGCTGCAGAAGACCGAACAGCTTTTCAAAGCTCACCCCGTCACGGTACTGCGCGGCTGCTCCGGCGCTGCCGACGTTGCGCTCGTACTTGTAGCTCACGGGCAGGTCGCAGGCCTGGCAGGCATCGATGATGTGCAGCCGGCGCACCCAGGTGCCACCTGCATCCCGCACCACTTCGCGGTCGAAGCGACGGATCGCCAGCACCGGCCGGGGCGTGCGAAGGATGGACACTTCTGCGGCGGGCAGTCCCAAGGCCCGGGCCAGGCTCATGCAGTAGTGCTCGTTGATCACCATGTGCGGCAGCTGATTGCCGAGCGGCTGAGGCTTCAGGATGTGGGTGGATGCGAGCGGGTATTCCGGCAAGACCAGGCTGCCCGTCGCCCCCATGTCGCCATCCACATAGACCAGCAATTTGTCCTGGTAACCCGCTACCGACAGGCGCACCTGGCCGTCCCACTCCATGAACGGACGGTGGTCACGGTCCTGGATGCGTTGATCGAGTTCATCCAGGGAAACCCGGCGCCAGGGTGCAGCCGTGGGCCTTGATCGGCCGTCCTGATCGGGGGTGAGAAAACGGAAGGCGCCCGTGGTCTCGGCTCCCAGTGCCTGGATCAACCCATACACATTGCTTTTAGCAACCCCTTGGCTGGCTGCCACGATGTCGAGGGCGCGGCCTTCCGGTAGCAGGTTTTCGATGAAGCGCCGCACCGATGCGGATGGATAGCCACTGCCCGGTGTCTGCAGGGGCAATACCGGTGAAAGGCCGTAAGCCTCTGGTGATGCGAGCCACTCGGGGCTGTAGACCAGGGTCCATGTCTCGTCTTCAGCCTGGTAGCGAATGTCGGCCACGGGCGTGTCCAAGGACCACAGTCTCAGGAGGTGGGTGGTGCTCACTTGGAATCCTGGCGATGACCGGCGGATGCCTCGCGCAGCATTTGCATCTGCGGATGGTCTTTGGGCAGCAGCACCAGTGCCAGGCCCAAGCCGTCGAGCACACCCATCAATTTGTCGGTGCGCACGCTGCCCTGGCCGTTCTCCAGCCGCGAGAGCAGATCAACCGACACACCAGTCAAGGCGGCTGCATCATCGATGCGCAGCGACTGGCTCATGCGTTGCGCACGCACCTGCAGGCCGACGTCGACCATGTTTTGGACAACCTGGACGGCCGGCACCGTGGGCGCTTGGCGGGTCCGGGGCGGGCGATCGGTGCGAGGAGCAGCTGGTTTCATATATTTCGGAATATCAGAAAATTTATCTCAAAAGAGATGGGTGAAGCTTAATTTCTGTTATTCCGAAATGATAGCTAAAAGCCGGAACACAGAGAAGAAATATCTGAAATTCCGAAACTCAACAGAGCCACGAGGGCGCAAGGCTTGAGCACCTTCCTGAGCGGCTCGACGAGGCTGTCTCTGGACAAGGCGCCTTGGAAAAGAGGATGTCGTCCGCCTTCTGGCGCAGCCAGCGCATGAGACCAAGGGTCAATACAATGCGAAGGCGAGTGCGTTTGGCTCGAACAGAAGTTGGACATTAAACTGTGTCAGTTGAAACCATCTGTCCATTTGCACGGCAGAATAGCCACCAGCGTACCCACTATGAAAACACTCAAAAAGTGCCTCATAAGAACGACGGGGTAACGATCAAAACCATCCAACAACCAGATGGTTTTTTGCCCTCCGAAGCCAAGGGTCGTGGGTTCGATCCCCGCCAGCCGCACCACCATCACAACGACTTACGTGGGTTCCTCGTGACCCACGCGACAGTCCCGCATGCTCCACTTGAGCTGTTCATTCGGTCGCATGCGACAGGTAGCCTTCACGGATGACCCAGTTCAGTTTCGAATTCGACCCGCCCAAACCCACGGAGCCGCCGGCCGCGGCACCCGTCGTGGCACCCTTGTTGCTGAATCTGGAGCAGATGGCGCAGTTGCTGGAGCAACACGCCGACTACCGGGTCCTGCGCCGGCTGGTGCCCTGCATGGACTACGGTCCCCATCCCGGCAACCCGGGCGCCGGCCTGCGCGTGCTGGTGCTCGACACCGAAACCACCGGGCTCTCCCACCAGACCGACAAGGTCATCGAGCTGGCCATGTTGCTGGTGCAGGTGGACGCCGCCACGGGTTTGCCGTGGGGACCGGTTGAGGTCTTTGAAGGTTTCGAAGACCCCGGCATGCCGATTCCGCAGGCGGCGCAGGCCGTGACGGGCATCAGCGACGACATGGTCAGGGGTCAGCGCCTGGACGACGAGCAGGTCGCGGCCATGGTCTCGAAGGCCGATCTGATCGTGGCGCACAACGCCGGGTTTGACAGGCCCTTCGTGGAGGCCCGTTTTCCCTGCTTCGCTGCCAAAGCCTGGGCCTGTTCGTTCATGGACATCGACTGGAAAGCGGCCGGTTCGGGCTCGTCCAAGTTGAGTGCGCTGGCCATCGACCAGGGCTGGTTCTACGACGCCCACCGCGCACAGGTGGATTGCCTGCCTTGCTGCAGGTGCTGAGCCGACCCGTGAGCCCCGGCGCTACCACGGGCCTGAGCCAACTGATCACAGCCGCTGCGTTGCCCAGCTTCAAGTTGCGTGCGACGGGTTCACCCTTCGAGTCCAAAGACAAGCTGAAGGCCCGGGGCTACCGGTGGGATGCGGACGCCAGGGTCTGGTACTGCACGCTGGCGAGCCAGCCGCTGCTGGATGCCGAGCTGGAATGGCTCAAGGCCGAGGTATATGGTCGGCGCAGCGCGCGGCTGGACATTGAAGCGATGGACAGCACCGTGCGTTATTCAGCGAGGCCCGGTCGCACCGTTGAACAGGGCTTGTAGGCACGCAACCGCGTGTTCACGCCGACTCCCAATTCGATCGCAGCGCCTCGGCCTCGGTGCGGTACAGCCGCAGCAGTTCGCCTTCGGGCAGTTCGCCCGCCTTGCGCAGCAGCGCCTCCACCGGCAGTTTCAAACCCACCAGGTGCAGTGCGATGCCCTGGCTGGCCAGCTGCGTGCGCAGGCGGCCAAAGGCTTCGACGCCGGTGGCATCGATCCAGTTGATCGGGTGCGCGAACAGCATCACGTGGCGCGTGTCCGGGTGCTGGGTGAGGTGTTGCGTGATGGCCAGTTCGAAACCGTTGACGGTGGCGAAGTCCAGCGCCGCGTCCATGCGCAGCGCGCAGGTGTGATCGTTCAGCGGTGGCAGCTTCCAGAGGTGGCGGTCGCGCAGGCTGCCGTCCGTGTGCAGTCCGACCTCGATGATGCGGGGGTGCAGCCGCAGGTAGAGAAAGTGCGACAGCGCCATCAGCATGCCGGCGAGCACGCCCCAGTAGAGCTGCGGTGCGGCGAGCACCGTGATGGCAAACGTCAGCGCCGCCGTGACCGCTTCCACCCGCGACAGCCGCCACAGCCGCAGGAAGGCACTGGGCCGGATCAGGCCCGCCACCGCCACCACCACGATCGCCGCCAGCACCGCCAGTGGCACATACGCCAGCAGCGGCGTCAGCAGCAACAGCGTGAGCAGCACCACCGCCACCGAAAACACCGTCGCCCAGCCGGTGCGCGCGCCGGCGTACAGGTTGAGCGCCGAACGCGAGAACGAGGAGCTGGTGGGGAACGCGCCCACCAGTGCCGAGGACAGCTTGGCCAGGCCCTGGCCGATCAGGTCCTGGTTCTGGTCCCAGCGCTGGCCGCGGTCGCCGCTGTCGACCTTGGCACTCGACGCGGTTTCCAGAAAACTCACCAGCGTGATCACCAGCGTGGGCAGCAACAGCTGGCGCAGCGTTTCCCAGCCTGGCCAGCCCGGTGCGTAGAGCGCGGGAAGGCCCTGCGGCAGGGCGCCGATCAAGGCGCCGCCCGAGGCCTGAAAACCGGTCCAGTAGCTCAGGCCCGCGGTGCCCACCACCAGCAGCAGCACGCTGGGAAAGCCGGGCCGCCAGCGCCGCGCCAGCATCAGGACCGCCGCCGCCCCGACACCAAACGCCAGCGTGGGCCAGTGCAGCCGGGGCTGCGTCAGCAGGGCGGCCCAGCCGTCGGGAAAACCCAGCATCGCCGGCAGTTGTGAACCGATGATCAGCACCGCCGCGCCTTGCGTGAACGCCATCAGCACCGGCGAATTCACGAGGTTGAGCAGCCAGCCAAAGCGCGCAAAACCCAGCACGACCTGCAGGCCGCCACTCAGCAACGCCAGCCACACCGCCAGCTCGATCCAGCGCGCGCTGCCCGGTTCAGCCAGCCCGGTGAGCGATGCGCTCACCAGCAGGCAGGTGAGCGCGGTGGGGCCGACCGAGAGCCGCACGGACGCGCTGAACAGCACCGCGATCAGCGCCGGCAGCATGGACGCATAGATGCCGGTGACCAGTGGCATGCCCGCCAGCGCGGCGTAGGCCACGCCCTGCGGAATCACCATCAGCCCGACCGTCAAACCCGCCAGTGCTTCGCTTCGCAGCAACGCGGCGTCGGGCCGGGGCCAGTTGAGAAAGGGGAAGAGGCGGTGCAGGCGGGGCATGTGTGGATGCTACCCGGGAGCCGGGAGCCGGGAGCCGGGAGCTGCCAGGCGCGCGCCCGTGCGCGCACGCCTGCCTGGGGCGCTGGGTTACCAGTGCGCGTGGATGCGCCCGTCGACCACCTTGGACTCGAAGCGCTTGAGCGGGCTGTTGCCCTTCTTGATGCAGGCACCGCTGTGGGCATCGAACTCCCACTGGTGCTTGGGACAGGTCAGGGTGCCGTCCTTGAGGGCCAGTTCGGGAATGTCGGTGCTCTGGTGCGGGCAGCGGCTGTCGAACACGTTGTAGGACTGCTGGTCCCGGTAGACGAACAGACCCCGGCCGTCGCATTCCGTGCGGACCACCGCGCCATCTTCGATCGCGGCGCTGTCCATCACGTCGTGCCACCGGGCCGTCCGGGTGAGGACCTCTGGGTCGAACTCGGGGATGTTCATGGCCAGGATGATGTCCACCGCCCAGACGATCTTGGCCAGCCCCAGCGTGGGAAAGGCCATCAGCAGCGCGTCCAGCACCTCCATGGGTGTGCAGCCCTCGCGCAGCGCACGGCCCAGGTACTGCTTGAAGCCGCGTTCGGTCTGTGAATCGACTTTGGTGATGACCGAGATCAGGTTCCGGGTCTTGGGGTCCAGGTGTTTGCCCGCGTCCTTCAGGAAGGCAAAGTAGTGGCTCAGCGCGTCGGGCCGGGCCTTGAGCAGGTAGTTCAGTGCGTCACTCATGGTCAATCACTTTCGGTTGTCAACAATGCAAAACCAGCACCGGGTGTTCGGTCAGGCCCATCACCTTCTGCGCCACGCCGCCCACCAGGGCGCGGCCAATGCGGCCGTCGTCCCGGCTGCCCATCACGATCAGGTCGGACCGGCTCTCGGACGCCGAGGCCAGGATCTCGGTGAAAGGCTTGCCGCAGCGCACCTCGCCCCGGGCGTCCACGCCGCCTTGCCCGGCAAGCGCCTGCATCTCGGCTATGAAGGCCTCGGCCTGGGGACGCAGGCCCTCCGTGGCGACCACGGTCACCAGATGCAGCGGCAGGCTGCACTGGGCCGCCACCGCGACCCCGACGGCGAACACCTGGCGCCCTTGTGGACTGGGCTCGGCGGCCACCAGCACACGCTGGCTCCACATGCGGGCGCCGCGCGGCACGATCAGCACATGGCAGGGCGCGTGTGCCACCACCTTGCTGACCATCTCGCCCACCAGCAGGTTGGCCAGGAAGCTGCGCTTGCCCCGCCGGCGGATGATGATCAGGTCGCTGGCCTGCTCCCGGGCTTCCTGCACGATCTCCTGGTAGGGCTCCTCCCCGCGGCGCAGGCGCAGCTCGATCGTCACACCGGCCGCTCCGGCCAGCTCGCGCAGATCGGCAATCCGTTTCGCCGCCTCGCTCTCGGCGCGGGCCGCGATCTGGGGCGCCAGGGCCTCGTACTCCGGGTTGCTGACCAGGGGCATCACCGTTTGCAGTGGCAACTGGCAGCGCGTGGCCATGCCGAAAGCCACGCTTTCGGCGCCGGTGTCGTAAGTCGTGTGTTCGGTGGCCAGCAGCAGGCGCGTGAAGAGATGGCCCATGTCAGTTTTCCACGGCGCCGGAGCGCCACCCTGGACGCATGAAACAACGCCACCCAGAGGCACCGCCGGGCCGGCTTTGCCGGACGGCCAGTGCCGTCCCCCTTGAGGGGGGTGACGCGAAGCGGCGCGGGGGGTGTTTCATCCTAGTGCCCTCCCGTCAGCACACCGGAAGCGGCCAGCAGGACCACCGCCGCCACCAGACAACAGATCGTGGCGTAGGCGTGGTCGCGCCGCTTCAGGTACAGGGGGATCAGGCCCAGCAGGGGTGCCAGCGAGCAGCCAGCCAACAGGGCAATGCCGATGAGGTTGGCCATGTCGCCCTTGTGCGCCAGCGCCAGCCAGCCCCAGCCCGTGGGCGTGTCGGTGCGCTGCAGAAATTCACCCACTGGCAGGTTCCACAGGCCGGGCAGATCCTCCAGCGGGACATGGGGCGGCAACAGCCCGGTCAGGTAGGCCGCAAAACTGAGGAACAGCGCCACGACACCGACGCGTGTGCCCCAGTCGAGCAACAGCGCATAGCGCGATGCCTCGGCCTGTTGCTGCAGGGCGTTCGTGGATGGTAGGGTGTTCATGGCGGTGTCGCTTTCAGGCCCAGATGCCCAGACCCTTGAGCAGCGCCCGGATGCCCGCAAACAGCAGCAGGGCAATGACCATCCTGCGGATGATCGACGCTTTGAGCACATGCAGCAACCGGGCGCCCAGGCGCGCCCCCAGCATCATGCCCACCACCGACGGCACGGCGATCATCGGCAGCACCGCGCCCCGGTTCAGGTAGACCCAGGCGGCGGACGAATCCACCAGCGACAGCACCAGTCCCGACGTGCCCGCGGACACCTTGAGGGGCGCGCCCATCAGCAGGTTGAGCGCCGGCACATTGGCCCAGCCCGCGCCGATGCCGAACATCCCGGCCATGACGCCGATGGCCAGGAACAGGACCAGCCCCATGGGCGTGCGGTGGACCTGCCAGTCGATCGAGCGCCCCGACGCGCCGTCGATGAACACGCCGTGTATGCCCAGGGCGGACGACAGACGGTCCGGTTGCGGCACATGAGGAAATTCCGACTTCTTCGATACCAGCATCAGCACCACGATACCCAGCACGATCACCCCCAGGGCGGTCTGGATCGCCGCGGCAGGCAGGGCCAGGCCCAGCAACGCACCGGCAATGGAACTCATGCAGGCCAGCAAGGCCAGCGGCAGCGCCAGGCGCAGGCTGGCCAGGCCACCCCGCAGCAAGAAGGGCCCGGCGGCCAGGGCACTCGCCAGCGCCACCAGCAACCCGGCTCCGCGCACAAAATCCAGATGGAAGGGAAAGAAGCCGCCGATGATCGGAACGAAGAGCGTGCCGCCGCCGATGCCGGCGGGCACCGCCACGATGCCGATGAGGAAGCAGGTGACGAACAGGGCCAGTGGCCAGAACCACCACGGCATCGCACTCCCGGGCACCGCGCTGTCGCCGGCGAACGCCAGGTCGGGCAGCATGAACAACCAGCCCCAAGCCACGCAGGCTTTCAAAACGGGCATCAACGACGCAGGGGTCAACCGGGGCATGGTGGACCGCATTCAGGAGATGGTCTGGTAGTACAGGTTTTGCGGGTGGTTCGCCTGCGCAAAAAAGTACCAGCGCTCGGCCAGCAAGCCCACGTACTGCAGGGCAAAGGCCGCCAGCAGCCAAGCTGTGGATGAACTGGACAGGGCCAGCGCCAGACACAGCAGCGGCAAGGGAAACACCAGCAGCAGGAAGATCCATTTCACCGAGCGCAGCAAGGTCGCGCTCTGGCCGTGGAAGAACTCCCGCGTGTTGAACGAACCACCCATGAAGCCCTGTGCCTTCTGCACGATGCGGGGGTGCTTGATGCCGATGGCGCTTTGCACGGACGATCTGGGTTTGAGGCGGGCATTGCGCACCAGCGAGGCGCCGCGCGAGACCGCGGCCAGCAGCGTCAACCCGATGGCAACGAGCGCGTAGGGGGGAACCAGATCGGGCATGCCCAGCAGGGCCGCGAGCAGCGTGGCCAGGGTGAGGCCCGATGCGCAACCGAGCAGCAGGTAGTTCAACAGGGTCAGGGGGCTGGCCCACTCCTGCAGGAAGCGGACCGAGGCGTAGATCATCGCGGTGCAGACGAACAGCGCCAGGCTGAGCAGGGCGGTCACGGCGCCGATCGGCACGGTCTGGCTCCAGCCCAGATACTGGGCGCTGCCATACACAAACAGTCCCAGCATGAACAGGGGCAGGGCGATGACCTCGCGCGACAGCCAGGACGTTCGCCACATCGTGGCCGAGCGCCAGGCGCGCTCGGGGCGTCCCAGGTGGAAGAACGAGGCGATCAGTCCCAGCCCCGTCAGCACCAGCGCCACCAGGCTGCCCAGGAACAGGAACTGCCGGCTGGCGGCTGCGTCGGTCTGGGATAGAAGGGTCAGTTCGGCGCCATACAGCGCAAAAAACAGCCCTTGCGCGGCACCGATCAGCGTCGTCAAAAAAATGACCGAAAAAGCGGGTCTCATGGTGTGGGGTGCTGCGGTTCAGGTGGCGAAATCTTCGTGTCCCGGGTCGCGGTGGGCGGCGTCGGCGGGCCGGCTGTCGATCTTCAGCGGGTTGTCCACGCGCTCCAGATCTTCGGCATGGATCCGCATCTCCGTCTTGCGCCGGGGCAGGTAGTGGTTGGCCGGGCGGGTGCCCCATTCGGGCATGAGCTGGTAGCCGCCGCGCTCGGCGATGGCCTGGGAGACCACGGACTCAGGGTCGTGCACATCGCCAAACAGACGGGCGTTGGACGGACAGGCCAGCACGCAGGCCGGCTTGCGTTCGCGCTCGGGCAGGGCGGTGTCGGTGACGCGGTCCACACACAGGGTGCACTTGGTCATGACCTTGCGCTGTTCATCGAACTCGCGCGCACCGTAGGGGCAGGCCCAGGTGCAGTATTTGCAGCCGATGCACTTGTCGTAGTCGACCAGCACGATGCCGTCTTCGGCCCGCTTGTAGCTGGCGCCGGTGGGGCAGACCGGCACGCAGGGCGGGTCTTCGCAGTGCAGGCACGACTTGGGGAAGTGCACCGTCTGCGTGATGGGAAACTCGCCCACTTCAAAGGTCTGCACCCGGTTGAAGAAGGTGCCGTTCGGATCGGCCCCATAGGGATTCAGGTCGGTCAGCGCACCCGCCGTGCCCGAGGTGTTCCACTGTTTGCAGCTCGTCACGCAGGCGTGGCAGCCCACACACACGTTGAGGTCGATCACCAGAGCCAGCTGGGTCATTTGCGTCCCCCTTTGCCGGCAAACCAGGCCTGCCAGCGGGCAGGGGCCGCCTCGACCCCGGGCGCTCTGGGCACGGCCTTGAACTGCGGCCAGCTGTGCTCGGGCTCATCGGCCTGTGCCTTGTAGATGCGCACGCGCACGTCGTACCAGGCGGCCTGACCGGTGATCGGATCCGAGTTGGACAGGGATGCTCCGGCGCTCGACGGCGGCAGCTCTTCCGAGATCAGGTGGTTGAGCAAGAAGCCGCGCTGCGATTCGTTGGCGTCCGGCGTCAGGTTCCAGGCGCCGGCGGACTTGCCTATGGCGTTCCAGGTCCAGACCGTGCCGGGCTCCACGGCCTCCGAGTAGCGGCACATGCAGCGCACCTTGCCCCACTGCGACTCGACCCACATCCAGCCGCCATCGGCGATGCCTTCGGCGCTGGCGGTTTTGGGGTTGACGAACAGGTAGTTGTGCGTGTGGATCTGGCGCAGCCAGGCGTTCTGCGAGTCCCAGGAGTGGTACATCGCCATCGGGCGCTGGGTGATGGCGTTGAGCGGGTATTTGACGGTGTCGGTGGCCTGCTCTTCCAGCGGCACGTAGTAGAACGGCAGCGGGTCGAAGTAGGTTTCGACGCGTTTGCGCAGGTGGTCGGGTGGCTGCTTGCCGGCGCGTTTGCCCTGAGCCGCGCGCCGGAAGCCCTGCAGGAATTCCGAGTAGATGTGGATGACGATCGGATCCTTGTCGCGCCGCAGACCCATCTGCTGTGCCCACTCCATGTAGCCCCGGTTCCAGTTGCGCATGTACTGGTGTTCGGGCGGCATCTGGTAGTGGAAGACGCAGTTGTTCTTCTCGTACATCTCCCATTGCTTGGGATTGGGCTCGCCCCGCATCGACTTCTCCCCCGCCTTGCCCCGCCAGCCCGCGAGGAAGCCGATGCCCGAGCCGGGCGCGGTTTCGTAGTTGACGATGAAGTCCGGGTAGTTGCGGAACTTTCGGCTGCCGTCGGCCTGCGTGAAAGCGGGCAACTTGAGGCGGCCGGCCAGTTCGATCAGCACCTCCTGGAACGGTTTGCAGTCGCCCTTGGGCGGCACCACCGGGATGCGCACCGCGTCCACCGGGCCGTCGAATTCGGAGATGGGGCGGTCCAGCATGGACATGCAGTCGTGCCGCTCCAGGTAGGTGGTGTCGGGCAGCACGAGATCGGCAAAGGCCGTCATCTCCGACTGGAAGGCATCGCAGACCACCAGGAACGGGATCTTGTGCTCGCCGATCTTTTCGCCCTCGGTGTGCTTGTCGTTCAGCATCTGGCGCACTTCGGTGGTGTTCATGGTGGAGTTCCACGCCATGTTCGCCATGAAGATCAGCAAGGTGTCGATCGGGTAGGGGTCACCGCGCCAGGCGTTGGTGATGACGTTGTGCATCAGGCCGTGGGCCGACAGCGGGTGTTCCCAGGAGAAGCCCTTGTCGATCCGCACCGGCTGGCCATCGCTGTCCACGAACAGGTCGTCCGGACTTTCAGGCCAGCCCAGCGGAGCGCCATCGAGCGGCGTGTCGGGCTTGACGGCCTGCGGTCCCTTGGGCGGGCGGGCGTTGGGCGGCACGGCGCGCGGATACGGTGCCTTGTGCCGGAAGCCGCCCGGGCGGTCGATGGTGCCCAGCAGCGACATCAGGATCGCCAGCGAGCGGATGGTCTGGAAACCGTTGGAGTGCGCCGCCAGCCCGCGCATGGCGTGAAAGGCGACCGGGTTGCCCTTGGTCGACGGGTGCCGCTGGCCCCAGCTGTCGGTCCAGGCGATCGGCAGTTCGATCTTCTGGTCGCGCGCGGTGATGCCCATTTCGTGGGCCAGGCGCCGGATGGTTTCTGCCGGGATGCCGGTGATGCCCGCGGCCCATTCCGGCGTGTAGGCCTTGACACGCTCCTGCAGCAGCTGGAAGGCGGGTACGGCGGCCGTGCCGTCGGCCATCTTGAAGTGCCCGAGCAACGCCGGGTCGGCGCCTTCGGCGTGATCGGCCACCGGGCCGTCGGTGAGCCGGTCCCACCAGTGGAAGTTGGCGGGGCGCAGCGGGTTGACGGTGTCGCCGTCGGCCTTGCGCAGGAACATGCCGAAGTCGTCGCTGGCCGCGTCCTGGTTCACCAGCTGGCCGGCGTTGGTGTAGCGGGCCAGGAACTCGCGGTCGTACAGGCCGAGCTTGATGAGTTCGTGGATCAGCGCCAGCAGCAGGGCGCCGTCGGTGCCGGGTTTGATGGGCACCCACTCGTCGGCGATGGCGGAATAGCCGGTGCGCACCGGGTTGATTGACACGAAGCGCCCGCCGTTGCGCTTGAACTTCGACAGCGCCGTCTTCATCGGGTTGGAGTGGTGGTCTTCGGCCGTGCCAATCATCACGAACAGCTTGGCACGCTCCAGGTCCGGCCCCCCGAATTCCCAGAACGAGCCGCCGATGGTGTAGATCATCCCGGCGGCCATGTTGACCGAGCAAAAGCCGCCGTGCGCCGCGTAGTTGGGGGTGCCGAACTGGCGCGCAAACAGGCCGGTCAGGGCCTGCATCTGGTCGCGCCCGGTGAAAAGGGCGAACTGCTTGGGGTCGGTGGATCGGATCTTCTGCAGCCGCTGCGCCAGCATCGAGAAGGCTTCTTCCCACTCGATCTCGACAAACTCGCCGTCGCCGCGTTCGCTGCCGGGCTTGCGCAGCAGAGGCTTGGTGAGGCGGGCCGGCGAGTACTGCTTCATGATGCCCGACGAACCCTTGGCGCAGATCACGCCCTGGTTCAGGGGGTGCTCGGGGTTGCCTTCGATGTAACGCACCTCGCCGTTGCGCAGGTGCACCCGGATGCCGCAGCGGCAGGCGCACATGTAACAGGTGGTGTTGCGCGTCTCGGTGGTGGCGCCCGCCAGGGGGGGGCTGCAGGGGTCGTGAAGCGGTGTGGCGGACATGCGTGGGTGTCTTTTCGCTAAAGATGGAGCCATGCCAACCGTCCACCCTCGCTTCGCACAGGCCGGACTGTCAGTAGGGTCTTATTAAAGACAGGGGCCGCAGCCCCGTCTATTACCGACACGGGTGAGCCGGCATCACCCAGATGGGTAGCGTGGCCGGTGCCGGGCGCGCTGGGCCGCCGTCTGGCGAACCCCCGGGCAACATGGGGTTTTCGCCATGTATCCGTACATGCTTGTGCACTACTATGGTTTGCTCGCAACGCGATACCCCACCGGGTTCCACCCACGACATGCCCACGCTCACAGTCAACCCTTCGCAGGATGGCGCCGCCACCGCCACCGGGGGTGCGGCGTCGTCGGGGGCTTCGGGCGACGACGACCTGGAGTTGCTGCTGCAGCGCTTTCTGGTGTCCATTGCCGCGCTGGCGGGCGCCCAGGCGGGCGCTGTGCGGGTGCTGACCGATGACGGGCTTCACATGCGGCTGGTTGCGCAACAGGGTCTGCCGCTCCATGTGGAGGAAGCCGAGCGACTGGTCGAGCGGGGATGCGGCATGTGCGGCGCCGCGGTGGGTGCCGACGGGCTGGCCTGGGTGGACGATCTGCGGTCCTGTGACCGCAAGGCTGGTGGTCACTATTTCGGCGGCCAGTGCAAAGGCGTGCTGGCCATATCGCTGGTGCACGCCGATCAGGTGCTGGGGATCTACAACCTGTTTTTTGAATCCAGGGTCCAGATCCCGCTGGCGACGCAAACCATCCTGCGGCTGATCGGGCAGCTGCTGGGCCTGTCGCTGCACAACGCCCGGATCGAGCGCGAGCGTCTGCGGGTGACCGTGATGAAGGAACGCCAGGAAATGGTCAACGAAGTGCACGACTCGATCGCGCAGACCCTGGCCTACGCGCGCATGCGCCTGCCCCTGCTGAACGACGCCATGCTGGCCCACGACGACACCAGGGCCATCAAGTATTTTTCGGACGTCAAGCAGGCGGTGGGGGAGGTGCACGACAACCTGCGCGAGGTCATGACCTATTTCCGCACCCGCATGGACCCGCTGGGCCTGCTGCACGCGCTCCAGGGCATCGCCGACGGCTTCTACGGTCGCAACGGCATCGCGCTGGAGATCCGGAACACGGTCCGTCACCTGAACCTGTCCGATGCGCAGGAGGTCCAGGTGTTTTTCATCGTGCAGGAAGCGTTGGCCAACATCGCCAAACACTCCATGGCCCGCCACGCGGCGATCATCATCAACAAGACACCCGCAGGCCTCGAATTCGTGGTCGAGGACGATGGCCTGGGCATGGCCGCGCCGGGCGTTTCCACCATCGTGACCTCGGCCAAGGAGCTCGCAGCGCCCACCCATTTCGGGCTGGAGATCATGCAGAGCCGGGCGCAGCGCCTGGGGGCGAGCCTGGAGGTCGGCGACAACGCGGGGGGTGGTACCCACGTGCGCCTGCTGTTGCCCACGCCACCCGTCACCACCGCAGAACACACACCATGACGACGCCCGCCACGCAGGCCATGCAGACCCGGGTGATGCTGGTGGACGACCACGCCATGTGCCGCAGCGGATTGTCTGAATTGCTGCAGAACCGCAGCGGCATGGTCGTGGTCGCGGCCACCGGGGATCGTGAGCAGGTCATTCCCCTGTTGCGCGAGTTTCAGCCCGAACTGATGGTGCTGGACCTGAGCCTGGGTCCGGTCGACGGCTTGAGCGTGCTGCGCATGGTACGCACGGAAGGCATCGAGGTGCCGGTGGTCGTGCTGACCATGAGCAACAGCGAGGAAGACCTGTCCGCCGCGCTGCGGGCCGGCGTGCGCGGCTACCTGCTCAAGGACATGGACCCCGACGACGTGATCGAATCCATCGGCCGTGCCGCACGCGGCGAGCTGGTGGTGGCGCCAACCATGGCCGTCAAGCTGGCCCAGATGTGGCAGAGCGGACAGAAGGGCTCGGTCAAGCGCGACCTGGTGGACACGCTGACCGAGCGCGAACGCCAGGTGCTGGACCAGGTGGCGCGCGGCAAGAGCAACAAGGTGATCGCGCAGGCGCTGGACATCAGCCACAACACCGTCAAGCTGCACGTGCGCCACATCATGGCCAAACTCGACCTGGGTTCGCGCGTGGAGGCGGCAGTGTTTGCGTTCGAGCACCGAACCTCGACCGAACATCCGGGCAAGGGCGGCGAGCCGGAGAACCCCTCCGGACGCCGATCTTCCTGACGGCGCTTGCGTTTCAGTTGGATGTTGCCGCGTTGAGCGGCGGCAAGGGCTGCTCCACCTCGTGGTGGGCGGGGGACAGTTGGCTGGCGGCCCCGGTCTGCGGGTCGAACCAGTGCAGCGTGCCGTGCAGTTTCACCACGTCACCCACGATCAGCAGGCTGGGCGATGTGAAGCCGCTGCCCGCCACTTTGGCCGGCAGGTCGCTCAGCGTGCCGGTGAGCACCTGCTGCGTGGACAGCGTGCCGTGTTGCACGGCGGCGATCGGTCGCGTGGCGGGGGCGCCGTGCGCCATCAGCTGGCGGCAGATGTCGGGCAGCGCGTTCAGCCCCATGTAGATCACCACCGTCTGGTTCGGGCGCACCAGCGCTTCCCAGTCCAGGTCGGCGCTGCCGTCCTTCAGGTGGCCGGTGACGAACAGGCAACCCTGGGCGTGGTCGCGGTGCGTGAGCGGGATGCCGGCGTAGCTGGCCACACCGCAGGCGGCGGTCACGCCGGGCACCACCTCGAATTGCACGCCGTGGGCGGCGAGCTCCTGCATTTCTTCGCCGCCGCGACCGAAGACGAAGGGGTCGCCCCCCTTGAGGCGGACCACCTGCTTGCCTTCGCGCGCCAGCTGCACCAGCAGCCCGTTGATCTGCTCCTGGCGCATGGTGTGTTCGTTGCGCCGCTTGCCGGCAAAGATGCGCTGCGCACCGGGCGAAGCGAAGTCGAGCACGCCCGAAGACACCAGGTTGTCGTAGACGATGACGTCGGCCTGCTCCAGCAGGCGCACCGCTTTGAGCGTCAGCAGTTCCGGGTCGCCAGGCCCGGCGCCCACCAGGTAGACACAGCCGCGCGACCGCTGGACAAAAGGTCGGATGTTCATAGGTATCGGTTCCCCGTTCCACAGCCACCACCCGTGCCACAGCCACCGCTGCCGCAACCACCACCGCCACCTCCGGTGCTGCAGCCGCTGGCGGCGGGTGCCTGGGCCACCAGTTGCTGGCTCACGAAAATGAAGTTGAACTGGCCCGGCTCCAGCTCGACGAAATCGAGCACGGTGTCTTCCAGCAGGTCGGCGTGCGCCGCGGCGATCACCACCGCCACGTCCTCCAGCATCAGGCGCGTGTCGTTGTCGGCGGCATCGTCGAAGCCCATGCCGTAGCCGATGGAGCCGTCGGGCTCGCGCCGCGCGGCCACGCGCAAGGCCAGTTGTTCGGCGTCGCTCTCGCGGGCCGCCTGTCGTATTTGTTCTGCCGCAGTCGGTGTCATTGAGAACATGCCATCTGCCTTTCAGTGTTCGCCTTTGGTGCGCAACAGGCCGGCCAGCCGGTTGCCCTGTTTCTGCGGACCGCCGCGGGGGAAGAGATCGTGCAGGTGGTGGTTGCTGCCGCGCTCCGGACCCCAGACCTCGGTGAAGTGCTTGATCATCGCGCGCACCTGGGCCTGCACGCCATGCTCGGCGTAGTACGCGCGCAGGTAGCGCACCAGCTCCCAGTGTTCTTCCGTCAGCGGCAATTCTTCCTGCGCGGCCAGCGCGCGCACGAAGTCTTCCGACCAGTCGCCCAGATGCCGCAGGTAGCCTTCGGAGTCGGTTTCGACCGGGCGGCCGTTGACCATCAGGATGCGGGTGAATGCGTCCGCTGGGAGCGTGAGAGTAGTGCTCATGCGGCCAGCCTCTCGGGGTGTTCTGAGCGAGCACCCAGCGAACGCCGGGCGCGCACGAAGTCGACAAAATGCCGCGCCCAGTCGGTACCCGCCACGCTGCGGAGATGGGAATAGGTGGCCAGCAGGTTGTGCATCACGACACCATCGTGTTGCCCATCGATGCCGTGGCCGCGCGTGATCCGCCAGGCGTAGCGCGTGTCTGCCGGCAGACCGTCCAGGCTGGAATAGTGGAACTCGTGGCCGCGCAGGGACTGGCCTTGCAGACCGGCCCAGGGCATGTGGTCGGTGGCGCTCAGGTGCACATAACCGCGCCCCACCGGTTTTTGATGCAGCGTGGCATCGCCCGCCACCGCGCCCACCATGGCGCAGCGCTCGCCGCGCCACTGCAGCGAACGCGCCAGGTACATCAGGCCTCCACACTCGGCGTAGGTCGGCAGACCGTCCGCGATGGCAGAGGCAATCTGCGAGCGCAGCGAAGCGTTGGCCTGCAGCTCGCGCATGAACAGCTCGGGGAAGCCGCCGCCGATGAACAGGCCGTCGATGGCCTCGGGCAGCGCCGGGTCGCTCAGGGTGTCGAACGGCAACAGCTCGGCGCCCGCGTCGCGCAAGGCCTGCAGGTCGTCCGGGTAGTAGAAGCCGAAAGCGCGGTCCTGCGCCAGGGCGATGCGCACGGGCTGTGCCGGACTGGCCACGGGCGCTATGGGCATGGGCGTCAGGTTCAGCGCCGGCGCACTGGCGGCCAGCGCCCGCACCCGGTCGAGACTCACCTGGGCCGCGATGCGCTCGCCGATCAGGCCGATCTGCCGTGCGGCGTCGGCGTGTTCGTTGCTCGGCATCAGGCCGAGGTGGCGTTCGGCCACTGCGAGGTCGGTGTCTTCGGCAATGGCCCCCAGCACCGGCACGTCGGTGTAGTGTTCGATCACGGCGCGCAGTTTGGCCTCGTGGCGGCTGCCGCCCAGGCGATTCAGGATCACGCCGCCGATGCGGATGCGGCGGTCAAAGGCCTGGTAGCCCAGGATCAGCGGCGCGATGCCGCGCGTCATGCCGCGTGCGTCGATCACCAGCAACACTGGCAAATCGAGCAGCTGCGCCAGCGCGGCGTTGCTGTTGCTGCCGTCGAGCGCGAGCCCGTCGTACAACCCCTTGTTGCCCTCGACGATGCTGATGTCGGCCCCGGCGGCCTGGCGGGCGAACACGGCGCCGATCTGCTCCGGCGTCATGAGGTAGGGGTCGAGGTTGTGGCAAGCGCGGGCGCTGGCCCGCCCCAGCCACATCGGGTCGATGTAGTCCGGCCCTTTCTTGAAGGGCTGCACCGCAAGCCCGCGCGCCGCCAAGGCCGCGCACAGGCCCAGGCTGACCGTGGTCTTGCCCGAAGACTTGTGTGCGGCGGAGATCAGCAGGCGGTCCATGAGCTCAGCCTCTCAAGACTTGGCGGACACAAAATCGTCCTGCGGCATGAAGTCGAAGGCGCGTACGCCCACGACCGTGAGCAGCAAGGCAGCGCCCAGGCCTCCGACACCAAGCAGGAACTCCGGCAACGAGGGCGCGTAGCTCGCAATGGCGCCATCACCGAAACTGCTGCTCACGGTGTGGCCGGGGAATATCTCCAGCGGGAAGGCCTGGCCGCCGATGATGAAGACATAGAGGAAGGCAAACGCACCGACCACGACCAGCGCCGAGGCGGCGAAGGTGTAACGCGCGCTCGAGAGCTTCGGGTGGAACAGCAGCAGCAGCGGCAGCACCGAGCCGACCAGCACATAGCCGCCCCAGAACAGCAAGGGGTAGAGGCCGCCGTCGACGAGCAGGAAGCGCTCGAAGGCGGCCTGTTTGGCGTAGTACAGGTTGGTCAGGTGGTAGACCGCCACCAGGTACATCGAGGCGGCGATGAAGACACCGAGCAGCCGGGCCATGCGGCGCCGGATCGCGCCGTCGAGCACGCGACCCTCCCACGCATACATCGTGGACTGGGTGACCAGGAAGACCGCCAGGCCCCAGCCGAAGCTCAGCACGATGAACAGCGGCGCCAGCAGCGCCGACTGGTAGGCCTGGCGTGCGACCAGGAACGCGAAGATCGAGCCGGTGCCGGTGGTCAGCACGAAGCGCCAGACCAGGGCCGCCAGGCCGGCGGGCTTCGAATACTTGTTCATGCGCCGCTCGAACATGGTCCACAGGTAGACCGCGACGATGGCCGTCATGCCCGAGTAGAGGAAGACGTTCCAGGCGAAGACCGATTTGAAGTTGTAGTGCGTGGCGGCGACGATCACGCGGTCGGGCCGACCCAGGTCCAGCATCAGCACCATCAGGCCGCCCATCAGCAGGGCGATGCACAGCAGGCCCGAGAGCGGCGCGCGCGGCTTGTAGACCGTCTGGCCGAAGACCGATCCGATCGACGCGACGTTGAGCACCCCCGAGGCAGCGACGATCATGAAGATCGCGAACACGTGGGGAAGGCCCCAGACGACCTGGTTGTTCATGCCGGTGACGATGTGGCCATGCAGCTCCATGTAATGCGCGGCGCCCAGGCCGACGGCCGTGATCGCGCCAGCCAGGACGGCGACCAGCCAGAAGTTGCGGATGTCTTCACGGGTTCTCATGGTCTGGTTCTCTAGGACTAGATGCCGTGGTAGCGGACACCAGGGTCCAGCTTCAGGTCGGCGCGCAGCTGCGAGGTCTGGATCGCGCGGACGCGCTTCGAGATCTCGCTGGTCGGGTCGTTGAGGTTGCCGAAGACGATGGCGCCGTGGCCGGCCGCGCTGCAGGCCTGCACGCAGGCGGGCTGCTCGCCCCGGTCCACCTTGTGCACGCACATCGTGCAACCCTCCACCGTGCCCATGCCGCGCGGCACGTCGGGCTTCTGGTTCGTCTGGGGTTCGTGCACGAAGGAGCGTGCCTTGTAGGGGCAGGCCATCACGCAGTAGCGGCAGCCGATGCAGATGTGCTTGTCCACCAGCACGATGCCGTCGGCGCGTTTGAACGAGGCACCGGTCGGGCACACGTCAACGCAGGGTGGCTCGGCACAGTGCTGGCACATCACGGGCAGCGACTGCGTCTTGCCGGTGCGGATTTCCTTGATCTCGATCTTGCGGATCCACTGCGCACCCGTTGTTCCAGGGTTCTCTGGCAGGCCGTTTTCGGTGCGGCAGGCGGTCACGCAGTCGGTGCAGCCGCTGCTGCACTTCGTGCTGTCGATCAGCATGCCCCAACGCACCTGGGGGTCGGCACCGGCCGTGGCTGCACCAGCGGCGGGCGCAGCCTGCGCGATCTCGATCAGGCGCACGCCGGGTGCCAGCAGGATGCCGGCCAGGCCCGCAGCGGCCACGCCCAGGAATCCGCGGCGCTCGGGCTGGGCAGCGTCCTGCGAGGGGGTGGGAGGCACCGGGTTCATGGTTGGGACCTCGCAGAGGGGGTCTCGACGCCGAGCGTGCGCACCAGTCGGCTCAGCAAGGCGGTGGTGCCGGAGGGATGGACCAGCGGGTGGAAGGCGGAGGTCGCTGCGGGCTGGGTGGCGTGGCACTCGAAGCAGTCGATCTTCACCGCGGCAAAGCTGTGGCAGCTGACGCAGAAGTTGGTCTGGGTGGCCGCCACGCTCTGGGTGGTCTGGCTGGCGTGGCACTCGATGCAGGTCTTCAGGCTGTATTTCGCACCGCGCAGGCCGCCGTGCACGGTCTCGTCGCGCTGGTGCTTGAGGTACTTCATGTGGTCGCGCCGCATGATGGCCGGGTCTTCCACGCACTGGCCACCGCGCGCCGCTTCAATGACCGGCTTGGGCACACGCGGCGTTGCTCCGGGCGCATCGGCGGCCAGCACCGCAGCGCCGGCCAGCAGCAGCCACAGGACCGCAGCGCGAGGGAGGTTGCGAAGCAGACGGCCCATGTGCGTCACTCGCCCAGGCCCATCTGGATGTAGCCTGTCGGGCAGACGTCCTGGCAGATGTGGCAGCCGATGCACTTGCTGTAGTCGGTGTCCACGTAGCGGCCGGTGGTCGATTTCGACTTGGGCACCTTGAACACCGCGGTCTGCGGGCAATAGACCACGCAGTTGTCGCACTCGAAGCACTGGCCGCAACTCATGCAGCGCTTGGCCTCGGCCTGCGCCTGGGCTTCCACCAGCGCCTGCAGGCGTTCGTCGAAGTTGCCCAGAGCCTCCTCGGCCGTGAGGCTGACGATGGTGCGCCGGTTGCGAGGGGTGTACGCGAAGTGGCCAAGGAACAGCTCCTTGTGCGAGATCACGTAGCGGTCGGAGCGGTTGTCGAAGTTGTGGATCGCCACATTGCTTTTGTCGGTGCCGTGGATCGGTTCGTGCACCTCGCTGAAGCTCAGGCCTTTCTCGATCATCTTGCGCTGGAGGTCGAAGGTGTGCACGTCGATCTTGGGTCGTTTCTCCAGTGCCTCGCCCTGCAGGAAGCGGTCAATGCCCTCGGCCGCGATGGCGCCGTGGCCGATGGCCGTGGTCAGCAGGTGCGGGCGGATGATGTCGCCACCGGCGAACACGCCCGGCTGCACCTGGTAGTTCTTGTCGGCCGGCACCGCGCCTTTGCCGTTGTTGAATTCCTCCAGCCCGGTGAAGTCCACCGCCTGACCGATCGCCGAGACGATCAGGTCGGCAGGCAGGTCCTCCTCCGTGCCCTCGATGTTCTTGATCTCCAGCTTGCCGCCCACGATCTTCGCTTCACAGCGGATCACGCGCAGCGCGGTGGCGCGCCCGTCTGGACCGCGCACCACGCCCACCGGCGCCAGGCCGCCGCGGATGGCGATGCCTTCGGACAGCGCGTGTTCGACCTCGTGGCGCGAGGCCTGCATCTTGTCCACCGCGAAGATGGAGGTCAGCGTCACGTCCGCGCCCTGCTTGGCCGACACCGCGGCCACGTCGTGCGCCACGTGGCCGGCGATCGCGTGCTCGGGGCGGTCGCTCTCGTGGATCTGGTCGATGTGGCCGAGGCGGCGCGCCACGGTGGCGACGTCGATCGAGGTGTCACCACCGCCGACCACCACCACGCGTTTGCCCACATGGCGCAGGCGCCCGTCGTTGAAGGCCTTGAGGAAGGAGGTGGCGGTCACGCAGTTGGGCGCATCCGCGCCCTCGACCGGCAGGCCGCGACCGGACTGGGCCCCAAGACCGAGGAACACGGCGTCGAAATCGGCGCGGATCTGTTCCATCGTGATGTCGGTACCGATGCGGCAGTTCGTGCGTGCCACCACACCGAGGTCCAGGATGCGCTGGATCTCGGCGTCGAGCACCTGGCGCGGTGTGCGAAAGCCGGGAATGCCGTAGCGCATCATGCCGCCGAGCTCGGCGCGTTCGTCAAACAGCGTGACGGCGTGGCCACGCAGCGCGAGCTGGTAGGCCGTTGACAGGCCTGCCGGTCCGCCACCGATGACCGCCACCTTCTTGCCGCTGGAGAAATCCGGTTTCTTGAAGCCCAGGTTGTTGGCAATGGCGTACTCGCCCAGGAAGTGCTCGACCGAGTTGATGCCGACGAAGTCTTCGACCTGGTTGCGGTTGCACCCCGACTCGCAGGGCGCCGGGCAGACCCGGCCCATGACGGAAGGGAAGGGGTTGGCTTCGGTCAGGCGGCGGAAGGCGTATTCCTGCCAGGGCATGCCGGCCGGCGGCTTCTCGACGCCGCGCACGATGTTCAGGTAGCCGCGGATGTCTTCACCCGAAGGGCAGCTGCCCTGGCAGGGCGGCGTGCTCTGGATGTAGGTCGGGCACTTGTGCGAGTGATCGGCGTTGAAGATCTGTTTCTGCCACGGACCCGGCTTGTGGTCGCCGTCCTTGTAGCGCCGGAAGTTGAGGGGCTGGACGCTGACGGATTCGGGGTTGGCTGACATGTCTTGTCTCCTGTGATCGTTGTCGGGTCGCGGGGCGTCGGGGCGCGCGCTTACTTGTCACCGAGCCGGATGGCCTTGCTCACGAGCTGGTGGACGCCGCCGACCATGCTCATGTCAAAACCGTACTGCGGCAGCACCTTGCTGAACTGCGCCTTGCAGATGGCGCAGATGGTGGCCATGAAGTTCACGCCGTGTTCGTCCACCACGTTCTTGAGCGCTTCCATGCGCGGCAGCGCACCCTTGACGCGCAGCTCCAGCAGGTCGTCGGTCAGCAGGCCTCCACCGCCGCCGCAGCAGAAGGTGCTTTCATGGATGGTCCCGGGCGCCATGTCGTGGAAGTTGTTGGCCACCGCCTTGATGATGTCGCGCGGGATGGTGAACTGGCCGCCCGCAAAGTCGCCCATGCGCGAAGCGCGCGCCACGTTGCACGAGTCGTGGAAGGTGATGATGCGGTTGTCGTTCTTTTCCTTGTCGAACTGCAGCGCACCGCGCACGATCAGGTCGTGCGTGAACTCGCAGATGTGCATGGGCTGCTTGTAGCGGTGGTCGAGCTGGTTCTGCAGCTCGATGGCGAACGGGTCCTTGCCGCCGGCACCGATGCCCACCAGCGTGTTCCAGAAGCTGTACGCCACGCGCCAGGCATGACCACATTCACCCACCACGATGCGTTTGACGCCCAGCTCCAGTGCGGCCTCACGGATGCGCAGGGCGATCTTGCGCAGCTGTTCGTAGTTGCCGATGAACATGCCGAAGTTGCCCGCCTCGC
Organism: Burkholderiales bacterium GWF1_66_17; assembly: GCA_001770705.1. Lineage (GTDB taxonomy): Bacteria > Pseudomonadota > Gammaproteobacteria > Burkholderiales > Burkholderiaceae_C > Hydrogenophaga. The sequence continues at coordinate 523,461 of MERT01000002.1, read as the reverse complement.
TGGCCATGCTGGAGAGCGTCCAGCTGACGCCCGCGGCGTGGAACACCTTGGCGTAACCGATCAGGCTGTCCACGTGCGGTTCGCTGAAGAAATCGGCCGACGGTGTGATCAGCAGCACCTCGGCGCCCTTCACGTCGAGCGGGAAGCGCACGTCCAGACCGGTCTCGTCCTTGGTGTCCTCCTCCAGGCCTTCAAGGGTGTCTTCCAGCGCTGGTCCGGGAATGCCCAGGTTGTTGCCGATGCGGTGCACCTTGCCGATGATTTCGTTGGCGTATTTCTGGCCCATGCCGATCGAATCCATGATCTCGCGCGCGGCCATGGTGACTTCGGCGGTGTCGATGCCGTAGGGGCAGAACACCGAACAGCGCCGGCATTCGGAGCACTGGTGGTAGTAGCTGTACCAGTCGTCCAGCACTTCGCGCGTCAGGTCCTTGGCGCCGACCAGGCTGGGGAAATGTTTGCCGGCAAAGGTGAAGTAGCGGCGGTAGACCTGCCGCATCAGGTCCTGGCGCGCCACCGGCATGTTCTTCGGGTCTTCGGTGCCGAGGAAGTAGTGGCATTTGTCGGAGCAGGCGCCGCAGTGCACGCAGGCGTCCATGTAGACGCGCAGCGAGCGGTACTTGCCCAGCAGTTCGCCCATCTTGGCGATCGCCTTGGCTTGCCAGTCCTCCACCAGCTCACCCGGAAAGCCCAGGTTCTTCTGGATAGCCTCCGACGCCACGAAGGGCTTGAGGTGCGACGTGGCACCCACCTGCACCAGCGGGATGACCGGGTAGGGCTTCAGCTTGGGGGTGGTGAATGCAGCGGTGGCCATGGCGGATGGGTGCTCCGTTTATTTGTCCAGGGCCGCGGCCCAGGTGGCCAGGTGGCGGGCTTCACGCGGGTTGTCGGTCATGGTGCGCGTGGGGCTGAAGAACAGGCCGGGCGCATGCAGCAGCTTGCTGATGGGGAAGATGATCATCAGCAGGGCAACCAGCGACAGGTGCACCAGCAGCACCGGGTCGGCGGGCAGCGGCTGCACGCTCAGGCGCATCAGGCCGAGCATGAACACCTTGACCGCCACGATGTCGGTGTGTGCGACGAAGCGCATCGCCAGGCCCGTGAGACCGATGGCGATCAGCAGCGCCAGCATCAGGTGGTCCGAGGGGGTGGAGATGTAGCGCACGCGGTCCACCAGGAAGCGCCGCGCCCACAGGCCGGCCAGCCCGGCCACCATCGCAAAACCCGCGTAGGTGCCGAAGGGTTGCACCATCGCTATGGGCAGCCAGACCGGCTCCTGGAAATAGCGCACATGCCGCAGCACCACCAGCAGCAGCGCGGCATGGAACATCCAACCGAAAGCCCAGGTCCATTTGCTGGAGCGGAACAGGCTCTCGAAAAACACCACCTCGCGCGTCAGGCGAAAGCCCACGCCGGTGGCCGTGAGCGGTGCGGGTGTGAGGGCGATCTTCAGTGGCGCGGGCGTGACCGCGTACTGCCGGATTTTCAACGCCAACCCGACCACGAAGATGGCGGTGGCCAGGTAAAACAGCGCAGCGAAGAAGATCGAGAGAGCGCTCATCACATGGACCTGGGTCGGGGTGGCGAAGGGGTCAGGAAGTCAGGTCAACCCGGCAGGCCGAGTGGAGGCTGCAGCTTCAGACGCAGCCCGTCGGCTTGGGCAGGCCGGCGATCTTGCAGGCCTGCTTGGCGGGGCCGTAGGGGAACAGGTCGTACAGGTACTTGCTGTTGCCTTTTTCTTCACCGAACTGCTTGCCGATGGCCTTGGTCAGCACGCGCACGGCCGGGGCGATCTGGTACTCGTTGTAGTACTCGCGCAGGAAGTTGATGACTTCCCAGTGGTTGTCGGTCAGCGGGACCTTCTCTTCTTCGGCGATGTGCTCGGCGATCTCCTTGTTCCAGTCGGCCAGGTTGATCAGGTAGCCCTCTTCGTCGGTTTCGTAAGTGGCGCCATTGATTGCGATGCTCATGGTGATGTCCTCAGGTTGTCGGAATGAAAATGCGGTCGGCTCAAGGTTCAGAGCCAGCTGTTCGAAACGCTGTGTTCGGCCACCAGGTCCACGAAGCCGCCGTAGTCCACCAGCGTCACGCCGTCCAGGGCGCGCGAGGCCATGCCGCGCGCGTCCATGTCGGGCTTGAGGGCGTAGTACCTGACTTGTGAACCGTCTTCGCGCAGGCGGGCCTCCAGCGGGCTGCCGGCGGTGGCGGCGTAGACGCCGTCCTCGATCAGCAGCACGGCGTGGCCGGGCAGGGCCATGCGCAGGCAGCTCGCCAGCGAGCCGGTCTGGTGGTGGGATTTGTTGACGATGTGCAGCATGGGGTTCTCCTCAGAAACTCAGGACCACGTCCTGCTGCGCCATCAGATCGGCCATCTGTGCCGTGTCCAGCACCTCCACCGGCACCAGCAGGTCGGCCTCGCTCAGGCCGCGCTGCGCCAGCGAGGCCTGGTCGACATAGAGCTTCTCGACGTCGTAGCCTTCCAGCGCGCGGTAGCTGGGCGAGAAGTTCTTGATGCCGATGTCCTTGGTCTGCTGGCCCTTGACCAGCTCGTAGACGCCGTCGTCCATGAACACCAGGCTGACGTCCTGGTCGAGCGTGGCGGTGATCAGCACCACCTCCAGGCTCTCCAGCGCATAGATCGTGCCGTAGGGGGCCTTGCGGTTGACGAACATGAATTTTTTCATCGCGCTTTCCGATCAATCGCCGAACGTCACAAGGCGGTCGGCCTTGATTCCACTGTCCACCAGCTGGCCCAGACCCGAGATGCGAAAGCCCGGGGCCAGCACCTCGTCCTTGATGCCGCGGCGCAGCGCGGCGGCCACGCAGACCACGAGGTCGACGTTGTGCTCGGCCTTCAGCGACGACCAGCGGTTGACGATGTGGCGGTCGTCCTGCGGTGGCTCGGTCAGCCGCGTGGCGTTGTTGACACCGTCGTGGTAGAAAAAGACGCGCTGGATCTCATGTCCCTTCGCGATCGCGGCCATGCAGAACTGGTAGGCGCTGTCGGAGGCCTGGTGGGTGTAGGGCCCCTCGCTGACGAGTAGTCCGAATTTCATGTGCTGGGTCCGTCGGCGTTGATCAGAAACGGATGTGGGTCGATGCGTTCAGGCTGGAGCGCGAACCGCGCCAGTCGTCGATCAGGTACTTGGTGAAGGGCAGCTCGCACTTCTCGAAGAAGTTCGGCCAGCCAATGCGCTCCACCCAGTCCGACAGGCGCTCCCAGGGGCGGGCGTCGGCCTTGTAGGTGTAGAGGATCTTCTTCACGATCTCCGACACCTCGGGCCAGCGCGGCGGGTTGTTCGGAATGCCCGAGGCGACCATCTTCATGAAGGTCGGTTTGCCACGCGCGTTGGAGTTCTTGCCACCCACCCAGATCGCGAACTTGGAGTGCTCGGGGTCGTTGATCTGCATCGGCGGGCAGGGCGGGAAGCAGGCGCCGCAGCAGATGCATTTCTTCTCGTCCACCTCCAGCGACGGTTTGCCGTTGACCAGGGCCGGACGGATGGCGGCCACCGGGCAGCGCGCCACCACAGCCGGGCGTTCGCAGGCATTGGCCACCAGATCGTGGTTGATCTTGGGCGGCTTGGTGTGCTGGATCACGATCGCGATGTCGGCCTGTCCGCCGCAGTTGATCTCGCAGCAGCTGGTGGACAGGTGCACGCGGTTGGGCATGTCCTCGCGGATGAACTCGGTGTAGAGCTCGTCCATCAGGGCCTTCACGGCGCCCGAGGCGTCGGTGCCCGGGATGTCGCAATGCAGCCAGCCCTGGGTGTGCGCGATCATCGACACCGAGTTGCCGGTGCCGCCGACGGGGAAACCGCTTTCGGTGAGGGCCGAGATCAGCGGCGCCACCTTGTTCGGGTCGGCCACCATGAACTCGATGTTCGAGCGGATGGTGAAGCGCACATGCCCTTCAGCGTAGGTGTCGGCGATGTCGCAGAGCTTGCGGATCGTGTGCACGTCCATCTGGCGCTGGGTGCCGGCACGCACCGACCAGACCTCGTCGCCACTGTGTGAAACGTGGTGCAGCACGCCGGGCCGGGGCCGGTCGTGGTAGCGCCAGTTGCCGTAGTTTTTCAGCAGGGTCGGATGCAGGTACCGCTTGTTGTCCGGCACGCCGCTCTCGATGGGTGTACGCATTTGGGCCATGGGTTGCCTTCCCGGGTTGGACGGTTGAGAAGAAATCGGGCGGGGAAAAGAGCGCTGCGCCGGTCAGGCCGCAGCCTGCTTGCGCGCCATGTACTTGGCGGCTTCTTCGTCCCAGTCGTCGGTGCGCACGTAGGGGTTGGTGCGCGGGGTGGACACCATGTTGGGGTCCACTTCCAGCTCGATGCCTTCGAGGAAATTCACCAGGCCGATGCGCTCGATCATCTCGCCGGTGCGTTCGTGTTCGAGCGCGTTTTCGGCAAAGAAATCGATGATCTTCTGGGCCAGCTTGACCAGGCCCTTGTAGTCCTCGTCGGTCTTGAGCTGCATGAAGGGCACCACCACCGTGCCCATCAGGTCGCCGATCTTGAGCGTGCGCTTGCCGCCGACCAGGATCGTGGCGCCGGTGTCGGTGCCGTGGGCCAGCGCACCGGTCATGACGTTGATGCAGTGCATGCAGCGCACACAGTTGCTGTTGTCGATCTCCAGGCATTGCGTGTCGTTGATCTTCACGCTGGAGATCTTCGGACCCTGGGCCACGTCCTTGACCTCCTTGAGCAGGATGGTCTTGGTCGGGCAACGGTTGATGACGTCGTTCACCAGCTCGTTCATGCCGTGTTTGTCGAACCACTTGCGCGCCAGGGCCTCGTCGGTGCGCATGTTGTCGCGCCAGGTGCCGATGACCGCCATGTCCGAGCGCTGGATCGAGTTCATGCAGTCGTTGGAGCAACCCGAGAACTTGAACTTGAACTTGTAGGGCAGGGCCGGGCGGTGGATGTCGTCCAGGAAGGTGTTGAGCACCTGGCGGTGGGCGCGCGCTTCGTCGAAACACGACTGCTCGCAGCGCGCCGCGCCGACGCAGCTCATCGAGGTGCGCACGGCCGGCCCGGCGCCGCCTAGGTCGAAGCCGAGTTCATTGAGTTCGTCAAAGGCGTCTTGCACCTTGTCGGTCTTGGCGCCCTGGAACATGATGTCCCCCGACTGGCCATGGAAGGCAATCAGGCCCGAGCCGTGTTTCTCCCAGATGTCGCACATCTTGCGCAGCACGTCGGTGTCGTAGTGCATGCCGGGCGGCGGCTGCACACGCAGCGTGTGGAACTCGGCGGCGTCGGGGAACTGGGGCTTGCCGTCGGCGTCCTTGAGCTCGGTGAAGCGCGGAATCACGCCGCCGCCATAGCCGAACACCCCCACCGTGCCGCCCTTCCAGTAGCCCTTGCGGGTCCGGTAGGAGGTTTCGAGCTGACCCATCAGGTCAACCATGTAGTCCTTCTCGCCGGCCAGCCGCTTGAGGCCGGTCACGAAGCTGGGCCACGGACCGCTCTCGAGCTCGTCGAGCATCGGGGTGTCGTGCATTTTCTTGGCCATGTCTTGTCTCCTGTCGGGGTGCCGTTTTCGACAACGGCGGTCTCGCTTCGTGGGCATTGCGGGGGCTCTGTCGGCCCGTGTTCCGGTGTGGGGTGCATCGTAGGAGCCGGGGTGGTCTTCTTGCTATCCCCCTCGTTGGCTAGGCGGGACTACCCAGATGGGTTATGCGCCCCCACCCGTCCCGGCTATAGACTGCCGGCCCCGGAATTGCGCCAATAGCGAACGAACTTGGAGACGGCAGTTGGACAGCCCATTCCGGCATGTCCAACTGCCGTCTCCAGGTTGACCAAAGCCCGCCAGCCGGCGCCGACCCCAGGAGTGACGGAGACATGAGCCAGATCACCCCGCTAGACCGATTCCGGGTGCCCCTCGGTGGGCAGGAGATCGAGTTGCAGCAGCACGTCCACGACGCCGGTGGCATGAGCCTGCTGCGCACGCGCATCCGCGAAGGCAGCCGCTTCACGATCTTCGACATCGATCCCCAGACCGCCGAACATTGGGGTCAGGCGTTGCTGCAATGGGCGCGCGAACAGCCTGGCCAGCCGGAAGCTTCATGAGCCTTGACGAACCGCTGCGCGCGACCATGATCGACATGGTCTTTCCGCTGGAAGGTCACAGCCTGCCGCGCGATGCATCACCGGCCTTGCGGGCTGCGTTGCAGCGGGAAATGCCCTGGCTGGACCAGGCGCCGCTGGCCGGCATCCACCCCCTCAAGCTGGTGCCAGGCACCGACGCCGAAGCCCTGCTGTCGCAGCGCACGCGCCTGTTGCTGCGCTTGCCGCGTGTGCGATTCGACGACGCGGCCGGGCTCACCGGGCGCACCCTGCAGCTCGGCGGCCATGCGGTGACTTTGGGTCAACCGCATGCGCGCGAACTGCTGCCGCACCGCACCCTGTACGCGTATGCCGTTGCCGCCGAGGGCGAAGACGAGATCGCCTTCATGCAGGCCATGAACAGCGAGTTGCAGGCCCTGGAAGTCCGCTCGCAGCTGATCTGCGGCAAGCGCCAGCAGCACGCCTGGCCCACCGGTGCGCTGACCACCTTCAGCCTGATGCTGCACGGGCTCACTGCGTCCGATTCGCTGCGCCTGCAGACGCTCGGGCTCGGTCGCCACCGCCTGCTGGGCTGCGGCATCTTCGTGCCGCACAAGTCGGCCGCAGCGGTCGGTGAATAGCTTCAATTTCTTCAACCCCCAACACGGAGACACCAGCATGGGCTACCACATCAATGGCGTTGAACTTGAGACGGATGCCGAGGGCTACCTGCTCGAACCCGACTACAGCGAAGAGGCGGTGCGGGTGATCGCTGCGGCCGATGGCATCGTGCTGACGGACGAACACTGGGAAGTCATCGGCTACATGCGCGACCAGTACCGCGAGCACGGCCACACACCCAACTTCCGCAACATGCTCAAGGGCTACAGCGAGATCCGCCAGGGTGTGGACAGCAAGTACCTGTACGACCTGTTTCCGCTCGGGCCGGCCAAACAGGCGGCGAAAGTGGCCGGCTTGCCGCAGCCCTTGGGTAAAGGCGGATATTGAGTTTCGCCATGGCCCTGCGCATCAAGAACCAGTGGTTTGACAACGGGCGACCGAAGTCCGCGAAGGAGACTGCGAGCGTCGTGGCCTTCATCGTCTGGCGAGTGACGCAGAACATGGTCAAGCAGATGCGCGAGGCCCGCTTCGACATCGACGTGGGCCCGCAGTATTTCGCCTTCATGCGCGAGATCCTGGGCTTTCTGCTGCAGGTGGTGGACCGCATGGCGTTCGAGCGCATGGGCGCGGAACAACGTGGCGAGTTCACCGGCGCGCTGGTGCGCCGCGTGGCCGAGATCCTGGAGGAAAGCGAGCAGGAATGGATGGGGTCGCCACTCGATGGTGCGGACAGCTGGCGCAACCAGTTCATCGATTTCTGCAACGAACTCGGCGAGGCCTATGCCGACTTCGGGCACGGCCCCGACGGTCCGGACTTCGGTTTCGTGCGCTACCTGGGCAGCCGCATCGAGGGCGTCATGCCGGCCAAGGACCGGCACTGGGTCAAAGACCAGCTGATGGCCGTCGAGGTGCCGGAGGCGCTGGAGATGGTGCGCCGCGGCATGCACGGCGCCCTGTCCACCGAGCCGCGGCCCAAACGCCGCGCCTCCATCAGCGGAGACTAGAAGTGATGCCCCCCTGCGTCGGCTTCGCCGCCTTCCCCCGTTGGGGGACAACACCAGTGGCCCGGCAAAGCCGGTTCCACGGTGTTCTGGGCTGGGGCTTCGCGGCGCCGATGTATTGGGAGTCGATGACATGAATCTGCTTGCGGTAACCAGCCCGTTCGACCTCGACCAGCCGCAGGCCTACGCGCAGTGGCGGGCGGCCAAACTGGCCACTCAACCCACGTGCGTGGAAGACCTGATCGTCGACGTGGCCGATCCGCGTCGCCTGAGCGACGACGAGCGTTCGGCGCTGCTGCACACCTGCGCGCTCGCCAACATGGTGGTCTACCGCAGCCCGGTTGTCGATGAAGACAAGTCGTTGCCGCGCCTGCTCGGGGCGCAGCTGGGCCTGCACCGGCTCGACGCCAACTGGCTGGCCGACGAAGACGGCATTTCGCCGATAGCAGTGTCGACGCAGCGGCCTGGCGCCCGCGCCGACTTCATCCCCTACACCGACAAGCCCATCCGCTGGCACACCGACGGCTACTACCACCCGCAGTCGCGCCGTATCGAGGGCATGGTCCTGCATTGCGTGCGAGCGGCAGGCGTTGGCGGCATCAGCGGGCTGGTGGACCACGACCGGGTCTACATCGCGCTGCGCGACGCCAACCCCGCGTGGGTGCGCGCACTCATGGCGCCGGACGCCATGACCATCCCAGAGCGGGCCGACGACCACGGCGTGGCCCGCCCCGCGCAGAGCGGCCCGGTTTTCAGCGTGTTGCCGGGCCTTGGCGGAGGCCACGCGCTGCACATGCGCTACACCGCGCGCACGCGCAGCATCGCCTGGAAGGACGAACCCGACACGCGCGCGGCGGTCGCCTTCCTGGAGCAGTGGCTGTCCAGCGACGCGCCCTGGATCTTTCGCCTGCGGCTGCAGCCGGGCATGGGCCTCGTCTGCAACAACGTGCCGCACGAGCGCAGCGCTTTCACCGACGACCCGCAGTGCCCGCGCCTGCTGTACCGGGCGCGTTTCCTCGACCGTGTTGGTGCGCCACCAGTGCCCCATCGCCCTGTGCCTCGGGTGGACCAACCGGAGCTGTTGGTATGAGCGCAGCGCCGGGCCGTTTCCAAGCCAGCTCGTACCGCAGCCCGTTGGGCGAGGTATTTTCATGAGCCACTGGCTGACCATCTGGCGCGCCGCCCAGCTCGTGGGCGTGTCGCGGGGCACGCTGCAGCAGCAGGTGCGCTCGGGCGCGATGGTGCTGACCGAGGGCCTGGTGTCCACCGACGAGCTGCTGCGGCTGTACCCCGGCGTGCAACTCGAAGAATCCGGCCTGCTGGAGCGGGTGGCCCACATCCGCGACGAGGCCTTCGGCAAGCGCCTGCGCGAGCGGCTGCTGCCCAGCCAGGAGGTGCTCGCGCAGCGGCTCTTCCACCAGACGCAGGAGCTGGCCGACGTGCGGCGGTGGCTGCAGCGCTACCACGCGCTGGTGATTGCGCTGCAGGCGCGCATCCATGCCCTGCAGGACGACGGCGCCACGCCGCTGGCGTTGTCGGAACTGCAGGATTTTGTCGACCAGGGTCTGGCGCAGGCGCTCGCGACCGAACAGGCCGACCTGCTCACGGTGATGGACGACATGCTCAAAGTGATGACAGCCCAGGTGACTGTGCGCCCCAGCGGACACCAGTTCTGTGTCGAGGGGCACGCCACCCTGTTGCAGGCCGGCCTGCTCGCCGGCCTCAAGCTCAACTACGGCTGCGGCAACGGCACCTGTGGCATGTGCAAGGTGCGCGTGATCTCGGGCGAGGTGGCGCGCACCCAGCCCTGCGACTACCCGCTGTCCGAGGCCGAGCGCGCGCAGGGCTACACGCTGGCGTGTGCGCACACCGCGGCCAGCAGCGAACTGACGCTGGAACTGCTGGAGGCCAGCGGTCCGCAGGACATCCCGCAGCAGCAGATCGTGACCACCGTGCGCGCCGTCACGCCGCTGGCGCCGGGCACACGGCTGCTGCACCTGCAGACGCCACGCAGCCACCGTCTGCGCTTCCTGGCGGGTCAGTCGGTGACGCTGGGCCTGAACCGCACGGACGGCAGCGACGTGCACGCCCTGTACCCGATTGCCAGCTGCCCGTGCGACGACCGCAACCTGCACTTCTTCATCGAGCGCCATGCACGGGACCCGTTTGCGCGCCAGCTGTTTTCCGACGGCATCCAGCCCGGCGACAGCGTCACGGTGTGGGGGCCGGTGGGGGACTTCGTGCTGGCCGACAGCGCCCGGCCGCTGGTCTTCGCCGCCTGCGACACTGGCTTTGCGCCGGTCAAGAGCCTGATCGAACACGCCCTGGCGCTCGACAACGCGCCTTCGCTCTCGCTGTTCTGGCTCGCCACGCGGCCGGACGGGCACTTCCTGGCCAACCAGTGCCGCGCCTGGTCGGAGGCCCTGGACCCGTTCGAATACGAGCTGCTGGCCGAGCCAGACGTGACCTTTGGCGCGCTGCAGCTGGCCCGCGCCATGCGTGCCGACCTGTTCGAAATCGACTGCGACTTCTACCTCGCCGGACCGGCGGCCTTCGTGGAGGCGCTCGATGCCGAACTGCGCGCCGCCGGCGTGCCGGCGGCGCAGATCCTCACCCTGATGCTGGCCGAGCCGGTGGGGGAGATGGCATGAGCGCCGCCCGGCCGTTCCGAAGGCGCTCAGCCCCGCAGTGCGCAGCACGGAGGGTAGTCCAGTGAGCGAGTCCTTGCACGCGGAGTCCGCCTGCAGCGGTAGTGAGGCCTTTGCCCTGCGCGTGCTCGGCACCAGCATGGAGCCCGAATTCCTGGAGGGCGAAATCATCCTCATCGAGCCCGAGGGCCTGCTGCGCGACGGCAGTTTCGTGCTGGCCCAGCATGACGGCGAGTGGATCTTCCGCCAGCTCTGCCAGCAGGCGAACGGCTGGACGCTGCACGCGCTGAATCCGGCCTTCGCCGACCGGCCGTTGCCGGATCTGTCGGCGGTGCGCGGTGTGATCATCCAGAAGGCGCTGCCCGGTCGGCGCCGCGCCAGCAAACGCTACGTCTGAGGAACCCCCGTGCCGTACTACATCTACCGCGTCAAACCTTTCGGCCAGCTCGACAAACTGGAAGAACACGGCGCCTTCGCCGCAGCCTCCGGTCAGGCCAAGACGCTGCGTGCCGCGCTGCCGCCAGACACCCCCGACAAGGTGAAGGTGATCTTTGCCGAGAACGAGTGGCAGGCCGAAGAGCTGCTGTGCCAGGTGCGCGAACCCGGGCACCCGGGCGAAGAATAACCACGCGGGGCCGGTCATGGTCGACGAGGCCGCCTACCGCCGCACCCAGGCCGAGGTCAACCGCCTGCCCTGCGTGTTCAAGGCGGCGTTGCTGGCGCGTCAGGCCGTGTGCGAGCTGGCGGTGCGGCACTCGGTGGCCGAGCGCGAGGTGCTGGCTTGCGGCCTGGCCCCGGCCCACCTGAACTGTGAAACGCTGGAGCGCCTGATTGTGGAGCGGGCCACCTTTCCGCTGAAGCTGCCACCGGGCGCACCGCTCACCCATGGCACCGGCATGCGCCTGCACTGCGGGGGCCTGCGGGGACTGCAGCAGGTGCTGGACGCCCCGCAGCCCGATGTGCACCGCATGGTGATGCAGGCCCAGGTGAAACATGGCAGTCTGGTGCAACTGCCCTGGGAGCACATCGTCGCGCAGATCGTGGCCTGGCAGCCGCGGCGCCGTGCGAACAAACCCGTGAGCGGATGAGTCCGGCGCCGGGCCACTCGGGGGCTCAATGGATTCAGCGCTGCTGCCACTTCATCGTGGCCACGGCCCCGCCCACAATGCCCGTCAGCGCCAGGAAGGACCCGATGGCCAGTGTGGAGATACCCGACAGGCCCTGCCCGATCGTGCAGCCCATCGCCGTGACACCACCAAAGCCCATCAGCACCGCGCCGATGAGCTGGGTGCGCAGGTCTTCCATCGAGGCAAAACCTTCCCAGCGAAACTGCCGCGTGCTGATGGCGTAGGCGAACGACCCGAGCACCACACCGATGGCCGAGGCAATGCCGAAGGTCATGCGCAGCGACTTGTCGGTCCACAGCATCAGCATTTCCAGGTTGTAGGCCACCGGGGCGACGAAGCTCATGGACTCCAGCGTGCGCGTGTTGGTGGCGAAGTACACCGTCTCCATGGTTTCGGGGTCTTCGCCGTGGCCGAGATGGCCGGTCAGGTACCAGGCCGCCACGACCAGCAGGCCCAGCACCACCGCGCCGAACACGTGCGACGGGTTGCTGCGGAAGCGCTTGTCCTTGAACACGAACACCAGCAGGCCCAGACCCACCACGCTCAGCGTGACCAGCAGCGCCGTCTTGTCCGGCAGACCGGTCAGTTTGGCCAGCACCTGCGGCAGGCCCTGGGCGCTGAACCCCCATTGCGACAGGTCCACCGCGACCGGGTCGAGGAAGCTGGTGCGCCACTGGCCAAACAGGCCCTTGAGCGTCATGTAGGCCGAGATCGCCAGCACCGTCAGCACCACCACAGACCGCAGACTGCCACCACCCACACGCACCAGGTTCTTGTTGGTGCAGCCCGCGGCGATCGTCATGCCCACGCCGAACAGGGCGCCGCCCAGCAGCAAGGACAGCCAGGGCAGCACGGGCCGCTGGTAGACCGATTTCGAGAGGTCGATCAGGCCGAAGTAGTAAAGCAGGTTGGCCCCGATCATCGCCACGGCGATGGTCAGCAGCCACATGCGCATGCGCCCCCAGTGCTCCATGTTGACCACGTCCGAGATCGCGCCCATGGTACAGAAATTGGTCTTGTTGGCGACCACGCCAAAAATGAAGGCCAGGACAAAACCGCCCCAGACCACCAGCATCGACTGGTTCATTCCTTCGCTCATGAGTTGGACTCCATTTCAGTGAAAGACCGATCAGTGGGCAGTGCCCCCCGCGACGCGGGTGAGCGTGTTGCGAATGGCTTCGGGCGCGTTGACGATGCGCATGAACTGGCCCATGCCCAGTGCCGGCCACGCCAGTGCGATGCGGTAGCGGGCGTACAGCGCATAGACCTTGTTGTCCACGATGAAAACCTCGTAGGGCAGGCCCGCCATGTGGCCCGCGCCGATCTTGTTGACCCACCAGCCCTCGCCGTCGCCCGGGTCGTTCATCGCGACGCCGAACACCGCGGTCTTGTTGCCTGGCATCACCACCTCGTACACCCGCCGGGTGGCGCCCACCCCTTGGGACAGGTTGTCCTGCACCGCCTTGAGCGCTTCTTCGAAACTGGCGTGCGTGGCGAGCAGGCTGTTGGCGGAATCAAAACGCTCCATACCGAACATGTAGCGGTAGTTCGCCAGATCGCCATCGGGCACGTTGCCGCCGAAACCGGGCCCCGCACCCAGGGTCCTGGCCAACCGCAGTTGCACCGATTGCGCTGCGGCCTGCGCGGCCGGATACTGGCCGCGCAGGTAGGCGCGGTACCAGTATTCGGGGTTCATGTAGCTCAGCGTGCCGTCGCTCTGCAGGCCCACGCGGATGGCTGCGGCCACGATGGCCGGACCGCCAAGGCTGCGCACGGCGGCGAGCATGTCGGGGTCGGTGACCACCAGGCTGGCGTGGCCCGGCAGACCGGGCGGGGTGTGGCGACCCACCACCGTGAAGCCCGCGGCCTGCAGCTTCCTGTCCACCTGATCGAGCTGCGCCGACAGGTCCGGGCCGGGCACCTTGTCGCCCTGCACATACGGTTCCAGCGCCAGACAGGCTTGTGACGAGCACAGCACAACGCACCACAGAATGAAATGCTTCATCGCAGGCCTCTGTCTTGTTGATGCGGTCCAGGCTGGTGGCCTGGTTCTCTGCGGACGGCCCGCGCGAGGGCGTCCGCTGCCGGTGGCTACCCGCCGGGCGGGGTGTCAGATGAACAGGCAGACATCCGATTCACCGGCGAACTTCATGAAGGTCGCGGCGCCGCCGTATTCGACGTCCTTGATGAACTCGCTGGTCTCGAACTCGAACAGGTCCACCGTCATCTGGCAGGCAACGAACTTGACCTCCAGCTCCAGGCAGACGTCACGCAGTTCCTGCAGCGAGGCCACGCCCTTGGACTTCATCTTCTTCTTCATCATCATCGTGGCCATCGCTTCCATGCCCGGCAGCATCTGCACCATCACCGGCATGGGTATGGGCATCGGCATGGCGGGGTTCGCCAGCGGGCTGATCTGCACGCCGTCGAGGCTCTTGCGCAGCAGCTGCAGGCCGTAGAAGGTGAAGAAGATCTGGACATCCCAGCCCAGTGAGGCTGCGGTGGACGCCAGGATGAACGGCGGGTAGGCCATGTCCAGCGTGCCCTTGGTGGCGATCAACGCCATTTTTTTGCTTGCCACGTTGCGTGTCTCCGGCGTGGGGAAAAGGCGCGAGGGGGTTCAGGCCTTCTTGAGGTAGAACACGAACTTGCTGTTTTCGCTGCTCTGTTCGAGCAAGGCATTGCCCGTCTGTTCGGCGAACGCGGCCATGTCGCACACCGAGCCGGGGTCGGTCGCCACCACGCGCAGGATCTGTCCGCTGACCATGTCCGCCAATGCCTTCTTGGTCTTGACGATCGGCATCGGGCAGGCCAGGCCCGAGGCGTCAAATTCCTTGTTGAATTCCATCATTGTCTCCAGTGTTTTTTGACGGCCTTTGGGCACCGCATGGAGCTTGATTCTTCAAGAGGACGCACGGCCCGTCTATCACCGCGAAGGGTGATGACGGGTAGCCCATATGGGTAATGTGGTTTTCCCCGTGGCACCACCGGGCGAGGTCATCACGCAGCCTGCGTGCAGGCGCAGGTGCAGGCGCCTCAGCGCTGGGGCATGTCTTTCGCGCCGTAGCCCAGGCTCACCGTCGCGTCCGCCGGGATCGGTGGCATGGTCGCGTCCCAGGCCAGCCACTGATCGCGCAGGCGCGCCAGCCGCACGGGCTCACGCTTCGCCAGGTTGGCGCGCTCGCGCGCGTCGGCCGGGATGTTGAACAGGTACTCGTGGCCGTCCACCATCAGGTACTTCCAGTCGCCCTCGCGCAGCGCGCGCTGGCCGCGGTGGTTCATGCGCCAGTGCATGGGTCGCTCGAAACGCTGCGCCGGATCGCGCAGCAGGGCTTCGAGCGACACGCCGTCGAGCGGGTAATCGGGGTGCGGCTGGCCGCCACCGAGCGCGAGCAGGGTGGCGGACCAGTCCATGGTCATGGCGTGCTGTTCGCTCACGCTGCCGGCAGGGATGGTCGCGGGCCAGTGCGCAACCCAGGGCACGCGGATGCCACCCTCGGTCAGGTCCATCTTGCCGCCCACCAGCGGCCAGTTGTCGGAAAAGCGCTCGCCGCCGTTGTCGCTGGTGAAGACGATCAGCGTGTTCTCCAGCAGGCCTTCTTCGCGCAGCGCGGCCGTGATCCAGCCGATGCCTTCGTCCATGTGGTGGATCATGCGGCGGTAGGCGTTCACGTTGCCGCCGTCCAGGTGGAACAGGTTGGCCGCCACCTCGGGTGCCACGTGCGCGTCGTCGCGCGTCTCCCAGGGCCAGTGCGGCGCGGTGTAGTGCAGGCTCAGGAAGAAAGGCGTGCCGTCGCGCGCCTCGGCCGCACGCGCCCTCACATGCTCGACCGCCTTGTTCGAGAACACATCGGTCAGGTAACCCACTTCCTTGTGGGTGTCGTCATTGATGTACAGGTCGTGGTCACCGCTGGACGAGCAGTGGGTGAAGTAGTCCACGCCGCCGGCCATGATGCCGAAGAACTCTTCATAGCCCGAGCGCAGCGGGCCGAAATGCGGCGGGTAGCCCAGGTGCCACTTGCCGATCAGCGCGGTGCGGTAGCCCGCGTCTTTCAGCAGTGAGGGCAGGGTGGGCATCTCGGGCGGCAGGCCCAGCGTCGCGCTGCCCTTGCTGCGGCTGTTGATGGGCTCTTCCAGCGCGCCGCGCAGGCGGTACTGGTAGCGCATGGTGATCATGGCGAAGCGCGTGGGCGAACACACCGGCGAGTTGGCGTAACCCTCGGTGAGCTTCAGGCCACCAGCAGCGAGCGCGTCGATGTTCGGCGACACCGGACCATCGGGCCCTTCGCGGCCGCCGTAGCAGCCGAGGTCGGCGTAGCCCAGGTCGTCGCTGACGATGTAGATGATGTTGGGGCGACTCATGGGGGCGTCAATTCGAGGTGATGCCCGTGGCGCGCACCACCTGGCCGTAGCGCGCAGACAGGCTGGCCATGCGCTGGGCAGCGGCGGCGCCGGTCAGGCCTTCGGGAAACAGGTCCAGGGCGTTGAGTCGTGCCTGCATGTCGGGCCGCTTGAACGCGTCAATGATGCCGCGCTGCAGCACCTGAACCACCGCGTCGGGCGTGGCCGCCGGCACCATCACCAGGTACAGCACTTCCTGCTCCAGGCTCTTGAGACCCAGCTCGGCCACGGTGGGCAACTGTGGCGCCAGCCGGGAACGCCGCGCACTCGTGACGGCCAGCGCGGTGATCTTGCCGCTCTGCACATGCGGCAGCATGCCTGGCGTGGCCAGGATGCCGCCGTCCACCTCGCCGCTCAGCACGGCCGTCACGGCCGGCGTGTTGCCGCGGTAGGGGATGTGCGTGGTCTTGACCGGCGTGCTGTTGCCCAGCATCGCGGCGGCCAGGTGGCCCGGGCTGCCGTTGCCGGCCGAGCTGAAGTTCAGGCTCCTGGCGCGCCCCTGGCTCAGCAGGTCGCCAAAGCTCTTGATGCCGGTGCCCGGGTTCACGCCCAGCAGCAGACCCGACGACGCCATGATCACCACCGGCTTGAGGTCGGTGGGCTTGAACGGCATGGCCGGGTACAGGTGCGGGTTGATGGTGAACGTGGTGTCGATGCCGAACAGCACCGTGTAGCCGTCGGCCGGGCTCTTGGCCACCTGGTCGGCGCCGATGTTGCCGGCCGCGCCGGCCTTGTTCTCCACCACGAAGGGCTGCTTGAGCGTTTCCTGCAGCGTGGCCGCCACCGAGCGCGCCAGGATGTCGGACGGACCACCGGGCGGGAAGTTGTTGATGAACTTCACCGGCTTGGTGGGGTAGGCGTCCTGCGCCTGCGCGGTGCCCAGGACCGCGCCCAGAGCGGCGCTCAGGGCCAGGGCGGCGAGGGTGGTGCGGCGTGCGGGGTTCGAAGTCTTCATCGGAATGGTCAGTCCAGTTGGATGCCGGTGGCCTTGATCGGGCCAGCCCAGCGTTGCAGGTCGGTTTTCTGGGCAGCGGCCAGCTCGGCGGGCGTGGAGCCCACCGGTTCGTAGCCCTGTTCCAGCAGCCGGGTTTTCAGCGCTGGCGTGCGCACGGCCTTGGCCACAGCGGCGCTCAGCATGTCGCGCACCTCGGGCTTCAGGCCGGCCGGGCCGTACATGGCGAACCAGGCGGTGGCCTCCATGTCCACGCCCTGTTCCTTGAGCGTGGGCACCTCGGGCACCTGCGGGTCGCGTTGGGCGCCGGTCACGGCGATGATGCGCACCTTGCCCGCGCGGTGCAGCTCGGCGGTTTCGGTCACCACGTCGAACTTGTAGTCGATGTGGCCACCCAGCAGCGCCGTGTTGGCCGGGCCACCGCCCTGGAACGGCACGTGCGTCAGCTCGGCGCCCGCCTTCTGGCCGAACATCACACCCATGAAGTGCGGCAGCGTGCCCTGGCCGGGTGTGCCGTAGGTGCTTTTGCCCGGCGCCGCCTTGGCCTTGGCCAGCATCTCGGCCACGTTCTTCACGCCCGCCGACGGACCGGCCACCACGCTGAACTGGAAATGTGCCAGCAGCGAGATCGGCGTGAAGTCCGTCACCGCGTCGTAGTCCAGCTTTTTGTAGACGTGCGGGAACAGCACCATCGGCCCGCTCGGCAGCAGCACCACCGTCTGGCCGTCGGCCGGTGCGCGCTTGACGTGGCCGAGCGCGATGCGCCCGCCCGCGCCGGGTTTGTTCTCCACGATCACCGAGGAGAAGTCGTTCTTCAGCCCCTCGGCCAGCAGCCGCGCCAGCAGGTCCGCCGAGCCGCCGGGCGGGAAGCCGACCACGATCTTCAACGGCGGCGCCGGGGTCTGCGCGAGGGCGGGGAGGGCCACGGCGGCCGTGGCAGCGAGGGCCAGTGCGCTGGCGGTGAACTTGCGTCGTTGCATGCTTGTCTCCTGATTGATGTGCGTCAAACGGGTGTTTCCCCGCTGCAAGGCGAGATGCTAGGCATTCACAATCAATTGCAGAAATCAATCATTCCCGGTGTTTTCCCTGAGACTGTGACCATGCATCTTTCCGACCGGGTCAGCGATCCGCAGCGGCAGGGCGATCTGCTGCTGTACCGGCTCCACCGCATCCAGAGCACCGCTGGCCCGCTGGTGGTGCAGCTGTGCGAGAGCACTTTCGGCATCACGCGGCGCGAGTGGCGCGTGCTGTCGGTGCTGAACGAGCACGAAGGCGTGTTGTCTTCCGTGCTGGCCGAGCACGCCATGCTGGACCGCGCCCGCACCTCGCGCGCGCTCACCTCGCTGGCGGCCAAGAAACTGATCACGCGCCAGCCGCGTCCGTCGGACCGGCGCGAGGTGCATGTGTTCCTGACCGACGAAGGCCGGCGTGTTTACGGGCAGATCCTGCCGCGCGTGATGGCGATCAACCGCGAACTGGTGTCCAGCCTGTCGGCGCTGCAGCGCCAGCAACTCGACGAGGTGATCGAGGCCTTGCAGGCGCAGGCCGGCCGCATGCTGGCGGCGTCGAAAGTGCCGCTGGCGCCGCTGGACAGCGGTGACTGAGGTTCAGCCCTGCGCCGATTCGTAGACCAGCACCGCCGCGGCCAGGTCTTCCAGCGCCGTGCCGACCGACTTGAACACCGTGCGCTCCTGCTCGGTCTTGCGGCCGGTGGCCACGCCCTTGGACAGCGTGGTCAGCGTGCCGCGCACATCGTCGGCGCGCAGCACGCCGTGCTGCATCGGCACCAGCAGGTCACCGCTTTTCTGCAGCGCCTCGTCGGTGTCAACGAACACGCGGGCGTCTTCGAAGCAGGCGTCGTCGGCCTCGCGCATGGCGGGCGTGAAACCGCCGATCAGATCCAGGTGCGAACCGGGTGCGAGCCAGGCGCCGCGCACCAGCGGCTCGGTGGACAGTGTCGCGCAGCTCACGATGTCGGCCTCGCCGCAGGCGGCGGCCAGGTCGGTGCTGGCAAAAGCCGGCAGACCCGCCTCACGCACCCGCGCGGCCATGGCCTGCGCCTCGGCGGGGCGGCGCGCCCACACCGTCACGCGTTCGATCGGGCGCACCGCGCGGAAGGCGGCGGGCAGCAGCTGCGCCACGCGGCCCGCGCCCACCACCAGCAGGTGCTTGGCGTCGGCGCGCGCCAGGTAGGACGCCGCCAGCGCCGAAGCCGCCGCCGTGCGGCGTTGCGTGATCTCGTCGCCGTCCACCTGCGCCAGCGGCACGCCGGTGCGCGCGTCGAACAGCAGGTAGCTGCTGTGCAGGCCGGGCAGGCCGCGTTTGGCGTTGCCGGGCGCGATGTTGACGATCTTCACGCCGTAGTACTTGCCGGGCAGCCAGGCCGGCATGATCAGCGAGGTCATGCGCCGGCTGGCGAGGTCGCCCGCGCCTTCGCCGGCCGGGCTGGTGATTTCGTGCACATGGCGGTGCGGCACTTCGCTGCCGCCCGCGAAGCGCTCGCGCAGCGTGGCGATCAGGCGGTCAAAGGGCAGGGCAGCGCGCGTGGTTCTGGAATCAAAGAATTGCATGCTGCGATGGTAGCGCCCGGCCGGGTCGCTCATCGGTGCTCCCTGCACACCGGTCAGGCGCGCGCGTCTTCTTCTTCCAGCGCCCGTCCTTCGCCCGCTTCCTCCACCGTCTGTCCGTCGCGGATGTGATAGATCCGCTTGAAGGTGGGGATGATCTTCTCGTCGTGCGTCACCACGATGATCGCCGTGTGGGCTTGGCGCGCCATCTGGTTCAGGATGCGCATCACCGCCAGCGCGCGCTCGCTGTCCAGCGGCGCGGTGGGCTCGTCGGCCAGAATCACCGGCGGCTTGTTCGCCAGCGCGCGGGCAATCGACACGCGCTGCTGCTCCCCGCCCGAGAGCTGCGAGGGCTCGGCCCTGGCGCGGTGCTGCACGTCCAGCGCCGTCAGCAGCTCCAGCGCGCGTTCCCGTGCCTTCGCATTGGGCAAGCCCGCCAGCATCGGCAGCAGCGCCACGTTGTCGGTCACGTCCAGGAACGGGATCAGGTACGGCGCCTGGAACACGAAGCCGATGCGGTCGCGCCGCAGCGCGCGCAGGTCTTTCACTTTCCAGCCGTTGTCGTAGATCACTTCGTTGCCCAGGGTCATCTTGCCGCTGGTGGGCTCGATGATCGCGCCCAGGCATTTGAGCAGCGTGCTCTTGCCCGAACCCGAGGGCCCGACCAGGCCCACCACCTCGCCGGGTGCCACCTGCATGTTCACGTGTTTCAGCGCCTCCACGGCCGTGTCGCCGTGGCCATAGACCTTGCGCAGGCCTTCGATCAGGATGCCGCCTGGAGTGGGGTGGTTCATGTTGTTCATCCGATCGCTGCGCCGGGGTCCACCTTGAGCGCCACGCGGATCGCCAGTGTGCTGGCCAGCGCGCAGATGATCAAGGTGACGATCAGGCCGGTGACCGCGTCGCCCGGCAGCAGCAGCACGTATTTCGGGAACGCAGGTCCCCACACCGTGGCCGCCACCTTGCCCACCGCAAAACCGATCAGGCCCAGGCCCAGCGCCTGCTGCAGGATCATGCCGGCGATGGTGCGGTCGCGCGTGCCGATGAGCTTGAGCACCGCGATCTCGCGCAGTTTGCCCATGGTCATGGTGTAGATGATGAAGGCCACGATGGCCGCGCTCACGATGGCCAGGATCACGAGGAACATGCCGATCTGCTTCGCCGAGTTGGCGATCAGCTTCACCACCAGGATGTCTTCCATGCCGTCGCGCGTGTACACGCTCAGGTGCTTCCAGCGCCGTATCGGCTCGGCCACCTGCTCGGGGTTGAACCCGGGCGCGATCTGCACCAGCACCGCGTTCACATTGCGGCTGCTGGTCTGCAGGGCCTGCACCGCGTCCAGCAGGCCGGGGCTGCCCGGGCGGTTGAAGGCCGGGTTGGCGGCGGTGCGTGCGCGGTCGTTGACGATGGCGTCGTTGTCTTTCAGGAACTGTGTTTCCTGCGCGTCCTTCATCGGCACGAACAGCATCGGGTCGCCGCCCGACGACACCATGCGCCGCGTCAGCCCGACCACCGCGTAGTCGTGGCGGCGGATGCGCACCACATCGCCCAGCGCAAAGCCGGTCTTCACATCGGCCACCGCCTCGTAGTGGTTGCGCGTGATGTGCCGACCCGCCACCAGGTAGCCCGGCGCGCCGGGCATGCCCGGCTCCATGCCCACCACCATCACCCGCTGGTCCTGCCCGTCTTTCTGCACCTGCATGGTCAGGTAGGCCACGTTGGCCGCCGCGGCCACGCCCGGCATGCCGCGCACGCTGCGCACCACGTCGTCCTTGATGCTCGACGACTCGGCGTAGGGTCCCTGTGTGTCTTTCTGCACCACCCACAGGTCGGCGCGGCTGTTCGTCAGCAGCGCGTGCGCGTCGTCCACCATGCCGCGGTACACGCCCGCCATGGTCAACGTCACGCCGATCAGCAGCCCCAGGCCCAGCCCGGTCAGCACGTACTTGCTCCAGCCGTGCAGGATGTCGCGACCCGCCAGGCTGATCACTTTTTGGCTCCCGTGGGCAGCAGCAGCTCCACCACCGCGATGCGTGCGTTGGCTTTCAGCGCGGTCTGGCTGTAGAGCACCACCGTGTCGCCTTCATCCAGACCGGTGATCACCTGCACCGTGCCGTCCAGGCCCTGCACGCCCAGCGTCACCGGCACGAAGGCCAGCGCGCCGTCCTTGAGGCGCCACACGCCGGTCTGGCCCTCGTGCTGCACCACCGCCGCGTTCGGCAGCAGCAGGCTCTCGGCCGTGGCTGGCAGCTGCAAAGTCACCTCGGCCATCTCGCCCACCGACACGCCCGCGGGCAGCGCGTCAAACGCCACCATCGCCAGCCGTTCTTCGGTCACGCTGTCGGCTAGCGGCTCCACGCGCGCCACCTTGCCGGCCAGCGCGTCGCCCGGGCGCGAGCGCAGCGTGATGCGCGCCGCCAACCCCGGCACCAGCCCGGCGGACCGGCCCTGGTCCACACGCAGCTTCACCCACAGGCTGGCCGGGTCCATCAGCCGCAGCACCGCCTGGCCCGCCACCACCGTGGTGCCGGCTTCGGCGTCGCGTGCGGTCACCACCGCCGCGGCGGGCGCCACCAGCCTGAGGTTGCCGCGCTGCTGCGCCAGCGCCGCGCGCTCAGCGCGCAGGCGGGTGATGTCCTGCGCCGTGCCGCCCAGGTTGGCCTGCGCAGCCGCCACGCCTGCGTTGGCCGAGGCCACCTCCTGCGAGCGCGCTTCCAGCGCCCCGGCGCTGATGAAGTTCTGCCGCGCCAGGTCTTCATTGCGCTTCAGGTTCGCCGCCGCCAGCGCGCGCCGTGCCTGCGCATCGACCACCTGCGCGCCCGACGCCTGCTGCGCGCTCTGCGCGCGGGCGAGCGAGGCGTCCAGCGCGGCCAGCCGCTGGTCCAGGTCCACCGGGTCCATCTCGGCCAGTGGCTGGCCCGGCTGCACCGTCTGGCCCACGTCCACCTGCACGCCCAGCACGCGCCCGGCCACCGTCGGCCCGACCATCCAGCTGCGCTGTGCCTCCACCTGGCCAATGCCGAAGATGGCCGGGCTCACGCTGCCTTTTTTCACCTCGGTCACCTGCACCTTGGTGGGCGCCAGCGGCCCGGTTCGCAGCGCCACCCAGGCCAGCGCCGCGAGCAGCGCCACGGCCAGGCCGCCCAGCAGCAGCCGGCGCGAGAGTTGGGGGTTCATCTTCATGGGGTGGTCTCCTGGGTGCGCCGGGCCCGGGTGGGCGGCGCGGCAATGGCTTGTTGGAAAAGGTCAAAAACGGCCGGTGCCAGTGAGCGCATCGCGCCCACCTGGCCGCTCAGCAGCGACTGCATCACCAGCCCCTGCACCGATCCGATGAACAGCACCGCCGCCGCCTGCAGGTCGGTGCCCGTCGCCAGCAGCTGCGCGGCCTGCGCCCGCTGCAGCAGGCCGGTGAGCAGCGTGCGGTAGGCCTGCATCAGCCGACGCACGCGCGCCTTGAGCGGCGTGTCCTCGGGGTGCTGCAGCTCCTGAAAAATCACCCGCGGCACGCCCGGCTGCTCGACCACGAAATCCACATGCGCCATGAACACCGCGCGCAGCGCCGCCAGCGGCTGCACCTGCGCGGCGGCCGCCGCGTGCAGGCGGGCCAGCAGGTCCTGGTGCGCGAAGTCGATCACGGCCAGCCAGATCGCTTCCTTGCTCTCGAAATGGCGGAACACCGCGCCCTGCGTGATGCCCACCGCCTGCGCCAGCGCGGCGGTGGTCACCTCGGCCGGGCTGCGCACGGCGGCCAGCGCCAGCGCCGCGGCCACCAGACTGGCCTGGCGCAGCTCTGTGGATTGTTTCGGCGTGTTCATGTCATGGGAGGTTCTGATTAAAGTAATTGCTTAATTACTAAAGTTTAATGGATGCGACCCATAAACACCACAGTCCATCGCAGCAGCGGCAGCGCGCGGGGTCAAACACTGCCAAGACCGTTCGTCGGCGATTCGGGTTAACCCTTTAGATGTGGTGATCATGTCGTCATACCATCACACCAACTCGACGCGATGGGCGCCGAGATTCGCCCAACCGACTGGGCGGGTGTCAACCCGATGGAGAAATCAATGACCGTGAACATTGCCCTGTTTGGAGCGGGCGGCAAGATGGGCGTGCGCCTGTCCCAGAACCTCAAGGGTTCCGCATACGACGTGCGCCACGTCGAGCCCGGCGAGGTGGGCCGCCAGCGTCTGCGTGACGAGGTGGGCGTGGACTGCGTGCCGGTGGCGCAGGCGCTGGCGGACGTGGACGTGGTCATCCTGGCGGTGCCCGACACGCTGATCGGCAAGCTGTCGGCCGAGATCGCGCCGCAGCTGAAGGCAGGCACCATGGTGATGACACTGGACGCGGCCGCGCCGTTTGCGGGTCACCTGCCCAACCGGCCCGACCTGGTGTACTTCGTGGCCCATCCCTGCCACCCGTCGATCTTCCACCCCATGGTGCACGTCGAAGGCGCCCCCGACTACTTCGGCGGTGTGGCCGCACCGCAGTCCATCGTCAGCGCGCTTATGCAAGGGCCGGATGAGGCCTTCACCCTGGGTGAAGACATCGCCAAGACGATCTACCAGCCGATCCAGAAGGCCTATCGCGTGACCGTCGAACAGATGGCTTTGCTGGAGCCGGGGCTGTCCGAGACCGTGTGCGCGACCCTGCTCGACGTGATGCGCGAGGCCATGGACGAGGTCGTGTCCCGTGGCGTGCCCGCCGAAGCCGCCCGCGATTTCCTGCTCGGTCACATGACGATCCTGAGCGCCGTGATCTTCAAACAGATCCCGGGCCAGTTCTCCGATGCCTGCAACAAGGCCATCGTCAACGGCAAGCCCCGACTCATGCGCGATGACTGGAAAAAAATCTTCGACCGCGAAGAGATTGCTGAAAGCATTGAGCGCATCACCTGACCCGGTTGCCATAACCTCATCACCCATCCACCTGACCAGGAGACAACATGAAAAAAACCCAACTGACCCTCGCCGCTGCCACGCTACTCGTGGGCATGGCCGCTCAAGCCCAGACCACCCTAAAGATCGGCTATTCCAACGCGCTCAATTCCCACTACGGCATGGGCGCCGTCGCGTTCTGCGACGGCATCGAAAAAGGCACGCAGGGGCGCTACAAGTGCCAGCAGTTCCCCAACAACGCGCTGGGCGGTGAGCGAGAAATGATCGAGGCCGTGCAGCTCGGTACGCAGGACGTGGCCAACGTGTCCACCGGCGCGCTGGGCAATTTCGTGCCCGAGACCAAGATCGTCGACATTCCCTTCCTGTTCCGCGACTACGACCATGCGCGCAAGGTAATGGACGGTCCCATCGGCCAGGACCTGCTCAAGAAGATGACGGCCAAAGGCATCGTCGGCCTGGCGTGGACCGAAAACGGCTTCCGCCACATCACCAACAGCAAGCGCGCCATCAACAACGCCGACGACGCCAAGGGCCTGAAGCTGCGCACCATGGAAAACAAGGTGCACATGGAAGGCTACAAAACCTTCGGCATCCTCCCCACACCCATGGCCTGGCCCGAGGTGTTTACCGCATTGCAGCAGGGCACTGTGGACGGTCAGGAAAACCCGATCCCGGTGATCCTGTCCAACAAGCTTTCGCAGGTCCAGAAGCACCTTTCTCTCACCAACCACGTGTATTCACCCGCCGTGCTGGTGCTCACGCCCGCCATCTGGAGCAAGCTGTCCGACGCTGACAAGCTGGTGTTCCAGGACGCGGCAAAATCGGCAGCCACGGTGCAGCGCAAGAAGGTCAACGACGACGAGGCCAACGGCATCGCCGAACTGCGCAAAGACGGCATGCAGGTGGTTGAAAAGGTGAACGGCGAGAGCTTCCGCAAGGCCGTCGCACCCGCCTACGCCAACTTCGCCAAGGAGTTTGGCGCCGACAAGATCGCCGCCATCCAGTCGGTGAGGTAGGCCCCCCTGCGCCGGGCCCGTTGGGCGCGTCACCCCCCCCGGGGGGCGGCAGCTGGGACCGGCGGAGCCGGACCCTCGCTGCCCCTGGCTGACTCCCCTTCTGTCGGTGAGCGTCGTTGACCTCGCTGGCCTCTGCAGTCTGTTGATGAGTCCTCGCTCATGAAGTCCCTGTTCCTCTCGCTCGACCGCGCACTGACCGGTTTGAGCCTGGCCCTGGCCTGCGCGCTGCTGGTGGTGATTTCCTGCCTGGGCATCTGGCAGGTCGCCGCCCGCTTCATCTTCGAACAGCCGTCGTCATGGACGGAAGAGTTCATGCGGCGGCTGCTGATCTGGATGGTGGCGCTGGGTGTGGTCGTGGCGTTTCGCCAAGGGTCGCTGGTGTCCGTCGACCTCATGCTCAGGGTGTCCAAGGGGCGCTGGCGAACGGTGATCCGATCCATCATCAGTGCCACCAGCCTGGCCTTCCTGTCCGTGCTCGCCTGGCAAGGTTTCATCCTGGTGGAGCGAACCCGTTTCCAGACCTTTGCCAGCATCGACATCTCCATGGCCTGGGCCTACGCGGCCTTGCCGGTCGCCGCCGTGCTGGCCATCGTGGCGGTGATCGCGCACCACCTTGATCCCCACAACGACGAACTCGCCACGGCCCAGTGACCGGAGCCACGCAACACCATGTCCATCACCCTTCTTGTGACCATGCTGCTGGGCTTTGCCTTCAGCATCTCGATCGCGGTCTCCATCGGCGGATCGGCCATCCTCGGGATCGCGCTGTTTGACAGCGCCAAGCTGATCCTGGTGCCCAAGGAAATGTTCACCGCCATCGACAAGTTTCCGCTGGCGGCGGTGCCGTTCTTCATCCTGGCGGGCAACCTGATGGAGAACGGCGGCATTTCCAGGCGCTTGGTCAACTTTGCCAAGTCGCTGGTGGGCGGTGTGCAGGGCGGCCTGCCCATGAGTTGCGTGCTCACCTGCATGATCTTTGCCGCTGTGTCCGGATCGTCTGTGGCCACCACCTTCGCCATCGGTGCGATCCTGATTCCGGCCCTGGTCAAGCACGGCTACCCGGTCGGCTACGCCGCATCGCTGCAGGCCACATCCGCCGAGCTCGGCGTGATCATCCCGCCATCCATTCCGCTGATCCTGTTCGGCGTGTCGGCCGAGGTCTCCATCGGTGAGCTGTTCGTGGCGGGTGTGGGCCCGGGGCTGCTGATCGGTGGCGCACTGATGCTGTTCGTTCACCTGTATTGCCGGTTCAAGGGCCTGGGCAAGAACGATGGCGACGGGCGCCTGAACCTGGGTCGCGCCAGCGTGGAGGCGGCTTGGGCATTGCTGATGCCGGTGATCATCCTCGGCGGCATCTACGGCGGTGTCTTCACGCCCACCGAAGCCTCGGTCATCGCGGTCTTCTACGCGTTGCTGATCGGTGTCTTCGTGCACCGCGAGCTGAAGGTGTCGGACCTGGGCAAGGTGCTGCGCAAGTCGGTCATCTCCAGCGCGGTGATCATGTTCATCATCGCCAACGCCGGCCTCTTCGCCTTCCTCATCACGCGCGCCGGCATCCCGGACGCCATCGGCGTCTGGCTCACCGACATATTGCAATCCCCCGCATGGTTTCTGCTGGGCGTGAACGCCGCGCTGTTCGTGATCGGCATGTTCATCGAGACCTCGGCGGCCATCATCGTGCTGGCACCGATCCTGGTGCCCGTCGCGATCCACTTCGGCGTCGATCCCGTGCACTTCGGCATCATCATGGTGGTCAATCTGGCCCTCGGCATGATCACGCCGCCGTTTGGCGTGAACCTGTTTGCCGCCTGCACCGTGGCCAAGATCTCACTGGACCAGATCGTCAGGCACCTGCTGCCCTTTGTGCTGGTGATCCTCGGCTGCCTGATGTTGATCACCTACCTGCCTTCCATCACCCTGGCCGCGCGCGACGCGGTGTTTCCGAAGGCCACCGCCATCGAGCCGGTCATCGGCCCACAGTGAGATCTGCCCACCATGTCTGAACGCATCCACGCCAGCTACTGGCTCGAAACCCCTGAAGACCCGCAGCGCGCGGCCCAGACCATCGCCGGCGAACAGTCCAGCGGCACCTTTCTCGCGCTGGCCAACGAGACCGACGAACTCAAGGCGCGCAGCGGCGCGCGCGTCGAGCGTCTGACCGTGCTGGACAACGCCTCAACGCCCAGCCTGCCCGGCAAATACAAGGACGGTGCGCGCTTCACCCGTTGCCAGCTCGAACTCTCCTGGTCCACCGACAACATGGGCATCTCCTTGCCCAACGTTTTGGCCACCGTGGCGGGCAACCTGTTTGAGCTGCAGTGCGTCTCGGGCCTGCGCATCACCGACCTGCAGCTCCCGCCCATTTTCTCCACCGTGTACCGCGGCCCGGCCTTCGGCATCGCGGGCACGCGCCGCCTCGCGGGCGTGGCCAGCGGCCCGCTGATCGGCTCCATCATCAAGCCCAGTGTGGGGCTCTCGCCCGAGCTGACCGCGCTGGAGGCGCGCAAGCTGATCGACGGCGGCATCGACTTCATCAAGGACGACGAACTGCAGGCCGGTGGCCCGCACTGCCCGTTCGAAGACCGCGTGCGCGCCGTGATGCACGAGGTGCACGCGGGCGCCGACCGGTTGGGCCGCAAGGTCATGGTGGCCTTCAACCTGACGGGCGAACTCGACGAGATGAAGCGCCGCCACGATTTCGTGCACGCCCAGGGTGGCACCTGCGTCATGCTCAGCCTCAACTCGGTCGGTCTGGTCGGCTTGCACGAACTGCGCCGCCACAGCGTGTTGCCCATCCACGCGCACCGCAACGGCTGGGGCTACCTGAGCCGGCATCCCGCGCTGGGCTGGGACTACCGCGCCTGGCACAAGCTGTGGCGCCTGGCTGGCGCCGATCACCTGCACGTCAACGGCCTCGCCAACAAGTTCAGCGAAACCGACGCACAGGTGGCCGAATCCGTGCGCGCGGTGACGGAGCCGCTGTGGTCCCACGCCCCCATGAACGTGATGCCCGTCTTCAGCTCCGGGCAGACCGGTCTGGTCGCCGCCGCCACCCACGCCGCGGCCGGCAGCCAGGACCTGATCTTCGCCGCCGGCGGGGGCATCTTCGGCCACCCCGCTGGTGTGGCCGACGGCGTCACCGCCCTGCGCCAGGCCTGGGACGCGGCGGTGGCTGGCGTGCCGCTGCAGCAGCACGCCGCCGCCCACCCCGAGCTGCAGCAGGCCGTGGGGTTCTGGTGATGAGCTCGGCCGACAAACCCAGCACCTTACCCGAGGGCCCGCTGCTCGCCTACTACGGTGACGACTTCACCGGCTCCACCGACGTGATGGAAGCCTTCACCCTCGCCGGGGTACCGACGGTGCTGTTTCTGCAGGCGCCCACGCCCAAGTGGGTGGCCCGCTTCGCCCACATGCGCTGCATTGGCCTGGCCGGCACCTCGCGGGGGCGCAGCCCCGCCTGGATGCGCGAGCACCTGCCCGCCGCCTTCGCCAGCCTCAAGGCCTTTGGTGCGCCCCTGCTGCAATACAAGGTCTGCTCCACCTTCGACTCCAGCCCGGCCACCGGCTCCATCGGCGCCGCCATCGATCTCGGCGTGGCCGCCATGGGCGGCGCCTGGTCGCCCATGGTGGTCGGTGCGCCCCGTCTGCGCCGCTACCAGGCCTTCGGTCAGCTCTTCGCTGCCGTGGGCGACACCGTGCACCGCCTCGACCGGCACCCCACCATGTCGCGCCACCCTGTGACACCGATGGACGAGGCCGACCTGCGCCAGCACCTGGCCCGCCAGACCCCGCGCCGCACCGACCTGATCGACCTCGTGGCCCTGAAGAACGACCTCGGCCCCCAGCGCCTGCAGGCCGCACTCGGCAGCGACGGGCCGGTGGTGCTGCTCGACGTGATCGACGATCAGACCCTCGCGCTCGCCGGGCAACTGGTCTGGGACAACCGGGGCGCCGGGCTCTTCTCGGCGTCATCGTCGGGTCTGGCCTACGCCCTGGTCGCGCACTGGCGCCATGCCGGCTTGCTGGACGCGCCGCCCAGCCTGCCGCCCACCCGGGCGGTGGCTGGCATCGCCGCCATCAGCGGCAGCTGCTCCCCCGTCACCGCCGCCCAGATCGCCTGGGCCGCCGACCACGGCTTCGACACCCTGCGCATGGACGTGGGCGCAGTCCTGTCGGCCGATGGCTTCGACCCCGAAGTCCAGCGCCTTTTGGGCGCCGCCCAGGCCGCCGTGGCGCGGGGCACCAGTCCCTTGATCTATTCCGCCAGCGGGCCCGACGATCCCGCCGTGCTTGGCTTTGCCGGTCTTGCCCAGCGCGCGGGTCTGACGCTGCCA
The DNA here is from genome assembly GCA_001770705.1 of Burkholderiales bacterium GWF1_66_17. Classification (GTDB taxonomy): domain Bacteria; phylum Pseudomonadota; class Gammaproteobacteria; order Burkholderiales; family Burkholderiaceae_C; genus Hydrogenophaga. The sequence goes on along the minus strand of MERT01000002.1, from coordinate 493,855 downwards.
TTGGCCCACGAACGCGTGGGCCAGGCCCTCGCCACCACCATGCGGCGCATCGTCGACACCACCGGCGTGCGGCGCATCGCCATCGCGGGTGGCGACAGTTCCGGCGCCGTTGCCAGCGCGCTTGACATTGCGGCGCTCACCGTAGCCACTCAGCTGGCGCCAGGTGCGCCACTGTGCCGCGCCCATGCGACATCCACCATGGACGGCCTGGAGGTGGTGCTCAAGGGCGGTCAGATGGGGCAGCCTGACTTCTTTGAACGCGTGCTTCAGGGAACCGCGTGATGCTGGAAGGCAAAGGACGTTCAGCTATCCTTGCGACACCATGAACAACGAGCCCATACTGCGCCGCAAGATCTACCAGGAAGTGGTGGACCGCCTGGTGCAGCGCATCCGCGCAGGCGAATGGCGCCCCGGCGACCAGCTGCCCTCGGAGCGCGACCTGATGGATTCGTACGGCGTCGGGCGACCTGCGGTGCGCGAGGCCCTGCAGGATCTGGCCCGTTCGGGCATCGTCGAGATCACCCACGGTGAACGAGCCCGCGTGGTCGTGCCCACCGCCGACCTGCTCATCGAACAGATCGCCGGCGGCGCCCAGCACATGCTGCGCATGGAGCCGGGCATGCTCGAACACCTGAAAGATGCGCGCGTGTTCCTGGAGGCAGGCCTGTGCAAGATGGCGGCCCAGAAAGCCACCCCTGCCGACAGGGAACGCCTGCTCGCGCGCTGGGAAGCGCACCACGCCGCCCTCGACGAGATGGACCAGTTCCTCCACCGCGACATGCTGTTCCACCGCGAGATCGCTTCCATCTCGGGCAACCCCATCTTTCCTTCCATCGTTGAAGCCCTGTTCAATTGGGCGGGCGAGTACTACCAGAACATCGTGCGCGCACCCGGCTCCGAGCAGCTCACCCTGGCCGAGCATCGCCGCATCTACGAAGCCATTGCCACAGGCGATGGTGATGGTGCCGCCCAGGCCATGCGGGACCACCTCCTGCGCGCCAACGTGCTGTACCGGCAAGACGAGACACAGACCTCGCGCTGACCCGGTGGCCGGTCCCGGATCGGGCCCGCGCCGATAGAATCCGCCCTTGTGAAATCCTTCCTCGCCACCTGGATCCTGCTGTTCGGTCTGCTGCTGCAGTCCGTGATGTGGGCGCTGCCCGCCCAGCGGGCCGGGCAGGCCGAGCGGCTGGCGCACGAGGTGGCCCATGCGATTGACCATGGTCACCACCAGCACCTCGACCCACACGGGGCGCTGGGCCACGACCTCGATCCCACGCTGCTGATGGACGACGCGCCCAGCGGCGGCGACCACAGCCCCCTTCACTCGCACGCCAGCGAGGGCGTGCAGTTCCAGGGCCTGCCAGTGACAACGGCGCTGCCTGTGCCCACGCTGCCGTGCGGCGCTCCCAAGGCATGGGCGCCGGTCCAGCCACCCTCGGCCGATCCCGACGGCCTGCTCCGGCCTCCCAGGTTCCTCGTCTGATGTTTTTCGGGCGCCTGCGTGGCGCCCGGCCGCGCGCGGCGTTGCTTGCGCGAGGCGGCCCGTTCCGCAGGCCCTGCGGCCGGCTTCTCCATCAGACTCACAGGTTTTTTTCATGCATTTTTCCCGCTTGCGAAGCGCGGCCGTCTGGCTGTCGCTCGCCCTCGCGCCGCTGGCCGCGCTGGCCCATGGCATTTCCGAAGCCGACCGGCAGCGCATGCTCGACGGCGGTTACCTCCAGTACGTCGGCTTGGGCGCCAGCCACATGCTCACCGGTTACGACCACCTGCTGTTCCTCTTCGGTGTGGTGTTCTTCCTCGCTTCGTTCAAGGACGTGGTCAAGTTCGTCACCGTGTTCACCCTGGGGCACAGCATCACGCTGGTCTTTGCCACCATGCTCCAGATCACCTGGAATTACTACCTCATCGACGCCATCATTGCCGTCAGCGTGATGTACAAAGCCTTCGACAACAACGGCGGCTTCCAGAAGCGCTTCGAGATGGCATCGCCCAACCTGCAGTGGATGGTGTTCGGCTTCGGCCTGTTGCACGGCTTTGGCCTGTCCACCCGCTTGCAGCAGCTGCCGCTGGGCAACGACACCGCCTCGATGCTGGGGCGCATCCTCAGCTTCAACGTCGGCGTCGAACTGGGTCAGATCGCCGCGTTGGCGGTCATGGTTGGCCTGCTGGCCCTGTGGCGCCACCGCCCGTCGTTCAAGCGCTTCGCCTACATGGCCAACCTCGCGCTGTTTTACGCCGGTGTCTACCTGCTGTTCATGCAGCTGCACGGCTACCAGCACGATGTGGCGCCCGACAGCTTCCGCTTCCCCACCGCCGAACACCGCCACGCGCACGAAGACATGGGTGTGGACGACACCCGTGACACCAGCCGCGATGGCCTCTGATTTCTCCCGCTCTCATTCCCGCTTTTCCCACCCCCTCAAAGGACGCCCCATGAAAACCCTCGCCCTCGCCGCAGCCCTCGCCTCCACCCTGTTCGCCGCGCCCGCCGCCCTGGCGGACCAAGGCAGCAGCTGCCACTTCCACGGCAGCAAGCCCGCCACCGAAGCCGTGGTCACCGACTGCGCCGCCAAGCGCAAGGCCTCACTCGTCAAGGCCGGCAAGCTCGACGCCTCCTGGCAAGCCATCCCGCTCGACAAGGCCGAGCTGGTCGACGGCAAGAAAGGCAAGGAGTGGAAGCTGTCGTTCAAGAACCCCGCCGTGACCGACGCGAGCAAGCAGACGCTCTACCTCTTCTTCTCGCAGCCCGGCAACTTCATCGCCGCCAACCACACCGGGCTGTGATGAACACCGTGTCCCCCGCCCTGCGCGGCGGCGCGCTGGCCCTGCTGGCCGCGGCGCTGTTTGGCCTGAGCACGCCGCTGGTGCAGCGCTTCGGCCAGGGCCTCGGCCCGTTCAGCACCGCCGCGTTGCTCTACGCCGGCGCGGCGCTGGTGGCCCTGTTCCAGCGCCGCGGTGCGGGGGCTGAAGCGCCGCTGCGCCGCAGCGATGCGCCGCGCCTGCTGGCCATGGTGGCGGCGGGCGCGGTGATCGGCCCGGTGGCGCTGGCCTGGGGCCTGCAGCGCACCAGCGGTGCCAGCGCCTCGCTGCTGCTCACGCTCGAGGCGGTGTTCACGGCCGTGCTGGCCTGGCGCTGGTACGGCGAGGTGCTGGACGGGCGGGTCAAGACCGCGGTCGCCCTGCTGCTGGCCGGCGGTGCCCTGCTGGTGATCGACCAGGGCCTCTCGGGCCAGGTGCAGTTGCTGGGCCTGCTCGCCGTGGCCGTGGCCACCATCGCGTGGGGGGTGGACAACACCCTCTCGCGCGGCGTGGCCGAGCGCGACCCCGGGCAGGTCGTGCTGGTGAAGACCGCGCTGGGTGCCAGCGTCACCGGCGCGCTGGCGCTGGCCTGGGGCGAGCCGCTGCCTACGCTGTGGGCCGCGCTGGGGCTGCTGGCCGTTGGCGCCACCGGCTACGGCCTGAGCCTGCGCTTCTATTTGCTCGCCCAGCGCCACTTTGGCGCCGCGCGCACCGGCTCGGTGTTCGCGTTCGCGCCCTTCGTGGGCGCCCTGGGTGCCTTTGCCTTGGGCGAGCGCTCGGGCAGCGTGTTCATGCTGCTGGGCGGTCTGCTCATGGCCGCCGGTATCGTGCTGCACCTGGCCGAAAACCACGCGCACGAACACCGCCACGACGCGCTGGACCACGAACACGCCCACACGCACGACGACGGCCACCACCTGCACAGCCACAGCCCCATGCCCACCGGTCCGCACAGCCACCCGCACCACCACAGCCCGCTGCACCACACCCACCCGCACGCGCCCGACGTGCACCATGGGCATTCGCACTTGGAAAGTTAGTGTGAACAGGCCCTGGAAGCGACGAAAAGGCGCGCGCGTCCGGCCTCACCCACACCGGGATGCCGACCGGTCAGGCTTTGCGCACGAACTCCGACTTGAGCTGCATCGCACCGATGCCATCGACCTTGCAGTCGATGTCGTGGTCGCCATTCACCCGGCGGATGTTGCGCGCTTTGGTGCCCACCTTGAGCACCGTCGAAGAACCCTTGAGCCTGAGGTCCTTGGTCAGGGTGACGGTGTCGCCGTCCTGCAGCACATTGCCCACCGCGTCTTTCCACACCTTCACCGGTTCGGCGTTTTCGGTGAGGGCGCTGGCGCTCCATTCGTGACCGCACTCGGGGCAGACGAGCAGCTCACCGTCGGCGTAGGTGAGGGTGGATTGGCAAGTCGGGCAGGGCGGGAAGCTCATGAAGGAGAAAGAGAAAGAAGGTTGAAAACAAGGTAGTCAGGCGGCCACGCCGTCCAGTGGTGATCACGCGAACGCCCGGATGTCTCTGGCCCTGCGCAACACGTCGTGCACATCGGCCTCGATGCCGGCCCAGGCCTGCTCCGCCATGCCCGACGGACACCGCAGGTGCTTGGGCAGGTGGGCGTCGATGCCCATGTGCCTGCGGGCAAACACCACGCTGTTGCCGCACTCGCGTGCCGCCACGCCCAACACCTCGCCGTCGAAACTCAGGGCAATGCGCTCCAGGTAGGCGCCGAAGTACAGATCGAGTTCGTGCAGGTTGCAGGCCATGACGCCGCCTGCGGTGAGCAGCCGGGCGCATTGGTCATAGAAGTTCTGGGTGCCCAGAGACGGCGCCATGCTGTCGGCATCGAAGCCGTCGACCATGATGACGTCGTAGCTCGCATCGTCCGTGGCGGCCACGAAGTCCGCACCGTCGGCCTGCACCACGCGGAAATCGTGCTGATCCGGTGGCACCTCAAACCGGTCCCGCAGCGCAATCACCCTCGGGTCGATCTCGACCACCGTGATGTCGGTGCCGGGAAAGTGCCGATGGCAGAACTTGGGCAGCGAACCCCCTCCCAGACCGATCATCAGCATGTTGCGTGGGCGAGGCTGAAACAGCGCGAATCCCATCATCACGCGCGTGTAGTTCAGCACCAGGCGGTCGGGGTTGCGCAGGTCCATCGCGCTTTGCACATCGGTTGATCCGAAGCTGAGCATCTGATCAAACCGCTGGTGCTGGACGCGCACATCCCGCTGTGTCAGGCCCGCCTGGACGAGCGCGTTTTGCAGTGCCGATTCGAACTCGAAGCTCATGCAGTCTTCCCGGTTGCGGGCGTGTTCGCACACCTGTCCGCTGGCATGCCAACCCGTCCGTATTCGGGGATGAGCAGGCACGCGCGCCAGACCGCTTCCAGCCACTGCATGGCGCGCATGAACGCGGGCAGGGCGCAGGCGCTGTCGCCAGACGGGTGCTCAAAAGTCGGCACATCAGCGTGTTCATGGCGCTCGTCCTGCCACGGTGGCGCCGCCACCGCGCTGAGCACCATCGCCAGCGGGACCGTGGCGATGAAGCCGACAGGCTTGAACGCCAGCCAGCCGCTCAGCGGGCGGTTGGCTCGGCGGCTGCACAGCTTGTGGTTCGGGCTTTGGATCATGGCGGCAAAGAAACTGTGCGCTTGAAACACATCTTGAATGTGACTATAGTTCGTATTCAAAGCAAATATTATTGTAATAACATTATCATGTCATTGGCATACCTCGAACATGCTCTCAGGTCCCGGCCGGCCCGGCCTCGCTGCGTGCGGGTGAACCTGCGTCTCTGGTTCGCACTCAAGTCCGCCAACCTCATCGCCCAGCGCGAAGTGCCCCTGAACGACGCCTTGCTGACCGGACTGCGGTTGCCGCACCTGGGTGAGGTGCTGCTCGTGCTGGACCCGGACCTGGGACCGGCCGGCTTTGTGATCGAAGAAGGTCGGCCCGCTCCAGCGCCTCAAGCCCCGCAGGCGCTGCAGCCCACACGGGCATCCCTGTCGCCGTCGCCAGGCGCGCGCGCCGAGTCGGCCTTTGATCGGCGCTGGATGGGGCGCTACTGAGGGTTGCAGACGAAGAACGTGCGAATCACATTTACATAGAATGCTCACATGGAGCTCAAAACCGCCCGCCTCACCGTCCTCATCGACCCCGCCAAGAAGAAGGCTTTCGAAAGCCTGTGCGCGCGTCAGGACGTGACCCCGTCTCAGGTCGTGCGGCGACTGATCCGCGACTACCTCGCCAGCCACGGCGAGGGATTCATCCCCAGCGGCGCCGCGCCGCAAGCCGCAGAAGAAGACAGCGAAACCCCGGTCTGACCGCTCAGCGCCTTCGCAGCGCCAAGCCCAGCAAGGCCAGGCCGCTGAACGCGGCCCCGGCGTAGAAGGTGAACGATGCGCCCAGTTGATCCCACAGCAGGCCGGCAATGGCGCTGGACAGCAGCAGGGCCACGCCGCTGACCAGGTTGAAGAAGCCGAAGGCCGTGCCGCGCAGATCGGCCGGCGCCGTGTCGGCCACCATGGTTGCCAGCAGGCCCTGCGTCATGCCCATGTGCAGGCCCCACAACACCACGCCGGCCAGCAGCGTGGTCCAGTGCGCGTTGGCCGCCAGCACCAGGTCGGCCGCGATCAGCACCGCCAGGCCCAGCGCCAACAACGTGCGGTGGTCCATGCGGTCGGACAAGCGACCAAAGGGGTAGGCCGACGCCGCGTAAACCAGGTTCATCGCCACCATCACCAGCGGGACCAGGGCCACCGGCACACCGCTCTGCGCGGCACGCAGCACCAGAAAGGCTTCACTGAAGCGCGCCAGCGTGAACACCGCGCCCAGGCCCACCACCCACCAGTAGGCGCTGCCCAGGCGGCGCAGGTTCTCGCGCCGGATCGGGTTGCCACGCCGCTGGCCCGCCGGTCGGTCGGGCTCGCGCACGCCCAGCATCAGCAGCGCCACCGCCAGCAGCCCCGGCACCACCGCCACCCAGAACACCGCGCGAAAGTCGTTGGCCCAGAGCAGCATCAGGCCCACCGCCAGCAGCGGGCCGAGGAAGGCGCCCACCGTGTCGAGCGACTGCCGCAGGCCGAAGGCCGCGCCGCGCATGTCGGGTGGCGCGATGTCGGCCACCAGCGCGTCGCGCGGCGCACCGCGCACGCCCTTGCCCACGCGGTCGAGCAGGCGCGCCGTCAGCACGGTGCCGATGCCCGGCGCCAGCGCGAACAGCGGCTTGGTCAGCGCGCCCAGGGCGTAGCCGAACACCGCCAGCCACTTGCGTTTCCCCCACCAGTCACTCAACACGCCCGAGAACACCTTGACGATCAGTGCGGTCGCCTCGGCCAGCCCCTCGATCAGACCGACCACCAGGGCGCTCGCGCCCAGTGTGCCCACCATGAACAGCGGCAGCAGGCTGTGCACCATCTCGGACGAAATGTCCATCAGCAGGCTCACGAAGCCCAGCACCCAGATGGCGGTGGGCAGACGGGGTGCGGAAACACGGGGCTTGTTCATGGCAGATGGGACCGGACGGTCTGTTGGCACGGGGCAGGAACGCAAGCACGCCCTTCGCCGCCAAGATCATGCCAGCGGCATCCCCGGTCGGGTGGGGCGAAGCCGCTGCAACCGCCGCATTGACCCACAGAACCGCCTCACCGGGTTTGACGCCGAGCCGTGCAGGCCCTAAATTCAGCGCCGTATTTGGAGCCAAAAATGGAATCTGTCCACGCCAGTCTTTCCGTGAGCATGTCCGAGTTCAAGAAGAACCCGGCCGCCGTGCTGCGCGAGTCGCACAACCGCCCTGTGGCCGTGCTCAACCACAACCGCCCCGCCTTCTACATGGTCGAGCCGCCGTTGTTCGAAGCCATGATGGAAGCGCTCGCCGACAACGATCGCTATCGCCAGGCTGCGGCCCGCCTCGCTGACCCGTCGCGCGCGGTCGAGGTGCGTCTTGACCCGCTCTGAGAGCCCACCCGCCCACCCGCACAAGCACCGCCGCTGGGCCGTGGGCTTGTCGGTGGCGCTGCACCTCGCCGCCGTGGGGCTGATCATCCAGGCCTCGAACCAGACCTTGCGCGATCGCGCACCGCCCAAGGAAGCGGTCGTCTTCCTGGCAGACATCCAGCCCGCCGAGCCGCCCCCTGCGCCGCCGGTCAGCACCCCGCCCCCGACGCCCATGCTCAAGCCCGATCGGCCCACGCCCCGCGAGCCCGAGCCCGCCGCCGCGCCCCCGCCCGGACGGGCCTTCATGGACGCGCCGCCGGCCCCCACGGCCGAGGAATGGGCCCTGGCCGCCACCTACACCCTCAAGAACAGCAAGCGCTACCGCCACAACTGGGGGCAACAGGTCCGCAGCCAGATGGGCACCGCCCACGAGGGCCCCGAGCAAGGCATCGTGCGCTTCCGCATCGAGATCGCACCCAGTGGAACCCTGGCCCGGCTGGACACCTTGTGGACCACCTCCGCAGAGATCGAACAACGCGCCCGCACCGCCATCGGGCAGATGCCGCCGCTGCCGCCCACGCCCAATGGCAAGCCCCTGATTTTTGAGAAGACCATCGTCTTCAACGCCTGGACCGCTGAGTCGCCGCCGCTCTACAAGAACGACTGCCTGCCCGACCCGCCGCCGCGCGGCAACCGCTTCGTGTGGGACGGCCGCTCCCCGCAAGGCCCGCCAGCGGACGAGCCCGAGCCTGAAAAGCTGGATCCCCAGGCCCTGGCCGACTGCCTCAAGCAGCTGCCCCAGGACAGCATCGAAGCCGAAGCCGCCGACGACCAGCGCCAGCAGGAGCAATGGGGGTCGCAAAAGCTGGGGCGCTGAGGGCGCTTCTGTCATCCAGCGCTGTCACCGCTGCCGAAGCCGACGACGCCAATGACCAGGCAGAAGCACTCGCCGACGCCGGGTGCTGCCCAACGCTCCCTTGAACCGGCTCAGACCGCCATGAACAGGAGCAGCCAGAACACGCTCACGCCGAGCACCGCCGTTGGCCGCCGCCGGGCGCGCCAGATGGCCGTGACGATGAGCATGTTGTAGGGCACCGGCAGCAGGTGGGCGAACAGCACCCAGGGCAGGGGCACCTCTTGCGAGAGCAGCGCGAGGGCAACGCCGGTCATGAGCAGGTTCAGCCCGGTGCCAACGAGCAGCAGGTCGCGCCAGAACAGGGTGCGCCAGCCGATGCGGCCTTGCCAGCGTTTTGTGATGAAGGTTTTCAAGGGTGGGCTGCGCGGCGGGTGTGCGCCGCAGCAGAAGAAAAGCTGTCTCACACCCCTGTGCCTGAAAACGTCCAGAACGCAACCGGCGTAAACCTCCGGGGGCCCATGCTGTGTGAGACGGATTCAGTGTAGTGGCTGTGGCCGATGGCCAGGGGGGCTGTGACCGCATGGAGGGACGCATTTCCGCGCCCGCCACTTGGGTATGTGAGCGCAGGCTCACGCGGTGGGGCGCATCCGGGCACAATGTTGCCTTCGTTCATGACGGCATGGCCGGCGCACCCCCTGCGCTGGCGGTGCCGGTCCTTGCTGACAGCCCCGGCTCAGCGCGCTTTAATGGCGTCGCTGCCACCGCCCTGAAGCGCCCTGCATGGGCCCGGCGGGCCGGGATTCACCGTTACATCGGACCGGACCGCCGCCGTCTTCTGGCTTGATTCCCCGGCTGCGCCGATACCCGCATCGCCCAGGCTCGCACCTGAGCGGCGGAGTGCCTTGTTTCCTGCGTCGCGGCCGACGGGACGGCCCTTTCCCTGGAGGAGGACTCTCATGCAACTCATCGTGTCGGCCGGTCTGATCCTGGCCATTGTTCTGTGGGGCGTGATCGCCCCGGCGTCGCTGGGCGGGGTGTTCGACACCGCGCTGGCGGGCATCACGCGCAACTTCGGCTGGTTCTACCTTTGGGTGGTGCTGGGCCTGGTGGTGATGGCGCTGATCCTGGCGGTCAGCCGCTATGGCGACCTGAAGCTCGGCGGCGAGGACGACGAGCCGGAGTTTTCCATCGGCGCGTGGTTCGCCATGCTGTTTGCCGCGGGCATGGGCATCGGCCTGGTGTTCTGGGGCGTGGCCGAGCCGATCTCGCACTACGGCGCGCCGCCCCCGGGCATCGCGCCGAACACGCCCGAAGCGGCCAACGCGGCCATGCGCTACAGCTTCTTCCACTGGGGGCTGCACCCCTGGGCGGTCTACAGCATCGTGGCGCTGGCGATCGCGTTCTTCCAGTTCCGCCGGGGCGGCTCGGCGCTGGTGAGCACGGCGGTGGAGGCACTGCCCTGGGCCCCGATGAAGAAGCTCGGCCCGGTGGTGAACGTGCTGGCGGTGATCGCCACGGCCTTTGGTGTGGCGGCCTCGCTGGGCATGGGCGCGCTGCAGATCAACAGCGGTCTGGCCGCGGTGATGGGGCTGCCGGTGGGCAGCGCCTCGCAGGTGGCGATCATCCTGGTGACGACGGTGCTGTTCCTGACCTCGGCCGTGACCGGGGTGACCAAGGGCATCAAGTGGCTCTCGACCTTCAACCTGATCGTGGCGGGCCTGCTGGCGCTGGCGGTGTTCGTGGTGGGGCCCACGGTGGCGATCATCGATACCTTCACCAACACGCTGGGCAGCTACCTGAGCGACTTCGTGCGCATGAGCCTGCGCATGACGCCCTTCCGCGACAGCGGCTGGGTGGGCGGCTGGACGGTGTTTTACTGGGCCTGGTGGGTGAGCTGGTCGCCGTTCGTGGGCCTGTTCATCGCGCGCGTGTCGCGTGGCCGGACCATCCGCGAATTCCTACTGGGCACGGTGCTGGCGCCCACGCTGGCGGCGTTCGTGTGGTTCTCGGTGTTCGGCGGCACGGCGCTGCACCTGCAGATCATGCAGGGCTTGCCGATCGCCGAGGCGGTGAGCGCCGACGTGTCCACCGGCCTGTTCGCCATGTTCGACCACCTGCCCATGGGTGGACTGATGAGCGGCGTGGCCACGGTGCTGGTCTTGGTGTTCTTCGTGACCTCGGGCGACTCGGCCACGCTGGTGCTGGGCATGATGAGCACGGGCGGCAATGAAAACCCGAGTGCGCGGGTGAAGATCGTCTGGGGCCTGCTGGTCTCGGGCATTGCCATCAGCCTGCTGCTGGCCGGCGGCGTGAAGGCGGTGCAGACGGCGACCATCGTGTTCGCGCTGCCGTTCACGCTGGTGATCCTGCTCATGGCGCTGGCGCTGTGGCGCGGCGTGCGCGAGGACTGGAACGAGGAGCAGCGGCGCGACCGGGCGATGCGCCGGCGCATGCGCGACATGGTGGACCACGCGCCCACCCCTGAGCGCGAAGTCCAGCACCCATGACGATCGAACTCCTGCTGGCGCTGGGCAAGAGCTTTCTGTTCGTCTTTGCGGCGCTGCTGCCGATCCTGAACCCGGCGGCCACGGCGCCGATCTTCCTCGGGCTCACCGAAGGTGCGTCGGCCGGCACCCGGGCGCTGCTGGCGCGACGCATCGCGCGCAACATGTTCGGCCTGATGCTGGGCTCGATGCTGGTGGGTTCGTACGTGCTGAGCTTCTTCGGCATCTCGCTGCCCATCGTGCGGGTGGGCGGCGGCCTGATCCTGGCGGCCACGGCCTGGCGCCTGCTCACCGCCACCCACGCCACGGTGGACAGCCGCACCGAGCTGGCCGAGTCGTTCACGCCCGAGATGGCGCGGCGGCAGGCCTTTTACCCGCTCACCTTCCCGATCAGCTGCGGGCCGGGTTCGATCGCGGCGGCCATCACCGTGGGCGTGTCGCTGCAGGACGACCGGGCGCTGCTCTCGCTCGCGCGCATGGGCGGCGGCGTGCTGGCGCTGATGGCGGTGGGCGTGTTGCTGTACCTGGCCTTCCGCTACGCGCAGCGCCTGCTACGGCCGCTGGGCGAAGCCGGCACGGTGATCTTTCTGCGCCTGTCGGCATTCATCCTGCTGTGTCTGGGGGTGCAGATCGTGTGGGACGGGGCGAGCGAGCTGCTGCTGGGGCTGATGCGCCAGGCCGCTGCGATTTGACGCCCGCCCCTCGCGGGACGTGTTGGGTGGACGACGGTCGGCGAGGCTGAGGCTTTGCATCCACCCTGATCCTGGCCGGACCGACACCGCTGATCAAGAAGTTCGTGGCACTGTACCGAATTGGCCGGGCTCGCCGTTGCGCCGGGCTCAACTCGGGCAAAAGCCGGCCGATAGAAGCAAGCACAGGGATCTGGATCTGGGCATGGCCATTCCGCCATTTTTTTTGGTCTCTCCATATGGCACTTCACGAAATCATTTACGTCAGCCTCGCCACGCGCGAGATGAAGCAGGCGGAGCTGCTGGCTTTGCTGGACCAGGCGCGTGTGCACAACGAGGCGCACGGCATCACCGGGCTGCTGATGTACCACCGGCAGGAATTCCTGCAGTTGCTGGAAGGCGAGCGCGACGAGGTGGAGGCGCTGTACGCCACCATCTGCCGCGATCCGCGGCACCAGCAGGTGTACGCGATGTGGTAAGGGCCGGTGCAGGCGCTCAGCTTCGACCACTGGGCGATGGGCTTTGTGTCACCCGATGAGGCGGCGCTGCGCGAGCGCCCTGGCTATGAAGGCGTGCTGAGCGATGGTCTGGTCAGCGCGGGCAAGGGTTCCAACGGCAAGAAAATTCTGCTGCAACTGCGCGATGATTTTTTGCGCTCGGTGTGACGGGCTTTTTGTTCCCCGCCGCAGCACAGAGCCCTGCTTCTGCTATTGAATAGCCGCGTTCTTTCCGTTGTGGAGCTGTCGGCGTCGTAGCACCGGGATGCTCTGCCGCAGCTGCTGGCCGGCGGTGGACCGCGCGCCCGCGCCCTGACGCCTGGGCGTTGTGGCCTCAACTTGTGGCCCTTCGTGACGAAATAATCAGGATGCGGGTCACGGTATCCGCTGCGCGTAAGGTCCACGCGCCAGAATCAGGGCCTGCCAGTCGCCTGCCGGACATTCGGATGGGCCATACCAAAAAGAGACCGTCGTTGTGAATTGGTGCAATGCAGCAGCGCGCCCCGTGCAGGGCCTCGCCTTCGGGGCGGAGGCTGTCCGTTGAGGGCGCTTCCCCGTTCCCTGGCCCTGCTGGCCGCGGTGTTCACCGTGGTCGTGGCGGGGGTGCTGTGGTGGCAGTCGCTGCACTCGCAGACGCAGCTGCGCGAGCAGGTGCTGCTGCAGGCCGAGCAGCGCAGCCTGCACGTGGCCGATGCGTTGGCCGGGCAGGTGCAGGCGCAGCTCAACACGATGGACATCACGCTCAGGACGCTGCGCGACCACTGGGTGCGCGAGCCGCGGGAACGTTTCGACGTGCTGGCGAAGGCGGCGCTGGCCAGCCTGCCGCCGGGCCTGGTCTCGCACGTGTCGGTGACCGACGCCAGTGGAAATCTGGCTTACAACAGCCTGGGGCTGGAAACCGGGCGCTATGTGGGCGACCGCGACAGCTTCCGGGTGGCGCGCCAGGGCCCCGACGCGGTGCGGGTGTCGGCGACGGTGCGTTCGCGCCTGACCGGGCACTGGGTGTTTGTGGTGGATCGACCGGTGCTGCGCCAGGGGCGATTCGACGGGGTGATCTACATGGTGGTGGAGTCGGCGTACATCGCCCGCGAGCTGGGCAAGCTACAGCTGTCGGACCAGGACGTGGTGTCGCTGGTGCACCCGGACGGCCACTATCTGGCGCGCAGCGAGGGCAATGAGGCGTCGATGGGGCAGCAGGTGCCGGCCGACCGGCCCTACCGGGCGCAGCCGACGCTGTCGCACGGCACCTACCGGGTGGACGATGTGGTCGACCACGCACCGCGCACCTATGGCTGGCACCGCCTGGCCGACCCGGGGCTGGTGGTGTCGGTCGGCCTGGCCGACGACTCGGTGCTGGCGCCGCTGGCGCCGGCGCTGCGGCGAAACCTGCTGGTGACCGGGGTCCTGTCCCTGCTGCTGCTGGGCTTTGGCGGGGTGATTGTGCGGGACCAGCTGCGCATGGCCCGCAGCCAGCGGGCGCTGGCGCGCAGTGAGGCGGGGCTGAAAGAGGCCCAGCAGCTGGCGGGGCTGGGGAGCTGGGAGTACGACCTGGGCTCGGGCCGGCTGCGGTGGTCCGACGAGGTGTACCGCATCTTCGAGGTCGATCCGGCGCTGGTGCAGCCCTCGTTCGAGCGTTTTCTGGAGCTGGTGCACCCGGATGATCAGGCGATGGTGCGGCAGGCCTTCCACACCTCGGTCAGGGACCGCCGGACCTACAACGTGGTGCACCGGATGCTGCTGCCCGGCGGGCGGGTGAAGTATGTGCGCGAGCGGGGCGCGACCGAATACGACGGCGACCGGCCCGTGCGCAGCATGGGCACGGTGCTGGACATCACCGAGGTGCGCACGGCGCAGCTGGCGCTGCAGCAGCTCAACGAGGAACTGGAGTCGCGCGTGACCGAGCGCACGCGCGAACTGGCGCAGGCCAACCGGGAGCTGGAGGCCTTCGCCTACAGCGTCTCGCACGACCTGCGCACGCCGCTGCGCAGCATCCACGGCTTTGCCTGTGTGCTGGAGGAAGAGGAAGCCGGCCAGCTCTCCGACGTGGGACGCAAGCACCTGCAGCGTATCCAGGACGGTTCGCGCCGCATGGGGAAGCTCATCACGGACCTGCTGTCGCTGACGCACCTGAACCGCGCCCGCATGCGCCAGGAGCCGGTGAACCTGAGTGAGCTGGCGCTGGCGGTGGCGGGCGAGTTGCAGCACGCCGAACCGGAGCGCGAGGTGGACTGGCACATCGAAGAAGGCATGACCGCCATGGCCGACCCGGGGTTGATGCGGGCGATGCTGCAGAACCTGCTGGGCAACGCCTGGAAATACACCAGCCAGACGTCACAGGCGAAAGTGCAGTTCACCTGCACCGGGGAAACCGGTGGGCTGACGGTGTTTTGTGTGAGCGACAACGGCGCGGGCTTCGATATGGCCTACAGCGAGCAGCTGTTCATGCCCTTCAAGCGGCTGCACGCACACCACGAGTTCGAGGGCTCGGGTGTGGGACTGGCGACGGTGCAACGCATCGTGCAGCGGCACGGCGGCACAGTGCGCGGCGTGGGCGCGGTGGGCGAAGGGGCCAAGTTCTACTTCAGCCTGCCCGCGGCGCCGGTGGTCACTGACCTGGGCACCTGGTAGATCGGGCCGGGATTGAAGGGCCAGACCCGCTGCCGCTGATGCGCGGCACCACAGGCCTGCGGGCATCTGTGTTCAGGAATACACACTTTGTGCCGCGGTGGCGGCCATATCCCAGAGCTTTTGAGCTTTGTCAACCCGATGACGGCGTGCGCCGTATGGAATGCGCCTTCGTGCCCGGCGCATGGCCGGCGTCGGGTGCGCCCGGCCGTGCTGGCCGCGGCGGGTCGATGAACAGGATGTCGAAGGGTTCGTTTTGGGCAACGGTGCGCGTTTTCGTTTTCTGCTGGTCCTCGTGCTGTTGTTCAGCGTGGTGGCGGTGGCGGTGCTGTGGGGGCAGGGCCTGCGCTCGCAGGCGGCGCTGCGCGAGCAGGTGTTGCATCAGTCCGAGCAGCGCAGCCTGCACCTGGCCGATGCGATGGCGGGGCAGGTGGGCAGCGTGTTCAGCGCCATGGACCTGGTCCTGCACGATCTGCGGCAGCGCTGGGTCGAGGCGCCCGAGCGGTTTTCGCCCGTGGCCGACGATCTCCTGAAGGCGCTGCCTGCGGGTTTTGTGTCGCACGTGCTGGTGGTCAATGCGCAGGGCCACCTGGTGTTCAACAGCCTGGGCAAGGGTGAGGGCGTGTTCATCGGGGACCGCGTGTTTTTCCGGGATCTCAGCGACGGGGTGGATCGCATGGTCATCGGGGCACCGGTGTTGGGGCGGGTGACCGAGCACTGGCAGTTCGCGGTGGGGCGACCGATCCTGCGCGAGGGGCGGTTCGCGGGCGCCATTTTCATGATGGTGCCCACGGATGTGCTGGCGCAGCGGCTGGCGGCGCTGCACCTGTCGGCACTCGATGTGGTGGCGCTGGTGCAGGGCGATGGCACCTACCTGGCGCGCAGCCGCGACAACACGGTGGCCATGGGTCTGCAGGCGGAGGCCTCCCGGCCTTTCATGGTCGACACCGCCCTGGGCAAGGGGTCGTACCGCGCGGTCTGCTCGCTGGACCAGGTGTCGCGAACCTATGGCTGGTTCCGGCTGCCGGTGGGCGGCGCGGTGATGCTGGTGGGGCTGGCCGACGAGTCGGTGCTCGGGCCGCTGGAGCCCGCGCTGCGCCGTGGCCAGTTGTTCACCGCCCTGATGTCCTTGCTGCTGCTGGCGGGGGGCGCCATTATTGCCGGCCTGCTCTGGTCCGTGGAGCGCGGGCGCCAGGCCGTGGGCGCCAGCGAGGTCCGCCTGAAAGAGGCGCAGCACATGGCCCGGGTGGGCAACTGGGACCTCGACCTCGCTTCCGGTCGCCTGCTCTGGTCGGACGAGGTGTTCCGGATTTTTGACCTCGGTCCTGGCGAAGGCAGCCCCACGCTCGACGCCTTTCTGCAGATGGTGCACCCGGAGGACCGCGAGCGGGTGCGGGACGCGCTCAGGGCGGTCTGCTCGGTCCGCCACACCTTTCAGCTGGAACACCGCTTGCTGCTGCCCGGCGGTGCCATCAAACATGTCCGGGTCATGGCCCTCAACGTGTTCGAGGGCGATCGGTCGGTGCACAGCAAGGGCACCATCCAGGACATCACCGAAACGCGCCGGGCCGAGCTGGCGCTGCAACAGCTCAACGAAGAACTGGAGAAGCGGGTGAGCGAGCGCACGCGCGAGATGGCGGTGCTCAACCGGGAGCTCGACACCTTTTCCTACAGCGTATCCCACGATCTTCGAACCCCGTTGCGCGCCATCGATGGCTTTGCCAGCCTGCTGGCCGAGGAGTCGGATCGCCTGTCGGCCGAAGGTCGGGTGTTTCTGCACAAGATCCAGGAATCGACGCGGCGCATGGGCGAGCTCATCACCGACCTGCTGTCCCTGGCGCACCACGGGCGCGCGCCGGTGCGCCACGAGAAGGTGAACCTCAGCGAGCTGGCGCGCGGGCTCGCCGCGGAGCTGGAGCGGGGGGAAAGCACGCGCCAGATCGAATGGGCGATCGAAGACGATCTGCTGGTCGAGGCCGATCCCACGCTCATGCGCGTGGTGTTGCAGAACCTGCTGGGCAACGCCTGCAAGTACACCGGGCGCGAGCCGCAGGCGCGCATCTCCTTCTCGCGCTCAGAGGCCGCCGATGGCCTGCAGACCTTCTGCGTGCGCGACAACGGCGCGGGCTTCGACATGGCCTACGCCAGCCAGCTGTTCCAGCCGTTCAAACGCCTGCATGGCCGGAACGAGTTCGAAGGCACGGGCGTGGGCCTGGCGACGGTGCAGCGTGTGGTGCAGCGCCACGGTGGCAAGGTGAGTGCAGAGGGTGTGGTGGGTGAGGGCGCGGCGTTTTACTTCAGCCTGCCCAAGGAGGCGCCGGAGGCCGCGCCCCAGTCCACCTGGTGAGGGCGTGAGGCCCTAACCGGACGCGGCTCGCAAGGCCTGCCGCAGAAAGTCCAGCACGGATCGCCCGGCCTGCGCCGGGTCGGCAAAACCTTCGTGTGTGCCGTCCAGCGCCAGCAGGGTGGCGTGCGCACGGCCTTTGTGCTGGATGAGCTGCTGCGCATCGGCCAGCGGCACGGTGTCGTCTTGCGCGCCGTGCAGCAGCAGCACCGGGCATTGGGCCTGGCCCAGCGTGGCCAGCGGGGCGATGTGGTCGAAGCGCGCACCGATGACGCGTTCCACGTAGCGGTTGATCAGCCAGCCCAGCGGCCAGTAGGGCACATGGCGTTGCGCGAGCCAGCGCCGCATGACCCACTCGGGGTGCGCAAAGGCGCTCACGCTCACCGCGGCGGCCAGGCCGGGGCGGCGCGAGGCCACCAGCAGCACGGCCGCAGCGCCCACCGAATGGCCGAGCGCGGCGAGGCGCTGAGGGTCCACATCGGGTTGCAGGGCGAGCCAGTCGAGCGCGGCCTCCAGGTCTTCGGCGAAGCGGGGCAGGGAGCTGTGGCCGACGCGGCTGCTGCGGCCGTGGTTGCGCGATTCGGGCAGCAGCACGGCGAAGCCCGCCGCGTGCAGCGCCTGCGCGGCGGGCAGCAGGGTGCTGGCGTTGCCGCCCCAGCCGTGCAGCAGCACCACGGCGGGCGCGGGGTGCGGGGCCGATGTGGGCGCGGGCAGGTACCAGGCGAACAGATGCTGGCCCGCGGCGCCGGGGATCTGTACCTCGTGCGCGCGCAGGCCGAGTTCGGCGGGGGCCGGGCCATCGGTGCTGGCCTCGGGCGCCAAGCTGCGGTGCAGCAGGTAGCGGGCACTGAGGAGTGCGGCGGCGAACAGGGCAAGCACGAACCAGGGGGACAGGAGGGTCATGGTGTGTGGGGTAGGCCGGGGTGCTCAGGCCGGTGGCAGTTTGAAGGTGGAACGCTGGCCCAGGTGCTGGCGGTTCGTGTGCAGCCAGGCGTCGGTCGTGGCGCGGCCGATGTCGTGCAGCTGGGACAGAAAGGCCCAGTCGGTCTGCGTCTTGCTGGTGGCGCCGAACTGCGCGAGCTGGACTTCGGCGTCGAGCCGGTGCAGGCGCAGGTCGTCCACGCGCTGGAACAGCGGGCGCCGGTAGGCGCTGTCGGGGCGCCCGGCGTCCTGCAGCAGTTCCTTGAGCAGGCCGATGGTGCGCAGCTCCTTGAGCAGGCTGGCGTTGAAGGTGACTTCGCTGGCGCGGTCGAGGATGTCGCTGGCCTGGGTGGGCACGGCCTCGCGCCGGCTGGGGTTGATCTGCACCAGCAGCAGGTCGTCGGCCGCGGTCTCGCTGATCAGCGGCAGCAGCGAGGGGTTGCCGGCGTAACCACCGTCCCAGTAGGCCTCGCCGTCGATCTCCACCGCCTGGAACAGCAGCGGCAGGCAGGCCGAGGCCAGCACCATGTCGGCGGTGAGTTCGTCCTGGCGAAAGATGCGCAGGTCGCCGGTGGCCACGTGTGTGGCGGCCACGAAGAGCTGGGCGCGGGTGCAGGCGCGCACGCGCTCGAAGTCCACCGTCTCGGTCAGGATGTCGCGCAGCGGGTTCAGGTTCAGCGGGTTGAACTGGTAGGGCGAGAACTGGCTGCCGACGACTTGCGCGAGGTTCTGCCAGGGCGCGACCACCGCCTGCAGCCACGGATGGCCCAGGCCCAGCAGCTGGGCCATCGGCCCCGCCGCCAGGGCGTGGAACGGCGAGGACTCGGCGACCCGCTTCCAGAAGCGGCGCAGGCCGGCGCGGGCGCCTTCGCGGCCGCCTTCCATCAGCCCGGCGGCCAGCGCCACGGCGTTCATGGCGCCGGCGCTGGTGCCGCTGATGCCGGCGATCTCCAGCGTCTCGTCTTCCAGCAGGCGGTCGATCACGCCCCAGGTGAAAGCACCGTGGGAACCGCCGCCTTGCAGGGCGAGGTCGATCAGCTGGTGGCTGCCTGTGGAGCGGGCGGGGCGCCGGGCGGCGGCGGGGGTGCGTCGGGTGGCCATGCAATCTTCTCTCTGTGTCGGGGCTCGGGCATTGTGCAGTGCAACCGGGCATGGCCCGCGGCCGCGCCGGGCGGTGCCGGTCTGGGACAATCGTCTTTTGATTCCGGCCCCGCATGTCCACTCCCACCGATACCCCCGACGTTTCCGCTGCCGATGCCGGCGCCCTGCCGGCGGGTCCGCTGGCGCGCGAGGCGCTGGCCCTTGCGGCTTTCGACCACGTGGTGTCGCACGCGCCGGGCTTTCGCTCGCGCCCCGGCCAGCGCGAGATGGCGGCGCTGATCGCGCACACGCTGAGCGGGGTGTCGCTCGGTGATGGCTCGGTGAGCGGCGAGGCGGGCCTGCCGGAGCGCGGCATTGCGGTGGTGCAGGCCGGCACGGGTGTGGGCAAGTCGGCGGCCTATGTGTCCACCGTGATCCCGCTCGCGCTGGCGCAGCAGAAGCGCGTGATCATCTCCACCGCCACGGTGGCGCTGCAGGAGCAGCTGATCGCGAAAGACCTGCCAGCGCTGGCCGCGGCGCTGCCCGAGTCGTTCACCTATTCGCTCGCCAAAGGGCGCGGCCGCTACGTCTGCCGCCTGAAGCTGGACCAGCTGAGCGGTGGCGACGCGGCGAGCGCCGACCTGTTCGAGAGCGACGACGCCAGCGAAACCACCGACGCCTCGGCCTCCGGCATCGCGGCGCACACTGTGGCCTCGGCCGCGGCCAGTGCGCGCGCCGCCGAACGCTGGGGTGAACGCGCCAAGGTCTATGCGAAATGGACCGAGCAGCTGGACGGTGGCGCCTGGGACGGTGACCGCGACCGGCTCGACGAGC